>NZ_JABSQR010000029.1 GCF_013215705.1 Moritella sp. | reverse complement strand
GTCCATGCTCAGTTCAAGCATGTCTGTTGGATAACCAGTCTTATCGGCCACCACTTCCATCATTACTGTTTGGATGTGGTTTAAATCGATACCAGGTGCTGAACTTGCTGCTACAGGCGCCTTGCTCTGCATGTAACTAACGATTTCACCTAAGGTGCGTAATTCAGCTAGGTCTTCTGGGTTTAGCTCAGGTAAATCAGTAATGATCTCCTGTACTGCACCTAAGATTTCAACCCGTTTGATTGAATCAATACCTAAGTCAGCTTCCATATCCATGCTCAGTTCAAGCATGTCTGTCGGATAACCGGTTTTATCAGCAACCACTTCCAGCATTACATTTTGGATGTGGGCTAAATCAATGCCGGCAACCGCAGGTACAACAACTGATTCAGTCACAGTTGCAGGGCTAAGTTGTTGTTCAGCCACGACAGCAACCAATGCAGGTGCAGATGTTGCAACCACCGCTGGAGAACTCACAGGTGTAGGCGCTAATGCCACAGTTTGTACTGCAACGGCCGCACTATTTGCAACATTAGATACAACATTAGTCACGGTATTTACTACAACAGGACTTGCCACGTTATCATTAACTACCGGAGTTGTTGGCGATACTGGCTGTTGTGGCGTATTCAATGCCGGTGCAATGACGTTAGCTTCAGCACCCGTGAGCATGGTATTCATGTTACTAGTCTGATTGTTCAGATAAATTGCATGCACACGCAGAGTTTCAGATTGGAACTCGTTATACATAGACAAAGTACGATCTAAACTTTCTGGTAATTCATTGTTTGTTTGCGCTGCAAGTACCGCTTGAACAGTTTTAGCATAGTCTTGTGGGCCCTGCATAAACTGCTCATGCACGCTTAATAATTGCTGCTGGTGCTGAACAAACTGACTAACACTGCGTTCGATAGAGGCAACAAGGTCGGCATCACTGTTGCTAGTGACATTGTTAACAACAGCGCTGTTAATGACATTATTAACGACATTGCTATTATTTTTCGATGCAAGTGAACCATCAGCATTAACGTAGACTATCTTCTCTACTTCAACGATTCTTTCTACTATCTTCTCAACTTCAACGATCTTTTCAATCACTTGAGGCTGTGGCACAGCAACAGGTGCAGCTTTCGCTTGTTTCACCGTCCAACCATCGGTTAACGCATCTTCAAATGCTTTTTTAGTTTTCGGACTCACATACGACGCAGCAGACAATTTCATCACCATAGGTGACGCTTTTGGCGCAGTTAATGGACGCTTAACCGCATCAAACGGGTCAATATTTTCTAACGTGACACCAAGCACGGCCATCTGCAACGCAGCTTGACGCATTTGCACATCAGCAGGTTGTTTTGGATTCGCATTTACAGCGATTGCAACAACATCAGATTTGTCATTAAGAATATTTTCAACCAATTTAGTTAACACATTCTTCGGACCAAATTCGATAAAGATGCGGCCACCATCTGCATAGATATTGTCAATTTCTTGATTGAAATGGACAGATTCCAATATATGCTTTTTCAGGCTTTTCTTAATTTCGGTCGGTTTATTTGAATGGACTAAACCGGTACCGTTTGCAAAGACTGGGATTGTAGGTGCTTTAAACTTAGCGCTATCAATCGCTTTGGCAAATGGCTTTTGAGCATGCCCCACTAATGGGGTATGGAACGCAGCGGATACAGGTAAAGGTACAACTTTGAAACCAGCCTTACCCAGCGCTGTAATAGCAACAGTAACTTGTTCGCTCGTCCCAGCAATAACCACTTGGTTATTAGAGTTGTAGTTAGCAATAGAAACATCATCAATCGAATCGATGATCACCGCAACTTGCTGTGGGTCGCCCACGACAGCCGCCATTTTACCGGCATCAAAATCTTGTTGCTCTGGCGCCGCCATTGCTTGACCACGGCTACGCGCCAACATCATGTAATCACTGTCGCTTAATACGTCAGCTGCCCATAATGCCGTTAATTCACCAAAACTGTGACCGGCAGTAAAGTCAGCTTTGAAACCGGCTTGTTGGAAAGTTTTAAACAGACCAACACTCAAGTAACCAATCGCGGGTTGTGCATGTTGAGTTAAACGCAATTGCTCTTCTTGTAACTTACGATCCGCATCTGTATATACAGGGATCGGATAAGTGATCGCAGACAACTGACCTAAACCAGCAATACTGAATTCTTTATCCATCGCCGTCGCACTATCCATCATGCTTGGGAAGTTACACGTTAACTCACGGCCCATGTTCACATATTGCGAACCCTGTCCGGAGAATAACGCGACAACTTTACCATTGGCATCAATACCCGCTTGGCGATAATAAATGCCCGTTGGTACTGACCATGTAGCTTTATCTGCATTCACGTTGAATTGTTTCAACGCCGCATCAATCATCACAATGGCTTCGTTGGCATTACGTGCAACAAAACCTAAACGCGCTTGGTCTGCTGATGGCGTTTTTAATGGCCAGCTAGTCACTAAATCGTTAAACGCAAACGTCTGCAGATCAGACTCTACTGCTAGCTTAGTACGCCAGTTATTTAATTCTGCAATAATACCCGGTTGGTTAGTCGCAGAGATAAGGACGGTTTGCGAGACTGAGTTTAAGCGATAAGCGCTATCATGGCTCGGGCGATACTCTTCTAATACAATGTGGAAATTAGTACCACCAAAACCGAATGAGCTAATACCCGCACGGCGTGGAATACCATCTTCACGTGGCATCCAAGGACGCGTTTCACTGTTTAAATACATCGGGCTATTTTTGATATCCAAGGCTTCACTTGGTTTATCGATATGTATAGTCGCGGGTAAAATTTTATGATGCAGTGCTAATGCTGCTTTGATCATGCCCGCAGAACCTGCCGCAGCTTTGGTATGACCAATTTGCGATTTAACCGAGCCTAACGCAATATGCTGTTTCTTATCACTCGCGGCACCAAAGTGTTTGGTTAAACCACTAAATTCGGCTGCATCACCAGCTTTCGTACCCGTACCGTGACCTTCAATTAAGCCACATGTTTCCGGTGCAAAACCAGCATCTTCATAAGCACGTTTAAGCGCTTTAGCTTGACCATCTGGACGCGGTGCATAAATAGATTTGAAACGACCATCAGAAGACGTGCCGATACCTTTAAGGACAGAATAGATTCTATCGCCATCGCGTTCAGCATCTTCAAGGCGTTTAAACGCCAGCATACCAATACCTTCACCCACCAGCATCCCTTTTGAATCGTCATCAAACGGACGGATATCATCATTGGTGGTAAAGGCTGGGGTTTTTGAGAATGACATATACATGAATGGTGAGTTATCACAACATACACCACCCGAGATCATCACTTCTGAACGGTAATCCAGTAAGTCTGAAATCGCCATCTTAATTGCTGCTAGGGAGCCAGCACACGCCGCATCAACCACACAGTTAGTACCGCCAAAGTCGAAGCGATTGGCAATTCGACCGGCAATAACGTTACCTAACATACCAGGGAATGAATTCTCTTCCCAACCTATGTAGGCTTTTTTGAATTTTTCGATGATCATTTCGCGATCATCTTCATCGATGCCTGAGGCTTTTAATACTTTTTCTAACACTGGGCCTTGCAGGCGAGCAGTTAACGGTGAAATTTGTTTCTGACCACCACCAACACCTAGCGTGATACCAATTTTATCATGGTCATAATCACTGCCAATACCCGCATCACTTAATACATCGCGTGCCACGATTAATGACAGCAGTTGAGCGATATCAGTGAGCTCTAGGATATTTGGCGGCAGGCCAAACTCCATCGGATCAAAATCTAGTTCAGGAATGAAACCACCGCGTTTGCAGTATGTCTTGTCTGCGGCTTTTTTATCTGCCGAGTAATGGTCGTCAATATTCCAGCGGTCGCTAGGTATATCGATAATAGCATCCACAGAGTCGACTATATTATCCCAGAATTGGTCCAGATTTTTCGCGTCAGCAAAAACTGATGCCATACCGATAATTGCGATTGGACATTCTTGCAAACGTGAATTTAATCGTTGATCATCGTTACTTAACACATCCTTGCCGTGCTTAACCGATGTGGTGTTCTTTTTAGCCATTGTGTTATTGCTCCTGTAAGGATCTTCCTGCACTAAAAACAATGCTCATTAAACGTTCATTTGAACACTAAGCTAATCGCTTGAGCGTACAAGTGTACTCTTAAAGTGCGAAAAAAATCTACCGTCATTTCATTTCACATAAAATAAATTCGGTAGAGTTAATTATTTTAAATTTTATCCCAATAGTCAGCATTGAACTTTACCGTCCAACGCCAGCATATCTATTATTTACATCTGCAATAATATACACAGGATTAAAAACCAACTCAAATACACTAAATTTGTCTTGCGCCGGACTCATCAGATCAGAAGATAACTGGAAATAGCTGATTCAGAATTATAAAAAACAGCATATTTATGCATTTAAACGCCGTTTTAACTGCATAATCAGTCATAAACATGACGTTTCAGCTAGAAACGTGCTTCGCAAAAACAACCTAGGGACAAATAATTAATCTTAAATCTGCGTGACATCTCATTTTTAACACGTATTTGTTAGCTTAAACAACGTAATAAATGAGCAGAAGCTTACACTAAATTACATAACCACCGTCGCGACGTCAGAATTCAATCAGAATTCAATCAGAATTCATGATTTATAGACTAAATACTCAGTATTTAAATGTACTTATAACCGTATTTAATCCTGATAAAACTAACAAGTACATGCGATAAACGTCGCTAATAGCGATGGTCTAATCGTGACGGGAAGTCAGATATTATCCATTTACCATTGCGGTTAACACATCGTCAGGTATCGGCTGTAAACGTTTTTCTTTATCTAAGCACACCATTTCAATGTCACCGATAACAGCAGCCCTGCTTGCATTAGGACGCCACACTTCCTGACGCCAAATAGTTTTATATTTGCCGTCGAGTACAAAAGAAGTACGAATGTCACAAACTTCAGCAAACTCCACCCCATCCTGAAACGTTAAATTCGCTTTATAAACCGCAAAACCTAAGCCACGTTCATTCCATAATGTCGCTAATAAATCACTATTTATCACATGCTCACGAGCGCGTTCAAAATATTTTAAAAAGTTAGGGTGGTAAACAACGCCAGAATGATCCGTGTCTTCATAATAAATTTGTACAGGGTGATGGTATATTTTCGTCATTACTGGAATTAACCTATTTGGTCATGTATTTAAAAATATATAGCATATAAATAAATTGGAGAAATAAAAGTGCAGTATTGAACAAGGTGTCAGGTATTGACACCTTCTTTAAAATTAACCGGCAATTGCTTATCTCAATAATGAACAAAAACCGATTAACAGCAACCGAAATCTAGTCTTCAGTTACCATTTTGACATATAACGCTTCCACTTTTTCACGTGCCCAAGGTGTTTTACGCAAAAATTTAAGGCTGGATTTAACACTTGGATCATGAGTAAAACAACGAATATTAACGTAGTAGCCAAGACCATCCCAACCATATTTATCAACAAGGCTGTTAATTACTTGTTCGAGTGTCATCCCGTGAAGTGGGTTATTTATTTGAGTCATGTTTACCGTGATAAATTATTTAAGATTAATTGTTGATGAGTATAACACAAGAGTTACTAACAATATTAATGACCGAACCACCTTGTAAAGGGATTCTTTTTCGAGTTACTGTTGGCTAAACTTTCCTTTAATTCAATAATACTATCACATTGCTCTTTTGCTGCTTCGTAGCCAATCTGAAAGATTTCTCGTAATGATTTTTCGTCTGTTGTAAATGTATTGTAATTGACTAATGCTTCGGGATAAATTTGGACATCACATTGAGATAATTTCTCTAATTCAGCACCACTTCCCTGCAACGTAAATGCGCGTAATACAACGTCTTTGATACTCGACAATTCCTCAGGTTCAACTTGACGTATTGGCGACACATACACGCCGATTATTTTATCACAATCGTCTTCTATAACACTCACCGGAAAATGATTAACGATACTACCGTCAGAATAGACTTGTTCATCAATGATCATAGGTGAGAATACTAAAGGATAACTTGCCGATGCCAACAAGGCGTTAATGACGGAGCCATCTTTAAAAATATGTTCTTTTCCAAGAAGCATATTAGTAGCAACGATACGTAATTCAGGCTTAAGATGTGTAAAGCTGTCTTCCGGAATATACTTTAAAAATTCAGGGTATAATTTAGCGGGATCAATAAAACCGGCCGAGGCTCGAGTAAATTTCCAAGAGAATGGCTTAACATCAATAAAAAACTGCAATATGTCGTCGATCTCTAATCCAGAACAATAAAGTGCACCTACCATAGAGCCCGCACTCGTGCCAGCAATTAAATTTGGTCTTACCCCCTGCTCTAACAGATACTTTAATACCCCAAGGTGAGCAATGCCTTTTGCCCCGCCACCAGAAAGAACTAAGCCAATTTTATGTTTAGCACTACCCATATCTTTGATTAATCCCAATTAAGTTTACTCACTGAATATTAACTTTATCTTAAATATAGGTATAAAAAAAGAGAGCAAGCGCTCTCTTTTTTATTACAATGTCAATTTAACAACTTAAAGTTGGTGAACTGATGCCGTGTTTGTTGTGCCTGATGGTACAAGCGCACCTGAAACCATAACAACAATATCACCTTCTTTCGCTAAGCCAGTTGATAGCGCAAGTTCTTTACCTTTACGGTAAAACTCATCCGTACTATCAATTTTCTCAACGATACAAGTACTGACACCTTTAGTTAGGCATAATTGTTGCGCTGTTTTTTCGTTAGTCGTAATAGCTAAGATATTTGCTTTCGGAAAGTATTTACGTACCGACTTCGCAGATTTACCGCCGCGAGTAGCAACAACAATCAGTGGCGCGCATAACTTTTCAGTTGTTTCTACTGCACCTTTACACACAGCTTCTGTAATACGCATACTTTTTGCAACAATATTTGCACCCAATTCAGAAGACATTGAGTTATCAGTACGTTCACAGATGCTAGCCATAATAGATACAGCTTCAACCGGATATTTACCTTTCGCCGTTTCACCAGAAAGCATTACCGCATCAGTACCATCAAGTACCGCATTAGCAACATCACCTGCTTCTGCACGTGTTGGGCGCGGGTTGTTGATCATTGAATCAAGCATCTGTGTTGCTGTAATGACAACTTTACCTGCTTTATTACATTTTTTGATCATCATCTTCTGTGCCATGATCACTTCTTCAACAGGGATCTCAACACCAAGATCACCACGAGCAACCATGATACCGTCTGATTCGGCAAGGATCTCATCGAAATTATCAACACCTTCTTGGTTTTCAATTTTCGAGATGATCTGAATGTTTTCGCCACCATTATTAAATAGGATTTCGCGAATTTCTCTTACATCGTCAGCCTTACGGATGAATGATGCAGCCACAAAGTCAACTTCTTGTTCACAACCAAATGCAAGGTCTGCTTTATCTTTTTCAGATAGTGCAGGAAGACCAACACTGATATTAGGTAAGTTAACACCTTTGTTTTCACCCAATTCACCAGTATTAAGTACTGTACATTTCACTTCAGTTTCAGTCGTTGCAACTACTTTCATTTCGATCAGGCCATCATCAATAAGGATGATAGAGCCAGGATGAAGATCTTTAGCAAAACCAGGATAAGTTACTGCAACACAATTTTTATTACCAATGACAGTAATGTCTGTCGTAAAGGTAAAGTCTTGGCCGACTGTTAATGTAACGTCTTCACCATTTTCTAACTTAATTGTACGAATTTCTGGACCTTTAGTGTCCAATAGCACTGCAATTTTTTTATTTAGATTTTCACTTACTACACGGATATTTTGAATTCGTACTGAGTGCTCAGCAAAGTTACCGTGAGAGAAGTTTAAACGCATCACGTTCATGCCTGCATTAACAAGCTCTGTTAGTTTCTCTACTGATTCAGTTTTTGGACCAATTGTACAAACAATTTTAGTCTTTTTCATTCTTATAGCTCCGTATGGGATATTTTATATTTTTAAAACTTGATTTTATATTTATAGCCTAGATGAGAAAGTTACTTTATTAGTTTTGAATACGACTATAAATCAGTATTTTTTATTTAAACGAATAATTTATTGAAACGACATAGCTTTTATTGAAACGATATAGCTTTCATATGAAACCAATTGTAACAAGTATAAGTGTAAAAACATAGAGACATGTATGTAAAGAAAGACAGAATAGATACCTAGATCAAGTTTGTTTAGCTTTTTAGACTAAAAACACAGCAAGTAAAGGCTAAATCGTCATTTAATCTAATTACAGATGATTTTTTGAAGCGCATAAAAACGGGCTTTGAGGAAATAAGCACTATATCTAGGTGAGCGATATAGTGCTTAAACAACAGACTTGTTAATAGATTTTTTTACCATCCGGGCGTGTTCTTAATAATCTTAACGTCCACATGTATTGATCCACACCACATTCAATCAAAGCTTCAATCTCTTTATTCATCATGACCGCATCTTGCTCCGGGCTTTCTGATGGGAAATTTTGCATTGCCGGTCTAATAAAGGTTTCAAATTTACCTAATTTTTCATTATACGCGGCATACATAGGCACCACTGTCGCATTTGTTTTTTGCGCTAATTTACCCAACACAGGTAGCGTGGCTTTCTGAGTCGCAAACAATGGGGCAAACACACTACGTTTAGGACCATGATCTTCATCGGGTAAATAGTAACAACTTTCACCATTATTTAAGCCATGGACAAGTGCTGCTAAGCCCGCTTTTCGATGGTAAAGGCTACCACCGAATTTAGTACGTTGGCGTGTCATTAACCAATCAAATAATTCGTTTTCAGAATTATTAAACATGGAACAAAAAGGGGCGCCATAAGACACGATATGCAAACCTGAAAAATCAATTGCAAAAGTATGTGGCACTAATAAAATACACGGTTTACCTTGCTCTAACAACGGAAAGAGGTGCTCACCACCATGCACCACCATTCGATTGCGATTATAAGCAAGGCTACGTGCACTTGGTTCTGCATAGCTTAAAATCGTTTGGCAAAATGTAACCAGGTTCATCATGATAATACGATCTTGTTCAACATCATCCATTTCAGGAAAACACATAGATAAGTTTATTTTTGCAATTTTCTTACGCTTAGCCATTAATTTTAAATTGAATAATTTAGTCGCAATGAAACGAGCGAATTTATCACGCGGTTTCACTGGCATAAAAGCTAATAAGTATAAGACAACGACGCCGAACCACACTGGCCAAAACTTGGGTAGTAAAAACGTTTTTTTAAAAATAAGGTCGTACGGTTTATATTTATCAGACATACAATTTTATCAAACCTGTTTAAATTACAAAATATTACAAGACAACAAGTCAATTAGTTTATGCAGTTCTGTCTTCAAATCCAACTATTTTTTATGTTTACTCGATTATTTGAACTCTTTTAATAAATTATTAATCAATATGGATAATTATCATGATAAATTTAACTTATGTGGATTATTATGGTATCTAAAGTTATTTACTTAGTAGTACATTGAGTTGAATGGATTCAATCGTACTTACGTCTAGTTAGGATGTATATCGACCCATTTACCACATCCAATTGTCGAAACGTTGATTTTCCATGTGCTTTTTTGATGATTCCTCATTGAATTGTAACTTTTATAAAAGTTATGTCATTTTTAATTGCAATTAAATCAGAATATGGCAAATTAGACACACTATTTAGAAAGTTAGCTGCAAACGCAGCATCAGAAGGAATTAGCTATGTGCTCAATATTCGGAATTCTAGACATCAAGTCAGACATTAAACCTCTTCGTGAACAAGCCCTAAAGCTATCAAAATTATTGCGTCATCGTGGCCCAGATTGGTCAGGTATCTATACTAACGATAATGCAATTCTAGTTCATGAACGCCTTGCAATTGTTGATGTTAATAATGGTGCACAACCTTTATATAATGAAGAAAAAACCAATGTTCTCGCCGTAAATGGTGAAATATATAATCATAAAGATTTACAAAAAAACTTGAATGTTGACTTCGAATTTCAAACAGAATCAGATTGTGAAATTATTCTTGCGCTATATAAAGAAAAAGGCACACAGTTCTTAGACGATCTTAATGGTATTTTCGCTTTCGTTTTATATGACGAAGAAGAAGATGCTTACCTGATTGGTCGTGATCATATTGGTATTATCCCGCTTTATACTGGTTATGATGAACATGGTAACTTCTACGTTGCATCAGAAATGAAAGCATTAGTGCCTGTTTGTACTCAAATTGAAGAATTCCCTGCAGGTCATTACCTGTGGAGTAAAGACGGTAAGGTAACACCGTATTACCAACGTGATTGGACCGACTTTGATGCTGTGGCACAAAACGGCGGTGATAAAGAAGTTGTGAAGCAAGGCTTGGAAGAAGCGATTAAACGTCAACTAATGTGTGATGTTCCTTACGGTGTATTATTATCTGGTGGCTTAGATTCATCTGTCATTTCAGCGGTTACTCAACTGTATGCAAAACGTCGTATCGAAGACGGGGGTAAAACAGAAGCATGGTGGCCACAACTACACTCTTTCTCTGTGGGTCTTAACGGTTCGCCAGATTTAGCGGCGGCGCAGAAAGTAGCAGATCACTTAGGCACTATTCATCACTCGATTGAATTTACCGTCCAAGAAGGTATCGATGCATTACGCGATGTGATTTACCACATTGAAACATATGATGTAACGACTATTCGTGCGTCAACGCCGATGTATTTAATGGCGCGTAAGATTAAAGCCATGGGCATTAAGATGGTACTTTCTGGTGAAGGTGCTGATGAGTTGTTTGGTGGTTATTTGTATTTCCACAAAGCGCCAAATGCAAAAGAGTTCCATGAAGAAACTGTACGTAAAGTATCTAAACTGCATATGTTCGATTGCTTACGCGCGAATAAATCAATGGCAGCTTGGGGGATCGAAGCACGTGTACCTTTCTTAGATAAAGAATTTATAGATACTGCAATGCGTTTAAACCCTGAATTGAAAATGATCACGGGCGACCGTATTGAGAAAAACATCATCCGTGAAGCATTTGAAGATTTATTACCTGAAGAGATTGTATGGCGTCAAAAAGAACAATTCTCTGATGGCGTAGGTTACTCTTGGATTGACCAACTTAAAGTACACGTGGCAGAAGCGGTAACAGATCAAATGCTAGCAAGCGCAGCATATAAGTTCCCAATTAATACGCCAGATACTAAAGAAGGTTATTACTATCGAGCCATCTTTGAAGGTCACTTCCCGGGTGACTCGGCGGCTAAATGTGTACCATTTGGTAAGTCTGTAGCCTGTTCAACGGTAGAAGCATTAGCATGGGATGAAAGTTTCCAAAACAATGCAGATCCGTCTGGTCGTGCTGCGGGTGTACATAACGAAGCATACTAAGATTAATTAATCTTATCATTCAATTATTTAAACAGCACTTCGGTGCTGTTTTTTGTATGCTTTACAAACAGCTACAACAATATCGTGATTGGTTCCTCAGTTTTTCTCTTCATATTACATAGCCCCTTTTGAGTACACACGTAGCATGTTACTATAATGATAATAATTCTCATTTTTATCATTGCAAAGGAATAAATATGCACCAGTTTAAGTTTCATGGAAAAGGAAAGGAATATTTTGGTATTTGGATCGTAAATATTCTATTAAGTATTATAACGCTAGGGATCTACTCAGCATGGGCTAAAGTTCGTACCAACAAATACTTCTATGGTAATACTGAGCTTAGCGGCAGTCGATTTGATTACCTCGCACAACCTAAACAGATCTTGATTGGTCGAATCATTGCCGTTATTGCAGTTAGTATATGGGCAGCTTTAAATGCATTCTCCCCCAAAATAGCTATTGTTGTCATGCTCGCCTTCTTTCTTATTTATCCAGTTTTAGTGGTTCGCAATCTTCGTTTTGATATGAAGATGACACAATTTAGAAATGTACGTTTTAATTTTACAGGTTCTTACAAAAGTGCTTATATAGTTATGCTACTAAAACCTCTTGCGGCGTATATTGCGATAGGAGTAACCTTTGCTGTCACTTTGATCTATATTATGCCACTCTCAAAAACACTGGGGGTGATATTTTTACTTGCAATGTTTTTTATCGCTTCACCTTTCTTATTAGCTTGGGTGATGACAGCAATGAATCAATATATCATCGACAATACTGGTTATGGTAATCTACCTTTCACTACAAACTTGAAAACAGCAGAGATTTTCAAAATATCTTCGAAATCCATCATCCTTACGACACTTATTTTCGTCGCAATTGCAGTAGTATTAGTTCTGCTTAATGTGAGTATGGATAGCATATCTAATTTAAGCAAAGAGTCAGGCATCAGTGCTACATTCGTCTTTGCTTACCTAGCGATGATATTGGGTATGATGCTTTCACAGGTATATTTCACAGTTCGGATTCGTAAATATATTTTATCTGCAACTAAACTTGATAATCAAGTACAACCTATTTCAACAATGACTGTAATACCCTACCTCACCTTACTATTAACAAACCTACTGCTAATCGTATGTACCCTTGGTTTAGCTCGACCATTTACAATGATTCGACATGCACATTATATCGCATCCGTGACTCAGGTTGACGGTGACCTTTCTCTCACTAATGCAACAGACCAAATTACAAATGAATCAGGTGCTATTGCAGATGAATTATCCCAAGCGTTCGATCTAGGCATTGGCGTTATATGATAATACAAGGTAAGGCTGTTGCACCCGCATCAGCCATTACGATCACCGCTAAGCTAATACTTAATCCCGATGGCGGTATTGAGTGTGTGCTCAGCAGTGTTGATGATAACATTGTAACAACTGCAGATTCGGAGTTAAAAACAGATATAGGTAACATAACTATTTCTCGTGCTTTAGGCACTATTCCTCGTAGTCTTACATTCGTTAACGGTTGGACATTTACTGCCGATGATAATGCGAAAATTGACATCTGGCTAGGTCAACAGAATAAACAGTCCTGGTTGCATAAGCTGGAAAAAAATAGCATTGCTATTACTGCTAGTATATTACTAAGTTGTTTATCGGCTTGGTATGTAATTAACTCAGGGATCCCTGCTATCAGTGGTATGATCGCACTGTCTATCCCCCCTGTAGTCGAAAAACACCTAGCCGACTATAGTCTAGAGTATTTAGACGAGCACTACTTCACGGTATCCAAGCTATCAGCCAAAAGACAAACTGAACTTACGAACTTATTAAATAATATCAATTCAACAGCTATAGGTTATAGCGGTGAACCCAAGTTATTATTTCGATCTTTAGCAGATACGGCCAATGCGTTTACTTTAACAGATGGCACTATAATCCTAACGGATAAACTCGTCGCGCTTGTACAAGATGACCGAGCGTTAAGAGCTGTACTATTACATGAGATAGGACATCAGTATCATCATCATCTTTTAAAGCAACTCGTTGAAGTATCGATATTATCTGTACTGGTAAATTATATTGTGGGGGATGCGAGCGGTATAGGCGATACTTTGGCTAGTGCCAGTACATTATTGCTATCATTAGAGTATTCTCAGCAGGCTGAACTTGAAGCAGATAGATTCGCAGCAGAAGTTTTAATGTCCGAATATGGTTCTGTGCAACCACTAAAGCAGGTATTGATGCAACTAGAAAGTGAACCCTTAACCTCTCCAACTTGGTTACGTTCGCATCCAGACATAAGTGAACGTGTTAATGCGATAAACCTTATTGATCCTTTGTAACATCCTAAGTTCCAGCCCTTAATAAGGGCTGGATTACAATATTTATTACTTTTCTAAAATAGCCGTGATGCCTTGACCACCAGCCGCACAAATCGAGATTAAACCACGACCTGAACCTTTCTGATCAAGTAGTTGTGCTAACGTTGCAATGACACGACCACCAGTCGCCGCAAATGGGTGACCTGTAGCTAAACTACTGCCTTTCACGTTCAACTTAGTCATGTCAATTGAACCAAGCGGTGCATCAAGGCCTAACTTCTCTTTACAGAATTTTTCATCTTCCCAAGCCGCTAATGTGGCTAATACTTGAGCCGCAAATGCTTCATGAATTTCATAGAAATCGAAATCTTGTAATGTTAGACCTGCACGCTTAAGCATTTTTGGCACTGCGTATGCGGGTGCCATTAACAAACCTTCTTTTTTATCAACAAAATCGACAGCCGCGGTTTCGCCAAATGTTAAATAAGCTTGAACGGGTAAGTTGCGTTCAGCAGCCCACTCTTCACTTGCAAGTAAGACAGCGGATGCGCCATCTGTTAGATTGGTACTGTTACCCGCCGTCATCGTGCCGTTTACTTTATCAAAACAAGGTTTCAATTTAGCCAGTTTTTCAACTGTTGTATCTGCACGTAATACGTTATCTTTCGTTAGACCCGCCATCGGCGAAACTAACGTATCGAAGAAACCTTCTTCGTATGCCGCCGCTAATTTTTGATGACTTGCACATGCTAATTCATCTTGTGCTTCACGTGAGATATTCCACTCTTTCGCGGTCACTTGACAATGATCGCCCATCGCCATTTTAGTACGCGGTTCTTTATTCGCAGGCGTTAATGGTACAAAATGTTTAAGACGTAGACGAGAAAGCGCACTCAAGCGTTGTTTACCCGTTTTAGCACGGTTCAACTCAAGTAAAACACTGCGCATACCTTCACTTACTGCAATCGGGGCGTCAGACGTGGTATCAGAACCACCAGCAATGCCGGCTTCGATTTGACCAAGTGCAATCTTGTTGGCTACTTGAATTGCAGCAGCTAAACCTGTACCACAAGCTTGCTGAATATCATAACAAGGCGTTTCAGGTGCGAGACCGGCACTTAATACTGCTTCACGTGTCAAGTTAAAATCACGAGAGTGTTTAATAACTGCACCCGCGACAACTTCACCAAGCTGTTCACCGCGTAGGTTATATTTTACTACTAAACCACGGATACTTTCCGTTAACATGTCTTGATTACTTAGTTTCGAATATGCTGTATTTGAGCGTGCAAACGGGATACGGTTACCGCCGATAATTGCAACTCTTCTTACTGTTTGACCTGTCATGGTTTATTCCTTTAATTTAGATGATATGCCCGCAGCACATTAGACTTTAGATACATTAATGTAACATTGTTGATACAAGTTTAAAATGAAAACTCTAATTTGGTTGATTGTTCACCACTGTCTACCTAGATAGGTAAAGGTAGCACCTTTATGACCACTGGTGTATTCACCATTGATGATTACATAATCAAAGTCCGAATATTATTTAGGTATACTATAACAATTTATTAGACGTTAAACTGGTCAAATTATAATGCAGCTTTGGCATATAGGTCATAGTAATGCAGTGATTTTTAACACATGCTCAGTATCTTTATTGATGTTGTTCACTATAACAAGGATTAGAAAATGACAGATACTTATGCAAAACTCGCTAATGGAAAGTGGACATCAGGTTTATTCAAAGCACTTAATCTTCCACAGCCTGTTACGTTAACACGTTATTCCCAAGGCTCAGATCTCATCTCAGGTCACTTACTCATTGGCGCGGCAAGCAACAGTGAATTAGTTAAACCCATCATTGAAACATTTAGGGATGCTAAACTCGCTATTTCTTATCCTAATAGCACACAGCAGTTAGCTAACCTTAATGATCAGTTTAATGCCGCATCCCTAAGCGCGACGCCAATCAGTCTGAATACTGTCGCTAAATCAGATAAATTCAACGGTATTATATTTGATGCCTCAGGTATTAAGACGAGTAACCAATTGAGTGCGTTACACCGTTTTTTTCAACCTGTAATTAAACAACTAGCACCCTGCAGTAGAGTTATCGTTTTAGGCCGTCCGAGTGAATACCTTGGAGAGGTGAGCTACGCTACTGCTCAACGTGCTTTAGAGGGATTTTGTCGTAGCTTAGCCAAGGAGATAGGCAAAAATGGCAGCACCTGCCAACTTATCTATGTTCAACCTGGTAGTGATGCATTGTTATCGGCCCCACTCCGCTTCTTAGCCTCGGCAAAATCCGCGTATATATCAGCACAAGTCATTAATGTAAAACCAGGTGCGATTCAGGGCGCAGTCCACTATTCTAAACCCTTGCAAGGCAAAATAGCGCTTGTTACTGGTGCCTCACGTGGTATTGGCGCTGCGATTGCAGAAACACTTAGTCGTGATGGTGCACATGTCATTTGTTTAGATATTCCAGCATTGAAACAAGACCTTGAGAAAATAGCGACTCGCTTAAAAGGCAGCAGCATTGTTGCAGATATTACCTCTGCGGATGCACCCGCTATTATTGCCGAATTTGTACGTGAACATCCGCTTGATATCATTGTTCATAATGCCGGAGTAACAAAAGACAAGACCCTAGCCCGTATGACCAATAATCACTGGGACGTACTCATGGATATTAATTTGTCGGCAATGGAAAGAATCAATGAACGGTTATTAAACGATAATATGTTGAATGAATATGGTCGTATTATTTGTGTGTCGTCGATGAGTGGGATTGCCGGTAACTTTGGTCAGACTAATTATGCGACGTCTAAGGCCGCAGTCATTGGCTATGTCAACGCAATGCAAAAACCACTTGCTGAAAAACACATCACCATTAATGCGGTTGCGCCCGGTTTTATTGAAACTAAAATGACCGCTGCAATTCCGTTTACCGTACGTGAAGCAGGCCGTCGGATGAATTCATTAAAGCAAGGCGGTAAACCAATTGATGTCGCTGAAGCTATTGCCTTTTTTGCCCAACCGCAAGCAGCCGGGATCACAGGTAATACCATTCGAATTTGTGGTCAATCGTTAATTGGTGCTTAGAGAGGCGTAAATTGAGTAATAGCTGCGAGGTTGATGAAAAGCAGCTATTACTTGTAGATTAAAGACGTCTAGATTAACTACTTCTAAATTAAACACTTCTTGAATAATTAATCGTTAACCCGCTTACTACGGCGATATTCAATCGGCGTCATTTGTACCCAACGCTTAAATGCACGATAAAAAGTACTTGGCTCTGAGAAACCCGTTAGATATACAATCTGATCGATTGATTCATCCGTATTCGCCAACAGTTTTTTTGATAACTCACAACGAAAATCAGCTAATATTTGGTTAAAGTTATATTCAATATCAGCTAACTTAGCTCTTAACATGCGTGGTTTCATATCAAGCTCAGTGGCGACACTTTCTAACGTTACAACACCGGATTCAAGCTGTTGCGCGATCACACGGCGAACCTTATCCACAATATCTTGCAGTTCTAACTTGGCAATTTTGCGACTTGCTAACTGCTCATGTAGTGCAAACAGTTCAGGTTCTGCATGTGATGAAGGGCGATCAAGTAAATCAGCCTCGAAATAAATATAATTGTCAGCAGCAGAAAACTCAAGTGGACACGGGAATACGCTAGTATATGCAGTTAAGTCCTCAGGGCTTGAATGAGCAAAGGCTATTTTATTGGCTTGGAATTCGCCATCAGTTACGTGCTGGCAAAATTTAAACATACCAATAATCAAACAATCATTCAAATGACGATTAGCATCTTCAGTCACCCCATCTAAATTAACAGACAACCTCGCCACATCGCCTTCAATTTTAATTGAAACACTTGCCGCATCGCTAATCAGCCTAAAGTATTTTGTTGCGCGCTCCCAGCCGGTACCGAATGTTGGGCTGCTCAGAAAAAGATACTGTAGCACCTGACCTGTAAACACTGGCATGCGCTTACTAAGTGAAATACCTATATTCGGATCTTTTGTTACATCTTCGAGGACTTGCCAGAAATGTGCTTGCGCATGATTAGGGGTACGCAAATCTTTATCATTCAACACATCTTCACTAATGTTACAACGAGAGAGTACTTCGACTACATCGATATCTAACTCTTTCATTGCCTCATAAGCAATGCGTAACAACACACCCGCATCTTGCATAATTATTCCACTTCTTAGCATTAAATCTTCATTCAGAACAATCACTTTAACACTATCAAACGTTTGAGTAACCAGTTTAGCCGAAGTATTTGACCGAACTGCCATAAACCGATTATTCATTCGCCAATTTAACTTCCACCTCAATTCATTAACATAACCATTACATTTGTTTAAGGGTTTATTTATTGATGAGCACTAACCAGATCATACACTTAAACAAACAACCTTTTATCCCGCTGTTATACGCTAAAGCAGTGCTCAATTCGATCATAAAAACGGCGACAAACACCTTGTCAACAGGTCCTTTTACCCAGCAATATAGCGTGAGTGGTCAATCCATCAATAGCAATAATTTACAACGCTATATTCAATGTTGCAGATACCGAATTTCAGGATTTAAGTCAACAATTATACATGGCATGTTAGCGAAGGCTCGAGTGCTTGCACAGTTAGAAACGTTTATTGATATTCAACATATTAGTATTGATGTTCAATTTAAAAGTGCTATTTTTTTACCCTCTCAGGTTTGTTTAAACGTCGCATTATCACCGCAGAACAATACATTTAGTTTAATAAATGCAAATAATCGCGTGACCCATCTGTCTGGTGTCATTTATCCTCGACTTAATAAAACGAACTAGCTTATGACTGTTATAACCGGCAAACAATTATTCAAAAGTACAATCAATATATTAAAGACGCCAAAGCCAATAATTAAAGGTCTGTGGCACTTGCAGCAAGCAAAGCCAGAACGATTCATGTCTATTGGTTTGTTACTAGAGAAACAAGCGGTTAACAACTCTGATTTAGTCGCAATACAGTTCAAAGATCAACGTTTTAGCTATGAAGAACTTAATAAACAAGCAAATCAATATGCGCATTTTCTGCATGAATACGGCATTAGCAAGAATGACAAAGTAGCAGTAATGCTCGATAATCGCCCTGAAACGATTATCATTGCGCTCGCCGTTGTAAAGCTTGGTGCAATTGCTTGTATGATTAATACCTCTCAACGCAACGCGATCCTCGAGCATAGTCTTGCCGTTGTCGAAACGAAATTACTTATCGCAGATGAAATATATATACCGGTCATCAATAACATTAAAGCTAATTTACCTTCGACGTTACAACAGAATCTATTTTATATTCCAGCATTAGCAGCATCAGAGACCACGGTTGAGTTTAGAGATATATCTAAGCAGGTGGCCAATTATTCAGTATTAAACCCTGACTCAACGGCTAAGATTCAACTTAAAGATTCTGCATTTTATATTTTCACATCAGGTACAACAGGGCTGCCAAAAGCAGCAAAAATGAGTCACCATCGCTGGTTTAAATCGATGGCAGGTATGGGCATGGCATCGTTACGCCTAACCGCTGACGACGTATTGTACCTATCCTTACCCTTGTACCATAACAACGCGATTACGGTTTCATTAAGCGCAGTATTGGGGAATGCGGCAACACTTG
This sequence comes from Moritella sp., assembly GCF_013215705.1. Lineage (GTDB taxonomy): Bacteria > Pseudomonadota > Gammaproteobacteria > Enterobacterales > Moritellaceae > Moritella. The sequence goes on along the minus strand of NZ_JABSQR010000029.1, from coordinate 55,295 downwards.
CTCTGTCTGAAAAATTCAGTTCAAGTCGATTTTGGAATGAAATACGGGCTCATAAAGCCACTGCATTTACCTATATCGGCGAGCTTTGTCGCTATCTATTAAATGTGCCCGCCCAAGATAACGATAAACAACATGGCGTTAAAAAAATCATTGGTAATGGTTTACGCCCTGAGATTTGGGATGAATTCCAGCAGCGCTTTGGCATCGAGCATATCAACGAATTCTACGGGGCAAGTGAATGCAACCTAGTATTCTCAAATGCCTTAAATTTACCTCATACCGCGGGGGTTACACCACTTGCTTTTACCGTGGTGCAATATGATATTGACAATGACCAACCCGTTTATAATAGCGCAGGGAAAATGATCAAAGTCAAAACGGGTGACGTCGGTTTATTATTAACGAAGATAACGAAGCGTTCACCATTTGATGGCTATACCAATGAAAAAGAAAGTAATAAAAAATTATTTAAATCGGTACTAAAAGATGGCGACTGCTATTTTAACACTGGTGATCTGGTCAATTACCAAGGTTTCCGCCATATCGCCTTTGTCGATAGATTAGGTGATACATTCCGATGGAAGGGTGAAAATGTCGCGACGACGCAAGTCGAAGGCCAAATCAATGATTTTAATCAGATCGAACAGAGCGTAGCCTATGGGGTTGAACTTCCTCATCATGATGGTCGAGCAGGAATGGTCGCGCTTACTTTAAATTGCCCAATTGAAGCATTTTCAGCGTCTAAATTCTATCAGCATGTCATTTCTGTACTGCCAAGCTACGCGCAACCTATATTTGTACGTCTACGCACACAGCAAGACATGACAGGTACCTTTAAATACAAAAAACAGAGTTAAAAAAGGAATCATACCGACCTAACACTGCCGAAGAAATTATTCTCATAAAACATCCGGGGCAGAACTGCTACACGACTTTAGATAACAACGCGATAGATGCAATTGAGCAAAAGCAACTGTCTTTCTAGCAATATTTACTCGTAATCATTGATCTAGGCGACCTAAGTCGTCTTTTACGCTTCCATATTATATACAACTACCTATGCTTGTTAAATTATTTTTGATAACGAGAAACATATGACGATTACAATAGAGGTATGTGTCGATAATATAGAGTCACTGCTTACGGCTCAACAATCTGGTGCTAACCGTATTGAGTTGTGCTCAGCATTAGCGCTGGGGGGATTAACTCCCAATGCAGGCTTTGTTCAAAAATCGATTGATCTGACGACAATCCCTCTTTACACCATCATTCGTCCTCGCGCGGGAGATTTTGTATATAGCGAACAAGAAATTGATATTATGGTTTCCGACATCAAATTCATGAAGCTACTTGGTATCGAGGGCGTTGTCATCGGTGCACTAACCTCAGATGGAGATATTGATGAAGCGGCATTAAAACGCTTAATGTCAGCATCTCGAGATATTGGCGTCACTTTCCATCGTGCATTTGATTTGTGTAATGATCCTAAACAAGCCTTGGAGATCTTAATAAACGCGGGCTGTGAACGAATCTTAACTTCAGGACAACAAGCTAAAGCAGAACAAGGCTGTGAGTTGATCAAACAATTAGTAGCTCAGGCTGATGGCAGAATTAGTATCATGCCCGGCGCAGGCGTTAACCCCAAAAATGCTAAAAAAATCATCGCGCTCACGCAAGTGAAAGAACTGCACTTATCAGGAAAAACCACTAGAAAAAGCGCAATGAAACTTAATTCAGCAGTTCAAATGGGAACCAAAGCTGAGGCCGATAGTTTAATATCGATTACTTGTGCAAAAACAATTTCTGAACTAGTCAATGTGGTTAATAATTAAACGCTCGACGCTAATGCCATAACTTCAGAAATGTCGTTAGATCAATCATATCCTAAAGTAAATCATCAAGATTAAATGTTTGCAGGATATGATAAGCAGGTTCTTCATAAGGGTGAGCAGAAATTAACGCGGTAATTGCAGCCCTTATATTCTCAGTACCACACACCATTTCAACCCGAAACTCATCGACTAATTCAATCTCATCAAGCTTACCTATATGCGGTTGACTACCCTGTAAGGGCTTAAACTGACCAGTACCTAAACATTGCCAAGCACAACTATCATAATCACCAATAGTTCCAGCACCCGCTTTAAAGAGCGCTTCTTTCACCCTCTGCACATTTACTTGCGGCACATAAAAAACAATCACGAACATAAATATATCCTACTGTAACGACACCTATTCACTAAGCTATTATAAAAAAATTTTGTTTTGCTGCCTAGTTACGTTTATATTAATAAAATCAATGAACCGAGGCGCTAACTTGTGGAAACCAAAATCAAAACTGACGTTGAAAGTAATAGTGATGTAAACCCCTTCCAGATTTTTATGCTGATCTTATCACTGCATGTTGTGGTCTCATCTCTACTGCAACTAATCTTTACCTTTTCAAGTAGCGTGAACGAAATATTAACAAGTGTGGACAACACTATTTGTTTATTCTTTTTCACTGATTTTATCATTCGCCTTTATCAAGCTGATAATAAACTACAGTTTATGAAATGGGGCTGGATTGACTTATTGTCGAGTATACCAATGGTCGAGCAGCTGCAATTTATTCGCATCATTCGAATTGCTCGAGTTTTAAGATCTATCCAAAATATCCGCTCATCCAAAGTCATGTTCAAGATGATCTTTGAGCATCGCTTTAAAGCTACCTTTTCATTAGTAGCAGCATTATCATTTATCCTACTGACCTTTGGTGCTATCGGTATTTTATTATTAGAGCAAGGACAAGTAGGCAGTAACATCAACAACGGTATCGATGCGCTTTGGTGGTCATTCGTGACGATAACAACGGTTGGGTATGGCGATTATTACCCAGTGACAACAGGCGGACGTATTATTGCAGCGCTATTAATGACTGCTGGTGTCGGTTTATTCGGTACCTTTACCGGGTTCATTTCGTCATGGTTTGTTGATGGTGGAGACCTGTCGACAAGACCTCGAGCGCCAAGTACCGACGTATTACATGACGAAATTTCTGAATTGAAGCAGGATATTGCCGAACTCAAAATATTGATTGTTCAGCAATCCCATAACCTTGATTCTAAATAAACACCACCCAGTATCTGATTAGGCGGCGCTTGCTAGCCGCTCAATTTTGTCGATGAGTACGTCTTTCTTGAAAGGTTTAGCGACATAGTCATTCATGCCAACATCAAAACAGCGTTGAATATCCGCATCCAGTACGCTTGCAGTAAGGGCTATGATCGGTATTGGCCCAAGCGAACACAATTTTTCCCATTCTCGAATTTGTTCTGTTGCTGTAAAGCCATCCATTATCGGCATCATACAATCCATCAAGATTGCTTTATATTTATGCTGTCCAGAAGATACCATCTCGACAGCTTCTTTACCGTTATTGGCAACATGACTATCGTACCCACACTGTTTGAGCAGTAATGTCGCGACTTTTTGATTTATTAAATTATCTTCGACAACCAAGATAAGCGAATTATCGGTTATGCTTATATCCTTTTCCATCTGCAGATGTTGCTCTAAAGTCGCCTCTTCGGACAAACTAGCTGCAATACTCGTTTGTGACTCACGTTGATTTTCTAGCGCTAAATTCATTACTTTTAATAATCGATGGCCAAGTAATGGCATGGTAACTACACCATCAATCCGGCTGTCGAAATCGTACTTATCATCGGCATGTGATTGTACCAACAAAAAGCTGTATTTTAGGGCCCGTTGACTTAAAAAATCTATATCCTTTAAGGTCAATTTAATACTGTTTTGGCAATATATGAGCAACTGATTAGCATCTTGATCTTCTACCCGATTATTTATCGCTCGGCTGTTAAATAAATCTTGCGTATAGGCCACCGTCGTTATATCAGTTATATTATTACGAGATAATTCTGCGCATATAACGTCACTGAAAACCATTTCATTACTAATAATTGTCACCTTGGTATTTGTGGGGACGATTTTCTGAACCCGAACTTCGGCAGTACATTCTGCTTCAATAGTGAAATAAAAGTTGCTTCCCTGCCCTTTGGCAGAATCAACGCCAATTTCCCCACCCATTAGTTCAACTAACTGAGTACTAATCGCCAAACCCAACCCCGTACCGCCGAATTGACGCGTAATAGAACCGTCTTCTTGTGTAAAAGGTTCGAAAATTTTCTGTTGTTTATCTTCTTCTATCCCAGTACCTGTATCTGTCACTGAGAAATACAACTCAGCGCTGGAATTTTCAATTAATTTACTACCGAGTGTTAAGCTAACTTGACCGCTGTCGGTAAACTTAACGGCATTGGATAATAAATTCATCAATACCTGACGTAATCTATGTTCATCAAGTAATAACTCATTCGGCAGTTCGGGGGGAATATTAACACTAAAATCGAGATTCTTAGCTGCGGCACTCGGGGTAATAATAGCCACGGTATCATAAATAACTTCTCGTAAATTACAGCTATGATTCGTTATCGCAAGGTGTCCGGATTCAATCTTAGAAAAATCCAGAATGTCATTAATCAATATAAGTAATGTTTGCGATGAATTTTCAATAATGGCAAGGTGGTCTTGCTGAGATGGTGTCAATTTGGTATTTGACAAGATATTAGACATACCGATCACGCCGTTTAACGGTGTTCTAATCTCATGTGACATATTGGCTAAAAATGAACTCTTAGCCACATTTGCTTGTTCTGCAGCTTCCTTAGCTTGGATTATTTGTTTTTCATTGATGTAACGTTCTTCAATAAGATTATTCAACATTTTTGCGAATGCACTAAACTCATCATTGCCGTCTATTTTTATTTTTAATGAATAATCATGTTTCTCTTCGATACGGGTTAACGTGGTTATAATTTCTTTCAAATTACCAAGAATACGTTGTATTAACATCCAGCCGAAATAACTTGCACACATCAATAGTGAAATAATAAAAATAGAAAATACGACAACATGCATTTTTGCTTCAGCAACTTTAGCTTTAATCTTAACGGATAAGAGCCCCCCAACATTAGCAACAACCTCGCTAATAAGTGCTAACCGCTTATCTAACGCAGATATATCATAATCGCTCGCATTGGCTTGGAAATGTCCATTCTGGATCAAATTACGTAATGCATAACTATCGGTAAAGGCCTGGTCAGAAAAAGTACTCTGTAACAGAGAAATCTGATTATTATCGGCACTTATCGCGATGAAACGTTCAATAAAAAGTTGTTGTCTTTCTACAATCGGCGGTAACAATACTTTTGCATCGCCCTCTATACCTCTAACGATTAGATTTATATACCAATTTTCTTCATTTGCCCAAAAATAAAGCCATTGCAGCTGATATAATACTTCTAGATTATTTTGTATTTCTTGATCATCAAGCTCAAGATGATTTCTTTCTAATATAAGCAGTAATTGACTTGTCGAATCTGATATCCAACTTGACCAATCATTAATATCCTCAGCACTCAAAAAGGCAAACTCTTCCTCTACCCCTTCTAAATCAAATAATAGATCCATTGCATTGCTATCATCTTGTAGGGCTAAAGGAGCTAATACTTTTAATTTTCTTATTGAAGTAGTAAATGCACCAAGATTTTCTTCATTAATGACATTACTCGCTGACAACTTACTCACCCTTAAAGAATGTAGTAATGAATTAAACTGTAATGACTCTGCCAATAATTCAATTCTCGATTTCAACTTATCAAGTTGACCTAACGTAGACACAGACTCACTGACTCGATCGCCAATCAACAACGTGAGTAATAATAATGGGCATAATAATAAGATTATCAGCCGTTTTTTGATCGATAGCGTATTAAGCATAAGTTTTTGACTTCCATGTAAAAATTTATTTGTTATTTGCTCTCATTCTTACTAACTTAAATGATAGGTAATAAAACCGAAATTAGCAGGTAAACATGTTTAAAGGATTAAACTTACACATTTTTTGCGTCGGACTACTCATTATTTCACTCTCCCCACCATTTTCTGCCTCCGCTAATGCAGATACGGATGAAGATGAAGGCCGAAGTTTTGCCGTATTTTCATTGAACAATTCCTTTCCAGTACTGAGTAAAAGTAAAGTCAGGATGATTTATAAGGGGAAAGTAAAACGTATCAACAAGGAAAACATTGATCTTGTAGATCTAACTGAAGATAACAATGATAAAGCCAATTTTTACCAAAAATTACTCGGTAAATCGCTATCTCAAATGAATGGTTACCGAGCAAGTTTAGCATTTTCAGGAAAGGGGAATCTACCTGTGACAATATCAAATAATGATATTGCCTCTATACTCAATTGGTTGAAAGCAAACCCAAATGGTATCGCTTACGCCACCATCAAGTCATTACCAGAACATGTTAATGTTTTATTCGTTTTAGATCCGGAGGAATAAAGCATGAAAATATCAAACATTTGCTTTATCGCAACAACACTATCACTGACTACATTTACGACCAACGCAAGAATAAACCTAACTGATGATATTTCTTTGAGTGGTTTTGGTTCGACATCTATTACTCAATCGAATAATTCCACGCCATTATATGTAAACAGGGAGATCACCGATGACACTTGTTACGATTGTGATACCACGTTAGGCTTACAAGGTGATATCCGCTTTAACGATAGCTTTAATGCATCAATTCAAGTTGTTAAACGTCCTCAAGATGATTGGTCGTCACCCGAGTTAGAATGGGCATATATTGGTTATAGCATTTCCGATTTTAATTTAAAGATTGGTCGACTACGTTTGCCTTTATTTCTAAGTTCAGAGTATTACTATGTCGGACAAGCTTATACCCCAGCTCGCCCATCACAAGAAGTATATAACTCAGTCTTAGGGATCACGTCTTATGAAGGTATTTCTGGCACTTGGGATATTGAACTGAACGACGATAGTTATTTAACACTTACTCCTTATGCCAGTATCGAAAGTGATGGGACTGTGGATGTAGGAGTCGTTAGCTATGACTTTGATATCGAAAAAACGCTAGGTTTTCACAGTGAAATTAGTGGCTTTGATTATCGAATTATGTTTAATTATGCCCACTTTAAATATGCTGTTGATGTAACAACGCCACTTGGAAGCCAGCATTATGCTACTGACAGTATCAATATTTATACCTTAGGTATTGAGAACTCTTGGGATCAATTGACGTTAACAACTGAAGTATTAATCGATAAGATGCATTTCAATTGGTATTCCAGCATTAGTTATAATATTGATAAGTTTACACCGTATGTGACTTATGCCGAATCACACCACGCCCAACAAAATAACTCGCTTTTATTGGGACTACGTTATGAGTTAACAACAACGGTATCGTTAAATGCTGAATGGAAATATACTGATGCAAACGGTGGCAGTAATGGTGAGTTAATTACAGCGCCTACTGATGGTGACACTGATGTGCAGTTGTATACGTTAATGCTTAATTTTATCTTTTAGATAAACCGTCCAATTAAATAATTGAATAACGCTAGGTCATTAATTACCTAGCGTTATTCATGTCATCATGCTTCGGTTTGAGCTTCGACTATATCGGCAATAATCTGCATGCGCTCTGCGCCCGATATACCGATATAAAGACGACTAACACGAACAGCATAACCAAACTTATCTTTACCCAGCGCTTTAACCAACTCTGGTAATAATATTGCATCGAGATGAAACGTTTTTATGTAATGTTCGATTGCATGCTCAACGCTGACAAAGTCGGTACCATCAAAGGTAAAGCCACCAGCCTCATCATCTGCAGCAAGCGGGATACCGTCAACACACAAAGGCCAACCTGCATAGTTAACCCTTTCTTTTGTCATGGTAAACATCATCCAGGCGCTTCGTTTAAAACCTTCAAATGCCGCACCTTCAAATTCAGACTCTTGCAACTCTTGCTCAGTCCAATTTGAACCAATGCTTAACACTTTTTGATATTTACGCGTTAACGCTGCCTTTACGGCATTGCGGTATTGATAAATAGACTGACAACGGGCCGTTTTAACAACCGACGTACATTCGGTACACGCAGGCACCGATAAAGGATCATGCGGCGCGTTATGTATATCATCGGCAGAAAATGGGATGTTAACATCACTATTAGATGGCTCGCCACAAAATAAACACGTGTAGCGGACATCAAACGGAATGTCTATCTTAGGGTAATAATCAAATGACATTATATTGGACTACTTCTTTTTCAACGACAGAGTACCTTTAACACGAGGCGCAGCTGGACTAGCTTTAGTGGCATTAGCCAACTTGGCTTTTTCACGGTCAGCAATAATACTGAAACGCGTAGCAGGTTTTTTTCGTTCTTTTTTCTTTTCAGCCGAGTTAAAACGCGCTCTTGATGCAATTTGTTCATCGGAATAAGACGCCGATTTATCTTGCTGAACTAAATCTGCAGACATATCAGGAGACATATCAGGAGACACATTAGATGAAACATCAGCATCAGACGATTTTTCATTTTGCGTCCAAAAATTCGACGTCGGTTGATCGTCTTTATCTAGATCAACGACTGTTTCATCTTGATCCCAAGAATCTGAACTCGCTTCATCATTCAAAATTTGACCAGGGGTTGCTGCATAGTCACCGTAGCCAAAACGCTTCTGACGTGCGGCACTGTTAACGCCACGTTTTGAATGTTGGCCTTTTACCTTAGGCTTAACTTGACCATAATCAGACGCTTCTTCGGTACTGCTAGAACCTTCAACCATCGCGTTTATTTCTGTCATTTCATTATCTGTTAGCAGACGCCACTGGCCAGTCGCTAAACCTTTAATATCAATGTTCATAATACGGGTACGCGTGAGTGATTTCACTTGGAAACCAAAATGCTCACACATACGTCGGATCTGTTGATTTAGACCTTGCGTTAAAATTATTTTGAATTCAAAGCGACCTTCACGCGTTACTTTACAGGGTTTAGTGACCGTGTCTAAAATTGGTACACCGTGCGCCATACCGGTTAAGAATTTATCTGTCACCGTGCTATCAACTTTAACAATATATTCTTTTTCGTGCGCATTACCGGCACGTAGTATTTTATTAACAATATCACCGTCATTAGTTAAAAAGATAAGACCTTCTGAGGGTTTATCAAGACGACCAATTGGGAATATGCGTGTACTGTAGTCAATCAAATCAATTACATTACCGTGAATGTGACGCTCAGTTGTACACGTGATGCCTGCAGGTTTATTTAAGGCAATGTAGATACGTTTTTGTTTTTCTTTAACGGGTCTACCATTTACAGAAACCATATCGCCATCTGACACTTTCGTTCCCATTTCTGGAATTTTACCATTAATGGTTACGCGACCTTGTTCAATTAAGCGGTCTGCCTCACGGCGAGAGCAATAACCCGTGTCACTGATATATTTATTAAGTCGTGTTAGTTTGATGTCTTGTTGCGTCATGATAATTTATACTAATATTAAGGGAATTGGGAATTGCGAAAAGGTTTTGAGAATTTATACTTCAGAAAGACCGCAATTATGTGCGCGGAGTATAACAGAAGGCATTATTATCAAGCAATATTAGTGTATATATTTAACCTTTCACGTAATTAATACTAATTCATCCGCAAATATTGGTTTTTTTTCACGCTTCGTGGTACATTGCCCGCATTATTGGGTGATCTATAATTACCCTCATTATTTCAAGACAGAGCAAAGCACTATGGCAGAATTAGGTAAGTTAAATACCTTAGAAATTATCAAAGAAACTGGATCGGGTTTCTACCTGGACGGCGGTGTATTAGGTGAAATACTGTTACCTTTTACAAACTCACCATTGGATATAGATATCGGTGATGAGCTTGAGGTATTTATCTACCTTGATTCAGAAGACCGTATCATTGCAACAACGCAAAAAGTACTGGGTGCAGTTGGCGAGTTCGTCATGCTAAAAGTAAAACAAGTAAACAATGTGGGTGCATTCCTTGATTGGGGCTTAGACAAAGATCTGTTAGTACCATACAGTGAACAACGCACCCCATTACAAGTGGGTCGCGAATATCTTGTCGCTATTTACTTAGATCGTATTCATGGTCGTATTACAGCAACAACAAAACTAGATCGCCATGTTGACAATACGCCAGCACGATACAAAATACATGAACAAGTTGAAATTACACCTGTTGATCCAACTGATCTTGGTTATAAAGTCATTGTAAATAACAGCCATTGGGGTGTTGTATACAAAAATGAAATGTTTAAGAAATTAAACCGTGGCGAAAAACAAAAAGCGTACATTCAAAAAGTACGTGAAGACGGTAAAATTGATATCTTACTGAATGAACCCGGTCACGGTAAAGTATCAGACTTTAGCCAAGTGTTATTGTCAGAACTAAATAAACATGGTGGTTTCATGCCAGTGACAGATAAAACTGACCCTGAAACAATCGCGCGTTTATTTGGTGTAAGTAAAAAAACATTCAAAAGCGCAGTAGGCCAATTATTCAAGAAAGGTATCATTGATATCGTTAAGACGGGTAACGTTGGTTTACAAGTTAAAGACAGTGAATAATACACGCTATAAATAGTTTTAGTCCTATCTATCAACGCCGATAATACTAACACTGATGATAATAAAAATGGAAGCCAATTGGCTTCCATTTTTTGTTCTACGTCACTGTAATTTGAATGCTTAATTATGAATTAATGAACAATTTGCAAAATGGCAACGTTAGCTTGTTTATCCATTTCAGCAGAACCTAAGATCATAATCAACTCGTCATCAGAGTAAGCAGATAAGTCGTTAGCTTGTTCGATAATATCTTCCATAACAGGGTTCAAGTCACCGTCATGAACTCGATGCCATTGATAAAAACTAATCAGTAAAACTTGTAACACATAACCTTCATCTAATAAAGCTACGTCAATACCACTTTCTAATGCCACCGCTTCCAATGTTTCAATATCAAAGGAAACACTGCCGTCATCATCCAGTTCTAGTTCTAGTGAATCAAAATTAATCCCATCAGGGATACTAATTTCGACTCTAGTTAATGCGGAAATATCCATATTGCATTCCCTCTTTAAGTCAAGCATAGTTACAAAATAACACTAATTCGAAAAAAAACAAGCTTATACAGCATTCAACGTATTATGTTTCTGTTGCAGTTACCTTGGCATTCGTAAATGTAAAAGCTAACTCATCACCTTTCAATTGAATATCAACCGCACCACCATTTGATAGTTTGCCAAACAAGATTTCATTAGCAAGGTTGCGCTTAATTTTGTCTTGAATAACACGCGCCATTGGTCTTGCACCCATGGTTTTATCATAACCTTTATTCGCTAACCATTTACGCGCATCGTTTGATACGTTCAATGTCACTTGCTTGTCATCAAGTTGGGCTTCTAACTCAACTAAGAATTTATCCACAACCATATGAATAACATCCATATTTAAGTGATTAAACCAAATAATATTATCAAGACGGTTACGGAATTCAGGCGCGAATATTTTATTCACCTCACCAAGAGCATCACTATTATTATCTTGCTCTTTAAAACCGATTGACTGGCGAACGGTTTCAGCTGCACCCGCATTCGTCGTCATCACCAGTATAATATTACGGAAGTCCGCTTTACGGCCATTATTATCCGTTAGCGTACCGTTATCCATGACTTGTAATAACAAGTTAAACACATCTGGATGCGCTTTTTCGATTTCATCTAAAAGCACAACTGCATGTGGCTGTTTGATAACCGCATCCGTTAATAAACCACCTTGATCATAACCTACATAGCCAGGAGGCGCACCAATCAGACGAGATACAGTATGACGTTCCATATACTCAGACATATCAAAACGAATTAGCTCAACACCCATTATTTTAGCTAAGCGTTGAGTCACCTCTGTTTTACCGACACCCGTTGGACCTGCAAATAAGAATGAACCAATTGGTTTAGTCTCTGCACCAAGACCAGAACGAGATAAACGGATCGCATCAGTGAGCACTTCAATCGCAGGATCTTGACCAAACACAACCATCTTCAGGTTACGTTCTAAGTTTTTAAGCACATCACGATCGTTTGATGACACTGATTTTTCAGGAATTCGAGCCATTTTTGCAACAATAGACTCAATTTCACCGATACCAATTGTTTTCTTACGTTTATTCTCTGGTAATAAACGCTGTTTCGCCCCGGCTTCATCCATTACATCAATTGCTTTATCAGGCAGTTGACGTTCGTTAATATACTTCGCAGATAATTCGGTGGCAGCACGTAGTGCTTTCGCGGTATAGCGTACATCATGATGCTCTTCGTAACGTGATTTCAACCCTTGCAGGATCTTCACCGTATCATCAATAGAGGGTTCCACTATGTCTACTTTTTGGAAACGTCGCGCCAATGCACTATCTTTTTCAAAAATCTGGCTATATTCAGAATAGGTCGTCGAACCGATACAACGTAATGAACCATTACTGAGTAGTGGCTTTAGTAAGTTAGCGGCATCAAGTTGTCCACCAGATGCGGCACCAGCACCAATGATGGTATGAATTTCATCAATGAACAAAATAGCATCATCATGTTTTTGTAACTGTTTCAATAATGATTTAAAACGTTTTTCAAAGTCACCACGATATTTGGTACCGGCAAGCAGTGCACCTAGGTCAAGAGAAAATACCTGAGTATTTTTCATTATATCAGGCACTTCTTTATTCACAATACGATATGCGAGACCTTCAGCTATTGCTGTTTTACCTACCCCAGCCTCACCCACTAACAATGGGTTGTTTTTACGACGGCGACATAAGATTTGAATCGTACGAGTGAGTTCTTCATCGCGTCCAATTAATGGATCAATGCGCCCTTCAACAACCAATTTATTCAAATTCGCTGAGAAATTTTCAAGTTTTGTCGATTGATCGTCACTATCATTGAGCGCTTGTTCTGATGCATCCTGATTATCTTCAATCCCTGGTTCTTCGTCGTTTTTACGAATACCATGTGAAATAAAATTAATCACGTCAAGACGGCTCATGCCTGACTTTTTCAAAATATAAGCAGCTTGTGATTCTTGTTCACTGAAAATAGCGACAAGCACATTGGCACCTGTTACTTCATTATTCCCTGAAGATTGCACATGAAACACAGCACGTTGTAATACTCGCTGAAAACCAAGCGTCGGTTGTGTTTCTCTGTCTTCGTCTGACTCAGGTAAAATAGGTGTTGTCTGTTCTAAAAAAAGCAGTAGTTCATCACGAATAGCATCGATATCACCAGAGCAGCCTTTGATTGCTTCGCAGGCCGATTTGTTACTTAAGAGTGAAACGAGTAAGTGTTCGACCGTCATAAACTCATGGCGATTTTCACGTGCAGTTTTAAACGCTTCATTTAGCGTGATTTCAAGATCTTTGCTTAACATAGGCATCTCCCTATAACTACGTGTTGCGTAATATTACTATCATTACGCTTGTTCCATGGTACATAATAAGGACTGTTCGTTATCTTTCGCATATTGCATCACCTGTGATACTTTTGTCTCGGCTATCTCAGCCGTAAATACACCACAAACACCCCTGCCCCGATAATGAACAGTTAACATGATCTGGTTAGCCTTATCTATATCCATAGAAAAAAACCTTTGTAGTACATCTACAACGAAATCCATTGGAGTATAGTCATCATTATTCAAAAACACTTTGTAAAACGAAGGTGGTTTGAGTTCTAGTTCACTTTCTATACTTGTTTTGAAATCAATCAGTTCATCTAACTTACTCATAATTCTATCTTAGTACCTATCAGAGATTTGGGCTAATAACTTTCAACCTTTCGACTAAGTTTACCCCATTTTAACCATTATTAGGAATATTAACTTGACTATAGTTGCGAATAAACTAAATTTATTAACAAGATGCATTATAATGTTAACATTCTAGCAACCTATTATGTTAATCGTTATATACATCTATCACCCTTCTGATCAATAGGGGGAAAGACAATTCAGTAATCAAACAATTTGCAATTACAGAAAGGATGCAGAAGTATGGCAACCGGTACGGTTAAATGGTTCAATAACGCGAAAGGATTCGGCTTCATTTGTCCTGAATCTGGTGGTGATGATGTGTTCGCGCATTTTTCTATCATACAAATGGATGGATACCGCACATTAAAAGCAGGGCAACTCGTGGATTATGAAATAGATGAAGGACCAAAAGGCTCTCACGCTATTTCCATTTCAGCGCATGAGACAAGCGAAATAAAATAACAGGTCTTCTACCGTGATACAAAGCAGCTTAGCTGCTTTTATTTTACCTGTCTTTTGATCATTCATATTAACGACTAAACTTGTAATATAAATCGACGGCACTATCGACACCTGTCACTAACTCTATATACAGCTTTGGTATAATCTCGTACCGTACAACAACTTCACTTAAGTCCGAAAATAAACCAATGCCGTAGCGGATCTGAACACCAGGTAATACATAACCACTTACTTCAACCCGAGTATCGTCACCCTGTCCTCGCGTATCAATAGTAAAGTCTTTAACACCTAATGTATCACCTAAGAAACCGATAACGTCTTTACCTTGGCCTAGACTGGAGCCTATGAGCATTGTGGTAATAACAACATCCTGACTGGTTTCGTCTTCCGAGTTTATATCGCGACCACGCAATAAATACGAAATCATTCTGGTCTGCTGCATTTCCGGTTCTGAAAATATCGTAAAAACAGGTTTTTTTACTGGTCCAATTAAGCGAATACCAACAATCACATTATCTGCGGTTAGCTCTGTATTACGTATTGCTTCAACATTAATATATGGGTTTTCAACCGAGCCAGAGAAAACAACCTGACCTTTACGAATATAGAGGTCTTGTCCAAACGAACGATAACGACCGTTTTCAAACTGCAACATACCATCAGAAAACAAATTGCCATCTTCATCAAGCACAATGCTTATTGCTCCGGTAACATTAGATTCTAAACCAAAAGAATCAATTTTAACGTTATCTAACAGCTTGATGTTCACTTGAACATCAAGTGGGTAAGTTTGTTTTACAGTAAAATCATCTGAATCAATAATAATGACATCATTAGAAACTTGGATCGCATTTTGCGGTAATTTTTCAACTTTAATTAGCGCATAAGTTATGACAATATCGCCCGTTACTTTCGCCCCTTTATCATCACCTTCAACTATAATTTCAGGGCTAAAATGAAGCTTTAAGCCCTTATTATCGTCAAATTCGAAATTGTCACCGTGTAACAACATTCGGTAGTTGAATTCGTCCCCCCACGCAAGGCTACCCGTGATCATTGCCAAGCCCTTACCTGAATTAGCGCTACCTGTAATACTGGCTCTTTCCCCACTGGACTCGATACTGAATTGAAAATTTTCCAACGTAACAGGTAATTCGTCCCCCGCTAAATAGCCATTATTGACATTAAACTGACCAATAACCTCAGGCTTATCTAATGTACCACCAACGATACAGGCACCGGAGACAACACCATTAAGTACATCGACCTGATAAATCAACGGTTCAATAAATGCGAGGTCAATGTCAGTGATATTTATATCACCACTCAATTCTCGGCTATCAAAGAGATCATCGATACGAATATCACTTGTCATCCCACCCAGCTCACGGGATTGAATATTAGTTGTTACGCTTACACTAAACTCGTCTAACCGAACCTGCATTGTTAGGGTGTCAAAATTTGCGGTACTACTTTCTTCTTCATTATAAATAAGTGCCGAGCCATCAGTGATACTCACTTCCGAATTTAGCTGTAACGGTTGTCCTTTACCCCAAGTCACTTGACTAACAATATTCAGTAAACCTTCAATTTCAAGGTTATTGGCGGTTTCTAAACCCAGTTTATTAATATCATAGTCATGTAATTGAAACTCAAACTTATCCGCATCTTCAAATTTACCGTCAAAACCTAAACATAATTTTGCTTGTTTTTCATTCCAACAATGTTGTTCAACAGAAAGGTAATAGTTTTTATCAGAGAACGAAAGTTCGACATTAGGATCAACTATCCAATTTCCGTATTCAGAGTTAATACGTCCTTTCGTCACTTTGCCTCGCCAAACCTCACCCAGCCAAGAACCAGCGACCTTCAATTCCGCGTTGTTTTTTTCATTTTCAATATTTAAACTAATACTATTACTACCATTGCCGGCTTTGTATTCGACTGCGACCTTACTAATCAGCTGTTCACCAATGTTCAATTCTTCGCCCGACAGTGCGATCACGCCCTCTGGACGTTCCGTCAAACTGATTCGACCATTTAGATCTGCGCGTGATAATTTATTATTTTCCAATGCCAGATGATCTGCGAACAAATCGAAATTTAGCCAAGGTTTGGATTTATGACCAATAACAGTAAAATAACCAAACGCACTGCCTTTACTTCCAGCAAGATAGGGGGCTAATGATTTTACCTCGACTTCGCCGCCTAACTTAAATTGCTCATTGATGATACCGTCGAGTCGAATAGAATCGTCACCATGGGAAAGAGCAAAACCATTCAAATGCCAATAAAGATCTTGATTTAACGTGAGTTTCCCTTGTAACGTTAATGGATAACCAGCCATATCCGCAGCAACATTAATATCATGTATATCTACACGCCAATCATTATCTGATTCGAGTTTAAAATCGATTTTCGCATCACCATTGGGCCTGAGTTTCACTTCTGGCCAGTATTTATCTAACTGTACGCCTTTCGTTGCTATGTCACTGCTAACCTTAATACCATCAACCCAATCTAGTTGTGCTGATGCAACGACAGTCCCGCCCAAAGTCTGAGCGTTTATGGTAGAAAACAATAACCCTTGTAAACTGCCCTTCCCCTCTGCATCTAGATTAATCAACGGTGCATTATCAATGTCTAGGGATCCGGAAAAAACGATATTATAGTCATCTAAATCGCCTTGTAATGATAACGAACCGTCTTTTGCCTCTATATAAGCAGGTGACAATAATGGCCAGCCTAAATGCTGCCAATTAGCCTGGATCGTAAATGGTAAAGCAGGCTGTAATGGCGATAATGAGGCATCTATGTGGGTATTGAACAGTCCGGAGGTCTTAATCGCCAAGTTGATTTTATCAAGGTTACCGCCCGCTTTTACGTCAATAACAAGGTGATTTAATAATGCTGGCTGTTTGAATGTCGTGCGGGCATTTACATACAAAGGATAACCTTGCTGTAATACAATACTTCCTTTTATGCTGGTATCAGCCTGGGGCATATCAACGACAAGTTTTTCAATGTTCACCTCTCCGGCATCAATAAATCCGATTAAATCGATTGCATTAAAATCAAGAAATAAGTCGTTAATCTGAAGTTTAGATTGCATCAATTTAGCGTCATGCACATCGACACGTAATGGAATTGATACCTGATAAAGCTCAAATTCATTTAATAGTGCTGACACAGTATCTAAGTGTTTATTATTTTCAACGCGAGCGATAGCTTGTTTAGTGCTTGCTAGCGCGTTGCTTTGTTCAGCCGTCAGCACTTGAACAAATACATTTGTCGTTTTAACTTGGGTAACCGAGATATCTCGTCCTGATAAATTCACCGCTCCTTCAAGCCGATCGGCGGTTATTTTGGTATTGGCGATAACAACATTGATATGATGAATATCAATGTTGGCAACACGAATAAAAATAGGGATGTCTAGCTGCCAGTCATTATTGCTAATTTGATCATCAAGTTCAGCAATACGTGTTAAGGCATCACCTAAATCTATGCCTAAAAGTACGTTACGTTCTTTTGTAAGGGCCATCGAATAGCTGACGGTAGCAGCATTAAGCGAATTGACACAAAGCTCACCACCGAATAAACAAGATAAATCAATATCGTAATCTAAATCAATAATTGAGAGTTGAAGTAAATCGCCTTGCCAATCTATTTTTGTCCAGCGCGCTTGATTAAATACAGTGCCGCTATCAAGTTCAAGATGCAGTGGTAACCCTGCGTTATTTAGTTTCTCAACAAGGTATTGGTTACCAGCATGGCTACCAAGCAACGCGGTAATGCTGGCCAGCATGAAAATCAGTAAGACAAACGTGATTTGAAGAAAACGCATTACAATTCAGGTCCAATATACAAGTGAAAAGTATACTTAGTATCCGTATCAGAATTAACCGGCACCGCAAAGTCAACTTTAACAGGGCCGATCGGTGTCATCCAACGAATACCTGTACCCACACCAATACTAACCGGTTCAGAAAAGTCATTGGTTGAAGTACCTGCATCCACAAAAAGGCCAATTCGCCATTTCTCAGCAAACTGATAACCGTACTCAAACGAACCCGCAGTTAGATATCGACCACCGATATAGGCATCTGTCGCATCAACAGGCGTAACCGTTTCATATTGATAACCACGGATACTCTGGCTACCACCAGCAAAAAAACGCATTGAAGCAGGCACACTTTCAATTTCATCGACATAGATAGCACCAAGATCAAGTCGCGTAGTAAAAAAGTGGGTTCGATCAAGAGAGCGTAAATACTTCGTTCTGCTTTGTACTTTAGCCATGTTAATGTCAGCGCCCCAATAACGACTAGCCACTTCAAAACTAAAAAGTTGTTGATTACCCCAATACGGATCGACACCACCGCGTTGTTTTGTTCGTGCAAAACTAACACCTGGTAACACCATAATGCTACTACCAACTTGACTCGCTTGAGTAAAATCTTCTTGTTCAAATTTGACAAACCAAGTACGTAACCATTTTGATTCTAGTTCAAATTGACGCTGTAACTGTAACGTAAACAGTTTACTTTCGGTATCTTCATTGTCTTTACGTTGATAACCAAATTGAATTTTAGCGATGTTAGTGATTGGATCTTCAATGGGAATATCATAGTTAAAGGTAAATTCTTGCTGTACTGTCGAATACTCAAATTCTGCAGAAACACTGTCACCGCGATTGTTGATCCAAGGTTTCTTCCAGCCTAACGTCCCTCTGAAACCGACATCACTCAAATAACCAACACCAAGCTCATAAGTATTACTGGGATGGTTAATCACAGTGATCACGATTGGGACTTTACCGTCTTTCCTGGCGTTAATGTCAGGCACGACAGAGGCCGAGTGGAAATAACGACTGTTGAACAATGCTAAACTATACTCGGCAACTAAATGCGACTCATAGGCTTGCCCTAACTGAAAGGTTGCTAATTCAGTGACGACAGTCTCAGACTTGGTTTGATTAGATAACACCGAATCACCAAATACATATCGCTGCTTACTGTCGAAAATAAGATCTACATCCGCACTATTCTTCTTAATACTAACCCGCACTTCACTTTGCACCCACTTACCGTCAAAGTAACCCCGTGCTAATGCTAATTTTGTAATTCCAGCTTTAAATTGGTCATAATCTTGATGCGATAAATAATCACCGGACTTAAGCGGCACAGTACTAAGCAGTTCTGAAAAAGCAGGATCATTACCCGCTTCACCGTTGATCCGAATATTAATCTTTGCAAGTTTAATTCTGTCACCAAGTTTGATGTCGATAAATGCAATGAGTTCATCATCATCTAGCGTCAGGTTAACCGTCGTTTCTGAATGATAAAAACCGAATACTTGAAGAGATTCAATGATATTTTTTCGGACTTTAGATTCAAAATAACTGTAGTTATTACCTTTCGGTGTAGATATTGTCGACAAATAAGAATTGACGTTATCTTCGATAGCACCGGAGACACCTTTAATTTCGAAATCAACACTTGAGACAGCAAACGCAGAAAGAGAAAAAACTGAAGAATATAACAATAGAATAAATGTGAATGGAGCTGATAATTTCACTAACTCAGGCCTTAACTTAGCACAGTTCAAATATAGAATCGTACTTCCAATGTAAAGGAAAATGGAAAGTAACAGATTAGTCTAATTAGTAGAAAAAAACAATGGCGTGGTATTTACTACACCATTGTATACACCCACGCTACGTCGAGCAGTGCAATCAGCAAAGCTCTGATATAGCTTATGAAGTAGTTTGGGTATATTAACTAAAGGCCTTCGCTAATAATGCGCTTAGCTAAGGTTGTTGGGCAACCAAACTCAGTCCAATCTTCAGTCAGTAGCACGGTGTCATATTTACGGCAAATGTGCGGTAAAAATGTGTCATGACAATCAGAAATTAATTGCAGATATTCACGTGGTGTACCTTGCTCCGCATCACGAGCGCGTGAAAGCATACGTGTATAAGCCGTTTCAGTGTCACAACGTAGATATACAACAGCCGATACACGCGGGTAATCGACTAGTTTAGTTTGGATATCGTAATAATAATCAAGATCTTTGCCATCAGGGCGGCAAGCTTCTGCTAGATTCGCTTGGCAGAACACTAGGTCAGAGAATAATGAACGTTCAATAATATAATTAAACGCAGGATCTAAATCTTTACAGATATCCGCTCTTTTATTGGTAATGTAGCGTTGAAATTCAATGCGACGTGTCGAGTCTACCGTAAACGCTTGTAACAATCGTTTAAACTCTGGATCTGAATCCACGTCTTCTAAAATTAATTGCCAGTCAGCATTATCATGTTCTGTTAATTCTTTAGCCAACAAAGGGAGCAATGTTGATTTACCGACACCGATATTGCCTTCAATTGCGACTAGTTTAAACGTTTGCTCATTGCTCATTATAAAACCTAGGATGCTAATATAAGCGGAAGATTATAACATATCGTCAGTGCTATCCAAGCTCAAGCATGTTTAAATACTAAGCAACTTAATAAATTAAGTCTGATTTATTTATCCGTTAACGTAAATGATACATTCACCTAAGTTATTTATTACTGTATAATATGCCGCCTTAATGAGGCATATTGCCCAGTTGCTAGGATATCCAATGAAATTTTCATCATATAGTTTTACTCCCGAAATTTTACGCGCGCTAGATGCTTGTAATTATGACCAAATGACGCCTGTACAACAGCAAGCTATTCCAGCAGCTGGTCGCGGTAAAGATATTCTAGCGAACGCACAAACCGGTACTGGTAAAACAGCCGCGTTTGCTTTACCTATCTTGCAACAAATCGCAGATACGCCAAAAGACATCCACTCAGGCAGCGTACG
Organism: Moritella sp.; assembly: GCF_013215705.1. Taxonomy (GTDB): domain Bacteria; phylum Pseudomonadota; class Gammaproteobacteria; order Enterobacterales; family Moritellaceae; genus Moritella. The sequence goes on along the minus strand of NZ_JABSQR010000029.1, from coordinate 34,186 downwards.
CGCACTAATCTTAGTACCGACACGTGAGCTAGCAGCACAAGTAACAGATAACATTCAAGCGTATAGCCAATTCATGGAACTTAACGTAGTGAGCGTATACGGTGGCGTTAAAATGGAAACGCAAACTAAACAGCTTAAACAAGGTGTTGATATTTTAGTCGCTACACCTGGCCGTTTATTAGAACACCTACAACTTAACCATACCAACCTTGCTAACGTTGAACACTTAGTACTAGACGAAGCCGATCGTATGCTAGATATGGGTTTCATCACCGATATTCGTAAGATCTTAGAATCTATATCGAATGATTTCCAAACAATGCTTTTCTCGGCAACGTTATCTCAACAAATGAAGCACCTAGCAAATGAATTACTGACTAGCCCAGTGATTGTTTCAGCGTCAAAAGAAAACTCGACAGCGTCAACCATTAAACACGTTATTCACCCTGTTGAGCAGCGCCGTAAACAAGAATTACTTTCTGAGTTAATCGGTACTAAAAACTGGAAACAAGTATTAGTTTTTGTTAACACCAAAGAAGCAGCTAATAACATCGTTAAGGAATTAAAACTTGATGGTATTAAAGCTGACGTTTGTCACGGTGATAAAGGTCAAGGCGCACGTCGTCGTGCATTAACTGAATTTAAAGAAGGTAAAATCCGCGCACTTGTTGCAACAGATGTGGCTGCACGTGGTCTTGATGTTCAAGGTCTTAAGTATGTAGTTAACTATGATTTACCTTTCTTAGCTGAAGATTATATTCACCGTATCGGTCGTACAGGCCGCGCGGGAGAAACGGGTAATGCAGTATCATTTGTATGTCGTGAAGAAGAACATGGTCTGGCTGACATCGAAGCGATGATCGGTTATAAGATTGAACGTCAAGTAGTAAAAGGTTATGAAGTAAGTAACCGTGATCGTCTGATTGCTGATATCAGTGGCCGCGCTGCGCATGAGCGTCGTCAACCTCGTCGTAACAAAGCTGTTGGTGAAGAAAACATTGAACACAAGCCAAAAACAACGGCGCCAACGAAAAAAGCAAGCAAAGGTAAACATCGTAAAACAAGTGCTAAGTTACACCGTAAAGGTAATGTTTTGGCGCCAAAACAAAAATAAAAGCTAGCTTAGCTATTATTACGTAAAGATAGTAGGCCCTATTAAATAACCTCATTTGGTTTTTTTAATAGGGCCTTTTTTATTATTTACAAAACATTATTTACAAAAACAGTGTCTGCAGGAACATTGCAGCTATTCAGCAATTACTTCCAACGGTCGGCTGCTGTCGTATCCGTTTCTCGGGCATCGACCCAATGAGAGCCGTTTTCAGTTGCTTCTTTTTTCCAGAATGGTGCTTGGGTCTTTAAATAGTCCATAATGAATTCGCATGCTTGAAAAGCATCACCACGGTGCATACTGGCCACACCAACGAACACAATCTGGTCACCTAACGCTAACTCACCAATACGGTGGATCACTTTAACACCTTGAATTGACCAACGTGTTTCTGCTTCAATCAAAATCTTAGCCAGTGACTTTTCAGTCATGCCTGGATAATGCTCAAGCGTTAAACCTGATACGCTATCACCCTGGTTGAAATCACGAACCTTACCGATAAAAGTAACGACTGCACCAGTACTGTGGCTTTTACCTAACGCCGCATATTCAGTCGCTAAATCAAAATCTTCAGTTTGAATTTGAATAGTATCTGTATTCATTTAACCTCCAGTAACGGGTGGGAAAAATGCCACCTCGACACCGTCGTTAAGCGGCGAGTCTAAACTACAGATTTCTTGGTCAATAGCCACCAGCAATTTATCAGAATCAAGCGCCAGCGCCCACTTATCGCCTTTAGCAGCGAGTACTGCACGTAATGCATTCACTGATTCAAATTGGCCCGTCACGTCTAATTCCGCGCATTCAACCAATTCTCTAATTTGTGCAAAAAATAATACTTTAATCATTACAATACCCTGTGTAATCTAAACTTTAAAATGGCCTGACTTGCCACCCGTCTTCTCAAGTAGCTTAATACCATCAATAATAATATCTTTTTGAACCGCTTTACACATATCATAAATCGTTAATGCAGCAACGGATGCGGCTGTTAACGCTTCCATTTCAACGCCAGTTTTACCCGAAAGCTTGCAACACGTTTCGATGCGTACAAGGTTGTTTTCTGGCTCCGGCGTTAATTCAACCGTCACTTTAGTCAGCATAAGCGGATGACAAAGCGGAATAATATCAGACGTTTTTTTCGCGGCTTGGATGCCTGCAATACGAGCAGTCGCAAATACGTCACCTTTATGGTGGTCGCCCGACATGATTAGCGCGAGTGTTTCTGCCGACATACGCACAATAGCTTCCGCTCTTGCTTCACGTTGCGTTACTTCTTTTTCAGTAACATCAACCATATTTGCTTCACCAGAAGCATTTACATGAGTAAATTGTTGAGACATTAGAATTCCTATTACTTAAATATGTGGCATAAAATTGCATGGATGATGAGAACTATTTAACTGCTCACGTAAGATCTTATTCCAGCCCGTTTTACATGCACCCGTTGAACCCGGCATACAAAAAATAACCGTTTTATTGGCAAAGCCACCCACTGCGCGGCTTTGAATTGTCGAGGTTCCGATCTCATCATATGAAACAGCACGGAATAATTCACCAAAGCCTTCGATCGCTTTATCAAATAATGGTTGTACCGCTTCAGGCGTTGTATCCCGTGCAGTAAAGCCAGTGCCACCGGTAATTAGTACACCTTGAATATCTTCATCAGCAATCCATTGAGATACAATCGCACGGATCTTATATTTATCATCAATGACGATCTTTTTATCTATTAAAATATGACCGTCAGCAACAAGAGCTTCAGCAAGAAAGCGCCCTGAAGTATCTGTGTCTTCATTACGGGTATCGGATACGGTTAATACAGCAAGCTTTGCGGCTTTAAACCCTGATTCAGCATGGCTCATTATTTTTCCTTTTCAATTCAGTCATGTTAATTAAACAATTATAAGACATTGAGTTCATCGGTCGTTGATCTTGATCAGCTAGTAAATAACGTAAGTGTTAGCAGCAGCATAATTAAACAAGCTCAACGCTGAAAATGACCATCACACGTCGTTACTATTTGTTATTTACTATTTACAGTCACTTTTACTTTTACTTTGTTGTTATTGTCGCGACTGTCTCGAATCAATGCATCATTGGCGATGGTATCTGCAGATTTGGCAAGACGATCGTATAAAAGTACATTCACAGTTGCTGCAAGGTTCATACAGCCAACGGTAGGCACATAAACAACCGCAGATGCACGATCAATTACTTTTTGATCTATGGTGCCGTCTTCAGGACCAAAGATATAGATAACATTATCAGGATGCTCAAACGCGGGTAACGGAATTGCGCCTTCCGCTAATTCAACACAAACAATATTGGTTGATTCTGGAATACTATCAAGCCAGTTATCAACACCCGTTAATGGTGTTTTAGCCGCGATATTCTGGGTGTCGGTTTGAAAGGCTGAAGCACGATCGTATCTTACGCCGGTATAATAAACCGCATCCGCTTGATAACAGCCAGCAGCGCGCATGACCGCGCCAACATTAGTAGGACTTTTAGGATTGGTTAAACCAATCGATACATTTTTATTTTTCATTCAATGCTTATTTTATCAATAATAAACGGGATCTTGTAGGGGTTATAATACAGGGATATGAGGTCTACCTCAAGGCTACACTGGAGAACAAAAAAGGCCGTATTTATATAAATACGGCCTTAACATTACTTATTTAGTTTACGTAGCGATTATTTATTTTTATCCGCAGTAAAAGACAATGCCCATACCGAAAACCCTGCTACGCCAAGAAAACCAGCGAGTAAAATAACCGGTATTGCCGTGTAACCTAGGATATGCCAAATAACGTATTCTAACGTACTCATAATCGTGTTTCCTTTTTCTATCTACCAACCAGGTACGTCAGACATATCTGGTAGTTGATGGGCAATACCTTTATGGCAATCTACACATGTTTTTTCGCCACTCGCCAATGCTGTAGAGTGTTGCTTTCTACTACGCGGGCCTTGCTCAGAGAAATCCATGTACTCAAAGTTATGACAATTACGACATTCTTGTGAATCATTTTCTTTCATACGTTGCCATTCACGTAACGCCAGATGCTTACGGCGAGCCTCAAATTTTTCTTGAGTTGAAATCGTCCCCATTAAGAATGCTGCAATTTCCTTACTCGCTTGTACTTTACGTACAATTTTATCCGTCCAGTTATGTGGTACGTGACAATCAGAACAGATTGCACGAACACCCGAACGATTCGAGTAGTGGATTGTTTCTCTTAATTCTTTAACAATAGGCGCGTGACAAGCAGAACAAAATTCTTCTGTATTTGTCGCCTCCATACCCATGTTAAACGCACCCCAAAAAATAATACCACCGATAAAGCCCATCGCTAAGACAGTCCCAACCGCCGCTTTACTTGGTGTCGTTAATGTACGCCAAAATTTTAAAATTAGTTTCATTTTATCGCCTCACCTTTCATTTGAGATAAATCAACGCAATGAATCTACACGTTTAAAATCATTGTCGATTAACGGTGATGCGTCTGCTTGTGTCACATGGCACTGCAAGCAGAAGTAACGACGTGGTGAGACGTCTGATAATACTTCGCCTTCACGTGATTGATAGTGCGTGACACTGATCTTAGTCGCACCCATTTCACCCGCGTATTTCCAGCTGTGACATGACAGACATTTGTTCGCATTTAAAGACACTTCATAATGGCGTGTTTGATGCGGAATAAGTGGCGGTTGATATACGTAATCGCGATCGATGGGACTACGATCTTTGATCACACGTTTTAACTCATCCGCTTTACGTGTGATATCTAACTCAGTAATACCACGCAGTGATGCAACACCACCGTTGTTTACATTTTCAATTTTCGTCGTTTCGGTGCTTTGTGCCGATACAGAGAATAAAATCCCCGCAGTTAGCAGCACAGCCAATAATTTTCTCATATTATGTTCTCCGCCAATTGGCAAATAAATCTGTTATTTGCCAGCATAACGTGCTGGCAAAATGGTTAGCTAAAATATGCTGTTGATCGTTACACTTTGGTAATTTTGACCGCACATTTTTTATAATCCGTTTGTTTTGATAACGGATCGGTAGCATCTAGACATACCTTGTTGATTAATACTCGCGCATCAAACCAAGGAACAAATACTAAGCCTACCGGTGGACGGTTACGGCCACGCGTTTCCACACGACAACGTACTTCACCACGAACAGATTCAATCAGAACTTCATCACCACGACGAACATTACGTTTTTTCGCATCATCAGGATGGATGTAACAAAGCGCATCCGGCATTGCACGGTAAAGTTCTGGAACACGCGCTGTCATCGAACCTGAATGCCAATGCTCTAGAACACGACCAGTACATAACCACATATCATATTCTTCATTCGGCATTTCAGGTGGCGCTTCATAGGGTGCAAAAATAATATTCGCTTTACCATCAGGTTTACCATAGAACTCAAAACCTTTACCTTTACCTACATACGGATCACTGCCTTCAGCAAAACGCCATTTTGTTTCAACACCATTAACCACAGGCCAACGTAAACCACGTACAGTATGATAAACATCATAAGGGGCTAAATCATGGCCATGACCGCGACCAAAGCTTGCATACTCTTCAAATAGGCCTTTTTGCACATAGAAGCCTTGATCTTGTGCATCGTCATTTAGTTCTTGCGCTTCGCTAAGTGGAAATGCATCAACGTTACCATTTTTGTACAATACATCGTACATCGTCTTGCCACGATGCTCTGGCATCTTAGCTAATAGATCTTCACCCCAAACTTCTTCAATTTTGAAACGTTTAGAGAATTCCATTAACTGCCACAGATCCGACTTAGCGCCTTCAATCGATTTAACTTGTTGATACCAAGCTTGCGTACGACGTTCAGCATTACCATAAGCACCTTCTTTTTCTACCCACATTGCCGTTGGTAAAATAAGATCTGATGCTTGCGCTGTTACTGTTGGGTACGGGTCAGAACAAATAATGAAGTTAGCTGGATTACGGTAACCCGGTAACCCTTCTTCCATCATATTAGGTGCAGCTTGCATGTTGTTATTACACATAGTCCAATACGCATTTAACGTACCATCCTTAAGTGCACGGCCTTGTGCAACGGCATGTAACCCAGGTTTCGCAGGAATAGTACCTTCGGGAAGTTTCCAAATTTTCTCTGCAATAGCACGATGCTTAGGATTTTTAACCACAAGATCGGCTGGCAGACGGTGTGAAAATACACCCACCTCACGTGCTGTACCACACGCCGATGGTTGACCCGTTAACGAGAATGGACCATTACCCGGTTGTGATATTTTACCAACAAGTAAATGGATGTTGTAAACAAGGCTGTTCATCCATACACCGCGAGTATGTTGATTCATACCCATTGTCCATAAAGACATTACTTTGATGTTTGGATCGGCATATTGCTTCGCTAGCGCAATCAGTTTTTCAGCCGGTACACCTGAAATTTCAGACGTTTTTTCAACAGTGTATTCAGCAACAGACGCTTTGTACTCGTCAAATGTCATTGCCGACAATTTACCCGAGTTAGGATTCTTCGCTTTTGCCTGCATTGGATGTTCGTCACGTAAGCCATAACCGATATCAGTTGCAGTACGTTTAAAGTGAGTATGCTTGTTAACAAAATCCCAGTTTACTGCATCATTTTGGATAATGTAGTTAGCAATGAAGTTAGCCATTGCTAAATCAGATTGAGGATGGAAAATAATTCCCATATCAGCAAGCTCAAAAGAACGATGCTTATAAGTAGATAATACATTTACTTTAACATGCTGATTGCTTAAACGATGGTCTGTAATACGCGTCCAAAGAATAGGATGCATTTCAGCCATGTTTGAACCCCAAAGTACAAACGAGTCTGCATTTTCGAAGTCATCATAACAACCCATCGGCTCATCAATACCAAAGGTACGCATGAAACCGCCTACCGCAGAAGCCATACAGTGACGCGCATTTGGATCAATGTTATTTGAACGGAAGCCAGCTTTCATTAATTTAACCGCTGCGTAGCCTTCCATTACGGTCCATTGGCCTGAACCGAACATACCAACAGATTCAGGGCCATTTGCTTTTAACGATGCTTTCCACTTCTCTGCCATGATATCAAACGCTTGATCCCATGAAATTGGTGCAAATTCACCATCTTTAGCGAATTTACCATCTCTCATACGAAGTAGCGGCGTTGTTAAACGATCTTTACCGTACATGATTTTAGATAAGAAATAACCTTTAACACAGTTAAGGCCTTTGTTTACCGGCGCTTCAGGATCACCCTGAGTCGCAACAACTCGACCGCCTTGGGTACCGACTAATACAGAACAACCGGTACCGCAGAAACGGCATGGGGCTTTGTCCCATTTGATTTTTGTTTCATCACTACTTGCAATCAAATTTGTTGCGCTAGTAGGAAGAGTAACGCCAGCAATTGAAGCCGCAGCGACTGCAGCATTTGCCTTAACAAATGCACGTCTGGTTAATTTCATAGATCATCCTCACATGATGGATCAATAGTTTCAATTTGATGAAAAACAAGAGAAGTACTTAAGACATGTTCGAAATTATTGATTTTATCAATAATATCGGTAACAAATTTCTGATTAGTGGTTTCTAATACAGTGATAATTTTTCCCTCTTCACTATCACCGTAAATTTCAGCGTCTGGGATCGCTGCGATTTTATTTTTCACGATTTCCAAAAATTCTGGTTTTACGTGAATAATTAAACTCGATATATGAACTTCTTGTTCTGCCATTTTATGACCTTATAATTATTATAAAACATATTCTTAATAACTCGATTTAACGGTTAGCACTCACCGTAATTGCATTTACAGGGCAACTCGATACACACGCACCACAACCGTTACAATCATCTAATACAACATCAGGACTCACAAACGTTGTAGTCGTAAAATTAAATGCTAAAGCTTCGAATTCGCATGATTCCGCACAACTTCTGCAATATACAGACCCAATATTTAAGCAGCTATTTGAAATGATTGCTTTATTTGGCCATGCTTGTGTTTGGGCTAAATCAAATAAATCTTCTTTACAGTGATTTACACATTCTTTACAAAAACTGCATTCAGATACGCTAAAATCAATCTCAGGGAATCCACCGTCCCCCACTATTATAATTTGCTCTGGGCAAGCGGCAGTACAATCACCACAGCGTGTACATTTATCTGTAAAGTCTAAGTCTGCTTTTAACCAAGGTAGACGTACAACATTGTCTTGTTCTTTACGACGAAATAACGCACGTCGTGCTAGGTTAATACTCATCAAAACTACCTTATGAAAATAACTTTGCTAATGTGAAAAAATGAAGGCGCACATCAGTTTATAAAGATATTGGATTCATGATGATACAAATAGCGACAGCTCAACATACTCACTAATGGGTAATATGAACAAAACTTAATTTAGATCAATAATTACAGCCGAATTTAAGACAACTTAAGTCAACTTAAGTCAACTTAAGACAACTTAAGTCGAGAAATGCTTAAAATTATAGCTAACAGTTGTAATATTCGCCTTTATTATGGGGGTTAAATATAGCGTAAGCTTGTATTACGCTATATTTGAAAAATTAAAAAGAGATTTAAAGAAAGGATAACTTTGTATATATTCGGATTTTAGCCGCCAATAGACGCTAAATGAGGGGTACTTGCAGTAATACCTTGCTGTAGAAAATGAGTCGACTTCTTATCTGACATATGTTCAAAAACACGCGCAATCAGTGCGGGTTGTTGACTGTCTTCTTGTAGTAAGTCTCGTAATTCAACACCCTCTTCACCAAACAGGCATAAATGTAACCGGCCTTTAGTCGACACGCGTAAGCGGTTGCAAGTTGCACAGAAGTCTTTCTCGTATGGCATAATCAAGCCAATTTCGCCAACATAATCAGGATGTACGAATACTTGTGCGGGGCCGTCCGCCTTGCCTCTTACTTTACCAACCCAGCCTTGTCGCTTTAATTTGTCACGAATACTGACACCAGATACGTGGTGTTTATCAAACAATGCCTGATTATCACCCGTTTGCATTAATTCAATAAAGCGTAATTGAATTGGTCTCGTTTTGATCCAATTCAAAAAATCACCAAGCTCAATATCATTTAAATTACGCATTAGCACCGTATTGACTTTTACGGTTTCAAACCCGGCAGTAAAAGCGGCATCAAGACCCGCCATTACTTTATGGAACATATTTTTACCGGTAATTTGACGGAACATGCGAGGGTCTAAACTATCAATACTGACATTTAATGCGTCTAACCCCGCATCACGCCATTGTTGAGCATATTTTTCGAGGTTAAAACCATTTGTTGTCGTGGCCACTTTATTAATTTTGGGGATCGCGGCGATATCCGATATTATATCCGTGAAGTCTTTTCTTAACGAGGGTTCACCACCAGTAATACGGACCTTTTCAGTACCCATTTCAGCAAACCCTGTCACGATACGTCGTAATTCATTACGCTCTAGAAATTCAGGTTTACCTTCGGCTTTATAACCATCCGGTAGGCAGTAGTTACATTTGAAATTACAGACGTCTGTAATTGATAAGCGTAAATAATAAAATTTACGCGAAAACTGATCTTGAAGTTGCATAAACACCTTTCCAAATACGGGAGGCCTAATCATTTCTGATTAAACCCTTATAGCAAATTTCAAATGCTATGAGTCCTTAAGATCATATTTAATTTTATAAATTTAGATCGTTAAGGATCGGAGTTTGATTAATATTAATTTTTATGGTCGCTAAACTTAAACTATTTTTTAGTAAACTTAAAGGCATAGGTAAAGTAATTGTAGTAGAAAATGATAAATCATTGATCGAAATTAAATTGCCCTGTAAATTATAGACCTATTCACGGCTTAGTTAATCAAATAGAAAAAACTCTATGATAAAAAATATAATCCCTTCCCATCAGTCTATTATCATTTTAATCGGCCGTGGTATGTTTAGTATATTAGCGCTGGCCTCAATGCTAACTTTTATTTCCTTAGTGGCGTTATCACTCAGCCTTTCAGATGCATCATCGATCAATAAAGCGGGTGCATTAAGAATGCAAAGCTATCAAATTGCTTATAATTTGTCCCGTGGTGACTCTGAACTCATGCGTCAGGGCCATATTGATACTTTCAATCAATCACTTGCACATATTAAGAACAATATTGTCGATAATTGGGATATCTCATCTAAATTAAAACAAGAGTTCATGATAGTAGAGACCCAATGGCAAAAACAATCAGACATTCTCCATAGTGATAATCCTGAGCGATTTTTACTGTATGTTGATGAATTTGTATCAAAAATTGATAATTTTGTCCAAAATCTACAAAACCACTCTGAATATAAAGTTAAAATTATCACCCTTATTAAAGGACTGGGTATCGGTCTAATTTTTGCGGTCTGCATTATTACAATTCGCTTGATGCAAGTGCAGGTATTAAAACCATTACAACAAATATTTGCTGCATCTAATCGTATTAGGAAAGGTGAGTTTGATGTCTCGTTTGATTTTTTTTATGAGAATGAAATAGGATCTTTAGCGAGTAATATTTCGCATATGGCTAATGATTTAAACCAACTATACAGTACGCTAGAACAACAGGTCGATGCTAAAACAAAGCAGTTGAAAGAAGCAAAAGATAAAATTAATTTTTTATATACAACATCTCAAAAATTACATGTCACTCATCTCAATGCAGACATGCTCGAGCAAACATTGCAGAGTGTCTCAGAGCTTAATGGCCTTAGTTTTTATAAACTTATACTAACGGGCTCAGAAGTAGAGACTATTTACCTCAATGCGGGTGCCGATAACGGTGAGCCCACAATTGATTTAAAATTAGAACTCGAAGAACAATCCTTTGGTACGTTAACCGTGCTAAAACGTGAAGCAAATGATCAAGAACACTTACGCAGTTATTGCCGTATTATTTCGCGAGCACAGCATCGTTCTCAAAGTAATTTAGAAGCACAACGTTCATTATTGATGGAAGAACGCGCCGTTATTGCCCGTGAGTTACACGACTCACTCGCACAAGCCCTCTCGTACTTAAAAATACAAGTTGCCTTATTGAAGCGGCATTTAAAAAATCAAGATGTCACGCCAACCACGAATGAAATAGTGGAAGAAATCGATGTCAACCTAAAAGTATCTTATACACAACTGAGAGAATTATTAAATACATTCCGTTTGACACTTGATGATGCGAACCTTTCAGAAGCCATTTCAATCATGCTCGCACAACTACGTCAACGCACAAAATCCAAAATTCATCTAAGCTACAAATTAGAAGAACATTTATTTAAACCCAACCAACACATACATATATTACAAATAATTAGAGAAGCTGTACTAAATTCCATCAAACATGCGAATTCAAACGAAATAATGATTGACTGTGGCACGAATAAAAATGGTACTATTGAAGTATCTATTTCGGACGATGGTGACGGCATACCTGCTGATCCAACTAAATCCAACCATTATGGCTTAACGATAATGGATGAACGCGCTTCAAAACTGGGTGCTAAGCTAGAAATTAAAAACAATATAATAAAAGGCACCTCGGTATTACTTACCTTCGATAGGGAAAACAAACATGCTTGACAAAAGTTACACAATTTTAGTTGTTGATGACCATCCACTAATGCGTAAAGGAATCGTTCAACTGCTTACATTAGAAGAAAAATTTAATGTAATTGGTGAAGCCAGCGATGGCGTGGAAGCGATCACTCTTGCCAAACAACATGAACCTGATCTTGTATTACTCGATTTGAACATGAAAGGAATGTCAGGCTTAGATACCTTAAAAGCACTTCGCGCAGAAGAATTAAGCTCTCGCGTTGTTATTTTAACGGTTTCTGATAACAAACAAGACGTGATTAAATTAATCAATGCGGGCGCAGATGGTTATTTATTAAAAGATTCAGAACCTGATCTGCTACTAGAGCAACTACAAGATGTATTATCTGGACAACAAGCACTTTCTGAAAGCTTGATAGGCTATTTAGATTGCCTGCATGAAGATAATAACTTTGAAGAGAAACTGGCTAAGCTAACTAAACGTGAAAACCAAATTTTACTCGAAATTTCAAAAGGCTATAGCAACAAGCATGTTGCCAGTAACCTACATATATCTGAAGGTACAGTAAAGGTTCACGTTAAGAGTTTATTAAAGAAACTAGAAGCAAGTTCGCGTGTAGAAGCTGCTGTAATGTATCTTGAATTTAATCAAACTAGCGCATAATCCAATATTAGAAGTAAAAATATAGATCTCATTATGTTTTTACTTCTATTTTCAATCCAATTTAAAATCCAAGATGCAGAGTATTTAAACAAGACTATTATTAGTTATACTTCCAATGACGAATGGTCCACTCTTGCAATCTACTCAAATCGCACTATTCCCACTGCCCTCTCATATTTTACCTAACGGTAGGCTTCCTTTACGTATTATTGAAGCTCGTTACATTCGCATGATTAAAGAAAGCGCACAAGCGATGACTGGATTTGGCATTGTCATGATAGATCCCAATCAAGACGGACCATTAGGACGGATATCGCCGATTGGTACTTTCGTTAAAATCATTGATTTTTATACATTAGACGACGGATTTCTCGGCATTAATGTCGAAGGTATCAAGCGATTTATTATTGACGTCATAAAGACTGAATCTGATGGGTTACAAACCGCCAACGTTCACTACATTAGCAACTGGCCAGATCAAGAGATAACACCAAAAGAATATTATTTAGCTGACAAATTGGCAGAGATATATGTACAACACGCAGATATAAACCAACTCCACGCATTAAAAGAAATGGAGAATATAAGCTGGGTTTCGCAACGATGGTTAGAATTATTACCACTTTCAGTAACAGAGAAACAACTTTTATTGCAACAGTCTGATTGCAACAGCACCGTGGCAATACTTAAAGAATTAATGCCAACATAAACGTATTGATAAAAATATGCTCGATAACTCAAAATAATTTATTCTTTTAAAAGGTTGCGTGTTAAGTAAACAAATCTAGATAACGTCATACCAAAATATTTATTTTAAAGATATGATGTCATCTAATTCACTTAAGTTTGATCCATCATATGTTGCAAAAATCACTTTCAGACCTTGATAAAGTTGTCGCTATTGGCGGTGGTCACGGACTAGGCCGCGTACTTTCTTCACTTTCATTTCTGGGTCCAAGATTGACTGGTATTGTTACCACAACCGATAATGGCGGCTCGACAGGTCGACTCAGGCACTCTGAGAATTGTATCGCTTGGGGTGATCTCCGCAATTGTATTAATCAGTTAGTCACTCAGCCTGATATTGGTTCTTTGTTGTTTGAATATCGCTTTCAAAACGAAGGTGAGTTAAAAAACCATAACCTAGGCAATCTAATGTTAGTCGCTTTAGATAATCTCTGTGTACGGCCACTAGACGCCGTTAACCTCATTCGTAATATGTTACATGTAGAATGCCAACTTATCCCAATGTCAGAACAGCCTAGTGACTTAATCGCGGTCACACCTTGTGGTAATAACGTTCATGGGGAAGTATCCGTTGATAAAATGCAGGCATTCCCCAATCATTTAACCGTTCAACCTAATGTTGCGGCAACATTAGAGGCTGTACAGGCAATTGAGAAAGCGGAATTGATATTATTGGGTCCAGGCTCATTTCTAACCAGTATCATGCCACCACTTTTGCTTAAAGATATACAAAAAGCCTTACGCAGAACAAATGCAAAAGTAATTTACATAGGTAACTTAGAGCATGAGATAGGACCGGCATCAACCATCTCGTTACAAGAACGCTTACAATGGTGCGAAACCATGCTAGGCTTTCCACTCATTCATGCCGTAATACAAGATATAGATAAACAATCAGCGTTGACTTACCCTACCTATGTTCACGACTTACGTGAACACGTGAACAAAAACTATCACGACCGGGTAAAATTAAAAGAGGCAATTGAATCGGTTGTTAATCGCATCTTAACGCCAGTGCATTAATTGCATCTTGTAGACTACTAATTAATAATGGTAATTTCACTTGTACTTCACCAGTACTATTTGATTTTGCCATTACTTCTAATTCTTCAGCATGCTGTTGCACGATTAACGCACCATATGTACCTGCACTACTCTTTATGCTGTGGCAACTCTGCGCAACTTTATTATTATCGATATTCACCATTAAAGCTTGTAAGTCTGAAATTCGTTCTGTTGTTTCTTCATTAAACACAGCAACGAGCGCTGGTAACATGTCTTCGCCTACATCAACGAGTAATTGAGAGAATACGGATTCATTTATAATTGTGTTTTCCATTTCACTACCTCATATTTTGATATTTACACTTATAACTTAGTTATTATTTAGCTCAATGACGATTGCCGTTGCATCGTCCTTAAGCGGTTCTGGTGACAGAGATTCAAATCTTAACCATAGCTGATCCAGAATATTCTGAGCGGTTGTGCCTTTGATGCCAGTGAGTATGCTGTCAATACCATCACAATTTCTATCTATATTTTCAAAAATACCATCTGAATAGAAAAAAAGTTTTTCATCTGGTTCTAATTGTATCGTAACAGCTGAATATTCTTCGTTTGGCAAAAGTCCTAATACAGTACCTTTACAATCAATTACGTCATAACCCGTTTTGTGTAACAAGTAGGGTTGAGGATGCCCTGCGGTCGCGATTTCGCATTGATTCCCAGTTAATTTTACAACAATACACGTAAGCATACTGCTCTCTAGTAGCTGATTTAGAAATAACCTCTTTGACAAACCCGACAATAATTCAGAGGGCGATTTAGGCGTTGATGTAATTAGACCTTCTAAGTAGCCCATAATCGCAAAACTATGGAACTTAGCGACAGGCCCATGCCCCATAATATCACCTAAAATAAGTAACTTACTATCGCCATAATCATGAAAGAATACAAAATCCCCCCCACCTTCACTCGCTGGTGTATGGGCTAATGAAAAATGCCAATCATCAGCCGTTGATGGTAATGAGGGTTTGAATGGCCGACTAAGTAATTCCACCACGCGTTGTTGATAATGTAGTGCCAGCTGATTGGTTCGCCTTATCACACGAGTGCAAACTGTTAATAATGCAGTTTTAGTTATTGGTTTAATTAAATATCCATCAATCGATACCTCAGCGGCCTGCTCTTGTATTAATACATTATCATCGCCAGTTAAAAACACAAATGGCGTTAAAACCCCCTTATCAAAGGATTCAACTTTAAGCCGAAATTCAAATCCGGACATTTCAGGCATATGAATATCTGCAATAATGAGGTCACAGTCTTCATGTTCAATGAATTTAAGCGCCAGAACAGCCTCCGAAAATATATGCACCACAAATTCATGTTGCAGAAAACTTCGATATGCACACAATAGGATTCGATCATCATCAACAACAACCACGGTTAATTTTTTTGTTTGTTCTGTTAATGGACAAATAAACTCATTAATCCCATCATTACTCGTATAACAACCAGCACGGTTATTCTTTTGAATTAATGCTAATCCCATACCGCCAGTGAATAACTGACCGTTGAAGATGTCATTAACATCCACCTTATAGGGGTTAAAACTATCACCACTATCAGAAACTGCAAAATACCAATTTCCTTTCATACCTGCGAGCTGAATGCGAAACCAATTAGCAGAACCTTGGTTATGGAAATAAAGGTTCGAGAGGTACTCAGCTAACACTAACGTCACTCGATCAATTTCAGCTTGTTCCAAAGCGAGTTGGTGACACAATGTGGATAACAGACGTCGAACCTCACTAATTGAATCAAGCTTTAATGGATATTGCTTGGCGAATAGTTGTGTTTTCATCAACGGCCAAATTTTCCTTTTAGTAAATCAATATTAGAAATTCGATTAAGCAACCATTGTTTAAGCATCGGGAAACGTTTTAGTCGCCTACGCACTGAGTTTCTTAATTGCATATCGAGCGGTGGGCACTTAACATCATTGATCACGGCCCCAAGTAATTTCACATGATTGTGCTTAAAAATATCAATTGTTTTTAATACGTGACTCTCGAGCGAAATACCAGGTGCGATAACCAGTAAACTCGCATCACAGCCCCTAGCAATAACTTCTCCAGGTATATTCGAAAAATTTGTCCGAGTAATTGCACATGTATCAAATATAATAAAATTATAGTGTTGTAACCAAAATTTGATCGCATTTTTGAGCTTTATTTCATCTCGGAAGCTAATATTTTGATCTTGTCCACTTTCTGGGGCGGGTAAAATATCGATATTGGCCGAAAATTCAGTTATGCGGGCCTTTGGTAAATCAGATTCATCAAGGGACCATGGCTGCTTTGCTTTAACATATTCATTAGTGATTGCTGGTTTGAATGTATTGAGATCGACAATTAGAACTTTACTGCCTGACACTTTATGACGCCGAGCAAGCGCTAAAACTAACTCAGTAGTACCCTCCTTTCCTTGAGCGCAATTTACCGCTAAAGACTTAATATTTTCATTCATAATCAACTGATATATTTGTTCTATTTCTATAAATGTTTCCGGTAATATATTCATAACGAAGAGCCTACGATAAAGAGTGTAACGACACTCAAGGCACTACCTAATATATCCATTAACTGACTCCAATTAGACTCTTTTTCATTCGGAATATAAATGGTATCACCTGCATGTATGATTGGAATATAACGATAGTTAGGCTGGATAAAATAATGCTTCATATTAAACGTACGCGCCGTGTGTTGCATTTCCCCATTTTTAGTAACAATGACAATGCGATCGATATAAGCTTCTGTAGTAGGACCTCCGGCCATGGTTAATATGCCAACTATATCGAGTGAAGGATCATATTTGTAACGACCAGGATTATGCACAGCGCCTAATACCTGCACTATATTAGTCGTATTATTTATGACCCCTTGCTGACTCTTAGCAGGAATATAAATCGTGTCCCCAGGTAATATTTGTGGTAATAGCGTTTCATCACCCGTCTCAAAGTACATATCAAGATCAAGTGTTGATGTTTTAGCATATACTCTATTTCGATGCGTTATTTTAATGTGTTTAATATCAGCATCATTGGTCGGGCCATCCGCAGCAGATAATAAATCTAAAAAGTCTAACCGACGGTTAAAAGCATACCGCCCAGGCGAGCCAACCGCGCCAAGAATGTAAATAGAAGATTCAGATTCTTGCTTAATCCATTTCGATTTATTATCAGTTGGATCATCCGGAAGTTCTGTGAACATGACAGTGTCACCAGCCGATAACTGTGGCAGAGTTAAATAGTCACCACCCACTTTCATGAATTGCTCTAAATCAAAAATTTGCCGTTTACCTAGACCATCATTGCCAATAATAATAATCTTTGCTAAGTCTGCCTTTTCAGTTGGGCCTTCAGCGTGTCCTAATAGATCAAGAAATGTCATATCATCATCCCATTGATAACGACCGGGATTTTTCACTGCACCAATGATTTTAATTGCTTCATTATGTGCTTCAATTAACCATGATTTCTCAATCATATCGGCTTTTTCAGGTAAGAAAATAACATCCCCACCGCCAATGTCTGGAAAAGGGTTGTTTGCAGGATCATCGGAATATTTTTTTAGATCAAAACGGAATGTTTCACCATTCACTTTAAGCACTCGAATTTGCTGTGTATCGGCATATCGATTAGGACCACCTGCATTGGCGAGCATATCCATAAAGGTAATACCCTCACGGCCTTCATAAGCCCCCGGCTTGTTGACTTGCCCCATGACGTAAACAACTTGCAAACCAACTTTGATATCTTCGACCTGAATAGGCACGAAAATAGTCGTACCGGGTTTTATTTTCGGTAGTTTAGAGATATCCCCAGTATCTAGATAATGTTTTAAGTCGAAGACCTGTGGTTCTTTAGACCCTATAATTCTGATTTTACCAACGTTGGCATATCGTGTCACACCATTTGCTTTCATCAAACTTTCGATGATAGACATTCCTGGTACATAGGAAAATGTGCCGGGCGCATTCACCTCACCGAAAACAGTCACCGCTTTTTGAGTATCACTTGCGTCGCCACCTAGTTTTAATGACCTTGCATCAAAAATCATCTGCACATTGCCAGTCAATGGTGACGAAGGTACAAAGATAATATCCCCAGACCTGAGTGCCGGAAGTAGCGTTTCATCGCCTGTTTCCAGATAACGCTTAAAGTTAAAGATGATAATGTTACCACCGCGTTGTAACTGCATGTTATCGAGTTGAGCACCAGCTAACATCCCGCCAGCTTTATTTAACGCCATCTGTACATTCCCAAGTTCGGGCAGCACAACCTCACGCGGGTCATTTACATAACCTAATACTGTCACTAGTTTTTCTCGTGCTCTAAATTCAATATACAGCTTTGATATATCACGAAATACCACACTTAAAGATTGCTTTAACTCTTCTAATACTACCGTTAATTTTTTACCTTTTACATGTATTCGCCCGACTTCGGGGAGTTGAATAAATCCACTTGCATCTACTTGAAACGGTTTTTCGAACTCTTTTTCACCCGGCATAAAAATAAACAGTTGATCTCCCGAATCGATAATCTCACTTTGGGAAAACGCTATTGATGATGCAGACAAAAAAGTAAAGCACAACATAAGACAGCAGAATAATTTCATAAAGTGATCCCTTTAGGCAACGCCGCATCACTAAATAATTCACCACTGTTCAACAAAAACCGCCAGTTTTTAACTTTATGGTCTACCTCTTTATTATTCTTTGATTGCCAGATAAGCGTGCTAATTACTGGCGCTAATGGTGGTATCGCACCAAGTCTTAGTTCTTCGTATGCAACTTTGTTTTGATTTGGGTTCGCAGCTAGACTAGAGACATAATTGAGGATCACATCTGTGCGTAAATTAAGTAATTCAACATTACCTAAACTGGTAGCGAATTCCCCCTCGGCATAATTATTAGGCTTGGTATTAGATATACGAATTTCATGAATTTGAGCTGGAGTATGTTGTTGTTCAATGATTAACTGTGATTGAGATAATAGCTGAACGTTCACGCTTGGTACCTGATCAAAGAGTAAATACTGACGCATTATATCATCATAATCTTCATCATTACTCTTAGCTGAAACAGCTATCACTTCACTCGATCTATCTATAATGGTATCGACGTTATGAACAAGAATATTTTTGCTGTAATTAATTGTTAACGCATCTATGTTTGGACTTGTGGGCTCTTTAAGTAACTTATACTTAGTATATTGAATAATAATTTTAGGATTATCTAACAGTAAAAAACTGACTTGCCGAAGGCACACTTTGTACAATTCAGTCATAATTGCGTTACCCTCTTCAAATTGTGGAGCGCAATATAACAAAAGATCAAGTTGATAAATCAAAGGGTGAACAAAATTAGACGTCAATAATTGAGGGGGCAGTGCACAATTGGTATTACTACTAGTACTATTTAGATGAACAATTACATCAGTAATATGTTGTTCTAGAATGGCAATTTCGACTTTTACATGTTTCAGATCTTCAATCGAAATTGATTTATCCACACGACTATTAATTCTTTCTACTTTTTTTACATATGCCGGAATACACGTTTTTGCGCCTCGTAATTTGGCCACTGAAAAATGTAGATTCAAATAATCATAATGCTGTTTAAAATATATTCGTTCCTTTGTATGTCTTGCTACATTATCAAAATAGCCCTCTTTAGGCCAATTTGTGCATGCCGATAAAGACATACAAATAGCTATCCATAGCAATAGTTGTTTCATTCAATACCTTACGGCATTTAATTATGCCGAGCGATTACTCTCACATTCAGTAATATTTTCGATAAAAGGAATTGCATTTTCAACACGTAACATGGTCATTAATTTATAGGGCTGGCCAGATACTTTGAGTAAGGAGAGCGTACGGCGTTGTGAGGTAAGTCTTTTAAATAAAAAAACAATAGCACCAATACCTGTTGAGTCGATAAAGGAAACATTGGTAAAATCTAAAATTATATTTTCAGCATGTTTATCAACTAATGCTTCCAACCTCGGCTGTAAGCTAACAACGTTTTCAGTATCAAGATCGGTAGGTATCTTTAAAATTATGATTCCATTATGAGGTCGTAACATTTCCATCACTAATGCTCCTAGATAATACAGAATTGATCCTGAGGGCGAATTATTAGCGAAGATAAGATCTTAATATTTTCAACCTCGTTATTAATAATATAGACAATTAAACTGGAAAATGCATAAATAAAAAAATCACCAGAAGGTATTTTCACATTAGATTCAAGCACTTAAATGTACTTACTTATTATTTATCCGTGCTCACATGTCGACCTCATGTACGTTTAGCAAGCTAAAAATAAGGCCTCATTGAGGTCTTTTTATTAGCTTATATTTACCTATTTTAGCTAATTGTGGGTGACTTATTGAATTCCCCCTTCTTCGCACATATCCACATGTGGTTGTGTATAGTCACCAGTTGGCCATCATTTAATCGCCTCAGTTCAGTCTGTCATTATGTTTAATAGAGCTAAGAGAAATGAATTAACGCCAAAATAAAGGGCCGGAGCGCAGCGACGGTCCAGCACACGCGTCTTTGTGGGCGATCTTTTATTTTCTTGTTAAGTGTTTTCAAGCTAGTGCTTAGCTATTTCTTACAATGCCAGACTGTGATTAACATTCCAAAACCTTAAACTTAACTCGCTGCTCATTAGCTCTTCATAAGCCTTCCTTAGAGCTAGGATTGAACCAAAAACTAACTGGACCTACATGGTTTGTATAATCGAATGGGGTACGACCGTCGGCTAAAAAGTATATTTCGTCTATATCGATATTATCAGGTGTAACATCTAAATACTGGCCATTATCATCAGTCCATATCGCGTGGTGTTGCGCCTGAAGAAAGTCCTATTCTTTAAATATTACCCAACCAAAAACAACACGCCCCCTATTTTTCTCGGCATAGTCTTTAGTATTAAACCAACATTTCAATAATGGGTATCCACTATTATTAAGTTTTGAAACTTGCATTACCTTCCAGTCTTCAGGTTAGTTAAGCACTAACAATCCAGGTGCCTGAACAACTGACTGGTCTCTAAGTTCTTTTATTAATTCTTCTAGTTCTATTTCACTCCAGCTAAAATAGGTACGTTCATGTTTTTCATTGTCACCTTAAGCATAATCATACTTTCTATCGCAGCATCGCTCTATCCCGTTTATCTCAAATATCCCTTTGAGTTACACATAGAGCTCTCTAGAAAATATATCATGGCGGTGTCATGGCGGTTTGTATTTTATTGGATACTAATGAGTGGAATATCGTGGTTGATGTCACTCCCTAGATTTTGAGGCTATTTGTTGAAGGGACGTATTTGCATAATATAATTTTTCACTAGCGACCTTATATCAACGAAAAATAATTAACATCTTTATGTAGACTCTTTCCAACTAGATGGGCTTACAGACTATATCTGTACTTAAGTTTAAAATCATCAAACACGTCTTCCTGCGCCATATCATCAAGATTATCTTTAATAAAGGTATTTCTCAAAATACATCAAATGATAGAACGATTTTCTATTTTCAAGATCTTTTATTTCAAATGACTCTATCCCATTAATTAATTCTAATAAAAATTCAACTTGTAAATAATAATCTGATAAATTGGGGCTAATACCAAAAATAAATACATTAGTTGGTTTATCAACATTTTTGTCGGTCAACTTGTCGGTATTCACATCATCTAACAGTGCTGACGCAGTGCCTTGTTTAGCAAAGAGCACTTGCGTTGCTTGGGTATTGGCTTCGAGCGCTTGGCTAAATTTCAGCAATGGGCCACCGAGCGCATCGGTCATTGCGGCGGCAAATTCTTCGCGGTTCATGTCGTCATCATCCTTATTAAAATTAAAGAGTTTTTTAAACAGGCTCTTGGTGGGTTTGGCCGCTTCTTCTAACGCTAATGACACCTTTAATAGGTCAGTATCTGAGGGTGTATGATTAGTGTTGTCTTTTTGACCAAAGTGAATGCGGTCGGTGTAGGTACTCGCGGGATAATCCGTTACGGCAAGCCCCGTTAAATAGGTTTGTCCTGACTTCATAAAATCACGGTCAATCTCAATGCTGAAATACACAGCCTGGTTCAACTGAACAAATGACGCGTTCGGCGTATAGCACTTTAATACCGTCTTCATTTTCACCTGTGCTTAATCCGATCACATCACCCAACATACCGCCCTTAATATCAAGGTTGCTGAGGTTCTTCGCAGTCCAACCTGACCAATTACATTCGTGGTCTAAATTGATGCGTGCGCCGTACTTTTTATAGTTGTAGGTGGTAACAATATCGTCGATATCTTTTTCTGATATTTCACGACCATCTACCGTTAACCCCATGGCGGCAATGGCAAGTGGAATAGTGCGTAATTGAGCCATGTTGTTTCCTGTTTAATGTCAAAGTTGAACTAAGTGAAATCAATTTTGCCCGCAGAACAGGCCTTAATCCATCACATTAAATCCGCGTTATTCCGATCTTGGCGAAAGCGGAATAACGCGGAAATTTTCTTAAAGAATTACGTGTTTTAGGGTTATAAACTTGGCGCTTGTTCTTACCAACAGGCCAGTTATGAAACCGAGGACTCCCCGATATACAACCGAAATTATTAAAACGGCGCGCGACCATTATATTTTTGGTGGGCTGACGTTTGATGAAATTTCACAAATTGAAGGTATGCCGAGTGCAAGGTCATTACGACGTTGGGCGGATGATGGCAGTTGGAATGAGTTGTGCCCGTCGCTTAATGCCGAGACAGCGATTGCACGACGTATTGTGTTATTGGCAGATCGTGACGATAAGAGTGAAGCGGATTATAAAGAACTGGATTTTCTGACCAAACAGCAATGTGCGTTAAATCAGTCTCGCTTGCCCAGTGCCGGTATAACGAAAAAATACGGTAATGCGCCTGCGGCTCCCCAACATGAACAAACCAGTGAGCGAACCAGTAAAAGTAAGAGGCGCCAGAAGAAGATTAAAAATGATGTATCTAGTATCACCAAAGAAATGCTGGACGAACTCAAAGACAACCTGCTCTACCCACACCAATTACACTGGTTTGAACATCAAGATTATCGTAGCCGCTTTATTCTTAAACCACGCCAAATCGGCGCGACTTTCTATTTTGCGTTTGAAGCGTTTTATGATGCGGTGGTGAATGGTCGTAATAAGATCTTCATTTCAGCATCGCGGGACCAGGCGGAGATATTCAAAGCCAATATTATTGCCTTATGTCGTGAACAGTTTGGTATTGAGCTAAGCGGCTCACCACTGACCATGCGTAACAAAGGCAAGACAACAACACTGTATTTCAAATCAACCAATGCCAGGACTGCACAATCGGCATCTGGCGACTTGTATATTGATGAAGTGTTTTGGATCCCGAAGTTTAAAGAGTTACGCAGTCTTGCCCAGGCAATGGCGACCCACAAAGATTTTCGTATTACCTATTTCAGTACCCCATCGGTAACCAGCCATGAAGCTTATGACTTGTGGAATGGTCGCTGGTACCGAAAAACAAAAGCCTGTAATGATCCCGAATTTGCCATCGATGTTAGCCGCAAAACCTTAAAACATGGCTTGCTTTGTGATGATGGTATCTGGCGTCAAAAGCTCAATGTTTATGATGTGGTGGAACAAGGCTTTGACCGCATTGATATCAGCATGCTGGAGAATGAATACTCCAAAGAAGAGTTTGATAATCTCTTTATGTGCAAGTTTATTGATGATGCCCACAGTGCGTTTAGCCTTAAGCAGCTGATGGCTTGCGTGGGTAATAGTAAGAAATGGACTGACTTTGACCCAACTTGGTCACGCCCTTATGCCATGAAGCCAGTTGTTATTGGTTTTGACCCTGCGCGAACGCGAGACATTGCCTCGGTGGTGGTCTTAAGTTTACCGCTTGGACCTGATGATAAATTCAGGTTGTTGGAATCACTTAATTTAAGTGGTAACGATTTTGAAACCATGGCCAGTGAAATTAAAGAACTCACCCTTAAATACCATGTTGTGCATATCGGGGTTGATACCACCGGTATGGGCTTGGGTGTGTTTGAACTCATTCAAAAATTCTTCCCGCTGGCGATGCCAATCCATTACAACCCACACAATAAAAACAAGATGGTGATTAAGGCGCTTAATGTCATTGGCAAGAAGCGTTTTGAATTCGATGAAGGCTCAGTAATGGTTGCCAGCAGTTTTATTAACATTCGCAAGAAAGTGGTTGGTGACCAAATCAGCTATGCAACCAACCGCACCGCCGCCACAGGCCATGCTGATATTGCCTGGGCAATCATGCACGCCATGATTTACGAACCATTATCTGGTGACAGCTCGAGCACCAGAACATCAATAGGATTAGATGCCGCATAATGAATTCAACTAAGAGTACGACCACTGAACCGGTTAAAAGCAAATCTATCGACACCTTTAGCTTTGGTGACCCTGAGCCGTGTTTAGACAATCGCATGACCGAATACATCGGGCTTTACGCAGATATGGATGGGTTATATTCACCGCCCGTGAGTTTAGCCGGCTTGATTAAATTGCTACGGGTAAATGCCCAACATGGCCCTATTTTATATTTTAAACGCAATATGATTTTGAAATGGTTTAAGCCTAATGCGCTATTAACGCAGCGCACCTTTAAGAAGTTTGCGTTTGATTATTGTTGGGCGGCGAATGCATATTTGCAGATCATTAAAAATGCATTCGGTAACGTCATTAAATTAAGGCATTTACCTGCGCTATCTATGCGCTATACCTCGACACCTGGTGTTTATGCGCAACGGTTAAGTAATGGCAAGGTCCTGCGTTTTAAGAAAGGCGAAGTTATCCACCTAAAAGAATACGACCCGAACCAGGGTATCTATGGAATCCCTCAATATTATGGCGGTATTCAGTCTGCGTTATTGAATGAAGATGCCACCCTGTTCCGCCGTAAGTATTACAAGAACGGCGCACACATGGGGTTTATCTTTTCGATGGCGGATCCCAATTTATCGACCGAAGATGAAGATGATTTGAAAGCAGCGATCAAAGATTCTCGCGGTGTGGGTAATTTCCGCAGTCTGTTTATTAATAACCGCAGTGGTAAGGCTGATGCAGAGAAGGCAATTAAGATTATTCCGGTGGGTGATATATCGACCAAGGATGAATTTGAGCGCATTAAGAAGATGACGTTAAACGATATGTTGAGTATGCATCGCGCCCAAGAAGCATTAAGCGGGCAAACATCCGGTGATAGTCCGGGCTTTGGTGACCTAGATAAAATCACTCGCGCGTATTACAACAATGAAGTGGTGCCTATGCAGCAAGATATGATGGAGATTAACGAGTATTTACCCGCGGCACTGCATATTGAATTTTCAGTGCCAGAGTATTCCGACTTAAACCCGAGGAGTGAAGACTGATGGAAGAACTGATTATTTTTATTCGTCAGTGGGGGCAGCTGTGTTTGTTGTCGTTACTGGCCGCGGCAACGCAAATGTATATGTCTGGTACCCGTATTACCTTTTTTCATTATTTTATGTCGGTGCTGATGGCCATTTTGTCAGCTTACATTGCGGAAATCTTTTGCACTTGGCTTGGTCTGAATGATGATTTAAAAACGGGGATTATTGGCATTGCGGCGTATGTTGCGCCGCATATTTTAACCGGCTTAAATGCACTGGCTAAAGCCGTATCAAAAGACCCTAAGCACTTTTTGGATATTATTATGAGGAATAAATCATGAGTTGGCTTACTTCGTTATTTAGTTTTATTTCGGCACCGATTGCAGATTTGTCGGGGAGCTATCGCGAGCGTAAACGTATTGCGGCAGAAATGGCGGCATCGATTGCGACTGCAGAAGGTAACCTTAAGTTGGCCAAGTTGGATGCGGAAGCTAAACGCTTGGCTAACCAGGAAGGTAACGACGCTGATTATGATCTGCAGGTGTTGAAGAACCGGCGCGAATCGATAATGGATGAAATTATTATTACGGTGTTTTTAGGATTATTCATTGCCCACTTTGTGCCACAGCTGCAGCCGTATATGGCTGATGGTTGGCAGGCGATGGGTTATAAAGGCGCGCCCTGGTACTTTGAATTTGTAATTGTGGGGATTGCTGTTTCAACGCTGGGGTTAATGCGATTGTTTAGGGCGTTCTGGGGGATGAAGGGAGACAAGGTTAAGGGTTAGTACACAGCACTGCGTTGGGCAGTGCTGTCGTTTAATTTAATTAACTAAACTAAAACACGCTTGATCAATTTTTGTATGCAACCTAAGATAACGTGGTGAAAACGATGAATAGGCCCTGTCCCGAAATCTGTGTAATTACCTATTATTAACTTAATCATATTAAGGATAGGTAATTATGACAAAGCAAGAACTTGAAGCCTTTGCAAAGGAAGCCGCAAAAGGCTTGAAATCCCAACAAGATCTACTCGATTTTAGTCAAATGTTAACTAAGATCACCGTTGAAGCAGCGCTCAATGCAGAGTTAGACGAGCACCTTGGTTATGAAAAAAACCAAAAAGACTCTTCAATAAATTATAGGAATGGTCATACTTCCAAGACGCTAAAAACTGAAGATGGTCAATTTCAACTTGATACGCCAAGAGACCGTGAAGGTAGCTTCGAACCTCAGCTGGTGAAGAAAAACCAAACACGTTTTACGTCGATGGATGATAAGATCCTGAGCCTTTACGCCCGAGGGATGACAACCCGCGATATTGTTGATTCCTTTAAAGAAATGTACAACGCAGAGATTTCTCCAACCCTGATATCCAAAGTAACCAACGCTGTAATGGAAGAAGTTAACGAGTGGCAAAATCGACCGCTAGATAGCATCTATCCTATCGTTTATTTAGATTGTATTGTAGTTAAAATACGTCAAGACAATCGCGTCATTAACAAAGCCGTATTTCTCGCTTTAGCCATCAATCTTGACGGTGAAAAAGAACTGTTAGGCTTGTGGTTCGCTGAGAATGAAGGCGCTAAATTTTGGCTGAATGTATTAACAGAATTACAAAATCGTGGTGTTGAGGATATCCTAATCGCGTGTGTAGATGGCCTGAAAGGCTTTCCAGATGCAATTAACACAGTTTATCCAGAAACCCATATTCAGCTTTGTATCGTACATATGATTAGAAATTCACTTAGATTTGTATCCTGGAAAGACTATAAAGCAGTAACCGCAAATCTTAAGCGAATTTATCAGGCAGATACTGAAGATATAGCCTTAATGGAACGAGATGCATTTTCAGAACGTTGGGATGATAAATATCAAAGTCATGGATTAGTAATTGGGAGAATCTAAATACGTTTTTCAGATATCCTAAGGATATCAGAAAAGCAATTTACACAACGAATGCCATTGAATCGCTCAATAGCGTTATTCGTAAAGCAGTTAAGAACAGGAAGGTATTTCCAAGCGATGATTCAGCTAAAAAAGTAGTGTATTTGGCGATCCGTTCAGCTTCAAAAAAATGGTCAATGCCGATCCATAACTGGAAAGCAGCGATGAATCGTTTTATCATTGAATTTGAAGACCGATTAAAAGATCATCTCTAAAACTGTAATTACACAGAATCATTTACAGGGCCGATGAATACTCATATCCAGTTTCTTTATGATTTATCTGCCAATAAATATCGTCACTAAAAACTTCTTTTATCCTATCTTTATGAAAAAAAAGGTAATCGCCATTACTTGCAATAAACAAATAATGATAATTACAGTTTAGTTGAGCTCTCACACCTGAAAATAACTTAGAACCATGTATTTTAGTGGGCCCTGATATTCTCTTTTCTTTAAATAGCCATTCTATTATTTTTTCACTATAGGCTTTTTTTGAATATGGTGAGTTGTTTACTACTTCAAGCATCGTACTGTCCTCATAAAATGGCCTTTATAAGGATGTCACTCGCCCTGATAAAGGCCGAGTGATCTAAATCGTTTTTGCGACCCTGCAACTATAATTATTTTTAATAATAAATCAAGCGTTTACTTTATCATTCCAATCCATCTCTTTAATCTGCTCAACAACACCAGCAACACCATTCAATCGCTTTAATGCCCGGTTAAAGTTCTGTTGTGATACATCATTCAACATGGCTGCATCATTTTCAGCTAATCCTTTAGTTAGATGGTCAACCAATGCACTTTTAATATTTTCACTACCAATTTTGGTTAACTGTAAAAGCAGATTGATTCGTTTTTCAGGCTCTAAACCTTTCGTTAAAAACTTCATAAAATTAACATCACTTAACTGATTGGGGCAAATTAATGTTTATCGCTTAGATAAACCTGAGTGGTCTGTCATTTAGTGGCAAACAATGTCACAACTTTGACATTAGCGATCCTTAAATGATCGTTAAGATCCTTTATAAATAAGGCTTGAGCAATATCAGCGTGTCCATCGTCATGTCAAAAACGCAAAAAAATTGCGAAAACGCGGTAGGCGAAGAGGAGTGAATCCTATTGGTGCGCGAACACATTTAATATATAATTCAAGCTATTGAAATAAAATTAAAATTATACATCGGATGATATAAAGAATGAGTGGTAATGGAACCAGTAACATGAGTGCAAAAGAAATTTTTGATCTTGCTATAAATTACTACTTCGGTACTGACGTCAAGAAAAATAAGGAAAAGGCAGCCGAGTTATTTGAGGAAGCTGCTAACGCAGGCTATAAATTTGCCATTAATAATCTTGCTTTTATGTATAAAAATGGTGATGGGGTCAAAAAAGACACGGAAAAAGCAGTTATGCTATTACAACAAGCTGCTGATGCAGGTAATGGAAATGCAGCTTACGATCTGGCTGAAATGTACTTTAAAGCAGATAGTGTACCGTTAGACATGAAAAAATCAGCTCAATTATTACAGCAATCCGTTGATGCTAATCATCCAACCGCAGCGTATAACCTTGCTTTAATGAATTATGACGGCATACACATTGAAAAAAATAAGCAAAAAGCAGCCATTCTGCTCCAAAAATCAGTGGACCTAGGTAATGCAAAAGCTGCTTATAATCTTGCTGTGATGTATCAAACTGGGGATTACTTCGAGCAAGACTTACAACAGGCGGCCGTATTTTACCAAAAATCTATGGACTTAGGTTATGACGAAGCCATAAATAACCTCGCCATGATGTATAAGGATGGTGAGGGTGTTGAGCAGAATCTAGACAAAGCATTCGCTCTGTGCCAGCAAGGTGCAAAATTAAATAATTCAAATGCCACAAATAACCTTGCTGTGATGTATAAAAATGGTGACGGCATCTCAAAGGATCTAAAGAAAGCTGTAAAGTTATTCCAGCAAGCCGTCAAGTTAGGTAATTCAAATGCCATGAATACTCTTGCCGGAATGTATAGAAATGGTAATGGCGTAATTAAAAACATGGATCAAGCTGTTGATTTATTACAGCAAGCCAGCACCTTAGATAATTTAGATGCCATTTATAACCTTGCCCTAATATATAGCCATGACGATATTCTTAAAGACAGAAAAAAATCAATAAGCTTATTTACTGAAGCTGCAGGTAAAGGTCATGCTAGGGCTGCTTTGCATATGCCGCATAAATTAATCGCCCAATTATTTAATAAATTAGATAAATTAGATAAATTAGAAGACAACTTCTTAGAATTAGAAGATACCATTAGGGCTATCAAAGAACGTCATATTTACACTAAAAAGTCTCCTCTAGCTCATTTTACCTCGTGGCCTGCTATTGAAAATATTATCCCGGAAACAGCTAAAGAAAATAATGTACTAAGACTGTATAATGTAGATTATATGAATGACCCAACTGAAGGACGTTCATTGATGAATGTCAAAAGTACTAGTTCAGAAAACTCTAATGTATTTTTAAATGATATTTTTGAAAATACCATCTTTTCAAATGAAACGAACACAATTAATTCAGTGCCTCCATCTATCTACTCACTTTATTTTACTGAATCATCTGACCGTTTAGACCTATGGCGCGCATATGGTAATGACGGTGACGGCTTTAGTATTGTCACGACTTTCCCAAGCGGTGGTATAGAAGAAATTTCTAGCCGGCAAACTCTAGATACCTTTGCAAAACATATAGATATGAATGATATACAAAAAAATCACCTTAATACTCAACCAAATACACCTCCTATTTTATTCCATGTTTTCTATGACGATAAAAATAAATTAAAAACAATTGAAAGATTAAATATCCCCTTAAAAAAAATTGAGGATAAATTATCAAAACTTAATGAAGTGGCTAAAAATGAAATCTATTACGTATTATATGCCACTTTGTTAGAAGTTATGTATCTATATAAGGATGAACAATATTCAACAGAAAGAGAAGTCCGTGTAATTCAAGCAATGTCTTTAGATGACGTAAAACTAGACGAGAGAAAGCCTGGGCGACTATATTGTGAAACAACACCATTCTTATTTAAAAATGCGTCATCAAAAATTGTTATTGGTCCTAAAGTACAAGATAGGCGGGTTGCATTATGGAATTTGAGATATCGGTTGAAGAAAAATGGCTTTGGAGACACAACAAGCGTTGTATTTTCTGACGTCAACTATCGATAAGTGAACACTAGGCATATTGCTCTCAAGTCAATATGCCTAACTAACCTCTTCCATCAGGCCTATCCAAACAATTCTCACTGTCTTTCCACTAGCATTTTCCGAACTCGTCCAATCAATAACAGATCAACAATGAACGTGTAGCCACACTTGGCACCCGAACACTGTAAGCGTCTGGCCAACAACACCTTCATCTAATTTCTGATCTCAGTTATGTTACTTCCAAGTCAAACAAAAGGAAATAACAATGAAAATAACGCGTAACGAAACACAATGGCAGACCCTAATACAAAATCAACAAACCAGTGGTTTAACGATATCCGATTACTGCCAACAACATCAATTGCCAAGCTCCAGTTTCTACGCTTTCAAGAAAAAACTAGGCTTAACATCCAACAGCTTTGTTCGCGCTAAAGTGACCCAGCAGATAGAATTTATTGAAGAGCAGCAGCCATCAATCACACTCACGGTTGGTAAGGCAAACGTCAGTTTTCCTGCAGCAACACCCGCGACATACTTGGCTCAAATACTGCGTGAGTTAAGCTAATGAAACTCTTTATTAAACCATCCGCCGTTTTTTTACATCGTGATTTCGTCGATTTTCGTAAATCAATAAATGGGTTAGCAGCCATTGTTGAAGATGAGCTTAATCGTAACGCTTACACGGGAGAACTGTTTGTATTTTGCAATAAAGCCAAAGACAAACTAAAAATATTGTATTGGGATAAGACTGGTTTTGCGCTTTGGTATAAACGCCTCGAAAAGCAAAAGTTCAAATGGCCGAGTAACATCGATTGCAATGAATTTGAATTAACGGATGAACAATTTAAGTGGCTGCTATCAGGATTTGATGTGCTTGGTCACCAAGAGTTACAGTATCAATCGATGATCTAACGCGATTGAAATTGTCATATCTAGTAGTCAACGATCGTTGACGCACCCCCTTTATACTCATTACCGTCAAATGCGGTATCATTTTGATAAATTTGCTAAAATGAGCAGATGAAACTTGATGCGAACTTATTACCAGACGACCCTGAACAACTCAAGAAAATGCTGCTTGAGTTGCAGGCTGTCATCATCAAAAAAGATGAAGAGCTCAATGAAAAAGACGCTATTTATCAAGAATTACTCGAACGTTATAATATAAAACTGGCTAACGAATACGGCAAAAAATCAGAAAAAATGCCTGGTGCCGATGAAATTTTCAATGAAGCCGAAGTCACGCTTGATGAACAAGACAACCAAATATTAACAAGCGTCACACCCGAGAGCGAAACAGAAAAAAAAGTAAAACCAAAGCGTAAACCACTACCGCCAGAACTCCCACGAAAAGACGTTATCATTGATATTGATGACACGGATAAAATATGTGATTGTTGCAGAAATCCTTTACATAAAATGGGCGAAAGTAGCAGCGAAAGCCTTGAATTTGTCCCCGCTCATATTAAAGTTATCAAAACCATTCGCCCGAAGTATACCTGCCGACATTGTGAAAAAATGGGATTGAAAGTGATGTGAAAACGGCCCCGATGCCAGCGACACCAATCCCTAAAAGTATTGCTACCGCGAGCTTGTTGAGCCAAATCATCACCTGTAAATATCAATTTGGTTTACCGCTTTATCGACAAGAAACAATGTTGAGTGACATCGGCATCACGTTGAGTCGGCAAACAATGTCGAGCTGGATATTACGTTCCGCAACATTACTTGAACCTTTATACATGCGCTTGAAAAAAACATTGATCGCAGAGCCAAGTATACATGCGGACGAGACGCCACTAAAAGTAATCAAAGCAGAAAAAGCGACAAGCTATATGTGGGTATATTGCTGTGGAACAGATGCATTAGGCAGTAACACCAATATAGTGTTATTCGATTATCACAATAGTCGTAGAGCCCAATGTACGATCGATTTTCTTGATGGTTACCAAGGTTACATGCACGTTGATGGATATAAAGCTTATGAATCAACGCAAGCAACATTGGTTGCCTGTCTTGCGCATATCCGCCGTAAATTCATCGATGTTAAAAAGGTACAAAGCAAAAAGAAAACAGGGAAAGTGGATGTCGCATTAAATTTAATTGGTAAGTTATATGGAATAGAAAAACGCATTAAAGGAAAATCAGTCGAAGACAAATTTACCATTCGGCAATCACAAGCCAAGCCGATTGTAAAAATATTATATGACTGGCTCATCGAGCACAAAGAAAAATCCCACCCAAAAGCAAACTTGGCGAAGCGATTAGCTACAGCTTAAACCAATTTGAAAAATTCCAGCGCTATCTTGAAGATGGTCGATTGAGCATTGACAATAATCGCGCAGAACGTGCAGTAAAGCCCTTTGTGATAGGGCGTAAGGCCTGGTTATTCTCGTACACCAATACAGGTGCTAACGCGAGTGCCATTTTATATAGTTTGGTTGAAACAGCGAAAGCGAATAATCTCATCGTGCATGATTATATCGCAAGCTGCTTACAGCAGATTGCTGAAAACCCGAATGATATTGACGCATTACTGCCATGGAATATTAAGCGTAGCTAGGTGGTGTTGCCCAGACGCTTACGTCCTATCGGCTTAACAGCTTTTCTAGCATTACACTTTGGCCAGGTTTTCAGTAGGTTGGTCTTACCTTTTATGCATCATCATTTTGTAAAATTTTAAATTATTATGGTCATTATGCTGCGAGTAAAATAGGTTTATATTCAGTTTCATATCGAAGTATTGCCCATGCAGTTCTAACAATTTTGTTAGCCAGTGCTATACACGTTTTCTTGAAGCCAATCCGTTCAACGATCTGACGCAGCCAAGCATCTTTTTGCGTTCTCGGTTTTTCAGGTAACCTTCCAAGATGCGACATTGCGCCTAGATACAGCAGAGACCGTAATTCTTATCAATACCAATCATGAATACTTTGCCACCCGAACTATGTTGCTTCGGTGTAAGCCCAACAAACGCAGAAGCTTGACGGCCATTTTTAAACTGTTTCCCATCTCCTAACGTTGTGTAAAGCATAGCTGCAATGGCCTCGCCAACACCTTCAATTTTCATCAACCTTTTGCACGGTTCAATTTGTCGCGTTAAAGCATTTTTTTCTTTTTCAAAATCCTTCAACTCATTTTTAAGCTGCTTGTATTGCTCCCAAAGGATAGCCATCACACCGATGACATTAGCAGGGATATTTGTTTCTCCATCTGAAACAGTTTGAACTGATGCTTTCAACCCTTTTTCACCCTTGGGGTTAGCAACTCCGTAACCCAAGAGTGACCCTCTAATGTGCTGACCAAGTGAAACTAAATTTCGAGATAGGAAGCGACGGCTGCTTTCCAAAGATTGCATAGCCTGCTGTTCTAGGGACTTCGGTGGGCTATATTTGATACCAATTTGAAT
>NZ_JABSQR010000028.1 GCF_013215705.1 Moritella sp. | reverse complement strand
ATTGTTAAAGAGCATACTGAACGACTGTTGCCGTGTCAGTGGGAGCGATTATAGAGATCTGGGTTACATTGGCAAGTTCTTTTATTAAATTAAATGCAATCGCTCAAATAGTAATCAACCCGTGCTAATTTAGCCGTTAACTATCGCTTTAGCCACAGATAATAGGTCTGTAAATACGCCATCAGCTGCTTCAGCACCTTTTTCACACAGAACTTTGCCTGTCGACACTAAGTAATTAGCTTTAAGCTGTAATTTCTGCCCAGCCTGAATGTCAGATAATTTGTCACCGACTAAATACGAGTTAGCAAAATCAATATCAAGCTCTTTACCTGCACTATCTAACATCCCTGTATTTGGCTTACGGCATAAACAATTTTGCTTATACTCACCAATACCTTTTTCGGGATGATGAGGGCAATAATAAATACCATCCAGATCGACACCCCGATCGGCAAGTGACCAATCCATCCACTCTGTTAGTGTCATGAATTCATCTTCAGTATAATAACCTCGTGCGATACCAGATTGATTTGTTATTACAACTAATAGATAACCATGCGCCTTCAATAGTTGCATAGCTTCAATGCTGCCATCAATGAATTCAAAATCATCAATTTGTGAAACATAACCCTTATCTTTATTAATCACACCATCACGGTCTAAGAATACAGCTGCAGTTGCCACTATTTATTACCTTTATTATCGATCATTCTAATTACACATTATTTCACGTCATAAAAATTACGCAATCCATACCTTCTACATGCAAACCTAAGCTATTTAAACTACCTCAACAGGAATCAAAAGCCGCATAGCCGTCTAGATGTAAAAAAGGCCATTGACTTTGAGCAACTTAATAACTAGCATATGTATCCAGTTGTTACTCATAAAATAAGAATTAATATCTAATCTTATATATTGATTCTTATTTTTCGTTTTAGGCGTTGAAATGATCAAATTAACAAATATCAATAAAATATTTGAAACTACAGACAAGCCTGTTTATGCCTTGAAAGACGTGAGTTTAAGCGTCAACAAAGGCGAAATATTCGGTGTAATTGGCTCATCAGGTGCAGGTAAAAGTACATTAATACGTTGTGTTAATTTACTTGAAACACCAACTTCAGGTTCAATTCAACTGGATGGCGTTGAACTAACACAGTTAAACAAAACAGAGCTATGTGCTGCACGACGTCAGATCGGCATGATATTTCAACACTTCAATTTATTATCATCACGTACCGTATTTGATAACGTGGCACTACCACTTGAATTAGCCGGCGTAGATAAAGCGGAAATAAAAAATAAGATCACACCGCTACTCGAACTCGTTGGTTTAGATACAAAACATAACGCCTACCCTGCTGAATTAAGTGGCGGTCAAAAACAGCGTGTGGCGATTGCACGCGCGTTAGCGTCTGAACCTAAGGTTCTCCTTTGTGATGAAGCCACATCAGCGCTTGATCCAAGCACCACCAAATCAATTCTAGCATTATTAAAAAATATTAATGCTCGACTAGGTCTGACCATTTTACTTATTACTCACGAAATGGAAGTGGTAAAAAATATTTGCCATAAAGTTGCGATCATTGATAAAGGCGAGTTAATTGAACAAAACACCGTCGCGAAGTTCTTCGCCAACCCACAAACAGAATTAGCGCAGCTGTTTATAGAAGCAACGATAAACCTAGAGATTCCGGATGAGTATAAACAACGCTTGTCATTAAATAGAAAAGCAAACTCAATGCCATTAGTGCGTTTAGGTTTTACAGGTGATAGCGTTGATACAGCGGTAATTTCAGAAGTAAGTAGAACATTAAACGTCGATGTAAATATTTTAAGTGCCGATATTGAATTCGCTGGCGGTATCAAATTTGGCTATATGCTAGCTGAACTGATAGGCGATAAAGAAAATACTATCGCAGCCAAGGCTTTTTTCCAACAACACGCAGTGAATGTAGAGGTTATCGGTTATGTCGACTGAGCAAATGATTAATTTATTTTTTAACGCAACCCTCGAAACGTTAGCCATGGTTGGTATTGCAGCTGCCATTGCATGTTTACTTGGTATGCCAACCGGGATCTTGTTACATGTAACAAAAACTAACGGTATTTTAGCAAACAAAAAATTAAATAACGCGTTAAGTGTGATTGTTAATGTCGGTCGTTCTGTACCTTTCATTATTCTACTTGTGGCCATTATTCCATTTACACGCTTAATTGTCGGTTCGTCAATTGGCACAGGCGCAATGATAGTGCCATTAACAGTAGCCTCAATCCCTTTCATTGCACGATTAATCGAAGGTGCATTATTGGATGTGCCAGCAGGTCTGATCGAAGCAGCACAAACAATGGGCGCTACCCCACTACAGATTATAATGAAAGTGTTAATCCCAGAGGCAATGCCAGGGATCATCAATAGCATCACAATAACGTTAGTAACACTGGTAAACTACTCTGCAATGGCAGGTACAGTAGGCGGCGGCGGTCTCGGCGATGTTGGTATTCAACATGGTTACATTGGCTTTAACCCGACTATTATTCTAATTACCGTTATCTTACTGGTGATCATCGTACAGATTATTCAATCCGTCGGTGAACGCTTAATCAGTAAAGTCGACCACAGATAATAAACTTTAACCACTCAAGGAAATAATAATCATGGAATTTTCACTAAAGACATTAGTATCAGTAACCGCAATTGCATCAAGTGTGCTATTAAGTGCATGTAGTGGCGACAAAGACTCAACAGTATTAAAAGTGGGTGCAATGGCTGGCCCAGAGGCAGAAGTAATTGAGATTGCGAAAAAAATCGCTAAAGAGAAATACGACCTAGATATTGAGATTGTCACATTTACAGATTACGTAACACCAAACCGTGCACTGGAAGAAGGCAGTATTGATGTAAATGCATTCCAACATAAACCTTATCTAGATGCACAAATCGAACAACGTGGTTATGATATTACAGCAGTAGCAAATACATTTGTTTATCCAATTGCAGCATACTCAACATCAATCAAACACGTTGACGAACTAAAAGAAGGTAATAAGATTGCAATACCAAATGATCCAACCAACCTAGGCCGTTCATTATTACTACTTGAACAGCAAGGTATCATTGCACTTAAAGCGGGGGTGGGTATTAAAGCAACAGAATTAGATATTACAGCAAATCCATTTGGTGTTGAAATTGTAAAATTAGAAGCGGCGTTATTAGCACGTAACTTACAAGACGTAACACTTGCTGTTATCAACACCACATTCGCAACCAAGATTGGTTTATCACCAACTAAAGATGGTGTATTCGTTGAAGACAAAGAATCTCCATACGTAAACTTGATTGTTGCACGTAATGACAACAAAGATTCTAAACAAGTAAAACAGTTCATCGCTGCATTCCAAACTCAAGAAGTGTATGACGAAGCAAATAAACTGTTTAACAATGCCATTGTAAAAGGCTGGTAATCAGTTATTTACTCGAAAATGAGTTCGCGTAATAGTTAAAATAATGATGATTTGGTGTGGTTGCTAACAAAAATTATTCTGTATTTTTTTTGATATCAATCACATTTTCTACCAAGCTTAATGAATCGCTATCATCAGAGATTCATTCCATGGCCCCCTCTTTTTTGAACAAAGCATCTTTGTGGCCTTCTTTAACCACAAGCATAATGATTTTCCTGTCTGTACCTGTAATGGCCTCTCTGTCTGGTGACACCGATGAACGCAACAACCTATCCTCTACCAAGCAAATAAGCTTACCTAATAGTGAAGTAAACTCATTTTCAATTAATTGGCAATGGACAGATCACAAAGGTAAAAACATCAATGTAAAATCCTTCTTTGATACTGATATCGTCGAAACCTCGTTACGAGACAGTTATAAGCTTTCGTTTTCATTAAGCCATCCAATCAAAGCAATTCATACCTACTTAACTCCACGACTTGAATTTGCGATTGAACGTATTAATTTTTATACTCCTGATGATCAAGATAAAATAACAGACATAAAATACGCATTTACCAATAAAGACGAGAGCAACGCATCACAGCTATTTTGGCAAGCCTACAATCAATATCAAAATGATGCCTTTTATCACCTTAAAATAACCCCTTGTGTACATCCAGATGATGAAGATTTGCCGTGTGTTAGACCTAATTACTCTCAACTATTTTATGAATATAGAGCATATCTAAAAGATATCGCGACACAGTTAGCTAAACAGCAATCATTCAGTACAGCTGTAAAAAATGCACGACATTGGGTCTACGCGATCCCAGACAGAGAGGAACATGACAACAGTTTCTTCTCACCGATTAGCGTGTTAAAAACCAATGAAGCAGACAGTGATGAAAAAGCGCTACTATTAGCGACATTAATTAGTCAGCTCGCACCTGAGTATGAGCTGTTCATGCTTTATCCATCAACCAGTATCGGCAGTGTCTCTCCTGTATGGCTAACCATTGATAGTAAAAGTGGCGTAGAAGGCCAAAAAATCATGATCAATAAAAATCAATATACGGTGATCTCAGGGTCAAAAATAAAGTTAGATAAAATGCTTTCTTCAAACACGAAATTGATTAGCGAATCGCTATATTGACCACAAATTTACGTTTTACTGCCACATTTTCCTTATAAATAGAATAAGATGTGAACATCATATAATTCGATACTGCTCATTACTCAAATCCAGCACAGCTATCGAATTGAAACGGTTTTATACCCATTTTCATATTTAAAAGGATACTTATAATGAAAAAAATACTGACGGTTATCGCCCTCTCACTCACTTCTTTTGTCGCTTTAAGTCATAGCCTAACAGTGGGTGAAAATTTACCCCAAGTAACAATTACAGACAAAGGTTTTGTCGATTTAGTGGAAGGGGATTTCGAATACCGCCAGTGGACGTCAGCTGAATTACAAAATAAAATTATTTTAATTCAACACATAGCAGGGCGGACATCCGCAAAAGAACTCAATGAACCTATGATTGATGCTATTATTGCCGCCGATTTTCCGTTTGAAAAATATAATACTGCGACATTAGTCAATTTAGATGAATCTATCTGGGGGACAGGCGCGATCGTGGCTAGTCAGGTGAAAAGTAACAAAGAAGAGTTTCCTGATGCTATTTTTGTACTCGATAGTGAAGGTGATATGCGTAAAACCTGGGCATTAACCGAAAAAAGCTCAGCGATCATTTTATTAGACCAGGCCGGTAAGATTTTATTTGTCAAAGATGGTGAAATGAACCCAACAGAAATCAATACCGTTATCGGCATTATCAACGCGAATATATAAACGTTATAACTGAACGATGGACGAGTCGACGCCGATTTATTATTACAACACTCGTCCAAAGAATTTATTTGTATACACTATCATAAAAATATTTCTCACTATTCATCAATTTTAAACACCAACACAATACTTTCATTACCATATCAGGTATAAATAAAGCTTATATTCACTCCCTCTTAATGCGCCGTTAGGTTTACTATGTCCATTACTGATACCCATATAAATAAAATTGAATCGAATATTTTAAACAGTATTCAACAACTACGTAAAGTTGCCAAAGATAGAGGTATCGATGGCATGTTAACGGTAAATAAGCATACGACATTTGAACACAGGGCAATTCAGCGTATTAATCAAGAGCAGATCAAGCAGCAGCAAAACTTAGAGAGTATTGTTGTGCGAGCCAATAATTTTTGTGATGACGTGACCAGTGAAAATATGGATCCCGATTGGCTCAGTGCTTTCATGTCGATGGCCAAAGATATCTCAGGGCCACATATGCAAACATTATGGGGGCATATTTTTGCATTGGAATTAAGCCATTCAGGTAGTTTCTCGGTTAAATCATTACGCACACTCAATCAAATGACCCAACGTGAAGCACAAATGTTTCAAGCAGCTTGTAATTTAAGCTCCCAAATCGGTTA
This sequence comes from Moritella sp., assembly GCF_013215705.1. Lineage (GTDB taxonomy): Bacteria > Pseudomonadota > Gammaproteobacteria > Enterobacterales > Moritellaceae > Moritella. Next base: position 69,617 of record NZ_JABSQR010000028.1, on the reverse strand, counting down.
CGACACTAATTGTAAGATTGTCCTTAACTGCCAAAATAACAATAAAAATTTCTTATTGTTTAATAAGCCGCAATTTAAGTCGATTAATTTAGGTCGACACAAACTACCTTACAATAGCTTTTTAACCTTGTCGGAATTGGGATTAATTCATCATAATGAATTAGAAATGGTGAATCTTCCTCTCGATAAAGACTTACCAATAAGCTACGGGGAAAAAAAGTTAACAATGAAAGTCAAAAACCGTTCATCTCGTATGAAGTATTACCGCTTTACCAATATTGGTGATGAACTGGCTAAACTCATTCCGCATGAAAACAACCCGGAATATTTTTCAGAGCTAACCAGCCATTTGCATAATGCATTTAATTTTTAGGCTTATACCCAAGTTACTTCAAAATGCTGTATCAGAGACTAGCAGGGATAACAGAACAAGGCACAATATGTAGATAATGGCTATTCCATTTTCAAATATTGTAACGCTGTGCTGTAATTCCTGCTCGCCTCCCGCAGGGCAAAACGAATGAAGGTATCTTCGGCGTTATGAAGTCTTGATTTAGAATAACTAAATCCTCAACTTCATGCCTTGAATATCCTCTTCTTTCGGTTTGCTGATTGTGCATTTCGAAGTAGCTTGGGTATATCATTTAGCCACAACAAAAAACGGATTTAGCACTGACTCTTGGTGGTTATACAGTAACGGTGAACCATCAAGTTGCACTACTTTGGCTCCGGCCGCACAAGCAACCGCATGTCCAGCACCGGTATCCCACCAACAAGTTGGACCTAAGCGTGGATAACAATGTGCACTCCCTTCGGCAATCAAACAAAACTTCAATGAACTACCAACCGGAATAATATCAGTTTCTTTATAACGAGCTAAATACAATGCCATTTCAGGACTGGCATGAGAACGGGAACCGACCACTTTAACGACTTCATCATTAGGAATGGGTAACGCCGCTAACTTAACGGTTTCACCGCCATGCAATAAAAAAGCACCATCCGTATTTGTATAATAGAGTTTATCTAATACCGGTGCATAGACGACACCTAATATTGGCTGTTGGTTATGGATCAAGGCGATATTAACGGTAAATTCACCATTACGTTTAATAAACTCTTTAGTACCATCTAAGGGGTCAACAAGCCAAAATGTTTGCCATTGCTTTCTTTCGTCCCAAGGGATGCTTGCACCTTCTTCAGACAAAATGGGGATATCAGGGGTAATAGTACGTAAACTGGCAACAATGATGTCATTAGCTGCAATATCGGCTTCTGTCACTGGTGAGTTATCATCTTTGGTATCAACCTTAAAATCGCGCTGATAGATGGTTAATATTTCTTGTCCTGCTGCAACAGCGATATCATTAACCTGACTGACTAAATGATCGATTGAACTCTCTATTGAACTCTCTATTGAACTATCCATTTATTCGCTACGACTCCCTTACTTACAAACGATTTCATGACAAAATCACTTAATATTACTCTTAAAAAACGGTTACTTAATATGACCTTGCTGTGAAAGATAAGTCATGATCTGTTGAACTGAGGTTGAAACTGGGTTGTTGCCATTATCGAGATACAATTCAGGTTTAGTTGGCGCTTCATAAACAGCATCAATACCAGTAAAGTTCTTGATTTCACCTGCTCGCGCTTTCTTATAAAGCCCCTTCGGATCACGCTGTTCACAAATCGCCAGATCGGCATCAACATGTATTTCGATAAACTCACTGTCACCCAATAATGCACGAACAAGTTCACGCTCTTGACGGTGTGGTGAAATAAAGGCAGTTAATACAATAACACCGGCATCAACCATTAATTTTGCTACTTCTCCTACTCTGCGAATATTTTCTTTACGATCATCATCGCTAAAGCCCAGATCACCACATAAACCAAAACGCACATTATCGCCGTCTAACAAATAGGTATGATAACCCGCTTTGTGTAATTCATTCTCTAATGCACCCGCCACTGTCGACTTACCAGAGCCACTTAACCCCGTAAACCATAACACGCAAGGTTGCTGCTGTTTGTTCGCTGCTCTTGCGGCTTTATCTACAGTATGTTGATGCCACACGATATTTTCAGTTGCTGTTGGATCAGCACTACTTTCATTAATAGTTGTTGTCATTACATGCTCACAGATAAAATGGGAATACATATGGGATCATTACTAATACCACAGAGGAATAAGCAATCGATGTCGGGACACCGAGTTTAAGGTAGTCTGATAGCGCATAATTTCCTGCACTATAAACCATTAAATTGGTTTGATAACCGTAAGGCGAAATAAAACTGGCACTGGCGCCAAAGATAACGGCCATGATGAAAGGTAATTCACTTACCCCATAACTTTGGGCCAAACTAAATGCAATTGGGAATGCCAAGGCGGCAGCGGCATTATTAGTGATTAATTCACTTAATAATAATGTCGCAAAATAAGTCGCAATAAATGCGGCTAATACCCCCCAGCCATTCAAAGCTTGTATTAAAGAGTCCGCTAATAAGTCTGACACGCCACTGGTTTTTAGCATATTAGATAACGCTAACGCACTGCCCACCACAATCCAAAGGTCAACAGGTAAGCGTCTGCGGATCTCTTGCAGGGATAAAGTACCACTCATGCAAAGCAGCAATACGAATATGACTAAGCCTTTTAATAACGGTAATGTACCCGTTAGTGCCAACGCAATCGTGCCAACAAATCCCGCTAATACGCCAATACTACGTTTATCACTTAACCGTGTGGCAACATCTAAACCACTGATCACGACAAAATCACGATTCAGATCTTTACTGTTTTTAAACTCGGCACCGGGGGCTAATAATAAGGTATCACCCGCACGTAATCGCACATTACCTAAGCCTCCGCGTAAAGCACTATGCCCACGGCGGATAGCCACTACCACAGAATCAAAATGCTCTCTAAATTTACTTTCTTTTAAGGTTAAGCCGTTTAATTTGGAGGAATGACTGATGATCACTTCAACGAGATGCTGGCCATTCAGTTCACCTTGGCCAAATAATTTCAATCCTTTAATATCTTGCAGTACACCGACCGAATCAACATCGCCACAGAAGAGTAGTTGATCATTTGCTTGTAATACTTCTTCTGGGCAGACAGGACAAATAACATTGCCATCTCGCTGTATTTCCGCAAGATATAATTGTTTTAACGCACGTAAATTATTTTCAGCAACGGTTTTTCCAACCAGCTCTGAATTGGCTTTTACATGTGCTTCTAAAAAATAGACTAATTCTTCACTCTCATCTTGGGTATGATCGGGTAATCGATGACTCATGGTAATAAGTACGATCATGCCCGCAAAAAAACCAGCTAAACCGACAATAGAAAATTCAAAAAAACCTAATGAGGGAAGCCCAGCATCAACCACAAAACTATTCACAATCAGATTGGTCGATGTGCCAATTAGCGTCAGCGTGCCACCAAAGATCGCAGCATAAGAAAGTGGAATAAGTAATTTAGTGGGCGCATGGGTATTGTTACGTTTCACTGCACCAATGAGTGATGCAACAACAGCGGTATTATTGGTAAAAGAAGAGAGTAACGCGGTAGAAATACCGAGTTTAGCAACCACCACCGTAAAACGTCCCGTGGATAACTGCCGTCCTATCCAGCTAATTAGACGCGTTTTTTCAATGGTAATCGAAATGAGTAATAATAAAATTAATGTGATAAGAGAAGGATTGGTAAATCCAGCCATGACTTGTGGCATTTCAATAACGCCAGACAAGTAAGCTAAAATAACCATCCCACCAAATAAACTCGATGGTCGAAACTTACCTGAGATAAGCAAACCAATGAAGATCACTAGTGAGACTAAAATGCTTCCCTGTATCACATTCATAACAACATCCTACAGCTTGCTAATATCGATAGCTTGCCATTGTGGGAAGTGCTTACGCACTAATGCATTCAACTCAACTTCAAAGTCACTAAATTCATGCGAGTTAGTACTCACTGTTGCATCAAGTACTTGCTCTATCATACCGGCACCAACAGTTACATTGGTTAAACGGTCAATAACAATAAAGCTGCCCGTGTCAGAAACATCTTTATAAATATCAGCAGGTACCAATTCAGTCAGCGTTAACTCACATAAACCGATTTCATTGAGTTCTAATGTGCTTGCCGCAGATTCAGCCATGGTATTCACATCGATCTTATGACGGATCAAATTAAACTGACCAGTGGTTTTTTTACTCGCCAGTTTAATGTCATATTGACGGCCAGTTTGTAATGCTTGATCTGACATCCATACGACATTCGCCAATAACAAATCTGATAATTTAGGTTGATCAGTAACAGCAACCAGAATATCACCACGACTCACATCAATTTCGTCAGTCAGTGTTAATGTAATCGCTTGATCTTGATGTGCAGAGGCGAGGTCACCATCAAAGGTAACAATCGATTTAACGGTACTTGATTTACCCGATGGTAAAGCAACGACTTCATCTCCAACACTGATTTGGCCAGCAGAGATCGTACCGGCAAAACCACGGAAGTCGAGATTAGGGCGATTCACGTATTGCACAGGTAAGCGGAATGGCTTATCCAGTGTTTCATCTGACGTATCAGCCGCTTCTAAACATTCTAATAATGTACGGCCTTTAAACCAAGGTGTATGCGTAGAACGATCAACAACGTTATCCCCTAATAATGCCGATAACGGGGTAAATTCAATGCTGATGTCATTTAATTTTTCGCTAAACCCTAAGTATTCCTCTTTGATCTCTTCAAAACGCTGCTCAGAGAAATCAACCAGATCCATTTTATTCACGGCCACAACAAAATGTTTAATACCCAATAATGACGCGATATACGAGTGACGTTTAGTTTGTGTTAACACCCCTTTACGCGCATCAATTAAGATCACCGCAAGATCACACGTTGAAGCACCGGTTGCCATATTACGGGTGTATTCTTCATGTCCCGGTGTATCAGCAATAATAAACTTACGTGTAGAGGTCGAGAAATAACGGTATGCCACATCAATGGTAATACCCTGCTCACGCTCTGCAGCAAGACCATCAACTAATAAGGCTAAATCGATCGCTTCACCTGTAGTACCTGACTTTTGGCTATCAACATGCAATGCTGCTAATTGATCTTCATAGATCTGGTGTGAATCATGTAATAAACGACCGATCAGACTGCTTTTACCATCATCAACACTACCACAGGTTAAAAATCGCAATAAGCTCTTATGCTGCTGTTGTTGTAAGTAGGTTTCGATATCTGTTTGTGCTAATTCATTTGCTATTTGAGTATTCATTTGCCCTGCTCCTACCTAGAAATAACCTTGACGTTTCTTCTGTTCCATTGAAGAAGAAGAATCATGGTCAATCATACGTCCTTGTCGTTCACTGCTCGTCGCCAGTAACATCTCTTCAATAATTTCAGGCAATGTTGTCGCTTCAGACTCCACAGCACCTGTTAATGGGTAACAGCCGAGGGTTCTAAAACGCACCATTTTTTCTTCTATCTTCTCGCCTGCTTTTAACTTCATGCGATCATCATCAACCATGATAAGCGCTCCGTCACGCTCTACAACAGGACGTTTAGCTGCAAGGTAAAGTGGCACAATTTCAATTTGTTCTTGGTAGATATATTGCCAAATATCCAGTTCAGTCCAGTTTGATAATGGGAACACACGAATGCTTTCACCTTTATTAACTTGGCCGTTATAAGTACGCCATAATTCAGGTCGTTGGTTTTTTGGATCCCAGCGATGATGCTTATCACGGAATGAATACACACGCTCTTTGGCACGCGATTTTTCTTCATCACGTCGTGCGCCACCAAATGCCGCATCAAAACCGTATTTATCTAACGCTTGCTTCAGCCCTTGGGTTTTCATAATATCGGTATGTTTCGAACTGCCGTGATCAAACGGGCTACAGCCCATCGCGATCCCTTCAGGGTTTTGGTGTACTAACAGATCAAAACCGTATTTATCAACGGCCTTATCACGAAACTCAATCATTTCGCGAAACTTCCAGTTAGTATCAACATGCAATAATGGAAACGGGATCTTACCTGGGTAAAAAGCCTTACGAGCCAGGTGTAGCATCACTGACGAGTCTTTACCGATTGAATACATCATTACCGGATTATCAAACTCTGCCGCAACTTCCCTGATTATGTGGATACTTTCAGCTTCCAGCTGTTTAAGGTGGGTCAACCTCTGTTGATTCATCTTCTACTCCATCAGACCAAATTGGATAATTTCATATCGTTTGGATCAATATAGCCCCTTTACTTATAACCGCCAAAGAACATAAACTGATTCTTAATAACTTTTAGGAATATAGGAATGAAGGAGTGGGCAGATAGATTCCTTTAAATTAGGTCATTGCGAAAGTGAGCCACGCTTGTAGTTCCTTTAGTTCAATAGCGTTTTCAGGAAACTGTACGGTAATTTCATCAATACAATTGGCGACTGCATTTGGTGTATACGCTAGGCCTGTTAATTGCCTTGATAAGGCTTCCAATGGTGTCGGGTCTAAGCTGTCGGTGAATATTTGTGTATGCCAGATGTACGCTTTTCTTACATCAAAGTGGATTTCAACGCCCCCCCATGTAAAGCGTTCATCCAAAGAGTGAGTAAAATTAGATGTATTTCCAAAATTCCAATCCCAGCTTCTTTGCTGGCTATATTTTTCTTTGAATCCTGGTAAATCGGGAATGGTATCAGGTGAAATATATTCGATTGCTACAGTCTCACTAAAATATGCATAAAATTCCTGAGTGATAGCTTCACATACCATATTATGATTAATACTTGGATTGATATCGCAAAGGTTGATTACCCGTGATCGAACCGAAGTAATACCTTTGGCTTTTAGTTTTTTAGGATCGGGACACAGGTAATTTTCCAATCGAGTCAGATTAGCATTAAGTAATAGCGTTCCGTGGTGAAATCCACGATCTAATGTTTCACGATATGCTGAACCAGAAAACTTACGATCACCATCAGATACAGTCACAACCAAGTCATTGCGACCGGTTGCCTTACCGTTAATACCTAATTTTTTGAGTGCATTTAGTACAATTTGGGTTGATATCGTCTTATTATACTCTGGCTTACCAGCCATAAAGGTAAAGTTAGTATTTCCTAAATCATGAAAAACGGCACCTCCCCCACTTTGGCGACGAGCCAGCTTTATACTATCTTGTTCCATCTTTCGCGTATTACATTCCTTCCATGGGTTCTGAGCGCGGCCAATGACAATCGTATCGGCATTACGCCATAAGAATAATATACGCTGATTTGCAGACATAGAACGGAAGATGGTTTCTTCAACAGCCAGATTAAACCACGGGCAGGTAGACGTAGAAAGCAGGACACGAATTTTTGACATAAATATTATCCGATTAATTGAAATGATACGGGAACTATAACACGCACCCCAAATGCAAATGAGAATTATTCTTGATTAAAGATTGGGATATGGTATCTTAAATGTAACTTTGTTATTCAGGTCAGTAACAAAGATTAATTCATCTTCATATACCAGTGTATTACTGGGGAGGTTTACAATGAGCCATCAACGAATTCCTGCTAATTGGACTGTACAGCGTTCTACTCCGTTTTTTACAAAAGGGAACGTACCTTCAGCACTACTCTCGCATCACAATACTGCTGAGGGAGTATTTGGTCAACTGTGTGTAATGGAAGGAACGGTAACCTATTATGGCTTTGCCAATGAACATGCTAACGAGCCAGAGGTTAAAGTTGTTATCAATGCGGGCCAATTTGCTACCAGCCCGCCTGAATATTGGCATCGTATCGAAATCACAGATGATGCGCAGTTCAATATTAATTTTTGGTCTGAGACCAACAAGAAAGATCAACCACTATTTAACGCAAGAAAATAAGCTAATTTTTAATAGCTTTTAGGAATATATAGAAATAGCAGATAGCTTAGAAAAGGATAAATAAGTTTATTCATTGAAGTTAATACACTTCTAAAACAGCAAGTTATACTGCTCACTGTCATGATCACCAGCAAGGCCGACATATAAACCAATTAAACGAATACCACGTTGTTCTTGCTTTGTCATCGCCTGTACATATAAGTCAGTAAAGAGGTGCTCGTCGAGCGTAGTGATGCTTTGCTCAGCACTGGTAAGAGTAAAATCATTAAATTTGAGCTTAACGCCTTGTTTAGTGATCCGCATATCAGGAGAGGCTTTTGCTAGGCGCTGCAACAAGGTTTGATATAGCTGAGGAAATAACGCCATGCACTGTTCTAACGTAACAATATCTTCAGGTAGAGTAATCTCAACCCCCACCGATTTACGATGTCGTTCATTACAAACAGGGCGATTATCAATACCTTGACAGCGTTCTAACAAACTATGGCCTAACTTACCAAAGCTCTCAATAATATCTTCCGCAGGGAATTTAAGCACATCAGCACACGTATACAAACCAACACGATTGAGCTTTTGCCAAGTTACTTTCCCCACCCCAGGGATCTTATTTAAAGGTAAGTCTGCCACAAAGGATTTAACTTGTGATGGCGTGATCACAAACAGTCCATTCGGTTTATTAATATCTGATGCTACCTTAGCTAAAAACTTGACTGGAGCAACGCCTGTAGACGCAGTAAGTGCCAACTCAGACTCGATAGTTTGGCGAATGTCTTCGGCAATTAACGTGGCACTACCAGAAAATAATTTACAAGCAGAGACATCTAAATAAGCTTCATCTAACGATAAGGGTTCGATCAAATCGGTATAGCGAGAAAATATTTCATGAATCTGTGCTGAGACTTCTTTGTATACCTGCATACGTGAGGGCACTAACGTTAAATCTGGACAGAGCTGCATTGCTTTATAAGAAGACATGGCAGAGCGCACCCCATATTGGCGGGCGATATAGTTGCACGTTGCGATCACCCCACGGCGATCACTCATGCCACCAATAGCAATAGGAATATCTTTATAAGCAGGATTGTCACGTATTTCCACATTTGCGAAGTACGCATCCATATCGATATGAATTATTTTTCTCATGACCTTCACGAAGTAATTACAAGTAAAATAGCACTGTATAAAATACCAGTTATTATAAGTACATTTAAGCCAGAGGACAAATAATTAAATAAGAAAAAAGCAGGAAATAAGAAAATTCGAACAATTGGGGAATTAAGATATAAGAACGAAATAGAATGGTAAACAAGGAGCAGATGCACCTTGTCATATTTAGCTAATAGAAACTGGAAAAGCTAATTAAAATACATAACCGATACTAACCATGTATACCAATGGATCGATGTCTGTTTTAGCTTTTACATCGGCACCATTTAATTTAAATGTCACATCAGTACTGATATCCGCATACATTACCGATGCATTCACCAACCACTTATCATTGATCATATAGTCAATACCGACTTGTGCAGCTAAGCCACCGAGTTACTCAAATCTAAATCAGTTAGACCTTGGTCAGTACCATTTTCATTAAATTTAGTATCATAGAACACAGTAAAGTTAAGTCCGGCACCTATATAAGGACGGAATTTAGAGCCTGAATCACCAAAGTAGTATTGCGCTAATAATGTTGGTGGTAGTTGATTTACTTCTGCAATTGTACCACCCAAACTGTCAAGTCCAACGTCATGCTTAAATGGCGTTGCAGCTACCAATTCAATACCAATATTATCCGTTGCCATGTAAGTAAAGTTAAGCCCAAGTTGGGTATTATCACTCACGGTAAATTCACCGAATGCTCCACCTACATTTTCACTTGACTCATTCGGCGCAACCATAAGCGCACCAGCACGAACAATAATATCCCCTTGTTGATGAGCAAAAGCAGGGGCAGCAAGCGTTGCTGATAATAAAGATGCGGTGATTAATCCAGATAATATTTTCTTGTTCATGTGGAGCTCCATCAATTCGGGTATGTTTATTATTTCAAATACTATTCGATTACATTTGATGTTCTTTTGCATCATTTTGTAACAAAACATTAACTTGGGTACACTGTGCCACATACAAAAAACATGATGTTGATCTATATCAACCACAGCTAACATACTCATTAATGAGTAAAATTAAAAATACGTTTTAGATTAATACAAAAGCGTTTTTTTGAAATCGGAATATTAAAGAGGGAGAGAATAAAGAGAATAAAGAGAATAATTGAGAGGATAGGAATAAAGCTATAAAGTACAAAACTGCACTTTATAGCTAGATGCTTGGCATAAACTAGATGATACGGTTTTCACTTAACATCTTTTGTTTAGCTTCTGCTTTTGCTATTTTAGCTTTACGCTTATCACATGGATCGGGGCAATCACACGCCTTGTCCATGCCTAAGTTACTAATACCACCACAGCTACCTGTGATCGATTTCTTTTGCACGATATAGCCTATCGACATACCCGCAATAACGAGCGCAAAAATAACAAATGTTGCAGCAAAATAAGCCATATTAGCCTCTATTGTAAATAAGGTTCGAACTGTTTGGTATACACTTCATTATACCCTGAATCTGACTTCGAGATCATCAACACAGCTAATTCTTGCCGTTTGGCAAACTCAAGACCGTCTTTCTCGCCCATCACCATTAACGCTGTAGCTAACCCATCAGCAGTCATGGATGAAGCATGGATAACCGTCACAGAAACCAGCTTATGTTTAATCGGTCTACCGCTTACCGGATCAATTGTATGCGCAAAACGCTCACCATCAAGCTCGTAATAATTACGGTAATCACCTGATGTTGCAATTGCATTGTTCCCAACCGCAATCACTTCTTGCACACTTTGATCAACAGCCGTCGGTTTCTCAATCGCAACTTGCCAATCGATACCACGCGCATTAACACCATTAATACGCAGTTCACCGCCCACTTCAACCAGGTAATTTTCAATCCCTAAAGAAGCAAAGTACTCAGCGATAACATCAACGCCATAACCTTTAGCAATTGAAGACAAGTCAACGTATAAACCGTCAATGTCTTTGCTTAACGTTGTTTCTGTCGCCGCTAAATGCTGAATACCAATACGTTGATTAACAGTATTTAATTGTTGCTGTGACGGTATTGTTTCCGGTTTATTATCTGGGCCAAATCCCCACAGATTAACCAAAGGACCAACGGTTACATCTAATGCACCATTCGTCAGTTTATTCAAACGAAGAGCTTCTAGCACAACTTTTGCGGTATCACGTGATACTTCAAAACCAGTAACAGCTACGCTTTGATTAAAGCGCGATAACTCTGAATTAGGACGATAAGTCGACATCTGATCGTTGACTAATTCTAAACGTTTATCAATCTCGACTTGAATATCTTGCTTATCTTGTTCAGACAGTGAGAAACCCACTACTTTCATATGATAAGTTGTACCCATAGTAGGACCAGAGAAAAGCACTTCTTCGGTACTTTTTTGCTCACTACAACCAAGAATGAAAATGGCTAGCCCTATCAGAGCTAGCCATCGATACATCGATTTAAATTGAATCAAAAACGATTAACCAAAGTCATCGAGTAAGATATTTTCATCTTCAACACCAAGATCTTTCAGCATGCCGATAACAGCAGCATTCATCATTGGAGGACCACACATGTAGTACTCACAATCTTCTGGCGCTTCATGATCTGCAAGATAATTTTCAAGGATCACGTTATGGATGAAGCCTGTGTAACCTTCCCAGTTATCTTCTGGTTGTGGATCACTTAATGCGACATGCCATTCAAAGTTTTCGTTTTCTTTAGCAAGCATATCGAAATCTTCAACATAGAACATTTCACGCTTAGAACGAGCACCATACCAGAATGAAACTTTACGGTCTGTATTTAGACGGTTAAGTTGATCAAAGATGTGTGAACGCATAGGCGCCATACCAGCACCACCACCAACAAATACCATTTCATTGTCAGTTTCTCTCGCGAAGAACTCACCAAATGGACCTGAAATCGTTACTTTATCGCCAGCCTTTAAGCTAAAGATGTACGAAGACATCTTACCGGCAGGTAAAGAAAGATTACGCGGCGGTGGCGTAGCAATACGCACGTTAAGCATGATGATACCCGCTTCTTCTGGGCAGTTAGCCATAGAATAAGCACGGATAGTTTCTTCATCAACTTTAGACTCGATGTCAAAGAAGCCAAAGTGCTTCCAGTCACCACGATATTCTTCAGGAATATCATAATCTGAATATTTAACATGGTGAGCAGGCGCTTCAATTTGGATATAACCACCGGCGCGGAAAGGAACCACTTCGCCGTTTGGAATAGCCATTTTAAGCTCTTTAATGAACGTTGCTTTGTTATCGTTAGAGATAACTTCACATTCCCATTTCTTCACACCAAAGATCTCTTCTGGTAGTTCGATGTCCATGTCAACTTTTACGCTAACTTGACATGCTAAACGCTCGCCTTCACGAGCTTCACCTTTAGAGATGTGATCAAGTTCAGTTGGTAGAATATCACCACCACCCGATTTAACTTTCACACGACACTGGCCACATGTGCCACCGCCACCACAAGCTGAAGAAACGAAAATACCGCTCGCAGATAGTGAAGCTAGAAGTTTACCGCCTGCACCAGTAACCACCGACTTCTCAGGGTCACCGTTAATACTAATTGTAATATCACCTTCACTTACCAGTTTAGACTTAGCAAACAGAATTACTGTTACTAGTGCCAAAACGATAACCGTGAACATGACTACGCCGAGAATGATTTCCATCGACTTATCCTTTGCTCTTGAAACATGCTGACCGAAGCCAGCTGTTTGTTATAACTGAATACCAGAAAATGACATGAAACCTAGCGCCATAAGACCTGCTGTAATAAAGGTAATGCCTAGTCCACGTAGTCCATCTGGCACATCTGAATATTTCATTTTCTCACGAAGACCAGCCATCGCAACGATAGCTAACATCCAACCGAGACCACTACCAAAACCATAAACGACTGATTCTGTGAAGTTGTAGTCACGCTGTACCATGAAAGATACACCACCGAAGATTGCACAGTTTACTGTGATCAACGGTAGGAAAATACCCAGTGCGTTATATAGAGCTGGTAAGTATTTATCTAATACCATCTCTAAGATTTGTACTAGTGCAGCAATTACACCAATGAACGTGATGAAACCGAGGAAGCTTAAATCTGCTTCTGGGAAACCAGCCCATGCAAGTGCACCTGGAGCAAGTACGCCACTATAGATAACTTGGTTAACAGGGATTGAAATAGTAAGTACAGCGGTTACTGCTATACCAAGGCCAATCGCTGTTGTCACTTTCTTAGATACCGCAAGGAATGTACACATACCTAAGAAGAATGATAATGCTAAGTTTTCAATGAAAATAGCACGTACGAACAAACTAATATAATGTTCCATCGTTTACCCCTTTGGCTCAACTTGTTCTGGTTTCCACGTACGTAGAGCCCAAATCAATAAACCAATGATGAAGAATGCACTTGGCGGAAGTAGTAATAAGCCATTTGACTGGTACCAACCACCGTTTTGGATTAGTGGTAAAATTTCAATACCAAACCAAGTACCTGAACCAAATATTTCACGCACTGTCGCAACAGCAAGTAAGATAGCACCGTAACCTAAACCGTTACCGATACCATCTAAGAAACTTGGTAGAGGTTTATTCTTCATTGCATATGCTTCAGCACGACCCATTACGATACAGTTTGTAATGATCAGACCAACGAATACCGAAAGCTCTTTTGATAACTGGAACGCTACCGCTTTAAGTACTTGGTCAACAACGATTACAAGTGATGCAATGATCGCCATTTGCACAATAATACGCACGCTATTCGGGATCATGTTACGCACTAACGAGATAAAGAAACTTGAAAATGCTGTTACCAACATTACCGCTAGTGTCATCACTAATGCAGTTTCCATCTTAGTTGTCACAGCCAATGCAGAACAAACACCTAAGATTTGTAGTGCAATCGGGTTGTTAGTAACGATGGGTGAGGTAACAACTTCTCTTAACTCAGACTTAGCCATTGTTTAAGCCTCCGCTTTGCAATTTCTTCAAGAAAGGACCAAAACCATTGTCACCAATCCAGAACTGGAATGTATTTTCAACACCTTGGCTAGTTAGCGTCGCACCAGATAAACCATCAATACCAGACAAAGTCTTATCTTGACCACCACCTTTCACGACACGGATTGCAACATCACCATTCGCATCGAATAGTTGTTTGCCTTCCCATTTGGCTGTCCACAGAGGATTTAACACTTCGCCACCTAGACCCGGAGTTTCACCTTGGTCATAGTACTGAATGCGTATCACTGTTTTGCCATCTTTGTCGATTGCAACGAATGCATACATCGTTGACCACAGACCACGACCGTATACAGGCAGAACGTAAGATTCAACGTTACCTTGTGCATCTTTTACAAGATAAACATCAGCAACATTTGAACGTCGTTTAATACCAGCAACATCTTTACCTGTTAGGTCGGTACTTTTCGCTAGATCTTTTACGTTTTTAAGTTGATCAAATGTCGCAGCATTTTCTTCAACATACTCACCCGTACTTAAATCAACAAATTTAGCTTCAACAAACTGAGCGTAAATCTCGCCAACGTTCGCATTTTCTTCTAACTTGCCAGCAACAGAAAGTAAGTTAGTTTGCTTATCTAATGCCTTGTTAGCATTTTGAGCATCACGTAAGCCTACAGCTGCGCCAGATACGATGATTGAACATACTAAACACAGCGCCGTAACGACTGCGATAGTTTTCAGTGGAGTTTCTTTACTAGCCATTGCGTGCAAGTCTCCGTTTAATGTTAGCTTGAACAACAAAGTGATCAAATAGAGGTGCGAATAAGTTAGCAAATAAGATTGCTAGCATCATACCTTCTGGGAATGCAGGGTTAACTACACGAATCAGTACAACCATTAAGCCGATAAGAAGACCGTATGCCCATTTACCGTTTTCAGTAAATGAAGCTGATACCGGATCAGTCGCCATGAACATCATACCAAACGCAAAGCCACCGATAACTAAATGCCAATAGAATGGTACTTCAAACATAGGATTAGTATCAGAACCGATCATATTGAATAGTAAGCTTGTTGCTACCATACCAATAAATACACCAGCAACAATTCTCCAAGATGCAATACCTGCGAAAAGTAATACACTACCCGATAATAAGATAATTAACGCTGATACTTCACCTGTAGAACCTTGCATGTTACCAATGAATGCGTCAGCCCAAGTCAGTGAACTTGTTAGACCTTCGAGGCCGCCAGCAGCAGCAGAGCTTAGTGCTGTAGCACCAGAGAAACCATCAACCGCAGTCCAAACAGCATCACCTGAAATATCTGATGGGTAAGCGAAGAATAAGAACGCACGACCTGCTAATGCAGGGTTTAAGAAGTTCTTACCTGTACCACCGAATACTTCTTTGGCAATTACAACACCGAAAGTAATACCGACAGCGGCTTGCCATAATGGAATGTTCGCAGGCAGGATAAGTGCAAATAGGATAGATGTTACGAAGAAACCTTCATTTACTTCATGCTTACGCACGGCGGCAAATAAAACTTCCCAGAAACCGCCTACTATAAACACTGTCGCGTAAATAGGAAGGAAGTAAACCGCGCCATATAGCATACTTGCTATGACGCCGGCGCCCTCACCCATAGTCACGCCAAGCGCACTAAGTAAAGCAACATGCCAATCGTCGAATGGCGTTCCCGCACCTGATGCAATAGCCGTATTTGCTTGAGCACCAATATTGTACATACCCCAGAAAACCATAGGTAGGGCACACATCCACACTAAGATCATGATACGTTTTAAATCGATATTATCACGTACGTGTGTTTTACCTTTTGTTACAAAGCCAGGTGTAAATAAGCCAGTTGCAACAGCTTCATACAAGGCAAACCATTTTTCGTGTTTACCGCCTGGTTCGAAGTGATGTTCCATCCCTTCGATATAATTCTTAAGACCCATGCTTAACCTTCCTTCTCAATTGTCGCTAGACAATTACGTAGAATTGGACCAAAGTCGTACTTACCTGGGCAAGTAAAAGTACATAACGCTAAATCTTCTTCGTCTAATTCAAGACAACCTAACGTAATCGCTTCGTCTGTATCACCCGTTAACAATGAACGTAGTAACATCGTTGGTAAGATATCTAATGGCATAACGCGCTCATAGTTACCAATTGGCATCATTGCACGATCACTACCACCAGTGGTTGTAGTAAAGCTAAATTGACGTGCGCGGTTGAAAGCAGAAGTAAATACGTTAGTTACTGAGAATTTATCACTACCTGGTTTCATGTAACCAAGGAATTCTTTCTCACGGCCTTCAGCTAATACACTGATTTGGTTGTGGTAACGACCAATATAAGCATGTACACCGTCAGATTTAACACCGTTTAATACAGAACCTGAAATAATGCGATTGTCACCAGCATTAAGTTCACTTGCAGTTAATTCTGTAATTGATGCACCTAGACGAGTACTAATTAAACGTGGATTTTTCACCGCAGGGCCTGCGAGTGAAATAACACGGTCAGTATGTAGTTCACCAGTAGTGAATAACTTACCGAAAGCGATAACATCTTGATAGCCAATAGACCAAACAGTACGGTTTGTACCTGCTGATTCTAATAAATGGATATGTGTACCAGCAAGGCCAGCAGGATGAGGGCCAGAAAATGCTTGCTCTTCAACATTTGATGCCGTTGATTTAGGTAATATACCTTCCGCTTTACAAACGTAAACTTTACCGCTTGTTAAAAGTGAAATAACATTTAAACCATCAACAAATGCATCACTGTTTTGATTAATAATTAATGCAGCATCTGCAGCTAATGGATTAGTATCCATTGCCGTAACGAAGATTGCTGATGCGTTACTATCAATTGCAGGAACACGGCTAAACGGACGAGTGCGTAATGCAGTCCATAAACCTGAGTCTACAAGATTTTTAACCACTACATCGCGGTCAAGATTAGCAATTTCAGTTGAGTTGAACTGAGCGAACTTCTCACTCTCGTTACCGTCTACGTCAATCACTACCGATTGTAAGACCCGCTTAGCACCACGGTTAACTTCAGCAATTGTTCCTGCAGCGAAGGCAGTATATTTTACGCCTGGTGTCTTTTTGTCTTCAAAAAGAACCTGACCTTTCTTAACACGATCACCAACTTTAATTTTCATCGTTGGACGCATTCCAATATACTCTTCACCTAGAACAGCAACTCGTTTGATAGCAGGGCCATCATGAATCACTTGCTCAGGTTTACCTGCGATAGGTAGATCCAATCCTTTTTTTATCGTAATCATACTCACATGCACTACTTTTTTTAGGAAGATAAAGAACACTTCTGCTAACAAAAACCACACACGAAAATACCCACAAATAGGCATTCACAAGGTAGTGTGTTTTTATTAACAAAAAATTTGGGGTTATTCTAGCACTAATTTAAGACGATTGCTTGCACTTCATCATGTAACGGGCACTTACTAAAACAAACTTATTCCTGCATAACGAAGATCAATATAAAACAATTTAAAACAATAACTTAAGATTAATTAGAATATACTAAAAAATCCATTCAATGGAAAAAACTGTTTTGTTAGACTGATTTTAGTCATATCTAACCATATCTCAATTAATTGAAAAAACACGTTTGAAAATTAACATTCACCCACAACCGTTAACATATAATTAATCATTTATGTAAATTAAATGATTATTAGCCTAAACAATCAGGAGATTCTGGTATTTTTTGATCTTGATCATTTTTTTTAGCCCATTGTTCCGGCGTATAGGCATGAATTGATAGCGCATGGATACCCGCTTCAAATTGAGCTACCAGCGCCGTATTCACCATCCGATGACGCGCAATTAACATTTTACCGTCAAATTCGGTGGCGACGATCACTACTGAAAAGTGAATTTCAGTTCCTGGTGGCACATTGTGTTTATGGCTGTCACAAATCACGTCTAAATGTTGAATATCAAAACTCGCCAATAATTGCTGTTTAATATCGTTACCTAATGACATTTAAAACCTCTTCTTTATATATTTAGTAAAATAACAGTGTAAAATGCACGATCAACCTTAACTGGAACATACTATGAACACTGAACTATCTCTTGAAAGTACCGAATTATCTTTGTACCGCTACCCTAAACGTAGCGTTGAGCAACTGCAAGCATGGGATTCTGCCGATGAATATATTATTAATACCGTTGCAGATTTAACGCTTGCTAAACAATCTTCAGTACTTATCTTTAATGATAGTTTTGGTGCACTTACGTGTGCTTATAATCAGCATAACGTCACCACCGTGAGTGACTCATGGATCAGCCACGCGGCAATCGCGCAAAATCTAGATGAAAATGAGTTAAACACAGAACAAGTAAAAGTCCAAGACTGTCTTGCAGCCTTACCAGAAAATGTTGATTTAGTATTAATCAAGATCCCACGCACTTTGTCTCTATTAGAACACCAACTTGCCATGCTTAGCCACGTTGTTACACCAAACACGACGATTATTGCGGGTGCAAAAGCCAAAGATATTCATAATTCTACCTTAGCGTTATTTGAAAAATACCTTGGCGAGACGAAAACATCATTAGCGAAGAAAAAATCGCGTTTGATCTTCGCGACGATCACAGAAACGAAAGCATTAGAGATCCCAGCACCAGTGACTTGGGATGTGGCAAAAACAAATATCTCGTTATCTAATCATGCCAATGTATTTTCACGTAACAATTTAGATATTGGCGGCAACTTCTTTATGCAGTATTTACCAAAAGGTGAATATCAACATATTATCGACCTAGGTTGTGGTAATGGTGTTATCGGTATTACCGCTGCCCGCTTAAACCCACAAGCTAAAATCACTTTTGTTGATGAATCATTCATGGCAATTGCATCAGCGAAAGAAAATGCAGCGGCCAATATTGCCAGCCACGAACCGGATGTTGAATTCTTAGTAAATAATTGTCTTTACGATTACGAACCACACAGTGTGGATTTGGTGTTATGTAATCCTCCATTTCACCAAGAAAAAGCCATTACAGACCATATTGCATGGCAAATGTTTAAAGATGCCCACCGAGCATTAGCTTGGGGCGGCGCACTTTACATTGTTGGTAACCGTCATCTTGACTATCATATTAAACTTGACCGTTTATTTGATAATCATGAAGTTATTGCATCAAACGCCAAGTTTGTGATCATTAAGGCGCAAAAATAACATGCTGAAAAAACTACTATTAACTGCCAGTTTAGTATTATTAACCGCCTGCACCAGTGCGCCTCAACAAGTTAATATTACGACTGAGCTAGCACCACTGACAACGCAATATAGCGACACTCAGGTTAGCCTAACGAGCAAAGATATTCGTGATGCAAATTACTTGATTGCGATCCACAAAGTCGGTGAACCTGCACAGCTACTGAATAACCAAAGCTCACTGATTAACCTGACTACAGCCAAGCTACAACAAGGCTGGGAGCAACAAGGGTTACGGTTTTCACCACAAGCAGATATCGCCATTAATCTTGAGTTGCAAACGGCGCGGATCGATGTGCAACAAGATAGCTTCGAGCATCAAGCAGATTCAACGTTAGTTTTGATTATCTCAATTGAGAATCAAGGTCAAACACTGACAAAACAATTTCGTAGTGCATCGATATTAACGGGCGCGTTTAGCCCATCAATGAGTGATTTGGAAGCTAAGTTTTCTCAGCAATTATCGTCCCTACTAAACGATGTATTTAATGATCAACAAATCAGTGATTACTTAACGCATTAATGCTACTGATGACGTAATAGTTTTTACTATAATACGATACCAAAAAGCCTCGCAATTGATGCCTTATAGTAAGACACCCTGCGAGGCTTTTTATTTTCTTACGCTGTACTTGTAAGTATCGCTGTAACTCTATCTGTAATGCGCAAGACTACTTCAACATCGTAATGCTCTCAATCACAATGTTTGTTAATGGTACATCACTGTAATACTTCTTTTTACCTGTTGGTTGTTTTGCTATTTTATCCACCACATCCATTCCACCTACCACACGACCAAATACAGCATAACCCGCTTGTGATGGGCTTGAACCCGAACGATTTAAAAAGTTATTATTTTTGAGATTAATAAAAAACTGTGATGTCGCCGAGTTAGGATTGTTAGTACGTGCTAACGCCAGCGTGCCACGCTCATTACTTAAGCCATTATTTGCTTCATTAATGACTGGCTTTCCTGATATCTGCTTTTCTAGATTTTCATTAAAACCACCCGTTTGAGCCATAAATCCAGGGATCACACGGTGAAAAATAATGCCACTATAAAAATCACTTTCAACATAGTTGATAAAGTTAGCAACAGATACAGGCGCTTGTTCTGGGTATAGCTCAACCGTAATATCACCCAGATTGGTTTTGATTAGGGCTTTAGTCTCAGCTGCAAATGCAGTATTAACCATAAATGTTGAGCACAAAATTAACAGTAATTTGGTAAAAAAATGATTTAATCGCATGATGTAACTTCCATTCCGTGATAAAAATAAGCGTATTACTCGCACTATATCAGATGTTTGATATATATATCCAAGCTACCTCAAAGTGCACAATCAATAAGTTAAAAATTGTTGACCGAGTTTATGCCATAAAAACGAAATGTTGTTAATTTTTTAAGTTGATCGCTGACTAAAACCAATTTTTTGAGATCATTCACACTTTTCTCATCAGTCTGCATTAACAATACGCTACTTAATGACAGTGTAACTTTTTAGTCTAGGATTAAAATCAGATACTAACAAATAAGGATATTGGCATGGCAGCGAAAAAGTTCATTGACGAGAAATCTGGCATTTTAGCTGAATACCTAGACTTTTTTCTAATGAGGAAACTGAGTTATTCGCAATTAAACCATTTTCTATGGGATACATTACGAGAATGGGACAATTTGGATATTTACGATGAGTCTACCGATAGCTGCAAGGAAGAGGTTTTTTGGTTCCTGCTATTTGAGCTAAAAAATTGGTCAAGCCAACAGATTTTTGCCAACCGTATATTGCGCCAGCAATTACATACCGGTGCTTTATTTTTACAAGGTCAAGGCGTTAAACCATACAACTGTATTGGTATTCGACCTATCACGGAATACTTGGACTGATTTCGCTATTACTCATAGTTAATGATTACATACATAGAATAAACCAAGCCCAGTCTGCTGTCGGGCTTATTTAATTCATAAAAATACGGTAGTATCAGCAAATACTTACGTTAGATGGACTGCTGACATTGCCGACTATTCTTCAAACCTTATCTATTTACCTTAATCCCCGAGTACTGTTTATGGGATTATTTGGTTTCTCCTCTGGATTACCTATCCTGCTGGTCTTTTCGACATTGTCATTTTGGCTACGTGAAGCAGGTGTAGAACGTGCCAGCATTGGTTTCTTTAGTTGGATAGCCCTTACTTATAGCTTTAAATGGGTTTGGTCACCGTTGATCGACCAATTTCAACTGCCCTGGCTGCATAACAAACTCGGACGACGTCGAAGCTGGCTGCTGTTTACTCAAATCATGATCATTGCCATGTTAATGATTATGGCGACTCAAGATCCGCAACAAAGTGTGATCTTATTCATTATCGCCTCACTTGGCTTAGCCATCTTTTCCGCAACCCAAGATGTTGTTGTCGATGCCTTTCGAATTGAAAGTGCCGATACGCACTTACAAGGGGCAATGGCTGCCACTTACATGACAGGTTATCGTATTGCCATGATAGTGGCTGGTGCGGGTTCATTAGCCATTGCCGCATTTTATGATAATAGCGCAGTCTACAATGCGGCGGCCTGGCAGTTCGCTTATGCTTGTATGGCATTGTTCATGTTATTTGGGGTATTGGCAACTTTACTGTCTAAAGAACCCATCGCCAAGCATCAGATCCAAGCTGTTCACAATGTCCGTGAGTTTCTCATCACTGGCATAGTGAACCCGCTTACCGACCTATTTCAACGTTACGGTAAAACCTGTCTACTGCTACTTGGCATTGTTATCACTTATCGTATCAGTGACATTGTCATGGGGATCATGGCCAATCCGTTTTATGTCGATATGGGTTATTCAAAAGCCGAAGTTGCAGCAATATCAAAAGTCTTTGGTGTGATAATGACATTAATAGGTGCTGGATTAGGCGGCCTATTAGTTAGTGGTTTCGGGTTATTGTCGATCTTATTACTCGGCGGTGTACTTTCTGCATTAACCAATGTGCTGTTTCATTGGATGGCCGGCAGTATGGCAACCAGTCAATTAATGACGGTACTGGCGTTGGTGCTGCCAGATACTTGGTTGCAAACACAAGACCCTGCCCAGCTGTTATTAACCTTGGTGATCAGCGCTGACAACTTAAGTGCGGGTATTGCTACTTGCGCGTTTGTGGTGTTTTTATCACGCTTAACCAATACCCAGTTTACCGCAACTCAATATGCGCTATTCTCATCAATCATGGTTTTACTACCGAAATTTATTGCTGGTTTCTCTGGCGTGATTGTTGATGCGTGGGATTATTCCGCCTTTTTTATTGGCACCGCGGTATTAGGCATAATCCCAGTGGTCTTTATTGTCGTGC
The DNA here is from genome assembly GCF_013215705.1 of Moritella sp. Taxonomy (GTDB): domain Bacteria; phylum Pseudomonadota; class Gammaproteobacteria; order Enterobacterales; family Moritellaceae; genus Moritella. Next base: position 46,962 of record NZ_JABSQR010000028.1, on the reverse strand, counting down.
TCATGTACATGCAGACGACTAAGCGCTTTAAATGGATTGAATCATAGCCATAAAAAAAGCCTAACGCGTATCCACGCATTAGGCTTTTATGACTATTTTCACTCAGTCACTTTAAAATTTAACGCTCAGCGCCTAATCTCTTTGGTTATCAAACTGGAACGGTTGACCTAGTTCAGCAGCTCTGATGTGTTGCATAACAGCTTGTAAGTCATCACGCTTTTTACCTACAACGCGCACTTTGTCGCCTTGAATAGATACTTGCACTTTAATCTTGCTGTCTTTAATTGATTTTACAACTTTCTTAGCAACTGCGCCTTCGATACCTTGTAAAAACTCAACGTCTGCACTGCAAGTTTTACCTGAAAATTCAGTTTTACCTACGCTCATCGACGATGAATCAATATTACGTTTTACTAAAGCACTGCGTAAAATATCAGCCATTTGACGAAGTTGCATATCTTCATCTGTGCGCATTTTTACTTTTTCTTTAATTAGTTCAAAACTTGCATCAACACCACGAAAATCAAAACGTGTGCTTAATTCACGGTTTGCATTGTCGGTTGCGTTCTTCACTTCAACCATGTCAACTTCAGAAATAATATCAAATTGAGGCATCTTCATATCCTATCATTTATAATGGGTTGATTATCTAATAGATACTAGCTGTAATTCAACCATTAACTACAGAAGTAAGCGACTAGGTTGCATTAACTAACGATTAACTGACTATAATGGCTATTACGTTCATATTTTATTGAGATAAATATGCCCCTGTACAAATATAAACTCTGGTTTCGCCTGCTATTTGTCATTGTTATACTCGTCATCTGTCTGCTTGCTTTTAGTAAACCTTCGAGTAATATCCCACACTTCGGTTACGATAAGTTGAATCACTTAATGGCTTTTGTAACATTAGCATTACTGTTTGATTATAGTTTCCCAAACAGAACCATAACGCTGTTTATGACATTACTTGGATTCGGTATTTTTATTGAATTCATTCAAGGTATGATACCTAGTCGCACCACAAGCCATTGGGATATTGTCGCCGATTTAGTCGGTATTACCAGCTACTTAATTCTTCAACCATTACGGGCAAAAATACATGGCTAATTGGAACATTCTCGGTGCCGGTGCTATCGGGCATTTCTTTGCAGAAAAATTACTAAAATCAGGCCAACATGCCGCCTTTGTATTACGTCCCGAGAGTGATGCGCATATTCGCAGTTTCAACTTTGAAAACTTAGCGGGTGAGAACACCACTAATACCGTCATGGCACAAGGCAAACTCACGCCTAAATGTGACTTTTTACTGGTCACCCTCAAAGCGCAAGATGTGTTGCCGGCGCTGACCTTATTACAATCACAAATTGATAAACATTGCTGTATCGTGCTGTTACATAATGGTATGGGCACAGCCGAACAAACCGAAAAACTGTTCCCACGCCACGCTATCATGGTGGGCACCACATCCAATGGGGTATTAAAGGTCTCTGACGATCATATTCGCCACACGGGCGCAGGCGTGACTTGGTTAGGGCCATTTAATAACCAAGCTAAACGTTATAAGGATATTGCCAACCAATTATTCGCACTTGAAGAATTAGCATGGTGCGAGGACATACGTGCGAAATTATGGCTTAAACTCGTGATTAACTGTGCGATAAACCCATTAACCGCCATTCATCAATGCAAGAATGGCGAATTGGCCAGCCCTGCGTTATATCCACATGTGGTTAAGGTGGTGCAAGAGTTAGCCCTTGTTTGTGAAAAAGCCCGCTTACCTTGGTCTTATGCCGAGCTGCAAGCACACGTGGATTATGTGATAAACCGCACTGCTGAAAACTATTCTTCGATGCATCAGGATCAGCACTTCAATCGTCAGTCCGAAATTGATTATATTACCGGCTATGTATTGAAGGTGGCGAATGCCTACAGTATCCCGGTGCCAGCGAACCAAGCCCTGTATGCGCAAATCAAACAGCAAGAAACTAAACTAGTCTCGTAACAATAGAGTATATTGAACATCACGATCAAAAAAGCCAGCAATCTCTTGCTGGCTTTCATCAATCATTGAAGGCAAAGTTAAATACTAACCTTACCTAAATAATCATTAAGGACGGTAAACTTTCACGTTACCATAACCTTTTTCAATCAAGTAAAGCGCTTGTAGTTTACTCATCACGCCACGATCACAGTACAGTAAGTACGTCTTGTCTTGATCTAATTCACTGAACTGATTACCTAACTTAAAGAAAGGCATGTGCTGAACTTCAAGTCCATCAACGTCAAGTGGTGAATCTTCAACTTCGTCAATACTACGAATATCTAAGATCACTTCATTGGCGGCAATTTCAGTTACTGCTTCAACATCGCTTACTTGCTCTTGTGCTTCTGCGGCGATTTGACGAATATCAATCACTTTAGCATCCATAACAACTTGATCAATCAAGCTCATGTCAAATTTAGCTTCTTCCGCTTCAATCTTCTCTTTCACTGCTTTTACGGTTGGTTTTTTTGAAATAACACCACAGTATTCAGGAATTGTTTCAGAGAATTCAGCAGTACCAATTTTACGCGCTGTATCGATAATGTCTTGTTTATCAGCAACGATCAACGGACGTAAGATCAGCGTATCGGTAACAGAATCGATTAACGATAAGTTACGGATAGTTTGACTTGATACTTGACCAACCGCTTCACCTGTTACCAAAGCTTCAATACCTAAACGTTCTGCTATTTTAGACGCGGCACGCATCATCATACGTTTAAGTACCACACCCATTTGTGAGTTATCTACTTTTTCTAAAATCTCTGCAACTACTGGATCGAACGGTACGCTGACAAATTTAACTTTATGTGATGAGCTATATTTGTTCCATAGGAAATATGAAATTTGTTTTACACCAATCTCATGCGCATCACCGCCTAAGTTGAAGAAACAGAAATGCGTTCGGCTACCACGTTTAATGGTTAAGTAACTTGATACCGCAGAGTCAAAACCACCTGACATTAATGACAGTACATCTTCTTGTCCTGCCATCGGAAAACCACCTAAACCTTCATGACGTTCAGTCACCAAGTAAAGTTTATCATTTTCAACTTCAATTTTAATCGTTTCTTGTGGTTTTTTTAATTGTACACGCGCAGCTTCTGTATGCTGATTTAAGCCACCACCAACATAACGCTCTAAATCAATCGAGGTAAAGTCATGCTTACCGTTACGTTTTGCACGTACACAAAAGGTTTTTCCAACTAAAATATCTTTATAAACAGGTAATGCTTGCTGGAAAATATCATCAAGATCGGTAAAAGTTGACTCTTGAACTTCGAGTGAATGGGCAATCCCTGGGGTATTTCTTAATACTTCACAATAAAAATCGCGGTTTTTCTCACTGTCATCTGTGGTGCGGACAACAATCTTATCCCATTCAAGGATCACGCGTGCATGTTCATCTTCACGGCGTAGAATATTACGTAAACTCGATTGCAGCATTTTACTAAAACGCTTGCGTACAGATTTACTTTTCATCATTACTTCTGGGAATATTTTTACAATAAATTTCATGGTTTTGCCTACATCATAGTTCAAACAAACAGGTGGCCCAGCATTTCATCGAGCAGGGTGTTTCGCTGATATATTCGATCATTTCAATCAAAATAAAAACGGGCCAACCTATATACCCAAGTTACTTCAAGATGCTATATCAGAGACGAGCAGGGATATCAGAACAAGGCGCAATATGTAGATAATGGTTATTCCATTTTCAAATATTGCAACGCGGTGCTGTTATTCCTGCTCGCCTCCCGCAGGGCAAAACGAATGAAGGTATCTTCGGCGTTATGAAGCCTTGATTTAGAATAACTAAATCCTCGACTTCATGCCTTGAATATACTCTTCATTCGGTTTGCTGATTGTGCATCTTGAAGTAGCTTGGGTATAGTGAACCCGTTGCAGTTACTCGGCAGCAGTATACTCAAAATGCCTAAATATGCAAGATACTAACGACCGCTCACTAACCGAATTAATTGCGGTATTGCATTCCCTACCAGTTCAATTTCGACCTGACTCCCGACTTCGATCTTAGACTGTAATAACCAAGGCTGAGAGCGTCCCGAAACACGAGTTACTTGACGCCCAGACAGCGCTAATGGTTGCACGTGAATAATCGGGGTAACACGACCGCTTTTACCCACCTGATAAGTAATATCAATAACATTGCTTAACCCTTTGGGACCGGTAAATTTTAACGCCAGCGCCCAACGTGGTGCATGCTGAGTGTGACCATATTGACGTTGCAGTGTATTGTTCGCTAATTTAAGCACAATACCATCGAGTAAGAACGCCTCTGTGTTTTGATAGTGCGCGAACCAATAATCTATGTCTTGAGGCCGAACGATGACATGACTCATTTTCGACATATCAGCAAAGCCAAGCATGGCTAATTGTGCCAACCCCATAAGCTCATTGTTATAGGGCGAATCTATCCAACGCCAAGGTATAAAGCGCAAGCTCATAACATCTGCTTGGGCTGGCGACAATTGGCTGGCAATACCGGCCGTCATATGACGCGAAGACACATATTTACCACGTAACAGCCAATCTTGTTGTCCAACATATAGCTCACCATGGATAACTAATGTATGCGGATAAGCAATAATACTATTGACTGCATTACTGCGTAACATCAGCGCCAGCAAGTCCTTACCCTGTTTGCCGTCGCCTCTGCTTGATGCACCCACTAGCATGCCTTTTTCGTAGACTAACTCAATAGCCATACCATCAAATTTAGGTTGGATCAGTAACTGCTGATCTTGATGCAGCTGGTAAAATTTATCCACGGCGGTTCTTGCTCGCACTGAATTTAAACTTAACATTTGTTGTCGATGCGGCTGTCGATCACGCAGGCGCGTATCATTACGTTGCTGGTCTTTGCCTTCGATCTGAGTTAATACCGGGGATAAACAATGCGATAACACCGTTAATTCATCCACCAATAAATCAAACTCACCATCATGTAATAACGGCGTTTGACCAGCGTAATAAATACGCCGATGTTTAATAATTTGCGTTTCTAAATAACTAATACGATGCTGATTAAGTACACTTGGACAGCGGGAATGTGTCACTGTACTTGCTGTTGATGGATGACTTGATGACGGTGGAACTATATCAGCGGCTAACAGTTGCTGAGTGCTTGAGGCGAATAACGAGACGAGTAATGAATAAGTGCGAATGAACATCCGAGTTCCAAACAATATGATGATACAACTCAGTATGATAAAGAGAATGGAAGTTAACGGATTAATTTCAAAGCAGTCGCCAGAAGTATCGTAAACAATCGATAATAACGAGTAATAATCGTAGTGCATCACACATCACTATTAAAATAGCCAAACAGCTAGCGACAGATTAACGCTCTGCTACGGCTTAACCAAGCATGCAAAAAATAAGCTTGCTTGAAGTTACTTTGTTATCGACTAAACTGACAATATGGATCCTAATGTTCTGCCGAGGGAGGTGTTGCTATGCAACTTTCAGATATCAAAAGCATGTATCACAGACATGAATTAGTCGAAGCAATTGTCGAGCCATCATTAATTGCTAATGGTTGGATTGTCGAATTTAAAACAGAAAATGGTGATATTATTCCACTAACCGATTTTAGTGGTCACGAAAAATGTTACCGTAATTTAGATATCGCCACAGCAACAGCTCAACAAGTCGGATTTTCCAGTGTTAGAATAGATGAGCCATTTTAGTTCATCTTACTTATCTGCCGTACCTCAATCAATATAGCCAGACATCAATCGATATAGCCAGCGCCCATTGCGAGCTGACTATATCGTTGAATAACCACACGGCCATAAAAACCTAACGAGTATAATTTACGGTTCAAAACTTTCACGCATAAACTCGTCACCGTCGCAATTAGCACAAGAAAGGACCTTGGTCGGATGAAATAATTCTTTTTTATAACCACAACGAACACAGGTCAATATTCCGAATCCGACTTCATCACCAACGCAGTAACGTCCTTGATGTTGCAAATCATCCCCTACCTCGGTCCATTCAACTTGGGTCTTATCGGTAATTGATGCTAACGTACCCCAGGTTATTTTGTCCCAAGCCTGATACCAAGCCGAGAGTTTAAAATTATCGATGCTCGAATGGTAATCTTTGCTAAGTTCATCTATATCATGACGAATATAAGCGGATGCTTCGGCTAACTCTTTTTTCGTCAAGTCGCCCGCAGCACCTAAATACGCCTCTGTTTTAACCACAAATCGGCGAGTAAAACGATTCTCAATAAGCGGATGCAGTCCTTTAAAACCCAAAGGGTGCACAGATAATTTACTCACTGAATTTTGATACTGAGTGTTAGATTTAGCCATATAAACCTCCGAATTAATTTAAGTTAATTATACAATCAAGCTGTATTAATCAACCAAAAGTTATCATTACCATATCCGATCTAGTCGCTGATATAGCACCTTAAAGTAGTTTGGGTATATATTAAGTATATGCCAAAAAGCCTAGTCAACAAGCGGGCTAACTCACAAGTTTAACGGTAAAATAACTAAATATGAGTGCCTGTTCAGGAATAACTTATCGCTATCTGCAAATGAAACTTGTTGCCCTTAGTCTGCTAAGGTATTCTATGGCAAAATTTTGTTTATAAATCCTACCAAGAACAGACTGGATATTACCCATGCAAGAACAATATACTCCAAGCAGTATCGAACCTCAGGTTCAACAACACTGGCAAGAAAATAAAACATTCGAAGTACAAAACGACGAAACTAAAGAGAAATTCTACTGCTTGTCTATGTTCCCATACCCAAGTGGTCGACTGCACATGGGCCACGTACGTAACTACACAATTGGTGACGTAATCGCACGTTTCCAACGTATGCAAGGCAAAAACGTATTACAACCTATCGGTTGGGATGCATTTGGTCTGCCTGCTGAAAATGCTGCAATCAAAAACAACACGGCTCCAGCGCCTTGGACGTATGAAAACATTGATTACATGAAAGGTCAGCTAACGTCTCTAGGCTTTGGTTATGACTGGAAGCGTGAAATCGCAACATGTACACCTGAATACTACCGTTGGGAACAAGAGTTCTTCACTAAACTGTTCCACAAAGGTTTAGTTTATAAGAAGACGTCATCAGTGAACTGGTGCCCGAACGATGAAACCGTACTCGCTAACGAACAAGTAAATGACGGTTGTTGCTGGCGTTGTGATACCCCTGTAGAACAGAAAGAAATTCCACAGTGGTTCATTAAAATCACTGAGTACGCAGACGAACTACTTACGTCAATTGATGATCTTGACGGCTGGCCAGAGCAAGTTAAAACAATGCAACGTAACTGGATCGGTCGCAGTGAAGGCATCGAGTTAGACTTTGTAGTTGAAGGTCAAAGTGACGAGCTAAGTAAGCTATCTGTATACACAACACGTCCAGACACAGTCATGGGCGTAACGTATGTAGGTATCGCAGCAGGTCACCCACTGGCAGAACAAGCTGCACAAAACAATCCAGAATTAGCTGCATTCAACACTGAATGTAAAAACATGAAAGTGGCTGAAGCTGATCTAGAAAAAATGGAAAAGAAAGGCATGGCTACTGGCCTATACGCTATTCATCCATTAAATGGTCATAAAGTACCGGTATACGTAGCAAACTTCGTATTGATGGGTTACGGCACAGGTGCTGTTATGGCGGTTCCAGCTCATGACCAACGTGACTATGAATTCGCAACCAAATATGGCATCGATATTGTGCCAGTAATTAAACCTAGCGATGGTAGCGAACTAGACGTATCAGAAGTAGCGTTCACTGAAAAAGGTGTGCTGTTTAACTCTGGCGAATTCGACGGTTTAGAATTTGCTGCAGCTGTAGATGCTATTGCGGCTAAATTAGAAGCAAACGGCCAAGGCACCAAAAAAGTTAACTTCCGTCTACGTGACTGGGGTGTTTCTCGTCAACGTTACTGGGGCGCGCCAATCCCAATGTTAACACTTGAAGATGGTACTGTGGTGCCAACACCAGCAGACCAACTGCCAGTGATCCTACCTGAAGATGTGAAAATGGACGGCATTCAAAGTCCAATTAAAGCAGATTTAGAATGGGCTAAAACAACGTACAAGGGCCAACCTGCACTACGTGAAACAGACACATTTGATACCTTCATGGAATCATCTTGGTACTATGCACGCTACTGTAGCGCCACATCAGAAACTGAAATGCTCAACCGTGATGATGCAAATCATTGGTTACCAGTTGATCAGTATGTGGGTGGTATTGAACACGCATGTATGCACCTACTATATGCTCGTTTCTTCCACAAACTATTGCGTGATGAGCAAATGGTTGATAGCAACGAACCGTTCAAACGTCTGCTTTGTCAAGGTATGGTACTTGCTGATGCATACTACTACACTAACGAAAATGGCGGTCGTGTTTGGGTTTCGCCATTAGACGTTACCGCTGAGCGTGACGAAAAAGGTCAAGCAACGAAATACATCGATAATGAAGGTAACGAACTTGTTCACACCGGCATGACTAAAATGTCTAAGTCTAAGAACAACGGTATCGACCCGCAAACCATGATCGATCGTTTTGGCGCTGATACAGTACGTCTATTCATGATGTTTGCAGCACCCGCTGACCAAACACTAGAATGGCAAGACTCGGCAGTAGAAGGCGCACACCGTTTCCTACGTCGTATCTGGACACTTGCTTACAATCACATCAGCAAAGGTGACGTTGCCGATCTAGACGTTGCAGCACTTAACGGCAAACAAAAAGAACTGCGTCGTGAAGTCCATAAAACAATCGCTAAGGTATCTGACGATATCGATCGTCGTCAAACGTTCAACACTGCGATTGCCTCGGTGATGGAATTAATGAACAAGCTAACTAAAGCACCGCAAGCGTCAGAACAAGATCGTGCGCTGCTTCAAGAAGCATTAGTCGCGGTTGTTCGTCTACTTGCACCTATCACGCCACACATCAGTTTTGAACTGTGGGGCAAACTCGGTCAAGAAGGTACCATCGACGAAGCACGATGGCCTGTAGCAGACAAAGCGGCTATGGTTGAGTCTGAAAAACTGATCATTGTACAAGTGAACGGTAAGCTACGCGCTAAATTAACGGTACCAGCAGACGCAACACAAGAATCTGTTGAAGCATTAGCAAATGCAGATGTAAACGTGACTAAATTTACCGATGGTAAAACAGTACGTAAAGTAATTTTCGTACCCGGTAAACTACTTAACATCGTTGCAAACTAAGGTATCGAACTAAGACTATTGATGGTGATGAACGCCAGCGTTAAAAGCTAATCAATTAACGCTGTATTTTGTCGATTAATAGCCCAGTTAGATGTAAATAGTACACAAATAATAGGCCCTGTATTCTGCTTTTATTTTTATAGTAGAGTCTAGGGCTTTTTTGTTTTTAGATTACGTGTAAAATTAGCTACAATTAACTTATTTATTTTGTAGGCATTATGATCGCATCGGCACTAAGACCACGTTTTATTAGACTAACTTGCATCTTTCTGGTTACTGCAGTGCTCGGCGGCTGTGGCTTCCATTTAAAAAATGGCAGTGGCATTCCAAATGAATTACGTAATTTAACCTTAGTATCGAGTAAGTATTCAGATCTAACACGCCTCATCAAACAAGAATTACGCTACAACCAAATCAATCTCGTTGAACCGGAAGTTACGAGTATGGCATCGCTGACAACAGAAACCGATGATGCTGCTGATGTGATGGGTGAAGATTCAACCCAAACGAGAACCACGGCAATGGACCCCGCGTTATTAAACTCGCAAACACCCATACTCAGAATTATGTCAGAAAGTACCGAATCACGTACTGTGTCACTCTACTCTGATGCAACGGCAGCCGAGTATGAACTTAGCTACGTCATCAAAATAGAAGTACGCTTACCCGAGCAAGAACCACAATACTTCACCATTGCCCTACAACGTGATCAGCTAAATAACTCACAAGAAGCACTTGCTCGTTCACGCGAATCTGAATTATTAATACGAGAACTGCGCGAAGCGGCGGCACAACAAGTTGTTCGAACCCTAAGCCAAGTTATTATCGAACCAAAAACAATCGGTAATAGTGATAATAAAATAGAGCTAAATACAGAGTTTGAAGCTAACTAATGCGCGTTTATCCAGAGCAACTCGATCAATACTTAAAAACTGAACTCAAACCTTGTTATTTAATATTCGGTGAAGAGCCATTATTAAAAATGGAAGCGATTGACCAGATCAAAACCGCCGCTAAAAAAGTCGGCTTTGATGAACACCACAAGTTTCATGCCGAACCGCTCATGGATTGGCCTGCGGTTTTTAATACCTGTCAATCAATGTCACTGTTCTCTAGTCGTCAAACGGTCGAGCTTATCTTCGAAAAACGACCAGCAAAAGAAGATATCAGCCAGCTTAATGATGTATTTAAGCTGCTAAACCCTGATCTTATTTTAATACTCAGTGGTCCATATTTGACCAAAGCACAGCAAAATGCGAAATGGTTTACCCAGTACTTCAAAAACGCCCTTTACATACCCGTCGGACATCCCGAAGGGCGCTTTTTTGCCAACTGGATGCGCAATCGCCTTAAACGTGCAAATTTAGAACCGCAAGCGGACGTGATCACCCTACTGTGCCGGAGTTTTGAAGGTAATTTACTCGCGGCCCAACAAGAGATAGATAAATTATCTCTGCTCTACCCTGGTCAGACATTAAGCTTGGCACAATTGCAGCAATCAATCACCCAGCATTCACACTTCACTAGCTTTCAGCTGGTTGATGCCCTGCTCGCGGGTAAGGTCAACCGAGGCCAACGGATCCTGCAACAGCTACAGGCAGAAGGTGTCGACCCTATCGTCATTAACTGGGCACTAAATAAAGAGATCAATCAGCTTTATCATTACAGTTTGATGCAGCAGCAAGGGCTGTCTGTTATTGACGAAATGAAAAAACAGCGTTTATGGGCAGGTCGACAACAGATTATAAATGCCTGTTTAAGCCGCTTATCATTAAGTAAAATAGAGCAAATGTTAATCCTGTGTTCAAGTGTTGATAGTGCCATTAAAACCAGTACCAGTGTTGATCCTTGGTTATCGTTACAAATGTTGAGCATCAGCTTTGCCGATTCAACATTGTTACCCAACTTTCATCATTCCGACATTAATTAATGTTATGTCAGGAATAATAACGAACGGCTACTTATGACTGATTTTACCCCGACTCGCGCTATCGGTATTTTAGGCGGTACATTTGATCCGATACATTATGGCCACCTTCGTCCTTGCTTAGATTTATTACAGCAGTTAAATTTAGCTGAAGTAAGGCTGATGCCCAACCATATTCCGCCACACCGTGCAGCACCGGGATCAAATTCAGCGCATCGCTTAGCGATGGCGACATTAGCGGTAGAACATTGTGATGAACTGAGTGTAGATACCCGGGAGTTAAACCGTACAACACCGTCTTATACCATAGATACGTTAATTGAACTTGCAGCAGAGAATCCAACCACGCCAGTGTGTTTTTTGATTGGTCTTGATTCACTCAACAGCCTACATACCTGGTATCGTTGGCAAGAACTGCTCGATTATTGTCACCTTGTCGTCAGTTATCGCCCTAATTACGCGCTTACATTAACGCCAGAAGTGCAAAAATTATTTGAACAAGTGCAAACAATGGATGTCAAAGTTCTACAGCAACAAAAACAAGGCCGGATTTTACTCTGGCCAAGCACGCAATTAGAAATATCGGCGACACGGATCCGTCAGTTGATTAAACATCAGCAAAGCCCTCAATATCTACTGCCTGATAATGTTCTGTCTTACATACATAAAAATAGCTTATATAAATAAACTGCAAGAGATACTCACTCAGATACAAGCTAGGTATATATTTAGGCATTATTCACTGTTATAATTCGCGGTTAACTCGATAAAGTTCCTCTGGAGGACCCTTGCAAATTTCTGACCTGCAAGCATTTGTAATAGATAAAATTGAAGACATGAAAGCCCGCGACATCCAAGTTGTTGATGTTAAAGGTAAATCACCAGTAACCGATATAATGATCGTATGTACTGGCACATCAAAAACTCACGTTAAATCGATTTCTAACCACCTTTACCTTGAAGCTAAACGTAACGAAGTATTCGTTATGGGTATTGAAGGTAAAGAAGATAGTGAATGGGTTTTAGTTGATATGGGTGACATCGTCGTTCACATCATGCAACAACAAACACGTGATCTATACCAACTAGAAGAACTTTGGCAGTCTGTAGGGGCATAGTCAAATGAAAATTCAGCTAGTTGCCGTTGGCACTAAGATGCCAGCATGGGTAGAAACCGGGTATAAAGAATATGCACGTCGCTTCCCTAAAGATATGCCTTTTGAATTACTTGAGATCAATGCGGGTAAGCGTGGTAAAAACGCTGACATCAAACGGATCTTAGAGCTAGAAGGTGTAAAAACGATGCAAGCGATCCCGAAAGGTAATCGTATCGTGACTCTGGAAGTGACCGGCAAACCTTGGACTACTGCACAACTAGCCGTTGAACTAGATAAGTGGAAGCATGATGGTCGAGACGTTAGCCTATTGATTGGCGGCCCAGAAGGACTTGCACCAGAATGCATCGCGGCATCAGAACAACGCTGGTCGTTGTCACCACTGACCTTACCACATCCGATGGTACGTGTAGTGGTAGCCGAAGCGTTATATCGCGCTTGGAGTGTTACAACAAACCATCCTTATCATAGAGAGTAATATTGGTGGCAAGGAAGCGTATAACCTTACGAGACCATTCTGCGGAAACAGCATTATTTAGCCGTCGCATCATGGTCTCATTTATTTTTGTCCTCAGTGTACTTGGCTTGTTATTGAGTAATCTTTATTACTTACAAGTCGATTCATATCAAGCTTACAAAACCCGTTCTAACGAAAACCGTGTCAAGTTAGTGCCTATCGCCCCCAACCGTGGGCTTATCTATGATCGCAACGGTATACTTTTAGCGGAAAATAAACCCGTTTTCAGCTTAGATATGGTACCGGAAAAAATTACCGATATTGACGCCACCATCGTCAAATTAACCAGTTTGTTAAACCTAACTGAAGATAACATTGACGATTTTCATACTCGCTTAAAACGCCAACGTCGCTTTAAGCAGGTTTCAATATTAACCAATTTATCCGAATCTCAAGTGGCCCTCTTTTCAGTTCAACGGCATAACTATCCCGGTATTTCCGTCAATGCCCGATTAAAACGTTATTACCCATTTGGGGATGCGCTTACGCATGCTCTCGGCTATGTAGCCAGAATTAACAGAAATGATCTTAACCGTTTAGCAAAGAAAGGTTTACGTGCAACGTATGCTGCGACCCATGATATCGGTAAGCAGGGCATCGAACGCTATTACGAAAATACGTTACATGGCAAGCCTGGATTTAAAGAAGTTGAAGTCAATAATCGCGGTAAGATCATCCGTACGCTGAAAATAACACAGCCCGTACCAGGTAATGATCTGTATTTAAATATCGATATTCGTTTGCAACTGAAGGCACAAAAAGAGCTAGCCGGTCGCCGTGGTGCGATAGTCTTACTCGCCCCTAAAACAGGTGAAGTATTAGCAATGGTCTCTAGCCCGAGTTATGATCCTAACTTATTTGTACACGGTATTAGCAGTAAAGATTATAATCGCCTATTACAATCAAAAGATCACCCCTTGATCAACCGAGCAACACAAGGACGCTATCCGCCCGCTTCCACAGTAAAACCACAATTAGCGATCTTGGCTTTAGAAGACGGCGCAATCACAGCAAATACCCTTATCAATGATCCTGGTTGGTTCCAGATCCCAAATACTAAACGGCGCTTCCGAGACTGGAATCGCTGGGGGCGCGGTAAGATTAATGTCTATACCGCCATCGCACGATCGTCAGATACCTTCTTTTATAACCTCGCTTATAACGTCGGCATTGATAAAATCAACCATTTTATGACTGAGTTTGGCTTTGGTGAATATACCGGTATTGATGTTAAAGAAGAAACCAATGCTATCTTGCCATCTCGAGAATGGAAACGCGCACGTTACAACCAACCTTGGTATCAGGGTGATACTATTTCAGTGGGTATTGGTCAGGGTTACTGGTCTGCGACACCAATCCAACTTGCGAAAGCGACAGGTATTGTGGCAAGCCGAGGGCTGCGCCCAGTGCCACAGCTTGTTCGGGATATAAAATATACCAATGGTGATCAATTTGAACCGGTCGTTGAATTACCACCGCTGAAACTCAAAGATCCCGCGAACTGGCAAGTCGCTAAAGATGGTATGCGCGGTGTTGTAACCCAAAATGGTACTGCACATCGTGCGTTTGCTAACACCAGCTACACAGTCGCCGGTAAATCAGGTACTGCACAGCTATACCAACTCGGTGAAGAAAAATACGATGCCAGTAAGATCCGCGAACGATTACGTGATAACGCCATGTTTGTGGCTTATGCACCGTTTGAAGAACCAGAAATATCAGCGACTATCATTCTAGAAAATGCCGGTGGTGGTAGCTCACAAGCGGCACCATCAGCACGCCGTTTATTTGATGCCTACTTTGAAAATAAAAAGGAAAATTAATGCCAGATCGTCGTCATAATCAGAGTGTTTGGTATAAATTACATATCGATTTCCCGTTATTATTTGGCCTGCTAAGTCTGATGGGTGTTAGCCTTGTCGTGCTTTATAGCGCAGGTGGATCGGACATCGCACTAATGGAAAGACAAGTCGTGCGTATGTTTCTTGCGTTAGCGGTAATGCTTACGCTAGCACAAATCCCCCCTTCCACTTACCGACGCTGGGCATTTCCCATCTTTGTTATCGGGACCATTTTATTAATCGCGGTATTGTTGTTTGGCCATGTCGGCAAAGGTGCACAGCGCTGGATTGATCTTGGTTTTACCAAGTTTCAACCATCTGAAATAATGAAAGTAGTCATGCCATTAGCCGTGGCGCGTTACATGAGTAACCAAGCTATACCACCGAGTTTTAGAACCATCATAACCGCGTTAATCATGGTCTTAATCCCAACATTATTGATCGCCAAACAGCCCGATTTGGGCACTTCATTACTCGTGGCTATTTCAGGTGTTTTTGTTATTTTCTTAGCCGGTATGTCATGGCGATTAGTGATGATGTCTTTTGGACTGGTGGCAGGTTTTGCGCCTGTTCTGTGGTTCTTCTTAATGCACCCTTATCAAAAACAACGGGTATTAACCTTCCTCAATCCAGAAACTGATCCATTGGGTTCTGGTTACCATATTATTCAATCTAAGATTGCCATTGGTTCCGGGGGGTTTTGGGGCAAAGGCTGGTTATCAGGCACCCAGTCACAACTGGATTTTTTGCCTGAACGTCACACCGATTTTATTTTTGCGGTATTTAGTGAAGAATTCGGTTTATTCGGGGTGATCTTACTACTGTCACTTTATTTATTTGTGATCAGCCGCGGTTTAGTGATTGCGATGCAGGGCCAACGGGTATTTGAACGCCTCATTGCGGGCAGTATTACCATGACATTCTTCATTTACTTGTTCGTAAATATCGGCATGGTCAGCGGATTATTACCGGTAGTGGGCGTACCACTGCCTTTAATTAGCTATGGTGGCACTTCGATGGTGACATTGATGGCTGGATTTGGCATTCTAATGTCTGTAAGAACACACCGTCGCTTAAGTTGAGGAATCCAGATGCTAGGTAAAAGAGTAATATTTCTGCTAGGTTTAGCAGCATTTCAAGCTAATAGTGCTGAGTTAAGCAGTGAGCACAAGACCTGGGTTGAAGAGTTAAGTACAAAATATGACATATCAGAACAAGTACTTACCGATGCCATCGGCCAAGCAAAGTTCGATGAAAACGTCTTAACCAAGATCCAGACCCCTTGGGAAAAAAAACCTTGGTATAAATACGCGCCAATCTTTATTACCGAAAGTCGTATTAACAAAGGTGTCGAGTACTGGCAGCAATACGAAGATACCTTTGCTAAAGCCGAAGCTGAATATGGCGTTCCAGCCCAAGTTATCGTCGCTATTATGGGTGTTGAAACCTTCTATGGTAAATACAAAGGTAATATTTCGGTCTTAGACTCTCTTTATACACTGGGTTTTAATTATCCATCCCGGGGTAAATTCTTCCGTCAAGAGTTCGCGCAATACATTAAATTAAGCGAACAACAAGGCTGGAAACTGACAGAAACACAAGGCTCATATGCGGGCGCGATGGGCTTAGGTCAATTTATCTCATCAAGTTACAGCCATTACGGTGTTGATTTTTCGGGTGATGGTAAAGTTGACATGATCAACGATCCTGTTGATGCGATCGGCAGTATTGCCAATTACTTTAGCAAGCATAAATGGACTACCGGTGCATCCGTTGCTTATCCAGTCAAAGCCGACAGTGAAAAAATAGCGGCATTACTGAATTCATCATTAAAAATTAAACATACATGGGCAGACTTAACCGCTGCAGGAGTGGAATTAAAAGAGTCTGATGAACGTGTACCAGCCATAACAATTGAAGACTCAAGCCCGGCAAAACTACTCAAACTACAACAACTTGATAGTGATGAGTATTGGGTTTACCTCGATAACTTCTACAGTATTACCCGTTACAACCACAGCCCCTTATACGCAATGGCGGTATTCCAGTTAAGTGAAAAGATTAAACAAGCTAAAAATGCGCAATAAACAGCGTTTAACTCTACTGTGTATCTGCGGCTTGTTGGCCGCATGTTCTTCATCGCGTTATCAGTACAGTGATGATCACGCGCCGGAGAACATCCCACAACTTGATGATATTGCCGATGCGGTACCAACGCCGCAAACCTATAGTCGTTATGCCAATCGCGACTATCAGGTACGTGGCATTAATTATGAAGTATGGCGAGACATCAAAATCTTAACGCAAGAAGGTAAAGCATCTTGGTATGGTAATAAATTTCATGGTCACAAGACTTCAAACGGTGAAATTTATGACATGTTTTCGATGTCTGCAGCACACAAAAACTTACCATTACCGAGTTTTGTCAAAGTAACAAATTTAAGTAATGATAAAACAGTGATAGTTCGGGTTAATGATCGTGGACCGTTCTATTCCGAACGGATTATTGATTTGTCTTATGCTGCTGCGTATAAATTGGATATGTTGCAATCTGGCACGGCCAATGTGCGTGTCGAGTTAATCATTCCAACTGCCAGTAACAGCAGTTTGTTTACCCCGAAACCACAGTGGTTTATTCAAGTCTTAGCATCCAGTAGTGAAGCCAAAGCGCAACAGATTGCCGATAGTTTAGGGGCGAAATACAGCACCGAAAATCGCTTAGTCATCAGTGGTAAGTATCATCGAGTACAGCTGGGGCCGATCTCAGATACTGAACAAGCACAGGGATTATTAGTTAAAGTTCAACAACAATATACAAATGCTTATATTTTGAAGGAACTTTCCAGTAAAATCGTATCTAATAAATAAACTTTAAATAGTAAGACAACCATTCAGCTAGTTTGATAGACTAGCTGTTATCTATCGAATAAACTTGATTAAAAATCGTTTAATCAAGTTTATTTACTTAAGTTATCAATGACTTAATTCCAACTTTAATTATAGCGAAGTGAAACGTGGCCAATCAATTTAAAAACCTTATCCTAACGAGCCTCGCAGTGGCGAGTTTCTCCTTAAGTGCAGCACCGAGTGTGATTCCCGATACACCCGTTGTTGCAGCTAAAGCATTTATATTAATTGATTTTGATTCAGGCAAAGTGATCGCAGAAAAAAATGCCGACGATTCATTAAAACCTGCCAGCCTAACTAAAATGATGACCAGTTATGTTATTGGCCAAGAAATAAGATCCGGTAATATCAACCTTGATGATCAAGTAACTATCAGCAAAAATGCGTGGGCAAAAAACTTCCCAGACTCATCAAAGATGTTTATTGAAGTTGGCAAAACCGTCACCGTAGAAAAGCTCAATCAAGGCATCATCGTTCAATCTGGTAATGATGCTTGCGTGGCGATGGCAGAGTATATTGCGGGCACAGAAGGTGCCTTTGCGCAGTTGATGAACTCATGGAGTAAACAACTCGGTATGGATTCCACTCATTTTGCTAATAGCCACGGTTTAGATAGTAAAGATCAATACACCACCGCGCGTGATATGGCGACATTAGGGCAAGCACTTATCCGTGATGTGCCTGAAGAGTATCGCATTTACTCGCAAAAGAAATTTAGCTATAACGGCATCACCCAATACAACCGTAATGGCTTATTGTGGGATAAAAGCATGAACGTTGACGGCATTAAAACCGGTCATACCTCAGGCGCAGGTTACAATCTCGTTTCTTCAGCAACGAAAGATAACATGCGTTTAGTTGCTGTGGTACTGGGTACTAAAAGTGCCGATGCGCGTAAAGCAGAAAGTAAAAAACTGCTTAACTTCGGTTTCCGCTTCTATGAAACAGTGACACTGCATGAAGCCAATTCAAGCATAGTGGCAGAACGTGTATGGATGGGAGAACAAGAGCAGATTGAACTGGGTCTAGCGAATAAATTAACGCTGACAGTACCACGTGGCCAAGCAAAAAACTTAACCGCTGATTTTGAGATCCAAAAAGAGCTAAGCGCACCTATCGCTAAAGGTGATATCGTCGGTAAAGTATTCTATAAACTTAACGATGAAGAAATTGCTCAGGCTGATTTGATCGCACTTGAAGACGTTGAATTAGGTAGTTGGTTTAGCCGATTAATTGATTATTTCAAATTATTATTTGCTGGTTGGTTTGGTTAATCCTTTCCCTGACACCGTTACCCGATTATAATGACGAATACAAAGGAGGCAATGGCCTCCTTTGCCATTATTTCTAAGGTACGGGAAAAACTAATGTCTTTAAATACTAAATTCGACGAACTGCTTGATTTTCCTTGTCAACTTAACTTTAAAGTTATCGGTACTACGGATCCTAAACTCGAAGATAGCATTGTTGCTGTGGCACAAAAATATGTTCCAGGTGACTATGCCCCTAGTTCTAGAAAGAGCAGCAAAGGCACTTACAACTCTGTATCTATCAAAATTAAAGTCCAAGACAAAGATCAAATAGAAGGCTTATACGTAGCGTTCGGTGCAATCCCAGGTGTGATCCGCGTTTTATAATAACTAATACCAATATCAAAAATCTAATTAGTGTGACTAATTAGATTTTTTTCGTTGTTGTTAATCATATAGAAGAGCATATTTTGTCAGAACATAGCATTATAATTCGTCAACTTAATCGCCAACCTTACAGTACTGTGTTTGACGCGATGAAGTCGTTTACTGATAACAGAGACGACAACACAGAAGATGAACTTTGGTTTGTTGAGCATGATCCGGTATTTACCCAAGGTCAAGCTGGTAAAGCTGAACATATACTCGCCACAGGCGACATTCCAGTGGTGCAAGCCGATCGCGGTGGCCAAGTGACTTATCATGGGCCTGGTCAGCAAGTAGTGTACTTCTTACTCGATATCAAACGCCGTAAACTTGGCGTACGAGACCTTGTCAGCCACATCGAGAATGGTATTGTTGCCACACTGGCAGAAACAGGTATTGAAGCCTACCCTCGTGCAGATGCACCCGGTGTTTATGTTGCTGACAAAAAAGTTGCTTCATTAGGTTTAAGGATCAGAAAAGGCCGTTCGTTCCATGGTTTAGCGCTTAATGTAAACATGGACTTATCGCCTTTTCTGCGTATTAACCCTTGTGGTTATGCGGGTATGGAAATGACCCAAACAAGTGATCTGGGTGGTGCTACCAGCTTAGAAGAGATACAACCTAAGCTAGTCGAACACCTATGTTCCCTGCTAGAATACACCCAATTAACTTTCAAAGATGGATTAACAGAGCATGAGTAATACCGTTCGATTAGAGCCTGGCGTTAAACTTCGCGACGCCGATAAAATGGCTAAAATTCCAGTAAAAATTATTGCTACTGAGAATGATGAGATCCTGCGTAAGCCATCGTGGCTGAAGATCCGCCTACCGAAAAGCTCTGCTCGTATCCAAGAAATTAAAGCTGTTATGCGTGAAAACAACCTGCATTCAGTGTGTGAAGAAGCATCTTGTCCAAACCTTACTGAGTGCTTTAACCACGGTACTGCGACCTTTATGATCATGGGCGCAATCTGTACTCGTCGTTGCCCATTCTGCGATGTTGCTCATGGTAAACCATTACCACTCGTTGCCGAAGAACCGCTTAAATTAGCGCAAACGATTGCCAAAATGAAGCTAAAATACGTGGTTATTACCTCTGTAGATCGTGATGATTTACGTGATGGTGGCGCACAGCATTTTGTCGATTGTATCCGTGAAATCCGCTTACTGAACCCTGAAATAAAAATCGAAATTTTGGTTCCAGATTTCAAAGGCCGTATGGATAAAGCATTAGAAATATTCAAAGATACACCACCAGATGTATTTAACCACAACCTAGAAACTGCACCACAGCATTACAAAATGGCGCGTCCAGGTTCTGATTATCAGTGGTCTTTACGTTTACTTAAACGCTTTAAAGAAATGCACCCGAACGTTCCAACTAAGTCAGGTCTAATGATGGGTTTGGGTGAAACCAACGAAGAGATTGAAGAAGTAATTAAAGATCTTGCTGAGAATGGCGTAACGATGCTGACACTAGGTCAATATTTACAACCTAGCCGTCATCACTTGCCTGTGAAACGCTACGTTCACCCAGACGACTTTGATGCACTTGGTGTACTTGCAAAAGAAGTTGGCTTTGAGCATGCTGCTTGCGGTCCATTCGTGCGTTCTTCATATCATGCAGACTTACAAGCACAAGGCAAAGAGGTTACTTAACCTTACCTGTGTTTTATCAACGCTAACACGATAATATATTTTCGCTGTTAGCGTTGATTACTTACTTCAATAACAGACATAAAATGACCCAGGCATTCGCTTACAACACCTCAGTAATCCTCCGTAACGACTCGACTGTTTATTCAGTCATCTTTTTTTCATCACTGTTAAAATAAGCACCCGGCGCGCTAAGTAACCGTTTCGTCGCATCAACCGGCATTTCTAAAATACCTTTAATTGCCCCTTTTACCGCCACTATCGCCGGCATTTGTAGCGAAATATCATCGATCTTTTGCAATATATCCGGTATAGCCTGTCGTACTTCAGCCACTTCTTTGGTCAAGTTCAGTACCGCATAAGAAAAATAGCTTAAACTTGCTGCAACCAAAGCGGCAGCTAATACTGTTGAAGTATTAAACCGTGAAGCGACTTTGTTTACCGCTTGTTGAGCCATAAGTTCCTCCTTGCATGTCACTCTAGGCGACTATAAAAAAGGCAGTCACATATTACGGGACTGCCTGAGCACTTAATCAAATTAGCAACACCGTAAGATGCTTATGGTCGAATTAAACCATCACCAATTGCAATCCATTTATACGTTGTTAACTCTTCTAACCCCATCGGACCACGTGCATGTAATTTTTGTGTTGATACCGCAACCTCAGCACCTAAACCAAACTGGCTGCCATCAGTGAAACGCGTACTTGCATTCACGTAAACCGCCGCTGAGTTAACCGCATTCAAGAAACGCGTCGCATTGGTTAAGTTATCCGTTAAGATCGCATCTGAGTGCTCTGTTGAATGCTCACGAATATGAATAATCGCTTCTTCAACATCAGCGACAACTTTAACGCCTAACACCAGCGCTAGCCATTCTTGATCAAAACAATCAGCGGTTGCCACATGTAAATTCTTTGCATTCACATTTGATAATGCAATATGCGCTTTTGGCTCGGCACGTAATTCCACTGCATTTGCAGCTAAACGTTCAGCTAATAATGGCAAGAAGCTTTCAGCTATGTCTTTATGCACTAATACCGTATCTAATGCATTACAAGCCGAAGGACGTTGGACCTTGGCATTTTCAATAATCGCCAGTGCATCTTCAACATTAGCAGATGCATCAACAAACGCATGACAAATACCCATACCACCGGTGATCACCGGGATCGTACTCTGCTCTTGGCATAAACGATGTAAACCTGGACCACCACGGGGGATGATCATGTCGACATATTTATCCATTTTCAATAAAGCAGTTACAAGCTCACGGTTTGGATCGGCAATTACTTGGATCGAGTCCGTTGGTAACTGCGCTTTTGCTAACGCGGCTTGGATCACACTTACCAACGCAAGATTTGAATGAACGGTTTCTTTACCGCCACGTAAAATAGCCGCATTACCTGTTTTTAAGCTTAACGCCGCAATATCAATCGTCACATTGGGACGCGCTTCATAAATCACGCCAATCACGCCTAATGGTATGCGACGTTTTGATAAACGTAGACCGTTTTCGAGAACCTTGCCTTCAGACTCAGCGCCAACTGGATCAGGTAAGGCTATCACACCACGTACATCAGCAATGATCGCAGTCAGTCTTGTTTCTGTTAATAATAGACGGTCTAGCAACGCATCTGTTAAACCACTAGCTTTACCGGCAGCAATATCTTTTGCATTCGCGACTAAGATCTCTGCTTGGCTATTTTCTAGTTCACACGCAATACATTCGAGCGCGTAATTCTTCTGTGCCGTGGTTAATGTGGCTAATTCATAACTCGCAAGCTTGGCTTTTTTTCCTAATTCTTGTAACACGTTATCTTCCTTAAAATAAAACTAAATCATCACGATGGATGGCAACAGCACCGTAGCCGTAACCTAACTTGCTTTCGATATCACACGAATGGCAACCTGCAATTGTTGCAAGCTCATCACTGGTATAACGGCAGATGCCGCGCCCAAGTAATTTACCCTGCAGTGATTGTAATTGGATCACATCGCCACGTTTAAATGTTGCCGAGACTTCGGTAATACCTTTCGGTAATAAACTACTGCCATTTTGCGTTACCGCATTCACGGCGCCATCATCAATAATAACGATACCCGATGGTGTCGGTCCTGCTAAGATCCATTGTTTACGGCTTTCTAGTGGACTGATATGCGAAGGGAATAACGTACCAACACGTTGCCCATCAGCAACACGTAACACCACATCTTCAGCAATACCCGCCGCAATCACTACATCAATGCCTGATCGGCAAGCAATTTCAGCCGCTTGTAACTTGGTCGCCATGCCACCGGTACCTAGACCGCCGACAGTGCCACCCGCTAATTTACGCAGTTCATCATCAATCACATCAACAACTTCAATCAATTTCGCATCTGGGTTATTACGTGGGTCAGCGGTAAACAAGCCTTCTTGATCGGTTAACAGCATTAACATATCTGCGTTCGCTAAAATAGCCGCAAGTGCCGATAAATTATCATTATCACCCACTTTAATTTCAGCTGTAGCGACCGCATCATTTTCATTAATAATCGGCACAATACGGTTATCTAATAATGCCCGCATGGTATCGCGCGCATTTAAAAATCGTTCACGATCATCAAGATCAGCACGTGTTAATAACATCTGTCCGACATTGAGGCCGTAGATATTAAACAGGCTCTGCCAAATAAAAATAAGCTGACTTTGACCAACTGCGGCCAACATCTGCTTATTTGCCATGGTGGGGGCCAATTCAGGAGCACCTAAATGTTCACGTCCAGCAGCAATCGCGCCAGACGTTACAACTATAATATCATGCCCTTGCTTGTACAATTGCGCACATTGACGAACCAATTCAACCATGTGGGCACGATCTATTTTTGCCGTGCCACTGGTTAATACACTGGTTCCTAACTTCACCACTATGGTTTTCTTAGCCATTTAACTCATTCTCGTTACTAACTTAATGAGTATTTTGACCTGAGAAGCACTTTTATACAATAGGGGGAAGCTTGATAGACGGGGAAAGTACAGTGAAACACTGTACTTTTATCAGATCTACAGCTGCGTTTATGATCAGACCGAGTAATCAGGTTGAATTTATGAAAACAACGACATAATCAGGATGTTATGCCGCAGATAAGATCAAGGTCTTCGCCAATATAGAGGACGGTTTTAGGTTAAAGCTCAATTGCTCTGTCAGACAAACAGATAACTTCTCATAGAATACAGTAAGTGATGTTGTGACATTATGTTGCAACGCTTTAGGGATTGGCGTTACGATCCACTCACCGGCTTTATTATACGTGCCAAACTGATATTGATATTCAAACGTATCATCGACTAAATTCATTTCTAGCCACCAACCATAAAACTCACGTTCATCAGGTTCAATGTTGGCATCAATACAGACACTAAAGCAATCGAAGTAAAAAGAGGTAGGTTGGCAATTATGTTCTCTTAAATAAGGGCCTAGAGCATTTAAAATACGAATACGTTTACGAAAATAAATCAAATTTGGGTCAGTCGCTATTACCATAATGATTATCTCTTATGTGCTGTTCGTGATGAGTTATACGCTATAAATGATTCACTATAAATGTTGGGGGATAACTACTAAGTATAGTTAACAATAGATGCAGGTCAAATAATACGACTGAAAAACAAGTCTTTTACAGTGTATAATATCGACAAAACTCAGTGTCGCAAGTTACGACACTGTTTAATAACAAGAATGCAGACTGACCTATATTCTCGGTAGTTTAATTAACCTTGTTTGCAGATTGGTTCTACAAATTCAATTGCCATATCCCAAGGTAACTCAATCCAAGTATCCTGGCTAATAGCAGTAACAAAATCATCAACTAAATGCTCACCAAGAGGCTTCGCATAGACAGTAACAAATTTACCTTTAGGGTACATCTGGCGAATTTTCTTCGCTGTTTCACCACTATCAACTAAATCATCAATAATAATAAAGCCCTCACCATCACCCGGTGCTGATTTTAATACCGTCATATCACGCTGATGATCGTGGTCGTAGCTTGAGATACATACAGTATCAACATGACGTAAGTCTAATTCACGCGCAAGAATGGCTGCAGGTACTAAACCACCACGACTAACCGCAATGATACCTTTCCACTGTGTTGTAGGAAGAAGTTTACGAGCAAGTTTACGCGTATCACGCTGTAAATCATCCCAAGATACTATAAATTTATCACTCATTTAACCAACCTCTATATACACTTAGCGAACGAACTAAGGTATAGCTATATAAAATCATCAACGAAGGGTTACGTACAAAAAATTCGACTTTGCACACGCAATTTGCAACCCGTAAAGATACCAGTACTTGACCATCAGGACAAGTTATTAGCTAGCGATTACCTCTTATGGAGTGTGATAATGCGACAACTTGTTTACGGTATCGCATAACTATAGATTAACACAGTGGATTTAGAATATTACGCTTTACTATCTCAATAAACTGGAACATCCTTTGTCTCATGCTAAGTATGATGATTAATTCCAACTAAGGAGCTACTGTAGTGGCAAATTTAAGTAATTTAGAACCGCAAGTTGTCTGGAATATTTTTGAGCAAATGTGTGCCAATCCACGTCCTTCAAAGCATGAAGAAAAGGTCTCTGCGTGGATCCAACAATTAGCGAAAGATCATAACGTTGAATGTAAAGAAGACAAAGTGGGCAACCTTATCCTACGTAAACCCGCGACCGCTGGTATGGAAGATCGTAAGGGTGTGGTATTACAAGCGCACATGGACATGGTTCCGCAAAAAAATTCTGACACCGAGCATAACTTTATTACTGACCCTATCGATGCCTATGTTGATGGCGAATGGGTAACAGCCCGCGGTACAACACTCGGAGCTGATAATGGTATTGGTTTAGCTGCAAGTCTTGCCGTCATCTTTTCAAACGATATTGAACATGGTCCACTCGAAGTCCTTGTCACTATCGATGAAGAAGCAGGTATGACTGGCGCGTTTGGTCTTGAAGCTGGTTGGTTAGAAGGTGACATCCTACTAAACACCGATTCAGAAGACGAAGGCGAAGTATACATGGGTTGTGCGGGCGGCATCGATACCACAGTGTCTTTTTCTATCGAACGTGAAGACACGCCGACGGATCACCAAACATTTGAAGTATCTATTTCTGGCCTAAAAGGCGGCCACTCAGGTGTTGATATTCACCTTGGTCGCGGTAATGCCAACAAATTACTGGCTCGTTTTTTAAAAGAAGCGGGTCGCGATATGGGTGTTCGCCTTGTTGAGATTAACGGCGGGTCACTACGTAACGCAATTCCACGTGAATCTTTTGCAGTTATTACTGTTGCGCCAGCACAACGAGAAGAGTTTAAAGCGTGTTTAGAATTCTTTGCTAAAACAATTAAAAAAGAGCTTACAGCGACAGAACCTGATTTCACAATCTCACTGATCCCAGTTCCAAATGAACCAACAGTGATGACTCAAGATTGCCAGACTCGCCTTATCACTGCACTTAACGGTGTATTCAATGGTGTACTGCGCATGAGTGATGAGATTGAAGGTGTAGTTGAAACATCATCTAACCTTGGTGTAATTCAATCACGCGGTAAAACAGTGCATATTCAATGCTTGATCCGTTCTTTAGCTGACTCTTGCCGTCTTGATGCACAAGAAATGATCGCATCGGTATTTGAACTTGCGGGGGCCGACGTGAAATTTGACGGTGCTTACCCAGGTTGGAAACCAGATACCAGTTCACCAGTGATGCAGATCATGCGTGACGTATATGAAAAAGAGTTTGGTTCTGTACCAAAAATCATGGTTATCCATGCAGGTCTAGAATGTGGTTTATTCAAGACTTCATACCCAACGATGGACATGGCATCATTCGGTCCAACCATTTGCTTCCCACACTCACCTGATGAGAAAGTAAATATCGCCACTGTTGATATGTTCTGGAAATACTTACTGGCGATCTTAAAAGCGATCCCAGTTAAGTAAGCTAAAACACGCTATATCGATTGACTCGTTTGCGTTGAGTCTGCGAACCATTATCAAAAAGCCAAGTCTCGTACTTGGCTTTTTTTGTAGCTAACATACTAATATAACGTCATCAAACGCGACGCGATAGACAACAGCTGTAGTGCAACGTACCGATTGCATTTTGCATTAATCCCATCACAGTAATAATAAGTGTATATCCATTGAGGGATGACGCTGGCCAGCAATATTTGCTACAATTTAGTTATATAAACAATCCTATGAAAGATAAGCGAGTGATGATGAAAAAAATGGCCATTTTAATAATCAGCCTAGCCAGTTGCTTTTCGACATTTACGACGCAAGCCAGTAGCGCAGACGACGCGTGGGATGCCTCTAAAGAAGCGATGGGAGAAGCATGGGATAAAACCAAAGTAGCAACAAATAAAGCCATGGAAGCCGCGAAGAGTAAAACAGATGAACTATTAGAAGAAAGTGCGGAACACGGCGATGAGTGGTTCGAATCCTTAAAACAAGGTGCCGAATCAGGCTGGGATAAAACCAAGAAAAAAATAGAAGAGTTGCAGAAAGAATTAGATGAAGCACAGAAATCAACAGCAGAAGATGAAAAAGAGCAAAAACAATCGGCACCTCAAGCAGCGCCGATTGATAACGCGATCCCTGAATGGCAAAAAGCTTAGTTCTAACGAGTCAGAACTAAGCTTTATTAACAACCAAGCGATATCAGCGGCAGCTTGAACTTAAATTCCGCTGCCAGCCACTTCATCATTTTCTTCATGTAGACCACACTCACGCTTTAAACCAAAGAAGCGTGTTTCTTCTTCCGTCATGCCTGCTTCCAGTGGTCGTGATGTATGCACATCACCGACTGAGACATAGTTCTGTTCCCACAACGGATGATAACTCAACCCGTTATCTTGCAGATAATAATGAATGTCTTTATTGGTCCAATCAATAATAGGCAAAAATTTAAAACAGCCATTTTGAATAGACAATACCGGTAACGCTTCGCGACTTGATGACTGACTACGACGTAAACCAGAAAACCATACTTGTGCACCCAATTCTTTCAGTGCGCGTTTCATTGGTTCAACTTTATTAAGCACATTGTATTGGGTAATGCCCTCAACACCTTGTTCCCACAATTTACCATAACGCGACTCCTGCCAAGCAGCAGACTGCGGCGCGCTATATATCTGTAAATTAAGGCTGAGTTGTTGAGTTAACTTATCAATAAACTGATATGTCTCCGGGAATAAGTGCCCGGTATCGGTTAAAATCACCGGAATATCAGCTTTAAACTGCGTTAGCAAATGTAAACTCACGGCAGCTTGAATACCAAAGCTCGATGACAATACTAATTTGTCACCCAGCTCAGTAACAGCCCAATCAACACGTTGCTGCGCGGTCATCTCTTCTAACTGAGCATTAACCACGGTTAAAGCTGCTTTCTGGCCTGCCTTATCTAACGTTAATAATTCATCTAAGTTCAATTTAGCCATGGAAATCTCTCGACGCAATAATCACAGGTTTAATCACGTCACTGCGCACCACAAAATCACCAAAACGTTCATCAGGTAAGGCATTACTTGCCCATTCTGCAATTAATGTATCAAGGATCGCTAAGATCTCTGCTTCACCAATATTTTCTCGGTACATCTTGTTCAAACGCATGCCGTTATTCTTCGCGCCCAAATACATATTGTATTTACCAGGCCCTTTACCAACAAAGCCAACTTCCGCTAAGAATGGACGACCACAACCATTGGGACAACCGGTCATACGCATCACAAAGTGTTCATCAGGAATGCCGTGTTTTGTTAGTAAACCCTCAACTTTAGTCACCAATGATGGTAAATAACGCTCTGCTTCAGCCATCGCTAACGCACATGTCGGCAGTGCAACACACGCCATTGAGTTCAAGCGTTGCTGACTTATTTCATCTGAATACAGGCCATATAAACGTGCCAGACGTTCGATTTGTTCTTTATCTTGCTCTGCCACACCAGCAATGATTAAGTTTTGGTTGGCGGTCATTCTAAAATCACCTTGGTGGATCTTAGCAATTTCAACTAACCCGGTTTTAATCGGATGGGTTTCGGTATCAATGATACGACCATTTTCAATAAATAGCGTTAAATGCCATTTATTATCAATGCCTTTGATCCAACCAAAGCGATCACCACGAGTGGTAAACTCAATGGCTTTTGGTGTTTCAAATTTAATACCTGAACGTAATTCGACTTCTGCACGGAATTTATCCACACCATGGTCTTCCAGGGTGTATTTCAAACGTGCACGTTTACGATCAGTACGGCAACCCCAATCACGTTGTACCGTTAATACCGCTTTCGCGATTTCAACTGCATCTTCTGGTTTTACAAAACCAAAATCATCCGCTAAACGCGGGAAAGTATTCACATCACCATGGGTTGTCCCCATACCGCCGCCCACTAATATATTGAAACCAGCGAGCTTACCGTTATCGCCAATCGCCACAAAGTTTAAATCATTGGCATGAATATCCACGTCGTTGTGTGGTGGAATAGCGACGGCAATCTTAAATTTACGTGGCAAGTAAGTTGGCCCATACATAGGTTCAACTTCATTACTATGCACTTTTTCACCGTCTAGCCATAATTCTGCATAGGCATTGGTGTTTGGTAATAAATCATCACTTAAACGAATAGCCCACGCATAAGCTTCTTGGTGTAATGCAGATTCAACCGGGTTCGGTGTACACATTACATTACGGTTCACATCACCACAGGCGGCAATCGAATCCAAGTTAACCGAGCCTAATGCTTGGATCAATGGCTTCACTTGTGGCTTTAAAATACCATGGTACTGAAATGTTTGACGTGTCGTCAGACGGATACTGCCATAGATAGTTAAGTCACTGGCAATACGATCTATCTCTAACCATTGCTCAGGAGTACAAATACCACCCGGGACACGCGCTCGTAGCATAAAGCTATGACGAGGTTCTAACTTTTGTTTCTGACGCTCGGCACGAATATCACGATCATCTTGCTGATAAAAACCATGAAATTTCGTTAATTGCATATCATCATCTGACAGTCCGCCAGTGATTTGATCTGCTAAGCCTTCAGCAATGGTGCCGCGTAAAAAATTACTTTCTGTTTTAATGCGTTCATTAACCGCTAATTTCTTGTCGCTCATCAGTAAACATCCCTCTGATAACGTTTATTTCGACGTAGTTCAGCAACATACTCTTCTGCTTCGCTACGCGCTAATTTACCTTGCTCTGCTACAATCTCGATCAATGCTTCATTGACATCTTTCGCCATTCTATCGCCGTCACCGCAGACATAAACATGAGCGCCTTGCTCTAACCAGGCATACAGCTCTGCGGCATTTTCACGTAAACGGTCTTGCACATAAACTTTCTCTGCTTGATCGCGTGAGAAAGCCACATCCATCTTAGTCAATAGACCCGATTTCAAGTACCCCTGCCATTCAGTTTGATACAGAAAATCATCAGTAAAGTGCTGGTTACCAAAGAATAACCAATTATTACCTGCGGCTTCACGTACGTCGCGCTCTTGTACAAAAGCACGGAATGGTGCGATCCCGGTACCAGGACCAATCATGATCACAGGTGTGTCATCGTTACTTGGTAGACGGAAGTTATCGTTGTGTTCAACAAAAATCTCAATCTCAGCGCCTTCTTCAAGACGTTGAAGGAAACCAGAAGCACCACCAATACGCTGTTCACCGTTTTGCTGATAATCAACTACAGCAACAGTCAAATGCACTTCACCTTCCGCTTCATTAGGACTTGAAGCAATGGAGTAAAGACGTGGCGTTATCTTGCGTAGTCCACTCAGTAGTTGCTCGGCGGTTAATTTTGCTTTCTTTTCATCAATCACATCTAAGATTTGACGACCATAACAATAGTGACGTAAGGCTGCTTTATCATCGAGTAATTTAGCTAATTTCTTCGAACCAGATAGTTCAGCATAAGTCTGGATGAAACTTGGATAACTCTGGGTTAATTCGAAACGATTAATCAGAGCATCGCGTAAATTGTCAGTTTCATTTGCGACGGTAACCGTTTCGGTACCATCTAATTCCAGTTGGTCTAAAATAGCATCGACAAGCACAGGATCATTCTTAAACCAGATCCCTAACGCATCGCCAGCTTGATAACTAATACCAGAATCATCTAATGCAATTTCAACATGACGAATATCTTTAGCAGAGAAACGCCCAGTGATCTTTTGATTCACTAATAGTTCGGTTTTAAATGGCTTCTTTTTTGTATAGGTATTAGCAACATGATTTGACGCCACAGCAGCAATCGGTGCTGCCGTCGTTGTTGCTTCTTCTAGCGTTGCTTTAACTGCGGCAAGAGCCTGTTCGCTCCACGCAGCAACCATATCATCATAATCAACATCACAGTCAGCACGTGCGACAACCGCTTCAGCACCCAGTGCAGCTAAGCGCTCATCAAACTCCAAACCGGTTTGACAATAGAACTCATAACTTGTATCGCCTAATGCGCAGACACTGTATTTAAGCTCTGGTACTTTAGGGGCTTTTTTAGAGGCTAAGAACTCATGGAAAGTAACAGCATCATCTGGCGCTTCACCCTCACCATTGGTACTCGCGACAATCAGCAAATGCGATTCTGTTTTCAATTCTTTGGCTTTATAATCTGCCATATTCACAAGTCGGGCTGCGATACCTTGCGCTTGCGCTTGCTGATAAAGTTCTTCCGCTACGCCTTTGGCATTACCGGTTTGTGAACCAAATAAAATAGTGACACGTTGCGCAGGTTGAGAAACCGCGCCTTGTGCCTGTACTTGAGTTCCAGATGCTTGGCTTATCCCTGCCAAATACCCACTCACCCACGCGGTTTGCGTTGGTGACAAATCATTAAGTGCTAATTGCAATTGTGATAACTGCGGTCCACTCAACGGACTCGTCAATGATGATAGTTCCTTTAATAGCATATTACGGCTTCCACTGTGCTGAATTAGGTAAAGATTAACGACTGTTAACGATAACCACAAAGAATAAATAATGATTTTTTATTCCTTTTCGTTATATGCAAACTCACCACCTCGAGTCTATACAACAAATAAAACAAACCTTACCAACAAAATTAACACCTAACTTTAACATTTATAGTGTAATTCGACATACTTACATGGCAAAATAGTTATTCCAAAAAACCATTAGCAGGAACATAAAATGGCAACTTATTTACTGACACAGTTAAATGAACAAGGCGTATTAACGTTAACCCTCAATCGATTAGATAAACTCAATGCATTTAACGGCGCGTTTTATACCGAGCTAGCGGAGGCTTTTCGTCAGGCTGATAACAACCCAGCTGTACGAGTGGTGATACTGCGCGGTTCAGAAAGTTGTTTCAGTGCTGGTAATGACATGGCTGATTTCATGAATGGTATGGGCTTCTCTAAAGATCAGCCACTGGTGCAGTATATGCTGGCATTATTACACTTCTCAAAACCAGTCATTGCCGCAGTAGCGGGGCCAGCTATCGGTATTGGTACCACGATGCTCATGCATTGTGACCTCGTGTACCTAGCCGATAACACCGTACTGCGCCTGCCATTTACTGACCTTGCCGCCGTACCAGAATATGCCGCTAGTCTTATATTACCGCGTCTTGCCGGTCATCAACGCGCCGCCGAATTGATGTTGCTTGCAGATAAATTTGATGCGCAAACCGCATTAGAAATCGGTCTGGCTAACAAAGTACTTCCCGCTGATGAATTATTTGCAATGGCTGAAAAAAGTGCACTAAAGCTAGCGGCGAAAGCGCCTGCATCGTTACGTAATACCAAAAAATTGATGAAAGCCGAGTTGATTAACCAAATCGAAAAAGTCATCGACGTTGAGCTTGAGTACTTCTCAGCAGCACTCGAAAGTGAAGAATCAAAAGAAGCAGTAAGCGCCTTTATGCAAAAGCGTAAACCTGATTTCTCACGATTTAATTAATCGCACCCCATATACCGATTTATAACTATTAATATGAATCTGTTGACAATTATCTGACCAAATTATTGATATTACGCAAAGTAGAACAAAAAACAACGCTTTGTTTTCTGTTCTACTTTACCTATCAAAGTGGTCAGCGCATAATCAAACCTTATACATGTTTATACGCACGTAGCGCCATCATGCCGCGAGGGCGATGAGTGCGATGAGTGCGAAGCTGTACCATAGCATGTGATATTTATATTTTAAGCGGTAGATAATTATGATAACAAACAGTGATGGTTATATTCAGCTAATTCACTTTTTAGCTGATAACTTAGCTATTTTTGAACACCATAGCCAGCAAGGCACTTCAAGCACTGACACGATTGGGGATATCTTTTCCGAACATATCGCCAATAATACCATGACGGTTTGCAGTCAACATCAGCAGCTTACTGAAAAGCATCGCTTTGTTATTATTCGTGAGATAGATGCTATTGTCGGTGATTTAGAAGAAGTATTATCGAGTGCTTGGAATGTATCACCAAGCCATGAGCAAATGGCGTTTATCGAAGAATTCGTTGGTTTAATGAAAAATTTATTTGATAGTGAAATATCTAAATTAGTATAAGTGACTTTAATATAAAATTAAGAAAAATAAAAAGCCAGCCCACATAACATGGGCTGGCTTTTTTATACACATAAAAGCGAGATTATGCTTTTAGACAACGCTCACCACGAGCGATACCACAAACACCACTTCGAACAACTTCAACAATTTCAGTGCTCGATGCTAATGTTTTAATAAAGGCATCAAGCTTATCGCTATCACCGGTCAGTTGTACGGTATATAAAGAATCAGTGATATCGACAATTTGACCACGGAAAATATCCGATGTACGCTTCACTTCAGCACGGACAAAACCGGATGCTTTTACTTTAATTAATAACAGCTCACGTTCAATATGCGGACCTTCGGTAAGATCACTCACTTTTAGCACATCAATCAGCTTATTCAATTGCTTCATGATCTGCTCGACAACAGCCCGATCACCATTTGTAACCAAGGTTAAACGCGAAAGCGTGTCATCATCAGTCGTTGATACAGTCAAAGACTCAATATTGTAACCACGTTGTGAAAATAAACCAACGATTCGGGACAAAGCACCTGATTCATTTTCTGTTAATACTGAAATTATACGTCTCATGAGGTGGTTTTCTCCGTCTTACTTAAATACATATCGTCCATTGCGCCATATTTAATTTGCATCGGATATACATGCTCTTCTGGATCAATAATAATATCCATGAATACAACACGATTTTTGTTTTCTTCCGAGAAGCACTCAGCAAAGGCTTTATCAAGATCTTCAGGTTTACTCACCTGAATACCAACGTGATGATAAGCTTCCGCTAACTTAACAAAATCAGGCATAGACTCCATATAAGAGTGAGAATGACGGCCATCATAGAACATTTTCTGCCACTGTTTAACCATGCCTAGCGCACCATTATTCAGGGTGATAATCTTCACGGCAATACCGTATTGCAGACAGGTAGATAATTCTTGGATGTTCATTTGAATAGAACCATCACCAGAAATACAACATACTATCTTGTCTGGGTTGGCAATTTTAGCGCCCATAGCTGCAGGAAAACCAAAGCCCATCGTCCCTAGACCGCCGGAGTTGATCCATTGGCGTGGTTTATCGTACGGGTAATACAAGGCACCAAACATTTGATGTTGGCCTACATCCGAGGTAATAATCGCTTTACCCTCTGTATGTTTATATAAGCCTTCGATAACCGCTTGCGGTTTAATTGACAACCCGGTTTCATAGCTAAGGCATTTTTTAGTACGCCAGCTATCAATTTGTTTCCACCAAGCAGCACGTTCTTCTTCGTTCGCGGTAACATCCAACTCTTCAATAACCTCAAGCATCTGCTCAACAACCACTTCGATAGAACCAACAATGGGAATATCAGCGTGTACTGTTTTAGAGATTGATGTAGGGTCGATATCAACATGAATAATTTTTGCTTCTGGACAGAATTTATCAATCGCATTGGTGACACGATCATCAAAACGTGCGCCTAAACAAATGATAAGATCTGAGTTGTGCATGGTTTTGTTCGCTTCAAACGTACCATGCATACCTAACATACCGACATTTTGTGGATGCGTACCAGGGAAGATACCCAGCCCCATCAAGGTATTCGTTACTGGTAGGTTTAACTGTTCTGCAAATTTAAGTACTTGTGTTTCAGCATTCGCAATTACCGCGCCGCCACCAACATAAAGTACTGGTTTTTTAGCCGTTGCAATCGCTTTAACGGCTTTACGCACTTGTCCTTTATGACCCGATGTAACTGGGTTATATGAACGCATAGATACGTTTTCAGGGTATTTGTACGGAAATTTAGCTAACGGGTTTTGCGTATCTTTTGGTAAATCGATGACCACAGGTCCAGGACGACCTGTTGACGCGATATAATACGCTTTTTTGATTGCTTCTGGGATCTCAGAAGCTGTTTTACATAAAAAACTGTGTTTTACAACAGGGCGAGATACACCCATCATGTCCGTTTCCTGGAATGCATCGTTACCGATCATTGACGTAGGAACCTGACCCGATAAGACAACCAGCGGAATTGAATCCATATACGCGGTAGCAATACCAGTAATACAGTTTGTCGCCCCCGGTCCTGATGTAACTAGGACGGTACCAACTTTCCCTGTTGAACGTGCATAACCATCTGCAGCATGTACTGCAGCTTGCTCATGACGTACTAAAAAATGTTCAATTTGACTTGATTCGAATAACGCATCATAAATATCAAGAACAGAGCCACCAGGATAACCGAAGATATGCTCAATACCCTCATCTTCCAGTGAGCGGATTACCATTTCGGCACCAGACAACATTTCCATAAGCAGGCCCTCCCGGCCCATTTCCTAATTCTAGTTTGACAACTGTCGACATTGTAACAAATTAGTTACAAGTTTAAACTTCCCATTGAATTAGATTTAACTTTATTTTTATTGGTTTATTTATTAAAATTAACAAAATAAAATCATCTTTAAAAGCAATATAAGAAATTAAATATTAAAAAAATTCATCATCATTACTTAGAACGATATATTTCGGCCGGAAACACGGAGGAAATAAAGAGATACACACCAGCAACACATTGATTTAAAATCAAAAAATATCGCCTACGGTAAGTTACCCATGTGATAACACACAGCTATTTTAAAACAAACAATTTATCGAACAACGATATAATTAACTATACTGATGGCTGGTCTATCATTTCAGCCGCATAATTTTCATTTCGATTCGCCAACCACATATGTAACGTTGATAACGACATAGGTTTTGCGTACCAGTATCCCTGTACCTTAAAACAACCTTGTTTAAGTAAGAATTCTGCTTGCCCTGGATGCTCAATGCCCTCACCCAGCAACTCTAACTTTAAAGCCTCAGCCATAGCACAAATACCTTTCACTATTTTTTGACTACGTTCCGACTCAACGACACCTTCAATAAAGCTACGGTCCAACTTAATACCATAGAACTTAAATTTATGCAGATAGCTAAATGAAGAATAACCAGTACCAAAATCATCAATCCATAACTTGATGCCTAAATTATTTAATTCGCGTAATACGCGCAAGTTATCACTATCTGCATTCATTAATGTGGTTTCAGTTATCTCAAAATGGATCTGAGCGGCGGATAAAGAATAACTCGCTAAAATACTCCTGACGTTATGTACGAAAGCATTATCTGCAAGTTGTTGTGGGGCGATATTGATCGCAATGAAGTACTCAGGATTGTGAATCTGTAATAACGCTAAATCACTGCAAACTTGTTTAATGATCCATTGACCTATAGTCACGATAAGACCCGTTTGTTCAGTCACAGGAATAAAGTCATCGGGGGGCACTAAACCACGAACAGGATGATTCCAACGAATTAACGCTTCAAAGCCTAGTTCTTTTTCTGTTGATATATCAATGATCGGTTGATAATAGATTTCAAATTCACCATTGATAATCGCCTGATTAAGTTCTTGCTCAAGATGGACTCGGTATTCCAATTCGCGCATGTACTCAGGTTTAAAAAAAGCCACACCATGCTTGCCTGACTCTTTGACTTTATACATAGCCATATCCGCTTTTTTCAATAATGAGTCTCTACACGTACCATGCTCAGGACTAATACTGACACCGATGCTGACACCGATAACGATACTCTCACCAGACAATTGAATTTTGCGACGGATATTTTTAAGCAATTGGTTCAAGATAGGCGCGATATCTTCAGCATCTGAAAAACCCATTATTAATATGGCAAATTCATCGCCACCAATACGAAAGATATCGGTTTTATACATGTTAGGTTGCAGAGGGTAATCTAACGATAATTTAATGCGTTGCGCGATAATAGCGATGACTTGATCGCCGACATTATGACCTAAAGTATCATTAATATCTTTAAGGTCGTCGAGATCTAAAATACATAACGCGGTATTACCTTGCCCTTCTGCCATTCTGCTATCGAGCATTTCTAGAAATTTAAATCGATTGGCGAGTCCTGTGCAATTATCTAAATATACCGATAAATCCAGCTCTACAAGTCGCCCTTGTAAGCGGGATAACTCCAAATTAGTTTTTCGCAGACTCGTCCTGTAGTTACTTGTTTTATAGATACAAATAACACTAATAACGCTGACAAAAATAGTAATGAATACGGAAGTAGGCGTTAAGATGATCGTATGGCGTAATGCTAATAAAAAGAACCAGATTGCATTACTCGAAAACGCGAAAAGATAGATACAAAAAAACAGTGCTAGTGAGCTACCAACCGCAATGAAGGTAAGAACAATTTTACGCCATTGATGTGAAGTATTCCCAGTATTGAACTTGTCCATAATTAGCACTATCCGTTGTTACCAATCTGCTTAATCCATATTCAATTAAGATTAGTTCAGATCAATAACAATGGGGTGAATATTTTACTAGGCTCAGTAATAAATGGAAGAAAGTGCTAGAGCAGTAAAGGTTCACTCAGTAATAAATGTGATCTAGACATAACAATCCCGTTGTAAGTCACCTTAACAGTGCATAACGGGATTATTATGGTAGGAAAAAAGCTTAAGGTTTTATATTTTTTCCTTTTTTAACAGTGCTATACATACTTTCGATCAAGCTACTATAACGCTGTTGAATCACTTTACGTTTTAACTTAAGCGTCGGTGTTAGCTCACCTTTTTCATTGGTAAACGGTGAGGCCATGAGCTTAAATTTCTTCACTTGCTCAAATTTAGCCAACTCTTTCTGCATTTCTTTAACACGCTCATCAAGCAATTCAACTATCTTAGTATGCTTAAGTAATTCAACATATGATTCGTATTTTAGATTCAGTGTTTTAGCATATTCTTCAATTGCTTCTTGTGCAGGCACAATCAAGGCCGAGGCATATTTTCTGGCATCCGCAAATACGGCGACTTGTTCAATGAAACGATCACGACCTAACGTACCTTCGATTAATTGTGGGGCAATATATTTACCACACTCTGTTTTCATTAAATCTTTCAAACGGTCGGTAATATACAAGTAGCCATTTTCATCAATCGCCCCTGCATCACCCGTTTTCAACCATTCACCGTCAAAGGTTTTTGCCGTTTCTTCTGGCTTGTTGAAGTAACCGCGCATGACAGTCGGGCTTTTAATCAAGATCTCGTTTTCAGCGCCCAGTTTCACTTCAATACCCGGTAACACCGAACCAATCGATCCGAGTTTAAAGTCTTTCGAATAACAGCTCACTGTCGCCACAGTTTCTGTCATGCCGTAGCCATATTTAATGTGGATACCGATTGATTGGAAAAATAAGTTAACTTCATCATCGAGTTTTGCACCCGAGCAAGGGAAGAAGCGTACATTGCCACCAAATACGGCGCGCAATTTAGTAAATACCAATTTATCAGCGATCGCATGTTGCAGTTGCAATAATGGCGACACAGACGTACCCGCTTGTTGTGCTGCAAAGCGTTGCTTACCGACGCGAACAGCCCAATGAAATAATTTTTTACGGGCTGCCGGGGCATTCTCAACTTTATTCATCATCGTTGTATGGATTTTCTCATACAGACGAGGCACAGCACACATCACAGTAGGCTGGGTATCGGTTAAGGCTTTTTGAATGCGCGCAGGATCTTTCAGGTAAGTATTTTCGGCGCCCCATAACAATGTATTAAACGTCCAAATACGTTCAAACACATGGCTTAACGGTAAGAATGCTAATGAAACATCATTTTCTTCTAAACGCGTTTCGGACTCATTCGCTGCTAATGCAGCTTTAATGTTAGCATAATCAAGCATCACGCCTTTCGGTTCTCCGGTGGTACCAGAGGTATAAATCAAGGTCACAAGATCATCTGATCTAGCTTGTTCAATACGTTGTGATAGCGCTATAGATGATGAGCTATTAGGTGTGAACGCGAGCATATCGGCATAAGCAACAACACGAGGATCATCAGGTAAATTAACAGTCGAAGAAAACACAATAAGGGATTGCAGCGATTCACATTTATCAAGTAAGGGTAAGGCGAGTTTTAACTCCGCTTTATCACCAATAAACATGCAGGTAATATTAGCATCATTAATTATATATTCAGCTTGTGATGAAGTACTGCTTGGATAAAGTGGTACCGAAACGGCTCGACACTGCTGCAGCGCTAGATCGGCAATCGTCCATTCTGGTAAATTATTTGACCAAATACCCACGCTATCCTGAACTTTAAGCCCACGATTAAGTAAGTTATTTGCCAGACCTTCGATACGTTCACCCATCTGTTTCCAGCTAACGCGATCCCAACCGGTTTTCGTTTTACTCTTCAGGGCTGTTTTATCTTGATACTTCTCAATCCTTGCAAGGATCTGATTTACGAAATGCTGACTCATGTCTATTTCTCATGTTAATTCGGGCGCAAACGAAATTCGGCTTACACTTGTAAGCCAGAGAGGGTAGCCTGTAAAATTTCATTTGTAAAATAAATGAAGATTTTATAATCTATTTAACACTAAACAATCCAATAATATCGTCATTTTAGTTATACACTGGTGGTTTAACCACAAGTTACAACTTATTTAGTCATTACGCTCGAAAATAATAAGTTAAATGTCGCTAGTGACTGGCTAAATGCGACCAACTGTCTAATGGTTCATCACAGTCTCTTTCAACTAAAGATATATCAATCCCCATATCAGTTAATTCTTTCAGTGTTAAGTCATCTGCAAGCTCAACCATCTCGCCTTGTTCATTTTTAAATAACATATCTCACTCCACGATAAAATACCTAATTTAAGTGTGGCATAGATCAAAGAAAGGTCTAATTTCGCTATGTGATAAAGTAATATAGCCACGCTGGTCTTACGGCTTGCCTATATTGTGTATCTGCCAGTAGCTGGGGATAAATCAATTGACAAAAAACAACCAAGCCTGTAATGATTAAAGCATAAAATTAATTTATACATATAGATGGCTAAAGCGAGTCTATATAACGGCAAATTGAAGGATTCATAATGTCAGACCAGGTTATTATTTTTGATACGACCTTGAGAGATGGAGAGCAAGCATTATCTGCAAGCTTAACCGTAAAAGAAAAATTACAAATCGCCTTTGCACTTGAGCGCCTAGGTGTTGATGTAATGGAGGTTGGTTTTCCAATTTCATCACCTGGTGATTTCGAATCCGTGCAGACGATTGCACGTAATATTAAAAATAGTCGTGTTTGCGCCCTTTCTCGCGCGCTTGAAAAAGATATTGACGCTGCAGCCCAAGCGCTGTCAGTTGCTAAAGACTTTCGTATTCATACCTTTATTTCAACATCTGATATTCATGTTAAAAGTAAACTAAAACGTAGCTTTGACGATGTGCTCCAAATGGGTCGCCACGCCATTAAACATGCCCGTCGCTATACAGATGACGTTGAGTTTTCTTGTGAAGATGCCGGCCGTACCCCAATCGATAATCTATGTCGTATGGTTGAAGAAGCCATTAAAGCCGGAGCCACCACGATTAACATTCCAGATACCGTTGGTTATACCGTGCCATCGCAATTCGGCGGCATCATCACCGACTTATTCAATCGTGTGCCAAATATTGATAAAGCAGTGATCTCGGTACATTGTCATGATGACCTTGGCTTATCGGTAGCGAACTCCATTGCTGCCATACAGCAAGGTGCTCGTCAAATCGAATGTACTATCAATGGTATTGGTGAACGCGCAGGTAACTGTTCATTAGAAGAAATAGCCATGATCTTGCACACACGCCAAGATTTATTAGGTAAAACCACCAATATTAACGCACACGAAATTTACCGAACCAGCCAGCTAGTCAGTCAACTCTGCAACATGCCAGTACAGGCGAATAAAGCGATTGTGGGAGCTAACGCATTTTCACACTCCTCAGGTATTCATCAGGATGGCGTACTGAAAGCAAAAAATACTTACGAAATTATTACCCCAGAAAGCATTGGTCTAACGCAAAACAAGTTGAACCTAACCTCACGTTCTGGTCGTCATGTGATTAAACATCGTATGGCAGAGCTGGGTTATACCGACAATGATTATAATCTTGAAGAGCTGTATGAAAGCTTCTTACAACTGGCGGATAAAAAGGGCCAAGTATTCGATTATGACCTTGAAGCATTAATTTTCTTTAATAACTTGCACGAAGATGAAGCACATTTTAAATTAGATTATCTCAGTGTTCAGTCCGGTTCTGGTGTGAAAGCAACCGCAACAATTAGCTTAATTTCACGATTAGAAACAACGGGGGAATCTCGTACAGATACTGAAGCGGCGATAGGTAATGGTCCGGTTGATGCTGTTTATAAATGTTTAAGCCGTATTTCTGGCTTCGATATCGATATTGCCGATTATCACATCACTGCAAAAGGTGAAGGTAAAGACGCGCTGGGTCAAGTCGATATTGTCGCAACGTATGAAGGCCGTAAATTCCACGGTATCGGCTTAGCAACAGATATCATCGAATCGTCGGCGCTGGCTTATATCCACGTAATGAATAATATCCATCGCGCCAACGCGGTAGAACAACAGAAACTTAAAAAACAAAATCAATAATACAAATTCGATAATAGATAGAAAAGGCGGCTAAGGATGACTGTAACAAAACACAATATTGCTGTATTACCAGGTGATGGTATCGGTCCAGAAGTAATGGCGGAAGCAATTAAAGTACTTGCTGCTGTACAAAGTAAGTTTAATTTAGAACTAACGTATGATTTTAATGATGTTGGTGGTATTGCGATCGATAACCACGGTACACCATTACCAACAAGCACACTAACGGCGTGTGAAAATTCAGATGCGATCTTATTCGGCTCTGTCGGTGGTCCAAAATGGGAAGGACTACCACCACAAGAACAGCCTGAACGAGGCGCATTATTACCATTACGTGGGCATTTCAAACTATTTTGTAATCTACGTCCAGCTAAAATTCATGCGGGTTTAGAAAAATTCTCACCACTGCGTGAAGACATCTCAAGCAATGGTTTTGACGTAGTTGTCGTACGTGAATTAACTGGCGGCATCTACTTCGGCTTACCAAAAGGTAATAAAGGCGAAGGCGCTGACGAAACTGGTTTTGATACCATGCTTTATAGCCGCGCTGAAGTTGAACGTATTGCTCGTATTGCCTTTGAAGCGGCAAAACTACGCGGTAAAAAAGTAACGTCGGTTGATAAAGCTAACGTACTCGCGACCTCTGTATTATGGCGTAAAGTGGTCATTGAAATTGCCCAAGAATACCCAGAAGTTGAACTAGAACATATCTATGTCGACAACGCAGCAATGCAGTTAATCAAAGATCCATCGCAATTTGATGTGCTGCTTTGTGGCAACTTATTCGGCGATATCATCTCTGATGAATGTGCAATGATCACAGGTTCGATGGGCATGCTGCCATCAGCAAGTATGAACGATTCTGACTTTGGTTTGTACGAACCAGCAGGTGGTTCAGCACCCGATATCGCAGGTAAAGGCATTGCCAATCCAATTGCTCAGATCTTATCTGCTGCAATGATGTTACGGTATTCATTAAAACAAGAAGAAGCGGCACAAGCGATTGAACAAGCCGTTTCATTTGTATTAGAAGAAGGTTATGCGACAGGCGATCTGCACAGTGATGCCAATGCGAAACCAGTGCAAAATACCGCACAAATGGGTGATTTAATTGCCGCTAAAATTGGCGCTTAATTAGCACCACATTAACCATGCAGTTTAACTTTTCTATACATGTCTTCGATTAAAGTAACGGGTTATAACAACAAGGCCGATAGTGAAAATACACTATCGGCCTTTTTATTGGAGCGTAATTACATCTCTTTGAATTGATGGCGCGAATATAAATCTCCAAGACTAAGTCAAACTGGTAAATTCCACCCCTATTTGATAATTATCACCACTATTATCGATCC
Source organism: Moritella sp. (assembly GCF_013215705.1). Lineage (GTDB taxonomy): Bacteria > Pseudomonadota > Gammaproteobacteria > Enterobacterales > Moritellaceae > Moritella. Next base: position 3,533 of record NZ_JABSQR010000028.1, on the reverse strand, counting down.
GAGTTACCTTTGCTTCGGCTTGTAACGGTGGGACGCGGCTATCGCCAGTCGGTAGAAAAATACTCACGCTATCGTTTAAAGAAAAATAATTTTCAGATATATCTAACGACATGCCACTCGCGCTTAAATCACGACAGATAGCAGTAATATTACGCTCTTCATCCGTCACCTGCACCGGTGAATCGATTAACATTCGGTGATAACTACGTCGTTCCAAATTAGCTTTTAGCACATCAATATCCCTCTTATGACTCTAATTTATAAATGCTGATAAAAGTATAAATCATTCAAATATCTAAATGATCCATTACTTTTTTGAGTATAGTCATCATTTACTAACCCGGGATAGAGCAACTCGAATAATGCGATCTCAACAACTATTTCACTAGTCATTTAGCCACTATCTACTCGCAATCCAGCATGCCTTTATCCACAATAAAATCAATAATCTGTTGTAAGCCAATGTGCTTTTTCATATTAGTGAACACATACGGTTTATCAGAACGCGTAATACCTGGACCGCCTTTACGGGGGATCTTTTTCACCTTCGGCAACATCAATTACATAAATAGTTAAATCGGCTAACTCAGGACTAAAAGTCGCACTTAAATTATCTATATGCACCACTCAAAGGATAATTAAATGTAGATTAGTGAAAGTCAGGGTAAGCGTTGCGGTAAAGCCAGATTTTATGGTTCTACCGCAACCTAAATGGTAAGATCTTCTCAGTTAACCGGTATGAGCATGCGGACTAGAATATTTCCATAACGGTGTCCAGTACGATTTAAGTAACTCGCCGACCGCATCACCTTCAATAAGATAATTAACTTCAGAAAGATTCCCTGGGTACATATTGTCAGACCCAACAATACATACCTCATCATCAACAATCATAATCTTGGCATGATTCCCAGGCGCAGCATCCACGCGACCATAAAAATAACCACTGGCACTAATAGTCGTCCAGAATGGATGACCAATAATCCCTTTTTCAGGCGGTTCTTCCGATAACGATTTACCTTTTAAAGTCGCCGTTCGACCTTCGATTGGTAATTCTGGCCACTTATATGTTTCCCCTTCGTCTTGCTTATCGAACGGTACTTGATCCGTATAAAAGAATGGCGCAACAAATAATCGCGATAATGTATTGGCACGTTTTCCATCACTATCATCAAGCAGGGTATCAGTATCAACATCGTGAGTGATGTAATATTTAATTAATTCAAATGTGCGAACGGCACCCGATCCAAATGAGTATTGATCACCCCCTGCACCCGCTCCTGCATCTAATGGAGAAACGACAATCTGAACATTCAGATTTTCATTTTTTAATAATGCTTCAATGATCCAATGACATACAACATGATCTTTCCAGTTCTTTTTCCAAGCACTAATGACATCCTGCTGTGACATGCGAATACTACTTTTAGCATTTAAAATAAGGCTTTTCTTCATAATTTCAGAACCTATTTTAAAATCAGTATCTCGGTTAGGACCCGTCCAATATTTACCTACCGTTAAAATTCGACTGGCCTTTTTATATTGATCTAACTGAGCATAAGAATTGTAGACGCTGCGTTCTTCGAATACATAGGCCTTCAGATCTGCTATTGAGCGTAAATCAAAGTCTTTAATATTACTGGTTGGTGGCTGTGGTGCTAAATCTGGTCTTACCGGATCTGAGCCTGGTTGAACACCCGTCTCATGGACCGTTAAAACATTACCTTGTTTTTCTTTTATATAATCCTGAACATAGCTTAGTGCTAACGGATCACTTGGGTAGTCAGGTTCCGCATCTCTGTTATTCCAATTGAGTGTATCAACATCTAATGATTCTTTAGTTAACAGAGCAATATCTGCTTTCCACATCTCATTTAAAAATAACTGAGATCCATAACTTGCATCACCATGAACCACCACTGATACATCATGAACTGGCGGATAACTTCTGAATAAATCCATATTTAGATTATGACCACCAACCAAAGACTCAACACCATCGCTGACGATAATTTTGGTATGATTCCAGGTCATTTTTGTATCTGAGTCAGATATTAATGCAGCAGGTAAAAACTTCTTTTGCGCCGACATCCAAGAACCTGATACACGCTCAAAGAAACGACCCACCACAAATTCTGGCATGACTTCCCAATATTGAGAACGACTGCGTATAAGACGAACCAATGCAGATTTAAAATCAGTTAAATTCTCAGGTTCATTGATCGGGTATAAGGGTGTTTGTCCAAATAAAAATCTAAATTGCGTCGGTTCACTTCTACCCATCTGCTTTGTTAATGATGTATCGATTGCACCTAAGATAGCTTTAGCCCAATCAGGATCAGGACTATTAAGAGACGACACATCACATCGGTAACGTGTTTTTTGAACAATTTCAACGATTGCTCGTTCAAACTCACCTTGACGTGCAATCGCCCTCGGCATTATCGCAGGTCCAAAAGACATCCCCCAAATATTTGGGGTATCCAGTAACCTGACATAATTGTTTTCGCTATCATGATAAAAAAGCTTGTTTTCGGACAACTCACTTTTAATATCGTCTATTTTACTCATATTTATTCTCATCTATTGGCGTTATTTTAAAAACTAAGGAATGCGGAAACCTAACCAAAATACAAACATTTGAATTAAGTTGAAATTTATTTATAAGAACTTCCAATCAACCCAACCTTTATTTTTTCGTTCCGTAGTAACAGGGTATGAAAGCTTATAAGGTGGATCGCCAACCACATCATCCATGTAATAAGTATCATTTGGATTTCGTCCCCAAATAGATGAAATACGTCGAACATAAGGCCTATTCGGAAAAGAGGTGCTGTTTCGAGTTGCCCCGCCGCCCATTACGTCAAACTCACGATGGAAGGTATGAATTTCCTGTCGTAACTCTAATACGCCTTTTTCAACAGCGCAGGGAGTAGAAAACCTCGAGCCCCATTCAGTCAAATAACCTCTGGCTATTTTGTATATCAATTCGGGTACAGGCGCGACAGTCGAACTCGTATTTGTTGGATCATAGTTACCATCGGCAGTCGTATTCCCCGCAATTGTGCTATGTCTTCCTCGACAAGTATAAAGTTCATAGCCTTTAGGCTGAGGGCGATTTTCGTCAGGTAATAATGGATCTACCTGCTGTACTTCGTTTGCCATTACCCCCCATCCAGGATATCTTTTAATCCAATCTAACCACGATTGCGAATGGATCGTTATATTATTATCCTCGCCTCTCATTCGTCCATTTGGTCGAGGTACTAGAGCCTGAAAAGCATGGTCTTGAACATTTAAATTGTACGACTGATCCCACGAGTAAATACCAACATAATTAACAACATTCGGAGGTAGTTGCGTCAAAATACTCCACCAAGTTCCAGGTCCTGGAACAGGGTCAATCGCGAGGATATTAACTGGTGTATTTCTTGTCTTTTCATCACCGTAAGCGTAAAGAAACCAAGCGGCCATAATACATTCACAAGCACCTCGGCTGTGGCCAATAAAATTAAATGTATCCGCTTTACTCG
>NZ_JABSQR010000027.1 GCF_013215705.1 Moritella sp. | reverse complement strand
TTGATATAATATTTGGTCATTATATCTCTGCAAGTGCTCACACAGATTGCTTGAATAAATTGTTAAAGAGCGTTGACATTGACGCCTTGCGTCGTAGTCAGGCTGCGTATTTTACGCAAACCAGATTTGAAGTCAAGCACATATTATGCTTTATTCAGGACGTTTAAAAAGTAACCGAAGTTGTTTTTAACCACCTTACTGAACGACGTTTGCCGTGTCAGTGAGGTCGCATTATAGAGATCTAACGTTTACTGGCAAGTAATTTCTAAAAAAAGAATATAGCGCTTTCAAGCTTGGTTGTTTACTATGCTATTTGAGCATTTGACTAACATTAATGACTATATAGAGGCAATAATGAGCACTTCACTTCGAAAATACCAAGGAATATCACCGCAATTAGCCAACTCCGCTTATGTAGATAAGTCTGCAGTCCTAATCGGAGATATAACTATAGACGAAGATGCCAGTATATGGCCACTCGTTGCAGCCCGTGGTGATGTAAATAAAATCGTCATTGGTGCGCGTACTAATGTGCAAGATGGCTGCGTATTACACGTTACTCGTAAAAGCCCAGCAAACCCAAATGGTATTCCCCTCATTATAGGTGAAGACGTTACCGTCGGTCATAAGGCACTCTTACACGCATGCACTATTGGTGATCGCGTGCTAATCGGTATGGGGGCGATTGTACTTGATGGGGCGATTATTGAAGATGATGTTATGATCGGTGCTGGTACGTTAGTGCCACCGAGAAAAATATTAGCAAGTGGTTACCTTTATATAGGCAGCCCAGCAAAACAAGCAAGAAAATTAACAGATGATGAGATTGCGTTCTTAAAGCTATCTGCCGATAACTATGTGCTGCTTAAAAATGAGTATATAGCAGATAGCCAGTAATAGAAGTACTGCATACCCTCTAGCCGAGCCTAGGGGGTAACAACATTATATTTATTTAATGGTTTTTCTTAATGCTTCAAGCACAGGTGACATCGACGGTATTACCCCACGCCAAACTTTAAAGCTTTCAGCAGCCTGACCAACCAACATACCCAGTCCATCGATAACTAATTCCGCCCCCTGTTCGGCAGCCCATAAATTGAATGCTGTGGCATCAGCTTTATACATCATGTCATAACAGATCGTGTTTTTATTCACTAATGCTGGTGAAATGGCAGGAACCAAACCCGACAAACTGGCTGACGTAGAGTTAATGATAAGATCAAAATTGCCTGTTAATGCGCCAAAACTACATGCTGTAATATCACCCTTATCATTAAACAATGTCGCCAACTGCTGCGCTTTGGCATCCGTACGATTAGCTATCACCAGTTCTTGCACGCCTTGTTCTAGCAACGGGCCAATTACGCCACGCGCAGCGCCTCCAGCACCGAGTAATAACACCCGCATATTCGTGAGCGTCGTATATTGCAACAAGTCATGCACCAGACCAAATCCATCAGTATTATCACCAATAACACGGCCATCATCAGTAAGCACCAGCGTATTCACCGCACCAGCAAGTTGAGCTCGCGGTGTTAATTGCTCAGCAAATGAAAATGCCTCTTGTTTAAAAGGAACGGTAATATTACAACCCTTTCCCCCTTGAGAAAAAAACTCAGCCATCGCCGTGGTAAAACCATTGATTGGTGCTTCGATGGCTTGATAACTAAGATCCTGTGCAGTTTGCTTGGCGAACAGGCCATGGATCATTGGTGATTTACTGTGGTTTATTGGATTACCAAATACGGCATAACGGTCCATACTGCACAACTCCTGTAATGAGATAGATAAAAGGAAAGGACTTAGTAAACTATGATCAGGCTATTATCGTCAATAGAAATGATCAGCGTAATGCAATGACTAACGGTAGATCTCCCCGGTAAGTGCATCCGTGATAGTGGTCGGTTGCGCAAGTTCACCCACCGCTTCGTCAACAATCGCACCAAGGAGTGACTCTAATTGACTCGCCACTTCCGCGGCAGTAATACACGGCGTAAGTCCGGTTAAATTCGCACTGGTTGAGGTTATTGGCCCACCAAAAGCGAGGCATAATGCTTGCACTGTCGGATGCGCAGAAACACGAACCGCGATACTATCGAATTGTCCGGTTAACCATTTTGGTACTTGCGCTTTAGCTGGCATAACCCAGGTTGCAGGCCCAGGCCAGGTTTGCTTAATCTTGTCGATTTGCGTTGCAGATAATTGGGTTAAATCAACATAATCATTTAACTGCGCTAAATTAGCGGCAATTAAGATCAAGCCTTTTTCAACAGGTCGTTGTTTAATGGTTAATAAGCGTTGAACCGCTAATTCATTCATCGGATCACAACCCAAGCCAAAAACTGCTTCTGTTGGATAAGCAATAACTTGCTGGGTATGTAACGCTGCCACCGCGTTGTTAATAGCTGTTGAATTATTCACAGTAATATATCTATTATTAATAGTCATAAACAAAAATGGTAGCGCACGCTACCATTTCCTACTCTGTAACGACAGTTATAATACTAGTTTATTAGCCATTACAGTGCTTTTAATTTAGCTTGTAACGCTTCGTCTTTAGCAATAATGATTGCTGCATTAGCTTGACGTTCAGCTTTAACTTTAGCCGCCATTTCTGGATTACCAATTGCTAACATTTGCGCTGCAAGGTAACCGGCATTTTTAGCACCCGCACTCCCGATTGCAACGGAAGCAACAGGTACACCACCAGGCATTTGCACTGTTGATAATAAAGCGTCCATACCTTGTAACGGGCCCGCGTCGATTGGCACACCAATAACAGGATGAGTAGTGATACCCGCAACCGCGCCAGCTAAATGTGCAGCTAGACCAGCAGCACAGATAAATACAGCACAACCACGGCTCTCTGCATCTGTCACATACTGATGTGTCGCTGCAGGCGTTCTATGCGCAGAAGTTATTTTCACTTCGTACTGAATATCAAATGATTTAAGTACCTTTAGTGTACCCTGCATAACCGGCAAATCTGAATCTGAGCCCATTAATACTGCAACAAATGGTGTAGACATAATTATTCCCTTTCCGTATGAGTTATTTTTAATCGTTAAAATTAATTGATAGTGTTAATCACTATTCTAATAAAGCACGCTTATAGCCACAGCGTTTCTGTGGACAGATAAGTTGTTTTCCATTACAGGTTTTCTTTTCCACTAAAATGGCCCAGTGACACTCGGGACATGTTTCTGAAACTGGTTTGAAATTAATAATGTATTTACACTTAGGGTATTTATTACAAGAATAAAATATCTTTCCGAAACGTGATTTTTTTTGCAGTAAATCACCCGATTTACACTGTGGACAAGATATGCCGGTCTCATCTGGCGTTTCTGTTTTCGACATATAAGTGCAAGTGGGGAATTGGGTACAACCAATAAAGAAGCCATAACGGCCACGTTTCAATACGAGTTCATGTTGACACTCTGGGCATTCTGAACCAACCAGCACTTTGTCATCTTCGAAATGTGATTGATTGGATAACGGGCGTGAATACTCACAAGTAGGATAATTATTGCAACCTAAAAAAGGCCCTGATTTGGCATTTTTAATACTTAACTCAGCACCGCATTGCGGGCACGTCTCGTACTCTTTTTCCAAGGCATGTTCATGAACTGTAAATAATTTGTCATTATGTTTAGACATTTGAACAATTTTTAAGTAAATAATTGATGGACGGATATTAACAAAATTGACATATTATGCCAGTAATTAATGTAAATTCAATTGCACAGTCACGCTAATACCTGGTTTTAGTGCAGGTGATCATGGGTTTTAGCCTGAACTAATTCTTCCATTTGTAAATATGCTTTTTCACCGTTTGGCACATTAAACAGCACCATTAAAATAACCCATTTAATGTCATCGAGATCCAAATCTGTATTCTCAAGTTCAATTAAACGTGCGATGGCCATTTCTCTGGTTTCGATGTTTAGCACATTAATATGTTCTAAAAATAAGAGAAAACCACGGCATTCGGTGTTGATGTAGAATTGCTCAGCCTCAGTATAAATTCGAATCGAATTCATACTGGATACTTGTAGGTGTGTTTGAACGCCGCCATTGCGTAACTCGACTAAATTTTCAATCCATGTAATGGCTTTATGTATTTCAACTTCAACAAAACCAGCCTGAATTAACTCACTGAGTAAATCATCTCGATCAACTAAGAACTCAGATTCATTTTGTTCATAAAAGTTTTCGAAAAGATAAATAAGTATATCTAACATTAGCCCCTCCGTTGCGATCTCACATAACCACCAGGTACAGCATTCACCCAATTATCAAGTTCTAGTTCCATTAAACTCGTTAATACTTGGCTAACAGGTTGTTGGCTGCGCTCAGCAATTAGATCTGCTGTTGTTACTTCATAACCGACATTATCTAAGATAGTTTGGTTTGGCAATGAAACAGTTTCGAGATCAGAGTTGAACAGGTCTGTTTGCTCAAAATTCGTACGTACATTTATATATGTGAGTTCATCGGTAATATCACTGGTTTGGGTGATGAGTTTCGCACCTTGCTGGATTAGATAATGACACCCAGCAGCCCCCGGATTATCAATAGCCCCAGGCAGAGCAAATACTTCTCGGCCTTGTTCAAGGGCATAACGTGCAGAAATCAATGAGCCACTATTTAATGCGGCTTCAACGACGACAACCCCCAGTGATAGACCACTGACGATACGATTACGACGGGGGAAATGCTCGGGTCTAGCTTGAGTAAAAGGACTGAACTCAGACACTAATGCGCCGTGATCTCGGATCTGTTGCGCTAATTTTAGATGCCGCTTAGGATAAACATTGGCTAAACCGGTGCCTAATACGGCAATCGTCTCGCCTTTGGCTGCTAATACACTACGATGACACTCACTATCAATACCGATCGCGAGCCCACTGGTGATAACTAATCCCTGTTGGACTAATTCTGCAGCAAAGCTGTGTGCATGACGCTTACCATAATAACTCGGGGCACGAGTACCAACCATGGCGATTTGCGGTTTCGATAATAGCTCAACATTACCTTCGACGTATAAAAGTAACGGCGGCGCTGCAATGTTTTTCAAGGTGATGGGATAATCGCTGGCGGTAATAGGAATAAGATGACGATTATCTTCTGCAGCAAGCCACTGTAGGTTTCGATCAATACTCTGCCAGTCAGGATTGAGCACGGCTTGCTGTTGCGCAGTATCTAAACCAAGTGAGTGTAGATACTGCGTTGAACCAGAAAATAATTTAGTTAATGATATTTTTTGCAATAATTTTAGCGCCCGACTGCCACCAATTTTCGGGACGTCATATAACGCTAACCAATATTTATCATGCTCATTAACCATAATTACACTTACACCCTAGTTATCATAAATTACTTACCTTATCGTTAAGCTTAATCACTTGTGAGCTATGTGTGATGAGCGCAAGGCTAACTTTATCGTAAACTTTGAACACCATCATCTCTCCGACTCGTTCATCTGGGAGCTGTAGCTCACTTTTGCCAGAAAATAGTTTATCGTATTGATTAATTAGATCACCATAATAAAAATCTAGATCTTGTTCATGACGAATAATAGTTTTACCACGTTTTAATACGGCAAACACGTCACCGGCACCCACGTTGTCACGCCAACCACGATTTATGATCACCACATCATTTTTACCAATCGCACTGTATTTTTCATCTGCCGCAACAATCAAACCATCGCTAGCAAGCTGGAAATTACGCGGTTGAAAGTAAACGGGCAAACGATCTTGCTCAGGCATCGGCAATAATCGATCACCTTTACGTGCTTCTTTGGTGCTTTTCAAAATCGATAATTTAGCCGGAATGGTTTCCGTGCCGGTATTCACCACACGGGCAATCGCAATAAACTCGACTTCGTTACCCAGATTTTCATGCGTCACAGGATCAATATAAGTACGACCGCGACGATAAATACCGTATTGACCCGGTTTTAACGAGCTTGATGCAAAAATACTGTGGCCAACAATAAAGGTGGTATTGCCGTCATTATTACCTAAGATCACTGGGGCCCGTTTTAATTTATCATTGCCAGCAACATAGTCACGACTTAAAAAAGAATTGATTAATTTTAATGGTATCGTCGGAATAGCACGACGGCCTTTTAATTCAGGTCGCGCTTTAGGAGAAACTTTTAAGATACGCTTACGTATATGATTACGGACTAAACGAGGTTGACCATTAACAAAGATTAATTGTAGTTTATCGCCGGGGTAGATAAGATGCGGATCATCTAACGCAGGATTAGCATCCCATAGCTGTGGCCATAACCACGGACTTTGCAAATATTTGCTCGAAATATCCCAAAGTGTATCACCTTCTTTGACGGTGTATTCAGTAGGGTATTGGTTTTTTAAGTTTAAGCTATCAGCATGTGCTAAAAAGGGTAACATAGCGGCTAAAGCAAAGATCAAACGACGTTTTATGGACATATCCTTTCCTAATTGTTGTTTGAACGCTTATATTTATAGTGATTATTGTAACGTTTTACGTCAAAATTAAGCGTTATTTGAATCCATTCAAAATAAGAAAGTACCATGGCTATATTAGAAGTTTTACATTTTCCTGATGATCGATTAAAAAAAATTGCTCAACCTGTGCAGGAAATCACACCAGCGACGCAAATCATCATCGATGACATGCTCGAAACCATGTATGCCGAAGAAGGTATTGGTTTAGCCGCTGTACAAGTCAATTTTTTACAACGTATTGTCGTTATCGATGTGTCAGGAACACGCGATGAGCCTCTAATCCTTATCAATCCAGTGCTCACCAACAAATTCGGTGAAACAGGTATTGAAGAAGGCTGCCTATCGGTACCAGAATCACGCGCTTTTGTGCCTCGCGCAGAAAGCGTGACAGTAACAGCATTAGATCGTGATGGTCATGAGTTTACACTAGAAGCCCATGATTTATTAGCCATTTGTTTACAACACGAAGTGGATCATCTAAATGGAAAACTGTTTATTGACTATTTATCACCGCTAAAACAGCAAAGAATTCGGAAAAAGCTAGAAAAGCTAGCACGTCAAAACAAATAAGAATACAAAGTAGGAATTAACCTTGAGCAAACCATTACGCATTATTTTTGCTGGCACCCCTGATTTTGCCGCAAAACACCTCTCTGCATTAATCAATTCAGAGCATGAAGTGATCGCTGCATATAGCCAACCAGATCGCCCCGCAGGTCGTGGCAAAAAACTAAAACCAAGTGATGTAAAACAACTTGCTGTTAGCCATGACATTCCCGTTTTTCAGCCGATTAGTTTACGTAACGAAGAAGCACAACAAGCATTAGCGGCATTAAATGCTGACCTGATGGTTGTGGTTGCCTACGGATTGATCCTGCCACAAATCGTACTCGATACACCGCGCTTAGGTTGTATTAATGTACACGGTTCATTATTACCAAGATGGCGTGGTGCAGCTCCAATCCAACGTGCAATTTGGGCTGGCGATGCAGAAACAGGCGTCACTATTATGCAAATGGATTTAGGTCTAGATACGGGTTCCATGTTACACAAAGTAACATGCCCGATTACTGATGATGAAACCAGTGCCAGTTTATATGACAAACTAGCAGCACTCGGTCCACAAGGTCTGCTAGAAACATTAGCCCACATCAGTAACAACACAGCCGTTGCTGAAGTGCAAGATGACGAACTATCAAACTATGCATCAAAGCTAAGTAAAGAAGAAGCCAATATAGATTGGACTCAATCTGCTGTAGAGATTGAACGTCAAGTCCGTGCTTTTAACCCTTGGCCAGTAAGCTATACACAAATTGCTGAACAGAATGTTAAAATTTGGCAAACAAGTGTCAGTGAAGCAACCACTGATGCACAACCAGGCACTGTCATAGGGGCAACAAAACACGGCATCCAAGTGGCTACGGGTAATGGCGTGTTAACATTATTAAACATGCAACTGGCGGGTAAGAAAGCCATGCCAGTGCAAGACATATTAAACGCTCGTAAAGAGTGGTTTACTGTTGGTCAATTACTTAATTCTATTTAATATTTATAACCGCTCAATAATATTGGGCGGTTTTACCTCGGATACATATACATGAAAACCAGAGCTAGCGCTGCAAAAGTACTTTACCAAGTTGTTGATAAAGGTCAGTCATTGACGACAGCCTTACCGACTGCTCAGCAATTATTACCAGCCAAGGATCGAGCTTTACTACAGGAGATCTGTTACGGCGTACTGCGCTGGTTACCACGTCTTGAATTTATTAGTCGCCAACTAATGAGCAAGCCATTAATCGGTAAACAAAGACCTGTGCATTTCTTGATTCTGGTTGGTTTATATCAATTAAAATTCATGCGCATCCCTGCACATGCTGCAGTAGCAGAAACAGTCAACGCGATCAAAGTATTAAAATCACCTAAACTCAGTGGTTTGGTGAATGCGGTTTTACGTAATTACCAGCGTCAACAAGACGATCTGGAAACGCTAGCAGACGGTAACGATACCTGTAAATTTGGTCATCCTGGCTGGTTAATTAAACGCATTAAAGCAGCTTACCCAAAACAGTGGCAAGATGTATTAATGGCCAACAACGAACGACCACCAATGTGGATCCGTGTTAACCAACAACATCATAACCAAGCTGACTATCAAGCATTATTAGCCGCTGACGAGATCGTGGCTGAAATAGTAGAGAGTGCCGATTCAGCACTGCGATTAGCCAAGCCAACCGACGTTTATAAACTCGCTGGTTTTGCAGAAGGGCATAGTTCAGTACAAGATGGCGCTGCGCAATTTGCCGCACAATTCTTAGACGCACAGCCAGGCGAATTAATACTGGATGCTTGTGCGGCACCGGGTGGTAAAACAGCCCACATTTTAGAACGCCAACCAGCACTAAAACACCTTGTCGCCGTTGATTTCGATGCGACGCGTTTGAGCCGTGTACAAGAAAACTTAACCCGTATGCAATTAGACGCTGAGCTTATCCACGGCGATGCCAGCAAGCCTGAAGATTGGTGGCAAGGTGATAAATTCGACCGTATTTTGTTAGATGCACCTTGTAGTGCCACCGGTGTGATTCGTCGTCACCCTGATATTAAATGGTTACGTCGCGACAGTGATATTGCCCCATTAGTACAACTGCAAGCAGAAATCTTAGATGCGATGTGGCTGCAGCTAAAACCAGGTGGCACCTTGCTATACGCAACCTGCTCTATTTTACCGGCAGAAAACAGTGAACAAATTAGTTCGTTTGTGGCTCGAACTCCGGATGCCGTATTAGTGCCACTGAATGCAGACAGTAATGATCAAGCATTTAGCTGGCAGATCCTGCCTAATACCCAAGGTATGGATGGCTTCTTCTACGCGAAGTTACAAAAGAAAGCATAACCAAATAGTCTCTATAGCCAACTGATAAATGAGTATCATTTGGCTATAAACTATTGGCGTTATTCAACTTTAGCTTGGATAAACGTAGTATAGTATTATCAAAACAGATCACGACAATTTTATTTGGTGCGAGGTTAAATGAAAATTATCATTATCGGTGCAGGCCAGGTCGGCGGCACTCTGGCTGAAAACTTAGTAGGTGAGAATAATGACATTACTGTTATCGACCGCGATGGCGACAGCCTAAGAAACTTACAAGATAAATTTGACCTGCGCGTTGTTGAAGGCCACGGCGCCAATCCAGACGTACTACGAGAAGCCGGTGCCCAAGATGCGGATATGTTGGTGGCAGTGACCAACAATGATGAAACCAATATGATCGCTTGTCAGATCGCTTACACCATGTTCAATACCCCGAATAAAATCGCTCGGATCAGAAATGAATACTATCTCAATAACAAAGAAACCCTGTTTAATAATGGCGCTATTGCAGTCGATCATCTAATCGCACCCGAGCAGCTAGTGACCGACTATATTAAACGCCTCATCGATTATCCGGGGGCATTACAGGTCGTTCACTTTGCCAATAACAAAGTGGGTCTAGTGGCAGTAAAAGCCTATTATGGCGGTCCATTAGTCGGTAATGCGTTAGCGGCATTACGCGAACACATGCCCAATGTGGAAGCCCGCGTTGCAGCAATTTTCCGTCAAGGTAAACCGATCCGCCCTCTCGGTACTACCATTATTGAAGCCGATGATGAAGTGTTCTTTGTCTCGGCCAGTAATAATATCCGCGCCGTGATGAGTGAATTGCAAAAACTGGAAAAACCGTATCGGCGGATTATTATTGCCGGTGGTGGTAATATTGGCGCGGCATTAGCGGGGCGTTTAGAACGTGATTACTCAGTAAAATTAATTGAGCGTAATATCACCCGTGCCGAAAAACTGTCAGAAATGCTCAATAATACCATCGTATTCTGCGGTGATGCCTCCGATCAAGAACTGCTCAGTGAAGAACACATAGATCAAACCGACGTATTTATCGCCGTCACGAATGATGATGAAGCCAATATCATGTCTGCCATGTTAGCTAAACGGATGGGCGCGAAAAAAGCCATGGTACTGATCCAACGCAGTGCTTATGTCGATCTGGTGCAGGGCGGTACTATCGATATAGCCATTTCACCGCAACAGGCCACTATCTCAGCGTTATTAACGCATGTACGTCGTGCTGACATTGCCAATGTTTACTCATTACGCCGTGGTGCCGCAGAGGCGATTGAAGCGATTGCCCATGGTGATAAGTTAACATCGCGAGTTGTAGGCCGGACTATTGGTAGTTTAAAACTACCCGCCGGTACTACGATTGGTGCCATAGTCCGTAATGATGAAGTATTAATTGCTCACGATAAAACAGTGATCGAACAAGATGATCACGTAGTGATGTTCCTGGTTGATAAGAAGTTTATTCCGGATGTCGAAAAACTTTTCCAACCCAGTCCATTTTTCTTATAAACACACATAGAAACTTGTTTTATGGTTAATTTTAAACCCGTACTGTTCATGGCGAGTGTGGTATTACGCGCGCTTGCCTTGTTTATGATCGCGCCATTGGTATTAGCGATATATACCGATGGTCATGGCGTATCCGAATTCTTCAAATCCATCATTATCACCACTATTGCATCGGGTTTATTTTGGCATAAAGGTCGTTCCAAAGTATTCAAACTCGGTATCCGAGAAATGTTTTTACTGACTACTTGCGTATGGATAATTGCGTCCGCCTTTGCCGCATTACCACTGATGTTGATCCAACATATTAGCTATACCGATGCCTATTTCGAAACGATGTCAGGTATCACCACCACAGGTTCCACCGTATTATCCAACTTAGATAGCACGGCGCATAGCGTATTGTTATGGCGCTCAATTCTACAGTGGTTAGGCGGTATTGGTTTCGTGGTGATGGGCGTGGCCGTATTACCTTACTTAAACGTCGGTGGTATGCGTTTATTCCAAACGGAGTCATCTGATTGGTCTGATAAAAACACCACAAAAACCCAGCATACCGCAGCTTACGTGATGTATGTTTATTTAAGCTTAACGGTATTATGTTATTTTGGTTACTTAGCCGCAGGGATGAGCAGTTTCGAGGCGGTTAATCATGCCATGACGACCTTATCAACGGGAGGATATTCAACCTCAGATCAATCCATGGCCCACTTCTCTAATAGCGCGCAATGGAATGGCACCTTCTTTATGTTTTTAGGTGGATTACCCTTTTTACTTTTGATCAATGCCTTACATCGGCGTGATATAACCATGTTGTTCAAGGATGCGCAAATCATCGGTTTTGCTAAACTAGTGCTCACTATGACAGTCATGATGTCGTTGTATTTATGGCACAAAGATGTGTTTAGCTTTAACGATGCCATCCGTATCAGTATGTTCAATATTGTTTCAGTGGTGACCACGACAGGGTTTGGCCTAACCGATTACGGCACTTGGGGGGAATTTACCACGGTGTTATTTGCTGCTTTGATGTTTACCGGTGCTTGCTCGGGCTCGACATCGGGAGGCATTAAAATTTTCCGTTTTCAAATCGCGTTGACCTTATTTCGTAAACAAATGTCTCAATTAGTGCATCCATCTGGGGTCTTTCGGCAGCAGTACAATGGCCGTAATGTGAATGACATTATTGTCCGATCTGTGGTGGCTTTTGGCAGTGCCTTTATCGCGACAATCGCGATACTGGCAGCGATATTAAGTATTATCGGATTAGATCCCATCACCAGTATTACTGGCGCAATAACGGCGGTTGCGAATGTTGGGCCAGGACTAGGCCCAGTCATCGGGCCATCTGGTAACTTTGCTAGCTTACCAGATACTGCAAAATGGGCACTCAGTTTGGGCATGTTAATGGGGCGCTTAGAGATCATGACAGTATTAGTACTTGTCACTCCAGCATTTTGGAAAGGTTAGCCTTAAACGAATAGGTTATTCCAATAAATTAACACTGCTTTGTTCGATTAACTCGGCAGGTAATGGTTTTTTAACTTCAACCCCCAGTTCAACAAACTGCTGGGCTTGTTTAATTAAATTACCTTTGCCTGTTGCTAGCCGCTTCATGGCCGAGTCATAACTGTCTTGGGCTTTATCTAACGCCACGCCCATATCTTGCATATCATGACTAAACAAGCGTAATTTCTCATAGATCTTACCCGCACGCTCGGCAATTAGCTGGGCATTTTGATTCTGACGTTCATAACGCCACAAATTATCTATGGTACGCAGTGCGATTAATAAATTCGTCGGGCTAACTAACATAATGTTATTGTCTAACGCGAACTTCATTAAACTTGGGTCAGCTTGTAACGCGGCTAAAAAGGCCGGTTCCACAGCAACAAACATCAGCACATAATCTAACGTTTTTAATCCTTGTAACAAATGATAGTCTTTGCGACCAAGTTCGCGAATATGACTGCGTACTGATGCCACATGCTCTTGTAAGGCTTGTTTACGTGTTATCTCATCCTCAGCATTAAAATAACGCTCATAAGCCGTTAATGACACCTTAGAATCAACCACTACATCTTTATCTTGCGGTAAATGCACGATCACATCCGGCTGAAAACGTTTACCGTGTTCATTGTTCAAACTCACTTGCACATCGTACTCATGACCTTCACGTAACCCCGACTCCGACAATATTCTGGCTAGAATCACCTCCCCCCAATTACCTTGTTGCTTGTTATCACCTTTTAGCGCTTTGGTCAGGTTAGCGGTTTCACTCGACATCAATTGATACACTTGCTGTAGTCTGGCAACTTCGGATTGTAAACTGTGCCGCTCTTTGGCTTCATTAGAATAAACATCTTGAATTTGTTGCTTAAACCCCTCTAGTTGGGTTTTTAATGGCGACAAGAGTAATTCAACACTAGACTTATTTAGTTCTTTGAAATTATCGGTTTTACTATCAAAAATCTTATTCGCTAAGTTTTCAAATTGCTGTTGCAGACGTTGTTCTGATTGTGCTTGCAGAGCCAATTTTTCTTCGCTGGCCTGGCGTTCGGTTTGTAAACGAATATCACTTTCACGTAATCGCGACATGACTTTGATCAGCTGATTGTTTTGCGACTCTAATTTTAATTTATTGCCATCATGTGCTTGCTGTAACTGCTCATGACTATAGTTGACGTTATCTAATTGCTGCTCTAACAGCTCAACTTCATGATTTAAGGTTTGCACCGACAATGTGGCTTGCTGGCTCTTACGGATCGCAATCAGCGCGCCGACAGTGGCAACACATGCTGCGGCAATGTAGGGTAATACGGGAAACAAGGAATCAATACTCATAAAATAAATTAACTACGAAAAAAAGAACTATGTGATAATGCGCGGTCGATATATAACCACGCTGCCAGACAACCAAGATACAAAAAAAAGATGAGCCACTTATGATAATTAGCACCACTATCAATGTGCGCAAATGGCACGTCGGCTATAACACTGTATAGCCAGATAATGAGTGGGAAAAATAAGAAAACTAACAGTCTCCAGATGATTTTTAACGTCGGACGGTGTACGGTTATCGCGTTCATCAACATGCTCCTTAACCAGAGCGCTTAACAATGGTTTTTAAATGTCAGCGTTCACTATGCTGAAAATAGATAACGATGTTAGCCTAACCTGCTCAAGATTAAAACTAATCCACTAAGGATAATCATAATCAGAGCACAATTCAGAGAAAAAAATACGGATTAATTAGCTATCCCCCTTGAAACGAGACAAAATACCCCAACTTGTAATTTTCAGTTATTTTTTGCCACAATAGGGTTAATCCCCCTAAGTTATGGACAATTAAAATGTCTATTATGCTAATTAATTATAATCAGAATACGAAATAGGTAATATATATGAGCGATTTTATGAATGAAGGCCAAGTTGCCTATTTCAAAGAGAAACTAGAAACAGAACAGCAAGAGATCTCAGCCCGCATCGAACACCAATCAACAGACGTGGTGGTCTCAGACAGTAATGAAATGGCCGATGAAATTGATCGCGCGGCAATGGAAGAAGCACACAGGCTTGAACTAAACCGTATCCAGCACGATAAATTGCACATCAAGAAAATTATCAAAGCGCTACGTCGTATCGACAGCGGAGATTATGGTTACTGTGATAGCTGCGGCGATGAAATATCGATTAAACGCTTACAGGCTCGTGCTGAGTCGCGTTTATGCTTAGAATGTCAGTCAACTAAAGAATTTACTGACCACAGCTTATACCGCCGCTAATCGTAAGCACAGTCGAATAACCAGCTCTGGTTGTTATCCATAAAACGATAAAAGATGGAAGGTAATAACAAACCTATGTTATTGCTTTCCTCAGTTGTCGATCCGTATTAATCTACCATCTCTCACACCAACCGCCATTAGGAATGCATCGATGTTAAAGCCATTGTCAGCCAATTTAAAAAAACTCAGTTTATTGTCATTACTTGTCAGCAGTGTTGCGTTAAGCGGTTGTAGCGATGATGAATCAGGTAAGATTAGCCTCGGTTTATTTACCACTAAAGACATTAAGATCAACAGTTTCGTTGATCCTGCTATATCAGGGGTAACTTGTCATGTCAGTCATATTGAAGCTGACCTAGACTTTTCCGACCCATCAGATATGGGCATAGCCTGTCGCCAAACGGGTGATATTACCGCCGCGATGTTAGCCACAATTGATACTTCAAAAAGCGGTGAGGTGATTTTCAATAAATCGAAGAGTATTTTGTTTAAGTCACTCAAAATCCGTCGTATTTATGATGCCGACAGCCAAAGCTTATTGTATGTATCGTACTCGACAAAAGAAATAAATGGTAGTTATAAGCATTCATTATCAACAGTACCACTGTGGGCAACAAAAGCATGGCAGGCACCAATGACGCCAGCATCACAGGTTAATTAAACCAATAAAGCCACTGTCACCAGTGGCTTTATTATCATGTTTGCAAAACCTGCTTAAATTAAAATGCCGCAACAACACCCATGCCAATCACTTCCGAGAATAATAATAATACCGTGGTTAATGAGACTATGTTGGGGCTGTATTCTTGCTTGGTATAAAGCGGGATGGTCCACACTGCTAATGCTAATAATAAAATAACGGCGCGATAAATAACAAACTCCTGGATCACCATCATATTACTCGAGTCAGCATGCATGCTAGCGACAACGAGCAAGCCTAACATCAGCAATACACTGCTAGCGATACCAACCACAGGTAAAATCACATTAAATGCCTGTAAGCGATGTTTAGCGCGTAATAAGATGACATGCGCAAATACAGCCCCTAACAATACTGCTTCTAACAGTAATAGCGGTTGTTGTTGCTGCCATAATACGAATACACCAGTGATCACAGCAAATGCAATGGGTAACCGCAACCAGGTACTTGGAATAGCCCGCTTACCTTGTAAACGCGATTGAATTAAGTTTTGCATGATACCAATAAAAACCGCAATACCACCGACAATCAAGGTTAATGTAGTCGCATAAACCTCAATACCAATCATTAATCCAAGCGCTAATACAGCCCAAATTGAGATCATATTTTCGGTAATTCGTTTACGCTGGCCAGGACAGACTTCACCTTTTGATAATACCAGCGCTATAAAACAAGCCGCCGCAATCGGCATCATTACGATGATAGGATAAATTTGTTGGTAAAAACTGATTTCAGTCACGCGACAACCCGTTAGTCAATTAATGAGGGGCGAGATTATATCAGTGTCTCCGGAAGGTGATAATCAATAATTACTTAAAATTGAAAATTGCATTGAAAGTGACGAAGTAAATCGAAATATATGATAAAAAAAAGCCCATTACCGAAGAATGGGCTTTACCTACTGACTTTAGACTTTGTTACCATGTTCTTGCTCTGAAATTAATGGTTCAACACCTAATATACGAGAGAGTAAATCTACCTCGTTAAGATCATCATCAGCTAATTGCACGCTGAGTAATAATGATTCAAATTGACTTTGTTGTAATATTTCTGAGATCCCGGTCATGCCACCTGCGGTTTTTAGCAGTGATGATATGACGGTATTCGTCCCTAATTTTCCTTGTTCAACATCGAGTTTCCCATCCATAACATCCCCCTTATGCCCCTGATTTCTATTCCTTAGAAATATAATTAATCACTATAACAACACATTCGCGTAATCAGGGGAATAATGAGTCCGTGAGATTGAGAGGTTGAACGGATAAATGACCAGGTGTCTTATCGGGATATAAATAAATGTGAACACGGCCTAGATAAAATATATTATATTCATTCTTTAGTATTATACTGTTCCTAATCATCACCATCATCACAACGACAGGGAGTCACGTGTGAATGTAGAACATCTTTTCTCCAAGCTAAAACAAGCGCCAGTTATACCACAATTACTGCAGGAAATGATGACCAGCTTTAATCAAAGCAATATTGGTCTCGATAGCATCGCCAGCAAAATTGCTATGGATCCGGTGATCACCGCAAAAGTATTAAAAATGGCAAACTCAGCTGCTTATTCTCGCGGTCAAGATGTTGAATCAATTGCACAGGCCGCGGTAAAACTCGGATTAAATAAGCTCCGTTCACTCGTCATCGCGAGTAGCCTTACTAATAATTTTCAACATGAGAATGATTTTGATATACGTGATTTTTGGCGTAATTCTTTTCAAGTAGCGCAAATTGCCAAAGTAATCGCCAGTCAAACGTCGCTTGATCCGGAAGTGGTATTTACGTGTAGTTTGATGCATAACATCGGCGAACTACTGATCCAAAGCGCATTACCAGAAGAAGCGAGTCTCGTGGCGCTGAGTCAAGCGCAAGGGCAGAGTCGTATTGAAGCCCAACATGCAGTGCTCAACTTTGACTTTACGGATGTGGGGCTTGAGCTTGCAAAACAATGGAACTTTACCGACACCTTTGCGAGTGCCATCCAGCAGCAACTCGATCCACTGTCATTTAGACAAATTTCTGATGAAGCAGTGCTGATTCGCCTTGCCGTATTTGTCAACTTTGCAACCAATGCCGGTGTGCCCGTGGTTATGATCGTCGAACGTTTTCCGCAAGCCTTAGCCCAGCATCTCAATATCAACCCACAGGTACTCACCACGCAGCTACAAAATATGCAACAGCAAGGTAACGAATTAGCAACACTGCTGATGCAGGAAGTGGCATAAAGCCCAGAAACGAAAAAAGCCTGCTCAATGAGCAGGCTTTTCCAGATTCCAATTACTTGGAAATATAAGTGGTCGGTGATAGAGGATTCGAACCTCTGACCCCCTGGTCCCAAACCAGGTGCGCTACCAAGCTGCGCTAATCACCGAACATGGTGCGGAAGGAGAGACTTGAACTCTCACACTTTGCAATACTAGAACCTAAATCTAGCGCGTCTACCAATTCCGCCACTTCCGCACAATTTTTTCAACTTACTAGCAGGTAACTCTAGCAAGGGTGATAACTCAATTCTAAAAGAATATCGTCGTTATCGAATATGGGGCGACTGACGGGATTTGAACCCGCGACAACCGGAATCACAATCCGGGGCTCTACCAACTGAGCTACAACCGCCATAGTGGTCGGTGATAGAGGATTCGAACCTCTGACCCCCTGGTCCCAAACCAGGTGCGCTACCAAGCTGCGCTAATCACCGAACATACTTATCAGAATGAATCATTCTTAACAAGTGTGCGCATTATAGATATTGTGCATAAGTCTGCAAGTCTTTTTAACTAAAAAATACATTTTTTGTCGTTTTCAATTGAATCGGAATAAAAACAAACAGCGGCAGTGCAAAAAACAATCAAGGAAAATAGTTCACTGACTGAACTGTATTTACCTATACGTGCTCACTCCGATAACGATGAACCGCTATTGGATTGATTAACGTTAGGTATATTCGTAACTAATCTGCAACTGTCTCTGGTGAACATTAATTATAAACTCTTCGCCTATATATAACGCGGTCGTTACCTCGGAAAAAACCAAAGGTGGCGACGGCCGTAGGGTTGTTATTATACGCACCATCATTATTCCAATCGTATTTCAGCCAGTCATAAGCCTCATATTCCACACCTATGTCACCTTTAACGCCAGGCGCTTGCAACTGAATGGCCCGCGTTTCACCGGCGATGAAATGCCCGTCACCTCCTAGAGCGACAGTTGGTGCACTGTCGTCAAGTATAATGTTTTCGTCATCATAACTGAGGCAATTATTGTCGGAAGAAACAATGAAATGATCACCATCAAAATGTTCAACTTGCAGCGACTGCGTTAAATTTGACGTTTCAGGGCCAACGCTGTTTTTCAATACTAACCGGCCAAATCGAATTTGAACACCTTCAGGGTGTGCAACAACTGTTGTTGGTAGCAGTGAGCTATCACTAGGTATAAGATCGACACTGTCCGAATCTATGATCGTATCAATAGAAAAATCAATATCAGAGGTAAATGGCGCCACTAGTGCATTGGCAGTCCGATTATAGTAAAAGTTATCATCATTTGAGAATTGGTAATGTAATACCCCGCCACTACTTTGAGTCAAGGTACCAGTCTTCATATAATTATTATTATCATCATTGGTAGTTAACGATAGTATCTTGTTATCAATGCCTCTCGCGTCTTGATCAAATGAAGGGGCTGCGACGATAACATCGGTAGCCCTGAGTTTCATAAACTCACCATTATAATTTTTGGTGCTAATACCTTTTTTATTGTAAGCCGTAATTACTAATATTGGATTCGCTAAATATGAAATTGCACCGATACTACTTATTGCTTCGTCCTTTTCACCACTATATGCAAACGGGGGGTTGGTACCACACGTTGCAAACAAATTACCATCATCTACCACGGTTTGCTTAAAGTGATCAGGGATAAAGCGGCCAATGTTAATATCTTTGGCCGTAATGACAATGCTAGCCTGACCATAATTACTGTCTTGAACGTCTAGATTAAGCAAACCGACTTCTGAGTATTGCGCATCCCCATAAGTAGATTGTCCCAATAAAAAATTAGTCATAGTAACATCTTGGAATACAGCACTGGTACTCGTTGCTAGCGTGCTCGATGCAGCATAGCTTAGATTACCCTCTGCACTATCGGTTAATGTTGGACCGGTGCGCGTTAGCTTTAACTGTATTTTCCCAGGTGAATAATTCGGCGTGATAATGCCAAGGCTGTTTAATGCGGTTACGCTCAAGTCAAATTTTTCACCGGCTTTATGGGTTAGAGTCGCAGTTGCTGTTGCGCCATTTAAGTTAGTGCCTCCTGATCTGGCGTTCTGCAGGACTTACCCAGAACGGATTACTGCTACCAAATAATGTCACACCGCTGTAGTCTCCTTCCCCTACCTTATAATTTGCATGTAAGCGAATTTTACCTGCATCGTGATAAATAGGAGTTGGTATTTCCGCAATACTGTTAGCACCAAAGTTTAATCTGGTACTGGTGATACTTGGGTGTTTCGCAATATTTTGGTCATTAATGCTAAAGTTAAGTCCCTTAGTACCCCCAGGATTAACGTTTTCCTGCGATAAATTCACATTCCTTTTACCACTAAATAAGCCAGTACAAACACCATTGGTATCTTTCACTGCCTGAATTTGTAGCGTATCGCCAAATACGGTTCCTGATGTTTGATTTGGCAATGTAGTACGATTTCCAGAGATAAACCTAAAGCCAGCATTTGCAAAAACTAAGTTACAATTTGTAGAACGACCATCAGAACATACTGTTGAGTTGGTTCCTTGTTTAGATAGCAACAAGAGGGTTGATTCTGGAAATGTATATCGAATATTGGCAGTTCCTGTACCAGTAAAGCTGATACTATCAGTGACTGAATCTCTAGAACCTGTAGCTGTAACATTAAGCGTAACTTCCTCAGAACTTAGAGTTGAGCAAGCCGCATTAGTACAAGCCTTAATGGTAATCGTTTCTGCTTCACACGTTAGACCTTGGCCGTCATGTTCTATTTCATAATGATGGATAGACATTGTAGGACAATTTCTTGGACTACCGTCATAGTTGTCGCCATTCAACTGATTGGTATAAATAGAAAAGACGTCACTTGCTGAAATTACAGAATTGTAAACCAGTAGCTCATCGAGTTCACCCATAAAATTCGAGCTGCTGAAGCTGTGTTCAATTCGTCCAATACTGGAAAACGCAGTGCTAACATCGCCAGTTTCCGAGTTCGCGCTATCTTCCAGCTTACCATCAACAAAAACCTGCACAACGCCAGTTGAACTATCTCGAGTTAGTACCACATGGTGCCAACTATTACTGCTAATTTTCGTATTTGATCTCGCAGAGCTACCATTACCTTTTTGAATTTTAATATGGCCTGACGCATCCAGATACCCCCAGAAAATATCGTCACCACCACCTACTTCTTCAACACCCATTATCCCAGGTGCATACCAAGCAGTATTGTTTCCGTATTGATCGCTCTTAATCCAAAACGAGAGGCTCGCGGAACTGCTGAGGTAGGAATTGATCCTATTGACATTGATATAATCTCCAGTGCCATCAAAAGTACCGGCGCGACATATCTGTCCCGCAGTGATTGTGGTTGTATCTCCAACTGCGTGACCATTGAGTTCATGTCTCGAATTATCATCGACTTCACCGCTATTACCGCTCCAACTAGCTTCATCGAAACGGTATTCTAATTCAGGTTCAGGTGCTGAACAAAAATCAGGCTGACGCGTGCTACCATCAAAATTGTTACCTGCTAATTCATGTTGGTAAATGCTCGAAATCTGGGTATCAGTCAGTTTTACATCAAAAATTTTAAATTCATCTAACTGACCTTCAAAATTTTGACTTTTGCTAAAATCACCACCAAAACTGTCTTGCTCTTGTCCGATAACGATCGCATTAGCAAACGGTACTGACAATTGTCCATCACCAACATCATCATCATCACAGTCTTGCTTCACACCATCGATAAATAAACATACATCTTCATCCGCTCTCGTCAGTACCAAGTGATGCCATCTGTTATCGGTTAACTCAATATCACTGTCTAATTCTTCACTGTCATCTCTAACTTTAATGTAAACCGTCTTTTTGTTTTTTAGAAAAATCTCTAACTCATCATCACTAGTATTCTTTCCAAGTGCATGAAATATTTCTTGTTGGGATTTATTTACCGACGTTTTAAACCAAACAGATACTGAAAAGTTATTTAAACCATCTACAGCGCCCCTGGGGACAGCAATCCAATCGCTGGTATTATCAGCGCTTAAGTCGAGTGATTTATTAATTATCGCATCGTTTACAGGTGTTGGAATACCATTAGAGTTACCATTAAAACTACCGATTTGATCAATAACATCACCGTTATTTCCAGTATAGCGACATTCGTCAAAACGATATTCTAATCTAGGGGCTGATAACGTCGAAGCATCACCACAAAAACCATTAAAGTTAGCAGATTCGATACTATCAGGATCATAAGTAACTGTGACTTGAGAACCTACCGTAATAAGCTTTCCATTTATTGCTGCGTTTAAATTGCCAGGAGAGTTGAGTACAACATTTTCTTTAGAATAAATTAAACCGTTAAACTGAACATCAGATCCAAATGTGATATCACTATATCCAATTAATAATAGATCGTTAGGTACCCCATCGACATTAAAAAAAATACTACTATTCGTCATCATTGACTTATTGATGATCAGAGTTACCTTACCATTAATGACGACTTTCATATTCGAGCCAAAATTAAATTCGCCAATCCAATAGACTCCGTTGTCAAAAGTAACGCTTGACTCCGAACCAGTTGCATTTAATGTTTCAATATATATAACTTCGTCATCACTCTGAAAGCGAACAGACTGTTGCCACCCTACATTAATCGTCTCATAGGAACCACCGGTTAAAGGGCTTGAAATATCGGGGTTATTGGGTATTTGGTCTTCAGGTAAAGGAGATAACTTAAATATATCTAAGCCCGTCAATGATTGAGTTCTATGCCCTGAATCTTTACACGTTTTCCCCTCACAATACTTAGGATTATCACCATATTGAACAACTCCAATATCCAACTTTCCATTTGTAGTCTTACTTAACGCGACACTATCATGAAGAGTTGCGATTCCATCGTTATATGGCGATGACAATACTGTCGGAAACACATCAATACAACTCACCGCCATTGCATTTATCGAGGTAAATAAAAGTAGACTAGTGACGGCTATCTTTAGGCTTAATAAACTCATTTTTACCATACTTGTCATCATTCAGCTCTCTTGCATTGCGTCAACCAACAAGGTTCGACCCACGATAAATCCAAAAAACAATTAATATTACGCTGTGCGACTTGTCGTCTTTCAGTCCAAATTTACACCCGATAGCACATTGTGGGAAAGTGAAAAATGAACGTACTTGAAATAAGCGATAGTTTGCGACGACAGCGCTTTTTGACCGCAATGGGTTTATTGTAGAATATTTGAAAGCAAAAAGCCCGTAACACATTGAAGTGTTACGGGCTTTTCTAATCTGGTCGGTGATAGAGGATTCGAACCTCTGACCCCCTGGTCCCAAACCAGGTGCGCTACCAAGCTGCGCTAATCACCGAGAATCTTGTTTTACATCGAGAAGAGATGGGGCGACTGAAGGGATTTGAACCCTCGACAACCGGAATCACAATCCGGGGCTCTACCAACTGAGCTACAACCGCCATTTATCATTCATATCACAACAACTATAATGGTGCACCTTGCAGGAGTCGAACCTGCGACCTTCGCCTCCGGAGGGCGACGCTCTATCCAACTGAGCTAAAGGTGCATGCACAATATCTTACGTCCAACCATCAACCTCGTCTAGGCAAATCCGTTTATTCCGAGGGAAAATGTCGGATAACCACCTTGCTTGTATCTTTTATAACCAAGTAAAATGCAACAAACACTGTTACAACTATTTAACCTAAGGCTAGGTAAGGATATAATGCCTGACAACAGTAGGGATTTATTATAACAAAAGTCATCAACAGACTGACAATACCATTAATTAGGGAGCTAAAAAGAGCATGTATAAATTACGAAATATTCTAATCACTTTAACAGCATCATTGCTATTTACATTCACCGTAAACGCTGGCCACAACTCTCCTGAAGCAGTTGCAGAACGCATTGCACCAGTTGGTCAAGTATACCTACCCGGTGAACTGGCTCCTGTTGTTGCAAAAAGTACAGCACCAGCAGCACCACGTTCAGGTGAACAAATTTATACTACTACTTGTAGCATGTGTCATGGCAGCGGTCTTGCTGGCGCACCAATTAAAGGTAATGCCGAGCAGTGGGCGCCGCGCATAGCAAAAGGGACAGACACCTTGTATCGCCACGCGATCGAAGGCTTCAATGGCGCAATGCCAGCACGTGGTACCTGTGCAAGCTGTTCAGATGATGAATTACAAGCCGCTGTTGATTACATGATCCACGGCCTGTAACACCATGGCTAAATAACGTTATAACAAAAACATTCAGCGCTAATCCGTTATAGCGACACGCACTTTCGATAAAGCCACTAATTAATTTAGTGGCTTTTTTTGACCCACAGCTATCCACTGCTAGACTTTATTACTATAAAACTTAGTTTTTAAGTGATTAAAGACCATTAGGATACCGACTGTGAACAAGGATCGTCTCCCAAACCAACAACCAGCAAATAACACCGAGCTAATTAGTTTAGCCTTATCTCATTCTTTGCGAACGCAACGAGCCTTATTTTTAACCCAGCTAAAATCGGCCTTACAAGAATTACAACAAACCCAACGCAGCTTCGTGCTCTTGCTGATCAAGGTTGATAATATCGCCGAGGTTGAACAAAGCTTTGGCAGTGAACTCAGTAATAAATTAATTACAATCATCCAAGCCCATTTACAATCATTAACGTCAAGTAATGACTGCTTAGTTAACTTACAGGGTGATGAGTTTGCCTTATTAAAAACAGATATCACCGATGCCGATAGCGCCATTGAGCTGGCAAAAAAAATTCAGTCACAGTTTCGGTTTAGTTTTCAAGTTAACAATTATAAAATTCTCTGCAGTAGTAGTATCGGCATTAGCTTACAGCAAGCACCGCATTCTGTGAGCCAAGTATTGAAAGATGCCGATATCGCCCTAAAAAATGCACGACACCAAGGCTTTGGGCAATATCACCTTTCCACCGCATTACCAACACCAAGTAAAAACACCCAAGGCATACTGCAACAAGAGAAGCTCACACGCGCTATTATTAACCACGATATATTGCCTTACTACCAACCCATTATTCAACTAAACAGCAATCAACTGATCGGCTTTGAAGTGATTGCCCATTGGCATGAGAAAGAGCAGTGCGGTGATAATAATTTTATCTCATTAGCAGAAAACACCGATATTATCATCGCGCTCGATTTGCATATTATTAATCAAGCCTGCTTACAACTCAAAAAGTGGCATGGTTCCCACCGAGATAATCAACAAATCATATTAACCATGAACTTATCAGCTAAGCACCTAATTCTTAATGGTGCTGTTGAACATTTAATTTTTATTATTCAGCAACAACAGATACCACCGCATCGTCTGGTATTTGAATTTAGGGAACAGGAATTCATGCTGCACAATAAATTTGCCATCCGCGCGTTAGAAAAATTACGTCACATTGGGGTGCAAGTGGGGTTAGATGATTTTGGTACCGGTTTTAGTTCGTTAAACGCTTTTTTTCAGTACCCAATTGATTTTGTCAAAATAGACAGCCGTTTTACCAATCGTATGCTGATGTCCAAAAAAGACTTGTCATTAATTCGGGTAATTAGGGATATTAGCCACGATATGGGGTTTAAAGTGATTGTAGAAGGTATTGAGACCCAGCAGCAGCACGCAAAGTTAGTGGAGTTAGGCTGCGAGTTTGGCCAAGGCAGTTATATCGCCGAACCAATGGATTACATGCAAGTTAATCGCTTATTAGAACTCGAATAAGCGATCTTAAATCGATACGCCGAAGCCAGTGTGAGGTTGCTATTTATTAAATAACGCTCTTAGATTCGCCACGCCTCGTTTACCTTTTGCTTGTTTTTCTACTGCCGAATCCGGTTTTTTACGTAAGTCCCATTCGAGATCATCTTGTGGTAACTCGAACAAGAAACGGCTTGGTTCCGGCTTCACCACTTCACCAAACTGACGACGTTCTTTACAGAGCATCATGAATAAGACTTTTTGCGCACGAGTGATTCCCACGTAGGCCAAACGACGCTCCTCTTCCACATTAGGATCATCATCAATCGAGCTTTGATGCGGTAATATACCTTCTTCCATACCTACCATGAATACATACGGATATTCCAGACCTTTAGAAGCATGGTAAGTCATTAACTGCACTTGATCAGAATCGTCTTCGTCTTCGTTACGTTCAAGCATATCCCGTAAGGTTAAGCGCGTAACAACCTGCGCCAACGTCATCTCTTCATCGAGATCATCGCCCTTGAGCATTTCAGTCACCCAGCGATACAACTCTGAAACATTCTTCATGCGCATTTCTGCGGCTTTAGCACTGGTACTGGTTTCGTATAACCAATCTTCATAATGAATATCTCGTACCATATCACGTACCGCATCAATGCTATCGCTACGCTGTTCCTGGTCGGCTAATTCCACTAACCAACGGGTAAAACCACGCACCGCAAGTAAACCACGTCCCGTCAGGGTTTGCTCTAAGCCCATTTCAAAACTAGCAGCAAACAAGCTAATATTACGCATGTTGGCGTAATTACCTAACTTTTCTAATGTTGTCGGGCCTATCTCACGGCGCGGTACGTTCACTACACGTAAAAATGCATTATCATCATCCGGGTTCACAAGTAACCGCAGATAAGCCATCATATCTTTGATCTCGGCACGCGAGAAGAATGAGGTACCACCACTGATCTTATACGGAATACGGTTAGTCATTAGCGCTTTTTCAAATAACCGCGACTGATGATTACCACGGTATAAGATCGCATAATCTTTATAGTCACTGCGCGCCATAAACTTGTGTGCCAGTAGTTCTGATACTACTTTTTCAGCTTCATGCTCTTCATTTTTAGTGGTAAACACTTTAATCGGCTCACCATAACCAAGCTCGCTGAATAAGCGTTTATTAAATTCATGGGGATTATTATCAATTAAGATATTTGCTGCTTTCAAAATTCGTTGGGTCGAACGGTAGTTTTGCTCGAGCTTCACCACTTTCAAACCCGGAAAATCTTTTTGCAATAATGTCAGATTTTCAGGTCGGGCACCACGCCATGAATAAATTGACTGATCATCATCACCGACCACAGTAAACTTTGCACTTTGGCCAACAATTAACTTCACCAGTTCATATTGGCTGGTATTGGTATCTTGGTATTCATCCACGAGTAAATAGCGGATCTTGTTTTGCCAGCGTTCGCGTACTTCTTCATTTAAGCGTAATAACAGTGTTGGCATCATGATGAGATCATCAAAGTCCAAGGCGTTATACGCTTTCATATGACGGAGGTAGTCGTCGTAACACTGCGCAAATAATTTGTCTTGGGGCATCTGCGCGCGGGCAATGGCTTGTGGTGGCAATACCAACTCATTTTTCCAACTCGAAATAGCGCTACGTAATTGGTCGATAAGCTCTTTATCTTCTTCTAGCGTCTCTTGGGTGAGTTCTTTTAATAATGCCAGCTGGTCTTGATCATCAAACAAGGTAAATGCCTGCTTGATACCTAAGGTTTTATATTCCTTACGAATAATATTTAACCCTAAGGTATGAAACGTCGATACCATTAAGCCTTTTGCTTCTTTTTTACCTAATGTCTTGGCAATACGTTCTTTCATTTCGCGCGCCGCTTTATTGGTAAAGGTTAGCGCCGCAATATTACAGGCCTTGTAACTGCAGTTTTGTACCAGGTGGGCAATTTTGGTGGTAATAACACGGGTTTTACCACTGCCAGCACCAGCAAGTACCAAACACGGACCAGAAATATATTTTACAGCTTCATCCTGACGGGGATTCAATTTCATAAGGGCAACACCAGACTAAAACATTAGGAAAAGAGGTAGAAATTAGATTGTAGCAAATTTAACATAAAAAAAATGCCAGTTATAAATAACTGGCATTTTCTATACAGCGAATACGCAATCAAGAATTACTTGATTTTGCCTTCTTTGTACATAACGTGCTTGCGAACTACAGGATCAAACTTTTTGATCTCCATTTTCTCAGGCATGTTTTTTTTGTTTTTAGTAGTGGTATAGAAGTGACCAGTACCAGCAGATGAATTCAAACGAATTTTATCGCGCATAATATAGCTCCTTAAACCTTCTCACCACGGGCACGCATTTCAGCAAGAACTGAATCGATACCCTTTTTATCAATAATACGCATACCTTTACAAGTAAGACGTAACTTTACAAAACGGTTTTCGCTCTCAACCCAGAAACGGTGTGTATGTAGGTTTGGCAAGAAACGGCGACGTGTGCGGTTTTTTGCGTGAGAAACGTTGTTACCAACAGCTGGTTTTTTACCAGTAACTTGGCATACTTTTGACATAGTGTGCTCCAATAACTTCAAATATAAGTGTCTACATAGTCGCATTTGAAGCTACTAGGTATACTTTTAATGCTCGGTTTATACAGTAAACCCAGACACAAATCAATAATAGTGCAAAATATCACCATCTTTAATCACATAAGAATAGCGCTAAAAACAGACGGCAACGGTTGATTTGTGAACGCAAATGCAATAAAACAGTTTAAAACACAAAAAAAAGCCCCAGAACAAGCAATAAAAATTAAATCAGAATAATTGCAAAAACTATTTCAATTCGCCTAAATGTACAAATGCGCAAGGCGTTCTTTCAGGTTATAATCCCCACTCCTTGATAGTGAGTTTACACCATGCTTAACGATATAGAATTAACCGACCTTAGACAACAATTCCCCGTTTTATCGCAACAAGTGAATGATCACCCATTAATTTACTTAGATAATGCCGCGACAAGCCAAAAACCCTTGTGTGTTCTCGAGGCGATTAATACCTATTATCGTGACATAAACGCCAATGTCCACCGCGCGTCACATGCACTCAGCGCGCAAGCCACATCTGCCTATGAAAATGCCCGCGATATCTGCGCGCAATTTATTAATGCCAATCGCAGTAAAGAGATCATTTGGACGCGTGGCACCACCGAAGCGATTAACTTAATCGCCAATTGCTTAACCACCAGTATCCAAGCAGGCGATGAGATCATCATTTCCACCTTAGAGCATCACGCCAATATAGTGCCTTGGCAAATGCTAGCACAACGTACAGGCGCCATCCTCAAGGTTATTCCGCTGTTACCGTCAACCGACATAGATATGCAGGCCTATAAGCAATTACTCAGCGATAGAACCAAGTTAGTGGCGGTTAGCCATGTCTCTAATGCCATCGGTACCGTGAACCCGATTGAGGAGATCATCGCGTTAGCCAAGCAAACGGGTGCGAAGGTATTAATCGACGGCGCCCAAGCTATTTCGCATTGGGAGATTGACGTGCAAGCCCTCGGTTGTGATTTTTATGTGTTCTCTGGGCATAAAATGTATGGTCCTACCGGTATCGGCGTGCTCTGGGGTAAAGAAGAAGCGCTTAATCAACTGCCGCCTTGGCAAGGTGGTGGCGAAATGATTAAAACGGTAAGCTTTGAACAAACCACTTATAACGAGCTACCATTTAAATTTGAAGCCGGTACACCCAACATTGCTGGTGCGATCAGTCTGGCGCGCGCCATGACGTTTCTAACCAGTTACGATCGACAAGTGCTGGCTGCTCACGAAGCCGAATTACTGGCCTACACCACGGCGCAACTCGAAAATATTCCGCGCATTAAGATCATAGGCTCACCGCACCATCGTGCTGGCGGTGTCAGCTTTATTATTGATGATGCGCATAATAGTGATGTGGGGATGCTGTTGGACTTACAAGGCATTGCGGTTCGCACCGGTCATCACTGTGCACAACCTCTGATGCAGAGTCTTAATTTATCCGGCACCATCCGAGTTTCGTTGGCTATTTATAATACCAAAGCAGAAATAGACTTCTTTATTAAAGCATTGAATGAACTACAAGATTTACTCTAATCTGTTACCGTATCTAGAGCACCGTTATTGTAATGAATAACAGATTAACTTTATCCAGCCAGGCTGCAAGTCTGGTTAGTAATACAGGAATGATCATGACCGATTTCTCGTCGAGCCCATTTGGCAACGAAATTACCAGTACCGATGTAATGACGTTATTAACCGCACAAGCTGGTTGGCAAAATAAATACCGCCAATTAATTTTGCTCGGTAAAAAGATCCCAGCGTTAACGGATGACTATAAAGTAGCAGAAAATAAAATTAAAGGCTGTGAAAGTCAGGCGTGGATAGTATTTAGTTGCGATAATGACGGACGTTTATGGTTTGGTCTGGATTCAGATGCACGTATCGTTAAAGGTTTAATGGCCGTGTTATTAGCTGCCGTTAATGGCAAAACGCGCGTTGAAATCGCAGCATTCGATGTTGATGACTATTTTTCGCAGCTTGGTTTTATGCAACAACTTAGTCCTTCTCGTGGCAATGGTTTAAAAGCCGTGATAGCAGCAATACAAGCGGCTTAATCGGCCGACATCAAGTGGTGAATCAATGTTCACCACTTGATCAAGTCACTCTATATTAATCAAACCTCAATCAAAAAAACTAGCTAATCATTACTTCTGCAAGTTTTTAATGATCAGAGCCGTACCCATGCCACCACCAATACACAGCGATGCTAAGCCATAGTCGACACCACGTTTTTGCATTTCGTGTAATAACGTTACCGTAATACGACCACCAGATGCACCCAACGGATGACCTAATGCGATAGCGCCACCGTTGACATTAGTCTTATCGGCAAACCAATCCATATCCACATTGTGTGCTTGAGTCAGATTAGTCATGACCCCTAACGCTTGCGCAGCAAAGGCTTCATTTAGCTCTAACAACTCCATCTGCTCTAATGACATATCAGCACGTTTAAGCGCTTGTTCAATCGCCGGTACTGGACCTAACCCCATCACTTTCGGATCGACGCCACCTTGACCATAAGCAATTAATTCAGCCATTGGTTCTAAGCCGTATTTTTCCACGGCTGCTTCTGACGCTAAGATAATCGCAGCGGCACCATCGTTAATACCTGATGCGTTTGCCGCGGTCACAGAGCCGTCAGCTTTAAATGCGGGACGTAACTTAGCTAAACCTTCAACACTGGTATTGTCTTTTGGATATTCATCGGTAGCGAAGCTTTGTGTTTGGCGACGCACTTTTATTTCAACTGGCACGATCTCGTCCACAAAACGCCCTGCTGCAATGGCTGCAACCGCTTTGTGTTGACTGCCAACGGCAAACGTATCTTGCTGTTCACGGGTTAAACTAAACTGCTCAACGATATTTTCAGCCGTCATGCCCATGTGGTAATGATTAAATACGTCGGTCAAACCATCATTAACCATGGCATCAACCATGGTCATGTTACCCATTTTAGAGCCAAAACGCGTTTTCGCAGGCATCAAATAAGGAATGTTAGACATACTTTCCATCCCAGCAGCAACCACAATGTCCGCATCACCCGCTTTAATATGTGCCGCACCGTCCATAATCGTTTTCATGCCACTGCCACAGATCATATTTAACGTATAAGCAGGTACACTAGCAGGAATACCCGCTTGCATAGCCGCTTGACGACCAGGCCCCATGCCTTGTCCTGCACTTATCACATTACCAACAATCACTTCATCAACGTGCTCTGGATTAACCTTTGCGGCTGCCAATGCGCCTTTGATCGCCGTAGCACCTAACGTAGCGGCGTCAACACCCGCTAAGCTACCGCCGAAACTACCCAGCGCTGTACGTTTTGCTGCCACGATAAATACTTTACTCATACCTTGTTTCCTTACTTGATGTGATCAGTTTTATTTTTCAAACATATGTTTGAATTGTATCACAAGTTATTAACATAACCGAGTTAAAGGGAAAACCATGAGTGGTATTAGCGGCGTAAAAACAGGAATATTTTAGATAGGAAACAACAGAACCAGGTTTTAAATAAAATAAAACCAGCGAATACAAGGTATATCAGCTGGTTGCAATCGCCTTTCAGCGCGTAATAGTATTGGTTAAACTCGTTTATTCAATACTATTATTCAGGTCGATAACGCGCTTCTCTTTCGGCTAATTTTTTCAATACCCGCGAAGCCGCAATTAAACCAAAGCTAGCCGTCACCGCGGTTGAAGAACCGAAGCCGCTTGAACAATCCATGCCCGTGGCGCCGTCAAGAAAGTTCTTGGTCGAACATACTTCGCCATCAGTACCTGGGTAAATTAATTGCTCGGTTGAGAATACACATTCAATACCAAATCGACTGGTTGGGTTCTTACTGAAGTTATGTAAACGGCGCAGATCAGAGCGTACTTTCGCCGCTAAAGGATCTTGATGTGTTCGAGATAAATCCAGCACTTGGATTTGGGTTGGATCGATTTGACCACCCGCAGCGCCAATAGTAATGCATTTGATTTTGTGTCGATTACAGTGCGCTAACAGTGCCGTTTTTGAACGTACGCTATCAATCGCATCAATCACATAATCGAAATCTTTGCTTATGTGCATACCAACATCATCAACAGTGATAAAATCATCTATAGTAGTCACTACACATTCTGGATTAATGGCACGAATACGCGCCGCCATTACATCAATTTTTTGCTGACCTATGGTGTCTTTTAAGGCATGAATTTGACGGTTAGTATTAGTCACACAAATATCATCCATGTCGATCAGGGTGATCTTGCCGATACCTGAACGTGCTAATGTTTCAGCTGCCCAAGAACCCACACCACCAATACCAATCACACACACATGTGCTTGACTAAAAAATTGCAGTGCTTTAACGCCATATAAACGCGCAATACCACCAAAACGATTGTCATATTCGGCCGACATACCTTACCTCAAATAAAACCAAAGGCGTATTATACCGATAACACCAGCTAACTACAAAAAGGATAGAACGTTTAGTTTAATTTGATTGAAATCAAATTAAACTGTGATAATTAATCATTGTAAAATGCATATTGAATTGCATAAAACAATAAAAAACGAGCCACCTTCCCCCCTATAAATGCATGCTAAACCAAAATAAAAGCATATTAAAACAATAGAGAATAAATAAATATTTACCAAGCCTTTTAGTTAAAAGCCCTGCTAATTATATAATAAAATCCAATCTTCATTGGCGCATTTTTTACCAGTTGCATAAATTTGCAACTATTCAATAAAAATATCCACAAGCAAACTTATCACAAAAACACCAACCACTTAAGAGATGGTTACATCCTTTGAAATGTGATCACTTAGTAATTATACAAAGCCAAACTGCATTATTATTTCAGCTAAATCTTCTACCTTTAATTTGGATAAATGATAATGAACATAGCATATTTTATTTATAGATACCGTCTATCACCCACGTCTTTGTTCTCATTTCTATTACATAAAAACCCCCAATTCTAATTGCTAAAAAATTTAATGTTGTACCCGATATTGGTATAACAAATAGCGAGGATAAAAGATGACAACATCAACTTTAGATAAAGAAAAAAAAGGCTTTTTTGCTAATTTAAAATTCCCATCTGCTTATACGATTCTATTTGCACTGATTGCCATTGTAGCCCTAATGACTTGGATTATTCCGGCGGGTCAATACGATAGAGTCATGAATAAAGACATAGGTAAAGAAGTGCCGGTCACAGGCACATATCATGCGGTTGAGAATAATCCACAAGGGTTTGTGGATGTCGTGCTTGCTCCTATCGATGGTTTTTACGATCACAATACCTATGCTGCTGCGGCAATTGATGTCTCTCTTTTCATTCTTATTATTGGTGGTTTTCTTGGGCTAGTAACAAAAACTGGCGCAATTGATGCGGGTATTGAGCGGGTGACGACGCGCTTAAATGGTCGTGAAGAATTGATGATCCCGATTCTAATGGCAATGTTTGCTGCCGGCGGTACTATTTACGGTATGGCTGAAGAGTCATTACCATTTTACTCGTTGATCGTGCCAGTCATGCTTGCAGCTCGTTTTGATTCGGTGGTCGGTGCCGCAACAGTATTGTTAGGTGCAGGCATTGGTGTATTAGGCTCCACGATAAACCCATTTTCAACGGTTATTGCAGCTAATACTGCAGGTATCCCTTTTACTGATGGCATGTTCTTACGTATCGCTATCTTAGCTATCGGTTGGTTAATCTGTGTAATTTACGTCATGCGTTATGCAAAAATGGTCAAAGCCGACCCAACAAAATCCATTGTTTTTGATAAACATGAAGAACATATCGCTCATTTCTTAGGAAATAAATCAGATGAAAAATTAGAATTTACAACAACCCGTAAACTAATTCTAATGATCTTCGTCGCTTCTTTCGCCATCATGATTTACGGTGTTGCCGTGGCCGGTTGGTGGATGGCTGAAATTTCAGGTCTATTCTTAGTTGCAGCCATTATCACAGGTCTCGTCGCTCGAATGAGTGAAGAAGAACTAACGTCTAGTTTTATTGATGGTGCTCGCGACTTACTTGGTGTTGCTCTCATTGTTGGTATTGCCCGTGGCATCGTCGTGATCATGGACCGAGGCATGATCACTGATACTATTCTCCATACCGCCGAAAATGCAATCTCTGGTTTATCTGGTATTGTCTTTATCAATGTCATGTATTGGATTGAAGTATTACTTTCATTCTTAGTACCCTCCACATCTGGATTAGCGGTTTTAACCATGCCAATCATGTCTCCATTAGCGGATTTTGCTTCTGTTAGCCGAGATTTAGTGGTAACAGCGTTCCAATCAGCTTCTGGTATTGTGAACTTAATTACCCCGACTTCAGCTGTGGTTATGGGTGGTCTTGCGATTGCTAAAGTACCTTATGTACGTTGGTTAAAATGGGTTGCCCCACTCATTGCTATATTGACTATTTTAGTGATGGCGATGCTCAGTCTTGGTGTCATCCTAGCCTAAATTAATTAGCATAATCTATTGTTACAATGCCCTTCCAGTCTCAAGGACGGGTATTTTTTTGCCTATAATTCTTCACTCTACAGTCCTCCTTGATACTTTACGTATTCCGCCATGACATACACCTGCTCTTGCCATTAATAGCTTCCGATAAAGCATTTATTTTTATAAAATCTGCTATAGATTTCACTACCAACATTTGTGGTATTAAACTTAAGTAAATCCTCCAAAAACGCATGCCAAAAATACAAAGAAATACTCATTTTACATTTCAAATCACGTGCAATTATCGACCTTAATATCGCGAAGCGAGCAGAGAATATCTGCCTTATTATACAAACAACGAAAACAGCAAGATTTAAAACAATAATAACCCCAAATAAAAACATGATCGGACTAGCAAATTAGCAACGAAAAATCACCTACCCATTTAGATATATACTCACTTCAACTGCATAAATTTTAACGATTCAAATAGTTCTTTAAAACCAACAAAAAAAGAGAGTAAGCAAATACTTTAAAATCAAAAGCTTAATAAAAAAACCGACAAAAAAACAGCTTTAGCATAATAACGCCGAGCTTGCCCAAGCATAATAAAACACATTTAAATCAACCAGTTACACACCATTAACAATGTATAAATGTGACTAAGATCGAAGATTGGCAGAACCTATATCGTATACTTCACCCATCAACTTAAAGCATGAATAGAAACAATAAAAATTCAAAAAAATTTAAACTTTCACATAACTAATCGTATTTCATAAACGCTTTAGCGAAGGATAAAATTATGAGTAACTTATATGTAGGTTCTGAAGTCGGTCAATTACGTCGCGTTCTAGTTCACCGTCCAAGACGCTCACTAAGCCACTTAACACCATCTAACTGCCACGACTTATTATTTGATGACGTGTTGTCGGTAGAAAGAGCGGGCGAAGAGCATGATGTGTTTACAAAAGTATTGCGAGATCAAGGCGTAGAAGTTTTACTTCTAAATGACCTTCTTGCTGATACATTAGCAATTCCAGAAGCTAAAGAGTGGTTGTTAACGAGTCAAGTATCTGATTACCGCTTAGGTGCTACATTTGCTAATGACGTACGCTGCTACCTAGGTGACTTACCAAACATCGACCTTGCTCAAATTTTAACTGGTGGTTTGTCTTACGCTGAAATGAC
This sequence comes from Moritella sp., assembly GCF_013215705.1. GTDB lineage: Bacteria > Pseudomonadota > Gammaproteobacteria > Enterobacterales > Moritellaceae > Moritella. The sequence goes on along the minus strand of NZ_JABSQR010000027.1, from coordinate 42,511 downwards.
AATGAAATCATCTTCTATGATGCAAAGCATACACGTTCCAACAGACTTCATCATTGAACCACTACCAAATCACCTATTTACTCGTGATACATCTTGCTGGGTATATGGCGGCGTTTCTATCAACCCAATGGCTAAAGCCGCTCGTCAACGTGAAACTAACCACGTTCGTGCAATCTATCGCTGGCATCCAATCTTCGCTGGTGCTGACTTCATTAAGTACTACGGTAATGAAGAAAAAATATACGACAACTCTACAATCGAAGGTGGGGACGTACTCGTTATTGGTAAAGGAGCAGTACTTATTGGTATGTCTGAACGTACCACACCACAAGGTGTTGAACAGCTAGCATCAAGTCTATTCAAGCACGGTCAAGCCAAACAAGTTATTGCAATGCAACTTCCTAAGCACCGCTCTTGCATGCACCTAGATACAGTAATGACGCACTTGCGTGAAGATACATTCTCTGTTTACCCAGAAGTGGTTCGTAAAGATGTGCAATGCTGGAACCTAACAGGTGATGAGTCTGGCGCAGTTAACGTGAAAGAAGAAGGTTACTTCGTTACTGCTATCGAAAAAGCACTAGGCGTAGGCCAGCTAAACCTAATCACAACAGGCGGTGACAGTTTCACTGCAGAACGTGAACAATGGAATGATGCCAATAACGTACTAACGGTGAAACCTGGTGTAGTAATTGGTTACGAAGGTAACTCTCATACTAACGAAAAATACGATAAAGCAGGTATTACCGTGCTACCAATACCTGGTGATGAACTCGGTCGCGGTCGCGGTGGCGCTCGCTGCATGAGTTGCCCAATTGAACGTGACGGTATCTAACAATTTAATTCACTGAGATAAATCATTATGACTAAAAAAACTGTTGTTGTAGCTATAGGTGGAAATGCACTGTTACGTCGTGGCGAGCCATTAGAAGCAGAGATTCAACGTAAAAATATCGCAACGGCTGCCCAGGCAATTGCTGAAATAGCCAAAGAATATAATGTTGTACTAGTACATGGTAACGGCCCACAAGTTGGTTTACTGGCACTACAAGGGTTGGAATATAAAGCTGTCAACCCTTATCCGCTTGATGTTTTAGGCTCTGAAACTCAAGGTATGATTGGCTACATTTTAATGCAGGAACTTAAAAATATACTGCCAGAACAGAATGTATCTTGCTTACTGACGCAGATGAGTGTTGATCCCAATGATCCTGCGTTTGCAGATCCGACGAAACCGATTGGTCCAGTTTATGCGGAAAAAGAAGCGCGTGAATTAGCAGAAAAACATAACTGGATTATCAAACCAGATGGTGAATATTTCCGCCGCGTAGTACCGAGCCCACAGCCGACTGGCATTATTGAAAATGACGCAATTGCAGCCTTAATCCAACAGCAGCATTTAGTCATCTGTACTGGCGGCGGCGGCATTCCAGTAAGACATGAAAATGGCAAATTAGTCGGTGTAGAAGCCGTTATTGATAAAGATATGTCAGCAGCTTATCTCGCCAGACAACTCCAAGCAGACGCGTTGCTGATTCTAACGGATGCTGATGCTGTCTTTATTGATTGGGGCAAACCAACCCAAACAGCGCTGCGTTCAACAACACCGGCTGAACTCGCACAATATAGCTTTGATGCGGGCTCTATGGGACCAAAAATTGAAGCCTCTTGTGAGTTCATTAAGCAAGGTGGCAAGTTTGTCGGAATCGGTGCTTTAGATGCGGGATTACGCATCTTGAAAGGCGAAGCTGGTACCAACATAACGCCAGATTAATTCGTTTCAATATATCAAGAATATTCGCGGCTACATAGCCTACGCAGTAGCCGCCAACCTAATTATAAAAGGATAACATTATGTCTTTCAATCTACGTAACCGTAACTTCTTAAAATTACTTGATTTCACACCACGCGAAATCCAGCACATGCTTGAATTATCTGCAGAATTAAAAAAAGCGAAATATAACGGTTATGAACAACCGCGCTTAACAGGCAAAAACATTGCACTTATTTTCGAAAAAAGCTCAACTCGTACACGTTGTGCTTTCGAAGTTGCCGCACACGATCAAGGCGCTCAAGTAACTTATCTCGGCCCTTCAGGTTCACAAATCGGCCATAAAGAATCAATGAAAGATACAGCGCGTGTTTTAGGCCGCATGTACGACGGTATTGAATATCGTGGTTTTGGTCAAGAGATTGTTGAAGAACTTGGAGCTCACGCTGGCGTACCGGTATGGAATGGCTTAACAACTGAATTCCATCCTACACAAATTCTAGCTGACTTCTTAACAATGCAAGAACACGCTCGAGGCAAACAGTTACATGAAGTTGCTTTCGCTTATCTGGGTGATGCGCAAAATAACATGGGTAACTCATTATTAGTGGGCGCAGCTAAAATGGGCATGGATATTCGTCTTGTGGCACCAGAAGCATTCTGGCCTAATGCGGAACTTGTCGCACAATGCCGTGAAATAGCAGCAGAAACAGGCGCTAAAATCACCTTAACTGAAGATGTACAAGAAGGCGTGCAAGGTTGTGATTTCCTTTATACCGATGTTTGGGTATCGATGGGTGAATCAAAAGATGCCTGGGATGAGCGCGTACGAATGATGACGCCTTACCAAGTTAATATGGACATGATCAAAAAAACGGGCAACCCGGATGTTAAGTTTATGCATTGCTTACCAGCCTTCCACAATGATGAAACAACTGTCGGTGCCGAAGTAGCTGAGAAATATAATATGAAAGGTCTTGAAGTGACTGAAGAAGTTTTTGAATCAAAACATTCTATTGTTTTTGATGAAGCTGAAAACCGCATGCATACCATTAAGGCCATTATGGTTGCGACCTTAGGTCAATAACACTGAATAATTAATACTTGAAAATCCAAGTATGCATGTAAGTTCATGCATACTTTTAACCTTGAGCATCGCACTTATTTTTAATGATCTATGGGTATGATGCAGTTAATATTTTAGGACGCAAAAAATGACCTTATCCTTCAGCAAGATTTATCTCTCTAATAAACATCAATCACGATTGGTTTCATTATTAATTGCTAAAAAAAGTCTTCTATTTTAAGAGGACTTTTTTTTACCTGTTTTTTACTAAAATAGGTGATTACATTTATAACTGTATCGAAATAAGGCAGGAGATAGCATGAACAATACTTTGTTTAGAAAGCACATAATTTCCATTCCAGAGCTCAGTAGATATGACCTGGAACTCATTGTGGATACTGCTAGAAAGCTCAAAGCAGACCCCAACCCAACACTACTGAAAAATAAAGTTATCGCAAGTTGCTTTTTTGAACCATCAACACGAACTCGTTTATCATTTGAAACGGCCGTGCAACGGTTAGGTGGCACCATTATTGGTTTTGACAATGCAGGTAATACGTCATTAGCTAAGAAAGGCGAAACATTGTCTGACTCAGTACAAGTGATCGCATCCTATGTGGACGCCTTTATTATGCGTCATCCACAAGAGGGTGCAGCGCGCTTGGCTTCAGAGTTTTCTAATAACGTACCGGTCATTAATGGTGGTGACGGTTCTAATCAGCATCCGACACAAACCTTACTCGATTTATTCAGTATTTATGAGACACAGGGTTCCCTCGATAATCTAAATATAGCCTTTGTTGGTGATCTCAAATACGGTAGAACCGTTCACTCACTCACCCAAGCTCTGGCTAAATTTAATAACACAAAATTCTTCTTTATTTCACCCGATATCTTAGCAATGCCTGATTATATACTGCAAGAATTACGCGATGCAGGTATCGAATACAGTTTACACAGTGATATTGAAAATGTGGTAGAGGAGCTTGATGTGCTGTATATGACTCGGGTTCAAAAAGAGCGTTTTGACGAATCAGAATATGCGCACATGAAAGCAGCATTCATTCTGACTGCCAATATGCTAAAAAATGCGCGAGATAACCTTAAAGTGCTACATCCTTTACCACGTATTGATGAGATCACTGTCGAGGTAGACAAAACCAAACATGCTTATTACTTTCAGCAAGCTGAAAATGGTGTTTATGCGCGCGAAGCACTACTTGCTCTTGTCCTTAATGAACAGTTTTAATTGGGAGAAAACCAGATGATTACAAAAAACCAATTGCAAGTTGAAGCAATTAAAAATGGTTCTGTTATTGACCATATCCCTGCAACTTTAGGGATAAAAATATTAAAGTTATTCAACCTGGAAGCTTCAAACCAAAGGGTCACCATAGGTCTAAATTTGCCATCATCAGCACTTGGTCATAAAGATTTAATTAAAATAGAAAATGTATTTCTCAATGAAGATCAAGCCAACCAATTAGCATTGTATGCCCCCCATGCGACAGTAAACCAAATAGAGAACTATGAGGTTTCAAAAAAATTGAAGCTAGCTTTACCTCATGAAATCGCCGCAGTGTTTGCTTGTCCAAATAGTAATTGCATTACCCATAATGAACCCGTAGATAGCCACTTTGCTGTTGTGGCAAATCATGAGACTGTACAGTTAAAATGTAAGTATTGTGAGAAAGTATTTTCACGTAAAATCATGACTGAATGTAATTAAATACATCTCGATGATAATCCTGTAAAACAAGACGTTTACGGGATTATTTACTAACTAAATACTATATATCCCACATAACACTAATCACTTAATAGACTTAACACAAAAAATAGTATCTAATTATAGGTACAACATGGTGGTTTTACGATTACACCAGCATAAGAACGAGCACATCGAGGTATGAATGAATAACACGGAACAATCTACCGCCTGTCATTACGACATAACCGATGCATGTAAAAATCTTCTAAAAATAGAGCGGCTTCATACTCAAGATGATATTCGTCAACGGTTAATTAAGCTTGGCTATCATCATATTAATCAATCTACAGTATCGAGAATGTTATCGCGTTTAAATGTAATCAAAGTGACAGATGCTTATGGTAAAAAAATATACCGATTACCATGTGAAGATAAATCGCGACATACCGATGTGTCTGTATCAACTAAGATTGAATTTATCACACATAACCAGTCCGTTGTCGTCATAAAAACGCCTCCCGGTTGTGCTCAACTCATAGCTCGGTTACTTGACCTGAACCCACACCCAGAAATATTAGGGGCGGTGGCCGGTAACGATATGGTCATGGTTGCGCCTAAAAGCATCAATCAAATCGAAGACTGTGAGCACGTTGTTAGGCTCCTCCTTGGGCAACCAAATACTGAATCAATAAACTAATTATCTTTATTTATTGATTCATGTGATTAATCTAATAGCTCTTTCTAAAAATAATATTTAGACTAATAATTTAGCTGAACGGATTTACGCTATGTTTAATCTATTGACTTCGACTCTGGCTTCACAAACACGCTTATGGGCAGGTACCAAAGCGGCAAAAACCACGATTAATGAGCAAGATCCGTTAATCATGTATGACAACGAAGCCGACCCACTTTGTCGCTTAGTACGTGAAGCAATTTCCGAATTGAATCTGGATGTGCTTATTATTCCTTGCCCAAAAGGCGGAGAGCGTCATAAGCAACAACTGCGAGAAATGTATAGCACAGATAAAATTCCGTTCCTGATCGATAAAAACACTCAGAAAATCTTAAATTCTGCCTCTGAGATCATCGATTATTTATACAAGCATTACGCCAATACCAGTGCTCCGATCCGGTTACGCGCGAATATCTTTAATTATGCCTCTTCCACTAGTGCATCATTGATCCGTTGGAATGCGGGTAAAACCAAAAAGCCAGCATTAGAGCCAACCGACCCACTGGTATTATACAGTTTTGAAAGTAGCCCTTATTCACGCCCTGTTCGTGAGACTTTATGTGAATTAGAACTGCCGTATTTATTGGTGAATTTAGGTAAACAGCAATTTGGCGAACTCGGTCCAGCAACAAGACGCTTAAGTCCAGGTGAATATAGCCCATTACCAGAAACTAAACGCAGTGCATTTTTGGCTGAGCACGGCACAGTACAAGTGCCATTCTTAAAAGATCCTAATACCGATGTGGATATGTTTGAGTCAAAAGCAATAGTGAAATATCTCATTACGACTTACGCAATCTAGGTTAATGTAGTCCAATTATTAGCATGTATAACAATTGATATACATGCTAACAACAGCTCAAACATAGATAACCCCCCCACTTTAAATCCAAGATTACACACGCCATTACCAATATTAAATGCCGTTTTAAAGCACATCTTCAAGTTAAGTGCAGACATGCTGATTTTCTGAATAGGTGAATAGGTGAATAGGTGAATAGGTGAATAGCCAGTCATCTATAAATTTCCACATACGGTGAAGGATAAGTACTATATTTCCCTGTTAATTGACTAATTTAAGGCTTTATCCCACCCCCCTGTCAAATAGTATCTCGCGTAAAAATATGATCCAGTTAGCAAATCATTTAAAAAAAACATACTACTTTATGTATACATACGCAGTTAACCTGCATAATATTTAGCAATTTAAATTATTAACCTAATAGTAACAAATTTGTACAATATCAAATTTAATAGAATCAATAATTTAAATAACAACGCCGTATTTACACTGCTATAAGTCAATAATAAAAATATTAGCACGCATAATAAAACACTTAAAAATCAACTAGATATAGGTTAATAAATAATTCACTTTGTGATTAAGTTCAAAGATTGTTCATCCCTATTACGTATACTCGAGCCAACAACATCGAACTATAATCATATCAAATAGGATAAATATCATATGAGTAACGTCATCATAAAAGCGTCACGAAACACTGAAAATGCACCCAAAAGTACTGTATCTACACAAACTGTCGCTTTTTCTCATTACAATAATATTTCAGCTCAATTACCTGTCGATCCTAAAACGGGTGACATTGTAGTGGGCAATATAAAAGATCAGGTAAAGCAGTGTTTAACAAATATTAAAGCAATTATAGAGAGTACCGATCATGTTATGGACGATGTGATTAAAATCACTGTTTTCCTTAAAAACATCTCAGATATGGATGCTGTAGACGAAGTTTATGCGACATTCTTCCAAAGCTACCTTCCTACACGGACGACAGTTGCAGTTGCGGCGTTACCGATGAATGATGCTTTAATACAAATTGAAGCGCTGATTTCAAACGGTGAAGGTACTGCTCCACAAGCTCCTTGCGCCCTTATAAAACTGGCAAGAAATACAGAAAATGCGCCAATAAGTACAACCTCGACACAAACTGTAGCTTTTTCTCATTACAACAATATTTCATCGCAATTACCTATCGATACAAAAACAGGTGAATTGGTAGCAGGTGGTGTAAAAGAGCAGGCTGCACAGTGTTTAAACAACATCAAAGCCATTTTAGAAAGTATCAATCATGATATGAGCGATATAGTTAAAACCACTATATTCCTTAAAAACATCGCAGATGTTGAAGTTGTAAACGACCTTTGTGCCACGTTTTTTCCAAACTATGTTCCTGCACGAACAGTAGTTAAAGCAGCAGCTTTACCTATGGATGCTTTAGTACAAATTGATACATCGGTATCACACGGAGATGGTACCCCGCCACAACTTCCTGAAGACACTCGCTTTCTAGTTATAGAAGCAAGCAACACAGAAAATGCACCAACAATGCCATGTGCACACACAGTCGCGTTTTCTCATTACAATCATATTGCAGGTCAATTACCTTTAGATCCAAAAACTAATGAAATGGTAATTGGTGGTGTGAAAGAACAGGCTACACAGTGTTTAAACAACATTAAATCAATTTTAGAAAGTGTTGACCATGTTATGGACGATGTAGTTAAAATTAATATCCAACTTAAAAATATCGCAGATATTGATGTTGTAGATGAAATTTACACAACATTCTTTAACAGCGATCTTCCTGCAAGAACCATCGTTGGCGTTTCAGCTATCCCTATGGATGCATTGGTGCAAATTGATGCCATTGTTTCTAATGCTGAAAGTACACCTCCACAAGCTTAACAGGTATTTAATTATTGCCTTGAGGTGAGAGTCTGGAAAGGATTCTAGATTCACCGTCTATCTCAAGATTAATATTTCCATCAAGCCTATCCAGTGAATATAAACTACTCTGCAGTTTGAAACCAAACCTCACTTTAAGCTTTTTCAATGTAAAGTATCTTTGTAATCAACCGAAAGTTTAAATAAAAAATACGTTAATCATGTATGGCAACGAAGTCGACCCAATGTGTCGCTTAGTACGTGAAGCTATTTCAGAATTGAATCTGGATGTACTTATTATTCCTTGCCCCAAAGGCGGCGATCGCCACATCCAACAGCTGCAAGAAATGTATAGCACAAATAAAATTCCGTTCCTGATCGACAAAAATACCCAGACCATCTTAAATTCAGCGTCAGAGATCATCGACTATTTATACAAACATTACGCCAATAGCAGTGCGCCGATCCGGTTACGGGCTAATATTTTTAATTATGCCTCTTCAACCAGTGCCTCACTGCTCCGCTGGAACGCCGGTAAAACCAAACAATCGGCATTAGAACCCACTGATCCATTGGTATTATATAGCTTTGAAAGTAGCCCTTACTCACGTCCGGTCCGTGAGACGTTATGTGAATTAGAGCTGCCGTATTTACTGATCAATTTAGGTAAACAACAATTTGGCGAACTCGGCCCGGCTATCCATCGCCTAAGTCCTGGTGAATACACGCCGTTACCAAAAACTAAACGCAGTGCATTTTTTGCCGAACACGGCACAGTACAAGTGCCATTATTGAAAGATCCAAACACCGATGTGGATATGTTTGAATCAAAAGCGATCGTGAAGTATTTGATTACAACGTATGCGCTTTAGATTACTAGATTAAACTAACATTAATAAGTCAGGTACAACGATTTACCTGACTATCACCAAGTAAATACCCTTCAATAAAATATGTCACAAACAATAATTCGTTAGATTTAAATTTTCGTATTTAGAACATTTCATGACTCGCTTTATAATCACAAATTACAATTTTTTGACACTACGTTAAGCTATCTTGTCGTGGCTAAAATAAAGATGATAATTGATTCTAATCGTGATCCCCATCATGTTTATTCTATTATATTTATGTACACAAGATGTTTTTTAGAGCCTCGCCACAGAAAATCAGGCCCTATTCGAGCATCATCCCTCGTCCTTTAGTCATAAATGAACACATTCGAGCATTACATTCATAATATTGTCCATAAATGAGTGTTTTTCCATTTAAAATGGTTCTTTAAAATCATTATTACTTTGAACATAGAGGTTATAAACATTTGGTATTTTCAAGCCCAAATAGCACATAGTATCTTTACCTAAGAAGCAAAGAGAGTTCAGTAATAAGCTCTTTGGACTATTGAAAATTCGTCAACGGCATAAAGACTTCGCTTTATTTAGTCCACAAATGAAAGGCTAAACATTGTGGCCTTTTATACATAAATTATATTCAGGAATTAACAAGTACTGCTCTTGCTGAACCTAATTATCTTCAGTTTGATCAGCCTAAAACAAAAAGGGATAACAAATGAAAAAACAGCTTATTACTGCCGTCATATTGGTCGGCATGGCAGGCTCTGTGTTCGCAGCTAATGATAAAATTGTAATTGCCCACCGTGGTGCCAGTGGTTATCTTCCGGAACATACGCTTGAAGCGTATTCTGCGGCATATTTTATGGGGGCAGACTACATTGAACAAGATGTGGTGATGACCAAAGATAACCAATTGGTTATCTTGCATGATCATACACTGGATCGTACCACAGATGTTATGGCTAAGTTCCCAAGTCGTTACCGTATGGTTGATGGCGATAAACGCTGGTTTGCCATTGATTTTACCTTAGCTGAAATTAAAACATTGCGTGTCACAGAAGGCTTTAAAATCCCTGATAATTCTGAAAAAAATCAGATTAAGGATCTGACTCAGGCTGGTTTCCCTCAGCGCTTCCCGCTGTGGAAATCAAATTTTGAGGTAGCCACATTTGCAGAAGCCATTGAGCTGATCCAAGGGCTGAACAAATCAACTCAGCGTAATGTTGGTATTTATCCTGAAATCAAAGCCCCTTGGCTACACCGCAGTGAAGGCAAAGACATTTCAAAAGCCGTATTGACGATGCTAAAAGCATATGGTTATGATTCAATTGATGATCAAGTGTATGTACAGTGTTTCGATCCTATTGAAAACAAGCGTATTGCGAACGTTCTTATGCCAGAGTTGAAAATTGACCTGAAAGTTATTCAGCTGATGGCAGAGACAAGCTGGAATGAAACCATGGTTCTGAATAAGCAGGGTAAATTTGAACCGTATAACTATGACTGGATGTTTAAGCCAGGGGCAATGGCCGAGGTTGCAAAGTATGCAGATGGTATCGGCCCTTGGAAGCCTATGCTGGTTGATGATAAATCAACTTATGACAATATTATTGTTAAGCCATTGATGAAAGAAGCTAAAATAGCCGGTTTAAAAGTGCACCCGTACACATTCCGTGCAGATAATGGTCGGACGCCTGCTTATGCAAAAGACTTTGATGATATGTTAGATGTATTCTATAACAAAGTCGGTGTTGACGGCGTGTTTACTGACTTTACAGATAAAGCAGTGAAATTTCTCAATAAGCAGTAATTTAAACTGTATTTACAAACGTAGCCAAGATTACCAAATGTAACTCTACACTGTAAATTAAATAAAAAAGCCCGGTAAACATCATCATGTTTACCGGGCTTAGCAACTTACACCATGACTATCACATCAGGTATTAGCCAACAATTTTCTGCATATCTGACATGTAACCACGTAATTTTTTACCGATAATTTCAACAGGGTGATTACGAATTTCGTCGTTAACTTCAATTAAACGCGCATTATCAACGCCGTTTGATTTAGCCGCGAATGCAGAGCCCATTAATTCAGCAGGTAGCGCATTTACGTAGTCACGCAGTTGCGGCGCAGCTTCATGCGTAAATAGGTAACAACCGTATTCAGCCGTATCAGAGATAACAACGTTCATTTCGTATAAACGCTTACGGGCAATAGTATTGGCGATTAACGGAGTTTCGTGCAGTGACTCATAGTATGCAGACTCATCAACAATACCTGATGCAACCATGCTTTCAAAAGCAAGTTCAACACCGGCTTTAATCATCGCAACGAATAAGGTGCCGTTGTCGAAGAACTCTTGCTCATCAATCACGATATCTGATTCAGGATAGTTTTCGAATGCAGTTTCGCCCGTCTCTTTACGCCATTTAAGCAAGTTAACGTCATCGTTTGACCAATCAGCCATCATCGTTGATGAGAAGTGACCCGTAATGATGTCATCCATGTGCTTTTCGAATAACGGGCGAAGTGTTGTTTTCATTTCTTCAGCCATATCGAATGCTTTAAGTTTTGCAGGGTTCGATAGACGATCCATCATGTTAGTGATGCCGCCATACTTAAGTGCTTCAGTGATGGTTTCCCAACCGAACTGAATTAGTTTACCTGCATATGCTGGTGATTTACCGTCAGCAACCATTTTGTCAAATGCAAGGATTGCACCGGTTTGTAACATACCACATAGTATAGTTTGCTCACCCATCAGGTCAGATTTAACTTCCGCAACAAACGAAGACTCAAGTACACCAGCGCGATCACCACCCGTGGCAGATGCGTATGCTTTCGCAATTGCAAGGCCATCGCCTTTTGGATCATTTTCTGGATGAACCGCGATCAGTGTTGGTACACCAAAACCACGTTTGTATTCTTCACGTACTTCCGAACCAGGACACTTAGGTGCAACCATTACCACGGTAATGTCATCACGCACTTGCATGCCTTCTTCTACGATATTGAAACCATGAGAATAAGACAGTGTTGAACCTTGCTTCATGAGTGGCATGATCGTTTCGACCACATTTGAATGCTGCTTATCTGGAGTAAGGTTAAGTACTAGGTCTGCTTGTGGGATCAAATTCTCATAAGTATCAACAGTGAAACCATTTTCTGATGCGTTTAGAAATGACTGACGTTTTTCTGAGATCGCCGCAGCACGTAATGCATAAGAAATGTTAAGGCCTGAGTCACGCATGTTTAGGCCTTGGTTTAGACCTTGTGCACCACAACCTACAATAACAATTGACCAGTCTTTAATGAAGTTACAACCATCAGCAAACTCACTGCGATCCATAAAACGACATTTACCAAGTTGCTCTAACTGCTGGCGTAAGTTTAAAGTGTTAAAATAGTTAGCCATGTTGCTCTCCATGAGAATTTTGTAATTTGAATGTGCGATCACTACTCCAGTGATGCTCTACCCATTCACTATATGCTAAGTTACACATTGCTGGAAATGATATATTTACAATACAGTGTTGCAATATGTGCAACGTAAACATTTATCCAGTACAATTTAGACTTAAGTCAGAATTTAAAACAGTAAAATAGCGATCTAATACCAAATGCTTCGAAGTAACACATAAAAAACAGCTTATTAGCCTACATTGGACTCGGTTAATATTTCACAACTATTAATAACAGCAGTAATAACCGTAACAACAACAGATAAACTATACCGTAAGGAAAATGGCCATATGGATATTCGTTCACTACAACTTTTTTTACATTTGGCCACGACATTACACTTTGGTAAAACCGCCGAAGCTATGCATGTCAGTACCTCGACACTCACTCGCACCATGCAGCGGTTAGAAGAAGCCGTAGGCAGCCAAATATTCGCCCGCGATAATCGTTCTGTTGCCCTCACCGAAAGTGGTAAACGCTTGCGCAGCTTCGCCCAACAAACCCTCGAAAATTGGACACAGCTTAAAGCAGACCTAAACAGCCACAGTGGCGAACTTGATGGTGAACTTACTATTTTCTGTTCAGTGACCGCCGCCTATAGTCATTTACCACCGATACTCGATAAATTCCGTTTACTACACCCTAATGTTGAACTAAAACTGATCACGGGTGATGCCGCGATGGGCATGCAACTCGTTGATGAAGAAAAAATTGATATTGCCATTGCTGCACATCCGGACAAAATATCCAATCGCTTAAAATTTGTCGAAATTGCCAAAGTACCCTTATCAATTATTACGCCGGTGATCTCTTGCCAAGTCCAGCAACAGATCATGCAGGAGTCGATTGATTGGAACTCGGTACCGTTTATTTTGCCTGAACATGGTCCTGCCCGTAAGCGCATTGATAAATGGTTTAAACAAATGAAAATTAAACCCAGTATTTATGCCACGGTGGCCGGACACGAAGCGATTGTCAGTATGGTGGCATTAGGATTAGGAGTTGGTATTGCGCCCGCTGTCGTGGTGGATAACAGTCCGGTTCGCGATCGGGTATTAACCTTTGAGAACAGCAATAAAATAGACCCTTTCGATCTGGGGTTATGCTGTCAGCGTAAACGCTTTGACGAACCGTCGATTGCGGCTTTTTTTACCATGATCAATCACTGATTCATTATTTGGCGCTAAATTAAATATGATTAAACTAAGTCAAATATGATTAAAACTAGCGCCCTAATTCCGTTATAATCGCTACACGACTTCCCCTCATCATGATCACTATGGAGTTTTAATGGAATTCAAAAAAATATGCCTGGCAATGCTTGCCACGTTAAGCTTAAGTCAACCCGCCGTTGCTAATGAAGTAGCCGCGCAATTTTCAACTGTCGGCCTTAATGCCCCAACTGGCCAACAAGTTGATGGTTTCCGTTTTTCGCTGTTTCACGGTCAAACCGAAACAGTAAAAGGTTTTGATATGGCGGTATTGGGTTTATCTGAAGTGGATAAACTCGACGGCATCAGTTTCAATTTATTACTCGGTGCCAGCAAGATAAATAATGAATTCTCTGGGGCATCATTAAGTTTACTCAATTGGCATTTAGGCCACGATACTGGTTTCAACATGGCATTAGTGAATAATACTACGCACGTAAAAGGCGTTAATTTAGCCATGGTTAATTTATCCAAAACGGTCGCAGGCGCCAACATCGGCTTGGTTAACTACAGTGAAAAACTATCATTGGTTGATTTTGGAGTGATGAATTACGCAAAAACAGCGAAATTTCAATTTGGACTGTTTAATGTCACCGAAAACTTACAAGGTTTACAGATCGGGTTATTAAATTATGCTGAAAATGGGGTGGTTAAAATATTACCCCTGATCAATTTTAAGCATTCATTTTAGATCGATTAATCGATAATTAAAATGCTAGACTAACATCAAGCAAAATTAACATCCCAGTTAAACTCACTCGCATAGGTGCCGTATGATCAAACCACAAAAGTTAGAAGAAATCGCCAAGCAAATACATGAATCATTACCATCTGGCGTTAAATCGTTAGGTGCAGAAGTAGAAAGAAAAATCCATCAAGTTTTACAGTCACAACTGAACAAACTTGATCTGGTTAACCGTGAAGAATTTGAAGTACAAACAAAAGTGCTATTACGTACCCGTGAAAAATTAGCGGCGTTAGAAGCACGTTTAACAGAACTAGAAAAATAATTCACTGACCTGATACTGTTAACCACGACAGCCGTTGGCGATGACAGTATCAGGCTCGTTTTTAGATGTGAGAGCCTTCTTCCCCACTTATCTATTTATCTATTTATCTATTTTAAGCAGTAACACATCAACCCAGTTGATCTCGTGCTTACGAACCCGTTCATTGGCGATATAATGCAATACTTGCCCTGCGTGAAGTTGGGTATCCATGCTTGGGTTTAATTTAAAACCAGATCCTTGTTCATTATCCGCAACCGCCATTAAAGTCATACTGTATTTTTCTCGCAGCGGCTGAAATACGTCACCCACGGTCATTGCCGGTACATTCTCTAATGTTAAGCAATATAACGTCGCTTCATCCAACGTTGAAAACAGTTGTTCATGTAAAATACTGGCACCTGGTGATTGCATGGTGCGCACTAATATTTCAGCATGACGTGAACTAGCACATTCGACATTAGGGCAATGTGCACGCAATAATTCAGCTTTGCTTTCGTCATGAAAATAAGCACTAATATGCGCCTGTTTTGAGGCATTTGAAGACGCACTTAATGCCATTGATAGCGTCATTTCATCATTCTCGCCATCAACAATAATCGAACTCGCTTGCGCCATGGCAATACGCGTTAACTCATCTTGATGGGTAAATGATTCCAGTTTAGCAAATTCGACATCCAGCATTTGTGGGAACGGATGACTCATATCACGCTCAACACACAAAATTATCTTGCGTTTATGACGCTTTTTATCAGCCAATATCAATTCTAAAATACGTTTAGTGCGCTGCGCACGCCAACCTAAAATTAAAATATGATCGCTATAAGTACTAAAATCTTTTTTTCCGTCCATACCTTTCCTTGCAATAGCAACAATGGCTTGCGTTGTTTTACCAATCGCCGCACCAAAAATTAACAACCCAAACGGGATCTGAACTAGCGCAACAACCAATTGCCCATTTGCCGTGCTTGGCGAAAGATCGCCAAAGCCAACCGTACTGATAACCACCACAGTATAATAAAAGAAGGTCAGCGGCTCGGTTAACGCAGTTTCATTGCTCAGCCATAATAATCCCCAAACAACGGCCAAGTAACTACAAAAGATCAAAAATAAATTAGTCCAACGTAGCTCTGCAGTGAGCTTACGTAAGGCTAAACTAATGAGTCGGGATATATACATATTAACCTAATGCTTATGATTGACTAACTGTTGACGAATAAGTTCAGCCGTTTGCAACGGTTGCTCTAACGGGAACAAATGTCCACCGTCCACTTCAACCAGTTTAATGTGTGGCTGCTTACGCAATAATCGAGCGACGGCTTCTGTCGATAACGTATCGGAGTCACGCCCTCTGATCACCACGGTATCTGTGGTTAAGTTTTTAATGCTCGACCAAACCCAAGGTACTGTCTGATAAATGGTGGCTTCCCACTCACGACTATAACTCAGTTTGAAACCATCATCGGTTTGGTACAAACCTTCGGTCATGTAATCTGCTAATACGCTGTCGGAAATGCCTTTAAAGCCACGCACTTTACGATGAAAATCGAAACCTTGCTGAATATTAACAAAGGTATCGGGACGTCTTAATGTTTTTGCCACTAACGGCAGTTTTTTACGTAAAAAATCGGGCAGATTACGCATAACCCAAATCAGGTGAGGAGCCAGGATCACCGGGTCGAGGAGAATAAGTTGTTTTACTTTGTCAGGTTCACGTATCGCACAAATGATACTAATCAAGCCGCCCATCGAATGACCGACTAAGGTAATGGGCTCTGGCTGCGCAGCAATAAAACGGCAAGCGTCATCAATCATTAATCGCCAATTATCAAAATTATCGGGGACCGGCAATGGCCAGAGTGGACGCTGATAAACTGCGCTGACTTTATACGTGTCAGTCAAGGGTTGTAGCATCTGTTGATACATAGCGGGCGGAAAACCATTGGCATGAAAAAACACCAAATGTTCACCGTCTCCACCAATATGTTTAGCGGGTAATCCTGCCGCGACAGCGCCCTGCGCTGATAATTGTGTTGCGATCCATTGCTTCATAATCTACCTATTTAATGCTTGTACGAGTTACAATATCAAACCGATATCATAACTCGATATTAACCTAAATTATTCAGGCACTAACCATTCCAGACGGAAGTTCGCGTGGTTATCTTGGCCTAGCTCTTTCGTTAACCAAGGTAATAACTCTTCCATTTGCGAGTATAGTTTCCACGGTGGATTAATCACCACCATCCCAGTTCCGGTCATGCCACGTTCTGCACTATCGCCTTTCACACAAAGTTCGATAACTAAAATTTTCTTAATACCGGTGCCCACAAAGTCACGCATAAGCCGATCAATCGTGCGACGTTCAATCACCGGATACCAAAGCGCATAAGTGCAGGTTGCAAAACGACGGTAAGTCTGTGCGATCTCTTGCACTACCTGACGGTATTCAGTTTTAATTTCGTAAGACGGGTCAAGCAGTACTAGACCACGTTTATTACGTCCCGGTAACAACGCTTTTAAGCCTTCATAAGCATCTTTCTTGTACACCCGCGATTGACGATCACCAGCAAACTCTTGCTCTAATAATTTGACATCTGCAGGGTGTAATTCCGTCATTTGCATACGGTCTTGTTCACGTAGCAGTAAACGCGCAACTAATGGTGAACCCGGATAATGTTTCAAGGTAGACGTGCTATTTAACTGTTTAATCACATTTAAATAAGGGATCAGTGGCGCAGGTACTTCACCTTGTTGCCAAATACGGGCGATACCATCAACGTATTCAGCTGTTTTTTCTGAATGGGCACTCGATAAGCTATAACGACCCGCTGCAGAATGGGTATCGTGATAAATAAACGGCGACTCCTTTTGTTTTAACGCTTCTAAGATCAGCACTTCAACAGCGTGTTTAAGTACATCTGCAAAGTTGCCAGCATGAAAACTGTGACGGTAGCTCAGCATAATATTTTCCAATATAAAAAGATAAATTAATACGCTAAAGAGTATCACTATTTGTTTAAAACTAGGTTATTTATTCTATATTTCAAGTCCGCAATAGTATGCTTTATTCATACTTTCGTTAATTTTTCAGTTGTTATAGTGATGACTAAAATCAGGCGTTGCGCTATTTGTTTATTAATATCAGCGTGTCGTCGCCTACCTTTTAATAAAAATCCATTATTAACCACCAATCCCCAGCACTATCTGAATTGGGATCGCGCCTTAACAGCAGCGTCCCCGAGAGTTTCTATCTCTATATAAGTAACATAGACTAACTTCAGCAAGGGCATATCAATAGTTTACCCGTCGATATCGAAGTCCGCATCAATCAAATTGCCGGTACACAGGGACAAGGGTTGGGCGCCATAATGACCCGGGTGATTTTTTATAGTGATGAAAATCGCGAGGTGCCACTGAGAATTGATTAATTCTCAGTGACAGATATAACGAATGTTAGTCAATAGCACTCGCTAAATAATGCAGACTAGTGAGCAAGAAAGAACTTATAGGCTGGGTTATCGGTTTCTTCTTTATACTGATAATCCAATTTAACCAGATAAGCTGAAAAGGCTTTCATCTCTCCGTCAGGTAATTCAAATCCTGTTAATACCCGACCATAAGCTGCGCCATGATTTCGGTAATGGAATAAGGTAATATTCCAATTCATACCTAGGGTTAATAAGAATTTTTGTAATGCCCCTGGATGCTCAGGAAATTCAAAACTAAACAAGCGTTCTTGCAACGCTTCCGCAGGACGACCGCCAACCATATAACGCACATGCTGTTTGGCCATTTCGTCTTCGGATAAATCAACCACTGGATACTCTGCATCTTGCAATTGCTTGATCACAGTAGCAAGTTCGGTGGTGCCTTGCGGAGTACGCAGACCCACAAAGATATTCGCCGCGGCACGATTAGAATAACGGTAGTTAAATTCCGTCACCGCACGGTTGCCTATTAACTCGCAAAATTTTAAGAATGCGCCAGGACGTTCAGGAATAGTGACCGCGAGTACCGCCTCCTTCTTCTCACCATATTCACTGCGCTCTGATACATAACGTAAGGAGTGGAAGTTAACATTGGCACCGCTTAAGATCGCAGTCATGTTTTGATCACGTAAACTATTCAATGCGGTATATTTCTTTAACCCTGCTAGCGCTAATGCGCCCGATGGTTCGGCGATGGCACGGGTATCTTCAAAAATATCTTTTAACGCCGCACAAATTTCATCACTGCTCACCGTAATCACATCATCTAAAAATTCATTACACAAACGGAAGGTTTCGACACCGATGCGTTTTACCGCCACGCCATCGGCAAAAATACCCACGCGATCAAGTGTCACCGGTTCACCGGCATCGAGCGCCGCACGTAAACAGGCAGAGTCTCGCGGCTCAACACCAATCACTTTAATCGACGGTTTTAATTGTTTGATATACACAGAAATACCAGCGGCAAGGCCACCACCGCCCACCGGCACAAAGATATAATCTAAATGGGCATTCTGCTCGAGTAATTCACGCGCGATAGTACCTTGACCCGCGATCACATCCGGATCATCAAACGGCGGGATCAGTGTCAAACCGTCTTCGATGGCGAGTTTTTTAGCGTGATGTGACGCTTCATCAAAACTGTCACCATACAGACAAACTTCCGCACCAAAGCCACGCACAGCGCTCACTTTAATTTCTGGCGTAATAACAGGCATGACAATAATCGCTTTAATGCCCAACTTCTTCGCAGACATAGCGACACCTTGGGCATGATTCCCCGCAGAGGCAGCAATGACACCGCGTAATTTTTGTTCTTCAGATAATTGCACCAACTTATTAAATGCACCGCGTAATTTAAACGAGTGCACGGGTTGGCGATCTTCACGTTTCAGTAAAATACTATTGCCCAAACGTTCAGATAATTTAGTTAATGGTTGTAACGGGGTGACCACAGCAGCTTCATAGACTGGTGATAATAAGATCTTACACAAATAATCATTTGCTGTAAGTAGCGATTGGGGTTGTTGGGGTTCGTTATCTGTCACTCGATCATCCATTGAATTATAACTGACAAGTTAACGGTTTGGCATGCCATCGTTAACGCTATGATTTAGTTATAGCAACAATCGAAACAGATAAAAAGGTTTAACTCAGGATAACTTTTAGCAGGAAATAAAAAAGGGAGCGTTAAGCTCCCTTTTGGATATTTATATTAATTGATTAAGCGGTTTTAGCTACTGCATTTGTTTCTTCAGATGCATGTGCTATTTCAAGGTTTAGTTCACCTTCACTCTTAGCAACAATCGTGTTTACTGCTGTATCACCGATTACGTTAGCAGAAGTACAGAACATATCGTTAATACGGTCAACCGCAGCGATAATTGCGAGTGCTTCAACAGGTAGACCAAGTTGTGTTAGTAACACACCGATCATCACGATACCGCCACCTGGTACACCACCTGCGCCAACTGATAGTAGTAGGATAGTTAGACCCATAGTGAACATATCAGTAACTTGTAGTGGAGTGCCGTATGCGTTGGCAGCAAATACTGTTGCAATTGAGATGTAGATAGATACACCAGACATGTTCATTGTCGCGCCTAGTGGAACACCAAAGCCAGCAACTGTTTTCGAAACACCAATCTTATCCGTAAGGGTACGCATCGTAACCGGGATAGTCGCGTTTGAGCTTGCTGTAGATAGTGAAAATAGGAACTGTTCACGAACTTGGCGACGGAATGTAGCTGGACGGATACCCGTTGTTGCCCATACTGCTAGTGGGTATACAATTAGGATCCATACTAGAAGTAATGAAACAACCAGACCCACATAACCCGCGACTGAAGCTAGGGTTGCGCCGTCTAATGTCGCACCTAATTGAATCATTAGGGCAAATACACCGATTGGCGCAAAGCTCATGATTAGGCTAACAAGTTTCATCATCACGTCATTGGCGATTTGGAATGCATTAACAACTGGGCCACCTTTAGTATCTAGCGCTTGAATTGCTAGACCAGTGATGATTGCCATGAAGATGATTTGTAACATGTCACCAGAAGCAAATGCTTGCACAGGGTTGCTTGGTACAATGTTTACAATCATTTGACCTATATCAGGTGTTTCTGTTGATGCCAGGTGAACTGCAGTTCCGCCTAGTTCAGCCAGGTTAGCGCCAACACCAGGTTGTACTATCATTGCCACAACGAGGGCAACAGTAATAGCAATCGCGGTATTCAGTAGGTAAAGGAAGAACGTTTTGCCACCTAGGCGACCAAAACTTTTGATGTCTTTCAGTTCACATACACCACAGACAATAGAGATGAATACTAGCGGCACAACCATTAATTTGATTAGTGATACAAACATAGTACCGACGGCTGTAGCAGTACCGACGAAATAAGTATCAAGGAACGATCCTGCACCAAAGCCGTACTGAACGATTGTACCCAGTAACAAGCCCACAAATAGGGATATAAATATTTTCGAACTTAGTGATTTATCCATAACAAACTCAGCCTTTCAATTATCATAGTAGTGTGTGTTTTTTACTTATATATTTTTTTTATATTTTTACAATTCTTTGCACTGCAAGATTTGATGGGTGGAGAGTATTACAACTCCATTAGCTATGGGAAGCAGTTCAATCATCTAGTGCCAGGAAAATTGAGGTCTGTCACATATCCAAGCATTTTTTACCCTTTTACGACTATGTAACATCTATACAATCATCAATAAAAGCCACTTTAAATTAAGAAACCGCAATTTTACTGGGTTAAAACCGCCAAAAACCCTTATATACTCAAAAGTAGGCAGTGTATCAACAATGGGGTAAATAGAAAAAACCAGCATTTATTAACAAAGGTAGTGATTTATAGCGTAAATTTAACCTAAGTTACCCTTGCGGACTAACAGAGCAAAAAACAGCAGAGTATTAATGAAGATAAAAAGTGAAGAAGGCACTCAGAAAGGCTCTGAGCACCCGAAATATAAACTAGGTAATTATTCTGCTACAGGAGTTTTTATTGGTTCTTCTGCCGTTACAGTGTCATTTTCAATAACATCCGCAGGCTTATTAGGCTCAACTTTTGTTGAATCACTATTTTTCGCTTCAACAAAAGTTGAATCGGGAGTCAGATTAATAGTTTCTGGTAACTCAATCGTATCTTCGACAATAATGTCAGTGACCACAGGTTTTGGTGCTGCACACAACGCATAATCCGTGTTGGCATTATTACGCCAGAATTTACGGTTGTGACGGATCATTGCGCGGATCTCAGCAATGTACGCCTCTTTTCTTTCCGAGTAATTAATTAATCCAGCGGCTAATGCACAAGCATTAATATCCGCACCCTGTAAACGCTGCTCACTGCGGATCTCACGTAACGGTAAATAACTTTGATTACGGTTAATGTTACGGAAATATGAACGCACCGAACCTTCTATCGAATCAAAGCTGGCCACTTCGTGCGCGGCACCTTCTTCACGTTGATTTGGAACTATGCCGCAGCCTTTGCTAAAGCACCATTGACCAAAGAAGTTATGTCCCAGTTTCGCAAAGCGTGATGTGCCCCAACCAGTCTCATTCGCTGACTGACTAAATACCAGCGCTTCTGGGATCACATCAACGTGTAACAACAACGCACTAATCAAGGCAAGATCATTATCAGCCGTGACTTTATACATGCTGGCCATATCTTGCAGCTGCGTTTGCTCTTGTGCTGTTAATGTTGTTTTAGCCTGCCATTGAGTTAGCAGTGCACGCTCTGCTAATACTTCAGCAGTAACAGTATCAAATGCGGGTTGTAGATAATTAAAGAATGCGGTTTTCTTGGCGGTGACATCATTGAACGCAGCAAAGTCTGGCACATCTGATTTTTCGACTTCAATAGCATCATCAGATTTAAGTACGGTATAGAGACCGAAAAGACCCAGTCCAATAAACAGGAGTAAAATTGTTATTTTCTTTTGCATATAAAAAAGCACCATTAATAAATAATGGTGCTAATTTAACACGTTAATTGCAATAAGCTAGATTATAGAATCATGCTCTTTGGTGCAACGAACGGTAAGTTATGTGCTTCAGCAACATCTTGAACAGTTACTTGACCAGCGATAACGTTTAGGCCGTTTAGTAGGTGCTCATCTTGTATTAATGCTTCTTTCCAACCTAGGTTAGCAAGCTTGATGATATACGGTAGTGTGGCATTGTTTAATGCAAACGTAGATGTTTTCGCAACAGCACCAGGCATGTTAGCAACACAGTAGTGTACAACATCATCAATGATGTAAGTTGGGTCTTGGTGTGTGGTCGCATGTGAAGTTTCGAAACAACCACCTTGGTCAATCGCAACGTCAACAACAGCAGCACCAGGCTTCATGCGAGAAATTAGGTCTTTAGTGACTAGTTTCGGCGCTGCTGCACCAGGAACTAATACCGCACCAATCACTAGATCAGCTTCTAATACATATTTTTCAATTGCATCGTGTGTCGAATAAACCACTTTCAAACGACCATCGAACTGGTTGTCTAGGTTAGCGAGTACAGAAAGGTTACGGTCTAACATAGTGACGCTAGCGCCCATACCAACAGCCATTTTCGCTGCATTCATACCAACAACACCGCCGCCGATAACAACAACGTTTGCAGGAGCAACACCCGGTACGCCACCCATAAGAAGACCACAACCACCTTGTGATTTTTCTAATGCTTGTGCGCCAGCTTGAATTGCCATACGGCCAGCAACAGCAGACATAGGCGCAAGTAGTGGTAAACCACCGTTTGCATCAGTTACTGTTTCATAAGCGATACAAATTGCATTACTCTTAATTAGGTCTTCTGTTTGCGCTAAATCAGGGGCAAGGTGTAAATAAGTGAATAATACTTGGCCATCACGTAACATTGCACGTTCAACAGGTTGTGGCTCTTTTACTTTAACAATCATGTCTGCAGTTGCGAAAATTTCTGCCGCAGTTGTTAATATTTTTGCGCCAACAGTTTCATAATCACTGTCGCTAAAACCAATACCAGCACCAGCAAAGGTTTCAACATAAACTGTATGGCCATGTGTAATAAGCTCTCGTGCACTTGCAGGAGTCATACCTACGCGATACTCATGGTTTTTAATTTCTTTAGGTACGCCGATAATCATATGCCGTTTACTCCAATTTCTGGTTTATTTAACTGGCTGAGAAAAGCTTCTCGATATATAGGTGCAGTATAGACGTAGATCAACAGAATTAATCACTAAAGATCGTTCTAATTTTAAGAAAAGTTTATATAAGATTTGTTAAATCGATGTTGAACAGAACATAATTTTTTCTGTGAGCAAGATCGCGCCCAAAAAAAGGGCTCAGTTGTAATCATAGTCGATTACAGCCGAGCCCTTGATATAGATCATGGCAAATTGTTAGATAATACTAACGAGGTAGGTTAGATCAGGTTTCTATCGCGTACCGCACCTTTATCTGCACTTGTCGCAAAGTAACCGTAAATACGTAATGCTTGTGTGACTTTTCGTTCGCGTTTCTCAACCGGTTTCCAGGCTAATTCCCCACGGCTTTCCATTTCAGTACGTCGCGCAGCGAGTACATCATCAGCAACCTCAAGATTCATCGAACGCTCTGGAATATTAATATCAATAATATCGCCATCTTCCACTAAACCGATCAAGCCGCCACTGGCAGCTTCTGGTGAAGCATGACCAATAGACAGACCCGAGGTACCACCCGAGAAACGACCATCAGTAATAAGCGCACACGCTTTACCCAGTCCCATCGATTTCAGATAACTGGTTGGGTACAACATTTCTTGCATACCCGGACCACCTTTCGGTCCTTCATAACGAATAACAACCACATCACCGGCTTTAATTTCGCTGGCTAAAATAGCACTTACCGCAGAATCTTGGCTTTCAAATACCCGTGCAGTACCACGGAACAATAAATTATCATCCGAGACACCCGCCGTTTTAACGACTGCGCCATCAATGGCAATGTTACCGGTTAATATCGCCAGACCACCTTCTTGACTGTAGGCATTTTCGATTGAACGGATACACCCGTTAACACGATCATCATCCAATGAATCCCAACGGCAATCTTGGCTAAAGGCTTTCGTGGTACGGATACCAGCCGGGCCTGCCGAATACATTTTCTTCACAGCGTCAGATTGGGTCGTGATAATATCAAATTTCGCTAACTGCTCAGCCATGGTCATGCCCATTACGGTCATATTGTCAGTATGCAATAAACCGGCACGGTTCAACTCACCCAAGATAGCCATCACCCCACCGGCGCGATGTACGTCTTCCATATGATAGAGCGGGGTTGACGGTGCTACTTTACATAACTGCGGTACTTTACGTGATAATGCATCCATATCCGCTAAGCTGTAATCAACTTCACCCTCAATGGCAGCGGCGATTAAATGCAATACTGTATTAGTTGAACCACCCATGGCGATATCTAGCGTCATAGCATTTTCAAAAGCGTCACGATTAGCAATATTACGCGGTAATACCGATTCATCATCTTGCTGATAATAACGTTTACACAGATCAACAATACGACGGCCGGCATTTAAGAACAATTCTTCACGATCAGCATGTGTTGCAACTAATGAACCATTACCCGGTTGCGATAACCCTAATGCTTCTGTTAAGCAGTTCATTGAGTTGGCAGTAAACATACCCGAACATGATCCACACGTTGGGCATGCACTACGCTCTACTTTTTCAACATCTTCATCCGACACATTTTTATCTGCGCCCATGACCATGGCATCGACTAAGTCTAGCTTAATGATCTGATCTGATAATTTAGTTTTACCGGCTTCCATCGGGCCACCGGAAATAAAGATAACCGGAATATTAAGACGCAATGCCGCCATTAACATACCCGGGGTGATCTTGTCGCAGTTAGAAATACAGACCAATGCATCCGCACAATGGGCATTAACCATGTATTCAACAGAATCAGCAATCAGATCTCGCGAAGGTAAGCTATAAAGCATGCCGTCGTGACCCATGGCGATACCATCATCAATGGCAATGGTATTAAATTCCTTAGCGATACCGCCAGCTTTCAAAATTTCGCCAGCGACCAATTGGCCCATGTCTTTTAAATGGACGTGGCCTGGCACAAACTGGGTAAATGAATTAGCAATCGCAATAATTGGTTTGCCGAAATCTTCTTCTCGGGTACCTGTTGCACGCCACAAGGCGCGAGCACCAGCCATATTACGGCCTTCGGTAGATGTTGCAGAACGCAGTTTAGGCATCGGTTCTCTCCATGAAACAAAATAAACAGTAAATAAAGGAGGCGGATCTGCGCCTCACCTTAATAATAAAAAATAATAATCTAACCAGACGATTAGCTTGGGTCTGCCACGTAATCCAACCAGCCCCATTTGTCTTCACTCTGACCTTTAATCAACGCAAAATAAGCCGTCTGTAATTGCTCTGTAATGGGACCACGTTTACCTGTGCCAATGTCAATACGATCAACTGAACGTACCGGGACAACTTCCGCCGCCGTACCGCACATAAACATTTCATCCGCTAAATACATGGCTTCGCGGGCAATCGACTCTTCACGCACTTCATAACCAAAGTCACGCGCCAGAACCATTAAGGTATTACGGGTTAAACCCGGTAAGATGCATGCCGTTGTCGGCGGCGTATAGATCACCCCATTTTTAACGAAGAATAAGTTCTCACCAGCACCTTCAGAAATTGTACCATTCACATCCAGGGCAATACCTTCATCGTAGCCATGACGTTTCGCTTCCGATGAGATCAGCTGTGACGATAAATAGTTACCACCGGCTTTGGCACCAGTAGGAATAGTATTCGGCGCTAAACGATTCCAAGAGGACACGCAAACATCAACCCCTTGCTCTAAGCTTTCATCTCCCAGATAAGCACCCCAGTTCATTGCGGCAACAAGCGCGTCGCATACGGTTGATTTAGGTGTTAAGCCAAGTCCAACATTACCAATATAAGCCAGTGGACGTAAATAAGCATTGGTAAGCCCATTGGCTAGTACCGCATCTTTACAGGCCTGTTCTATTTCTTGTTTTGAATAAGGGATGCTCCAGCCGTAAATTTTAGCGGAATCAAATAGGCGTTGAACATGTTCTTTCAAACGGAAAATAGCGGGACCTTTCGGCGTATCATATGCTCGAATACCTTCAAATACCGATGAGCCATAATGCAATGCATGCGTAAATATACTCACTTTAGCCTGAGATTCCGGTACCATCTTTCCATTAAACCAAACTTGCTGTTCAGTATTCGCCATAATCGCTTCTTCCCTTATGCTGTAATTTTGTATTATTTTAAATAACGCCAGTCCTTGCATCCTGCAATCCAATGCACACCAGCGTTTTCAATAAAGAGTTATATTGCAGTACTGTTATATAGTAGTAATGTGCTGAACACTTAATTTACGCACATCAAATAATTTATCTAACTGTTTATAGAGTAAATCAATGCTACGTTCACCAGATACTGTAACCGTAATCTTTATGCCATTGCAATCATTCATTTGTACCGAATTCATGTGACTAATGCGAAAGCCGCGATGACGAATAACACGTAATACCCGCTCTAAAATTTCCAGCGTATTGGTGGCTTCAATCACCACTTCATGTACTTGTTTAACACTCATCATATCGCTCCAACATCTCGCCGTTATTAACCCCAGGTGGCACTAATGGCCAGACATTTTCTTGTTCTGATATTTGTACATGCAAGAAGTACGCACCATCACTGGCCAGCATACGGTCCATCGCTGGTTGCACTTGCTCTTTAACCACCACCGTTTCACCGGGAATACCACATGCCGCTGCTAACGCCACAAAGTCAGGGTTATCATCGAGAATAGTCTGCGATAATCGACCATCAAAAAACAGGGTTTGCCATTGGCGCACCATACCGAGACGTTGATTATCGATTAATACAATCTTGATTGGTAATTTAGCCCGGTTAATCGTCGCTAACTCTTGGATGTTCATCATAATAGAACCATCACCCGTGA
This sequence comes from Moritella sp., assembly GCF_013215705.1. Classification (GTDB taxonomy): domain Bacteria; phylum Pseudomonadota; class Gammaproteobacteria; order Enterobacterales; family Moritellaceae; genus Moritella. Next base: position 14,968 of record NZ_JABSQR010000027.1, on the reverse strand, counting down.
CCACAACAGGCATCGCATCTGGACGCGCAAGCGCGGCACCAACTGCCGCCGGTAACCCAAAACCCATGGTGCCAAAACCGGCACTGGATAATAAGTTTTCCGGTTGGGTAAATGTCATGTGTTGTGCAGTCCACATCTGGTGCTGACCAACATCACACGCCACCAGATGATCTTCAGGTAAGCTGGCAGACAATTGTTTCAATAACAACGGTGCATAGATAGCAATGCCGGGATGATCATAACGAAAAGCGGTGTCGACTTTCATCTCCAACGTATGTAAACGCCAAGGTGCGATATCCAAGGTCATTTTTAACGCTGGTAGAATGAGTTTCAGATCTGTAGTAATAGCAACGTTAGCAACACGCAATTTATGGTGTTCACAGGCATCAATGTCGAGATGGATAACTTTGGCATGTGGGGCAAACTCATCAAGTTTACCGGTTACCCGATCATCAAAACGGGCACCGACCGCAATCAACAAATCACTTTCTTGTACTGCTAAGTTAGCCGCTTTCAGACCATGCATCCCTAACATACCCAAATAATAAGGGTGTTCAGGATCTGCACTGCCTATGCCTTTTAATGTGCAGACCATGGGAATATCTAAAGCCGCCGCTAATTCACGCAATTCAGGTACCGCATTCGCCATACCTACGCCACCACCAACGTATAATATCGGTTTTTTAGCCGCGTGTAATAATGCCCGAGCCGCAGCAACTTCGTCATCCACCAAGCCATCTAACGGCGGTAATTCCGGTAATTCTGATACCGTCTCACACGCCATTTCTGCCAGCTGAATATCTTTAGGAATATCAATTAATACTGGACCAGGACGGCCAGTGGTCGCAATTGTAAATGCTTCAGCAATAATACGGTCTAAATCATTTTGGTCTTCAACCAAAAAGCTGTGTTTGGTACACGATAACGTCATGCCAAGAATATCCACTTCTTGGAACGTATCCACACCTATCAAGGCGCTCGGCACTTGTCCAGTGAACGCAACAACAGGGATCGAATCAACCATTGCTTCTGCTAAACCTGTCACTAGGTTCGTTGCACCCGGACCTGACGTCGCAATACAGACACCGACTCGAGCGCCAGCACGTGCATAACCCAACGCAGCCATGATTGCGCCTTGCTCATGTCGCGCTAATAAATGCGCCACACCACCATCATATAACGCATCATACAATGGCATGATCGCGCCGCCAGGATAACCAAATACTTGGGTTACGCCCTGTTTACGTAAAGCATTTACAATAAACTCTGTTGCTTTCATTAATCTACATCCCTTTAAACATCATTCTTGTAAACCGTTAAACGCCAAACAAAAAAAAACCCCGGTTATCAACCGGGGTTTTCTTATTGCTGGATTAAGCTTATTTTCGCTTAGCAGTAAGTCCCCGGCTTGGTAATTTAATAATTACCACCAGAATGCTGACCACAATAATAAGACGCGAAGTAAACCCAAACATATAACTAATCCAACAACTCTATAAAATTTTTATGATTCATTATTAGCATGGCGAATTTATTTAAGCAAGCCTTTAACCACGTTTAAAATAACTCAAACCACCAAATAAATGCACAGTGGCAATTCAAAATATTAAAAAATAAACAAATTCCAGTTTAAAAGTGCGCACATGACAAACATCACAAAATAGACTGTGGCAAATAGGCCTTGCTTAAGGTTTTAAAATAATCCACCTAATTTAGTAGCCCCTGTCATTAATTACACTAGGGTTTAAGCTTGAGTAGCAACTTAGCAAGGGTAATGAATGAATTTAGCCGTGATCTACAGCCGCGCCATTTTAGGTATTAATGCACCGTTAATTACCATCGAAGTGCACATTAGCGAAGGACTACCTGGTTTTACCATTGTTGGATTACCAGAAACATCAGTAAAAGAAGCCAAGGATCGGGTCCGCAGCGCGTTAATGAATTCTAATTTTGTAATGCCAGCCAAACGCATCACCGTCAACTTGGGACCGGCTGACTTACCCAAAGAAGGCAGTCGTTATGATTTACCGATTGCGATCGCAATTTTAATCGCGTCACAGCAGATCAGTACTAACCGCCATCAGCAATTAGAATTTATTGGTGAATTATCTTTATCCGGTAAGCTGCAAGCATGCCGAGGTACCATTCCCAGTCTCATTGCCGGTAAAAAGGCCGGGCGCAGCAGTATCATTCCGATTGACAACGGCCATGAAGCGGCACTTATCGACAACGCCAATTGTTTTACTGCGGCAGATTTACAACAAGTATGTCAGCATATTAATGCCGAGCACACATTACCCATCGCCAAGCGGATACGTTCACTGACAACATCAGAGAGTAACCAGCATGACATGCAAGATATTATCGGCCAGCAAAGTGCTAAACGTGCGTTAGAGATCTGTGCAGCCGGTAATCATAATTTATTGCTGTTTGGTCCTCCGGGAACCGGTAAAACCATGTTAGCCAGTCGCTTAACCAGTATTCAGCCCGACATGACTGAGCAAGAAGCCTTAGAATGCGCGGCGATTAAATCCATTAGCGGCGGCGAGTTTGTTGCCCAAGATTGGCGTCGGCGGCCTTTTCGCACTCCCCATCACACATCATCAGCCGTTGCATTAGTCGGTGGAGGCCGTAATCCGCGTCCCGGTGAAATAACCCTCGCGCATAATGGGGTATTATTTTTGGATGAACTACCGGAATACCAACGTAAAGCGCTCGATTCTTTACGTGAACCCTTAGAAGCAGGACATATTAGTATTTCTCGAGCCAATCAACAGGTCGACTTTCCGGCTAGATTTCAACTCATTGGCGCACTAAATCCATCACCATCAGGCTATTACGACAATAATAAATGGGGCGGTAACAACAGCCAAGTAGCAAAATATTTAAGTAAATTGTCGGGGCCTTTCTTGGATCGCTTTGATCTCACAATTGAAGTTCCCGCACTACCCAAAGGCAGCTTAACCGAGCCCGGTCAGCGTGGTGAAAACAGCGAACAGATTAAACAAAGAGTGAGTGCGGCGCAACTCACTCAGCGTCAACGTTGTGATAAATTAAATGATGCGCTTTCCAGTAAAGAAATTGCGCAATATTGTCCACTCCAGCAGCAAGATGCGGTTTTCCTAGAACTTGCCATTGATAAAATGGGCCTATCAACACGAGCATTTCATAAGATAATCAAGGTGGCACGTACCATAGCAGATTTAAACAATTGTATAGATATCAATAAATCCCATTTACTTGAAGCACTCTCTTATCGTGCAATGGATCGGTTATTACAACAAATTAATGTTTAATAATTGCAATTTTTGTTTGGCATAACGTGATGATAGTTTTATCATTTCAGCTCTTCATCACACCAAGGCCATATTATGTTATCGACATTCACGCAAAAGCTGGCAGGCGCCACTGCATTTATCTGTTACCTTTTGAATACCATATTTTGGTTGATCCCGATTGTTATGTTTTCGCTGTTAAAAAGTATGATGCCCTTTAACGCGGCACAAAAAATACTGAATCATTTACTCGATGGCAGTGCGTCAAACTGGGTCTCTGTAAACAGCATAATCCAAAAAGTAATAGGTGGTCCAAACATCCAAGTAACGGGTATTGATGGCTTGTCGCTAAATAAATGGTACATGGTGATCTCAAACCACCAATCTTGGGTTGATATTTTAGTGTTACAACGGGTATTAAACGGTAAGATCCCGTTTCTAAAATTCTTCTTAAAAAAAGAGCTTATCTTTGTGCCATTTTTAGGCTTGGCTTGGTGGGCGCTTGATTTTCCCTTCATGAAACGCTATAGCAAAAAGTTTTTAGCCAAGAACCCACACATGCGTGGTAAAGATATTGAAACAACAAAAAAAGCCTGTGCTAAGTTCAAGCACAAGCCAGTGAGTGTCATGACTTTTGTTGAAGGTACCCGTTTTACTCCGCATAAACACAACCAACAAGCATCCACATTTACGCATTTATTAAAACCTAAAGCAGGTGGCATCGCATTTGCCCTCGATGCGATGAATGGCCAGTTGGATACTTTAGTTAACGTGACCATTTACTATCCGCAAGGTATTCCCACTTTTTGGCAGTTTATTAGCGGCCAAGTGCAGCAGATCCAAGTTCAAGTCAGCACACAAGACATTAATAGCCATTATATTGGTGACTATAGTAATGACAAAGCCTTCCAGGCTAATTTCCAACAATGGATCAATGAATTATGGCTAAACAAAGATCAAGCGCTAGAGAAGCTTAAGCTAATGAATAAAGTTGAAGCGGATATTGAGAGCAAAGACAAGCCAACCGCAACATTTTACCAACAAGAATAACAACTACCCCCACAATGGGTTAATGAAAACATGGTGGGCCACTTCATTCTCATTCGTAAAACGCCATAAAATAACGCTTTAGGGGTACAAGAAGGCGTAAAAACTGCCATAAATAGAGTCTTAATTCTAAATTGACATTAACATCTCACTTTTACTTTAATCTTAAACGAAACAAGGTGTAACGTGCTATAACTGTTAATGCATTGTTGCATTAATCTTTTTTCGGGACCACATATGAGCACATTAGCACCAAACTTAAACACACCTCTCGATGCCTTATTGCACTGGGAAAAGCATCGTGCCAATGAAGTATATTTACGCCAACCTATTAATGGCACATTTCACGAATTTACTTGGTCGCAAGTCGCAGACCAAACAAAGCGCATTGCTCAAGCACTACAATCACTGGGATTGACTCCGGGTGATAAAATCGCGATCCTCGCAAAAAATAGTGCCGAATGGTTTATTAACGATTTAGCCATTATGTACGCGGGTTATATCAGTGTGCCCATTTATTCCACAGCAAATGCGAAAACGATTAATTATGTGCTAGAGCACAGTGAAGCAAAAGTACTGTTTGTTGGTAAATTAGATAACTATCAAAGTCTAGAAGGGAAGATTCCGGCAGACATTATTACCATCAGCTACCCTTACGAAACGCTTAACTGCCAATATAAATGGAATGATCTGCTTGAGCAACACCAGCCATTAGCCACTCCAGCACATATCAATCTTGAAGACTTGATGTCAATCATTTATACCTCAGGCAGTACGGGGGATCCAAAAGGCGTAATGATCACATTTGCGGCATTCAAATCAGCTTCGCAAAACATTATCAAGAGCTTCGAGTTTGAGCCTGGCGACCGCCTATTATCTTACTTACCATTGGCACATATTACTGAACGTGTATATATTGAAGGCGGAAGTATTTATGCTGGCGAAGGCGTGGTTTCTTTTGTTGAGTCACTCGATACCTTCGTCAGTAATATCCAGTCAGTAGAGCCTACGCTATTTATTTCGGTACCACGTCTATGGACTCGCTTCCAAATGGGCGTATTACAAAAAATGCCAGCCCACAAACTTAACTTCCTGCTCAAGATCCCATTCGTTAGTGGTTTAGTAAAAGCGAAGATTAAACGCGGTCTGGGTTTACATCATGCCCGAATACTAGGCTGTGGTTCAGCGGCAGTATCACCAGCATTATTAGAATGGTACAAGCGTTTAGGGTTAAATATTACCGAAGCATGGGGCATGACAGAAAACCTCGCTTACGGCACCCTAAACTACCCATTCAACCCGCAAAAAATCGGCACTATTGGTAAACCAGGTGAAGGTGTTGATCTTAAAATTTCTGAAATTGGCGAGATCTTAGTGAAAGGTGATGGCCTAATGAGTGGCTATTACAAAGATGAAGCACAAACCAAAGAATCATTCGATGAAGAAGGTTACTTCAAAACTGGTGATAAAGGTGAAATTGATAGTAATGGTTATGTGAAAATCACCGGGCGTGTAAAAGACATTTTCAAGACTTCAAAAGGTAAATACGTAACACCAGTGCCGATTGAATGTAAATTTGGTGAAAATCCAAATATTGAGCAGATCTGTATTACCGGTACAGCTTTAACACAACCAGTTGCATTGGTGGTGCTATCACCAGAAGCGCGTGAACTAGGCCAAGAAGTGATGACAACTAACCTTGAAGAAACACGCCAGCATATTAATAAATCATTAGAATCACATGCACGCATCGGTCATATCATTGTTTTAAAAGATGAATGGACGGTGGATAATGGTTTATTAACACCAACACTTAAATTTAAGCGTCATGAACTAGAAAGCCGTTTTAAACCTTTCTACGAAGAGCAGCACCAAGATAAGATAGTTTGGGAACAGTAAGCTAAAATATTAATGCTAATAAATAAAAGGACGCAATCGCGTCCTTTTTTAATACCTAAAATCGAACCATAAATTAATTCGTTTTTGCTGCTAGGTATTTAATAAGTTCAGTTAGCTTAACGTTGAACTCTTCACCACGCGCTTGAATACTACCCATGTTAATTTGGTATTTACCATTAACGATTAGTGCTGGTACACCACGGATATTCTTGTTAGCGGTATTTTTATCCATGCGTGCTACTTTACCATTCACCGCAAAGCTATTCACTGCTGCATCAAATTTCTTACCATCGATACCTGCGTCAGTAAATACGGTACGGATATCATCGCGGCCAGAGAAACGACGCTTTTGATCATGGATCGCAGTGAAAATTGCCGATGACATTTGATGTTCAACATTCAACAACTCTGCAGTCGCAAATGCTTTTTGCATTTCAATACCCATTTCACGACCAATAAAAGCAACGTGATTTTTTTCTACTTTAATATCGGTACCAGCAAGACGTTTGGTCACATCAGTCATGATAGGTTCGAACTTATTACAGTGAGGGCAATAATACGAAAAGTATTCAGCAACTTGCGGTTTTGATGTTGCCAGCTCAGCGATAACATCATAATGCACACCTTCTTTAAACTGTGCAGCATTCGCAAAGGGTAAAAATAACATTGCAGTGATCAATATAAATAATTTTTTCATTCTTTTCCTTCCTGAAAATTTAAATTAGACATTATTAACGGTACACAAAATTAGTAATTAGGAATGAGAGATAACGGCGATTTTTGTATATTATCAATCTGCTCATGTAAAAATTTTACCTGTTGTTGCCAATACTGCTCATCGGTAAACCAAGCAAAATGACGTTTAAAAGCAGGATCATCCCAGCGTTTAGCAATCCAGCCCATGTAATTCATCATGCGCATGCCGCGTAATGGCTCAATCAATTGCAACTGCTTGGCATCAAAAGAACAAAATTCCTCATAACCTTCAAGCATCACTTCCAATTGCAACAATTGTTCGTGCCGTTCACCATGTAGCATCATCCATAAGTCTTGCACTGCAGGGCCTTGACGGCAATCGTCAAAATCCAATAGTGTTACCTTATCACGCCACAAAATATTACCGGCGTGTAAATCCCCATGTAAGCGGATTAACTGCGTATCATCCGGCTTATATTGCAGCGTAATTTCTTTTTCCAACGCATCATAAACATCAAAAAATGCTGTTTCTAAACGCTTAGGTATAAAACTATTCTGTTGCAATATCTGCTTGGGTGCTTGTACAAACTCGGCGATCGATAATGTAGGTCGATACAAAAATGATTGCTGGCTTGCAAGTTGATGCACGCGACCTAAGTTACGTCCGACAGACTCCAATGCATCGAGGTTATCCACTTCAATAGGACGACCACCGACACTCGGAAAAATGGCCAAGCGATAGCCTTGATAAACGAATAAACTACGACCATCAAATTGTAACGGCGCAACAACATCAATATCAGCAGACTTTAACTGCAGAGAAAAATCATGTTCCTCTTGGATCTGTTCATCACTCCAACGCACGGGACGATAAAACTTCACCACAAAACGTTGACGATCTTCATCTAGAAATTGAAACACGCGATTTTCATAGCTGTTTAATTCCAATAACCCTGAATCCACACGGATACCGATAGACTCTATCGCATCCAACATAAAGTCAGGGGAAAGCAAACTGTAATCAACAGGCAGATTTGTCATTATTATTTCCTAAAGTACGAATCTCTATATCCAAATAACCGTCATAGACGTACGACCAATCTTAGATTGGATACAATAATAGCAAGACCAGTATCACTGAGCTTGCTATTTACTTTAACTTACATTGATTATAAAGCTATTTATAGTTGCCAGTTAATACTATAACTGGCTGATAAAACGGCTTTGCTGGGTAAAGACATAATGCTCATTGCCAAGCTCGGTGATCACAAAGTTTATTTTAATCACCGGTTGGTTCAGATCAAACGGGTCGATGGCTAAACTCACAGGCTGTACTAACAACTCACCCGGTAATACTTCAACTTCACGTGGACCAAACCACTCGTGATCAGGCACGTCAGTAACAGATAAAGTGTATTTTTGGGTAAATGAAGTCTTATTGATAATTTTCAGTGTATAGGTATTTTCAATATTACCATCCGAATTCTCACTATAGAGTGCGTTTCGATCGCGGATAATATCCATTTGTACGGGTGAAATACTCATCACACTCATCGCAAACATCACGGTCATTAACGTCATGACGATACCGTAACCGACTAACTTGAATCTACTTTTCTGATGAGGCTTATTATTTAGGTCATTTTCAGAAGTATAGCGGATCAAGCCTTTCGGGTAGTTCATCCGCTCCATCGTTTGATCACAGGCATCAATACAAGCACCACAGTTAATGCACTCATATTGTAGACCGTCACGAATATCGATACCGGCAGGACATACCTGCACACAAAGATTACAGTCAATACAATCGCCCAGACCTTGCGCTTTGTGGTCAACTTTACGTGAACGCGGGCCTCTTGCTTCACCACGGTTAAAATCGTAACCGACAATTAAGGTATCAGTATCAAACATAGCCGATTGGAAACGTGAGTATGGACACATATGGGTACACATAATACTGCGCATCCAACCTGCGTTACCATAGGTGCAAAATGCAAAAAATAGCACCCAGAAATACACAGTGCTACTCGCCTGCAGCGTGAAAAACTCGATGTAAAGGTCAAAAAGTGGCACAAAATAAGCCATGAATGCGAGGCCGGTAACCACTGAAAAGCTTAACCATGCGGTGTGTTTAAGCACTTTCTTTTTAACTTTATCAACCGTTATCGGTCCTTGATTTAACTTCAAACGTTTATTGGCTGAACCTTCTATTTTTTCTTCAAACCAAATAAAAATAAACGTCCAAATTGTTTGTGGACACATAAATCCACACCACACTCGCCCTAAATAGGCGGTGACAAAGAATAAGGCAAAGGCGCCAACAATCAACAATAACGCTAATAACATCAGATCTTGAGGGAAAATAGTTAAGGCAAAGATATGAATACGTTGTTCTAAGATATTTAATAAGATCGCCTGATGCCCATTCCACTGAAACAAGGGTAATGCAAAAAACAACACCATAAAAAACCAGCCCATGTATTTTCTCAGTCGTTGAAATACACCACTCATTTTTCTGACATAAATATGATTATCAGGGCCGACATTGGTATATTTTGGCTTAACTTTAGGGGTTATATCTTTTATATTTATGCGTTCTTCAGACATTACATGCTCCTTATTTTATATCTTCGATTATACCAAAGAAGCTTAATAAGTCTTTAAAATCATCGGACTTATCTCATTCTTATTAATTTAATCAAACACTTATCACAACCGAAAAACTTGCAGGCAGGTTTGAAAGCAAGTTGACATAGCACCAATTCAGTCATCTCTTAATGGATATAATTATTTAATGAATTAGCGAGGCTATTGGAACACAAATCGGGCGCATAAGCATAGTACAGATCAATACAAAACTACCCTATAACAGATTCTTTAGTTATAAATAAAGACTAGAACAGTCGTTAGTTAAATTGAATATTAAGTAATACAGCGAGCTAAGGTGATAAGCGCCTGGCGGATTTTGTCCGTCAGTAGATAAGAACAATTAATTCGCATGCAGTTTTTATATTGCTGGTCACTGGCAAACAAGGTGCCAGGTGCGATGCTGATATTGTGATCATCCAGTAAGGTTTGGAGTAACTCACCGGTATTAATATGGTCAGGTAACACCACCCATAAAAAATAACCGCCACTAGGTCGGGTGATCTTGGTTTCTAATGGGAAATATTGTTCAATTGCATGGCGCATCTGCTGCTGACGAGATTCAAGTTGACGCCTTAACCGACGCAGGTGAGTATCATAGTTACCATGCAAAACAAATTCTGCTATGGCGAGTTGATTAGGCACAGCAGCAGACAGCGTGGTCATAAATTGCAGTTGTTCGATTTGTTTCGCATAACGACCAGCAACCACCCAACCAACTCTAAAACCTGGCGCTAAACATTTTGAAAATGAAGAGCAATGCAATACCAGACCTTGTTGATCATAAGCTTTAATCGGTTTAGGCTTGTATTCTGAGAAATATAGCTCACTGTAAACATCATCTTCAAGTAAAGGAATTTGCTTCGCTGCTAGCACATCTAAAATAGCCAATTTATTTGCTTCTGGCATCGATGCGCCTAAAGGATTTTGGTATTTACTCATTAACCAACAAGCTTTAATATCATGACTATTCACTGCATGTTTCAGCGCATCCACTGACATGCCGAACTGTGGATCAGTGGTAATTTCGATGGCTTTAAGCTGTAACCTTTCGACTGTTTGCAATACGCCATAAAAAGCCGGGGATTCAATCGCCACGGTATCGCCAGGTTTGGTCACAGCCATCAGACTCAAACCTAATGACTCCATCGCGCCGGACGTGATCACGATGTCATCAATAGACACATCAATCCCATCTCGTATATAACGTTTAGCAATCGCCCGGCGTAGTGCCACACTGCCAGGAGGGAGTTCCGTGACTGCACTCTGGACAGGCATCGTTTTGATGGTTTTGGCTAATGCTTGACCCAATTGTTTTAACGGAAATAATGCCGGATCAGGGAAAGCAGAACCAAGCGGCACAACATCAGGACGTTTACAGGCAGTAAGCACTTCAAAAACATGTTCATTGATCTTAATTGCACGATTAGTCAGCTGCGGGATTGTCTGCTGAGGTATGGCCAGACGATTGAGGTGAGCAGCAACAAAATACCCAGAACGCGGTTTAGCATAAATCCAACCTGCCGACTCTAACAGCTCATACGCTTTTAACACCGTCATCGGACTGATGCTTTGCATTTTGCTCATTTTACGAATAGATGGAATACGATCGCCGGGTAGCCATATGCGCTGCTCGATCTGTAATTGGATCTCAGCCGCAACACCGTGGTAGCGACTTTTTTGTAACAACATAAATCTATCTACCTAAGAATCTACCTGAGTATCGACATCAAAACATACCGAACAAACAATCGCACAGTAAAAGAAAATTAAGTGCGATTGATTATATACGATATTTTCAGGACTATGCTATTTACTCACCACACAGACCGACATCCTGACCTAACAAGTAAATGAAAATATTAAGCTTTGCGCATATAACGATGAAATTTCTCTACCCAAGTTAATAATTTCTCAGGACTGTTGTTACGCTTCCAGTTACCTGCCACATATTTATTTGCTTCGCTCATGGTGGGATACGGATGGATCGTGCCTAACACTTTATTTAATCCTAACTTATATTTCATTGCTAAGGTATATTCTGCCAATAGCTCACCCGCGTGGCTCGCAACAATCGTAACCCCGAGGATCTTATCACTATTTGCCGCCGTTATAACTTTAACAAAACCTTTGGTTTCACCATCTGTGATAGCCCTGTCTAAATCATCAATATGATACTTCGTCACTTGATAATCGAGTTTTGCTTGCTGTGCTTCATTTTCGCTAATACCAACACGCGCCAACTCAGGATAGGTATAAGTCACCGCAGGAATAACACGATAATCAGTTGCAAATTTTTTCACCGAGCCAAATAATGCATTTACAGCAGCAAACCAAGCTTGATGCGCCGCGACATGAGTCAGTTGATAAGGTCCAGAAACATCACCGACGGCATATATATTCGGAATAGATGTTTGTTGGTACTCATTAATCTCAATAAGACCGCGATCTGTGATAGCAACATCGAGTTCCTCCAAACCAAAACCGCGCGTATTCGCCTGACGTCCCAAGGCTAAAAAGACCTGATCAAATACAACTGAATCACCATTCGATAATACAGCACTATATTGACCATCTTCATTCACAAAACGCTCAACTTTATTACCTAACAATATAGTGACACCATCCGCTTGCAACTCAGCTTGCACGACAGCAACTGCATCTTCATCTTCACGACCCAATATTTGCGTGGCCATTTCGACTTGGGTAACAGTCGAGCCTAAACGGGCAAAGCTTTGCGCTATTTCACAACCAATCGGTCCACCGCCTAATACTAATAAACGAGACGGTTGTTCTGTTAACTGCCACAAGGTTTCTGATGTTAAATAGGGAACATCTGTTAGTCCTGGAATTGGCGGCACAATAGGACGGGCGCCCGTTGCCACGATTATATTTTTTGTGGTTAATATCTGATCACCAATCTGTACATGCCAAGGGTCAATAATGTTGGCTTCTGCGGTGAGACATTCAACCCCCATCGCTGAATAACGTGCGATAGAGTCATGCGGCTCTATCGTCTTAATGACATTTTTAATACGTCCCATCACCCTTGCAAAGTTGATATTGTTAATCTCGGCATCAATCCCAAACTCATCCGCACGGCTAATTTCGGCCACCGCATGTGCGCTACGGATCAATGCTTTAGAAGGTACACAACCGGTATTTAAACAGTCACCACCCATTTGATGTTTTTCAACTAACGTCACTTTTGATTTAACGGCTGCCGCAATGTAAGCACTAACCAAACCGCCAGCACCAGCACCTATGATGATCATGTTTCGATCAAATGATTTTGGTTTAGTCCAACGCGCATAATGTTTACGTTGACTAAATAGTGCTAACCCACGTTTTGCAATCCAAGGAAATACACCCAATAATACCAATGAACTGAGCAATGATGGTGAAGCAATACCCGATAAACTGTTTATTTCACTTAGCTGTGTACCGGCCCAAACATAAACAGCCGTACCCGCTAACATACCGACCTGACTTACAAGGTAAAAACTACGGGTGCTAATCCTAGTTAATCCCATCAAAATATTGATCACAAAGAAGGGAAAAACCGGGATCAATCGCAACGAGAATAAATAAAAATCACCGTCCTTTTCCATGCCTTTATTAATCGCAGCAAGGCGTGCAGCAAATGTCTTCTGTACATAATCACGTAATAAATAGCGGCTAACTAAAAAAGCCAGCGTCGCGCCTATCGAACTAGCAAAAGAGATAAGTAGCAGGCCATAACCAAAACCAAATAACCCACCACCCAGTAACGTCAGTAATACCGCACCCGGTAATGAAAATCCGGTGATAGCCACATAACTCACAAAGAAGATCAGCATAGCCAAAGAGTGATTATCCGCAATATAATCGCCAGAGGTTTGCTGCAATGTTTTAATTTTCTCCAGAGAAGCGTATTGGTTTAGATCAAAACCATACCACAGTGAAAACACTGCAATAATGACGAAAATAATAATTTTTTTGTTATGCGAGCTTGAGTCGCTATCATTGGTAGCCATGCGGCACCTATCCTTGCACTAATTAATCAATATAACCGTAAGCTTAATCCGGAATAATCACAAAAGTCTCACGACTCTCTTCCCATTCTATATTTATGTTAAGTTGTAGCACGGTTAAGTACATTAATGGATCTTTGGATGTTTATCTACTTGGCGGGATCAGATTTATTGATAGATTCCGAACGTATATCTATTTTTAACGAAATAATTAAGGTATAAGAAAAATAATAATATTAAGCAATAGATAATTAAACTCTCAAAAAAAAACAGCGAAATAGAGTTAAGCTATATCGCTGTTAATAATTTGATTAATACGGATACTGATAGCAGCGTAATTAAATAATAAACTCCGGACCCAAGCCAAAGCTCCACATCACCACAGTGAACCCCATTGATGCGACAAATAATACTAAACCAACAGTTAATAATGATGACGCATAAATGAAACCACGTTCTTCAGTGATATGCATAATAATCGGAACCCCGGTATACAGAGCCCGTACCGAAAATGCTACCCCAACTAATAGTGCGAGCATGATCACCCAAGCAATAGGGATCAAGGCTACAATACCAGTAATAAAGATAGGTGCAGCTGTGTATGTTGTTAGCTCTAACGCTTGAGTAAAGCTGGATGATGAGCCAAAATTAGCAGCCATCCACTGCACAAACAGCGAAAACGTTGCCACAATAGCAATACTCGCAATCACCATACCGACTGCCATTATCCCTGCACTGGAGGAAGATAAATAGGTTGTGTCACCAAAGCCAAGCTTCCACCCGGTCACCGATGCGGTATACCATGCTGATACAGCAGGTATTAACGCAAATAAAAACAGACTCACCACTACCGATAATAAAGACTCATGGTGCGTATCAATATCAATCCATTCGTCCTTGGGCTGCACGTATAAACCCCATAAGTGTTTTACTAACATAAGCTGATTCCTTGATGTAAGAGTTACATTAAGTATTAGCGAAGATATTGAGATTGCCATGTCAATTAAGAACTATTACACATAATAGTGATCAGGAGTACGAACTGGGTCTTAAGGTATTGAAAAGTCATTTGGATATTTAGACTAATCAACTGAGCTACAGCTCCGCGTAATCTGTTCGGTACTTTATCACTGAATTTTAGGCACAAAAAAAGCCTGAATCTTTCGATTCAGGCTTTCGTTGTTTGTTGGCGGAGTGGACGGGACTCGAACCCGCGACCCCCGGCGTGACAGGCCGGTATTCTAACCAACTGAACTACCACTCCGCACAATCTGTGCTGACATAATCAGTCTTAATTTATAGTCTCTCGACGTTGTTTGGCGCTTGGCGATGCCCTACTCTCACATGGGGAAACCCCACACTACCATCGGCGTTATTACGTTTCACTACTGA
>NZ_JABSQR010000026.1 GCF_013215705.1 Moritella sp. | reverse complement strand
TGATATAATATTTGGTCATTATATCTCTGCAAGTGCTCACACAGATTGCTTGAATAAATTGTTAAAGAGCATACTGAACGACTGTTGCCGTGTCAGTGGGAGCGATTATAGAGATCTGGGTTACATTGGCAAGTAATTTTATAAATTTCATTCCATTTTAAAGATAAACCTTAAAAACCGAACATAATTCAAACAAAACAAATTAAAAACAAACGATAGTTTAACTAACGCATCTATTTTACGGCTAGCTCTGAGCTGATTTATCATCATTTCTGGTTTAATTATTCAATATTTCTATTTTCATCTACTTATATAAGTAGAATTTACTTACTGGGTCAATTTAAACTATTATTTAATTTGCCTTTAATACGTGACCTAACTCTCTGGTTTAGGTAACATGCGCCCTTTTTACGGTTTTGGAGTTTGAATATACATGCCCTTCCAACTTGGTCAGCGCTGGATCAGCGATACGGAATCAGAATTAGGATTAGGAACAATAGTTGCCATAGAAGGCAGAATGTTAACGCTATTATTTCCTGCAAGTGGTGAAAACCGTTTATATGCTCGTAACGAAGCGCCAATCACGCGTGTCATGTTTAATGTCGGTGATCAGGTACTCTCCCATGAAGACTGGAGTTTAACCGTTACTGAAGTAACAGAAAGCTCAGGTATCATTACTTATATGGGTATTCATCAAGACACCGGTGAAGAAGTTTCATTACGTGAAACATTCCTGAACAATTTTATTAAGTTTAATAAACCACAAGATCGCTTATTTGCGGGTCAAATCGATCGCATGGATCGCTTTGTTTTACGTCACCAAACATTACAGCATC
Organism: Moritella sp.; assembly: GCF_013215705.1. Taxonomy (GTDB): domain Bacteria; phylum Pseudomonadota; class Gammaproteobacteria; order Enterobacterales; family Moritellaceae; genus Moritella. The sequence continues at coordinate 78,110 of NZ_JABSQR010000026.1, read as the reverse complement.
AGTTTTCTCAACAACAATCTGCATTAAATGGCATTCAAGGTCCACGCGTCAGTCTAATCCCACATCAATTACATATTGCCACCGAAGTGGGTAAACGCCATGCTCCTCGCGTTTTACTTGCTGATGAAGTGGGTTTAGGAAAAACCATTGAAGCCGGGTTGATCATCCACCAACAACTGACAGCTGGCCTTGCCAATCGTGTGTTAATTCTGGTACCAGAAACATTACAACACCAATGGTTAGTAGAAATGATGCGTCGTTTCAATCTACACTTTAGTATCTTTGATGAAGAGCGTTGTATCGAATCACTCGCTGAAGCAGATAACCCATTTGAAACTGAACAATTGATCTTATGTAGCCTGGACTTCTTACGCAAAAAACGTCGTCGTTTTGAGCAAGCGGTGGGTGCCGATTGGGACTTATTGGTTGTTGATGAAGCGCATCACCTTAGATGGAGCGAAACAGAACCAAGTCGTGAATACCAGGTTGTAGAAGCATTAGCGCAAAAGTCGCCAGGTGTGCTACTACTAACAGCAACACCGGATCAGCTTGGCCATGAAAGTCACTTTGCCCGTTTACGGTTATTAGATCCAAACCGTTTCTATGATTATGCCGCATTCGTTGCTGAAGAAAATAGCTATTCTGTCATTGCACAAGCAGCACAAGAACTATTAGATTCACCCATCATGTCACCAGAGACTGCAGCATCATTAACTAAATTATTAAGTGAAGCTGATATATCAGACAAGCTGGCTTTAATCCAGACTTCACCCGGTTCAGAAGACGCCGAGAAAGCAAAACAATCCATAATTAGTCAATTATTAGATCGCCATGGCACAGGGCGTTTATTATTCCGTAATACACGTTCGGCAATTAAAGGCTTCCCAACCCGCTACTACAAACCGATTCCATTAACGCTACCAGACCAATATAAAACGTCATTAAAAGTCGCACAAATGATGAATGGCTCAGCAAGTTATGCAGAAGCTGCGCGTCGTGGTTTATACCCAGAAGAAATCTTTTTACAATTCGAAGGCAAAGACGCATCTTGGTGTAGTTTTGATCCACGTGTTGAATGGTTACAAGATTTCTTACTTGCCAATAAAAATGAAAAAGTATTAGTGATTGCCGCCAATGCTGAAACAGCGATGTCGATCGAAGAATCACTGCGGGTGAGTGAAGGTATTCGTGGCACAGTATTCCATGAAGGTATGTCGATTATAGCGCGAGATAAAGCGGGTGCTTACTTCGCCCAAGAAGATGCGGGAGCACAAGTTCTACTTTGTTCTGAAATTGGCTCAGAGGGTCGTAACTTCCAATTTGCACAACACCTGGTATTATTTGATTTACCATTAAACCCTGATTTACTTGAGCAACGTATTGGTCGTTTAGACCGTATCGGTCAGAAAAATGACATCAGTATTCACGTCCCTTTCTTTACCAATACCGCACAGGATGTATTACAAAACTGGTATCAAAATGGCTTAAATGCGTTTGAGTATACTTGCCCTATCGGTGGCGATATTTTTGCAGAAGTAAAAGATGAATTACTGACTCAGCTAGCCGCAAAAGAAATTGATCTCGCCGCAACAGACGCATTAATCACTGATACACGTAGTCAATACGATGCATTAAAAGCAAAAATGGAAAGTGGCCGCGACCGTTTACTGGAATTGAACTCTAACGGTTTGGGTAAATCAGACGACATTATTACACAGCTAAAAGCCAATGATGATAGTCCGGTACTGCCTATTTTTGCGATACGCTTATTCGATGTAATTGGTATAAATCAAGAAGATCGTGGCGAAAACATGCTGATATTAAAACCGACAGATCAGATGTTAGTTCCAAGTTTGCCACATCTAGCTGAAGACGGCATTACAGTTACTTTCGATCGTGAAACCGCATTATCTCGTGACGACGTACATTTCCTGACTTGGGAACACCCATTAATACGCGCATGCATTGAATTAATCATGACGTCTGATACGGGCTCAACCGCCGTTTCACTATTAAAAAATCCAGCGCTACCTGCCGGCACTATTTTATTAGAACTACTTTATGTGGTTGAAACATCGGCACCGCCTTATTGCCAAATTAATCGTTTCTTACCGGCAACACCAATTCGGTTATTACTGGATAAAAACAGTAATAACTTAGCCGGGAAAGTAGACTTTGACAGTTTCAATCGTCAGCTGAATGCGATTAACCGCCATGTAGCGACGAAACTCGTTTCAGCATCTCAAACGATTATCCATGATCTTATTGGTAAATCAACCGCGGTAGCTGAAGATCAAAAGCAAGCAATCACTAACGCTGCACTGGCAAAAATGCAGCAAAATATGAGTGTCGAGCTTGAACGTCTACAAGCATTGCAGAAGATTAACCCGAATGTACGTGATGAAGAACTGGCGTTTATTGAAAAACAAACAGCAGAACTCACCACGCACATTAATAACGCTCAGCTTAAATTAGATGCAGTACGTTTTATTGTGGTTACTCCAAGCTAACTAAAAACACGTTATAATGACGAGCAACAAAGGGGTTAATTTCGGTTCACCCCTTTGTTATAAATTGTTATTATTAACAAGCGATAATTTACAGCTTACCTTCTAAACACTTCACTATATTGTATATACTCTATGTCCGATTTTATTTACGCTCCACCGCAACACCCTAGGTTAGATATTATTTATCAAGACGATGCCATTATTGTTTTAAACAAACCGAGTGGATTATTAAGCGTTCCAGGGCGATTACCCGAGCATACCGACAGTATTGCCAGTCGGGTCCAAGAACGGTTTCCCACTGCAACAATTGTGCACCGGTTGGATATGTGTACCTCAGGTGTGATCTTAATGGCACTGAGCAAAGCCGCGCAAAGCCACATCAGCAGACAATTTCAACAACGCGCCACCGCAAAGTACTACTATGCGCGTTTAGAGGGGATCCCAACTACCAAGTCTGGCAGCATTGATTTACCTTTACGTTGTGATTGGCCCAACAGGCCAAGGCAAATGATTGACTTTATCGACGGGAAACCCGCGTTGACACATTGGCAAGTCATTGCAGAGCAACCTGCAAGCAACAATAACAACCAGCAAGCGAGCGCAACAGTATTGCTTAAACCTGTGACCGGTCGGTCGCACCAATTGCGAGTACATATGTTAGCATTAGGTACGCCGATTTTAGGTGATGAATTATATGCGTCAGCACAAGGCGTGGCAGCCGCTGAACATTTACAACTGCATGCTGCTATGTTAGAAATTGACCATCCCCTAACGTCTGAAAGAATAGAATTTAAGGTTAAACCGCCTTTTTCAATTGATTAAGCACAACGATTTATGTAGGAATGATGAATGTTTAAGGCCTTAGTATTATTACTATTAGTTAGCTTACCATCCCAAGCAATAGAACAATCTGCAGTCGATAAAGTGACGAGTAAGCCAACAATAACCTTCCCTATTTCTCAACAACGCGTGTTTGATCAAGACTTAACAAAGTATCGCGATAGTAATGAAGTGGCTTGGTTGGGTGATATAGATAACCGCTTTTTAACGTTATGGCGTGAACAAACCACGGGTAAAGTCATCGGTACAAGTTGGATATTTGCCGATACTTATACCTCAGCCAATAATCCCAATATAATTCAAACGCTGCGCTATCAACTCAGTGATAAAGGCTTACATACCTATTCTGTATCGCCATTAAGTCAATCCTTGAAATCAGAGCATGCCGAGCAACGTTTACAAGCCCAACTACTCACGTTACAAGATAAAATCACCAGTAAGAATGGTAAGCGCTTACTTATTTTACAAGGCGCTAACTGCCCAGCGATCATAAATATACTCGTGAATAACTCGGATATTTATGTCGATGCGATTGTATTACTCAGCGCCCATAGTCCAACGTCTGAGTTAGCCAAACAGTTCATAAGTCAAATGCACCAACTCAACGCGCCGATATTAGATTTATATACGCAGACAGATAGTTTAGCGGTTATTGATGAAGCAGAAAAAAGGCGTATCGCAGCAAAGCGTATTAACAAGGAAAACTATAGACAAATAGAAGTGATTGGCTTACCGGGGCAAGTCGAAACTCAGATTGCAACCAGCCAAATGATTTATGGCTGGTTGGTCAAACTAGGCTGGTATTAACGCATTTTTCTCGATTCTTTTACTACGTCATAAGCACCTTGAATATCTTGGGCTTTTTCTTTAGCAATAATCATCATTTCTTCTGGTAAACCTTTTGATACTAACTTATCTGGATGGTGTTCATTCATTAATTTACGATAAGCACGTTTAATGGTTTTATCATCATCACTCTCACTTACACCAAGCTGTTGATAAGCATTAGTTAATGCTTCTTCACGACTGACTTTACTGCCATGACGGTGAGAGCGAATCTCAGCTTCCATCATCTGCAATAAATTGTCCATATCTTGGCTGTTCACCCCTAAGATCGCACCGATACGATGAAGAATATCACGCTCAGAATTTGATAATTCGTGATCAGCAAACGCGGCCTGAATTTGTATTTCCAAGAACATTTTAACCAGATCACGGCGCAACACACTCACACGACGAAAATCGCGCACAGTTTGCTCTAACGGAAAATCAGCTTCTTTTCCTTGGCTAAATGACGCCTGTGCTGCACGACGAGTTTCACCCGTCAGTTTCATCCGGTCCATTAATTGCGTCGCCACATGAATATCTACAGCGGTCACATGACCGTCCGCTTTTGCCATGTGCCCCATCACCGAAAATGACGTGTGCAAGAAAATATCCTGACGCTTATGTGCGGCAGGCCGAGTATCAATACCGAGTCGAGGACCAAATTGGCGCTTTAATATCGAGCCAACCCAGACCATGAAAACCGCCCCAAAAAACCCACCAAATTTCATACCAATGGCGAATAATAAAATGTAAAACAACATATTCATAACAGTAGCTACCAAGCAAAAATGACATATATTTATATAAGAATCGTATTATGGCTGTTTAAAATGTAACAAATCAATCAATCTCATCATCTTTTTACAGGTTTACGGGATAAAACCAGTCATTAAATGGTCTATCGCTGTAATATGCATTATTATGTTCAACTATTTTTTAATTTTAATGAAATTATCGATGACAAAATGGATTGTTAAAATGCGCCTTTTCACCTTATTATCAACACTCAGCGGTGTCGTATTCTCAGCTAGCGCAGCCACCATTATCACTAACGAAGATGGTACATCAAGAACCATTGACGATTCTATTTTTACGTCTGAATTAGCGGAGTTAACACTTTTTAAACAGTGCTACCCTTATGTACCCGCTATAAAACCACCGATTGCAGATAGCCAAGCAAATAACCAGATCCAGCTATTATCAAACAGTGCTAAAGTGACCCAAGGTAGCAAAGCCATTTTTCAAGGTGATGTGAACTTTACTCAAGGTAATAGAATACTATCTGCTGATGAAATTATTCTCTATCAACTCACTAATATTCTAACGGCTGAAGGCAACGTTATATTAGAAGACAGTATATCGACAATCAAAGGCAAAACATTAAAAGCGAATTTAGATACCAAAGATGCTGAGCTAACACATGTCAATTACCTACTGCACGGTCAAGCGGCGAATGGTGAAGCTAAAAAGGTCTATATTACCAATAGTGGCGATAATATTTTAATGCAACGTTCTACTTATACTGAATGTCCCTTTGGCGATAATAGCTGGGTATTGCGTGCATCATCGATCAACATTGACAATATTGATGAATCCGCCGAGGCTTATAACGCAACCTTGTACTTTAAAGACGTACCTATTTTTTATATGCCCTATTTTACTTATCCAACTACAGATAAACGTAGAACGGGTTTATTATTCCCGTCATTTGAAAATTCATTAGAAAATGGTATCACCTTTTCGCAACCAATTTATTGGAATATTGCACCAAACTACGACATGGAAATAATCCCCACTTACATGTCAGAGCGTGGCGTAGAGTTAACCACTAAATTCCGTTATTTAGTCGATGGTCAGCGTGGTAAGATTAATGTTGAATACCTCGCTAACGATAAAAAAACCAACTCTGATCGTAGTCTGTACCATTGGAGCCATGACGGTAATTTCAATGACAACCTAAGTCTGTCAGCGGACTTCACCCAAGTAAGTGATGATGACTATTTTTCTGATCTAGATGCCTCAGCAGGCTCTAGAGACAGTAATACGCTACTACGCACCGCCGCCTTGACTTACAATACGGATATGACATCGTCACAATTTGAAGTGCGTGATTTTCAAATTCTAAATGATTATTCCGATTCAACACCGCATAAAGTATTACCGAAAATTTCTTTTACCGGTTACCAACAATTTGATAATAATCCCATTGAACTGTCCGTGTATAGCGAGATAACAAATTTCTCTCACTCTAACAGCAATATGTACAGCGGTATCCGAACCCATATAGAACCACAGATTAGTTTCCCTTACAAACGTCCAGCAGGTTTTGCGGTTGCTGAGTTTAAATTACCGATGACTTATTATAGTCAAACATTCAATGAGTCAGATAATGGCAATTTCGCCAATGGCTACAAAGGTGAACTGGAAGATCAAGTATTTCGCGTGATACCAACAGCCAGATTGCATGCAGGTTTAAATTTTGAACGACCTACATCTTGGTTTGGAAATGCCATTACGCAAACGTTAGAGCCCCAAATACAGTATTTATATATCCCTTATAAAAATCAAGATAACATTGGTATTTACGATTCATCAACGATCCAGCAAGATTTCCTCGGTTTATATCGCGACCGTATTTATAGTGGTTTAGACCGCATTGCCGATACCAATCAATTAACCATTGGTTTAACCAGTCGTGTATTTGATGACATAGGCAGTGAACGATTTCGTTTTGCGCTTGGCCAAATCGTTTACTTTGGTGAGAGCCAAATTGGTATCGCACCAGAAAACCATCCGGACACAGACAACAAAGACGTAACAACATCCAGTATCGTAATGGAAGCAGACGTCAAAATAAGCCGTAATTTATTCATCAATAACAGTATTGAATATGCAATTCAAGATGACTTAGTACGTCGTGCTGATGCAGCTGTCGAATACCGTTTTGACAGTGGTCCAAAAATACAACTTAACTATCGATACATTGATGATACGTCTTCGATATTAGAAACGAAAAATGAGAACATTAACTCCCGAATAAACCAAATGGGATCCAAATTTATCTTACCGATCAATAATCAGTGGGATATGGGCGCGAGTTATTATTATGATGTTGAAAATAAAATAACCCAAGATGCCTTTGTGGGGATTAAATATGAATCATGTTGTTGGGCAATTCGCCTTGATTATGGTTATCGTTTAAAAAATCATAATATCAATACCAATGAAACAACCTTTGATCGCGGCCCAACATTAATGTTTGAACTAAAAGGTCTTGGCGGCATTGGTAACGATATGAATAACATCGGTACTTCAAGTCTATTTTCATACGGTGAACCATTCCAGTTACGTGAATAGCATAGATTGATCAACACGTTTAAATAAATATTTCGAATAGATACCCAAGTTACGTCAAGATACTTGGGCATAATAACGGCTATAAATAACTCAGTTAAAGCTAGCCGTTATTAATCAAACAGGGATTTACAACCCATGATGATTGCATTGAAGGTCTGACAAGGTATACTTCCGCTTACTTTTTCACCTCGGTTTTCAGCAAACTAGCCAATCCTCATATTTCCCGTGGTAAAAAATTGATAATTTTCAGCCTACCGCTGTCTCACTTATAGTCGATATTGAATAGGAATTCATAAAGTGATTAAAAAAATGCTTAAGACTCTGTTATCTGGAGTAATAGTTGTAACGAGTTGGCAAGCGCAGGCCGAACTCACCAAACTTGATGAAGTGATTGCCATTGTTAATGCAGAAGTCATTCTCGCTAGTGATGTGAATACATTAACCAGATCAGTAACAGCGCGGGCAACCAAAGCAGGCCAAACGTTACCATCGCACGAGGTACTTACTCAGCAGGCATTAGATAAACTTATTATTGATAGTTTACAGCTGCAAATGGCCAAGAAAATGGGCATGCGTATTAGCAATGCTCAGCTTGAAGATACGTTAAATAATATCGCTAAAGGTAATAACCAAACGATAGAACAACTGCGTCAAAGTGTGGTTGCTGATGGTGGCAATTTTAATGACTACAAAGAAGAAATTCGTACCCAGATATTAACCAACGAAGTACAACGTATGCAAATGCGTCGTCGAATTACCATTTCCGATCAAGATGTTGATAACTTAATTGCCATCATTGATGAGCAAGGGCAGAAAAACCGACAATACCGTGTTAAACATATTATGTTGCGCGTACCTAACGAGGCAGATAATGCCACGATGGAAGCCCTACAAACTAAAATCGCCGATATACAAACGCAGCTGAACGCGGGAGAACCATTCTCAAATCTTGCATTAGCACTCTCAGCGGGTCCCAAAGCGCTTGATGGCGGCGATTGGGGTTGGATGAATATCAATGAAATGCCGACATTGTTTGCAGAAGCGGTAACCAATGCTAAAAAAGGCGATATTATCGGGCCAATTCGTAGTGGCGCTGGTTTACATATAATTCAAGTTAGCGATATGCGTGGTGTAGAAACAGTATTGACCAAAGAAGTTAATGCACGCCATATTCTGATTAAACCATCCGTTATCTTAAGTGATGACAAAGCACAATCATTACTCAATGAATACTTAACGCGTATTAAATCAGGCGACGCTGACTTTGCCGAGCTTGCTAAAGCCTATTCAGATGATACTGGCTCAGCAATCAAAGGTGGAGAGCTTGGTTGGGCAGATCCAAACATCTATGTACCCGCATTTAAGTTAGCATTGCAAGACTTGCAGAAAGGCGAAATTAGTCCGATATTTCGTTCTAGCCATGGTTGGCATATAGTGCAACTAATTGATAGACGTACACAAGATACGACAGATAAAGCAAATCGCCAAAAAGCATGGCAATTACTGTATAATCGTCGTGCAGTCGAAGAAAGCCAAGCTTGGTTGAATGAATTAAAACAAGAAGCTTATATTCGTATTTTAAATAATGAATCGTAAACAGGTGAAAATGTGACTCATCGTATAGCAATTACTCCAGGTGAGCCTGCTGGTATTGGCCCAGACCTAGTGCTGGAATTAACGAAGCAAGACTGGCCAGTAGAATTGGTGCTTTGTGCCGATCCTGAGCTGATTTTATCTCGAGCAAAAATACTTGGTAAAACGATTAAATTAATCGACTATGATCCAAGTCTACCAGCACAACCACAACGTGCTGGTACGTTAACTATCGCCCCTATGCAAATGGCGGTATCCGCAGAACCCGGTAAGCTTGATGTAGCGAATGGTCGCTATGTATTAGATACACTGCAATTTGCATGTGAAGGGAATATGTCTGCAGAATTTAGCGCTGTCGTCACTGGCCCTGTTAACAAAGGCATTATTAATAAAGCCGGCGTATCTTTTAGCGGTCATACTGAGTTTTTTGCGCAGCAATCAGAAACAGCTGACGTAGTGATGCTGCTGGCAACAACGGGGCTACGTGTTGCGTTAGTAACCACACATATTCCACTGGCGTATGTCGCAAAAGCGATCACAGAAGAGCGATTAAGTAATATTATTCGCATCCTTCACGCTGAAATGAAAACTAAGTTTGGCATTGAACGACCAAAAATTTATGTATGTGGACTCAATCCACATGCAGGTGAAGATGGACATCTAGGTCGCGAAGAGATTGAGATCATCTCTCCGACGTTAATGAAACTTCGTGATGAGGGTATGGATTTGACAGGTCCCCTCCCTGCAGATACCTTGTTCCAACCTAAGTATCTTGATGATGCTGACGTTGTATTAGCAATGTATCATGACCAAGGATTACCGGTATTAAAATCGGTTGGTTTTGGCAGCTCAGTAAATATCACCCTGGGTTTACCTTTTATCCGTACATCAGTTGATCACGGTACTGCAATTGAACTTGCAGGTACTGGAACAGCCGACGCCGGCAGTATGTTTACAGCAGTAAACCAAGCAATAGAAATGATAGAGAAACACGCATGAACGACAAGGTCCATTTAGGTCACACCGCGAAAAAACGTTTTGGTCAAAACTTCTTACATGATGCCTATGTAATTGATCAAATCGTTGCATCGATTAACCCGCAAAAAGGTGAAAACCTAATTGAAATTGGTCCCGGCTTAGGCGCCTTAACCGAGCCTGTAGCAGCTTGTCTCGATAAAATGACAGTCGTAGAGCTGGATAGAGATCTTGCTGAACGCCTAGAGCAACACCCGGTACTATCTAAAAAGTTAGACATTAACCAAGCAGACGCAATGCGTTTTGATTTTAATCAGTTAATCAAACCGAACACGAAAATGCGTATTTTTGGTAATTTACCTTACAATATTTCAACGCCGTTAATGTTCCACTTATTTCAGTTCCATGAAGATATCCAAGATATGCACTTCATGTTACAAAAAGAAGTGGTACAACGTTTAGCCGCTAACCATAACACTAAAAGTTACGGTCGCTTAACAGTAATGACGCAATACTACTGTAAAGTAACACCGGTACTTGAAGTCGGCCCTGAAGCATTCAGACCGGCACCAAAAGTAGATTCAGCGGTGGTTCGTTTAGAACCACATACTGTATTACCGCATCCAGCAAAAAACTTAAAAGTACTTAACCATGTAGTGAGAAATGCCTTTAATCAACGTCGTAAAACCATTCGTAATAGCTTGAAAAAGGTGATTTCGGTTGATGACATTGCAGCGCTAGGTATTAACGTGTCTCTACGTCCAGAAAACTTGACGCTTGAAAACTATGTTACGATAGCCAATTTCGTCACCGATAATCCAATGAAAACAGTGGATTAAGACGGTCCGTATCAATGGTAAGTGTCGCAGATTCATTCACTCTTATCATTGACACCGAATATGTCGAAGAAGTATCTGTACCAGCACAACACAGGTACTTCTTTACTTATACTATTACGTTAACCAATCCATTAAGCCAGTCTGTTAACTTATCAAGTATCCAGCTATTACTCACTGACGGTGACGGCACGGTTTCCAAATTAAACAATCCTTTTCAAGATAATGACTATCTTATCTCTTCACAGCAAGATTTTTGCTATAGCAATGATATAATTACCCATTCTCCATTGAGTATCGTGCAAGGAAAGATCGAAGTACAACTCAATGCCAGTGAATTAGTGGTGATCATGGTCGAGCCATTTCGTCTTGTCACGCCGAATCTGTTGCACTAATCGATTAAACGCGTTAACGCACATACTTCTTCACGTTCAGCTAGAAAGGTAACTTATACATGGCAACTTATTTTGTTGGTGATATTCAAGGTTGTTTCGACGATCTGCAGCATTTGTTACAGCAAGCTAATTTTGATCCACGCCAAGATAAACTTTGGTTAACAGGGGATCTTGTTGCCCGCGGCCCTAAATCATTAGAAACACTGCGTTTTGTTAGGCAGCTAGGCTCTGCGGCTGTCACAGTACTTGGCAATCATGACTTACATTTACTCGCAATTGACGCAGGATTAGCTAAGCTAAACCCTAAGGATAAAACGCAGGCGATCTTTGCAGCAGAAGATAAAGATGAATTGTTATTATGGTTACGTCAGCAACCATTGCTTGCGAACCATGACGAATTCAATATTATTATGGTGCATGCTGGTATTAGCCCTCAATGGAGCCAGCAACAAGCAAAACAATATGCCGAAGAAGTTCATGAACAACTGCGTGGTGATAACTACTTGGCATTACTCGAGAATATGTACGGCGCACAACCCGACTATTGGTTAGAGACGTTACAAGGTTTTGACCGCTTACGTTTTATTATTAATGCATTTACGCGTATGCGTTTTTGTGCACCGGATGGACAGTTGGAGTTTCACAACAAGCATTCTCCGGCAAAAAATAATAATATGCAGCATATTCCTTGGTATGAAGTCGCGGGTTCACACCTTGATGGCGCCCATGTCATTTTCGGTCATTGGGCTGCACTAGAAGGCAATTGCAACCATGAAAATGCGACAACACTTGATACTGGTTGTGTATGGGGCAACAGCCTGACCATGTTGCGATGGGAAGATAAAGCAGTTTTTTGTGTTCCATGCCAAGTTCATGCGACATAATTGACTGGAGTGAGATTAAATAATAAGCGGGTTATCACAGTGTTGCTCTTATGTTAAGTAATGACATAATTATTCGTATATACTGCACCCTAATTTTTAGCCAACCCACATCAATATCACCGCGAACAAGTATATTGATATGATTTGGTTGAGTTTAGCTATAAAAATAAAAAGTAAAAAATAACAACTTTACAACTAAGGCTTATATACATGATTGAAAATAATTTCATTATTACAGCTACATTCCTTGTTTACCTTGCTGTTATGCTGGGTATCGGTGTGTATGCTTATCGACAAACCAAAAGTGCAACGGACTACTTTTTAGGTGGGCGTAATTTAGGTCCTTGGCCAGCAGCGCTATCTGCAGGTGCTTCAGATATGAGTGGTTGGTTATTACTTGGCTTACCTGGTTACGCGTATGCCGCAGGCATGGAAGCGATCTGGTTAGCAGGTGGTTTATTAATTGGTACTTGGTTAAACTGGCTAATTGTCGCAAAACGTTTACGTACCTACAGTATCGTCACCAAATCAATTACCCTGCCAGAATTCCTATCGCGTCGTTTTAAAGACAACTCAAAAGCAATTCAAATTTGTTCGGCATTCTTTATCCTGATGTTCTTCTTGTTCTATACCAGTTCAGGCTTAGTGGCTGGCGGTAAATTATTTGAAACAGTATTTGGTCTAGATTATCAAGTCGCAGTTGTACTCGGTACTGTATGTGTGGTTTCTTATACGCTATTCGGTGGTTTCCTTGCAGTTTCTTGGACTGATTTAGTACAAGGTCTATTAATGTCAGCAGCACTATTAATCGTGCCACTTAGCGCAATGGATGGAAGCTTTAGCGATCTAGCATCGGCAATGGCAGATATTAATCCAGAACTACTGACGATCTGGCAGAACAGCAAAGGTGAAGACCTTAGCGCTATTGCTATTATCTCATTAGCCGCTTGGGGCCTAGGTTACTTCGGTCAGCCACATATTCTTGCGCGTTTCAAAGCAACACGTAGCAATAAAGATCTGGTTAAAGCACGCCGTATTGCGGTTGTTTGGACTTCATTGTCGATGTTTGGTGCAATGCTAGTCGGTCTCGTTGGGCTGGTTTACACCAATACTAACAACATCACTATCGATGATGCTGAAACTATCTTCATGTTATTAGTAAACAGCATATTCCACCCTGTTATTGCTGGTATTCTGCTTGCCGCTATCTTAGCTGCAATCATGAGTACAGCGGATTCACAACTACTAGTATCATCATCGGCACTGGCTGAAGATTTCTACAAGCAGCTAATACGTCCACAAGCAACAAGTGAAGAACTTGTTACTGTTGGTCGTTTTGGTGTGGTTGGTCTGTCAATCATTGCATTGTTGCTTGCCCTTAACCCTGATAGCTCGGTACTGGGTTTAGTATCTTATGCATGGGCTGGTTTTGGTGCCGCATTTGGCCCGGCATTAATTATCTCACTATATTGGCGTGGTATGACGCGTAATGGCGCGCTTGCGGGTATTATTATTGGTGCGGTAACGGTTGTAGTATGGAAACAATTAAGTGGCGGTATTTTTGACCTGTATGAGATCGTACCAGGAATCATCTTTGCTTCTCTAGCGATTATTATCATTTCACTGATAGGTAAACAAGAAGACCAAAGTATCCACGCGCAATTCGACGAGTTCGAGTCTGGTTTAGATACCATGGCGTAACAACCACCAGCAATAACGATAAAAAAATGCCGCGCTATCACTAGCGCGGCATTTTATTTTCCAGTTTAGTTCAGAGTAATGTCACTCGTCAGTTAACACATGACTACTTCACTCGTTCGAGTAAACTAAAATGGTAATCATGCGGGTTTTTATCATCTGCCGCATAAGATTCATGTTCAATTTCTTGCCAATTGTACTGCTCATAATCAGGGAACCAAGTATCCCCTTCGATCGTTAATTCAATATGCGTCAAATACAAACGGTCAGCAGCAGCCAAGCACTGGTTATAAATCGTAGCACCACCAATGATCATTAACTCTTCCACATCACCAGCAGCCACAACAGCATCTTCTAAGGTCGCCACAACAGTCACACCTTCTGGTTGATAATCTGTTTGGCGACTTAATACGATATTTAAACGTCCCGGTAATGGACGACCAATTGATTCAAAGGTATTACGCCCCATTACAATAGGCTTACCTAACGTTGCACGTTTAAACAGTTGTAACTCAGCAGGTAAATGCCACGGCATCTTATTATCTAAACCAATTACGCGGTTATTTGCCAGTGCGGCAATCATGGAAACAATCACAACGGCTCCTTAATCAAACTATAGGCTTGTTACGGTACACCAGCACAGGCGCAATCGCCAGACCAAAGCTTAAGCCAATCAAAATAAAAATAGTCAATAAACCATTTTCAACAATTTGCTGCTGTAACACAGCGTTATAACCTTGATGGTGTAACGTCATCAACCCGGTCATGGTTTTATACGCATACACCCCAGGGATCATCGGAATAATAGCGGCAACCGTCACCACAGGCCGTGGGATCACCACTTTCCGAGACCAAGGTACAGTTGCCAGCCCCAGTAAGGTCGCAGCAATAAATGATGCCCACTCAATCGGCACGTTTACGTGTAATAACAGTGAGCGTACCGCATGGGCACTGGCGGCAAATAACACACAGGCCACAAGCGCTTGCCTGGGCACATTGAATAACAGTGCAAAGCCGAATGCAGCGATACCCGCAAACACCGCATCATCCACCAGCATCAGTAATAGTTCACTCATAGCCAGCCTCCTTGTTGCGCTAACTGCACCGCCAAGACAATACCGAGTGCAGAAGCAAGTGTTAACAATGTTGCCGTCATCCATCGTGCCATACCGATGGTGACATGGCCTTTGACCATATCTGATACCGCATTAATTAATGGAAAACCAGGCACGAGTTGTAACACACTGGTGATCATGATCAGCTCAGGTTCATTACCCCAACCAAGGCCGCTGGCAAAACTACCTATAAAGGTGGCGGTGAATGCCGTTATAAAAAACACCGTGAGTAAGTTATGGTGTAATTGAGTTAACCATTGGCGAATACGCATCGCAATGAAACTCGTTAACCAAGTGCAGATAAATATAATGCTATCGCCACCAAATAAGTGACTAAAGCAGGCACAGGATAAAGCCACAAAAAAAGCGACGATGACTGAATTGTATTTCGACACCGCTAAGTTATCTAAACGTTGCTTTACCTGCTCGACGTCATAAATCTGCTTTTCGGCAAGGATACAAATGCGTTGTACTTCACACACGATCCCCATATCTATACCATGGGCTTTCATCGTACGCGTGGTCGTTATGCAGTTATCGCCAAATCGAGAGGTAAGAATGATGGCTTTAGAGGTCAGTGCAATTTCGACGCTTTCTAGCCCAAATGCTATGCCAAGGCGTTCCGTTGTCTGTTCTATAATTCGACTTTCAGCGTTATAAGCTTGTAATAACTGCCCGGCACGCACGATCACGCGCGTAATCAATGCTTGCTGTTCATGGCTAATATTTACGTTGTGATTAACCCTGTGTTCATTACATCCACTATTCATGACTACATCTTGCTATCTATCACTTATTGAATGGTCGATTGTAGCCGTAAAGCGTACAAACAAACAGCACTACATGATAATTGGATGTGAAAACTCGGCATGATTAATCACTGTACTTTCATAACCATAAACGTGACGAATATTATCGGTTGTCACCACTTGCTTGGCACAGCCATTAGCGCAGATATTACCGTCCTTCAATAAAATGATCCGGTCAGCATACTTGGCCGCCAAATTAAGATCATGTAATACCGCTATAACCGCCACACCCGCCTGTGCTAAATGCTTGGCGCTCTTTAATAATTGATGTTGATAATTGATATCCAAAGCCGCGGTAGGCTCATCCAATAATAATAACTGTGGTTTGTTCTTATTACCCACAGCCAGCTGTAATAATACCCGAGAGAAATGCACCCGCTGTTTCTCACCACCTGATAATGTTGGATAAGCACGGTTTCTTAAATGGACAATCTCTTGTTCCGCTAAGATTTTATCAGCGAGATCCTGCACTTTAGCTTGACCACAGCCCGCCTGTAAGCCGCCCATCAGTACCACATCAATCACCTGAAATGAGAAACTTAAGTTGGCGCTTTGTGGTAATACTGCCAGTGTTTTGGCAATGTCACTCATACTAATATCTGTACGCATTTCGCCATTTAAGAATATCGTCCCCGAAGTAGGTTTCAACTCTCCGGTAATGGCTTTGAACAATGAACTTTTACCCGCACCATTAGGGCCTAGAACAGCCAAAAACTCCCCTTCATCTAACGTCAAATTGAGATCATTAAAAATACATTTACCGGCAATACTATAATTAAGCTGCTGGCAATGCAGTACCGGTGCGGTCATGCTTAACATAGTTTATATCCCTAACTTAGAGCGTTGTTGTAACAATAAAATAATAAAGAAAGGACTGCCTAATAACGCAGTAATAATACCCACAGGCACTTCACTTGGCGCCATCACAGTACGCGCAAGTATATCCGCAAGTAATAGCAATAATGCGCCGAACATGGCCGATAATGGCAATACACGTTGGTGATTAGGCCCAACTAACAAACGCACCAGATGCGGAATAATCAGCCCAATAAATCCGATCATCCCAGCAATCGATACCGCGATACCTAGCCCTATCGCACAACAAAAGATTAAACGTCGTTTTAAGCGCACAATATCGATGCCGAGGTGGACAGCTTCTGCATCACCGAGTAATAGAATATTCAATGCTTTCGCTGATGACATAAATACCACCAACAAAAATACCAGCGTAATACTGCTGAGAGTAATACTGAGCCAATTACTGCCCGCCATTGAGCCCATTTGCCATAAACTCAAATCACGCAAGCTTTGATCATCGGCAATATAAGTTAGCATGCCCATACCCGCCCCGGCAATCGCACTAATGGCCACACCGGCCAGCAGCATCACCACCACAGAGCTGCCTTGGCTACTGGTCCCTAATTTGTAGACCAGTAAACAAACCGCTAATGCAAAGGTAAACGCAAAAAAAGATACCGTACTAAGCTGTAACCAATTAGGTAAATCAACCATCACGTCGGCAAAAATAACAATACCTAAACCCGCCCCCAGTGCCGCACCACTGCTGACGCCCATAATACCAGGATCCGCTAGCGGATTACGAAACACCCCTTGCATAACCGCACCGGTTAAACCCAATATAGCGCCAATGGATAAACAAAGTAGTGTGCGAGGCAAGCGAATATTACTCACCACGATGACGTTTTGAGTACTTACTGGCGATTGCCAATTAACCCAATTCACCAATAATGCTTTGATACTATCGACAAACGAGATTGCCATTGGCCCAACTGAAACAGATAACACCACCATAGAAGCAAGGCAGCACAACACCAAACTAGGTAACAACAATGGCCAACGGCTATTAACAAACATAGGTACCCTTTATCAATTAATCTAAATTAGCAGATAAGTGCGGGTATAACTTACGCTGTAACTGCTTGGCCTGCTCAATACTATTCAAGCCTAAGCCACCGATTAGCGCTTTGCCATCAATCACATAAATCGCTTTATTACGACCCGCAGGCGTTTGTGCTAATAATGGCATTGCTGCCATTAAGGTATCGAGATCTTGATATTTCTTCCAATGGCGGCCACTGACTAAAATACTTTCTGGCGCCATCGCTAAGAATGCTTCCGCGGATAATGCCTGATAAGAATTTAGCTCTGCGGCTGGATTAACCGCGCCGGCTAATGTCATCACCGAATGTGCAGTCGTATTACTGCCTGCGGCCGTGTAAGTACCTTTATCATTCAACAATAAGAACAACATTTTTTTAGGTGTATTGATTTGTTGTTGATTTTTTTCTAACTGGTTAATGTCATGTTCAAGCTTGCTAATTAATTGTTTAGCTTGTACTTTCCGATCTAATTTATCACCGAGTAAGGTAATGGTATCAAGCAAATTTTTTGTAGTTGTTTCGGTCGGTAATACCAGCACCTCGACACCACTTTGTACTAACAGATCAAGTGTGGATTGCGGGCCCATTTCACTACTACCAATCAAGGTATCTGGTGCTAATGATAATAGCCCTTCTGCAGACAATTGGCGGTGATAACCAACCACAGGTAATTTCGATACGGCCGGATAGCGACTAGTCAAATCGACAGCAACCAGATCATCTTGTTTGTCCAAGGCTATTAATAATTCAGTAACACCCGCGCCCGCACTAATGATACGGTCTCCAGCCACGCTACCGAATGACAATAATAAACAGCAAACGCTAATCCAAACCTTATTCATCTTAATTCCAACCCAGTGTTAGTTTAATAATGTTTATAGTTAAATAAAGATACATATTGAGATTCAACAACAGTATTTTAATTTAACTCATATTCGCTCGACAGTGTAAATAACAAACCCCGACAATGCAAATGCAAATGCGAACCGGTTGCATTATCACTTCACCTATATTAACCTGCTAGTATCACTTCAACGATCGGTCATTTAAAGGGCTAAACAGTATGCAAGAAAACACTACCCGCAATGAAATTCGCCAGTTAAAGGCAGAGCAACCTCGATTAAGAAGCATTGAAGTTGCACTTAAACTTAACTGCACTGAATTACAGGTGATCCAAGCATTACCACCTGAGCAAGAAGTCACTATGTTGCCAGCTGAACAAGCGCAAGACTTATTAACCGAGATCGCAGACTGGGGGAAAGTGACTTGTATTATCGAAGTATCAGGTTTTGTATTTGAAGTAAAAGCACCGTTCCCAAAAGGCAAAAATGCTTACGGTTATTACAATTTATCCCACGACAGTGAGGGTTTACAAGGCCACTTAAAACTTAACAATATATCCGAAATTGCCCTGCTTACACCTACCATTCAGGGTAAATTAAGTTATTGCGTACAGTTCTTTGACCATCAAGGTAACAGCATATTTAAGATTTACCTTGGCCGAGATAAAGATGGTCAAGTAATTCCGGAACAAATAGCACGCTTTAATGCTCTATCAACGACAACCGCAAACAACGAAACAATTGCGATCGTTACCAATTAAACATCAATAACAGAAGACACGAAGGTCATTATGATGAACAAACAAGAACGCTTAGAGAATCGCTTGCAACCAAAAATTGCAGAATTTAGAGAAGAGCGTCAAACGTTAATTTTATCAACATTAAGCGCAGATGGATTTCCACATATTAGTTACGCACCCTTTGTACGTTTAGCAGATGGTTACTACATTTTAATCAGTGAAATTGCTGAGCATACCCAGAATTTACTCGCGAATCCGAATCTGTCTTTCATGCTATTAGAAGATGAGCAAGGCGCTAAACAAATCTTTGCCCGCCATCGTCTAACATACAAAGCCAACGCTGAAGTGATTGATCGTGAAAGTAATACATGGGCACAGGCTATCCCAGCATTAGAAGCGCGTTTTGGTGAAATTATTACTAACCTAAGCGGGCTAAGTGATTTCCGTCTATTCCGTATCGAACCACAAACAGGTCGCTACGTGAGGGGGTTCGGTAAAGCATATACAGTTAACGGTAATGACGATATTGACTTCGTGCACCTAGAAAAAGGTCATCAGCAGGTCAAAGAAGAAGTTAAAGCTTAATCACCAGTTCAAGATAAGATACAAATATAGCTTTAAATAGATATAGAAGCAGATGGATTTATTCATCTGCTTTTTGATGACTAACTCAAATTATTCCATACTCTCATCATATACTTTCATATCATCCTATCGCTCACGAGTGACATACCAACATAAGCCGTCTTGCGCTTCGTACCCTTTGCAAATCCAAAGTCCAACCGCACACACCAGTTCTTCGCCATAATAGATTAATGGGATACGATCGCGTAACCAAGGTGCTACCTGATATTCTTGGTATAACTTTTTAATACTGCGCGAGCCACTACGTCCAACAGGGTGGCACTTACCCTCGCCGCGGAAACGAATTGTGACCTTTTCATGAGCGAGTGGCGCTTTCAAACAAATAGCTCTGGCATCTTCATCAATTACATTACCAGTATCAGTATCAGTATCAGTATCAGCACCATTGCAGTCTTGTGTAGTCGCTTGTAACGCGTCTTGTAAGTGCAAAAAACCGATATTGTCCGGTAACACAATACGTTGATATTTAGTATGTTCAAGCCTTATCACGACATCTTTTAGCTCCGCGTATTTCTGTTGATTATAAAGCACGCCTTGATAACGGCGAAACTCACCGGCCTGCCAGCTCAATTGTGGATTAGCATCATCAACGGCATTCACTACTTCTAACCATACTTTATCTAAATGGTGACGGCTTGGCATCGGTAGTTGTTGAGCAGCAAGCCAAAAACGAATAACATTGTTACGGCGAATTTTTGATAATTTAGCTAATTCCGCAATATTTAATCCACTCAAAGAATGCGCACAAGTCACTAAATCTATTTCTGCAATTTCATCTGCTAATGCCTGCTGCTCAGCGCAGAGCTCTGCGCTGCGATGCACGGCATGCGCAATACCCGGCCAACGCTGTTTTAAGCTAGGAATAATTTGATGGCGTAAGAAGTTACGATCATAATTCTGGTCATTATTGCTTTCATCTTCTACCCAAGATAATGGTACTTGGCTGGCATAGTCCACCAGCGCTTGTTGCGGATGGATCAATAAAGGACGAACTATTTGGCAGTTTTCTTGTAATGAAAAAGGCATCTGAGCAGCCATTGCTGACAAGCCTTTTACACCGGCACCACGCTTAAGCTGCAACAAAAATGTTTCAAGCTGATCATCAAGATGCTGGCCAAGTAATAATAACGATCCATCATTGAGATGTTTTGCTATCGCTTGATAACGGGCGGTGCGCGCTTGTGCTTCTAAACTTTCTCGACTGCCAACATTAAGCACCACCTTTTCAGCGATAAAATTAATGCCTAACGCCGCAGCAGTTTGCTGGCAATGGTCTAACCAAGTATCCGCATTGTCACTTAAGCCATGGTGCACATGTACCGCAAGATAAGCGTGTTGTGGATATAGCTGTTGATAGCGAGCTAGTAAATGCAATAACACATGAGAATCAAGACCACCGCTATAGGCAAGTACAATCTGCATCGGTTTTGTCGTTAACGAGTGTAACGCGTGCTGAAATGTTGAGAAGAGATCGACGTTAGTAACCACAGTTATCATCACAGTTAGAATAGACCAGAACAGTATATACCGAAAAGTGATAGATATAAAAAAACCGCTAATAAGCTATCAGCGGTTTAATCAAGATTATTCGATTAGCGTTATAACAATGTATCGTTATAGCCGCTTACATGCCAAATGACATGAGACGCTCATAACGTTGTTCTAACAATGTCTCATGCCCGAGCGGTGTCAGCTCAGCAAGATCCGCTTTAATGCGCTCTTTCAAATTAGCAGCCATTAAAGGTATATCTCTATGTGCGCCACCGAGTGGTTCTGAGATAACGGTATTAATCAAATCTAAGCTCTTGAGGCGCTCAGCAGTGATCCCCATTGCTTCCGCAGCTAAAGGCGCTTTATCAGCAGACTTCCATAAGATTGACGCACAACCTTCAGGCGAGATCACCGAATAAGTACTGTACTGCAACATGTTAACGCGATCACCAACCCCAATCGCCAAGGCACCACCCGAACCCCCTTCGCCAATCACAGTACAAACAATCGGTACTGTAAGCCCAGCCATTTCTTTTAAGTTACGTGCAATCGCTTCACTTTGACCACGTTCTTCGGCCCCAACACCGGGATAAGCACCTGGAGTATCAATAAAGGTAATGATCGGCATGTTGAATTTCTCTGCCATTTTCATTAAACGTAAGGCTTTACGGTAACCCTCAGGACGCGGCATACCAAAGTTACGTCTTAATTTTTCCTTGGTATCACGGCCTTTTTGCTGGCCAATGATCATTACCGGCATACCATCTAAACGCGCGGTACCGCCAACAATTGCTTTATCATCAGCAAACGCACGATCTCCAGCAAGTTCATCGAAATCGGTAAACACATGCTCGATATAATCAAGGGTATAAGGACGCTGTGGATGACGAGCCATCTTAGCGACATCCCAAGGTTTCAAATTACTGAATATTTTTGTGGTTAGTTCTGCATTCTTCTTTTCTAAACGAAATATTTCATCTTGTAAATCAACATCATCAGTATTGTTAGTCACAAGTTTTAATTCATTGATCTGAGCCTGCAATTCTGCAATCGGCTGTTCAAAATCTAAAAAATTTATGGCCATGAGGCGCTGCTTCCTTATCTAATATTATGGCTAATGGCTAATGACGACAATCTTGTAACGTCAGCACTAATCAAATTCAAGATCAACATTTCCCGACCCTAGCATCAGCTCTAATTCATATAAAAGCTCATCAGTGGGCGATACTCGCCATTCGACACCTAAAGTTAATTTAGCCTTCGCGTCGGCGCGTTGATAAACTATATTTATGGGACAAGTACCCGCACGATAAGGTTCAAGTGTTTCCATAAACTTACCCATAAACGTATCATTTATTTTTTCTGCATTTAACTGCAATGTGATACCACGCGCATAACGTTCTCGCGCAGCTTCAATATCCATAACTTCTCTGGCGGTCATCTTATACCCGCCATTGAAATCGTCAAAGCTGACCTCTCCAGTAATCACTAAAATGCGATCTTTGGCGATATATTCCTCATAACGTTCAAACGCTTCTGAGAAGAACATCACACTTAAGCGGCCACTTTTATCATCAATCTCTAAGATCCCCATACGGGTACCTTTCTTCGTCACTTTAACTTGTGCTGAAATAACTAACCCAACCGCGGTAACGACTTTACCACGTTCGGTCGGTTTTACATCTTTCAAGCGATTGGTTGAATAACGCTTAACTTCTTTAATATACTGATTAATTGGATGACCAGTAAGGTAAAGACCTAAGGTTTCTCGCTCCCCTTCCAGCCATACTTTATCAGGCCATTCAGGTACATCAGCAAACTTACTTTCAATTTCTTCCGGTTCGGTAGTTAAAATACCAAACAAGTCGCTTTGACCATGTGCTTCGGCCATCGCGTGTTGTGCCGCGGCTTTCATTGCTTCAGGTAATGTAGCATGTAAGGCGGCGCGATGAGGACCTAATTTATCTAATGCGCCAGCGTAAATCAGTTTTTCCATGATACGTTTACTGATCTTTTTCAAATTAACACGGTTACAGAAATCAAACAGATCAGAGAATTCACCGCCACTTTCACGCGCGGCAATAATGGCATCAATAGGACCTTCACCCACGCCTTTAATCGCACCGATACCATAAATAATAGTATGGTCTTCTTCCACGTTAAATTTGAATAAACCTTTGTTCACATCAGGCGGTAACAACGTTAGTCCCATGCGCTCCACTTCATCAACCAAGGTCACCACTTTCTCGGTATTATCCATATCAGCAGACATAACTGCCGCCATGAAGTAAGAAGCATAATGGGTCTTCATCCACAGCGTTTGATACGATACCAGTGCATAAGCCGCGGAGTGGGATTTATTGAAACCGTAACCCGCAAACTTTTCTACCAGATCGAAGATCTTCATCGACAGGTCACCGTCGACACCGTTATTTATCGCACCTTCTTTGAAAGTACCACGCTGTTTTTCCATCTCTTCTGGCTTTTTCTTACCCATAGCACGACGTAACATGTCGGCGCCACCGAGGGTATAACCAGATAAAACTTGGGCAATCTGCATGACTTGTTCTTGATACAAGATAATGCCGTAGGTCGGATCGAGGATTTCTTTCAACGATTCATGTTGATATTGGGCATCTGGGTAAGATACGTCTTCTCGACCGTGTTTACGGTCAATAAAGTTATCTACCATGCCTGATTGCAATGGACCGGGACGGAACAAGGCCACCAGCGCGATCATATCTTCAAAGCTGTCGGGTTTTAGACGACGGATCAGATCCTTCATACCCCGCGATTCTAACTGGAATACCGCGGTAGTTTCTGAGCGCTGTAATAAGTCAAAACACCTTCGATCGGTAATATCAATCGACTCAATACGGATTTCTTTTTTACCTTGCTTCACGAGATGCGGATTCGCCATATCCAGTGCCCACTGAATAATGGTTAAGGTTCGTAGACCCAAGAAATCGAATTTAACCAGCCCGGCTTCTTCCACATCGTTCTTGTCAAACTGGGTAACCGGATTATTACCTGAATCATCACAATACAGTGGTGCAAAATCAGTGATCACGGTAGGTGAAATAACCACACCACCAGCATGTTTACCCGCGTTACGTATTACACCTTCCAGAATACGCGCCATATCAACCAACGCGCGAACTTCTTCATCACCTCGATACATTTCATCCAAACGTGGTTCAACATCCCACGCTTTGGCTAAGGTCATGCCCGGGTCGCCAGGGATCAGCTTAGAAATACGATCAACAAACCCAAACGGATGACCCAGTACCCGACCGACATCACGGATAACCGCTTTTGCCGCCATGGTACCAAAGGTAATGATCTGACTTACTGCATCGCGGCCATACAATTCGGCCACGTGATCAATCACCTCGTCACGACGATCCATACAGAAATCGACATCGAAATCGGGCATCGACACACGTTCTGGATTCAAGAAACGTTCGAACAGTAATTCGTATTCCAGTGGATCAAGATCGGTAATTTTCAATGCATAAGCCACTAGTGAACCGGCACCGGACCCTCGACCAGGACCAACTGGAATATTGTTGTCTTTACTCCATTGGATGAACTCCATCACGATCAGGAAATAACCTGGGAAGCCCATGTCGTTAATTACTTTTAATTCAATCTTGAGGCGGTCTTCATACGCAGGACGTTGGCGCTCACGCTCTTCTGGATCGGGGAATAAAAAATCTAAACGTTCGACTAAACCATCTTCGGATACTTTGACTAAGAAATCTGCAGTCGACAGTTCACCGGTTGGAAAGTTAGGCAGGAAATATTCACCTAAGCGTACTGTGGCATTACAACGCTTGGCAATTTCAACGGAGTTAGCCAGCGCTTCTGGAATATCAGCAAATAACGCACACATTTCATCTTCACTGCGTAAGTATTGTTCTTTGCTGTATAGCCTAGGACGACGTTTATCTTCTAGTGTATAACCATCATGAATTGAGACCCTAATTTCATGGGCGTCAAATTCATCTGCATGTAAGAACACCACATCATTGGTGGCAACAACAGGTAACTGATGCTGGCGGGCAAAATCAACTGCCATGTGCAGATAAGCTTCTTCATCCTGACGTCCGGTACGGATCAATTCAAGATAATAACTATCCGCAAAATGAGTTTGATAAAACTGTAAACACTGTCGCGCTAATGCATCATTACCTTTTAATAGAGCTTTACCTATATCACCATTACGCGCACCAGATAATAAGATAATGCCTTCGGCATGCTCAGCTAACCAAGCTTTATCAATAATAGCTCGACCATCAACATGGCCACGGCTGTAAGCTTTGGAGATCAACACCGTGATGTTGTTATAACCTTTATTATCTTTGGCTAATACGGTTAGCTTAAACTGCTCTTCTGGATACTCTTCACTCTGCACCCAAAAATCCGCACCAAGAATGGGTTTAACCCCGGCCCTTTGCATCGCACCATAGAATTTAACCAAGGCACACATATTGGTTTGATCGGTTAATGCGATCGCTGGCATATTGAGTTCTTGTAAACGGGGCGCTAGACGTTTCATACGTACTAAGCTATCCACCATCGAGAATTCAGAGTGTAAATGCAGGTGAATAAAACGAGGTTCTGCCATAATTAAGACTTTCTGCTAATTGAGAGTAGATAAAAATAAAATTAAAAACAATAACGGTAAAGTGGCGCGAAGCCACCAGACTTTATTTTAATAAACCTAACGCACGTTGCACAGGTTTAAAACTTTTACGGTATTCTTCTGTTGGACCAAGCTCAGCTAACTTTTCCATGTGGGCTTTGGTTGGATAACCCTTATGTTGCGCAAAACCATATTCAGGGTAACGTTCATGCAGTTCATCCATTTCAGCATCACGGACTACTTTTGCTAAGATCGACGCTGCACTTATTTCTGCCACGCGTAAATCGCCTTTCACAATGGCCTCTGCAGGCATCGGTAATGTGGGGCAACGATTACCATCAATAAACACATGCTCTGGTTGCATAGCAAGTCCAGCAACCGCACGCTGCATTGCCACCATAGTTGCTTGTAAGATATTAAGTTCATCAATCTCACTTGGGCTGCAACGACCAATACTCCACGCTAATGCTTTTTCCTTAATCTCAGGAAAGAGCAATTGACGCTTCTTGTCACTTAATTTTTTTGAATCAGTAAGCCCCACAATAGGATTGTTAGGATCTAATATCACAGCAGCGGTGACAACATCACCGACTAATGGGCCGCGACCTACTTCGTCAACACCAGCAACAAGTTTCCCCTCAGGGTAAATTACTTCATCATACATATTATTTACCTGTCTTTAGCGTTGCATTATTTTTAGCATTAATCAATTCAAGCACGGCATCCGCAGCTTGCTTATCCGCATCACAACGGATCAATTTATGTAGCTCGGTAAAGTGTGCCATCAGTTTAGCATTGTCTGTTTCTAATAGTTTGGCCATTTCGTCTGCCAATATCTCGGGTTGGCAATCATCTTGTAAACGCTCGGCGACAATTTCTTTTTTTGCTAACAAGTTTGGTAATGACACAAACGGTGCTTTCATCAAGCGCAGCATGATCTTATACGTAATCGGCTTAACACGATAACCCACCACCATTGCACGCTTCATCAGCATGGTTTCGAGCGCGGCAGTACCAGATGCTAAGAGTACCGCATCTGCAACCGCCATTGCTTCACGCGCATGACCATCGAGCACGATCACCTCAAGCTCCGGGGCTATTTCTTGCTTAATCGCGAGAAACTGTGCTTTACGTTGTTCATTCACCATCGGCACAACAAACTTTAAGTCACTAAAACGTTGTTTTAATAAAATAGCTGTTTCTAAAAAACTTGCCGACAATAGTCCGACTTCACCAGCACGGCTACCCGGTAAGATAGCCACGTAACGTTGCTTAGGATCGAGTTTTAGTTCTGCAATAGCAGCCTGTTTATCCGCGCCTTCCAATGGAATGGAATCGGCCATAGTATGGCCAATAAAGCGACAGGGTACATCATATTCATCATAAAATGCTTTTTCAAATGGCAGAAAGGCGAGCACCATATCCACGGCTTTTTTAATCTTGAATACACGCTTTTGACGCCATGCCCAAACAGAAGGGCTGACATAATGTACGGTTTTTATATCGTTTGCTTTTAAGTTTAATTCAATGGGAATATTAAAATCGGGTGCATCGACACCAATGAAGATATCGGGCGGGTTTTGTTTAAAATGGGCAAGAACTTCCCGTTTTACTTTAAACAATCGTGGTAATCGACCCAGCACTTCCACTAGACCAAATACAGATAGCTCTTCCATTTCAAACAGTGTATTAAAACCAAGCGCTTGCATGCGAGGTCCAGCAATACCTTCGAAAATGGCATCAGGGTGACGGGATTTAATTTCTTTGATCAGGGCGGCAGCTAGAATATCGCCGGAGACTTCTCCGGCGATAATACCAATACGTAATGGTTTCGTTGTCATTGTAAGCTATCTATAAAGAATACGATTAACGAATAATACCACGTTCACTGGTTTTTAAAAATTCTGTAAACAAAGCAACACTGGGTTGTTCATTGGCACTTTCTTCTAATGCAACTAACGCTTCGGTTACGGTATTACCTTGACGGAATAATACCCGGTAAGCACGCTTAACGGCTTTAATTGCCTCAGCATCAAAACCACGGCGCTTAAGGCCTTCAGAATTAATACCAAAAGGTTTCGCATGGTGACCCGATGCCATTACATACGGTGGAATATCTTTAATGATAACCGAACCGCCGGCAATAAAGGCATGAGAACCCACTTTACCAAATTGGTGGATCGCAGCATGACCACCAAAGATCACAAAGTCACCAATGTGTACGTGACCCGCTAATGTCGCGTTGTTAGCAAAAATACAGTTATCACCGATGATCACATCATGCGCAACATGCGCATTCACCATAAACAAGCTATTGCTACCAATTTTGGTTAAACCTTGGTCTTGTACTGTTCCACGGTGAATGGTAACGCCTTCACGGAACACGTTGTTATCACCGATCTCAAGACGGGTGTTTTCACCCGCGTACTTTAGATCTTGGCACTCTTCACCAATTGAACCAAATTGGAAAAAGCGATTGCCCTTACCAATTTTACAAGGACCATTAATAACCACATGAGAAGCGATCACACAATCATCACCAATCTCAACGTTTTCGCCAATGGTAGTCCAAGGACCAATTTTTACATTGTTACCAATTTTTGCGCTTTCATGCACAATAGCTGTTTCATGGATCACTATTTGGCCTCTCGTCTTGCGCACATGATCTCCGCATCACAAACTACTTTACCGTCAACTTTTGCAATCGCAGTAAAAAAGCCAATACCACGGCGTTCTTTAATTAATTCAATATGTAGATGCATTACATCGCCAGGCACCACAGGTTTACGAAAACGCGCCTTATCGATACCGGCAAAATAATACAGTTCATTATCACTAGGGCCGCCATCAGATTTATAACCTAACAGACCCGAAGCCTGTGCGAGGGCTTCTAAAATTAAAACACCCGGTAGAATAGGGTTCGTTGGGAAATGGCCGGTAAATTGTGGCTCATTTACCGATACATTTTTAATTGCATGTATCGACTTACCCGGTACATAATCCAATACACGGTCAACCAGTAAGAACGGGAACCGGTGTGGTAGAAAGGACATGATTTCTTGTATTTCAATTGTATTTTTTTGTTCGCTCAAAATTTTCATTCCTGTAGCAAAGAAGCTTTGTTTATTTAGCTTTTTCTAATTTAGATAGTCGTTTATGCATATCATCAATTTTCATTATACGGGCAGTTTGACGACGCCATTCACGATTGGCTTGTGCCGGAATACCCGATGAATAAAGACCCGCTTTATCAATCGGACGCATTACCATCGACATACCTGTGATATTAACGTTATCGGTTATTTCCATATGACCATTGATAACACTACCTCCACCAATCATGCATTGTTTACCTAGTTTTAAGCTTCCTGCTAACAGAGTACCACCTGAGATCGCGGTGTTTTCACCTATTTCTACATTATGCCCGACTTGACATTGATTATCTAAAATCACGCCGTCGCTAATAATGGTATTATCTAATGCGCCACGATCGATCGTAGTGCACGCACCAATCTCAACGCGATCACCAATGATAACACGACCGAGTTGTGGGATCTTGATCCAACGGCCACCATCATTGGCATAACCAAAACCATCGGCACCGATGACAGTGCCGCTTTGGAACAAGCAATCACTGCCAATGGTGATATCATGATAAATAGTAACATTTGCCCACAATTTAGTGCTCTGACCAATGCGGCTATTTTTACCAATAAAACAGCCGGCACCAATTATCACGTTATCTGCAAGTGTTACGCCAGTCTCGATAACCGCGTTAGCACCAATAGCCACATTATCCCCCAGCACCACATCTTCAGCAATCACCGCACTCGGGGCGATATCTGTAGCTGGTGCTGGTGTGGTATCAAGTAACTGTGCCACTAAAGCAAAACCAACATAGGGGTTTTTCATGACCAATGCATTGGTATTACATGCGGCAAGATCATCCGGTTTAACAATAACGGCAGACGCTGCAACTGTCGCTAATTGGGCGCTGTATTTACTATCACTTAAAAAAGTAATACTACCTGGCTGTGCATTTTGCATCGAATTAATGCTACTAATCTCGATACTGCCATCGCCGTGTAACTCAGCTTGAATTGCCGTTGCTATTTGTTGTAACGTCATTGCCATGTGAAACCTTTCTATTCAATAAAAATTCTGCTGCTATTTTACTACATTTGTTGCGCTGTAAAATATAATTACTTGCTTAATTCTTGTATTATTTTGTCAGAGATATCTAATTTTGGATCGACAAATAACACGGCTTGTTTAGTGAACACAAGATCATAACCTTCACGCTTAGAAACTGTTTCAATCGCGCTTTGTAATAATACTAACAACTTGTTATTTTCTTCTTGACCACGACGCTGCTGATCTTCTTTAAATGCTCTACCTTTTAATTTTAGCTGCGCATTTAACTCTTCTAATTTACGAACCAGTTTAGTTTGTTCTTGTGAGGTCATTAATGCCGCATCGCGTTGACGCTTTTCGTTTAATGATACTAACTCTTTTTGTAATTTATTCAGTTCGATAGCTCGCACTTGGAATTCTTCGTTTAAACGTTTACCAATCGCTTCACGTTGTGGTAATTGTTGTAAGATCTTACCTGCATCAACAACCGCATATCCCGCTGCACTTGCAGTAAATGATGCACCTAGAGTGAGTGCCAATGCCGTTGCTTTAATAAATTTTTTCATTTTAGTCCCTAGTGAATTTTCAATTTAAAGCGTACTTTCAGTGCTGAAAGTACGCACTTTATCAATATGAGTTAGCTTAGAAAGTGGTACCGATATTAAAAGTAAAGACTTCGGTTCTATCGCCTTGGTACTCTTTCAATGGCGTGGCCAGTGAGAATACTAACGGCCCCATTGGTGATAACCACTGCAAACTAACGCCCACAGAAGCACGTAATCGCGCAGGATCAGAATAATCGCCAAAGTATTCACAACCTTTCTCACAGTCTTCACTTCGATAGTCACTTGAATTAAATTCAGTATCCCATACTGAACCCGCATCAACAAACACTGTAGTACGCACTAGGTTGGCATATTCTTCACTTAAAAATGGTGTTGGGAAAATAAGTTCCAAACTGGCTGTTGCTAAGGCATTACCACCAACGGAAGAGTCCGTTGTTACATATTTTTCATTACCGCTATTATTACCTGTACCTGGGGTCGTCTGTATACCTTTTGGACTAATGGTATTGCTGTTAAAACCACGCACTGAGTAGAAACCACCGGCATAATAGTTTTCATAAAACGGTAAGATATGATCACTGCCACCGTCTGTTTTACCATAACCATTACCGTAAGCTACGCGGCCACGCATCAATATTGACCAACGGTGATTGCTTGATAACGGTACATAATATTTGTTATCAAAACTCATTTTAAAATACTGTACATCCGAACCCGGTACCGTCATGGTAAAGTTCGCTTTTTGTTCTGAACCCGATGTCGCAAATACTCCGCGGTTTAAGGTACGGCGGCGCCAAGACGCTGACACATCAAAGCCCTGGAATACCACAAAGTTACCATCCGTATCACGCTGCTCATCATAAATGTTCCAAAAGAGCTCTGTTTGAGCATACGTCGTAGTTTGCGAGATCTTATTCCACTCATAACCTAAGCTAAAACTTAAGGTATTATTTTCGTTGACCGGAAAGCCTAAGGACCCCGATATACCATAAGTACGGTTGTTATAATCAACAATATCCGCTTCTGATGCTTCAAAATCCGTGAAGTAAACCTTACCGCCGAAGCTCACGCCATCAACCGTAAAATATGGGTCGGTATAATTTAAGCTGGCATTTGTCGAGTAGTCATTAGTACTGACACTAATACCCGCTTTGTTACCTGTACCAAAAAAGTTATCCTGTTGTATACCGGCATTTAAACTTAACCCGGACTCTGAACCATAACCAATACCTGCATTAAATGAACCGGCAGGCTGTTCTTTCACTTGCACATTAACGTCAACCACGTCCATCTCACCGGGTACTCGTACCGTATTGGTATTGACTGTTTCAAAGAAACCAAGCTGATTTAGACGAACTTTAGAACGGTCAATTAAGCGGTTAGATAACCAAGTACCTTCCATTTGACGCATTTCGCGACGTAATACTTCATCTTTAGTGACGTCATTACCGGCAAAGTTAATACGACGTACATAAATTCGTGGACCCGGCTCAACAGCAATGGTGAGGTTAACGGTATGTTTTTCGTCATTGATTTCTGGATAAGTAGATACTTTTGGATAAGCGTAACCAAAACGACTTAAATAACGACTGAGACTTTCTTCCGTTGCCGTTACACTTGCACCGCTGTATAACTCACCAGAGTTAAGTGCTAATAAACCACGTAACGCTTGTTCTTTGTCTAGTAGGTCACCCGTTAAGATAATATTACCCAGCTTATATTGCGCACCTTCATTCACTTTAAGGGTGATATAAATACCTTGTTTATCTGGCGTCATTGATACTTGTGTTGACTCCGTTTTAAAGCGGATATAACCGTTATCAACATAATGACTACGTAGTTTTTCTAAATCACCAGCGAGCAGCTGTTTTTGATACTGCTGATCAGCCATAAAATTCCACCAAGGCACAACATCACTCAGCTCAAATAATCGCTTCAATTCTGTCGTAGAATAAACGGTGTTACCTAAGATATTAAGTTGTTTAATTTCCGCTGATTTACCTTCAACAAAACTAAATTTAATGTCAATACGGTTACGTGGTAAAGGGGTCATAATGGTGTTAATTTGCGCACTGTAACGACCCGCACCATAATAGAATTCTTGCAACCCCTGCTCGACAGAACGAATAATAGTACGATCGATAGGCTCACCAACACGAATACCGGATGAACTAAGGCTTTCTTGTAATTGTTCTTCAGGGATCGCTTCATTACCCACAAACTCAATACTACTAATAGTCGGTAATTCAGTTACTTTAAAGACGAGCGTCGCACCGTCACGATACAATTCAATATCATCAAAATTACCTGATGCGTAGAGTTTTTTTACAGCTAACGCGGTATCTCGGCTACTGACGCTATCGCCTTCTCGCAATGGGATATTCAATAATGCCGCACCTAGCGTGACACGTTGTAAGCCCTCGACTTGAATATCTTCAATAATGAAGTTATTTACAGCTGCAGTTGCTGCCGTACTGGTAAATAAGCAAGCACTTGAAAATAGTACGCCAACTAAATATTTATTTATTATCATTCTGAGTAAATAATCCCTAAAACGCAATTCAATGACTTATAAACGAGCAAAGTCATTAAATAAGGCAAGTCCCGTTAATAGCATAATCATGACTGAACCAATTTTAAAACCGACTTCTTGGATCTTTTCAGATACAGGTCGACCTGTGATCAATTCAAATGTGTAATACACTAGATGGCCACCATCCAGTACAGGCAGTGGCATTAAATTCATTAAACCTAAATTAATACTAATCAAGGCAAGGAAACCTAAGAAATAAACCAAGCCATAATCAGCACTAGCACCAGCACTCTTGGCAATAGAAATCGGTCCACTTAAGTTATTCAGCGAAAGTTCACCGGTCACTAAACGACCAATCATCTTAAATGTCAGCGCAGTAAGCTGCCAAGTTCGCGCCACAGACTGGTGTACCGAATCTAGAATACCATATTGAATATCAACAAGATAATTTTCGGGGTAACTGGCTACAACAGGCGCAACCCCTAAATAGCCTTTTAACACACCATCGGGGCCAGGTTTGCCTGTTGGTATCACATTTAATGCTAACTGTTGACCATTGCGAAGGATAGTGACAGCTAACACTTGATCAGGGCTTTGCTGGATTATGGCAACTAACACAGACCAATCATCAATAGCTTGCTGCTCAACGGCAATGATTTTATCACCCGCTAATAGACCCGCTTTTTCGCCCGCACTGCCTTTAATGACTTCCGCTAACTCTTGACTCACAGCTGGTCGATAAGGCGTTAACCCCATACTACTAATCGGTGATTCACGTTCCGGATCAAATTGCCAATCCCGTAAATCAACTTGTCGAGATACAGTGTAGTTAGTGTCCTCAAGATATAACTGCATCGCCATCGAAGGCTCGCCCATGTGTTCAATTAATTTAAGACTAACATCATTCCAATCTTGAACTGCTTGTCCATCAATCGCGGTGATAATCGCTTTATTGGTCACCCCCGCCTTTGCCATAACAGAATGCGGAGCAACTTCACCAATCACCGGTTTTACACTCGGCACGCCAATCATGAACATAAGCCAAAACGCCACAATCGCTAACGCGAAGTTTGCTAACGGCCCAGCGGCAACAATAGCGATCCTCGCTAGCACAGGTTTACGATTAAATGATTGTGATTTTAATGCTTCAGGTACGTCATCAACACGCTCATCGAGCATCTTAACAAAGCCACCAAGCGGGATCATTGCGATCACATATTCGGTGCCATCTTTACCCGTGCGCATCCATATCGTTTTACCAAAACCAATCGAGAAGCGTAATACCTTAACACCACAGCGACGCGCTACCCAAAAGTGACCAAATTCGTGTATAGCAACTAAAATACCCAGTGCAACAATAAATGCACCTAAATTCCATAAAGACGATATCATTTTGCTACTCTGTTTATTATTTGTTGTGCGTCGATTCGCGCCATTGCATCGATATCAACCAATGCATCAATATTATCAGGTTCAGAAACAGTCATCCCATCTAAGGCGGTACAGTTTACACGGGCAATATCGGTGAAACCAATCTGCCCAGTTAAGAAAGCGTCTACCGCCATTTCATTTGCTGCATTTAATGTTGTCGTGGCCGCTTGGCCTTGATAACAAGCATCAATGGCTAATTTTAAACAAGGGTAACGCGCATAATCAGGTTTCAAGAAGGTCAATTCACCCATTTCGAAAAAATCGAGAGGTTTAACACTGGAAGGAATACGCTGCGGATAAGCCATAGCATGGGCAATTGGGGTGCACATATTTGGTTCACCCATTTGTGCGATTACCGAACCATCTGTATATTGCACCATAGAGTGGATAACAGACTGGGGATGAATAACAACTTGGATCTGCGCTTCGTCAGCATTAAATAACCACTTAGCTTCAATATATTCTAAGCCTTTATTCATCATGGTGGCGGAGTCAACGGAGATCTTCTGACCCATTGACCAATTCGGATGTGCACAAGCTTGTGCTGGTGTAACCGCAGCTAAATCAGCAATCTCGCTATAACGGAATGGACCACCAGAACCGGTTAATAAGATCTTACTTATGCCCTCTGCAACCAGATCACAAAAACCCAGGTTAGTTTGTACCGCCAGCGGCATAGCTTGGAAAATTGCATTGTGTTCGCTATCGATCGGTAATAATTCAGCACCACTGGCTTTTACTTCTTCCATAAATAATGCGCCAGACATTATTAGCGCTTCTTTATTGGCAAGCAGAATACGTTTCCCGGCACGAACGGCGGCTAAGGTTGGCATAAGCCCTGCGGCACCAACAATAGCAGCCATCACCATGTCAGTGTTATCAAGCGCGGCAACCTGACATAACGCGTCCATGCCAGACAGCACTTCCGTAGCACAGTTAAGTGATTTTAGTTGTTGCGCCAACGCAGCTGCCGCAACGTCATTGAGCATCACCGCATAGCAAGGTTTAAATTCTAAACATTGCGCCAGCATCTCAGCAACATTGCGATTAGCGGTTAAAGCCTGGATCCGAAAGCGTTCAGGATTTTGACGAATAACTGCAAGGGTACTTTTACCAATTGAGCCAGTAGCACCCAGTATCGTTAATCCAATCACAATAACGCTCCTTTAAAAACAAACTAAGTAAATAACAGCAAATACCGGTAATGCAGCCGTCAAGCTATCAATGCGGTCAAGAATACCACCGTGACCGGGTAATAAGGTACCACTGTCTTTTACACCCGCTTCACGTTTGAACATACTCTCGTTAAGATCACCTAATGTTGATGAAATTGACGTAACAAAACACGTGAACAGGACTATGACAAGCTTACTGCTATCAAGTTCCCCTGAAGGTAAAACGGCCATCACAACTGCAGCAATTAGCGCAATAATCATTGATACCACAATACCACCAAAAAAGCCTTCGCGCGTTTTACCAGGGCTCACTTTTGGCGCCAGTTTGTTCTTGCCGAATTTTTTACCGATAAAGTAAGCACCCGAATCAGCGCCCCATACTAAGAACATCACTAGCATGACTAACCATGCACCCGACAGCTGGTCGTGGGCATAATCATAAGAGCGTAGAGCTAACATCGCCCAGAAAAACGGCACCAAGGTCACCAGACCAAGGACAACTTTCACCAGGGTATTTTTAGTCCATGCTTTGGCACTGTTTGGATACGTAGCCACTAACGCAGCACAAATTAACCACCACACAGCCCCAACAACTAAAATACCACTGACTAACGGTACCAATACTATTTCGCCATTACTGACGTGCCAGATATTACGCACATCGGGTGGAATAACTAATAATGTCGCACCCAGAATAAGTGAGAAGCCCACAATGAGCGCATTCGGTAATTTACTGTTATGTTTATCGACCAATACCGCCCACTCTTTGGTGGCTAAGATAAACACCCCCGCGATGGCAAGCGCAAACCACTGTAGAGGTAACAGAAAGATAGCTGCAAGCGCTAATGGCGCTAAAATTAATGCGGTGGTAATTCGTTGCTTAAGCAAAAGTTGTGCTCCTATTAAAAAACGCCCAGAATTCTATCTAAGCGTTTATTTATATGTATTTATTGCTGCTTTATTAAAATAGCTCTGACCTGTTCGCCAGTGCCGCCAAAACGACGTTCTCGATTCACAAAATTAAAAATAGCATCTTCAAAGGCAATATTGTCGAAATCTGGCCATAGGATGTCAGTGAAATATAATTCTGCATAAGCTAACTGCCACAGCAAAAAGTTACTAATTCGGTGATCGCCACCAGTACGGATCATCAAATCGACGGCTGGCTGTTCTGCCATAGCAATATGTTGCCCCAGCATTTTATCATCAATTTGATCTAAGCTTATTTCACCGCTTTGAACCGCGATAGCAATCTGTTTAGCGGCATTTGCTATATCAGATTGACCGCCATAGTTGGCCGCGATATTGAGCGTTAGTTTGGTGTTATTACACGTTAACGCTTCAGCTTCAGAAATCTTGGTTTGAATGGCAGAACTAAATGCAGAGACATCACCAATAATTTTTAGGCGAATTTGATTCTTATGCAGCTTTTTAACTTCTCGCGTTAACACTGTCATGAATAATTTCATTAACATACTAACTTCCGCTTCCGGGCGACGCCAGTTTTCGCTACTAAACGCAAATAACGTTAACGACTCGATCCCGATTGCTAATGCACTACTCACAACTTGACGAACAGACTTAACACCTTCGTGGTGGCCCTTAACACGCATTTTGCCACGCTGCTGCGCCCAACGACCATTGCCATCCATGATGATAGCAACGTGCTTAGGTTTAGAGTCATTAACTAACGTTTCAAGTTCAGTTGAGTTTACCATTACGATCATTATCCATTAAAAATTAAAACGCCGTATCGAAACACGGCGTCTTAAAAAGCGTAAAGTAAATTACACTTCCATTAAGTCTTTTTCTTTGTCTGATAATATAGTATCAATTTGCTTGATACAGGTATCAGTCATTTTTTGGATCTCATCTTGTGCACGGCGATCATCATCTTCACCGATTTCTTTTTCTTTTAGTAGTGCTTTGATATCACCGTTAGCATCACGACGGATGTTACGGATAGCAACACGGCCTTGTTCAGCATCAGCACGTACAACTTTAATTAAGCTCTTACGACGTTCTTCAGTAAGTGCAGGTAATGGAATACGAATATTAGTACCAGCAGACTGTGGGTTAAGACCCAAATCAGACATCATGATTGCTTTTTCTACGGCTTTAACCATTGTTGCATCAAATACAGTAATGCTTAATGTACGTGAATCTTCAGTACCAACGTTACCGATTTGGTTAAGTGGTGTATTAGTTCCGTAGTAAGAAACGGTAATACCGTTTAGGATACTTGGGTGTGCACGGCCAGTTCGAACTTTAGATAGTTGACTTTTCAATGCGTCGATACTTTTGCCCATACGGGCCTGAGCGTCATCTTTAATTTCGTTGATCACAACGTCTTCCTTAAATTTGTCGAGCAATGGTCAGCATTGCTTTATCGATGAGAATTTACTTATTTAGTGTAAATCAATTCAATTTAGAGGTCTTGTTATAATCCCTCTAAACTTTAAACTATTGTATTTATTTACTGAATTTGAGATCCAGTTTTATTTCTTTGCTTGATTTGAAATCAATGTGCCTTCAGCTTCACCCATAATAACACGACGTAAAGCACCTGGCTTATTCATGTTAAATACACGCATCGGTAAATCATGGTCACGCGCCATGGTAAATGCAGATAAATCCATGATTTTAAGTTCTTTTTCTACAACTTCACGATAATCAAGAGTAGCGTAAAATTCAGCATCAGGGTTTTTCACTGGATCTTCCGAGTATACACCGTCAACTTTTGTTGCTTTCAATACAATGTCAGCTTCAATTTCGATACCACGTAAACACGCAGCAGAATCCGTTGTACAGAATGGGTTACCCGTACCCGCAGCGAAAATTACTACTCGGCCAGTTTTTAATAAGCTAATTGCTTCAGCCCAGTTATAGCTGTCACATACGCCACGTAATTCAATTGCAGACATTAAACGAGCATTCACATAAGCACGGTGAAGTGCATCACGCATTGCTAAGCCATTCATCACAGTTGCTAACATGCCCATGTGATCGCCCACTACACGGTTCATCCCCGCTTCAGCCAGACCTGCACCACGGAATAGGTTTCCGCCACCAATAACCAAACCAACTTGAACACCTAACTCAACAATTTCTTTGATTTCTTGTGCCATGCGGTCCAGCACTTTAGGGTCAATACCAAAATTCTCGTCTCCCATCAGCGCTTCACCGCTAAGCTTTAATAAAATACGACGATATGCAGGTTTCGGGTTGGTAGTCATAATGATCTCTTTATCCTAATTGTGGAAAAACCGCAGCCTGAGCCGCGGTCTGTATTAATCTTCAGCAATAATTAAATTATGCTTTTTTCGCTGCTGCTACTGTAGCTGCAACTTCAGCGGCGAAATCATCTTCCGCTTTCTCAATACCTTCACCCACTTCGATGCGGATAAATGTTACAACTTCTGCGCCTTCTTCTTTAAGAAGTTGACCAACAGTTTTTGACGGCTCCATGATGAAAGCTTGACCAGTAAGGCTAACTTCACCAGTGAATTTCTTCATACGGCCAACAACCATTTTCTCAGCGATTTCTTGAGGCTTACCACTGTTTACAGCGATTTCAACTTGGATAGCGCGTTCTTTTTCAACTACAGATGCAGGCACATCTCCAGGTGTAACGAATTCAGGCTTAGCTGCTGCTACGTGCATAGCAATTTTCTTAGCTAATGCTTCATCGCCACCTTTAAGTACAGTAACAACACCGATAGTGCCGCCATGTATGTAAGACGCCATGTTATCACCTTTAACTATAACTGAACGACGAACATTGATGTTCTCGCCAATTTTAGAAATTAGGTTAGCACGCGCTTCTTCAACTGTTAATTCAGCGTCATATTTAGCAGCTAGTAGTGCTTCAGCAGTGTTAAATTCACCCGCGTGAGCAACGTCAACAACTTGGTTAGCAAATGCTAGGAAGCTTACATCTTTTGCTACGAAATCTGTTTCTGAGTTGATTTCAACTAGAACAGCAACGCCGTTAGCAATTTTAGTTTTTACAACGCCTTCAGCAGCAATACGGCCCGCTTTTTTAGCCGCTTTTACAGCGCCTGATTTGCGCATATTTTCGATTGCAAGTTCCATATCGCCTTCAGCTTCAACTAAAGCTTTCTTACAATCCATCATGCCTGCAGCTGTACGTTCGCGCAGTTCTTTAACCATTGCAGCAGTAATTGCCATGGGTAATTTCCTCAATTTCTTATACAAAAAAAAACAGGAGCCATACGGCTCCTGTTAACTAAATAGTGCACTTAGTTAATAAGAGCATCGATTAAATCGAAAAGCTGTATTATTTAGCTTCTTCGATGAAGTCGCTTTCAGCTTGTGCTGCGATGTCTTGATTACGGCCTTCATTTACACATGAAGCTACTGCACCAGCGTAAAGTTTGATAGCACGGATCGCATCATCGTTACCAGGTACAACGAAATCAATGTTGTCTGGGTTTGAGTTAGTATCAACGATAGCAACTACTGGGATACCTAGGTTGTTAGCTTCTTTAATAGCGATGTGCTCATGGTCAGCATCGATTACGAAAAGAACATCAGGTAAACCGCCCATAGTTTTAATACCACCAAGGCTTTTCTCTAGTTTGATCATTTCACGTGTGTTCATTAGAGCTTCTTTCTTAGTAAGTTGCTCGAATGTACCGTCTTGTGCTTGTGCTTCTAGAGTAGTAAGACGTTTGATTGATTGACGAACTGTTTTCCAGTTAGTCAACATTCCGCCTAACCAACGGTGATCAACGTAGAACTGGTCACATGAAAGTGCAGCTTCTTTGATTGTTTCACCAGCAGCTTTTTTAGTACCAACGAAAAGAACTTTACCTTTTTTGTCCGCAACGTTCTTGATAAAAGCAAGTGCGTCGTTGAATAGAGGAACAGTTTGCTCTAGGTTGATGATATGTACTTTACTACGAGCACCGAAGATGTATTGCTTCATCTTAGGGTTCCAGTAACGAGTTTGGTGACCGAAATGAACACCGGCTTGTAGCATATCGCGCATTGATACTGTAGACATTTTAAATTCCTTAAATTTGTATGGGGTTAGGCCTCCACACATCCCATTTTTTCGACCTTTATTTCTAACTAAAAGCGAGCTAAAGCAGGCAATTAACAAACAAAATAAAAGCACCCCGACAAATGTGACGATGTGTGTGTGATTTATATAAATTTATGTGTATGAGATTTAATAAATAACCAGTTACTGACATTTACTAAATTCATTGCGCGCTTTATACCATATTTAGATAAATAGCACAAATTTTGCGGTGCTCTTTTTACCGCAAAATTCGAGATTTAACGTAACACGCATGCTTCATTTTAACGGGTTATAGCAATATTTCTCGTCATAAAATTAATTATGTCTCTGTCTTAAATACCTATAAATAGTAATAACGTGAATAAGCACCCGAGTATCAGAGAAAAATTTATGCTTATCACTCGCATTAGCGTTACAATCATAGCTATAAAACAAAACACCTATATATTGAAGAGTGAAAAATGAGCGTAATCATTAAAACTGAAGATCAAATCGAAAAAATGCGCGTTGCAGGCCGTTTAGCTGCACAGGTACTAGAAATGATAGAACCGTTTGTAGTTGCCGGGGTGACCACTCAGGAGTTAAATGATCGTTGCCATGAATTCACTTTAGCAAACGACGCATTATCAGCACCATTATTTTACCCAAGCTACGATGAAAATGATGATACTGCATTTCCAAAATCGATCTGCACATCAATTAACAGCGTTGTTTGCCATGGTGTACCAAGTGATCGTCCATTAGTCGATGGCGACATTATTAACTTGGATATTACCGTGATCAAAGATGGCCTACATGGCGATACCTCAAAGATGTTTTTAATTGGAGAGGTGTCACCACGTGATAAGCAATTATGCCGCATTTCACAAGAAGCGTTATACGAAGGTTTACGTCAAGTAAAACCGGGTACACGTTTAAGCCGCATTGGCGAGATCATTGAGAAAAAAATCAAGTCTCACAATAAAGCCAACCCAACACGCAAGTATTCCATCGTAGAAGAATATTGTGGTCACGGCATTGGTGAAAAATTCCATGAAGAACCACAAGTATTACATTACAAATCACGCTTCAACGAAAGCAACCAGAACCTAATACTTAAAGAAGGTATGTGCTTCACGATTGAACCGATGATCAATGCGGGTAAAAAGCACAACCACGTTGCCGATGATCACTGGACGGTATTAACCAAAGACAATAAAAATTCAGCACAATGGGAACATACCATCGTTGTCACTAAAGACGGTTGTGAAATTATGACATTACGTGATGAAGAAACAATCCCACGTATCTTGAAGAACTAGTACACGTACCTTAAAACGAGTCGTAAATAAACGCTATTTTTATCATCAGTAAACATGGGAACTGCACCCTGCGGTTCCCATTTTTCTATCGAACTCCAGGAAGGCGTCGCATGGATCCAACTCAATATGTTCCCGCATTACTCTCAGATGAAGAGTTAACACTTAGTCATTGTAAATCACACATGCAAGAATTTCAGTCCTGGCTTGAACAACGCTTCTTTGATGGTGATGATATTATTGCGTTAGTATCTTGCCGTGCAGAATACATGGATCAATTACTCAATCGACTTTGGCAAAAATTCAGCCTCTCGACTCATCCGGCATTAGCACTCGTCGCGGTTGGTGGTTATGGTCGTGGCGAATTGCATCCTAAATCAGACATAGACTTGCTCATCACCACTGCATCCGTCTTAACACCAGAGCAAGAGCAAGCAATATCACTCTTTATCACCATGTTATGGGATCTACGTTTAGAGGTGGGTCATAGCGTACGCACCATTGATGAATGCTTAGAACAAGGGCTAGCGGATATCACGATTGCGA
Source organism: Moritella sp. (assembly GCF_013215705.1). Taxonomy (GTDB): domain Bacteria; phylum Pseudomonadota; class Gammaproteobacteria; order Enterobacterales; family Moritellaceae; genus Moritella. The sequence goes on along the minus strand of NZ_JABSQR010000026.1, from coordinate 35,270 downwards.
CCAACCTCTTAGAGTCGCGCTTGATCACAGGTTCTGAAGACACTTACGCACAATTACAGGATATCATTGATCCTGAGACATTTTGGCCAAGCCAAGATTTTTTCCAAGCCAAACATGAAGAGCAGCTTGCGCGTCATCACCAGTTCAAAGGCTCATCATATAATTTAGAACCTGACCTTAAAAGCAGCCCTGGTGGGTTACGCGATTTACAAACTATTTTGTGGATCACCCGTCGCCATTTCGGTTCGAGCAGTTTCTTAGAATTAACCAATCATGGTTTTTTAACCAAAGGTGAATACCACGAGCTGGAAGGTTGCCAGAATTTCTTATGGCGAGTGCGCTTTGCGCTGCACCTTGGTTTAAAACGCTGTGATAACCGCCTGCTCTTCGACAGACAAACCACGGTCGCTGAAGCACTCGGTTATAGCGGTGAAGGCAATCAGGCTGTTGAAACTATGATGAAGCAGTTCTACCAAACAATTCGTCGCGTTACCGAACTCAATGAAATGCTGTTACAGCTATTTAACCAAGCGATCCTCGGACACGTGGGGATGGATGTGCGTAATATCACCGCGGACTTTCAGCTGCGCGGCAGCTTAATAGATACCACCAGCACCGATCTATTTACCCGTCGTCCCAGAGCGATTATTGAGTTGTTTTATCATATTGCCGATAACGAACATATCACAGGTATTTATGCCGCTACTATACGTGAATTACGCGATGCAAGACGCAAGCTAACGATGTGGTTAGAAGATATTCCCGAATGCCGTGAACAATTTATGCAGCTACTTAAACACCCTAATGCGAGTGGTTTAGCACTTACCTTAATGCATAAGTATGGTGTCATCGCCGCCTATATACCACAGTGGAGTCGCATTCTCGGGCAGATGCAGTTTGATTTATTCCACAACTATACTGTTGATGAACACACTCATCGTTTAGTCAAAATTATTGATTCCTTTAAACGCGACGAAACCAAAGTAACTCACCCATTATGCTGTGAGATATACCCGCGTTTAGAAAAGCCAGAATTATTACTCATCGCGGCTATTTTCCATGATATAGGCAAAGGCCAAAAAGGTAATCACTCCGAAATAGGGGCCATAGACGCACGTGCATTCTGTAAGAAGCACGGGATCAACAAGGCCGACCGAAAAATGGTATCCCGATTGGTCAAATACCATCTATTGATGTCGGTCACCGCGCAACGCCGTGATATTCATGATCCCGAGATCATTACCGAATTTGCCCGAACCATTGGTGATCAAGAACATTTAAACTACCTCTACTGCCTCACTGTTGCGGATATTTGTGCCACTAATGATAGCTTATGGAATAATTGGAAAGGTTCACTGCTGCGTGAATTGTACTTCTTAACGCAGCAAGCTTTGCGTCGCGGCTTAGAAAATCCGCTGGATGCTAAATTCAGGATCCGCAATAATAAAGATACAGCGTTGGCCTTTTTAGAAAACAGCCGCTTTAGTCTCGAGCAGATCCAAGCATTGTGGAACACATTCCGTTCTGAGTACTTTTTGCGTAATGATCCAAGTCAGATCTGTTGGCATACCACAGGTATCCTCAATCATGAGGACCCGACACTTCCTTTGGTGCTAATCAGTCAGAATAGTACCCGCGGTGGTAATGAAGTGTTTATCTATGCCAAAGACAATAAGCATTTGTTCGCTTCGGCTGTATCTACCTTAGGTAATAAAAACTTAAACATTCATGATGCGAAAATCACCTCAAGCCGTAATGGTTATGTACTCGATAGTTTCGTGATCTTGGATCAAACCGGTGATTTCCTCGCCCCGGATCGTGTCTATGCATTGCAAGCAGCATTAGAGGCGGTGTTAAAGATAGGTAAAGCGCCGATATTAAGAAAACAGCGTATTCCACGGCAAATAAAACCGTTCTCAGTAAAAACCCAAGTGACGTTTTTAGCCACCAAGAAAAAACGTACCTTTGTCGAGATCATCACCTTAGATACCCCAGGATTACTGGCCCGGATCAGTGCTATTTTGAGCTCCGAAAATATTGTGCTGCATAATGCCAAAATTTCAACGATTGGTGAACGCGCAGAAGATTTCTTTATTATTTCGGGTCATAACAATCAACCGCTCTCACCAGAACAGCAAGCAGAATTACGCCATAATCTGATCACCGAATTGGCCGATAACTAATTACGCTGAAAATAACAATGACAATTTTCTTTGAAACAACAAAGACAAATGTGATAGAACTAACAGTAATATATAAAAGTCTGGCGTGATGTATGAATATCACGCCCTTATTTTAAATGGAGATTTCTCAGTTATGGCCACTTTCTCACTCGCTTTCGGTAGTGCTACTAAAAATACAACAGGTAAAATTATCGAAGCTTTTTTCCCAAACCCGCTGCTAAACCCAAGTGATAAACTGGTTGCCGATATTAGCGAAGTCGTTAATTATCAAGGGCAGAATAAAGTTATTGAAGTAACGTCAGCACAAGCAGCGCAACTTGCAACGGCATTCACTGCCAATGATGATACCGCGAATGCTAAATTTGCAACGGCAGCAGCAAACAGTAAACAACCGCTAGTGCTTGTTGTGCTTGCAACTGACGAAAAGCCAGCATCTGTGGCAGAAGGTTATCTAAAGCTTCAACTGATTTCACATCGCCTAGTGAAGCCACATGGCACTGTATTAGACGGTATCTTTGGCCTACTGCATAACATTGCATGGACTAACCAAGGTCCGATTGATTTACCTGAACTTGCAGAGCGCCAAATTGCAGCGCGTCTTGCCGGTGAAGTATTAACAGTAAGCTGTGTTGATAAGTTCCCTAAGATGACAGATTACGTGGTACCTAAAGGTGTACGTATTGCTCACACTGCACGTGTACGTTTAGGCGCTCACGTTGGTGAAGGCACAACGATCATGCATGAAGGTTTTGTTAACTTTAATGCTGGCACTGAAGGTGTGAGCATGGTTGAAGGTCGTATCTCAGCTGGTGTGATGGTTGGTAACGGTTCTGACATCGGTGGCGGTGCATCTATCATGGGGACATTAAGTGGCGGTGGCCAATTAGTTATCTCTATGGGTGAAAACTGCTTACTGGGTGCCAACGCTGGTTTAGGTATTCCACTGGGTAACCGTTGTACTATCGAGTCTGGTCTATACATTACTGCAGGTTCTAAAGTACAAATATTAGATGCAAGTAATCAAGCCGTCGAAATTGTAAAAGCACGTGATTTGGCGGGTAAAGATGACTTGTTATTCCGTCGCAATTCAATCTCAGGCACGATTGAATGTTTAACCAATAAATCAGCGGTTGAACTAAACGCAGAACTACACTCAAACAACTAGTTTTTTTATATAATAGCGATTATTTTTGTGTAAATAACTATCCGCTTTATATAAATTGTTAGCCCAGTAATGCTGGGCTTTTTTGTCCCTGAAAATCGTGCTGATGCATGACATGAGTCGAATAGCTTGGTGAACGGTATACATCATTTGTTGCATCAGGTTTACATCACTGCAATTTATTTTCCACTCTCTTACACAATAAAGGTGGCTACCTTGCCGTTTAGTTCGCTCGCTTGATGATTGAGTTGTTGCGATTGAACTAGATTTTGGCTGGCACCTAACGCTAACGTATCGGTCACATCTTTAATTGAAATAACATTCTGTGAAATTTCACTAGTGACCTGCGTCTGCTCTTCAGCAGCGGTGGCAATCTGAGTCGCCATATCACTGATTAATAACACCGACTTATTAATTTCTTCCAATGCATGGGCAGCTTGATCTGCATCGGTTACTGAGCAAACAGCCAATTTCGAACTGCTGTCCATGAGATTAACCGCTTTTGCCGTCGTCAATTGTAAAGTATCAATCGTTGCTTTAATTTCTTCTGTAGATAAGTGTGTTCGTTGTGATAGCACACGAACTTCATCCGCTACAACAGCAAAGCCACGTCCTTTCTCACCAGCTCGAGCCGCTTCAATGGCAGCATTCAGTGCCAATAAGTTGGTTTGTTCTGCAATCCCCTGGATGGTCGCGAGTATGGTTGATATGTCCTGAGCATGCTGGCTTAAGTCAGCAATCACTTTCGACGCTTCAGACACTTCAGAGGCCAAATTATTGATTGAATTTTTTGAGTTTAATACCAACTGGCGTCCTTCGTGGGTACTGCCTGTCGAATCTTGTGCCGCTCTGGCAGTCTGTTCTGCATGCGAAGCAATTTCCTGAGTTGCAGAAGCCATTTCAGTCACAGCCGTCGCCACCATTTCAATTTCTTGCTGTTGATGGTTAAGATCACTCGCAGATTGATTAGCCTGACGCTCGCCTTCGATGGATTCCGTTATTAACGTCTCCGATTGAGTACGAATGTGCTGGATTAATTGTTGTTGACTACCTACAAACATATTAAAATTATTGGCTAAATCACCCACTTCATCGTTGGCATAGATCTCAATGCGCTGGGTAAGATCACCTCCACCTTGCGCAATCAAAGCCAGCGCATCAGATACGCTTCGCAGCGGTTGAAATAACATACCGCACAACAGATTGAATAAAAAGGTACAAACGACAACAACAACAAGCGTGGCAATTGCTTGGCTCCATATTGCGGCGTACAAAGGTGCTACAGCGGAATTGTAATCAACGACCATAATAATAAATAAATCATTATTTTTAATCGATTCGGCATAAACGATGGTGTCTTTGCCATTAACCTTTATTTTTTCAACATGGGGAGCACGTAATATTTTCTGGATCTCAGCAAAATCCAGACCTAACGAAGCAATGTTTTTATTCAATAAATTAATATCTTGGTGAGCAAAAATAGTACCTTGCTGATTACCAATAAACATATAACCATCACCAGGTAATATGACGGCTTTCATGCTCTGTAAAATATCATTAATTTCCACATCAGCCCCAATCACGACGGGTTGTCCTTGCAACTGATGTAAATTACCTAAAGAGACCACATTGGCTCCGGTAGCCGCCGCAACCGTTGGATTATCCATAAACACTTTGGAAGGATCCGCTTTAGCATTAATGTACCAGCCCCATTTGCGAGGATCATCATTGCCTGCCGGTAGTATGATCCCATTGGCATTCTTTTGACTGCCATCTGGAAATGCAGCAAATACATTATCAAACTCTCCCGAACGCGCCATTTGTTGCAAATATTTCTCAAGCGTTTCCGGCGCTATATCATCAGACAACGAACTTAAAATGACGCCTTTCGATTCAATCCAATCGGCAACGTATTGATTATATGAAGCTGAAGAGCCTTTTAATCGCTCTTCAATTTCAACATCTAAACGTTGTAACGAAGACCAAAATGATACTGAAGCGACCAGTATTCCGCCCAATATAATGGCCAGACTAGCTGATAGTGCGAGTTTATTTTTGAGTGACATATTTTTTAACATGAAACACCTTTTAATGGATAATGCATGATGACCAGATCTATCTCAGAGTCGGTTAAGTTGTATCTTTCAAGGATGGTAAAATACAGAACAGAAGGAATACAGAGTCACAGAGAAAAAAATGGCATAATTATTGATGCCATTTTCGTCTCAGCAGCCTAGAACAGGCTGAATGTTTAGTTATAGCGTATTGATATAGTGTTCCATATCCGTACGTAGGTTATCAGACTTAGTGCCGAAGATAGCCTGTACACCGGAACCAACAACGACAACAGCTTTTGCACCTAGTGCTTTCAGCTTCTCGTTGTCTACCTTGTCAATCGAGTTAACACTAATACGTAAGCGCGTGATACAGGCGTCTAAGTTAGTAATGTTATCTTTACCACCGAATGCAGCAACCAGTTCCGCCGCCATTGCATCAGTAGATACAGGCGCAGCAGCAACTTCTTCACTTTCATCTTCACGACCGGGTGTTTTAAGGTCTAACAGCTTAATCACGACGCGGAATACAACGTAGTAGACAACCGCATAAATCATACCGATACCAATAAGTAATGGCATTTTTTGAGCGTGTGGGGCTTGAACAATGAAGTCAATGAAACCATTCGAGAACGTATGGCCATGAATAATGCCCATTGAGTTCGTAATTACATAAGCTAAACCAGCAAGTAAAGCGTGAATAACATAAAGTACAGGCGCAACAAATAGGAATGCAAATTCAATTGGTTCAGTAATACCCGTTAAGAATGATGTCAATGCAGCAGATGCCATGATACCTAATACTTTAGCGCGATTTTCAGGTTTAGCTGAATGTGCAATGGCGATAGCAGCAGCAGGAAGACCAAACATTTTGAATAAGTAACCACCAGCAAGTTGACCGAAACCATTACCTGCAGCACGTGATGCATCATCAGCAGTTAGGAAACAAGTCATGATGCCATGAACCACTTCACCTGCATTGTTACTACAAGTACCAGCTTCATAGAAGAATGGTACATTCCAAATATGGTGAAGACCAAATGGGATAAGTGCACGTTCAACTACACCGTAAATACCAAATGCCACAGTTGGATTTTGGTGCGCAGCCCAATCAGAGAAAGTAGCGATAACTGAACCAATTGGAGGCCAAACAACAGAAAGTAATGCACCAAGGGCAATCGAGCAGAAACCAGTGATAATCGGCACTGCACGTTTACCAGCAAAGAAACCTAGGTATTCAGGCAATTGAATACGATAAAATTTATTAAATGCCCAACCCGCTAAGCCACCAGCAAGGATACCACCAAGTACACCAGTATCAATTTTATCGACGCCCATAACGCCAGCCATAACACTTAGCGTTGCCGTCATAATACCGTAACCAACAATGGCAGAAAGGCCCGCAACACCGTCATTTTTAGTGAAACCTAAGGCCACACCGACAGCGAATAGTAGAGCCATTTGGCCAAACACTGAACCACCGGCCTGTTCCATTAATTGTGAAACGACTTCAGGTAAAAAACTGAAATTAGCGGCACCAACACCTAATAAAATACCAGCAACCGGTAACACCGATACGGGTAACATTAATGACTTACCTACTTTCTGTAGATTTGCAAATGCGTTACTCATCTCTCACTCCTAATAGTGAACAAACTAAATGGTACTGCAACAGCGACCTGATACAGTTGAAATTTGTTGAGGATGCATGGTTAGCTTCCTTTGTTGCGTTAACTATAGCCTGCTAAAAACAATACTCATAACAATTAGCGGATCGGCTGTTTAGATTTGAATAGCCACTCACAATGGTACAAAACGGTACAATTGGAGCAACTTTTTAATGCCGGAGTCAGTACATAAACAACCAAGGTGATTGCATAGGCGTTTTTTGTTTTAGGAAATGTACCGCAAAGCGGATATTTAGCCAATAACACAGTAAAACGATAGGGATTGGCGTGTTAGCGCAGATTTATGAAATAAAATACAACCAACAACCATAACAGCTTTACCGATAAACTTACGTAACGAAGTGTAACCTAAGTTTATCGGTACGTTAACAGCCTAACAACGCGCTATTCTACGGGTGTTTTCGGGTGATAGTCACTTTCTTGTGCAGGCCAGCCAAATTGCTCGAATAACCCTAATACTTCGTCACCAACAGCGGCTTCAATATGCACTGGTTGGGCAGTTACCGGATGGATAAAAGATAATGATTTTGCAATTAGTAACAGACGTGGCAATTCAAAGTGCTCACGATAAAACACATTATGACGGCCATCACCATGGGTAGTATCGCCCACAATAGGGTGGAATAAATGCTTCATGTGACGACGCAATTGATGCTTACGACCGGTTTGTGGCTCAAGCTCCATTAAACAATAACGACTCGTCGGGTGATTTTTACTTATCGCATACGGAATTTCAACCTGATGCAAGGGTTTATAATGCGTTACCGCTTCTTGCGCGTCCTTATCTTGCGTGGCTTGTTTATCGGCAATCTTATCCAGCTCTATTTTTAAGGCGTAATCTAACGTCCCCGCCTCATTGATCCAACCACGCACCACCGCAAGGTAACGTTTGGTTAACGCATGCGCCTGAAATATCTCGCTCATCTGCCTTGCTACTTCGCTTGATAATGCAAATAACAACACGCCTGATGTGGGTCTATCTAAACGATGCACAGTATAAACATGCTGACCAATCTGATCACGCACCATCTGCATAGCAAACTGCGTTTCATGACTATCTAACCAACTGCGATGCACCAACAAACCCGCCGGTTTATCAATCGCCACCAAGTATTCATCTTGATATAAAATATCTAACATTATGCTTTATTACCTAACTAGCTGTATTTAACTATTTTTATTTAACAACTGATCAAACGATAAGATCAGGCTTAACAATTTACGGGTATCCGCGGTCTGTGGTTTGAAGGCTTCTTCCGCCATTGGCTGTATCGCCATATTCTCAGGCAAAGGCATTTGCATCGCTACCAGCTTGCTCATTTTCACTAAAAACACAAATTGCAACCAATCTGCAAAAGCCATAGTATCAATACAAAATGGCGTGGTACTCGCAAGCGCGTCTGTACTTGGCGGAACCTTATTCCACAATGACGTATTTTTTAATTCAGCTTCAATCGCCGCTAATAACTGCTGGACCTGCAGATAGATCGTCATACTATTATCTCATGAAACAAATTTAGCAGCATTATACGCCAGCAGCGACCAGATACAAAAGCGCATCGTAATCTCATTCGCATCTTGATAAGGTTTGCGTATAATACGCCAATACTTAGGCCCCACTTTTAACTCGGATACATTAGATCATGGCAAATACGCATACCCTCAATACGCTATCGGAATTTCTGTTACAAGCAAAGACTCAGTTTCGCGTATATGACATGGGCCGTAAGATCAGCAAAATTTCTACCGACGACTTTATGCAATTTGAATCGGCACAGCAAGCTTACCCTGCGCCACTGCAACGCCATGCTCAATTTGCCATTACCTTCTGGAACAAAAACGAACATAATCAGCACTACATCTGGTTTCTTAAGTTCCCACTTGATGAGCAAGGTCTACTCATCCAAGGGACGCGTAATGTCTTCCTTAACATGGTAGTTGAATCGCTTGGTCTGATGTTAGAAAAGACCCCAAGTGAAGAACAGCAAGAACAACTCGCAACAAATCCGTATGTATTTAAACCAAGCACAGATAAAGTGGCGATGTTAAATGCCGTTATCAACCGTGATTTCATTCGCCCAGAAAGTAAATACTATCCAACGGCGCATAACTACTTTGCCAATAAGCTTGGATTTGAGCAGTGGCAAGAAGTGGGTGTACAAGGTATTTGCGATATCGCTGCGCGCTTAGATCGTGATAATAATACGCAGCACGTCGCCGCTGCATTACCAAAATTACCCACAGAGCCATTATATTCACTTTGCCTGGCACTTGAGCACGAAGCCCTGCCAACGGTAATAAGTGAAGCAATCGCAACATTAATTAGTCAAGAAGCCGCATTAGCGACACCAAATGATGTACGCCTATCTATGCTAATCCGTGCATTATCAAGCGCACCGGCACAGGGACTACGCACAGACCTTTACCCTGCGTTATTTAAACATAACGATATTAGCCAAACGATTGTCGCATTAGCTGGTCGCTGCTGGCATGATCTTGATGACGAAGCACGACTATTGGCATTCTTTGAAGCGGCGGTACAACAACAGCAAGGTCAAGAACTGTTTATTTATCTGTTCTCCGACTTAATTGCAATACCAAGTCTACGTAATAAAGTGTTAGCCATGTTGCGTAATCCAAACCGCACCAATACCCTTGGCAGCGCAATTGGCCTACTGTTTCGCCAGCAACGTAGCTAAGCGTTTTCGTCAACAACGCAGCTAAGCATAACCAGCACTGCTGGCAAAGCATCAATAATAAAACAGCTATCACGGAGTGATTAAAATATGGGCAGTTTGTTAGTCATCGTCGTTGGGTTTATCGGGGTTGTGATCTTTTCACACCTGCGTAAACAAGCAGAATTAGCCAATGCGCTGATCAAGCAATATTGCCAACAGCAACAACTACAATGGTTATCAACGGCACAAGCCGGTATTTCTTGGTATCCGCACAAAGGCAGTTTATTTCGTTATAAATTTAATTTCGAGTTTAGTAGCAATGGTGAAAATGCTTATCAAGCTTGCCTTGTGATGGCCGGACCAACTGTCTTAGAGTTTATCGTCCCGCCTTATGCAATAGATTAACCGTGATAAACTAACGTTGTTGCTCATCTCTGGCTATACTGAAAAAAAACACTGGAGCCAGATGATGCTGTTAGCCACGCAAACCTTAGAACTGTTATTTGCGCAACTTGGGTTAGATAATGATGAATTAAGCATGAAACGCTTTATTAGTCAGCATAAACTCGACGCGGGCGTATTACTATTTGAAGCCCCGTTTTGGAACAACTCTCAAGCGATGTTTCTCAAAGAATCAATTTACGAAGATGCCGACTGGGCAGAAGTCATTGACCACCTTGATGCCATGCTGCGTTGATAGCCTGACATATAGCTGTCACCGATGAAAACCAGAATTACAACGACTAGGATACTAAGGAAGAAATACCATGAGCCTACAACATATTGTCGATGCCGCAAACCAACTGGCTCTCGAAGGCAAGAAGCCCTCAATGGCACTGATTAAATCACGACTCGTACAACCAGCAACTATGCGCGATATTATTGAGACTCTGAAAAAATGGCGTTTTGATCCGAATGCAATCGTGCCACCAAAAAATACACCTACAACCACCAGCACAGATGTAGCAAACCCAACCGCAGTGCTTATTACGACCGCTATCGCATCAGTACGCGAAGAGATTGCACCACTACGTCAAGAAATGAACGAACTAAAAGCCGAAATAGCCGCATTAAAAAAAGCATTATTAACACAATAACTGGCACAGAGAGACTACCTTGTTTACTGCAGAACTGACTTTTGAATGTTACCAAGACACCACCATTGAAGCTGTTGATGGCGCCATAACCCAACTTATTGATGCCTTACGTTACAACGGCCAAATATTAGGTCGTGAATTTCCAACCAGTATCGATGACGGCGTCTTTATTACCCGTGTTGTTTGTCCCGAAGAAGAAAGTTTACATCCAAGGCATCATTCAAGTATTGTTGAAAAATGCTTACAGACCTTGAGTGAGGCCGGTTTACTCGCGCCTAAAATCCGCCTGACAGGCATGGATTTACATTCAGATAATACCGACCCTTGTCAACAGCCTGAATGGCAAGTACTGTACACCCATTACCTAAGCACTTGCTCACCTTTGCGTTGCGGTGAACATCTTGCGCCGATCCCACTGTACAAATTGCCAACACCGAAAGCAAACGATCATCAAGCGCTGTTACGCTGGCAAGTGGATTGGAGCTCGACGGATGAATTACAAATGCACGGCACGACGCTACAACAAGCATGTAGCGACGTATTAACGGATATAAACAGCCCGTTAAATAATACCGGCTGGCAATTGGCGAAAGATATTGAACAACAAACCAATACACCCACCTATTATTATCTTTATCATTTAGCTGATGCGGCTAAACAAACAGATGAAACAGAACAACGCTGTTGCCCAAGTTGTAATGGCGAATGGAAACTAACAACACCATTACACGGTATCTTTGATTTTAAATGCGACCCTTGCCGCTTATTATCCAACTTACCTTGGTAGTATGCTGCATGTAGTCACAATGAGACGTTAGCAATAACAGTCACTGTAGACTGACAGTGAGCCGCTATTTATTGCTCGAGTAACACCGGTGTTAATTGACTAATAAAACTAGCCAGATCAGGGGCTAATACCGCTGTAATACCTTTACCTAAGGTTTCACGCACCACTTCGCCACTGACATTGTCTAGTGCAATAATCTGCATCTCATCGACGCAGCTAGCAATGAACAGTGTTGGCGGCTGCTTTAATGTTTTTTTCATCATCAAATGCGCAATCATATTTTCTTGTAAGCGGTCAAAATCAGCTGCACTCCACACCTGTACCAATTCAATGACCTCATCATTAAAACTAGCGGGCATGTGATCACTAAAATAAGCACCAAAAAAATCGGCGATCTGCGGATCAAGCTCAATATTTAGCGCCGACTCAATATTACTAAATGACGTTATCTCATCACGTTTCACCGGCAACCAAGCTTTATGTTCAGCACGTAACTGTACACTAGTCGACGCTTCAATAAAGCACGGTGAATCCCACTCAGGATCGAACTCTTGTTGTGGTAAGTAGTCTTGTGCTTGCCACAGTTGTTCACAGCGTGCATAAAAAGCAATAAGCGCATCGGTTACAGCTACAGTCATTACATTCCCCATAAAAATGATTAAATCTGCTCTAGCATATCACTCCGCAGTAAAATTTATTACAATCTGGCTATTGATAAGTAAATTATCTGCAACAGACGAGAAGTAACCATGACACCAGCAAACCGTTACCAAGATTCAACGGCACTAGATAAGTTAAACTTAGGGCAAAAAACGGAGTATATCTCTCAATATCAACCAAGCTTGTTACAACCGGTACCAAGACAATTGAATCGTGATGATCTGGCACTATCCGATCAACTGCCGTTCACCGGGTGTGATCTATGGAATTTATATGAGCTGTCTTGGTTAAATAGCAAAGGTAAGCCTATTGTTGCTGTTGCTGAAGTGAAAGTTTGTGCCACATCAGTAAACTTGATCGAATCAAAATCATTCAAACTGTACTTAAATAGCTTCAACCAAACGCGCTTTGGTTCAACAGATGAAGTCACTGAAACACTACAACGTGATCTAGCAGCATGCGCACAAGGTCCTGTTGAAGTGCTAGTGTTTGATGACTTAGATAAGGCGCCAAGCCAAATTACCAAGATCACCGGTAGCTGTATTGATCACCTTGATATCGATGTCGAGGATTATGAGTTTAATGCCAAGTTATTAAAATCTGCAGCAGACAACAATGATAACGTTGATGAAGTACTTTACAGCCATTTATTAAAATCGAATTGCCTCGTGACGAATCAACCCGATTGGGGCAGTGTTTATATTGCCTATCAGGGTAATAAGATCGACCAAGAAGCATTATTACGTTATTTAATCTCATTCCGTCAGCATAATGAGTTTCACGAACAGTGCGTAGAACGTATTTTCACAGATATCATGCACTTCTGTAAACCAGAGCAATTAACTGTATATGCACGCTACACCCGCAGAGGTGGCTTGGATATAAATCCATTTAGAACCAATTCTGATGCTAAGATAGATAATATTCGCTTAATCCGTCAGTAACATGACATATACGGGGTCTTTTTTTAAATATCCCGTTATTAACAAAAGCAGAAAAATAGTTTAGTATTTAACAGCTGCAATCAATTGGGTATATAAATTCCCTTATTGATCATATATACCCAAGCTACTTCAAGATGCACAATCAGCAAACCGAATGAAGAGTATATTCAAGACTTCATAACGCCGAAGATGCCTTCGGTCGGCTTGCCCTACGGGAGATGAGCAGAAATAACTTGGGTATAGCAATTTCAACCTCACTCAGACCGAGGCCTAAATTAGCAAAGGAAGGCTAATATTTAATAAGGACATGTAATCATAAGAATGTGATGGCTGCCTTTCTAGTCGATATGAAACACATGATCTTACGTTTTTTTTATGTTCTTGCATTTATTCTCTTTAGCACCACTGCAACCGCAAGCTTATTTAACCAGCTCATGTTGCCTAATGAGCTAAAACGCAGTCAAGTAGTACAATACAGCCAACCTTATCAATGCATTCAAATTATTGATGAGTACCTGCAAATACAAAAAAAAGACGTATTCAGCACTATTTCACGTGTGAGTCAAATCAGAGAAAAATCGGTCACCCCTTCTGATCTCGTACTGATTAAACAACAAAAAGCCTTATGTTATTTCTATGCCAACAATATCGATCAAGCAGTCGTCATCCTGGATAAAATGCTCGTCAACAAAACACATAACGTTCCCTTACATTTAAGACAACAAAGTTTATTAATAAAAAGTCATATTCTAGCGCAATCAACGACCTTGGCTAATTTTCAACTTGCCCAAGAAACCATTGAGCAAGTACTCAGCAGTGTTGCTGACAATACTTATAATCCGACAGCAAACGGTTATTTTACCCTCAAGATTATTGCTGGTGAAATAGCGCTAAATCTCAACAATTACGAGGAGTCAATGGCACTGTTTCGCGAAGCTCAAACGTTTGCAGCCAAAGCACCATTAACAAATAATGCAGCTTGGGCTGCTTATGCTATTGGTTATAATTACCAGCAACAAAATAACTTAACCTTGGCGATAAATTTTTACAATAAAGCCCTACAGAAATTGCTTGATAATAACGATACACTGAATGGTCTACTGACTAAAAAAATGAGTCAGGCGTATATTGCTCAAGATAATTTTAAATTGGCAATCAACTTTGCCAATCAATCCGCGCAATATTATCAAAACCTCGGTAACAAACTGCAATTGTCTGATTCTTTATTAGCCCTTGCCAGTATGCACCGCAAAATTAAAGAATATAACTTATCGTTAGTTTATTATTTTAACGCCTTAGATTTACTGAAAATTTTTAATGACAAGAACAGATTAAACGCCGTTTATTTCGAAGTTGGCAAGACCTACCTGCAAATGGGTAACTTTAGCTTGGCCGAACAGTATTTATCCAATGCTGAAAAACTGTTTTACACTAATGGCCAAAGCACCTTATTACTTGAATCGCTCGTACATCTGGCTAATTTAGCGATCCAGCAGCAACATTACGACGCGGCATTAACACGTTTAAATAAAGCGTTAGTGATAGCCCGTAAACTTAACAATAGCAAACAGTTCGAAACCGTCTATCTTTACCTCGCCACCGCCTATGAAGAAACCGACCAATACGCCAAAGCACTCGATAGCTATAAACAGTTCGTGCGTTACAATAAACTGTCTAACTTTGACGCAAAAAAGGCATTGCCCGTCTCCAATCAACACAAAGAAAATAATGAAATAAAATCGCAAAAAATAGACCAGCTACAAAAACAAGTAACCAAACTTAAACAAGCAAAACATAATTTGATGATTAACGTGTTTTTACTGGCAGCAATTATGCTGATTATTCTTTATCTGTACTACGTCAATAATCAAAAAATGAAATCACAACGACAAGATGTCGAACAGCTCGAGAATAACTACAACATTCATCCCAATACTGGCCTAAATAATATCAACAGTCTGAAACAATATATCCCGACACCACTACAAGAAGCACGATTTTACTCTGATTGGGAATATACCGATAAGCAAAACAGCGTCCATAGCTGTGCCATTATCAGTCTCGATTTTTTGCAACCTTTACGTCAGAAATATAGCCTTTCACTCGTCAATAAAATCGAAACCGAATTAGGCACTTATTTGTTACAACAACTTCATGATTCAGAACGTTTATTCCAGTTAAATGATACGCAGTTATTATTGGTTAGAAAAGTAAACAAAAATTATGACCCGGCGATCATAGCTAATTATATTTTAGACTGGTTCGAGCAGTTTGATTGCCAACTTAATTTTAACAAAGATATTTCGATAGGGATGGTTTCCCACCCTTTCTTATTCAAATACCCTACCGCAATAGACAGCAAAAAACTGTTAAATATTGCGACCTTAGCCTTGTCAGGTGCTACGCAACTAAGTCGTAAAAACA
Source organism: Moritella sp. (assembly GCF_013215705.1). Lineage (GTDB taxonomy): Bacteria > Pseudomonadota > Gammaproteobacteria > Enterobacterales > Moritellaceae > Moritella. The sequence continues at coordinate 19,593 of NZ_JABSQR010000026.1, read as the reverse complement.
AGCAAAATAGTTGGGTGCAATTAAGCGCACTAACCTATACACAACCGGCATTTTTCCATGGTGATATTTGGAATCGTTCAAAGCAGGCAATCGAAAAAGGCTTAGTAAAAGTAATATCATCAACTGACAAAAATGATATTAATTGGCTGTAAGCTTACATTTTAGGAGCAAACTATTTTATAGATGTATATATAATGGTAAGCTAATCTTCATCTTTGATTTAACCAATGTGAAGAGTTTTCATGCAGATATCACAAGATTCGCATTCAGCAACACGACAACGTGATGCTAACGGCTACACAAAAATTAACACCGCAATGTTATTAGCATTTATTAATCGTTTGCTTGGTGCAACACGAGGTATCGATCACGATCTAAACATTGAAGTGAGCAAACTGAAAGCAACTCTTGAACGTAGCGCTTCTGACGATGAGCTAATCACCCAAATCAAGCAGGTTGAACGTCAGGTAATGCTACAACCTAACGTATTATCTGATACCTTAAAAATTGCTGATAGTGCCGTATCTCAAGCAGCTACATCATTAATTAATTTATTACAACACGATCCTAAACTCACTGCAGAACTGCAATTAGTGTTAGCGGAACCCAAAGCCACGGCCGTGACCGTATTACAAACTAAGGTTCAATCACTCTTCTGCATTTATCATAGTGCGATCAAAAATTTAAAAGAGACCAACAATAATAATATTGCAGCAACAGTCCATGAAAAGATATGTGATGATTTACAACGTTTAATCAATGAACTTGATTTCGCCGGTGGCTTTGGTTCAAATCTCAAGAAAATTCGTCAGCGTTTATTAGAAGGGATTAGCGGTCATGAACTGGTTAATACCTGTTTACAGATCATCAACAACATCATTGAGGGTGCGCGTGAAGAGCGTATGGCATCTAAAACCTTTTTACATAGCATTGTTGAAGAACTCAATAACATCGCTTATAAGTTTGATAACTCATTAATTGATAGCAACAATATCAATAAAAAACAGATCAGTTTATTGGCAAACCTGAAAGAACGCATTGATATTTTAGAACTTGATATCAGCACCAGTGACAACTTAGCAGAAACTAAGTTACATGTGCAACAGGGTTTAGAAATAATATCCAGCAGTATCCAACAACAACAGCAATTGCTACAAGAAAAGCTCCTGCTAGAACAACAAATTCAAGCGGTTCAAAGTCAACTTGAACAGCTTAAAAAAGAAACCTTACTGCATACACAACGACTCGAAGCACAACAGCATAAACTCTACCTAGATTCGTTAACACAAGTCTATAATCGTACCGCATTAGATGAGCGCTTTAAGCTTGAATTTAAACGTTGGCAACGTTATAAAACCAATACCACCATCGCGATGATCGATATTGATCACTTTAAAAATATCAATGATAGTTTTGGTCATATCGCCGGTGATAAGGCACTTAAGATCGTGGCTCGCGCATTACAAAAATCAATTAAAAGCTCAGATTTTATCGCCCGTTTTGGTGGCGAAGAATTCGTGTTATTACTGGCCGACGTAGCGCCAAGTGAAATACAGGTTATGTTAGATAAACTACGTAATACTATCAAAAATATACCGTTTAGATTTAAAGGTAAACAGATCTCAATTACCATCTCAATTGGGGTCACGCAATTCTCACTCGATGATAAGGAAACTGTTGACCCTTTCGAGCGTGCAGATAAAGCGTTATATGAAGCAAAAAGTTCGGGGCGAGATAAAGTTATCATTAGGATCTAAACTTAATGAGACCAGCGGTGATAAGGTTCGCCATAATCATGCTCTAATTACCGATTATACCTGCTTATCACCAACGTCTCTGACAGGAGTTTAGCTTATGATCACACACATCAAACCTGTGGGTAGTATGGACCTGCTATCACAGCTTGAAGTCGACCGATTGCAACAAAAAGCCACCAGCGATTTATACTTACTATTCCGTAATTGTTCGCTAGCTGTATTAAATTCCGGCTCTCGTACTGATTCAAGTAGTGAAATTTTACAAGCATTCCGAAATTTTGATATCAGTGTTGTACAACAGGAACGTGGCGTCACACTCGAACTGCACAACGCACCAGAACAGGCCTTTGTCGATGGCGAGATCATCCGGGGTATTCAAGAACATCTGTTTTCAGTGTTACGTGACATTCTTTATGTACATAGCTACATTGAGAAACTCCCGGTACCAAAAAAAGAATTATCCTCTTTTTTAACCAACCAAGTATTTTCCATTTTACGTAACGCGCGCGTGATCAAATCAGATTCAGATCCGAATATGGTGGTTTGCTGGGGGGGGCACTCTATTCGTTCACCTGAATATGAATATGCCAAAGCGGTGGGTCATGAACTCGGTTTGCGCGAGATGAATATATGTACGGGTTGTGGACCCGGCGCAATGGAAGGACCAATGAAAGGCGCGACCGTAGGTCATGCGAAACAACGCGTGAAAGAACGTCGTTACCTGGGTTTAACTGAGCCGAGCATCATTGCAGCAGAACCACCAAACCCTATCGTCAACGAATTAGTGATCTTACCGGATATCGAGAAACGCTTAGAAGCCTTTGTTCGCCTTTCACACGGTATCATCATCTTTCCAGGCGGCGCAGGCACCGCTGAAGAATTATTGTATTTACTTGGCATCATGATGCACCCCGAAAATAAACGCCAGCCTCTGCCTATCGTGCTGACAGGTCCCAAAGAAAGTGAAAAATATTTTACCACGATTGATGAATTTATCGGTGCGACGTTGGGTTTTGATGCACAAAAATATTATCAAATTATTATTGATGATGCGCCAAGTGCCGCGCAGATCATGAAAAAAGCCATGCAAAAAACCTACGAGTACCGCCGGGCGATTGGCGATGCCTACTCTTATAATTGGAGTCTCAAAGTTGAGTTAGACTTTCAGCTGCCGTTTATCCCCGACCATCAACACATGGCAGCCTTAAATCTGAACCTTGAACAAGCACCTGAAGTGCTGGCGATGAACCTGCGTAAAGCCTTTTCAGGTATTGTCGCCGGTAATGTGAAAGACTCAGGGATCAAAGCAATTCAAAAAAACGGGCCGTTTAAGCTGCAAGGTGATCCAAAATTAATGCAATTAATGGACAATTTATTAAAAAACTTCATAAAACAGAACAGAATGAAGCTTCCTGGTAGTAAATATGAGCCTTGTTATGAAATAATTAAACCTAGCTAACTTTGACGAAACACGGATATGACCCAAAATCACTTATTAATTATCGATGCGTTAAACCTGATCCGTCGAGTACATGCAGTACAACTTAATCAAAGTAACGATCCTGTTGCGCAAATTAGCGCAACCCGTGAAACAATTAAGCACGCAGTGAGAAAACTGCTATCAATCACCGCACCGACTCACGTTGTCGCCGTGTTTGATGCAGAACAAACCGGCTGGCGTCATGACATCTATCCAGAATACAAAGCCAACCGCAAACCGATGCCAGAAAGCTTACAACAAGCACTCTCACTCATCCAAGACGACCTGTGGGAATTAAATGTTGACTCGTTATTAACAGAGCAAGATGAAGCAGATGACTTAATCGCCACCCTCGCCATTAAAATGTCAGCACAACAACAGCAAGTGACCATTATCTCGACGGATAAAGGCTACTGCCAATTATTAACACCTTATATTCAAATTCGTGATTATTTTAACAAGCGTTGGTTAGACCAAGCATTTATCGATGATAAGTTTGGCGTTCAACCACAGCAACTTGCCGATTATTGGGCATTGGTGGGCATCAGTGGAAGTCACCTAGCTGGTGTCGCCGGTATTGGCCCGAAAACGGCAACCCAGTTATTAACACAACATATTAATTTAGATGCTATTTATGCCAGTGAAGAGTTAAAACCCAAACTGCGTGAAAAACTCGACACCCATAAAGAGATGGCTTACATTACTCAGCAATTAGCCCAGTTGAAAATTGATATTCCTCTCGGCTTTAATTTAAAAGACTTAAGATATCAACCTTAATCATAGACAGTCACGCTTACTGTTAGAAATCGAGAGTGTACACTAAGCGTTAATAGTATAAAAAAAGTTAAAATCTGGATCTATCTCTAACAAATGCGTTATCTACCCTGTAAAACTCTTTATTTAGCCAAATTACAGCAGTCACCTGATTAACAATCGAGTAATACTTTGTTACCATACGGCAACAAAGTATTTTCATTTGAAAGTAAGCTCAATTAAATAAGGAATATGTATGACACAAACAAGAATTACAGTGATCCCGGGTGATGGTATTGGTCCGGATATTATTGAGTCTGCAATTCAAATTTTAGATAAAGCTGGCTGTAACTTCGCATATGACTTTGCTGATGCAGGTCTTGCGGCCCTACAAACTTCAGGTGAGCTACTACCAAAAGCAACATTAGATTTAATTGAAAAAAATAAAGTCGCGTTAAAAGGCCCGTTAACGACACCTGTCGGCGCTGGTTTCACTTCAATCAATGTATCATTACGTAAGCATTTTAATTTATACGCTAACTTACGCCCTGTCATCTCTTTTAAAGGCACGCGTAGCCGCTACGAAAATATCGATATTATTACCGTGCGTGAAAATACCGAAGGTATGTACTCTGGCGCAGGTCAAATTATTGCTGATGACGGAAGCTCAGCTGAAGCAAAAAGTATCATCACACGAGCCGGTGCTGAGCGTATTTGTGTTGCCGCATACGAACTTGCTAAAGCAGAAAATCGAAAAAAAGTAACGGCGATCCATAAAGCCAATATTCTAAAAACAACATCCGGTCTATTTCTTGAAGTAGCGCGTGAAGTAGCTAAGCGTTACCCAGAGATCGAATCAGAAGAGATGATCGTTGATGCCGCTTGCATGAACTTGGTTATGTACCCAGAACGTTTCGACGTGATCGTGACCACTAACTTGTTTGGTGATATCTTATCTGACTTATGTGCGGGTCTTGTGGGTGGTCTTGGTATGGCACCAGGCGCAAATATCGGTGAAGACATCGCTATTTTCGAAGCTGTGCATGGCAGTGCACCTGACATCGCCGGTAAAAACCTAGCGAACCCAACATCTGTGATCTTAGCGTCTATTCAAATGTTAGAATACTTAGACATGAAAACTGAAGCAGAAAATATTCGTAACGCGGTACGTGATGTCATTGAATCAGGTGATAGAACAACACGTGATCTGGGCGGTACGCACGGTACTACAGACTTCACACAAGCGATTTTAGAACGCCTATAACGGTTTTTAAACGCAAGATGAGTCTGAGCTTACCTAATTCTACTCATTGAATAATTCAGTTGCTTAACCTTCATATTTTGACCTGTTAAGCAGCTGATATTCAGCTTTATCATCCACCAGCATCTTCGCACGACACGATCAAACAAGTCCTCATTACAGCCTATTGCCTTCCTAGTAATTTATTCATACCGAGCTATAGTTAAGTTTTCATCAGCAACTTTGGTGATATATGATATCTAACTTTCTTTTTTTGATACTGTTAATCGGTTTATTAAGCAGGGTTACATTCGCCACGGAAAGTCAGTTAGGGACAGCAATAACAAGACAGCAATTATCTGCCTATCAGCAGCAAACTCAATTGGCCGCTTTAACACAGCCTACACCGCAGTTTGAATTCAAACAGTCGTTATTGGTGATCAAAAAAAGTAACCATAAACGCAAACGAACCGCGCAACTTCAGCTTCTCAATATGTGGATTGATCCCGATATCACCCGGCTTTTTATTCCCCGGCTTAAAAACATAGGTAGACTGAGTTTAAATTTACACTACAGCTTGAAACGCAGCCCTTATCTACAGCTCGATTATGAGCGGCTGACAATCAAAACGAAAGTAAAGTCCAACGGTATGTTACAACACGAAGCTTATTATAATATGGGGATTAAAGGGGCGATTATTGGGATTAAAGTACGTGGCAAAGACCCTCAGCTTTATTTTCGCTTCCGGTTTAAATAACAAAGCCATTAAACATTCACGGGCGTGATATTTAATGGCTTAAAGCATTAATAATTCAGCGCGAAGGACCATAGATTAAAATGGTCCTTACTGTCTTATTTATCTTCAGGAATAAAGTTTGACCAAGCTACATGTACAGTCACTTCATCACGATCATGATAAAGGTGCTTAGCTTGGATAACAAAGCGATCATCAAGTTGCTTATCTAAGATAGCCAAACAGTCTTCCAATGTATGATAACGACGCTTTAATGGTAGCTTAAGATTAAAGATAGCTTCTTTACACCATGCGTTTAATAACCATTTACACATCAGACGAGTAACACGCTCTGGTTTTTCAAGCATGTCGCATACCAGCATATCAACCGGTGGATTTTCAGGAACCTTCACCTTATTACCGTTTAATTTACGGTTGGTCCACGCAATCGTGGTTTTAGCCGGCTCATATTTGAAACCATCTTCTTCATAGTGCTTCACTTGGCCGGTTTCCATCAGGTTATCCGCCATCGCACCGTTATCAACCGCCACAACAAACATACTACGTTGGACTAACTGATACGTCCAACCGCCAGGACAAGCGCCTAAGTCAACCGCGCGCATTGCACCGCCGATACGTCTATCCCACTGGTCCGCAGGGATGAAGGTATGGAATGCTTCTTCCAGTTTCAGCGTCGAGCGACTTGGCGCTTTCGATGGAAACTTAAGACGCATGATACCCATAGGTAACGGCGAGTTGTTAAAGCTGTATGAGTAACCAATATACACACTGGTATTAGTAATGAAAAACACGTGCAGTACTGGACGGTTTTTATTTTCTTTAGGTAATAAGTGATTACCTTTACGCAACGACTGACGTAGTGGCACAGTATACTTACGGCAGAATTTAGATAACTCTTTGCCTTCATTGGTATCTGGCATTTCCACACGGAGTTCACCCATCAATTCGATACCCTCACAGGCAGCAACAACAGGGTTAACACGGTCGTAAAGTGGCATATCATCAACACGTGCATGTAGTGCGATCATTTGACGGGCAAAGATCAATGATGAAAGTGGTAATTTTTTCGCTATTGAATCTACATCTTCAGCAGAATGACATTCAAACACAACATAACCCGAATTCAGCGTTACTTTAGCAAAACCATACGCCTCCATGGCAGTCGCTCGTACTTGAATTTCAGCGGCACATTCTTTTTCATAACCAGGGCGGCAATATAATAAAATACCATTCATTTTCTAATAACCTCATTTTCGTCATCAACATGGCTGACGATATATACTCAGTATAGATACAATACCGAGACTACTAATACATAACAAATACCCAAGGTACTTGACGCTGCTTGGGTATATACGCAAACCAGTGCAGAATACGGCATATCTTGCACTGGTTTGCATACAAAAGCCGCACAGTCTAAACCCTTGACGATATAACGCCAAGGATTTAGTGACTTCAGTGCAAATTAATTCTCCACAAAGTCTTGTTGTTCTTCCTCGACCAAAGACAGCATCCAATCACGGAATGCCACAATTTTACCAAGTTCATCTTGCTCTTCGCGGCAGACCACGTAATACGCGTTCTTACTCACTAATACTTCGGTAAAAGGACGCACAAGACGACCCGCATCAATCTCAGGTTGCGCTAATACACTGTGCCCTAACGCGACGCCTTGGCCATGTATTGCGGCTTGTAATACCATCGAAGTATGACTAAAAATAGGCCCTTGGTTAACATTAATATCGGTAATATTGCCTTGCTTAAACCAAGCAGTCCAATCGCGACGAGAGCTATCATGCAATAACGTATGGAGCTTAAGATCACCAGGGGTTTTTAGTGGTTTTACCCCGTTGAGTAAACGCGGTGAACATACCGGCACTAAATATTCGGTATGTAATTTCTGCGCGTTTAAATCTTTCCACTTGCCGCGGCCATAATAAATCGCCACATCGACATCATCAGTCAGTGAACCGTCATCCATATCAACCGCTTTAATACGTACATCAATATCAGGGTGCAGCTCAGAGAACAAAGATAATCGAGGCACTAACCATTGGATCGCAAAGCTCGGCTGTAAACTAACCGTCAACGAACCTTTCGCGCCTCTGGCTAATAAACGCTCAGTAGCATCCACTAATGAAGAAAAGGTATCTTTAATATCAAGAAAATAACTTTGGCCTTCTTCCGTTAAAAATAACGCCCGGTTTTGACGACGAAACAGTTTAATTCCAAGGTACTCTTCCAACGCTTTAATCTGATGGCTGACAGCAGCTTGCGTCACATAGAGCTCTTCAGAGGCGCGGGTGAAGCTAGAATGTCTGGCGGCAGCTTCGAAAACACGTAGCGAATTTAATGGCGGCAGTCTGCGTGACATAGTGGCGTCCAGTTAGATGAGAAAAACTAATGCGAAACATTATAATTTGTCAATTGTCATATGGCTAGAAAATTACTATAGTACGCGTATGTATATAGGACATAATACTTATTTTACTTATTCTCGATGTTTTAGATAATTAGTATTATTTATATAAGTTAGTCTTTGTTATGTAATGTTGTGTTTGTTTGCTTAAACTTTTTGGTTTAGGCCTTTAAGTAGAAACTACTTATTTTTAAACCTTTGATCATATTCTTAATACATTTGTATTATCGGGTCAAAGGTTGTTTAGCGCTGTATCATTACAGCGCTTTTTTTATGCCTGAAATTAATCGATATCAATCGCAGTAAAGCTCTTCACTACATCATCAATCGCTTTTGCTTGTGCTAAAAATGCTTCTAACTTAGCAAACGGTAATGCAGAAGGACCATCACAGCGTGCTTGTGCTGGATTTTCATGCGCTTCAATAAATAGACCTGCAATACCTGTCGCTAGCCCCGCATAACTTAATTCAGGCACTTGTTTACGACGGCCACCTGACGCAGCACTACCGGCATCACGCTGTTGCGTTGCATGGGTACTGTCTAAGATGATTGGCGTACCTTGAGTAAGCTCTTTCATTACCCCAAATGCTAATGGATCTACAATCAGGTTATCGTAACCATGGCAATGACCACGTTCACATATAATCACTTGTTCATTACCACATTCAGCAAACTTATCAACGATATTGCCTACTTGATGCGGTGACATAAACTGTGGTTTTTTAATATTAATCACAGCACCAGTTGCCGCCATTGCTTGCACTAAATCAGTTTGACGCGCAAGGAAAGCTGGTAATTGGATCACATCAACAACATCAGCAACCAGCTGACATTGTGCTTCAGTATGCACATCTGTAATAATTGGCACATTAAATTCGGCTTTCACCCGTTGAAAAATTTGTAAGCCTTTTTCCAAGCCAACACCACGGAAAGAGTGGATACTAGAACGGTTAGCTTTATCGAAAGACGCTTTAAATATAAACGGGATACCGAGTTTATCTGTTACTGTTTTATACGCTTCTACAGCACGTAACGTCGTCAGTTCGTCTTCTAATACATTGATACCACCAAATAACACAAATGGGTGATTGTTGGCACAAATAATATCGTTACCAATTTTTACTATTTTTGCATTCATAATTGTTACCTTAAAAGGTCCATTTTAAGTCAGTTAATTTTAATGAATTGTATCATCAGTCGCAGCAAGCTCATCTATTTGTGCTTTTAAAACACGGGTGATCGGATCGTCTGGACATTGTTCAATAAAATAAGCAAAGTCTTCGCTCGCGAGTTTCTTGCAATCAAGCTGTTGCAACAAAAAGCCACGATCGCGAATTTCATATGGTTCATCAGGTTCAAGTTCTAAAATTAAATCAATACAACGCAGTGCATAGGAAAAATGTTCATCACGGATCAACGCTGCTTTGAGCACTTGTAATAAGCGCAGATAATGCATTTCATTATTGGCGGCTAACAAATCATCGTCAGATAATAAGGCATGGTTACCTTCAATACCGCGTAATAGAACCTGCAGTTTATGCCGACTCAGTGCTTGTCCATCTGCAGGATCAACGTATATTCCGTCTTGCTCACTACCGAAACGTAATACAAATTGACCAGGGAATATGATCCCAGTCACATCCACTTCAAAATGCTCTGCAAAGTACATGAATACCGTACCGAGTGACAGAGGAACGCCATTACGGCTGCTAATGACTTTATGGAGTAATACACTGTCTAGCTCTAACCACTTACGCCAATCGCCTGCAAAACCAAGTTGTTGATAAAACAAATACAATAACTGGTCACGTTTTTCAACGTCACAGGTAAAGCCTTGCATATCAACTTCGATAAGTTCAATTAACTCATCCAATTCAACTATCGCCTGCTCGAGTAACGGTTTCTCAGTTATTTCCTCGATGGCAGATAGTGTTGCGAGCATGACGTTATCAATCATCAGTACTTCTTCTGCGAGCTCATCATCGTATTCTTCAAGCTGCTCACTATCACTATCAATAGCGTTATTATCTATTGCTACATCTTCTGCCAGTTCTGTTTCTGTCAGCGTTGCATTTGCATCTAATTCCATCACTACCTCAGCAAATATGCTTCGCCGTAAACGGCTAACGAAAACACATAAAATAACCAGCCGATACTACCGGCAAACGCAACACAGCGGAAAAATAGATTTTTATCCTGCTGTAATGACATATACACCATAAAGGTGATAGCCAGTGTCGACACTAATTTTTCTGTCATCACCGTATCAACAAACGGTGCTTGACCTGAAACCATACACACTAACGCAATCATCATCACGGTGATCATATCGATCACCTTACGTGATTTAATAAAACCAGCGTGTTCAAGATATGGTGATTGCTTCACTGTGAAGGCAAAGTTAACAAAATACATCAGCACGCTTAATAATAGCGTCGCGATGTGCAGCGGAATAACAATATTCATGATTAAGCTTCTTTTCGTTGTCCGACAGTAATACGATCGTTATTACCATAATCTTTATGCGTAACAACCTGGTGATAATGTGATGCGGTAAAGAGTGCGCGCACTGCAGCACCTTGCTCAAACCCATGTTCAACTAACAACCAGCCATCCATGGTTAAAAACTGATAACCTTGGCTGATAATATGCTTTAAGTCAGCAAGTCCATTATCAGCAGCAACTAACGCAGTTAACGGCTCAAAACGCACGTCACCCATTGCTAAGTGAGGATCATGCGCGTCGATATAAGGTGGATTACTGACGATCACATCAAAGCGTTGACTGGCTTTTAAAGGTTCAAACCAACTACCTTGCAATACCGCAACATCAAAACCACAGCGTTTGGCATTACGACGTGCTAATGCAGCCGCGCCTTGTTGATATTCAATTGCGGTCACTGTCGCTTGTGGTGATTCAGAGGCTAAAGCCAGTGCGATAGCACCCGTACCCGTGCCTAAATCTAATACTTGGCAAGCGTGACTCGGCATACAAGCAAGCGCTTGTTCGACTAATACTTCAGTATCAGGTCTTGGAATTAGCGTATCAGCAGATACTTCTAATTCTAATGACCAAAATTCACGGTAACCAAGAATATGAGCAACAGGTTCACCCGCCTGACGGCGCATGATAAGCGCAGTAAAACGACGAATAATGTCATCTTCCATTACTTTGTCATCCCAAGTAAAAAGATAACTGCGATCTTTTTCTAACAGGAAACAAAGAATGACTTCAGCATCCAGTTTCGGGCTTTCGCTGTCAGTGAGCTGCTTGACAGCCCTCTGCAGTAATTGTGCAATTGTTTTCACAGTTCTCGATACACCTAGTTAGCTTCAGCAAGCGCCGCTAACAGATCAGCTTGATGTTCGTGGATGATAGGTTGGATCAATACATCTAACTCACCTTCCATCACTTCATTTAGACGGTAAAGTGTTAGATTGATACGGTGATCACTAACGCGACCTTGTGGATAGTTATAAGTACGAATACGTTCAGAGCGATCGCCACTTGCTACTAGGCTACGACGAGTACTTTCCTCTTCAAGACGTGCTTTTTCATCTTCAGCCGCTTGAATACGAGCTTGTAGAATTGACATCGCACGTGCACGGTTTTTATGCTGTGAACGTTCGTCTTGACACTCAACTACTGTACCCGTTGGAATGTGGGTAATACGTACTGCAGAATCGGTTTTATTGACGTGCTGACCACCCGCACCCGATGCGCGGAACGTATCGACTTTAAGATCGGCAGTATTAATGACAATCGCGTCTACCTCAGGGACCTCTGGCATAACCACCACAGTACAGGCTGACGTATGGATACGACCTTGCGATTCAGTTTCTGGTACACGTTGTACACGGTGACCACCTGATTCAAACTTCATGGTGCCGAATACTGCGTCACCTTCCATCTTAACGATAACTTCTTTGTAACCGCCTTGATCACTGTTGCTTAAGTTCATGATTGTTAAACGCCAGCCTTTTTTCTCCGCATACCTGCTGTACATGCGGTACAGGTCGCCTGCAAAGATTGCGGCTTCGTCACCACCAGCACCAGCACGGATCTCTAAGAAACAGTTATTGCTGTCATTTGGATCACGAGGTAACAATAAAACTTCTAATTCATCACTGACACGCGCCACCGTTGCTTTACTTTCTTTATATTCTTCAACAGCCATTTCCCGCATGTCAGGATCTTCATCCTTTAGCATCTCTTCAGCTGATTCAAAATCTTCTTTTGCGTCTTGGTATTCTTTAAAACAAGAAACTAACTCTTCTAATTGCGCGTATTCTTTTGTTAGTGCACGGTAACGGTCTTGATCACTGATGATCTCTGGCTCACCTAATAATGCTTGAACTTCTTCGTGACGTTCAATTAAGGCTTCTAATTTTGTAATGATCGATGCTTTCATCTTTACTCTCGTATTACCGTTAAATAGATCGCTGAAGTCTGACATAGGCTGCTTCAGCAATTGAATATGGATTATTTCGTTGTTGTGATCGGCAAGGATACCTACATGTAAGGAAATAGTCGATTGCTTTCCGATAATTTAGCTGGGATTTAGCGAATATATACCCAAGCTACTTCAAGATGCACAATCAACAAGCGAAGCGAAGGCGAGCAGGAATAACAACGCAGCGTGACAATATTTGAAATAGACTGAGCAGTTGCTAATGGATGCAGCTGCTAATGGATAAGGATAAGGATAAGGATAATCAACAACGGCTTATTTTTAAAGACGTGATTACGACTCTAGCCCCACCACACGGCGCACTAATAATAGTTCGTCATCTTGACTACGCTTACCCGCACTCACTAAGGCTTGTGTCGGCGCATGGATCAACTTGTTGGTTAATTTATTCGCTAACTCGGTAAGCACGCGCTCACCATCCGTGCCATTTTTCATCGCTGCGATGGCTCTTTCAAGTAATATGTCTTTTTCAATCATCGCCGAATTACGATATTCTTTAATAGAATCAACACTTGATAATGACGCTATCCATTCAGAAAACAGCTGAGCTTCTTCAGTGATAATGTGCTCTGCTTGCTCAGCCGCATCTTGGCGCGCTTCTTTATTCTGCTCGATAATACCTTGCAGGTCATCGACGGTATAAAGATAAGCATTACCTAACTCACCCACTTCTTCTTCAATATCCCGTGGTACGGCGATATCAACTAAAAAAATCGGTTTTTGTTTACGCTGCTTCAATGCACTTTCAATCATACCTTTACCAATAATAGGTAAGGGACTGGCTGTCGAACTGATAACAATATCGGCATTATGTAAATGATGTGGTATCTCTTCGAGCGTCATAGTGCGGGCACCAAACTTGTCACCCAGCACTTGCGCACGGGATAAAGTACGGTTCGCCACCATCATCTCACTGACATTCTGCTCGGCAAGGTGCGTCGCAACCAGATCAATGGTTTCACCGGCGCCAATCAGTAATACCCGCGTTTTAGATAAATCATCAAAGATATGCTTACTTAAACTCACCGCCGCGAATGCCACCGAGACCGCATTCGCACCAATTTCAGTCTCGGTGCGCACGCGCTTCGCTGCAGTAAAGGTTTTTTGAAATAGCTTATCCAAGGTTTGAGCAACAGCATTCAACTGTTTTGCTTTCGCAAAGGCTTGTTTTATCTGCCCTAAAATTTGCGGTTCACCTAATACCAGTGAATCTAACCCGCCAGCCACACGCATTAAATGACGCACCGCATCGCCGTCGTAGTAACGATAAGTACAATCCGCTAATTCATCAGCAGGGAGCCGATGAAAATCGACTAACCACTGAGTCACGCGTTCAGGTAAGCCTTGCTCAATTTTGCAATATATTTCAGTACGATTACAGGTTGAAACAATCACCGCTTCCGAGGCTACCCCATTCGCCACAATGCTGGCAAAGGCATCCTCAATATTGTCAGGTGAAAAAGCTACCTTTTCACGAAGTGATACAGGTGCCGAATTATGATTTATACCAAGTGCTAACAGAGTCATGTATTACTTACAGTGAATGATTGTAAAAATAGATAGGGAGACTATTCTACGCAAAAAGTATGAATTTTTAAAGTGACAAAATCAACCATATCTGTTTTTATAAGCTCATGTTTGCTCTTTATCATCATTACTTTATTTTTTTGAGTCTCTTATGACATTTCAGCGTTCTATTTACATTTTGATTGTTAGTATATTACTGAGTGCCTGTAGTACGACGACACAGCGACAACCTCCAGCAGGTAACCCGCAACAATTATGGCAGCAACATCAAATTCAATTACAAACTATTCGGACTTGGCAACTGCAAGGACAAATTGCGTTCATCAGTCCTAATTCACGTAACTCGGCGACGTTAAACTGGCAACAATTTGTCAATGATTTCAATATTAACCTCACAGGTCCCTTTGGTATTCATATCCTCACCATTAAACGCCGTGATAACATTTCAACATTAATTCTCGATGATGACCGCCAATACCAAGGCCATAATACACAAACACTGATTAATCAACTCAGTCCAATCCCCATTCCGGTAAATGAATTACGAGCTTGGATCATTGGCGACCCATTAACAGACGATGTGCAACTCGATAATTACGGCCGAGTAACCCAAGCTAATCATCCACTCGGCTGGCACATCAGTTATACTAAATATCAACGAGTCGATAATATTTGGTTACCAAAAAATATCATCATCAAACAAGCCGATATGCGCATAAAAATCACCACTCGCAACTGGAAGTTAAATGCAACACAAGATTAGTCATTGGTCAGCACCTGCAAAGTTAAACCTTTTTCTATACATCAATGGTCGCCGCAGTGATGGTTATCACGAACTGCAAACCTTATTTCAGTTTGTTGATATCGGTGATGAGTTAGCAATCAATGTAAATCACAGCGATGGCATTACCATTACCCCAGATATACCTGGCATTGCAGTTACCGACAATATCATCTATAAAGCGGCAATGGCGCTGAAAGCACACTCACCATTACCACTTGGTGCCGATATTACCTTAACCAAAAATCTGCCAATGGGTGGTGGACTGGGTGGCGGGTCTTCAGATGCAGCAACAACCTTAGTCGCGTTAAATCTGCTTTGGCAATTAAACCTCGATGTAGAACAACTCGCGGCGATTGGCGTAACACTTGGTGCGGATGTACCCGTATTTGTCCGTGGTCATGCCGCATTTGCTGAAGGAATAGGTGAGCAACTGACCTCCATAGAGGTAGATGAAAACTATTATCTTATTGTTGTTCCTGACACACAGGTCAATACAGCAAAATTATTTTCCGATCCAGAGTTAACCCGCAACACGCCAAAACGCCCGCTAAATCAGTTATTACAAGACGAATGGCAAAATGACTTTGAAGTAACTGTGAAAAAACGTCATCCCGAGGTTGCAAAAGCATTAGAGTGGTTGCTAAAATATGCGCCATCTCGACTGACAGGTTCCGGTTGCTGTGTTTTCTCTGAATTTAAAACTAAGTCTGACGCATTAGTAGTATTAGCTAAAGCGCCTAAACACATGCAAATTTATCTTGCGAAGGGCTTAAATAAATCGCCGCTATTGTACGATTTAGCAAGAGAGAATTGCATGATTTAGTAAGACAGGTTTTAACTTTAGTTCAGCACCGAACATATGTTACATAAGTTGTTACCGAATTCTAAGAGATTAATGCTGGGGATCTCTACTAAACAGTCCGCTGTTTAGGAGTATAATTATATCCCAGCCAAATACATCGATTACCTGAGGTTACACCGTGCCCGACATGAAACTCTTTGCTGGTAACGCTACACCAGAACTAGCACAAAAAGTTGCAGAACGTCTATTTATCCAACTTGGTAAAGCTAAAGTTGGTCGCTTTAGCGATGGCGAAATTAGCGTTGAAATTGAAGAAAATGTACGTGGTGGAGATATCTTCATCCTACAATCGACTTGTGCGCCAACGAACGACAACTTAATGGAACTTATCGTTATGGTTGATGCGATGCGTCGTGCATCTGCTGGCCGTATCACAGCTGTGATCCCTTACTTTGGTTATGCGCGTCAAGATCGTCGTGTACGTTCTGCTCGAGTGCCAATTACAGCAAAAGTTGTAGCTGATTTCCTTTCAAGTGTTGGTGTTGACCGTGTATTAACGGTTGATCTACATGCTGAGCAAATCCAAGGCTTCTTCGATGTACCTGTTGATAATGTATTTGGTACGCCGGTATTATTAGCCGACATGCAAAAAATGAACCTTGAAAACCCAGTTATTGTATCTCCAGATATCGGTGGTGTTGTACGTGCACGTGCTAACGCTAAATTACTTGACGAAGCTGACCTTGCGATTATCGACAAACGTCGTCCAAAAGCAAACGTAGCACAAGTAATGCACATTATTGGTGACGTTAAAGACCGTGATTGTATCCTTGTTGATGACATGATCGATACTGGCGGTACATTATGTGCAGCAGCAATCGCATTGAAGAAAAATGGCGCGAAACGTGTATTTGCTTACGCGACTCACCCTGTTTTCTCAGGTAACGCGGCACAGAACCTACGTGATTCTTGCATTGATGAAATCGTGGTAACAGACTCAATCCCACTGTCTCCAGAAGTAGCAGCACTCGCGAACGTACGCGTATTGAGCCTTAGCCCTATGCTCGCAGAGGCAATTCGTCGCGTTAACAACGAAGAATCTATCTCAGCAATGTTTAACTAATTAAATTAGCCAATCATTTAATTTAAGCAGTGCAATAAAAACCGAGTTTGGTGTTACCAGACTCGGTTTTTTGTTTCTCTAAGCAGCAAATACCTAAATCATAAACACGCTATCATCCAACTTGGTGAATACGTCAGTTGAGCTTTGCACTGACACAAGGTAAAATAGCGCGTTTTTTATCCAATGAGTAAGGTTCGACTGGCTCGAACATTCATTAAACAATCATTACAGTAATATAGGTATACCATGAGCAACGACATTCGTTTAATTGTCGGCCTGGCTAATCCAGGACAAGAATACAGCCGCACACGTCATAACGCTGGTGCTTGGTTTATTAACGAATTAGCAAAATGGCACAACACACAATTACGTGAAGAAGCGAAATATTTTGGTTACACTGCCCGTATTGATGTGGCAGGCCAAGATGTGCGCTTGCTGATCCCAACCACATTCATGAATTTAAGTGGTAAATCAGTATCCGCCTTAGCCAAATTTTACCGCATTGATGTAACGCAAATATTAGTGGTCCACGATGAGTTGGATTTACCTCCAGGTGTGGCTAAATTCAAGCAAGGTGGTAGCCATGGCGGTCATAATGGTCTGAAAGACATTATCAGTAAAATGGCCAACAGCAGAGAATTCTACCGTTTACGTATTGGCATTGGTCACCCAGGCCATAAAGACAAAGTAACCGGTTACG
Organism: Moritella sp.; assembly: GCF_013215705.1. GTDB lineage: Bacteria > Pseudomonadota > Gammaproteobacteria > Enterobacterales > Moritellaceae > Moritella. The sequence continues at coordinate 1,783 of NZ_JABSQR010000026.1, read as the reverse complement.
TACTTGGCAAAGCACAAGCCAAAGAACAAGAACAAATGGATGCGGCAATTGATGAAGCAGTGCGCTGTATCGATATTTTAGCTAAAGACGGCATGACCAAAGCGATGACTCGTTTACATACGTTTAAAGCGCAATAATTAATAAAAAAAGAAATAATTAAACACATACAGGTAAATAATTAACTGTGTGAACCAATTTTAGTACATAGCAAAGAAGGTAAAAATCATGGGTTTTAAATGCGGTATCGTAGGCTTACCAAACGTAGGTAAATCAACACTATTTAATGCATTAACACAAGCTGGTATCGAAGCTGCCAATTTCCCATTCTGCACAATCGAGCCGAATACGGGTGTGGTTCCAGTGCCAGATAAGCGTTTAGATGCACTATCTGCGATCGTAAACCCAGAACGCGTATTGCCAACTACGATGGAATTCGTTGATATCGCAGGCTTAGTGGCTGGCGCATCAAAAGGTGAAGGTCTGGGTAATAAATTCCTAGCAAACATCCGTGAAACTGATGCAATCGGTCATGTTGTACGTTGCTTTGAAAATGAAAACATCATTCACGTTAACAATAAAATTTCACCATTAGATGATATCGAAATTATCAACACTGAATTAGCACTTGCCGATCTAGATAGTTGTGAAAAGGTCATCCTACGTTTAGCTAAAAAAGCCAAAGGCGGCGATAAAGACGCTAAATTTGAACTACCCGTAATCGAAAAGATCCTTGCTCACCTTGCTGAAGGTGAAATGGTCCGTTCTTTAGAGTTAACTAAAGACGAAAAAGCCGCAATTGATTACATGAACTTCCTCACGCTAAAACCAACCATGTACATTGCTAACGTTGATGAAGAGGGTTTTGAAAATAACCCACACTTAGATCAAGTACGCAAACTTGCTGCAACAGAAAATGCCGTAGTCGTGGCTATCTGTGCTTCAATGGAATCAGACATTGCTGAACTTGAAGACGACGAGCGTGCAGAGTTCATGGAAGACATGGGTATTGAAGAACCCGGTCTTAACCGTGTAATTCGTGCCGGTTACGAACTGCTAGAACTACAGACTTATTTCACTGCTGGTGTTAAAGAAGTGCGCGCATGGACTATCCCTGTAAATGCAACAGCACCACAAGCGGCGGGTAAGATCCACACTGATTTCGAAAAAGGTTTCATCCGTGCAGAAGTTGTCGGTTACAACTCTTTCATCGAATTCAATGGCGAAGCTGGCGCTAAAACAGCAGGTCAGTGGCGTCTAGAAGGTAAAGACTACATAGTTAAAGATGGTGATGTGGTGCATTTCCGTTTCAACGTATAATTTTACTTATGCTAAACGCCTTTAGTTATATCTAAAACTATATCTAAAGTAGCATAATAAAACGCTGGCAATTGCCAGCGTTTTTTGGTTCAGCACTCCTTACACCCTATTTCAATAACACCACTTAGTATTGATTAACAGAAGCAAATATCGAATAAATCATTAAACTCAATTACAATAATAATGATTGGCTATACACGCTTTAAATTATCAACAATTGCAGTTTTGCTACAAATAGCATAGAGTGAGAACAGGATTCGTACAGAATTTCAACAGGCGTAGATAAAAATGTTTTTAAACTAAAAAATAGTTGACGAACTTGGCTGTAATTAGCATAATGCGCCCCGTTCCAACGAAACAGTTAACTGCTAGTCGGAATGAGATTTAAGATGGCCATGTAGCTCAGCTGGTTAGAGCACAGCATTCATAATGCTGGGGTCACAGGTTCAAGTCCCGTCATGGCCAC
>NZ_JABSQR010000025.1 GCF_013215705.1 Moritella sp. | reverse complement strand
ACACGTGCAGTGAACGTAACAACAGAGTCACTTACAGATGTGATGGACGAGCTTAAAATGACAGAAGGCTTCGATGTCGGCCTTGAAATGTCAGGCGTGCCATCTGCATTTCGCGATATGCTAGACAAGATGAACCATGGTGGTAAAATTGCCATGTTGGGTATACCTCCAAATGACATGAGCATCGAATGGGGCAATGTTATCTTTAAAGGCTTAGTCATTAAAGGTATCTATGGTCGTGAAATGTTTGAAACGTGGTACAAAATGGCTGCATTAATTCAGTCAGGTTTAGATCTAACACCAATCATTACGCACCACTTCCCAATTGATCAATTCCAAGAAGGTTTTGATATTATGCGTTCAGGCATGTCAGGTAAAGTTATCCTCGACTGGGAGTAACCTGATGTCGAAATGACATAGAGGGTAAGCCGGAGATAATCGGGCTTACCCTTTTTTGTTGCTGTTTAATTTATGTTATTATCGTCATAAATTACACTGCATTGTAGATAGTCATGACCGAAGACATTACCGAAAGCGTTGGTGAAGATAGAAGCCCTTTATCTGAACTAGCCCCTAATTTAGCCCTTACTCCTGAACAATTACAAGCTGACGAACGCTGGATGCAACATGCGATCATATTAGCTGGCAAGGCCGAAGCGATTGATGAAGTTCCTGTTGGTGCTGTGATTGTGCTGGATGAGAAAATCATTGGTGAAGGCTGGAATCAGTCGATTCATTTGCACGATGCTACCGCGCATGCTGAAATTATGGCATTACGTGAAGCGGGTAAAACTGTTGAGAATTATCGACTTATTGATGCCACTCTCTATGTAACCTTGGAACCTTGTTCTATGTGTGCAGGGGCAATGGTGCATAGTCGTGTGAAGCGCTTAGTGTATGGGGCGGCAGATTTAAAAACTGGTGCGGCGGGGTCGGTATTCAATCTGGTTGAGCATGCGCAATTGAATCATCAAATAGAAGTACGTCCAGGGGTTTTTGCTAGTGAGACTGGCGCATTATTGAGTCAGTTTTTTAAAAGACGCCGTAAAGAGAAAAAAGCCCTGAAGTTGTTACTGAAAGGTTAATCTAATAAATCAGGTAAGTCGGAAAATTCATTTTGTAAAAAGAATGAGCGCTGGCGATTAAGCAGTGAACGGTTTATTCTTGAACGCGCTATTAGGCGTCTTGGGGTTTTAAGTTTTAATTTTGATCTTTTCTTTAGCATCTTGTTATCCTTAATATTCTCTGCCTAGTCCTAGGCGTTTTTTATCTTTATGCTTATTAACATACAGTAATATAAATAAGATGCACATGAAACTTTTATGTCAGTTTTATGTGTATATTGTGACAGTGGATGTTATTTTTATTCAGCTGTAACCAGTCGTTGTTCTGTTCTTGTCGATAACTTAAAACCCACATCCCGGGCAACTTTTTCGGTCAGGTTTATCTGTTCGTCAAACCAACGCAAGCTATCGTAATATTTACGAATATTACTGACATACTTGACCGCCTCATTGCCCCTAGCGTAACCAAAACGGGTATATTTATACCATTTACGTTGTTGCAATAACGGAATGATATTTTTGACTTCCGTCCAGCTATTGTCATTGCCACCGAGTTTTTTGGTGATTTTTCGTGCATCAATTAAATGACTATAACCTATATTATAGGCGGCTAATGCAAACCAAGGTTTTTCATGTTCAGAAATAGTATCTGGCAGGCGATTAATCAACTTGGCTAAATAGGCAGAACCGGCCCGCACACTTTGCTCGGCATCAATGCGTGAGGTAACGCCAAATTCTCTGGCGGTGGGCCAAGTTAGCATCATCATGCCACGGACTCCGGTCGGTGACTTTGCATTAGGATTCCAATGCGATTCTTGGTAACTCACCGCCGCCAGCAAGCGCCAATCTAATTGCCCGGCATATTGACGAAATAAAGGTTCGTATTTAGGCAGTTGTGAATCAACACGGCGTAAGAAAGTACGGGTATCGACAAAGTCGAAGGTATCAATGTGACCAAAATACTTTTCTTGTAGCTGCTCCATCTGACCTGATATTTGCTGCAAGGTGAAAAAGGCTAATACTGCACTCGCTAATGAATCGTCATCGTTTTTATTCATGAGCCAAACGACATCAAGTTCATTCTCAAGTACAAAGGCTTTATTTAAGTGTGGGTAATAATATTGATGCTGAGATAATGAGGTATCATCGGCGATCGCGAGTTTGATGTTACCTTCTTCTAAATTACTGAATAAGATCTCTTCATCAGGAAACGTTTTATAAGTAATGTTGAGTTCGGGGTTCTCACGCTGCAGTTTTTGCACGTACTCTTCATGACTGGAACTTTTTACTACATAGATAGGATCGACAATCTGCTGCAGATTACGCGGTCTTAAGCTGCCTTTACGATAAATGAGTAATTGTTTCACCTCATAATAACTCGGTCCCATACGATATTCAGTTAAGCGTTTTTTGGTGCGTGTTAGCCCTGCTGCGGATAACGCAAAAGGTTTATTCTTGGTCGATTTTGCTTCTAACATACTTTTTAGTGAATGGTAGGGGTGGATGATTAACTCGACGCCCAGATAATCGCTGAATTGTTTTAACAATTCGTATTCAAGCCCGGCAGGTTTATTGCCTTCAATATAGTAGTTAGCAGGACCATAAATGGTTTTAACATGCAGTTTTCCCGCTGCTTGGATCTTTTCTAATTGGGTTCTGGTCTCTTGTTCTTGCATACAGCCGGAAACAACCAGGCTTAAAATAATGATCAAGCCGAGTTTAAAAAAATGTTGTAAGCGTGCTAAAAAAATTTGCAAGTCATAGCCTTGAATATGAAATTATCTATCTTTATAGCGTTTTCGTTACCATTACACAATAGTCAATTACCATTAACTGTATAAAAAAACAGTATATGGAATAATAATGTGATCAATACTGTTAATGATGTTATCGGCTAAGGAACAAAAAAATTATTAGTAAATTAACTTGTTGCGCATGTAGCGCTATCGTTATTGTAATAATTTGCATATAATGGCCGGGATTTTTCCCCAGTAACCCTTTTAGTGAGAAAAAGTTAATGCATATAATGCGAGGGGCGCCAGCGCTTTCTGAGTTTCGTACTAATAAATTAGTCGAACGTTGTAATGATGTAGGATTATCGGATATAACAATTTACGCGGAGTACATCCATTTTGCCGATGTAACAACTCCGCTCAGTGACAATGAACGGAGCGTCCTGGAAAAATTGTTGACCTACGGGCCAATAATTGCAGAACACGAACCCGAAGGAACTCTCCTTCTGGTCACTCCTCGTCCCGGCACTATCTCTCCTTGGTCTTCTAAATCTACCGACATCGCAATCAACTGCGGCCTTTCTAAAATAAAACGTCTTGAACGTGGCATCGCTTACTACCTCTCTTCATCTACACCACTTACACCAACCCAATTACAAATTGCTGCAAGCCTTATGCACGACCGTATGATGGAAGTTGTATTTGATCACTTAGATGCTGCGGAACAATTATTTGTGCAAGCACAAGCGCGCCCATTAAAGTCTGTTGATATCTTAGCGGGTGGCCGTGAGGCACTTGTTGACGCGAATGTTAAATTAGGTTTAGCACTGGCTGAAGATGAAATCGATTATTTGATTGCCAGCTTTACGCAATTAAAGCGTAATCCAAATGACATCGAATTAATGATGTTTGCTCAAGCAAACTCAGAGCATTGTCGTCACAAGATTTTTAATGCTGACTGGACCATTGATGGCCAAGAGCAAGAAAAATCATTATTCCAGATGATCAAGAACACCTTCGCACAAACCGGTGATCATGTTTTATCTGCATATAAAGACAATGCTTCGGTGATGGAAGGTTCAAAAGCCGGCCGTTTCTTCCCTGATCCACACACTTTGCAGTATGAATATCACCAAGAAGATATTCAAATTCTGATGAAAGTTGAGACGCACAATCACCCAACAGCAATCTCTCCTTGGCCTGGTGCCGCGACAGGTTCTGGTGGTGAAATCCGTGATGAAGGCGCCACGGGTCGTGGCTCGAAACCAAAAGCTGGTTTAGTTGGTTTTAGCGTATCTAACTTACGCATTCCAGGATTTGAACAGCCGTGGGAAACCGACTTTGGTAAACCTGGTCGTATCGTTAGTGCATTAGACATTATGCTAGAAGGCCCACTTGGTGGCGCTGCATTTAATAACGAATTTGGTCGTCCTAACATATTAGGTTATTTCCGTACTTATGAAGCTGAAGTTAACAGCCATAACGGTGTGGAAGTACGTGGTTACCATAAGCCAATTATGCTGGCTGGTGGTCTGGGTAATATCCGTGACCAACACGTTAAAAAAGGGGATATCCCAGTAGGCGCGAAACTTATCGCTCTGGGTGGTCCTGCAATGAACATTGGTTTAGGTGGCAGTGCTGCTTCATCAATGGATTCAGGTCAATCACACGAAGATTTAGATTTTGCTTCGGTACAACGTGAAAATCCAGAAATGGAACGTCGTTGTCAGGAAGTTATCGACCGTTGCTGGCAGCTTGGTGACGATAATCCCATTGCTTTCATTCACGATGTGGGCGCGGGCGGTTTATCAAACGCATTCCCTGAACTTGTGCATGACGGTGGTCGTGGCGCTAAATTCGAATTACGTGATATCAACAACGATGAACCAGGCATGTCACCGCTTGAAATCTGGTGTAATGAATCACAAGAACGTTACGTCATGGCTGTGGCACCTGAAAACTTAGCCACATTCGAAGCGATTTGTAAGCGTGAACGCACCCCATTCTCTGTGGTTGGCGTGGCGACTGAAGAGTTGCATTTGACGGTAACTGATTCGTTATTAGACGAAACCCCGATTGATATGCCAATGGAAGTATTATTAGGTAAAGCCCCTAAGATGCACCGAGAAGCAACAACGTTGGTCACCGAAGGTGAACCATTAGATTTTACTGGTGTTACGGTTAAAGATGCTGCAGAGCGTCTATTACGTTTACCTGCGATTGCTGAAAAGACGTTCTTGATCACCATTGGTGACCGCTCGGTAACGGGTTTAGTTGCACGAGACCAAATGGTTGGTCCTTGGCAGGTGCCAGTAGCCGATTGCGCAGTAACCGCAGCAAGTTTTGATACTTACGCTGGTGAAGCAATGGCCATTGGTGAACGTACGCCATTAGCATTGTTAAACTTCCCTGCATCAAGCCGTATGGCGGTTGCTGAAGCATTAACCAATATTGCGGCGACTGAAATTGGTGATTTAACCCGTATTAACTTGTCTGCTAACTGGATGTCTGCAGCGGGTCACCCTGGTGAAGATGCGGGTTTATATGCGGCGGTTAAAGCGGTAGGTGAAGAACTTTGCCCTGAATTGAACCTGACTATTCCAGTGGGTAAAGATTCAATGTCAATGAAGACGCGCTGGGAAGATAACGGTGAAAACAAAGAAGTTACGTCACCATTATCGCTGATTATTACTGCATTCGGTCGTGTGACTGATGTACGTAAAACAGTAACTCCGCAGCTACGCACTGACAAAGGTGCTACTGACCTTATCCTTATCGATTTAGGTAATGGCCAGAATCGTCTAGGCGCTTCATCATTAGCACAAGTATACAAGCAGCTGGGTCAACATACACCCGATGTGGATCGCGCTGAGCAGCTGAAAGGCTTCTTCGATGCGATGCAAGTATTAGTGAAAGAGCAATCATTACTGGCTTACCATGACCGTAGTGACGGTGGCTTATTCTCGACAGTAACAGAGATGGCATTTGCTGGTCACTGTGGTGTTGATGTTGAACTTGATATGCTAGGTACTGATGATCTTGCGGCTCTGTACTCAGAAGAGTTAGGTGCTGTGATCCAAGTTACTTCAGCAATGAAGGAACAAGTACTCACAACACTAGCAGGCCACGGGCTAGCTGCATGTTGTCATGTGATTGGTTCAACCAATGAAGATGATATGGTTCGCTTCACCCGTAACGGTGACATCGTATTAGCGGAATCGCGTACTTATTACCGTGCTATGTGGGCTGAAACAACGCTGAAAATGCAAGCGCTGCGTGACAATCCAAGTTGTGCTCAAGAAGAATTTGATCTTAAACTTGATGTGAAAGACCCTGGTCTAAACGTTAACTTAAGCTTCGATGTGAACCACGATATTGCGGCACCTTACATTGCCACTGGCGTACAGCCTAAAATAGCGATCTTACGTGAGCAGGGTGTAAACTCGCAAACGGAAATGGCTGCGGCATTTGATCGTGCCGGTTTTGCTGCTCAAGATATTCACATGAGTGATATTCTTAGCGGTCGCGTTAATCTAGCTGACTTCGCAGGCCTTGCGGCTTGTGGTGGCTTCTCTTACGGTGACGTACTGGGTGCGGGTGAAGGTTGGGCAAAATCAATCTTATTTAACCCACAAGCACGCGATCAGTTTGCGGCTTTCTTCGAACGTGAAGACAGTTTCTCACTGGGTGTATGTAATGGTTGTCAGATGTTATCTAACTTGGGTGAACTTATCCCGGGTTCAGAATTATGGCCACGTTTCGTGACTAACCAATCGGAACGTTTTGAAGCACGTTTCAGCTTGGTGGAAGTGCCGAAGAATCCGTCATTATTCTTAGGTAACATGGCTGGTTCAAGAATGCCTATCGCGGTATCTCACGGTGAAGGTCGTATTGAATTACGTGATGATGCGCATCTGCAAGCATTACAAAACAGTGGTACAGTGACACTTAACTTCGTTGATAACTATGGTCAACCTACGACGCAATACCCATCAAATCCAAATGGTTCACCATTAGGTATTACGGGTCTAACAACCACTGATGGCCGCGTAACTATCATGATGCCACATCCGGAACGTGTATTCCGCAGTGTGAGCAACTCATGGCATCCAGAAGAGTGGGGCGAAGATAGCCCTTGGATGCGTATGTTCCGCAATGCGCGTGTGAATTTAGGTTAATCTTATCTAAGTTATACCGTCAATAATTAAGGCCGCATTTATTGCGGTCTTTTTTTGTTTGTAAATCACTACTTTCTACTAAATAAGTATAACCATCATGTCCTAGTCACTATTTTTATTACATAAAATAGTATAAATAATTAATTATGCTATAGTCGGAGGTCAAAGGTAAATGTATTAATTAATAAGTAGGAAGGGTAATGAGTCAGTCACAAGGTTTATTATTATTTAAGTTGAATCTCCAGCAAAAATTTGCCATAGGTACGTTGAAAGTACAGGAGATTGTACCCTCCCCCCGCCTTTATTCTTTACCGGGTTCTCACCCTATGGTGATGGGTGCAGCGACACTGCGAGGTAGGACTATTCCTATTATTGATATGGCTAATGCTGTTGGTTATCGCCCTGTCAGTAAAGAGGAATATGACTCGTGTAATATTATTATTACCGATTGTAGCCGCCAGGTCGTCGGTTTTTTGGTACGCCATATTGATAAGATCATGCATTGCAGTTGGAAAGACATCTCGGCGCCAGATCCATCACTCGGTTGTAATATATATACCATAGGGGTGATGAAGCTTGATGATCAATTAGTGCAATTGATGGATGTTGAACGCTTGTTAGCGGACATTTATCCAAATGATGATGTGGAATTACCCCAGTTTAGTGAGCTTGAACTTGAACAACTTCGCACTAAAGAAATTTTGGTGGTGGATGATTCAATGGTCGCACGTAATCAACTTGGTGGTGCACTCGATGCAGCTGGTATTCATTATCAAGTGTCAAATAATGGCCAAGATGCATTAGCCATAATGCAGTCGGCAGTCGAATCTGGTAAGCCAATCGATGTGTTGGTCAGTGATATCGAAATGCCAGGCTTAGACGGCTATGAAGTTGCATTTGAAGTGCGTAGTACACCGAATGTATCTGCGACTTACATCATTTTGCATACTTCATTATCGAGTGCTATTAGCACTGAACGCGCGCAGCAAATTGGTGCCGATGAAGCGTTAACTAAATTTGATGCCAGTGAGTTATTGCAAGCCATTCTACGTGGCGTAAAAGGGCGAGATAAGCTTAGTCAGATTTAAGACGCAAGAATGCTAGGCACAAAAAAAGCGCTAATTATTAGCGCTTTTTTATTATTCGCTACACAGTAAAGCGCAGCGAATTATATGTGAATTAAGCTAACTTAGCTTAATTCACCACAAAAACGGTAACCTTCACCGTGGATTGTCGCGATGATCTCTGGCGTATCAGCAATGCTTTCAAAATGCTTACGGATACGACGAATTGTTACATCGACAGTACGATCGTGTGGTTTCAGTTCACGGCCTGTCATTTTTTTCAATAACATTGCACGTGTTTGAATTTTACCAGGGTTCTCTACAAAGTGTAGCATTGCACGGAATTCACTACGTGGTAGTTTGAATGAATCATCCAGTGGACTAATTAAAGAGCGACTGTTGATATTCAGACGCCAGCCATTGAATTGATATTCTTCAATGATTGCTTTTTCTTCGTCTGCTACTGGGATTTTCGTAAAAGTACGGCCTAGTAGGTTACGCGCACGAATCGTTAATTCACGTGGGTTAAATGGTTTGGTAATGTAATCGTCAGCACCAATTTCTAGACCTAAAATCTTGTCAACTTCATTGTCGCGACCAGTTAAAAACATCAAGGCTAGATTATGTTTGTCACGTAGTTCACGCGCTAACAGTAAGCCGTTTTTACCTGGAAGATTAATATCCATGATTACCAGGCTGATAGGGTTATTGGTAATGATCTCATACATTTCATCGCCGTTACTTGCTTCATGTACTGAATAACCTTCAGCTTCGAAGATGCTTTTAAGGGTGTTACGTGTAACGAGTTCATCTTCTACGATAAGAATGTTTGGGGTTTGCATAAACGTACCTAGTTTCGCGTTGGATCAAATAGAGCCCAGATTATTGATATTGACGATTAATTCGCATATCAACTAATTCAGGAGTAAGAGTAATACATCCATGAAATATAAGACTATTTACCTAAAACAGCTGGCTGCAGTAGGGTATTTAGTATTACGGCTTCCTTAACTGTAGGATTATATGTTATTAACAGCAGTATAACAACCTAATGTAATTATGTTACGTAATAACTCAACGTGATTTGATATTTATCAAATAACTCTAATTAGTTATATTTTATATTTAAGCATGATTACTAGACTAACGTTAATTGAAATAGTGGTTTTTTTTGTTGTTTTATTGTATTTAAAATATAAAAATCAAATTGTTACAAATTTTTTTATAAATTCACACATGGTTTTAAACGTACATTCGTTGGGCTCTATGGCGTGTAAATTACGCCGTAAACCCTGCTGATATATACTAAAAATATTTTCACCAATAGTATTTATTTGCTACTTCAGCACGCATTTAGCTGTGTTCGTTGGTTTATAGTACTTACTATTCACGTTTATTTATCTGGATATGGTGTGATATTATTTATTTATAGTGACTTATTTTGATGAATCATGATGTTGATGACTAAATAATGGTTTTATTCCTTAAAATGTAATCAAATTACAATTTGGTAAGTTTTATTGATTAATTCTTGTCTATGTATAGACTTTGTTAATTAATTATAGATTGGAATAATTTATCTGCGCTAATATGTGGGTAGTTTTATTAACGAATTGCTATGGGATTGTCAGCAATAAAGAATAACGATGCTAAGGATGGACTATGTTAGACCTATTACCCGATCTGTGTGATCACCATTTCGATCAATTATCCGTGATGGAGCCTATTTTTCAAAGTTATGGTAACGCGACTATTTTTAGTGGCCAAGCGGTCACGGTTAAATGTTTTGAAGATAACTCGCTGGTGAAAGAACTTGCCGGCACGCCAGGTAAAGGGCGTATTTTGGTTATTGATGGCGGCGGCTCGACACGACGCGCACTGCTTGGCGATATGATTGCTGAAAATGCAGTTAACAATGGCTGGGCTGGTTTTGTTATTTATGGCGCAATTCGAGATGTTGCAACCATTAATACTCTGAACCTGGGTGTTAAAGCGATAACGGCCTGTCCAGTCAAAACTGAAAAACGTGGTTTAGGTGACGCAGGTATCGAGTTGCATTTTGCTGGTGTGAGTATTGCTGAAGGTGATTATATCTATGCCGACCTAAATGGGGTTGTCGTAGCGAAAGAACCCTTGCTGTAACAGCGCATTATTAGCGTTAGCAGTGATGAGGTTAATGGATAATTAACCTCATCATGTTTTTATTCAGTGATCATCTGCAATCTGTTGTTGCTTTAACTATTTTCGGTCAAAAACTATGTGTCTCGGTTAAAACGTCGAGCCCGGCGATAAGGAAATACATCATTGTAGTTACCGCGATTAATATTGTCTTGCAGTCCCTTCCAGTAATCAGCATCAAGCAGATCCGAATGGTATTTTTTAAACAACTTGTTAATTTCAGGTCGAGATAATAAGAAGGTCTCAAACTCCTCCGGAAAAACATCGTTGGGTGCGACTGCAAACCAAGGTTCAGCGAGCATGATGTCTTCAGGGTAGCGTGGAGGCGGAATGTAGCGGAAGTTAACTTCATGCATATATGAGATCTCATCATAATCGTAAAATATTACTCGATGATGACGGGTCACGCCAAAGTTTTTAAATAACATATCGCCAGGGAAAATGTCTGCGGCAGCAAGTTGCTTGATCGCATTGCCATATTCATCAATGGCGTTATCCAGTTCTTCTTCATTTGCTTGTTCGAGATAGATGTTTAACGGGATCATTTTACGTTCAATGTACAGATGCTGGATCACCACTTTACTGTTAGTCAGTTTTATAATTGACGGCGCAACGGTCAATAACTCATCCAGCAGTTCTTGACTGAAACGATCTTTGGGAAAGGCAAAGTTCTTAAATTGCTGGGTATCTGCCATACGACCGACACGATCATGGGATTTCACGATCTGATACTTGGCTTTTACTGTGGCATGATCGATTTGTTTCGGCGGTGCAAACTCATCTTTAATGATCTTAAATACCACATCATAAGAAGGCAGGGTAAATACGCTCATTACCATGCCTTTGATACCCGGGGCAATAATGAACTTATCGTCAGAGTTATCTAGGTGTTCTATATAGTGGCGAAACAGTTCGGTTTTTGCGTGTTTTTGACAACCAATAGCCGAGTAGATCTCAAAGTTGGTTTTATGCGGGATCATCGGTTTTAGAAACTGCACGATAGCACCAGGCTCAGGGGTATAAACAAAGAAATAAGCACGGGCAAAACCAAACAGAATACTGGTTTCCTCTTTTTCAAAAATAACCGTATCCAGATAGATCTCGTTTTCTTCGTTATTTAAAATCGGGAATACCAGTGGGTACATGTGCCCATCCGCAAAGATCTTACCCATCAGGTATGCGCCCTTGTTACGATAGAATACTTCGTTGAGCATGTGCACTTCGATATGTTTGGCCTCGGTAAGTTGCTTAGGCGCATGTTGGTTCAGGTAATCCACTACATTTTCCAAGTCGCGGTCTAAATCTTCCCAGCGGGCGGTAAAGGTATAACCTGTGATGATCTTGCGTAAGATCTCCGAGAAATGTCCACCGCGGCTATAACTGCGATAAAAATTATTCGGGTAGGCGGGATCTCGCACGCGATTGGCATTGGTGATGAAGAGTTGGTCTTTGTATATATTGGTGTGTTTAAAGACACGGCGATAAACAGAATTAAAGAAACTCTCGGCTATTTCAAAATTCGGGTAATGTTGTAATAGAGCCTCGTACTCACGCTTAATTGCTTGCAGAAATACCTGGTCGGCTTCAGCTTCAGCGGCAAGATCTTGCATTTTCTGGGCGGTTTTACCAACGTGGTCATCATAGAGGCTGATACGTTGTTTCGCGGCGATTTGTACACCATGCCAATCGGCGTTTTCAAAACGTAATTTTGCACCTCGGGTGACTTCTAAAAAACGGCTATAAAAAGCATCAAATGACGCTAATAATGAACCGGCAATTTGCGCCTCTAAAACTTTTCCCATACAACAAATCCTTAGACTTAAGACATAGTTCAATATCGCAATGTTTTTACATTATTTCAACATTTTTACCTCTATTTAGCGATGTAGAGTGAAACAACTAAATATATTTTAAACTTGATTAACGTCGCATTTTTTGATATTGCTATAGGTATTGAAATTATTATAGATATATTAAATATTATGATGACTTATTGCTTAGCGTTCATTACCACCACCATTATTAACACTGTTATTACAACGGTGGGATGATACGCAGGGCTAAGACAGACATAATAAAAGAGCCCGTTACCGATTTAGGAACGGGCTTTTTTGTATCAACAAGGAGCAAAGGATGCGAGTTTTAAAATTTGGTGGTACATCGTTAGCGAATGCTGAACGATTTGCCTGTGCGGCAGATATCTCTGTGAGTAACATTGAACAGTCACAGGTAGCATTGGTGTTATCTGCGCCAGCAAAAGTGACCAACAATTTGGTTGCCGCGGTGCAACAAACGGTTCGTGGCCTTGACGCCGAGTCTTCACTGGAAGAAATCGACGGTATTTTTAAAGCACTTGTTGCCGGCTTAAAAGCACAATACGTTAATTTTAATGCGGAGTTAGCCTTAACACAGCTGGAAAAATCGTTAGCGACATTAAGAGAATACTTATATGGCGTTAAATTATTATCGCAATGCCCTGAAAACATTGAAGCAAAGATTTTATGTATCGGTGAAAAACTGAGTATTGTTTGCATGGAGCAACTGTTATTAGCGCGTGGCTTTAAAGTTGAAGTGATTGTTCCGCAAGACAAGCTAGTCGGAAAGGGCAGTGTGTTAGAAGCCACTGTGGATATTGACGCTTCTCGTGCTCGTTTCGAACAAGATCCAATTAAAGCTGATCATATCTATTTAATGCCGGGCTTTACTGCGGGTGACGAACAAGGCAACACAGTGGTGCTCGGTCGTAATGGTTCGGATTATTCTGCAGCGGTATTAGCGGCGTGTCTGTATGCTGAATGCTGTGAGATCTGGACCGACGTAGATGGGGTTTACGCCTGTGATCCACGTTTAGTCAAAGATGCCAAATTACTTAAAACATTAAGCTATCCAGAAGCGATGGAACTGTCGTATTTTGGTGCCAAAGTATTGCATCCAAAAACCATTGCCCCGATTGCGCTGCACCAGATTCCTTGTTTGATTAAAAATACCAGGAATCCAGAAGGCGAAGGCACCTTGATCGGTGGCTTAGTATCGAAAACCCAAGCCGAGGTTAAATCATTATCAGAGCTAAGTGGCATGACCATGATTAACGTATCCGGTACGGGTATGAAAGGTATGGTTGGCATGGCGGGTCGTATTTTCGAAACCGTATCACGCGCCGGTATATCAATTGTCCTTATCACCCAGTCATCATCAGAGTACAGCGTTAGCTTCTGTATCCACAGTTATGATGCAGCTAAAGCTAAACGGGCACTGAATAGCGAATTTACTTTAGAGATCAGTAATCAGTTACTCGAGCCTATCGAAATGCGTGATGGCTTAGCCATTGTATCGCTGGTTGGTGATGGCATGCGTAAAGCCAACGGTATTGCTGCGCGTTTCTTTACGGCATTAGCACAAGCATCGGTGAATCTTGTTGCCATTGCCCAAGGTTCATCAGAGCGCTCTATTTCTGCGGTTATTGATGAAAGCAAAGCTAATGACGCGATTAAAGCATCACACAATATTTTCTTTGGTAAACAACAATACATCGACCTGTTCTTATTAGGCTGCGGTGGCGTAGGCGCAGCATTAGTCGAACAAATCAAACGTCAAAAAGAATTTTTAGCAGAACGTCATATTGAGATCCGTGTCTGCGGTATCGCCAACAGTCGCCAAATGTTACTCGACTCAGAAGGTCTATCGTTAACGCATTGGGAAGATGATCTTGCTGCCAGTGGTATTGAATTTTCATTAGCAACATTGGAAGACTTAGTTAAACACAGCCACATCATTAACCCGGTGATCGTTGACTGTACCAGTAATGATAATCTTGCCAGTCAGTATGTTGATTTTCTTGCGCGTGGTTTCCACGTGGTTGCGGCGAACAAAAAAGCTAATACCATGAGCATGGATTATTACCACGAGCTGCGTTCAACGGCATTAAAAACCCGTCGTCGTTTCTTATATGATACTAACGTAGGTGCAGGTCTACCTGTGATTGAAAACTTACAAAACTTATTAAGCGCCGGTGATGAACTGGTTCGTTTTAACGGTATTTTGTCGGGTTCTATGTCATACATCTTTGGTAAATTAGATGAAGGCATGAGCTTCTCGCAAGCAACGGCACAAGCGCGTGACAATGGCTTTACAGAACCGGATCCTCGTGAAGATTTAAGCGGTATGGATATCGCGCGTAAATTATTGATTATTGCACGTGAAGCAGGCATGGATTTAACCTTAGACCAAGTTGAAGTTGAAGAAGCAATTCCAGCTGGCTTTGATGCAACGGGCACTAATGAAGAATTTATGGCGAACCTACCAAAAGCAGATGCGTACTTTGCTGATTTGCAAGCGACGGCTGCTGAAGAGGGTAAAGTTTTACGTTATATCGGTCAGATTGAAGACGGTAAATGTAAAGTATCGATTGCGGCAGTACCTGAATCTGATCCGTTGAATAAAGTAAAAGATGGCGAGAATGCATTGGCATTTTATAGCCGTTATTATCAGCCAATCCCGATGGTATTACGTGGTTATGGTGCTGGTTCAGAAGTGACCGCAGCGGGCGTATTTGCGGATGTATTACGTACCCTTAACTGGAAGCAGGAAGTTTAATGATGAGTCTTGTTGCATATGCCCCGGCATCTATTGGTAACGTGAGTGTTGGTTTTGATGTATTAGGTGCTGCGTTAGCACCGATTGATGGCACCTTGATTGGCGATCGTGTTTATATCGCCGGAACAGATGGTGAATTTGCATTAGCGTCTAGTGGTCGTTTCGCTCATAAACTGCCAGATTATTTTCGTGAAAATATAGTTTATGACTGCTATTTAAGTTACGGAAAAGCGTTAGAGAAACGTGGTTTAAAAATCAAATCTCTGGTCATGGAATTAGAAAAGAACCTGCCGATTGGTAGTGGTCTGGGCTCGAGTGCTGCATCGATTGTGGCGGGCTTAGAAGCGTTAAATGCATTTCATGATAATGAACTTGATGACAACGAAATGGTGTTGTTAATGGGTGAATTAGAAGGCCAGATCAGTGGCAGTGTGCATTATGATAATGTGGCTCCGTGTGCGTTAGGCGGTTTGCAATTAATGCTCGAAGCAAATGGTGTTGTTAGTCAGTCAGTGCCTTGTTTTGATGAATGGTATTGGGTTGTAGCTTATCCAGGTATTAGTATCTCGACGGCTGCAGCGCGTGAAATTCTGCCAACAGAATACAGCCGTGCCGATTGTTTAACGTATGGTCGCAACCTCGCAGGGTTCATTCACGCTTGTTATAGTAAACAACAAGATCTAGCGGCAGCCATGCTAAAAGACGTGATAGCAGAACCGTACCGTGCGCAGCTTATTCCAAAGTTTGATGAAGTGCGTGACTATGCAAAAGAGTTAGGTGCATTGGCAACCGGTATTTCAGGCTCTGGTCCGACGGTATTTAACGTGATGACTGACTTAGCCCAAGCTGAAAAGCTAAAAGCTTGGTTAGACGCTAACTTTATCCAAAACGGTGATGGCTTCAGCCATATCTGCAAGCTGGATAAACAGGGCGCACGTATCGTCGGTACCGCTTTGTAAGAAATAACAAAAAAATACTGCGTGTTTACGATAACAGGGGTTATATGCTCTTATTATGATAAGGTCATCGTTATCACGCAGGTTGCACAAATAATGTTTTAGGGAATGAACAACAATGAAATTATATAGCATTAAAGATCACGCAGAGACGGTTAGCTTTGCACAAGCAGTAAAGCAAGGGTTGGGTAAAAATCAAGGCCTGTTCTTTCCGAGCGAAATTAATCCGATTGACGATATCGATGCCTTACTAGAGATGAACCTAGTGGATCGTAGCCGTGTTATTTTACAATCACTGATTGGTGATGAATTTAGCGAACAAGAATTACATGACATTGTTGCGACTGCGTTTAACTTCCCTGCGCCAGTGACAAAAATAAATGACAAGATCAGCGCGTTAGAATTATTCCACGGTCCAACACTGGCATTTAAAGACTTTGGCGGCCGTTTCATGGCGCAATGTCTATCACGTCTAAGCTTTGATAAAAAAGGTAATGGCGACAAAATCACTATTTTAACGGCGACATCGGGTGATACCGGTGCTGCGGTGGCACATGCCTTTTATGGTATGGACAATATCGACGTTGTGGTGATGTATCCAAAAGGTAAGATCAGCTTCTTGCAAGAACAGATGTTCTGTACGCTCGGTGGTAATATCCGCACCATCGCAATTGACGGTGATTTTGATGCCTGCCAGGCATTAATGAAGCGCTCTTTTGATGATGAAGAACTGCGTAAGGCAATTGGCCTTAACTCAGCGAATTCCATTAATATCAGCCGTCTAATGGCGCAGATCTGTTATTACTTCGAAGCATTCGCACAACTGCCAAAAGCGCAGCGCGCACAAACAGTAGTGTCAGTGCCAAGTGGTAACTTTGGTAACCTAACTGCAGGTCTATTAGCAAAAACATTAGGCCTACCAGTTAAGCGCTTTATTGCTGCGACGAATATCAATGATACGGTGCCGCGTTATTTAAAAAGCGGTGAGTGGGATCCAAAAGCAACCCAAGCAACGCTATCTAATGCGATGGATGTCAGTGTACCAAGCAACTGGCCACGTATCGAAGAACTGGCGCGTGTTAAAGGTTGGGACTTATCTGAGTTAGCGTCTGATTTCTTATCGGATGAAGATACCAAGCAAGCCGTTGCCGCGTTAGATGAACAAGGTTATTTATGTGAACCCCATGGTGCGATCGCCTATGACCGTTTAACGGCACACCTGAGCGAAGATGAATTCGGTTTATTCCTTTGTACTGCGCATCCAGCGAAGTTCAAAGAATCAGTTGAAGAGATCCTCGGTCGCGATATTGGTTTGCCACAAGAATTGGCTGATTGTGCCGACAAGCCAAATTTATCGATTGATATGGCCAATGACTTTGCGGCATTACGTGTATTTTTAATGGCGTAGTTTAGCGCTAAATTATTACTTTATAATTAAGGCTTTAATCAGGAACACTGGTTGAGGCCTTTTTTATGTTGAATCGTTGAATATAGGCAATAAGACGTAGTAGGTATGCCCAAGTAACAATAAGTAATTGATAATGATTTGCATTACTATATGCAAGTGGTTATTCTAGTTTATCATTTATTGTTAGCTGATATTGTTTATTCATCCTTATGCAAAATAACGAATATTTTGAAGTACTCTTTGAGTCATCTAAGCAAGTGACGCCTTATTTATCTGGGCAGTTAGCTGCAGATAACGGAGAAGGGATCCACATATCTCGGCACCACAGTGAGACTATCCAGCAGCTTTACCAGCAATTGTCCCTGTCATCAGCAGAAGCCGGTCGCGCGTATTGGTTAACGCGAACCTGGGATCTGCTCTGCTGGCAACCTATCTATATCGCTTTTATCTCGGTGTATAAGCTCAACGCAATTCCTGATATTAAAAACATCAATCAATCTATGCATCCAGGGTTTATTTCTGGGTATAGGTTTCATACCTCGGAACTTATCTTTGGCTCGAACGACGAACTGATCGCGGTGGTCGGATTGCAATTAACAGCGCTGTTTGAGTCATATCGACAAGCGATATCGCAATGGACACGGATTCGACCTGGGTTTACCAAGCACTTAATTGCCGATGGTTTACTTAATTGCATTATAAAAATGCAAGCATATGCGCCCGCGTTATCTAATACGTATTTATTGGGGCAAGCTAAATTGTGGCTGGATGCTTTTCAATTGCCAGATAAACATTTGTCCGGTTTACAAGTTGACCCAAGCACTAACGCACTAAAATTGATCCGTACCAGCTGCTGCTTGGTTTATAAATGTGAAAGTCGCAATCTATGTAGCGATTGCCCGCGTCTCCCTGACAATAAGCGTTAATTAACGTATTTTTCAATGTTTGCTATGTGAGTCGGTATAAATGCAATCGCCATAATGCCACTGGATAATACAATACAGATATAAATAGGATAGACAGGTGAAAGGGTCGAGGTATAAGCCAGTAATGAGGCAAGCCCATATCCTAACGTATGTGACATAGAGATGTAGCCTGCTATCGCGCCGGGGTTGTTTGGATCAATTGCTGTGGCTTTAGCAGTATAAGCAGGCACTAATAGCGCCGCCCCACAAGTCGTTATCGACATCGCAATAACGACCCCCCATATATTCGACAGCAAGAATAATAAGAAACCGACAAACAGCAATAGCGCGCCTAAACGATACATGGTGGTGAGCTGCAGCTTTTTCTTTTTAATCACTATTATCTGAGTGAACAAGGTGATCGCTGCGCTAATGGTGAGTAATACCCCAATCGCGTCACTGATTTTATTGGTCGGCCACTGGGTCATATTCTCAATCAGTGGGGAAAAGCTATATTGCAGCAACGCTATGGTTAAACAAAGTAACAGTCCGGTAAGTAAATAGGGGGTTAATGCACGCTTAAGAACAACAGAGGATGAAGCTGTTGTTTTGCGTTTTTGCTGTGGTGTTGTTTGCGGGGTTGGCAGACAAAGCGCGCCTAATAGCGCAAGACAGGGGAACAGAATCATCATAGCTAATGGTGCAAAGGCATGACTCTTGAGTAATGCAATGGATAAAATAGGCCCGATAAGGCGACCTAAACTCAATCCGATACTGACGGAGGTAATGGCTTTTAATCTATTTTGTTCACCGCATAATAAGATTGCCCAGTGCTGGCTTGCTGGTACCATTCCTGCCACGGTACAGCCATAAATGATCCGGGCTATGACTAAGCCGATTAACCAGTAATTAGCTGATCCAGGGTAGCTGTTGCTCATAAATACGCAGAATAGTAACAGTGAAAAACTTAAACTCATCCCACTTAACGCCTGATATACGACACCTTTAGGGCCATTTTTATCGCTGTATAGACCCCAGAATGGTGCCGCCGGTAAGAATAAAAAACTACCAATTGCGATGATGATTGACCACGTAGGGAGAGAAAACGCAGAATGTGTCACCAGAAAGGGTAAAGACACGAGCAGTCCATTTTGTCCTATTCCCATTAATGCTGCGATGAGTCCAATAATAGACAGTTGGACCTTTTTACTCTCTATTTTATGGTGGTGCTTCATGTGTACTTCCAGTCTGAATTGTGTGAGCCAGCATATCCTACCCGTAACAAACGATAAACAACAATAGTAATGAAAACAATTATCATTACTAGGTGTTTGTGTTAGAGTTCGATTAATTATTCATTAATAAATAGCTCACATCATTTTATGTACCAACTTGTCGATGCGTCGTTTGAAATTGACGGAAAACCGATCCTGCACTCAACGAATTTGGTCTTTACTAAAGGTAAAGTCACGACCTTACTGGGTCATAATGGCTGTGGTAAATCGACGCTGATTAAATTACTCAGTCGTCAAAATTCCCCGACTCACGGCCATGTACTATTTGATGATCAAGCCGTTGATCATTTATCTCATCAAGATTTTGCACTTAATGTGGCTTATTTGCCGCAACACCCACCAATCACAGATGGCGTTACGGTTCGAGAATTAGTGTGCTTTGGTCGATATCCGTGGAAAGGGGCATTTGGCCGATATAGCAAAAAAGATCACCAGCTGGTGGATGATGCAATAGAGAAAGTGGGACTAACTGCGTTTAGCGAGCGCTTTGTTGCTACCTTATCTGGTGGCGAACGTCAAAGAGCATGGGTAGCGATGTTATTGGCTCAACAAAGTCAGTGTATTTTGCTTGATGAGCCTACGTCAGCCTTAGATGTTGCACACCAATATGAATTATTAACCTTGATCCGGGAGTTGAATGAAACCTTAGGATTAACCGTCATTATGGTGCTTCATGACATTAATATGGCGGCAAAATTTAGCGACCACCTTATTGCTTTACATTCAGGGAAAGTGATTGCTCAAGGTACGCCTGATGAATTAATGACTCCAGCGGTATTACACAAAATATACGGGATGGAGTTGGCTTTGTTTGCGCATCCCAAAACGGGTCAGCAGATAAGTTATATCCCTTAACTTCACGTCTTTAACCCACCTGCTTTATAGAAAATAAACATGGACGAACAGCTAGGAAAACGCCCTTGAATAAAATTATTGGTTTCATTATTACATTATGTATTTTTTCGGTTCAGGCTGTAGAAATTAAGCACGAACTTGGCATTACTCACTTTGAAAAAACGCCACAGACCGTGGTTGCATTAGATTGGGCGTTAGCCGAAACGGTATTAAGTCTCGGTATTATGCCGCAGGGAATCGCGGATGTTAAAGGCTACCAAACTTGGGTGACGGAGCCTGAAATCAATAACTCAGTGGTCGATGTGGGCTCACGCAGAGAGCCTAATTTAGAGTTACTGACAGAATTACAACCGGATGTGATATTGATTAGTCAGCACATGGTTGCTGCCTATAAACAACTCAGTGAGATAGCCCCAACCTTAGTATATAGCGTCTACAACAATGACAAAACACCGCTTATTTCAGCAATGCAGATCACGACACAACTCGGCCTATTATTGGATAAAGAACAACAAGCTAAACAAGTAATTACCCAAACACAGCAACGATTACAGGCGAATGGCGATAACATTCGACGTCTGCAAGCTAATAATAATCCGTTGATATTTATCCGGTTTATTAATGACAAAACGGTTCGGATCCACGGTGCTGGCTCATTAGCGCAGGCAACTATTGAAAACATGGGGCTCGTTAACGATTGGCATGAACAAAGCAATTTGTGGGGATTTACGACCGCTGGAATCGAAAAATTAGCAGAGCACCAGCAAGCAAATGTATTGATTTTTGGTCCATTAAAAGCGGCAGAAAGAAAGCTGTTAACCCAATCGGCATTGTGGCAAGCGATGGCATTTACCCGTACTGATTCAGTGTTTGAGCTGCCTGCTATTTGGACGTTTGGTGGACTTGTTTCTGCGCAACGATTTAGCGATCATATTACTCAGCAATTAATTAAGTAATCGAGCAATGAATACATTTACTCTATTTAGAACCTCAAAATTGAATGCCGCAAAACTCAATATTTTACAAAAACAAGGCATGTGGTGGCGTTTTTTGCTGTGCACACTTATTGCTGTTGTATTGCTGAGTTTACTGCAGTGGACAGCGCCTTACTCGCAAGGGTTGAGTTTATTGTGGCAAACGGTATTTCACTATGATGCGAGTAATTATCAGCATCTTATTACTCACCTTACGTATCTACCCCGCTTAGCGATAGCGCTATTATGCGGTTTTGCATTAGCGGTTGCAGGCTGTGTAATGCAGTTTGTATTACGCAATCCAATCGCCTCTCCAACGACGCTTGGCGTTGCTGCCGGAGCCGAACTCGGGTTAGTGTTAGGCATCTTGTTTTTGCCTGTTAACAGTAGCATTAATGGTTTTATTCCCGCTTTCTTAGGCGGGGGACTAGCCACGTTATTGGTATTTATATTATCGGCCAAGCGTGGGTTTTCTCCTGTGCATATGGTGTTGGCAGGTATGGTGATCAGTTTATTTTTTGGCTCACTCAATACCATGTTATTGCTATTGAATGAGCAAAAGTTGGCCAGTGTATTTGTGTGGGGGGCGGGGGCATTAAACCAAAATGATTGGTCGAGTGTCATCACGGTATTACAGCTTATTACGCTACCCATTATTGCCGTGTTATTACTTGCTAGGCCCTTGTCTGTATTGCAATTGGGAGACACGGTTGCCACCTCTATTGGTATTAACATTAAGCAAATGAAAGTGATTTCATTGACGTTAGCGATATTTATTACTGCCGCAGTGGTCAGTGAAGTTGGCTTAATTGGCTTTATTGGCATTGTCGCTCCGGCCATTGCGCGACTGTGTGGGGCGAGAAAACTCATCGCTCAGATCCTTGTTAGTGGGATGTTCGGCAGTTTGATGTTGTTATTGGCAGATCTGCTGGTGCAACCATTCTCGGGCGTTGGCGGAGCGTTACTGCCGACCGGTGCAATGACGGCATTATTGGGTGCACCCTTTTTACTTTGGTTATTAAATCGAAAGTTACTGCAATCTGAGCTTAAATCGAGGGAAACCAGTCAAGTAGCATATCAGCACAGAAACATCCAAAAGGTGTTGTTTCCGCTGGTTATTCTCGTGATTGTTTTCTTTGTGGTGGCTTTAGTTGTCGGCAAAAACCAAACCGGTTGGGTGTTGTCATTTAATACTTCAGTGATGGAGCTGCGATTGCCAAGAGTACTGGTTTCTCTTTTAGCTGGCATCGGATTGGCTATTGCGGGGACGGTCATTCAACGGGTCTCGACTAATCCAATGGCAAGTCCGGAAATATTAGGCATTAGCTCTGGCGCGGCGTTAGCGTTAGTGCTTGGCGCACTGTTTGGCTTGACGGTTGAACGCTATGAGCAAATGTTACTTGGCACCTTCGGGGCGTTTACGGTCACTGCGGTTATTTGGTTGATGGGGCGAAAACATAATTTTGCACCGGCGCAAATGTTATTAACCGGTATTGCGCTTAGCGCAGGACTCGATGCTTTTTTACGCATTGCAATGTCATCAGGGCAAGATAACGTGACCGCATTGCTAACTTGGCTGTCAGGTTCGACGTATTTGGTCAGTATGAGTGATGTGTATCTATTAGGTGCGGGAGTGGCCTTATTCGCCGGTATTGCGTTGTTAAATCATCGACGCTTAGATCTGGTTGGCCTTGGGGAAATCACCGCCACCAGTATTGGCTTGGATTGTCGCAAAGTACGATTGCTGTTATTACTCCTGGTAGCTGCGTTGACAACCTTATGCACCATTATTATTGGCCCGCTGAGTTTTATTGGCTTGTTAGCCCCGCATATGGCGCGATCGCTGCATCAGTATCGGGCATCTCATCAATTGTTAACGGCCAGTTTATTAGGTGGCTGCTTGATGATCCTTGCTGATTGGGTCGGACGAACATTCTGGTTCCCGTGGCAATTTCCTGCAGGGTTATTGGCTTCGTTGCTTGGTGGCGCGTACTTTCTATATTTAATGAGGAAGTAGGCGTTATGGTAATAAGTTACTTTAATATTACTTATTAAAACGTTCAATATCCTAGTTGTTTATCTCTCTACCTGTATGAAATTATAGTTTATTTTACTGTTTTTATAAAAAAAACAGTTGACCTCCCAAATGATAATCATTAGCATTCGCCATTGTTAATGGGGAATAATACAAATGTTATCAAAAATAATGATGAATTTAGATTAGTTTTCATAACCTGCAGTATGCGAATTGGTTGAAGCGTAATGCGTTTTAAGTAGTAAATATTAACTAACAAATCGTTATTGAATATTTTTAACGCTGAATACGAATTATTCATCTTTGAGTTCGTAATTCGGTTTGATGTAAACATAAACAAGAGAACAAAAATGAAAGTTAAAAAAGGGAATTATTCACTCACACTCGTTGCTGCCGCCGTTGCATCCGCAGTGTCGTTTGTATCGCTAGCTGCTCAAGCAGAAGGGTATACGTCAGAAGAAGAAACCACAGTGGTGGTGGCGAGTCGAACAGCAAGAGCGATCAGTGACATTCCAGGGACGGTTTGGTTTGTTGATTCAGAACAAATTGAACAGGAATATCGTGGTGGTAAAACTCTCGGTGAGATCTTAGCGGCAACAATTCCATCTTTGGATGTGAGCAGTGGTGCCAGAACCAATTATGGGCAAAACTTACGTGGTCGTGCCATGTTAGTGATGATTGATGGTGTGTCATTACAGTCTTCACGTTCTATCAGTCGTCAATTGGACTCGATTGACCCGTTTAATATTGATCGAATTGAGGTACTTTCAGGTTCTACTTCGGTTTATGGTGCTGGCGCAACCGGTGGTGTGATTAATATTATTACCAAGAAATCGTCAGGTGGAGAGCTGCAATTTGAAAGCTACGTGAGTGGAACCTCAGGGTTTAATAGTGGTGATGATCTTGATTATAAAGTGGCTCAATCTATTTCTGGTGGTAATGACACGGTATCTGCACGTGTTTCGGCTGTTTATACCGAAACTCAAGGATTCTATGACAGCGAAGGCGAGATAATTATCCCAGATATTACACAGGGCTCGTTACAATATAACCAAACAATCGATTTACAAACAACCGTTGATGTAACCTTGTCTGATACCAAAAGCATAAACTTCTTGGCTCAATATTATGATAGCCAGCAAGATTCTCCATACGGTTTGTATTTTAATGGTTACACATTTGTTGATGTCAGAGAAGGCTTCGAATCTGACCGTGAACATGGTACAGAGCGTATCATGTTAAGTTCGGCATACAGTGATTCTGACTTTATTGGTCATCAGTTAGTGGTTGAGGCCTCTTACCGTAAAGAAGATCAAACTTATACGCCGTACTTCCAAGGTGCATCACAGCAAATGACAGATGTGTTCTCGCTAAAAACCGCGTTGGCCAAGTCTTTTGGTAAGGTGGACTTAGTATACGGTGCAGATGCATATTTAGATAAATTCGATAGTAATCAAGCGTTATTTGATCCCACTATTGCAAATGGCTCCGGTAATTTAATCAATGAGACGTATGCCGAAATCGGCCGATACCCTGGGGTTACTGTTGGCTCAGTTGCCGCTTTCATTCAGGCTAGTGTCAATATTACCGATAATTGGTCAGTCGATGGTGGTTATCGTTATCAATACATGAACAATAAAATCGATGACTTTGTTGATTACAAGATCCAAAAGAAAATTGCGCAAGGCACTGGTACATCGGCAGATGCCGTTCCTGGTGGCGAAACGAACTACTCTGTGGGATTATTCAACTTAGGTACTGTCTACAGACTCACTGCTGAGTCACAGGTATGGGCTAACTTCTCGCAAGGTTTTGATCTGCCTGATCCGGCAAAATATTATGGTCAAGGCAGTTATAGCTTGGTTGGAGATCATTATAAACTTAATAACAGTATTAATGTTGCAGATTCTAAAATGTCAGGCATTAAAACCAATAGTTATGAGATCGGCTTTAGAACAGAGCAAGACGCATTAAGTTTCCAAACTGCAGCGTATTTCTCAGAATCGGACAAGTCGGTTAAATACAATAAAACGACATTATTAATCGAAGATGTTGATAATAAAAAGCGTGTCTATGGTGCCGAGGCACTCGTTTCTTATTGGGTTATGGATAACCTACAAGTCGGTGCTTCTGGCCATTATGTTGTCTCAGAGCTTGAAACTGATGGTAAATGGGATGATTTAAGCGCTGGAGAGGCAAGCAGTTCAAAAGCCAGTTCATGGGTTGGTTGGTATGGTTCAGATTTAAGTTTGAAAGTCCAAAGTCAAACTATGTTTGATTATGAAGATGCGGATGAAAATGAGTTAGACGGTTATACCGTATTTGATTTACTGGGCAGTTATCAATTGCCAGTCGGTAGCCTTGGTTTTGGTATTCAGAATTTATTTGATAAAGACTATACCACGGCGTGGGGGCAACGAGCTCAGATCTTATATTCTAATGAGGAAGCTTTTGATTATAAAGGTCGAGGCCGTACTTATACGCTTAATTACCAAGTTAAATATTAATCTTTCCGATTAATATCTAACTATCTTGTATAGAGATAACGTAAATAATTTTACTGTATTACGTGCATTATTGATGGCGTAGTCTAACTTTAATTACGCGTTCTCACATTTGTGAATATGCCTTGTTTTTATGTCCTCATTGGTGGCATGAGAACAAGGTATTTTTTTGTCCTTATTTTAGGGATGAGTTAGCGATGAGGCTAAGTTATTAAGCTTAATGTTAGGGCTTAAACGCTAAATTTAGTTAACGCAATGTTATTTCAGCACTGCAATATCAGTAATTAGCGCTTGAATATCTCTCATAACAGGGGTAGCGTTGCTCCTTTGTACTAAAATAACAACCGGAATTCAAAAAAGGCATTTATGGGTAAGGTATTAAAAGATCTGCTTGGACAGTTAACATTAGAAACCATTGAAGAAGGCATTTATCGTGGTCAAAGCCAAGATTTAGGTTTTGGCGCGGTATTTGGCGGCCAAGTAATGGCACAAGCATTATCGGCAGCGAAAGAAACCGTTTCAGCCGATCGTAAGGTACATTCTTTCCATTCTTACTTTCTGCGTGCTGGAGATGTTAAAAAGCCGATTGTTTATGAAGTCGAAAAAATTCGCGATGGCGGTTCAATTACCACCCGTCGTATTCGCGCAATCCAAAATGGCAACGCTATTTTCTACATGACGGCCTCTTTTCAAATTGAACGAGAAGGTTACGATCATCAAGATCAAATGCCGGATGTGCCGCCACCGGAGGAGCTACTGTCAGAGCAAGACCATGTATTATCACTGCGTGATGAATTACCCGATGATATTTGTGCCAAGTTTGTTTGTGAAAAACCGATTGAAATGCGTCCTGTGCATTATCTTGATCCACTTAATGAAGAGAAGTCTGCGCCAGAGCGTTATATTTGGTTTAAAGCCAATGGGAAAATGCCAGACGATGCCCGTATTCATAAATACTTACTTGCTTATGCATCCGACTTCTGTTTCTTACCAACTGCGTTACAACCACATGGTAAAGGCTTTATGAGTCCGAATATGCAAGTGGTCACCATCGATCATTCAATGTGGTTCCACCGTGACTTCCGCATGGATGACTGGTTATTGTATGCGGTTGATAGCTCGAGTGCCTCGGGTTCTCGTGGTCTGGTGCGTGGTCGTTTCTTTACCCGAGATGGCAAAATGGTCGCAACCACAATGCAAGAAGGATTAATTCGTAATCGAGAGATCGCTTAATTACGTACTTAATAACGTAATAGGACAACATTCCGGTTTAAAGTATCATAATGTTGTTTTATTACGAAAATTTGTGGCCGGGATCATGCTTTCCTGAAAATTATATACATTTCCTATCCCAACATATTCGCTTATGCCTAATTTTAATCTACAATGAAGTTCGTTTCTTGTTACTAGGTATTCAATCTTTATTATGTCAGTTAGAGTTGCTATTAATGGTTATGGACGAATTGGACGCAGTGTTGTTCGTGCGTTGTATGAAAGTAACCGTCAGGATGAAATTAAGATCGTTGTTATTAACGAGCTAGCAGATCCTGAAGCGATCGCGCATTTAACTCAGTATGACTCGACTCATGGCCGTTTTCCCTTCCCAGTACAGCTGGGCGATAACATATTACAAATCAAAAATGATTGTATTCATTTAGTCCGTCATCCCGAACTTGCTGATTTACCTTGGCGGGAACATGATATTGATATCGTACTCGATTGTACTGGTATCTATGGTACGAGGGCTGATGCCGAAGCACACATTGCTGCTGGCGCTAAAAAAGTCATCTTTTCCCATCCGGCCAGCGCCGATGTTGATGCGACCGTGGTATATGGTATTAACCATACCGAATTAACCGGTGATGAAACTTATATTTCTGGTGCCTCTTGTACCACTAATTGCATGATACCAGTGATCAGTGTCTTGGATGCCGCCTTTGATATCAAATGTGGCACGATCACCACGATCCATTCGGCAATGAATGATCAACCAGTCATTGACTCTTATCATACTGATTTGCGCCGTACCCGTGCTGCGAGTCATTCTATCATTCCGGTTGATACTAAATTAGCCGCAGGTATAGAACGTATTTTACCTAAATTTGCCAATAAATTTGAAGCCATTGCGGTGCGAGTGCCAACGCTTAACGTGACGGCGATGGATCTAAGCATCACAGTCGATAAAAGCGTCACCATTCAAGATATTAATGATTGCTTACACGCGGCGGCTGAAACTGAATTACGCGGTATCTTGGGTTATACCGAGGCACCACTGGTATCAATAGACTTTAATCATGATCCACGCTCTAGCATTATTGATGGTACTCAAACACGAGTCAGCGATGGTCATTTAGTCAAATTATTAGTCTGGTGTGATAACGAATGGGGCTTTGCCAATCGTTTACTTGATACCACGCAGTACATCGCTAACTTAGCGAAAAATAGATTGAAATAGATTGAAATAAATTTTATAAAATTGATAGCTTTAAGGATTAAACAATGAATATTATTAAAATGACAGATCTTGATCTTGCAGGCCAACGAGTATTAATTCGTGCTGATTTAAACGTACCGATTAAAGATGGAAAAGTAACATCAGACGCACGTATCCGTGCGTCACTACCAACAATCAAATTAGCATTGGCTGCAGGCGCAAAAGTGATGGTTACATCACATCTTGGCCGTCCAACTGAAGGTGAATTCGCTCAAGAGTTCTCATTAGAGCCAGTAGTAAACTACCTTAAAGAAGCGTTAGAAAATAACGTTGTGCTAGCACGTGATTACTTAGACGGCATCGAACTGAATGTCGGTGAGCTAGTGGTACTAGAAAATGTTCGCTTTAACAAAGGCGAAAAGAAAAACGAAGACGCATTATCAAAAGCATACGCAAATCTATGTGACGTATTCGTAATGGACGCATTTGGTACAGCTCACCGTGCACAAGCATCAACATACGGTGTTGGTATGTTTGCGCCAATCGCCTGTTCTGGTCCGCTACTTTCTGCAGAACTTGAAGCGCTAGGTAAAGCAATGGACAACCCAGCTCGTCCATTCCTCGCTATTGTAGGTGGTTCTAAAGTATCAACTAAATTAACCGTGCTTGATTCATTATCAACAATTGCTGATCAGCTCGTTGTTGGTGGTGGTATTGCTAATACATTCATCGCAGCACAAGGTCATAACGTTGGTAAATCACTGTGCGAGCATGATCTAATTGATACCGCTAAAGCATTAATGGCGAAATGTGATATCCCGGTAGCGACCGATGTATTAGTGGCGACTGAGTTCTCTGAAACGGCGGAAGCGACATTGAAACCCGCATCAGAAGTCAATGATGACGAAATGATCTTCGATTTAGGTCCAGATTCTGCAAATCAACTTGCAGAGATGATCAAAGCAGCGAAAACAATTATCTGGAATGGCCCTGTTGGCGTATTTGAATTTGCTAACTTCGCTAAAGGTACTGAAATCATTGGCCGTGCGATTGCAGAAAGCGACGCATTCTCTATCGCTGGTGGCGGTGACACATTAGCCGCTATCGATCAATTCGGTCTGGCTGATGGTATCTCTTATATCTCTACTGGTGGCGGCGCGTTCCTTGAGTTTGTAGAAGGTAAAGTACTACCAGCAGTCGCCATGTTAGAAGAACGTGCGAAAAACGCATAATTAACAGCTAACAATTAGCAACTAATGGTGAATAATTAATCGTTGTTTTGCTGCTACGGCTATCGCTATAACTATCGTTATAGATTAGCTGTGGCGGCAAAAAATATGTTAAAAATTCGTGCTGAATGATTCAGTACTTAAATATGTAAATAATAAGGCTAATATTATGTCTAAGATCTTTGATGTTGTAAAACCAGGTGTTGTAACAGGCGATGACGTGCAAAAAATCTTTGCGATTGCTAAAGAAAACAACTTCGCGTTACCTGCTGTAAACATGGTAAACACTGATTCAATCAACGGTACATTAGAAGCTGCTGCAAAAGCTAAATCACCAGTGATCATCCAGTTCTCACACGGTGGCGCTGCATTCTTCGCAGGTAAAGGTATTGGTCTAGAAGGTCACGGCGCATCTATCATGGGCGCAATCGCCGGTGCTAAATACGTACACGTTATGGCTGAAGCTTATGGTGTTCCAGTTATCATTCATACTGACCACGCGGCGAAAAAATTATTACCTTGGATCGACGGACTACTAGACGCAGGTGAAGAATTCTTCGCACAAACAGGCAAGCCACTATTTAGCTCACACATGTTAGATCTTTCTGAAGAGTCACTAGAAGAAAACATCGCTACTTGTGGTGAATACCTAGCACGTATGGCTAAAATGGACATGACTATCGAAATCGAACTAGGTTGTACTGGTGGTGAAGAAGATGGCGTAGATAACTCTGATATGGACGCATCTGAGCTTTATACTTCTCCAGAAGACGTTGCATATGCTTACGAAAAACTAACGGAAATCAGCCCTCGTTTCACTATCGCTGCCTCTTTCGGTAACGTACACGGTGTATACAAGCCAGGTAACGTTGTGCTTACGCCAACTATCCTACGTGATTCACAAGCATACGTTTCAGAGAAATTTGGCCTACCAACTAACTCGCTAAACTTCGTATTCCACGGTGGTTCAGGTTCTTCAGAAGCTGAGATCCAAGAATCAATCGGTTACGGTGTTATCAAAATGAACATCGATACTGATACACAGTGGGCTACTTGGGAAGGTATCAAGAACTACTACGAAGGTAAGAAAGATTACCTACAAGGCCAAATTGGTAACCCAACTGGCGTTGATGCACCGAACAAAAAACACTATGACCCACGTGTATGGTTGCGCGCTGGTCAAACAAGTCTAGTTGCCCGTTTAAGCCAAGCACATAAAGATCTAAACAGCGTAGACGTACTTTAATTAATAAGTTAGACGATTTATCCTTGTGATAGATCGCGTTGTTAAAGAGTAATAAATAAAAAGCCTGCTAATTTAGCAGGCTTTTTTATTTTTAGTTAAGCTATATATTCAGCGTAATCCGCGTAGCCCACTTCGGTACCACCGTACATCGTGGTTGGATCCACGTCATTGAATGTCCAATCATGCTTAATGCGCGCTGGCAAATCTGGGTTGGCAATAAATGGACGGCCAAAACCAAATATATCACCGTAACCAAGGTTAAGGATATGCTTGGCTTTTTCTACCGAGTACTTACCTGCATACATGATGATGCCAGAAAATGTATCACGTACGTCTTTATAGAAAGCGTCAGGTAAATCAGGGGCATTATCCCAATCGGCTTCTGCTAATGATAGGTAACCAATACCGATATTTTCGATGGTCTTAACAGCTTCGATATACGTTTCATGTGGATTCTCTTCAACTAAACCAAGATAAACGCGTACATCGTCAGTGCTTGAAAACAGTGGCGCAAAGCGAACGCCGACATTTTCTTTGCCCACTTCGTCAGCGACTGCCTGGGTTATTTCTTTTAAGAAGCGTAAACGGTTTTCTAAACTACCCCCGTATTCATCTGACCGTTTATTACTGTGCTCCGAGATAAATTGATTCACTAAGTAACCGTTCGCGCAATGTAATTCAACACCGTCAAAACCGGCTTGCATGGCATTCTTCGCTGCTTGTGCATACAGAGTGACAAGTTCTTTTACTTCTGCGGTTGATAGCTCACGTGGCATGCTTGGATCTGCCAATGCACCTTCACCTGGCGCCGTCTCAATGAATACTTTCACGTTATCCGCTAGAATTGCTGATGGTGCGACTGGGGCTGCGCCATCAGGTTGTAAACTGGTATGGGAAACACGGCCGACATGCCACAGTTGAGCAAAGATAACGCCGCCTGCATCATGCACAGATTTGGTTACTTTTTTCCAACCTTCAACTTGCTCATCAGAGTAAATTCCCGGTGTCCATGCGTAACCTTGACCACGAGGTTCAATCTGAGTACCTTCGGTGATCATAAACCCAGCAGACGCGCGTTGAGTGTAATACTTAGCCATTAATTCATTCGGAATATTGTTCGGTTGTGTACTACGCGAACGTGTTAATGGCGGCATTACAATACGGTTTTTTAAAACGTGTGTGCCTAATTTGGTTGGTGTGAATAATACGTCATTTTTCATCATGGTCTTTATCTCGTGAGTGGCTTATTAGTTGAACTATATCGCTGCTTAGGTACAATGAAAATCAAGTGAAGTGTGTATGAGAAACAAATATGGCTGATATCAGTAAGCTGGAAATAAAACAATTAAGGGTGCTTGCTGCATTATTACAGTTACACAGCTTAACGAAAGCTGCCGCTAAGCTCGGTATTACTCAGCAAGCCGTTAGTGAGCAATTGAAAAAACTGCGAGATATATTCCAAGATAGGCTATTTATTCGTGGCAGTCATGGCGTGGTACCCACCCCAAAAGCGCAAGAGTTAGCCCCCAAAATCCAACAAATATTAATGGCTATTGGTGAATTAACTGAATTAGCAGAGTTCAATCCGCAACGATTGAATGGGGTATATAAAATCAGTGCTTCAGATTATGCGATGCGCGTTATTTTACCTTCTTTATTAGTGCAGATCAGACAACATGCCCCGCATTTAAAAATCATCATTCGTCGCTTTGAATCGGATAATTTAATTCAGTTAATGGCCACCGGCGAGATTGATTTAGCGTTAACTTTTCCCGCGTTTATTCCGATAACCTGTCCGTCGATGCTGCTGTATGAAGAGCGTCATGTGTGTGTGGCTGCGAAGGCGGTGGCCAATGAATATCAGGGACTGAGTTTAAAAGAGATTGCCGCCGCGCCACAATTGGTTATTTCACCTTCACGGGCGACGCTAAAGGGATCGGCAGACGAATGGTTCGCTGCAAAGGGTTTTCAGCGTAATATTATTATGTCACTGCCGAGTTTCTCAGTCGCGCCAGATTGTATTGAGGCGATGGGGGTGTTGGCATTTTTACCATCCCGTATGTTACCCAATGATAAATTAGTGGAAGTAGTATTACCTGAGCCACTACCCAGTTTTGAGGTTGTGGCGGCATGGCATCAACGCTCGAATCAAACTCAGATTCATCAATGGATCACGGGTTTACTGCGAGAGCTATATCCACAATAATAGCCACAAACATAAGCAAAAAAAAGCCTGTCAGCGCAAACTGACAGGCTTTTTTGTTCCCTTCCAGTGTTAGCTATAAAAGCTAAGGGGGGAGGGTTAGAGAGGGCTCTATCTAGCGTAATAAACGCGAACGGATAGTACCGCTAATAGATTTAAGTTTTGCTAAACCACGTTCTGCATGTGCACTTTCGACATCAATAACCACATAACCAATATCGCCTGCAGTTTGTAGGTATTGACCCGAAATATTCACCCCTTCTTCAGCAAATGCTTGGGTGATCTGGTTTAAGATACCAGGTTGGTTCTGGTGAATATGCATCAGGCGGCTTGAACCTGCATGGTTTGGTAGTGATACTTCAGGGAAGTTAACTGCAGACAGGGTTGAACCATTATCCGAATATTTAGTCAGTTTACCAGCCACTTCATAGCCGATATTTTCTTGTGCTTCTTGGGTACTACCACCCACGTGTGGTGTTAGGATCACATTATCAAACTGGCGTAACGGCGAGATGAACTCGTCATTATTTGATGCTGGTTCGGTCGGGAATACATCAATCGCTGCACCCGATATTTTCTTGCTTGCCAGTGCTGAGACAAGCGCATCAATATCAACCACTGTGCCGCGTGAAGCATTAATGAAGATCGCGCCATCTTTCATTTGTGCAAATTCAACTTCACCCATCATCAGTTTGGTTTGTGGGGTTTCTGGTACGTGTAGCGAGATAATGTCAGACGTTGCTAACAAGTCTTCCATGCTCATGAGCTGCTCGGCATTACCCAGTGAAAGCTTGGTTTCAACGTCATAATACTTCACACGCAGACCTAAGCTTTCAGCCAAAATACTTAATTGAATACCGATATGACCATAACC
Organism: Moritella sp.; assembly: GCF_013215705.1. Taxonomy (GTDB): domain Bacteria; phylum Pseudomonadota; class Gammaproteobacteria; order Enterobacterales; family Moritellaceae; genus Moritella. The sequence goes on along the minus strand of NZ_JABSQR010000025.1, from coordinate 46,075 downwards.
AATAATACCCAATTGTTTGCCACGAGCTTCGTAAGAGCCGGTTGCGGATTTTTGCCATTCGCCACGGTGTGCTTTCGCATTTTTCTCTGGAATACCGCGTAATAATAATAGGATTTCGCCGAGTACTAATTCAGCCACACTGCGGGTGTTCGAGAATGGTGCATTAAAAACAGGGACCGCCGCTTTCTGAGCTGCAGCAAGATCAACCTGATTTGTACCAATACAAAAACAGCCAATACCAACCAATTTTTTTGCAGCTGCAATGACGTTTGCATTTAAATGAGTGCGGGAGCGAATACCGACAAAATGCACATCTTTAATTTTTTCACACAATTCTTCTTCACTTAATGCGGTCTTAATCGATTCGATATTGGTGTAACCGGCATTAGTGAACGTATCGACTGCACTTTGATGTAGTCCTTCAAGAAGTAATATCTTGATCTTATCTTTCTGAAGAGAGAGGTTGGTCATGTAAATTCCTTTATCACATATTTTGCAAATCGCACTAAATGATAAAGTAGCAGGTTTTATTTCATTAGTGAATATTTGTGATGAAAATCAAAGAAAATAGTTAATTTGTGGTTTACAGCTACCTGATTTGTTTGATAATTGCAGAATTTGGATTATAAAAATGTTTATTTATCAAATAAAGTTGAATATAACTAATTGTTATACTTATATAATATGTTTTGTTTATATTCAGAAAGGAGGTGGGACTGGTGTCGTTAGGTAACACCAGTTTAATATATTTACTTAGTTGTTTTCACGCCATCTTGTGTGCCAGTTAGCACAATGTCCGCGCCGCGAGCAGCGAATAGACCATTTGTTACTACGCCCACTAAGCCATTGATTGCAATTTCTAGTGCTTTCGGATCGGTGATCTGCATGTTGTATACATCCAGAATAATATTGCCGTTATCTGTCACAACACCTTCACGGTAAACCGGATCACCACCGAGTTTAACTAATTCACGTCCCACGTAAGAGCGGGCCATAGGGATCACTTCAACGGGTAATGGGAAATCGCCGAGAACATCGACATTTTTCGTATCATCAATAATACACACGAATTGGTTTGCTACTGCAGCAACGATCTTTTCACGTGTTAGCGCTGCGCCACCACCTTTAATCATGTTGTTGTTGCTATCAATTTCGTCAGCCCCATCAACATAGATATCAAGGTGCGGGATACTGTTTAAATCAAATACTTCAATTCCCATTGCTTCTAAGCGCTTAGTTGATTCGATAGAACTTGAAACGGCACCTTTAATGTCTTCGCGAATTGTACCTAATGCATCAATAAAATGATTAACGGTTGAGCCGGTACCGACACCGACGATGCTATCTTTTTGAACATATTCTAATGCTGCCCAGCCTGCTGCTTTTTTTAATTCATCTTGAGTCATGTTATATCCATTATTATTGATTGGCTTGATACGGAGATCGACTTGTATATTATCGATCTGATTATATACTTAAATTCCCCTAATATGCCAATGACGTATGGTTAACAAAACGCTAATGTTCTGGATGGCGTAATTATTTCTTTAATCGGCATGTCCCAGGGCGCAATGGGTAAATTATCATGCTGTTGGCAGTCATGGGCCAAACCCAGCACGTAGGGAGGCTGTTGATCGTCACGTACAAACTGATGTTGCGAAAAAGTACGATCATAATAACCGCCGCCCATGCCTAAACGATTACCGCATAAATCAAATGCGACTAACGGACTACACACCAGATCTAACGCCAGATACGGGATCACTTGAGTGACATTCAGTGGTGGTTCACTAATGCCGTATTTGTTTTTGATTAATAGCGTTGTCGCAGTAAGCCGGGTAAACAATAGTTGCTTGTGACTAAACGGGTGTAAAATAGGAATGTAGACTTGTTTGCCTTGCTGCCAACACCAGTCAATAACCGCTTGGGTATCGAGTTCGCCATCGTTATGTAAATAAATAGCAATATGTTGGGCGGATTGAATATGCGGGTGCTGACTAAACTGATGAACCAGATCACGGCCTGCTTGTTGCTGCTGCTGGATTGAAAGCTGCTGGCGACGTTGGCGTATTTGTTGTCTTATTGCGGATCGGGTAGTTGCTATTAGGGGGGGTAAATCAGACATAAACAAGATCCCATACTCGTTAAATTCGGTAATGGATTGATGTTAACACAAGAAGGGGGCCCCAGGGTGCGGCTACAAGGTTTAGTCCTGAACCAGAAGGTTCAGGTCGGCAATTCAAGCTGTTGCGTCAGGCTTCTCAGTACGAGCTGAGCTTGCACAATAGCAACAGGAATGAATGCCTATAAAGTGTGATTATCGGCTCAGGGACATAACCCGCATACCAATCACCCCAGGGTTATTTGGTTATACTGTAGACGGTTCTTTATCAACGTTATTATTGATTAAAGCGCGTTCAATGGTGTCTTGTAACAATTGAATGCGATCATCTACGGTATTTGTATATTCTGTTGTTTTATGACGTTCTTGACGAAGTTCATGGCAAAAATTTAACGCCGCCATTACAGCTAATTGCTCTAAATTCTTGATATTAGTCTTCGTTCGTATTTCTTCTAACTTATTGTTCAGTACTGCCGCTGTTTGATGAAGTTCATCAACATCTTCACTTGGACTTCCGACTTTAAAGTGGCGACCCAATATTGAAATATCAACCGCAGTTGTACTCATGTTTATACTCTAAGTTATCTGGCTACAAGGGCTATATCAAGCACCTTGGCTGATATGTCTGACCTGACTATATCTCGCAATTGTGAGCATTGCAAGGGCTTATCTAATTGAAGTTTGGAGTTGCGGATCGAGATTAATCAACTTGCCCATAAATCCAACAGCTTAGTATTAATTTTAGCGGGTGGTATGGATTAATCGGTATAAAATACGGGGATTTACGGGAAAAAGTAGACGTGACAGTTAACTATTTTACTCTAATTTATCGGGTGATTTGACCGCTATTACGTATGCATAGCGGCCGTTGACAGTGTTACGCGTCAGTGACTGATGTTTATACGCCCGACGTGTTGGTCGCTAAAAATGGTTTTGCCAAGCTGTTATCGACGTCTTGCTGCGCATTGGTTGGTTCTGCGTTCGCTTGTTTTGCCAAACGTTTGTTTTTCGCTTCCACTTTTGCTAACCATAATAACGGCAGAATAATAAAGGCGGTGCCAATTGCCATGCCGATATCAGGGATTTCATCAAACCAGATAAGACCGACAACCACAGCGCCAATTAAACCACTGTATTCAGCACTGGCAATTTTACTTGCTTCGCCAGAACGATAAGCCAACACACAAAAACCAGCATAGATAAGGATAAACAGTGTTGACCCAGCCGCTGTTAATAGTGGGGCGAAATCCCAGGGTTTACCTTCCCATACCACTAACCCGAGAGACGCCGGCATACCGACTAAATTGGTTAACAGTAAGGTTTGAAATACCGTTTGGTGTTTTGGCAGTTTACGGATCAATAAATTATTGGCTGCTAAGGTGAACGCAACAATCAGTGCCGCAATAGCAGCCCAGTCAAGTTGGGTTGGGCGGATGACGATTAGTACGCCAACAAAACCAAAAATTCCGGCAGCAACCGAGTGCACGGTTAATTTTTCTTGAAACCACAACATCGCCATGGGCAACATAATTAATGGCGCGGCATAAAAGATGGCATTGGCGGTTGCTAATGGCATGGCGTTAATGGCATAAACCATAAAAATGACACCTAATAGCCAAATATGGCCACGTACCGCATGCCACTTCAAGCCATCAACCAAACTCTTTCTACTGCTGGTTAAACAAAATGGGATCAGCAGCAGTACAGCTGTCAGTTGTCGGAAAAACACAAATTGATATACCGCGATATCTTCCGATAATGTCTTAATTAAGGCATCAGAAAAAACGGCAACAATGTTACCAATAATAAGCAAAATCATTGCTAAACCGACAGACATTTTAGGCATAGTGAATTCCAACTATAAAAATATAAAGTAATAAAAAGCATAAGTAGCAACATAAACAGTAAATAGGCTGGTTAGTTGAAAGATAAAAGTGTGATGTGGCTAGCATATTCCAAAAGCTATGATGAAGTATAATGATAAATATATTTTTAGTATGAGCTGAGCTAATAGTGAAACTTCCCCCGTTACGTGCGTTGCAATGTTTTGAAGCGGTCGCCCGTTTTAACAGTTTTTCCAAAGCGGCTGACCAGCTAAATATCACCCAAAGTGCGGTCAGTCATCAGGTACGTCAGTTAGAAGAGTATCTGGGGGAATCGATGTTTAACCGTAGAGGTCGAACCTTATCAATGACCGACATGGGCGAGCGATATTATGAAGAGGTAAGTCAATCACTGGCGAATATCTCTACGGCCAGCCAGCAGCTCCGAGAAGGTAAGTCCGGCAAGATCCGCTTAGCCTTATACAGCTCGTTGGCGGTAAAGTGGTTGATCCCGCGATTGGATAACTTACGTCAGCAATACCCCGAAATTGATCTGTCATTAAACATGGTGGCGGATGAACCTGACTGTAGTGATCAAGTGGCGGATTGTTTTATTACCGTGAACCCACCGAAACGTAATTTTGTCAGTCAGTTTTTATATGCCGAGCGTTTATATCCGCTGTGCGGTAAAAAACTCTGGCAACAGATCCAAGATCAACCGCTACCAGATGCGTTATGGCAGTATCCACTATTATCGGTACAGTCGGTTTATCCCGATAGCGCACTCGGGGAGGATTGGCAGCGTTGGTGTGAGTTAGGGGGATTTACCTTACCTAAAACCGCCACTGTTCACTATTTTAGTCATATGTTAATGGCGGCAGAAGCGGCACGTTATGACCAAGGTATCACTTTGTTAAATCACTACTTAATGAATGATCAAGACCGGCAGCATAATCTGGTGCGGATCCCCATGCACGAGATCTTAACGGGAGATAACTTTTATTTTGTGTATAAAAAATCCCGCGCCAAACAAACCGATATTGTTAAGTTAGGACGTTGGCTCAAACAGCAATGTTATGACCAAGAAGCTTACGGTTATGATCAAGATCTAGATGGGCCTGAGTAAGGTCTGTACTCGTTGCTAAAACGATTAAGGACTGGGCAACGCGGACTCGCGGTTGCTTGGCTATGGTCTTGATCTGGGTGAAATGCTAATATAGCCCCCATTATTCTAAATACATTAATCTATTGGTAAGGTCCTCGCATGGATAAAGTTAAACTTCCTCTTTTTGCTGACGTAAATACGCAGCTACAACACAGTGATTTATTAGTACACCCGGCCGATGTGCACGGTGTTATCTGTGGTTTATTATGTGGTGGCGTTAAGCTAGACAATAAAGCCTGGTTAGAACCGTTTGATCAGCTTCTTAACGAAGGTTTAGGTATTCCAGATTCATTGGAATCAGTATTCGCTGACATATATAGCAGTAGCGAAGCGGCATTGGAAGACATGACGTTAGGCTTTGAATTATTGATCCCAGATATGGACCAACCGTTAGAATCACGCATGGAAGCATTAGCTGAATGGCTGCAAGGTTTCCTTGGTGGTTTTGGCATGGTGCATTCGACATCAACCAATGCTAGTGATGAAGTGAAAGAATTGATTGCTGACTTTGCGAGTATTGCGCAACTGGATATTGATACCGAAGATGATAGCAACGAAGCAGAAGAAGCTTTTTACGAGATCATTGAATACGTGCGTATGGGCGCAACGTATTGCTTTAATGAATTAAGTGACAGTGGTGAAATTAAAAAAATACCAGTACTGCATTAATTTATCGCAAGCGCAATATAACCTTGGCTCGTGATGATATTAATTCTGGCTGGCTAAGATTATATTGCGTGTATTAACGCTTACCTAAATGGAGACTTATCGATGCAATCGCAGCGATGAAGTTATAGGTAGGTTTAAGTAGATAGGACAAGGAGTGTTTTATGTCTTTAATAAACAAATTAACGGCGAAGTTGAGTAATAAATCAAGTGCCTCTGCAGCCGTCATTTGGCCAGAAACGGCGTTTACCTGCGAACAACATGCAGTGCGTAATACTCAGTTTAGTCAAACTTACCATGCTTATACTGATCCACAGCAAGCCTTCGATTTTTGTCGTGCACAAGCCGATGAAGGTGTGGTCATGGCCCTGTATTTATTGGCCCTGCAGTATGAACAAGGAGATGGTCAGCAACATTATTTAAGCCAAGCGGTGAGTTGTTATCAACGTGCCGCCGATTGTGGCCACCCAGAGTCGTTATTTAATCTGGCGTTATTGCACTTACAAGGACAAGGGCAATTGCAGGGTAAATTAGGTAAGCCAAATGCGGTATTGGCGTTTAGCTATTTTGAACAAGCGGCAGAACAGGGTCTAGTACAAGCGCAGTATAATCTGGCGAGTATGTTGGATCAGGGCTCCGGTTGTTTCCAAGATCAAACCGTTGCATTTAGCTGGTATAACAAAGCCGCGCAGCAAGGTTATACCCAAGCATGGCAGAACATTGCGGTGATGTATTACCGTGGTGAAGGTGTGAAAGCCGATAAATTACAGGCGTATGCGTGGACATTATTAGCAGCAAAAGCCGGTGTTGACGAAGCGATTACCGCAGAACCCGAGATGACACAAGGGTTAAACTCGACCGAAATTTTGGTGGGTAAAGCGCAGTTTGATCACTTACAACAAGGCTTTTTAGCTTATCTACCAATCGAAACGCGATTTGAAGGTTAGCCGCATCTAGTTTAAGACGCGGTCTGTATTGTTTGTAGTTGTGCGATTTTGTTATAGTGTCATCGTTTTTTAATTCCAATAACTTGTTAGGATCGAAATGTCAGTGGTTGAATATGATATTGCAATTGTGGGTGCCGGCATGGTCGGTGCGACACTTGCACACGCGGTAAGCCAAATACAACACCAAGATGGCCGTCAATTATCGATAGCGTTAATTGATGCCAATCCGCCTACGACCAGTAACCACCCTGGGTTTGACGCGCGTGTGATTGCATTATCTTATGGTTCACAGAAGATTTTAACTCAGTTTAAGCTGTGGCATAAGATCGCACCGACAGCGACTGCAATCAAACACATTCATGTTTCTGATCGTGGCCACTGGGGTATTACCCGTCTTGATCACAGCGAATACAACTTGCCCGCATTAGGCCAAGTGATCGAACTGCAAACCGCTGGGCATATATTCCAACAAGGTCTCGCTGAGATCAACAATATCAACTGGTATTGCCCAAATCAGTTAGTCAGCCTCGATCGCCAAGTAGATCATACCGACCTAACCCTCGATGATGGCCAGCAAATACGCTGCAAATTATTGGTCGGTGCCGATGGTAACAATTCAATGGTACGTCAATTAACTCATGTACCAATTGAAGTGACAGATTTTGAACAAACAGCGATCATTGCCAATGTCACCACCAGTAAATTGCACGAAGGCAAAGCTTACGAACGTTTTACTGACACCGGTCCGTTGGCGTTGTTACCAATGACAGATCAACGCAGTTCGTTAGTATGGTCAGTGCGCTCTGATGAAGTGGATGCGATCATGGCATTGAGTGATGAGGCGTTTTTATCGCGTTTACAACAGCGTTTTGGCTATCGTTTAGGTAAGTTCACCAAAACCGGTCAACGTTTTTCGTATCCGCTGTTGTTAACCGAAGCGCTTGAGCCAACCCAACATCGTAGTATCGTAGTTGGTAATGCGGCGCATGCATTACACCCGATTGCGGGTCAAGGTTATAACCTTGGCTTACGTGACGTGGCGGTATTACATTATCAAATTGAACAAGCCTTTTTAAGCGACCAGGATGTCGGCAATCAAGCCGTCACCAAAGGCTACTGGCACAAACGTCAAGGCGATCATCAAAAAACGATCTGGATGACGACCTCGTTAGCGACTTTGTTTGCTAATAATTATGCACCGCTGGTGGTAGGTCGTAATTTAGCCCTACATACCATGGGTTATAAACCAGAATATAAACGCGCATTAGCACGTCAAGCACTTGGCGCGTTCAAGTTATTTTAAGCTATCAAAATTAGGATGTTATATGCAATCTTATGATATTGCGGTTGTTGGTGGTGGCATGGTTGGTCTTGCTTTTGCTGCAGCATTAAAGGAAACCACCCTTAAGATCGTGGTTATCGAAGGTAATGAATTTGATCGCGAATTAGGTGATGCACCTGAATTGCGCATCAGTGCACTGAGTCGTGCCAGCCAAAACATATTACAAAATTTAGATGCCTGGACAGGTATCGAAAGCCGCCGTTATCAAGCGTACAACGCCATGCAAGTTTGGGATCGTAATGGCTTTGGGCATATCGAATTTGACGGCGACGGACTAATGACAGATACCTTAGGTCATTTAGTTGAAAACAAAGTGATCCAATTAGCGCTGTTAGAGCAGATCGAAACAGCCAGCAACATTACCTTATTAACCGGTACTCGTATTCGTAAATTAACCCGCGGCGATGATGCTGCTTGGTTAACCTTAGAAGATCAAGAACCCGTGTATGCGAAACTGATTGTTGGTGCAGATGGCGCTAATTCATGGACGCGTTCGCAAGTGGATATTCCGCTGACGACCTGGGATTATAATCACCATGCTATCGTCGCTAATATCCGTACTGTTGAACCACATCAATCTTGTGCGCGTCAGATCTTTAATCCAGAAGGACCACTCGCGTTTTTACCGTTATGGCAACCGGATCTGTGTTCAATTGTGTGGTCATTACCGCCAGAGCGTGCCAATGAACTGTTAGCAATGGACGACGCTGAGTTCAACAAACAACTGACCGTGGCTTTTGATGGTCGTTTAGGACTGTGTAAAATTGAAGGTCAGCGTCAGGCATTCCCACTTAAAATGCGTTATGCCCGTAGCTTTGCTAGCGAGCGGGTAGCATTGATTGGCGATGCCGCGCATACCATTCACCCATTAGCAGGGCAGGGCGTAAACCTTGGTTTGTTAGATGCGGCGAGTTTGGCGCAGTGTGTATTAGAAAATCACCTCGCCAACAAAGACATCGGCACCCATGCCCATCTGCGTAAATTTGAGCGCTGGCGTAAAGCTGAAGCGGCGGTGATGATCTCAAGCATGGAAGGGTTAAAGCGTTTGTTTAGTGGTGGTCATCCGGCGAAACGTATTTTCCGTGATATTGGTCTAACCTTATCGAATACATTACCTGGGCTAAAGCAAAGCTTTATTAAACGTGCCATGGGCTTGGATGGTGAGTTACCTGAACTTGCTAAACTAAACAGTAGTCGTTAAGCTGATCACAGTTAATTGTTAAATAGTGTAATTAATCCACCTGCTTGGAGACACTATTAATGAGAATAACTAATGTAAACACTCGGTTTACATTAGTTATTATAATGTTAACAGGGTTGCTTTTAAGCATTGCAGCAGCTTAATCATTGTTAATATAGCTCCTACCTGGTAAAAACAACTGCCTAGTCCAGTGTTTTTGTGATCTACTACGTCATTATCCCCCTAAAATAACTTTTTCCACTATTTAAGTGTTAGCCTCATCCGCATTATTATTTGTTTAACCATTAGATTTTCTATTCCTTAAATGATTTTTAACGAATGCTATCTAAGGGTATAATCGAATTATTGTCATGTAATAGGCTTTACATAACTATTTTATACGAAAGCAACAAAGCAATTTTACTTGATCCCAAAGTCTTGATTAATAACTGTCAATTAAAGGAATTATAGAATGGCTCAACAAACAGTACTGTTCCCGAAGCACGTAGAAGCAGGGGCAAAAATGGTGGACTTTCATGGTTGGGATATGCCAATCAATTACGGTTCCCAGATTGCTGAACATAATGCTGTCCGCGAAGATGCGGGTATGTTCGATGTGTCACACATGACCATCGTTGATATCAAAGGCGCTGACGCTAAGCCGTTCTTACGTTATTTACTTGCCAATGATGTGGCAAAATTAACTGTTTCTGGTAAAGCGCTATATACAGGAATGTTACAACAAGATGGTGGGGTTATTGATGACCTTATCGTTTACTTCTTCAATGATGAATATTACCGTTTAGTGGTTAACTCAGCGACGCGTGTTAAAGATTTAGCATGGATCAACAAACAAGCTGCAGAATTTACTGTTGAAGTGACTGAATTACCTGAACTGTCAATGATTGCAGTACAGGGCCCGAAAGCCAAAGAAAAAGCTGCTACTGTATTCACCGCTGAGCAAAACGCCGCGGTCGAAGGCATGAAGCCATTTTTTGGTGTACAATCGGGTAGTTTGTTTATTGCGACAACGGGTTATACCGGTGAAGCAGGTTATGAAATCGTGGTTCCACAAGACCAAGCTTGCGATTTATGGCAGCAACTTGTGGACGCAGGTGTACAACCAGCAGGTCTCGGCGCACGTGACACACTACGTCTAGAAGCCGGCATGAACCTTTATGGTTTAGATATGGATGAAACTGTATCGCCGCTAGCCGCTAACATGGGCTGGACAATTGCTTGGGAACCTCAAGAACGTGACTTTATCGGTCGCGCAGCGCTAACTGCTCAAAAAGCAGCAGGCACTGACAAACTTGTTGGTTTAGTACTTGAAGCGAAAGGTGTATTACGTACTGGTCAAAAAGTCGTATTCACTAACGCAGCAGGCGAAGCATGCGAAGGCGTTATCACCAGTGGTAGCTTCTCACCAACACTTGGTTTTAGTGTTGCATTTGCACGCGTACCAGCATCAATCGGTGCCACGGCTGAAGTTGAAATGCGTAAAAAGCTTGTTACTGTTGCCGTAACTAAACCAGCGTTCGTTCGTAATGGTAAAAAACTAGTTTAGTGCGACCAAATAACAACATAATCATTTAAGTAAAAGACAAAAGGAAGTTTCAACAATGAGTAATATCCCAGCTGAATTAAAATATGCATCTTCACACGAATGGGTTCGTAAAGAAAAAGATGGTACTTACACTGTCGGTATTTCTGACCATGCACAAGGCCTTTTAGGTGACATGGTATTCATTGATTTACCAGACGTAGGTGATGAAATCACTGCTGGCGAAGATTGCGCTGTAGGCGAATCTGTTAAAGCGGCATCAGACATCTACGCTCCAATCAGTGGTGAAATTGTCGCAATCAATGAAGAATTAGAAGACTCGCCAGAGTTAGTAAACTCGGATGCATTCGGCGAAGGCTGGTTGTTCCGCGTGAAAGCGTCTGACGAAAGCGAACTCGAAGCGCTACTTGACGCGGTTGGTTATGCTGAGTCAATCGAAGACTAATTGTTGTTGAAACCCTGAGCTAGCCTCGGGGTTTTTTTTAGCGTTTAAATGCTAAGTTAATTTTATGAAACGTGAATTTAATTAGCACTTACTTATTTTTTATAAAATGTCATTTAATTTTGTAATAGTAAATATACAGGGAATTGCATGAAAACCCATACCCCACTTGCCCAGTTAGAGCAGATTGATAATTTCGCCCGTCGCCACATCGGTCCTTGCGAAGCAGAAACTAAAGCGATGTTAACGAAAGTTGGCGCAGACTCTTTAGAAGACCTTATTCAACAAACAGTACCAAGCTCGATCTTATTGGCAGAAGATATTGTTGCTGGCCATCAGTTATCTGAAGTTGCCGCACTGCAAGAATTAAAAGCCATCGCAGCAAAGAACACAGTAAATAAAAGCTACATTGGTATGGGCTATTACGGTACCAACGTGCCGAATGTTATCCTACGTAACGTATTCGAAAATCCAGGCTGGTATACGGCATACACGCCTTACCAACCAGAAATTGCTCAAGGTCGTTTAGAAGCACTACTAAACTTCCAAACCATGACGTGTGATCTAACCGGCATGGACTTAGCAAGCGCATCATTACTTGACGAAGCAACTGCAGCAGCTGAAGCAATGGCAATGTGTAAGCGTGTTTCTAAAAACAAAAAATGTGATAACTTCTTTATCGCCGACAGCGTACACCCACAAGTAGCTGACGTGATGATCGAACGTGCAGAGCACTTCGGTTTCACTATTATTCAAGGCCCTGCAGAAACAGCGCCTGAGCATGACTTGTTTGGTGCGGTACTACAGTATCCTGGCACGAACGGCGAACTGACTGACATTAGCGGCATCATCGCGGCTATCCAAGCGAGAAAAGGTGTGGTTGCAGTTGGTTCTGATCTACTGGCTCTAACACGCGTTAAATCACCGGCTGAACTTGGCGCAGACATCGCGTTTGGTAGTTCACAACGCTTTGGTGTACCAATGGGTTATGGCGGTCCACACGCGGCATTCTTCGCAACGTGTGACAAACATAAGCGTTCTATGCCGGGTCGTATTATTGGTGTTTCTAAAGACACCCATGGTAAACCTGCACTGCGTATGGCAATGCAAACGCGCGAGCAACACATCCGCCGCGAAAAAGCCAACTCAAACATTTGTACTGCACAGGTACTATTAGCGAACATGGCTGGTTTCTACGCAACGTATCACGGTCCAGAAGGCCTGAAAGATATTGCTAAGCGTGTCCACCGTTTCACGGATTTATTAGCAGCTGGTCTTGTTAAAGGTGGTTTAAGCCTTGCTAACAATACATGGTTCGATACCATCACAGTGCAGTTAGACAACGACCAGTTAGATAACAAAGAGAAAGTGGTTACTCGCGCATTAGCAGCGGGCATTAACTTCCGTCTTGACGCTGAACATCAAGTTGGTATCAGCATCGATGAAACCATCACGCAAGCAGACCTAGCGACATTATTCGACGTACTACTGGGCGATGACCACGGTATCTCGATTGATGCACTAGAAGCTGAACTAGCAGCAACCGGTAGCACGTCTATCCCAGCTGAACTTGAACGTGAATCAGCATTCCTAACTCACCCAGTATTTAATACTCACCATTCTGAAACAGAAATGATGCGTTATATTAAATCACTGGAAAATAAAGATTTAGCGCTTAACCATTCAATGATTTCATTAGGTTCTTGTACTATGAAACTGAATGCGGTTGCCGAAATGATCCCAGTAACCTGGCCTGAATTCAGTAACATGCACCCGTTCTGCCCAGCAGATCAAGCGGTTGGTTATAAAGTGATGATTGACCTGTTAGAAGACTGGTTAATTAGCATCACAGGTTACGATTCAATTTGTATGCAACCTAACTCGGGTGCACAAGGTGAATACGCGGGTCTACTCGCAATTCACAAATACCATGAGTCACGTGGCGAATCGCACCGTAACATCTGTCTGATCCCTAGCTCTGCGCACGGTACTAACCCTGCATCAGCGCAAATGGCGGGTCTGAAAGTTGTAGTAACTAAGTGTGATGCGAACGGTAACGTTGACGTTGCAGACTTACGTGCTAAAGCGATTGAGCTGAAAGACAATCTTTCTTGCATCATGATCACGTACCCATCGACACACGGTGTATACGAAGAAACGATCAAAGAAATCTGTCAAATCATTCATGACAACGGCGGCCAAGTTTACATGGACGGCGCGAACATGAATGCACAGGTCGCATTAACATCTCCGGGCTCGATGGGTTCTGATGTTTCTCACCTTAACTTACACAAAACATTCGCTATCCCACACGGTGGCGGTGGTCCAGGTATGGGTCCTATCGGCGTTAAAGCACACCTTGCACCTTTTGTTGCTGGTCACGCGGTTGCTGACACAGGTAAAGAAAGCCGTCACAACGGTGCGGTATCGGCTGCACCGTTCGGTAGCGCAAGCATCTTGCCTATTACGTGGATGTACATCAACATGTTAGGTACAGCGGGTCTGAAAGCGTCTACACAGACAGCTATCTTGAACGCTAACTACCTAGCTCAAAACTTAGACCCACTGTTCCCAGTGCTTTATAAAGGCCGTAATGATCGTGTTGCTCACGAGTGCATCATTGATTTACGCCCACTTAAAGAAATTACGGGTATCACCGAGTCTGATGTGGCTAAACGTCTAATGGATTATGGTTTCCACGCGCCAACAATGAGCTTCCCAGTAGCGGGTACGCTGATGATTGAGCCAACTGAATCAGAATCTAAAGCGGAATTAGATCGCTTCATCGAAGCAATGACCAGCATCCGTGCTGAGATTGCGAAAGTTGAATCGGGTGAGTGGACTGCAGAACAAAGCCCACTCCATCACGCACCACACACGCTAGCTGATATTGTTGACGCTAACTGGGATCGTGTTTATGACCGTGAAACGGCGGTTTACCCTGCACCTTACGTGAAGAAAGACAAGTTCTGGCCTACAGTAAACCGCATCGATGATGTGTATGGCGACCGTAACTTATTCTGCTCATGTCCGCCAATTGAAGCGTATAACGACTAATTTTGGTGTGTAGCCGAGTGTTATAAATTCGGACAAAGGTAATTAAAAAAAAGACAAACTTCGGTTTGTCTTTTTTTTACTGAATCGGGGTGGGAACATGGCATTAAGTTGGTTAACTTTAACAAGATGATTAATTTCCCAATTAAATAATAAAAAAGGCGAATCAGAGATTATTCGCCTTTTTGTTTTTCTATGCCATATACTCATTAAACGAGTTCAGAACATCATTATTGGGTATTCCTATGTAACATTCATGCTATGTTGAAGATCCTTGAAGTTTATTCTCTGTGTTTCTAGATCTGCTTTTCCAAATTTATATCTGAAATAACTTGAAGTGTGGTCTTCGTGAGTAGAGATGAAAATCTGTCGATCCCTAAATTCATGTCTTAGCAGATCAATAAAACCAGCAACATTAATTTCATCCATTGTCTGCACTGGATCATCAATCAACAATAGTGAGTGCTTGGCATACTTATGGTTTAAAGCCATTGTGAACGCAATTACTAATGATGATAATTGCCCTGAGCTCATAGTGAAAATTACATCATGTTCAGCATTAGGAGTATCTTTAAAGGAGATTGATTTGCCATCGGATTCAATAAATATACCTAAACCATTATGAAAATTCTGAAGTAAACGACCAGAATAGATATGGAATAATATTTCAATGCCCTTACTGATACTCTCTATATAGTCGTTTACATTATCCGTGTATAGACGAATTAGATTACCGAGATTTGCGTCAATCGTAACCGCATTATCGAATGTGTTTTTTTCTTTATCGTATTTTTTTTCTTGGTCTTTTATATCTTGTAATCTTGATTTAGCATATTGTTGTTGCAAGTACTTTATTTTTATATCTATTGCAGCAATGTTTAATTTAAGTAATTCGTTTTCATTATTTTCAAATACCTCAGTAAATAAATCATCTAGATCTGGAGATAAATTATCATAGATAACAGGCTTGTATAGAGTTTTAACTTTCTTTATTAATAATTCGGTTTGTGTATCTATAGATAAATCAAACGATGGCAAATAGTAACTAGATAAATCTATCCGATATTTAATAAAGATCTTTTTTAATCGATTTAGGTATGTTATTTGTTTCTCGTCAAGATCGCATATTTTTGTTTTATAATCAATTTGAGATTTTCCAGTGTTAACTATGGCTGTACAAATATTTATAATCTGGGATAGGTATTTGGTTTCAATGTCTTGAACTATTTGTTGTAAACTTGAGTTGCTAGCCTTAAGAATCGACGCCAATGCTTGTTCTTGTATTTTAAACTGAGAAAGAAGTACCTCATGTCTTAACCAGTCATGTCCACATGTAGGGCATTCAGATTCATTTGAATCAAGCTGTTTTTGATATGTATCATGATCCTCTAAATATTGCGCTCTAGATGATTCAAGTTGAGATAAATGCTGGCTTAACTGATCCGATGATTTTAGTAATATTTTTAACTCTCCAACTTGTGATTCGAATTCTTCAAATTTGAGGTGTTCGGGAAATTTTTTTCTAATTGATATTTTTGGAAATATTAGATTGTTTTCAACTAATTTAACTAATCCAGTTTTGGAATTGTCCACATATTGCTTCGCATCCTCACATAAATCAATTTCAATTTTATATTGAGCAATGCGGTCAAGGCGGTGGCCAAATTGTAATAAGGGTATAAGCGCCTTAGATTTTAGAGCTAACTTTTTTTGATATTCTCGTTATAACGGTTGTTTAAGAAATCATCACTATTTTCTTTTAAATATTTTAAGCGCGCTAATATTCCATTTTCACTAGTCCATTGAGCATATGTACCAGTGCTAAAGTCAACAGTTTCGCCATCCCAAGGGAAATTTTTGGTCTCAATTAGGTGGGTATGAGGTATCAAATTAGAGCTATCGGGGAGCGATTCTTTTTTTAAAGAGTTAAGGGCTTCGAGCAAAGTACCTAATGTGGTTTTCTTAGCCGGTGTTTTTAGTTTTCCAATACTATTTCTGATCTTTGTTAATTTTTGTATCTTTTTTCGGTAATCTTCAACATCAAATAGGTGATCAATTTTTTGTTGCTTTGACTCACCTTTGCTTTTAAGCATTGCAGTGTTTTCTTCTTGCTCAATATAGTGGAATAAACCATAATTTTTTTTGTAGTTATTTCCGAGCAGCTTAGTTAGATAAGTCTCGTCATGGGAAATTTTTTCCCACTTATCACTCTCTAATTCTTTGACATAAAAGTCGAACTTAGCATCCGATATGCGCTTCGCACTTTCCAGAGTTTCTTTTGTTGCGCATCGTTTTATATATTTAACACTATGGTCTATCTCAATTGTTGCTTCTATCGACAGTGAGTCACCGGATTTAGTGCCATCATAAAGAAGTGGGAAACTCCCAATACGTTTTCGTAGATTAGATACATTTGAGTCTAAATCAATATACCTTGATACGTTTCCTAAAAAGAGGAGTTCTAAGGCATCATAAAATGATGTTTTTCCAAACCCGTTAGGACCATCAAGTAGAGCCAAATTAGTTGTTGTGATTTCTAACTCAACAAAATGAAATATTTTGAAGTTTTTAATAGTCAATTTTTTTAATTTAATGTTCATAATTCACTGGTCTCAAGTTGTTCCATTATTAAATTAAGTAACTTATCAGGTTTACACGCTAGTTCGCTTTCACTTAATTTTTGAGCCACGGTGTTTAAATTTATTAAACTATCTTTATCTTTTATTTTATTCATAGCGATGTCATGATTTTTGTACAGGTTTGATATGTCTTCATTAGATCCTTTTTCAATAGGTATGAAAGTTAATTTCATGCATATTCTATAAAGTAATGATTCCCACGTACCTTTATTTATACTTGCTTTATAGCGTTGGAATACCTCAGGGTTTGTTGGGTACTGTTGAAGTAAATTTCGAAGAGGGTAAGCTGAAGACTGTTCTTTAAAGCTAGTAAGTTCACTTTGGGTATAATAAAGCACGTTTTTTTTGAAAAAGTAGATATCTTCTTCTGCATGATGGAGTTGACGAATGGTTTTTTTGTCTATAGATTCAACATCCCATAAGCAAATAATATTAGCATTTTTTTCGAAAGCGGGATCGGTGCAAACCTTTTTACACTGAGCCATTAACTCACTCTGTCCTTTTTTTTCTAAAAGTTGACTTGGTGAACCTTGATAAATTACCCAGTAATCATCCATTATATTAGATTTAAATATGTGAATATCACTATTTGGTAATTTAGAATAGTTGAATATTTCAAAGGTATTTATTATTATCTCAATCATTTATAACTCGCTTGGCTTCTGCTATGGATATGAGTGATACATTTCTAAAACTATTGATTCTGTTCTCGTTTAGTTCATCCGAAAATCCATCTTCTAGGTTAAATTCAATCTGGTTACCAACTGCAACACTTGAGAAAATAGATTGACAATTAATATGTCGATTAACTAATTTTCCACCCTCAAACAAAAAGTTAACGTCATCAGCTATTGATGCCTCGATTATTTCAATGCAGAGATCTTCAGCATCATCTTCGTGATGGTGAATTGCCGTTGGGTATAGATATTCATTGTTATTTTCCCAGAAAAAAAAACGATGGTAATTGTAAGGATTCATCAAATTCAGATTGTGCCATTTGATCCAATACTTTCAATAATCCTCTTTTAAAATCATCAAGATGGAATGTATTATCTTTATATTGAGATATGTTATTAAATCCAACTTTTTTATGCGGCACTATTGCTCGAATAAATTTTGTCAACGAGTTACGATCAAGTTTGTTAAATTTAGAAAAATAATAATTTAGTTTAAGTAATGTATTTTCCTCGTTGACTCCTAGTTTCTGGCAGTACGCATGGAAATATATTCCCGCATCCTTTAACAGTAAATAGTGAAAATAACTTTCATCTAAAGCTCGGTCATTGAGGTTTTCTGTTAATACTTCGTAAATTTCATTGAATTCAATATTGCGACGAGCAGCCACTCCTCTTTGCACTGCACCTGTTGCGCTGCTTTGTTGTATTTCACTATGGACATCAATAACATGCTTGATAATAATATCTTCTAGGAACTGACGGCTCTTGAGTAAATAGTCATTATTAGTACGGTATTCTTCATTTTGAAAAAGTGTGCTGTAAACTTTCTCGATTTGGTGTTCGATAAAAAGATCAACATTGCTAAGGGTGCAGTGGTCAACAGGGCTATCGTTAGTATCAAAGTATTGGTAAAACGTTACAGGGGAATAATCATCCTCAAATGTATCTGGGATGCGTCTCAATTGTAAAGATACATGGAAGAATGCTTCAGCATTTTCGTGTCGCTCAGCTTTAGCTCGCTGTTGAATAATATCAGTTCTATAGTCTGAGAAGAGACGATCTTTTCTTGCTTTTACTTGGTGTAATGACTTACAAGAATTATTAATATTTAAAATTGCAAAGTCTTCAATACTTTCAATTTGTAATTTTAGTCTTCGGCTTTCTTCTGGGGCTTGTTCAATTAATCTAAGACAATGTAATAGAGCTATTTTTCCTTGATAAATATAACCACTGTAGCTTGTTATTGCTGTATGAGGGTGAGCCATCTCAATATTTCCGACTTGATCTACCATATTTCCCTTTATAACTATTAGCAGCTTGAATATCACGCTTAAAATCACATTGTAAGTACCGAGTATTACTAACTTGAAATATTAGCGATCCCTCAAGGATTCCGTGTGTAATTAATTCGTAACCATAAGAAATTGAAGGCATTATCCTATCATGCATTGAATTTAAGGACTATTTCAAGATCAAGTTTTGGATGTTTATTAGATTTTAATGATCCGTATTTATCTTCGTATTGCTAAAGTTAGAATCTTGCTATTTGTCAATATCACTATAAAACCCTTACAGTCATAAATATATTTATCCCTATAATCGAGTGCGTAATACCTCGATTTAGAGTGGAGGGCCACTTTATGCACCTTTTCACACTGAAACTCTGCGGTCTTATCTATTACTATCATCCTGTATTAAATCGGCAGTGCCAATATCGCTCAAGCCAGCAATGTAGTCAAAATCGTAACCAACGGTGCCCCGACCCTTGAGCTTGGTTTTAATGGCGGCTATATAAAAGTTGTTATACCTAGCTCATAACTAGGTTGAGAATACATACTGTGAATGAAGTCTAAATTTATTAGGTATGCGCTGTACTGAAGTCCGGCGATAAGACGGTGTTGATGACACTATTACGACCGTTATCTAACTCGTTAAGTGGGCTAACTATGTAAAATAAAAGTGTACGATATTACACTTTGTTAGTTTGTATATATAAGCCCTTATTAAAAGTGAATGATCGTACACTTTAATCTAAATACCAATGTCAGTAATAAGAATAGTGTAGATAGATACACTTTTTCTTGCTTATAAGCATATGAAGACCTAAAGTAACCATAAGTACACTTTTTAGGGCAGTAGAATGGTTACTCAACTTGATCCAAGCACCTTAGGTAAATTGATTAAAGACCATAGAAAGGCAGCATCGATGACTCAAGAAATCGCAGCGTCATTTTGTGGTGTTACCAAGAAGACCTTGATCAGAGTTGAAAAGGGCGAAGATGTATACTTTTCAACAATAGTTAAAATCCTTAATGGTCTTGGTATCAGCCTCGCTGTAGATACACCTAGTAACAAAAATACATTAGGTGGCAGCAATGAATGGTTCTAACTTTAATACGCTAGAAATGCATTTTAGGGGGATGATCATAGGTGAAATATGTTTTGACATTGATACTGAATATTTCTCTATCGAATATACCAAAGAATGGCAGGATAAGGGTTTTCCTATCTCGCCAAAGCTTCCACTTAGTGGCCGAGTACCTAGTTCACAGGTATCGATTTATCTGACCAATTTGCTGCCCGAAAACAAAGGACTTGATTATCTCATTGAGGCCCTCGGTATTTCCAAAAACAATACATTTGCTCTAATCAAGGGTATTGGGTTCGATACATCTGGCGCTATATTATATTTGCCAGTGGACGCGAAACCACAAGTAACATCTTTTACTTCGATCTGCGAAGAAGACCTTATAAAACGAATCGAAGACCCAGAAATGTGGCCGATGGAAATTTGGGACGGGAAACCACGTCTTTCAGTGGCAGGGGTTCAGTCTAAATTGAACCTATTCCACATCGATAATGAATACGGGTTTGGTGAAGGAGAACTTTGTTCAACCCACATCGTTAAATTTGAAAAAAATACTCAGCAGCATCTGGTACTCAATGAGTTTATTACTATGAAACTTGCTGAACTTATCGGTATGCAGGTTGCGAAAGTCGAGGCTATGCCAATAGGGAAGTATAAAGCCCTATCTGTTACGCGTTTCGACCGCATGTATAATGCGGAACGAAAAATCGTAATGCGTCGCCATATGATTGATGCATGCCAGGCGCTTGGATTTTCGGTTGCTAGAAAGTATGAACGAAATTTAGGTAGCAGTCGTGACGTAAAAGAGATCCGTGAAGGCGTGAGTTTAGAAAAGCTGTTTAGTATTGCACAGCACTGTGTTAATCCCGCGCAAGCTAAATATGACATGCTCCGTTGGACAATTTTTAATTTACTTGTCTGCAATGCCGATTCTCATGGCAAAAATTACTCGTTCTATGTTACTGCAGATGGATTGGAACCTACTCCATGGTACGATCTCGTTAATGTGCAGATGTATCCAGAGTTTGATCAAGAACTTGCGATGGCTATTGGTGATGAATTCGAACCTGATGAAGTGCATGCTTATCAGTTGATGCTCTTTGCTGAAGAATGTGGGATAAAGCAGAACGTACTTGAAATAACGATGAAGCAACTAGCGAAAGCTATTATCAATAATGTGGATAAAGCAGTAAATCTAGCTTGGCAGCTCACCGATGCAGAGTTTGAGTATGTTGAAAAGTATAAACATAGTATTCAAGAACGTTGTGAATATTACTTAGCTCAGACAGAAGAGATGAAACATATCCTGCTATAGCTGAATAGCCATTGTGTGCTGTTCAGGGTTTTCTAATTTCTAGCCGATACCTATGGAGGTTACAATGAATCGTGCATTTGAAAGTATTCAACAAGGCTTAATGGAAGCAATTGAATTTGCTGAAGGCAATACCAAAGCTGCCTCTGTGCATAAATTTCATATTTATCTGATTTGACCCCAAGATCAAAAAAGCCTCCAAATAAGGAGGCTCATTGCAATTAACCACAACAGTTAAAGTATTATTATGCTTCAGCAGTTGCTAGTACTTTAGTTACTTTTTTCGGTGCAGTTTTTAGTTCGCTAACCATCGTCGTAAGTAGGTCAATTTTGCTTTCTAATTCACTCAATTTTGAACCTTGAACACCCGTAAAACGGCTAGTGATACTTTGTGCTTTAGTTTCAATTGATTCTAACGTGATTTTTTTAGCAAAGATTGCAGACATTTGCTCTTTTAGCTTAGGCTCTACTTGCGTACCGCGCTCAACCAGAGATTCAAAAAGTTGCGTCGCTTTATCTGATGATTTTGATGCTTGATCAAGGATAGTGCCATAAACACCAAAACCAGCAGTGATAGATGTTTTGGCCGTGTCTTTTGCGACAGTTAAGATAGTTTGTGCTTGGTTAAGTAATTTACTCATGATAATCACTCCTTGTTAAATAATTTGATTCAGGTTTGTTTCAACTGAGTTAATCATATTGGTTTTATTTAGAAAGGTAATACCAGAGCAAATAGATACATTTATAATTTTATCTATAAATATTTCTCAATAGGCCGTAATTGTAAAAAACTGATTTAAAGCGTTGCCACTGGTTAGTCTCAGGATCGCTTTCCCAACTTTGAGTGCCCGAATACTAACGGAGTTCTCCGTCATTTAAGTCCAAGCGCCAGCTGTTATCTTAGGGGATCGCCTGCTCAATATCATTCGCAAGACTTATCGCCATTGCTTTTTCCTACCGCGCGATCAGTTCTTAATTTAGTTAAAATATTTTCTTTTATACGTTGATGATTTAGACAGCAGTACCATCGAAGGAATAATAAAAATAAACCCTAAAGAAAAAATGATGCGGTTGAATTCCAATAATTGATAGGCCGAAAACAAGGTTATGATCAATAAAGAAATGATATGCAGTTTATGATAAAACTGATTATCCTTTGAAAATTTTGAGTAAGACCGAACAATCACGATGACTCCATAATACAAAAATAGAATGCTGAAGAATTTATATTCTACCTAGAGTCGTTATGCGCATTATCACCTTTGTATTCAATAGGCCATATATCAGCGATTTCATCTCTAGAGCAAAACCTCGAACTAGCAATCATAAGACAAAATCATTCCCGTAATAAAGAGTAAACATATAGCAAATATGTAATAAGAATGCCTATTATTAAGATTACGCCTCGTGTGATGGTCGTAAGCGAGATCATTGCAATTCACCTCACCTTAATTGGCGTCAGTATTCCATACCCAGTTATATAATATGAAAATGCTAATCATAAACGTAATGATAAATGTTATTTTTAAAAAAACCATACAATGCCTCTTCTTCGTTCCAGATGTAAATTGATGCTTTACACCATAAATTGTATTTTTAGCTAATATAATCGCGAGTAATTCGACTGCTTGTTTGCTTTTGTCTTGGGTCGTATCAGCTACGCTTGGAATAATGATTGGTGGGAATTAGTTCGCTATATTTTACGTAGCGAACCATAATTTTGTTCTTATCTTACATGGCATAATTCTTTTGTTTTCTATGTAAGAGATTGATTTATTGTTTGATTATTCCCGCAATTTTAGTTTGATCAACACCAATGATGCGGTTTAGTACACCAAGGACTGATGAGGTATCTGAAACTGTTGACTTAATTGTCACGATTTCAGAATGTTTTGGCGTTAATTCCATTGCTCGTTCTTGGGTGTCACCACCAGGGAACTGCATAAATAATACATTTACATTTTCTGCATGGGCATCAAACGTTGCGTCAGTTTGACGAATACCAGAACAACCAGAACAACCAGAACAACCAGACAAACCGCTAACAAGAAAAGGCAGTATTAATAAATTTTTCATTTTAAACGCCTTAATAATATGTAGGATTATTATAGGTTTTTTAAAAAGTCTTATTCAATGTTTAAAATGTAAGCGTTTGTCGGACTAAGCTAGTACAAATATTTACATTCATAAATATATTTATCATCTTTGACGTAAAACCCCGACTTTTTGTGGCTGAAAGACGTATCAAGCGTGCTTTTGCAACAGGCGTTAAAATACCTTAACAAAGGTTTTCAGTCCTTTTTTAAGTCAGGGTTTGGTTACCCTAAATTTAAATCAAAGCAACCGCTTAAAATAAAGTGGTCGCGCTACTTCACAGGAAAACCAAGTTCACTTACCGTATCCAAGACTAAATCAGGTAAGTATTTTGTTTCAATATTAGTGAAAGAAGCTATAAAACAGCTGCCGATTGTCCCAATCATAATAACTAAGTTGAGTCATTGCTGATGAAAAGTGAATTCGCTGCGTATTCAAACTCTCTGAGTGACGATATTGGCGGCGCAGCTAATTTATCGTTATTATCTAAGAAAGGTCCATCGGATTGTTTTTTAAAACGTAATGCGCTCATCCGATACATATCATGAACACCAAGTAAGTAATCAGAATCTTGTAGTTTTTTGGGTTTTATTTTTTCTATTGTCGCGACGGCAGCTTCCCTGTGTTGCATGAGTAAGCGACCCCAACGATCTGGGCAGGAGTCGAGGAATATCCTAAAATTGCGATCGTCATTATTATATTGTTCCCCTTTAAATAATTTAAGTTCAGGATCAATAGGATAAACAAATTTAGACGTTAGCCAGTTGTCGTTATAGGCAAAGCTAAATACCGATCGTATCGGTCAATAGAAATGGTGAATAACACTACAAGAAGTTTAGTTATCAAATTAAACTTAATACAAGTTAATTTTTTAGCTATATATCACGTTTATTTCTGCCAGATATTGGTATATTAAACATTTTATTTAGTTGGAACAGCAGTATTTATGACAACAAAAATCATTCTGGATACCGACCCAGGCATTGACGATGCGATGGCAATCATTTTTGCCGAAGCACACCCCGAAATAGAGCTTAAGGCCATAACCTGTGTTTATGGTAATGCCACCATAGAAAATGCCACTCATAACGCCCTTTTTCTAAAGCAAAAGTATAACTTGCAGGCTGATGTAGCCAAGGGCGCCGCGAAACCTATTGTTCGTCCGCCCGTTGGTGCCACTGTTGTGGTACATGGCGAGTCTGGCTTTGGCTATGTGCAAGCACCTGCTGAATTATCCGTCGTGGCCGATCCGCGTCCTGCTTATCAATATATTATAGATGCCCTAAGGGCCGAACCCGGTGAAATCACACTGGTGGCCGTGGGTCCGTTGACCAATCTTGCGCTGGCGTTGGAGGCTGCTCCCGACATTGTGACCCTGGTGAAAGAAGTGGTGGTGATGGGCGGTGCATTTGGTGTTAACGATCACCGAGGCAATGTGACTCCCTATGCCGAGGCCAATATTCATGATGATCCCCACGCTGCAGATATGGTCTTCGGTGCGTCTTGGCCCGTAGTGATCATAGGTCTGGATGTGACCGAGCAAAGCTTCTTTACCAAAGACTATCTTGATCGCCTCAGGGACGATGCTGGTGAAGTTGGTCAGTTTATCTGGGATATCAGCCGTTATTACTTAAAGTTCTATTCCGAGAAAGTCGGCCTAGAGGGCTGTCATGTGCATGATCCATCGGCTATCGCCTATGTGATAGACCCGTCTCTGTTTACCCTACGAGAAGGGCCTGTACGTGTAGTCACCGATGGCCCTGCGGAAGGCATGACAATACAAAAATTCGATAAACGTGAGTATATGCACGATGAATGGGACAGTAATAAGCCACAACGGGTGGGTATCGCGGTAGAAGACGAACGCTTGTTGTCACTTTATCGACAGACCATTATAAATTACGGTAAAAATAATAAATAAGCTGGGTGGGATTAGCATAATCCCGTCACTGAGCATAAATTTGATGCCATAGACGTTAAAGAAGAACGCCATGATGTAGATGTGGTATCAACTTGAACCGCGCACTCTCTTTATTCTAACAAGCCGTTCGCACTTTACTCCAAGATCAAAAAAGCCTCCAAATAAGGAGGCTCATTGCAATTCACCACGACAGTTAAAGTATTATTATGCTTCAGCAGTTGCCGGTACTTTAGTTATTTTTTTAGGTGTCGTTTTTAGTTCGCTAACCATAGTCGTAAGTAGGTCAATTTTGCTTTCTAATTCATTTAATTTTGAACCTTGAACACCTGTAAAACGGCTAGTGATACTTTGTGCTTTAGTTTCAATTGATTCTAACGTGATTGTTTTAGCAAAAATGGCAGACATTTGCTCTTTCAGTTTAGGCTCTACTTGCGTACCGCGCTCAACCAGAGATTCAAAAAGTTGTGTCACTTTATCTGATGATTTTGATGCTTCATCAAGGATAATGCCATAAACACCAAAACCAGCAGTGATAGATGTTTTTGCAGTGTCTTTTGCAGTAGTGTAAATAGTTTGTGCTTGGTTAAGTAAGTTACTCATGATAATCACTCCTAGTTAAATAATTTTGATTAAGGTTTGTTCCAACTGAGTTAATCATATTGGTTTTATTTAGAAAAATAATACCAGAGCAAATAAATAACTCTCAATGATAAATAGTCGCTTATCAGTGTTGTGCTGTTGCGATTTAAAGACGATAGCGGCAGTGGATACTTCATCATATAGTTGTAACGAGAGTAGGGCTGTAAAAAACTGGGACTAATTTTTTAATAAAAACATGGAAGATATGGGCCTTGTCGCTCTTTATGGTGCGTGGTATGTTGGATCTGCTATAGGTAGTGCGTTTGCAGCATTTGTATTTATTGATTCTCCTTTGATAACAGAGTATATCGATGTTTATTTTATCGTTATCATTGTTGTTATGTTCTGTGTTGACCGGTAGAAATAAAAAAATTAAAAGCCGAAATTAAACAACTAAAAAGTAAGTCTTCGGCGGAGTAAGCTTCATCATAACGATAGTTCATAATATGGGTAAAGCATGAGCGAGCGCAATAAAAGCATACTGGTAGTGTTAATCGCAATGCCGTTTTTTCTGGTTTTGTTGTTGCCAGCCGCAATCATTAATGCCTTATTATCCATTGTCGTCGTCTTTTTTTCTACTCTATGTGGTTTTCTCTGTTATGTAATTTTGACTGCGAATGATGAAACGTCTACAATTTCATTAACGCCTATGGTGTTTGTTACCACTGCTTTATTTACGAGTATATTAGCTATTTCAGCTGGGTATTTTAGCTATTGGTTAGTGATGTTTGAACCCTTTGAGGTTGTTTGTAAGACCCCAGATTGTTTAACCGGTCCCTATGGTTGGTCTGCAGCGTTACTTGCTTTTATGTTATCTCTGCTGATGTTAATTGTGAGCTTTAAAATGTTTAAGCGACATTTTTTCAGTAAAGGTAAGTCTGCTAAGCGATGAATAAAACATACAAACAGCGGTGTGTTGTGGCTAAGTAAACCTAGCCACAAGTTCGACACTGCTCGCTCGTTTTACAAGTACTTCTCAATGGGCAGCAATTGTAAAAAACCTGATTTAAAGCGTTCCCATTGACTAGTCTCAGGATCGCATTTCCAACTTTGTTTCCCTGAATACCAACGGATATCACCGTCATCTAAGTCCAGGCGCCAGCTATTATCTTCACTCATCGCCTGCTCAATATCATCTGCCAGACTTATCGCCACAGCTTGATCTTCAATAATTAAAATAGACTCTGTATTGAGATAGGTTGACCGTAAGTTGTAGTTAAAAGAACCGATAACTGCGACACGCTTGTCAAAAACAGCCGACTTGGCATGCAGACCATAGGCCGCTATCGGCGCACACTTAGACATGTCTTTCGTCGACGCTTCACACAGACTAGCATCTGGTTTTAATTCGAATAGCTGCATGCCACTGTCAAGCATGTCCAGACGTCGTGCTGCGTAACCAGAATGATTAGCGACTAAGTCATTAGAGGCCTGTGAATTGGTGAGTGCTTTTACCTGCACGCCTTTGTTAGTCAATGTCTGTAACGCGGCCAGTTGACGATCATCGAATATCAGATAAGCAGATTCTAATAATATCTCTTGCTCGGCCTGAGCCGCCAACTCGCCTAGTGTTTTAGCTGTCAGCTTGGGCTTGTTGGTATCACTGGCATCGATAGGGACTGGGCGGTCAAAAACAAAACGCGCTTGTACCCAAGATGATTGTTGTATTGAATCTTTTAACAAGCGTTTGGCAGTCTCATTTCTTGCTGGTAACGCGGGATAATGTTTGTAGCGGGGCATTGGCACCTCATCCAGCATGGCTAGCTCTACAGCGGTACTATTAGTTAGTAAGTCATCAGTTAGTAAGCTGTCGGTCAGTAGGTTAACAGGGTAAGACCAGCGACTGTTCCAGTATTGCCCAAAGCCAGTTTGAATATCGTCTACCACCGGACCTGATACCAGTACATCACGATCACGAAAATTGATGTCATCAGAAAGATCAAAATATTCATCACCGATATTACGCCCCCCGACAATGGACATTGCCCCGTCGACGGTAAATGACTTATTGTGCATACGGCGGTTTAGACGAGAAAAGTCACCTATGAAATGTAGCCACTTGGTTAATCCTCGAGTGGGGATTGGATTAAATATGCGGATCTCTATTTGCGGATGACGATCAAGTGTCGCGAGCAGATCTTCTCGTTCGTTAAGATTAATATCATCAAGCATGACCCGTACCTTAACGCCGCGATCGGCCGCTGCGAGCACGCGGCTTGCTAGGTAGCTTCCTGACGCATCGCTGTTCCAAATGTAATACTGGATATCGATGCTGTGCTCTGCTGTTTCGATAAGTGCCAAGCGCTGAGCTAATGCATTCCAACCGCTATCCAGTAACAGAACTGCGTTCATTCCTGCTTGCTCTTGCTCAGGTCGAGTTTGTTGAGGTCTATGAGAGTCAATCAATGCGGACAATGAACTGACTGGCTGCGTGTCTAACGGTTCAGTAGGATGTTCGATCTCTTCGGGCAGTGAGGCACACCCCGCGAGAATGGTGATTAAAAATAGGGTTACACTGATCCGTTGCAGCACAGGCATTGTGACACTTCCTTATTTGTATTTAAGTAACAATATCATTAGGAATGATTTTCTGCTTATTTTTTACATATAGATGATATATGGGCGTCACAATCTTAACTTGCTGCTCGCGACTATAGTCAGTCTGGCCGTTCTTTTATTCATGTCCTTAAAGCCTGCAAGTAGGATCGCTGCATGAGCAGTTGATGCAAGTTTCGAATGACAAAGGGAGTCACTTCTATTTCAAGTGCATTTTCGACTAAAAACAAAATAGCGTCTTTGTGGTTAAGTATCATAACCGCGTCTGCATTTAAGTTGCCATCGGCCCTTACTGTTAGCAACTGTATATTTTATAACTTAGCAGGCTCATTCTGGTATAGTTGATATACGCATTATTACGATGAAATCGTCTGTTTATTAAGGAAAAAAATAAGATGAACCTATTATTTGAACATGCTTTGACCGTTTTCATGGCCTTTTTTGCCATTATGAACCCGATTGCAAATACCACGGTTTTTGCTGGGTTAACAGGGCGTATGGGAAAGTCGGAACAAGTTAAAGTCGCAGTTAAATCTCTGACTATCACCTTTGTTATTATTGTTTTATTTTCGATTTTAGGTAAATCAATCTTCCATCTATTTGGGATCACGCTGCCAGCATTACGCATAACCGGTGGTATTTTAGTATTCCTTGTCGGTTATCACATGCTGCAAGGCAAAAGTTCGAAGTTACATACAGCAGAAGACAATAATGATTCAGATGTGGCTGTATCACCGCTTGCTGTGCCTCTGCTGGCTGGACCTGGCACGATTGCCACCGCGATGAACTATTCATCAGCAGGTGGGTGGGGTGAAATTATTATTACCATATCTGCGTTTGCTGTTTTATGTCTTATCACCTTTGTTTGTTTTATTTTTTCGTCAAAGATCATATCGGCAATCGGTGAGAGTGGGCTTGGTATTGTTACCCGCCTTATGGGATTGATCTTGGCTGTGATTGGTGTAGAAATGCTGATTGGTGGCGTAACTGATGTTATCAGTACTGTGAGCTAACAAGACTGGTCATAGTGCTATTGCGCACAAACGTGGTAAAGGTGCTCAGATGAGCGCCTTTTTAGTATTAAGCCGATGATTATTTTAATTCAACAGGTATGTAGAATTGAATTTTTGGCTCGGCAATGATTAAGTTTCCAACATTTTCAATTAAGGCTTTAAAATAATCTTGCTCGCAATGAAAGTCGAAGGCAGCTTGGTCGACAAATCTTTCTTGAAATAGATAGATGCTTTTATCTTCCGTGCGTTGTAATTGATAGCTAATACAACCATCTTCTTGTCGTGATGGCTCTAGCATGCTGGTTAGCAATTGTTCTAATAGATTTTCGCTACCCGTTTGGGCAATAAATTCTGCAGTTAAACAAATCATAAATCTTCCTGTTTATATACGCTGTTCAGTGTTTTAAAAATGGTTAAATATAACGACCTTTTCGTTCAATAAATTCGATTTTGTATCCGTCCGGATCTGAGATGAAAAAGAATGTAGCCAATAATTGTTCTTCCCACTGCAGACATTTAATTTTACTCGGCTGTAAATTTAGATTGGTTAGTTTTTGATGTACGGAATCAATATCTGCAACGCTCACAGCTAGGTGACCATATTGATTTCCATGAACCGGTTCTTCACTTGGTGAATGATTGAAGGTTAGTTCGAGCTCAAAAGCAGACTCTTTGTTTTTTAAATAGACGAGAGTGAAGTCTTTAAAAGGGAACCTATCGGCCAAGTTAAGCTCAAGGGCTTGTTGATAAAATAAAATTGAGCGTTCTAAGTCAGACACTCTTAACATGCTGTGGATCAGTTTGACCATTGGTTACTCTTCCGATTTACTGTGGAAAGCAGAGTAACTAAATTCAGGACGGTTTAGGTAGTACTAGGGTGTTACATTAAATTTAATTATTATGATTTGCTTCCATAAGCTGCTGTTTCACTATCTCCATAACGTCATCTGGCCTCTTTAAGTAAAGTAAGCAAGCACAGCGTAGCAATGAAGCAAAATTGGATATTTTTCCGTTGTAGTGTAATGCCTCATTGTAGATATAAGTGATAAAGCTTGGCGTGGTCATATTTTGCTGATGCGCGATCTGATCTAAAATATCCCAAAAGCTGGCTTCTAATTTGATGCTTGTAGAATGACCGCTAATACGAATAGATCGAGTGATATAACTGTAACTTTCTAAGGGTTGATTGGCAAAAATCTGGCACATTACTGACACTCATTTTAAATGAAAATAATCATGAGATAAAATTATGAATGAGTCAATAATAGTTTTCACGTTTCGCTCTGAGATTTTTACATATTAACTTAAAAGGACTTTTTCTTATACGTAGTGGTATTCACCTTTAAGTCTTATGTTTATGGGTCTTGGATGATGGGGTGTTTTATATTTTATATGTATATCAATCGGATAGTGTCAAATTTATTGATAATCCTGAGTGGTCAGTTTAAACTGGCATTTCAAATGATTAATAAATGGTAGTTTAAAATGAAACGTATTTTAGTGATTTTACTTTATGCTTGTGCTGTAAACACAGTGCAGGCGTTTGACCTTTCGATGGAATCTTACGATAAGCAACAATTGCAAACCGTGAATGCTGCTAAAAACAGTACGGACCCTATAGCGCTTTATGCTGCCGCTAACGTACTTTGGTATGACAGTGATTTCCAAGAAAATGTTGAGCAAGGTACCTTGTATATGGAACAGGCTGCTAATGCTGGTTTTTTACAAGCTATTGAGGCTATGGGTGAATTCTATTACGAAGATAGTCTAGTCGATGCTGACAATAAAAAAGCTATTCAATGGTTTGAAAAATCGACTGTGAAAAATAGTGCCCATGGTTATTATTCACTTGGTACTATTTATTATGAGGGCGGTGCTGGAGTTGATGTTGATTATAAAAAAGCGTTTGATTATTTTATAAAAAGTGCTGAACTCGGTAATGACAGTGCTATGTATGATCTTGGTTTCCAATATAAGTTGGGAGAAGGGGTTAAACAAAATAATAAAAAGGCATTTTACTGGTTTAAAAAATCAGCTGATCTTGGCGATGCTCGTTCGGCTTATCAAGTTGGTTACGCTTACCAGTTTAGTAAAGGCGTAGAACAAAATTGCGCTGAGGCAATAGCGATATACCAAAAAACGTTTGATGAAGATGAATATACTCGTTCTGCAGTCGCGTTAGCTGATATCTATTATGATAACCGAGTGCAATGTGCTGTAAAAAGATCTGATTATAAAAAATCATTCAGTTTTTATAAATCTGCAGCCTATAACGGCAATACCTACAGTAAGTATCAGTTAGGGTATGCTTACCGTAATGGTCATGGCGTATACAGTGATTTTGTACAGTCTCTAGCTTGGTACTCTCTTGCTGATGAAGATGGCTATCAAGAGGCTGCTAATGCTATCAGAGAAGTAAAAACGAATATGAGTTCAGAGCAAATAGCAAAAGCTGGCGAGCTTAAAGTCGAACTTGCGGAAGAGGTTTATTAACGGTAAGGAACTGGTGTCTAGTGGGTTTCAGTGTTTATTACTACCACAATGAAGCTGTACCGCGGTTCATGCTAACGTTTTTTCTATGCGTTGATCTTGGTTGTTTAGTTCTGTGATACCCCATAAGTCTAGGCTAGGGGTATTTTTAGTTTCAATTATTGGTTACTCAGGAGTGGCATCCAGTCAGGTAGCTATCGAATTCTCATTGGTTTATTCACGTCATTTTCTGTATTTTTAACCAAAAGCTTTCTTGGCACTTATTGATGAATGTTTTTTTCATTGGGCTTACACTTTCAGTTGATGAATCTATAACTTCATAGCTAACCCAATATTCCGCACATACTTCAGAGGATGGTGGTAACTCATCAAACTCGATACAGTGTTTTAAAATAACACCATTAGAAAAAGATAATAGGCTTTCAAAGCTAGTGACAGTAATGCCTTGGTCATTGTAGGAGTTGTTAGTGATCACTTTATTAACTATACGCACTTTTTCATCAACGCCATTTATAGCCTCAATATATGTAAATAATTGATTCATCTTAGTTCTCCAGCAACTAATCTAAGTATACCCAAACGTTAATCTTAAATTGTGGTGGCATTAGCGATACCACCACACAATTTTAGTAATAGATTATTTACCTTGGCTGAATAACCAGAGGTGCAAAGGTCGCTCTTGCATTACCACCTGCGCCATAGTGATCTGTGTATGTTTCACCTTCTTGTAAGGTGTAATATGCATCCACAAAATCATCGTCATTAGTAAACCATGCATCAGGTAACGATTTTATTATTCCATTGGTGATGGTGGCTATAATAGCAAAGCCTTGTACTTCAGGATCTGGAATTGCTTTTAAAATTGTTTCGGCAGCAGAGACGAGCTGCGTAGCAAGTTCTTTGTAATTTGTACCGTCATCATGCTCCATCAATATAATATCTGCCGCAGCCCAACGATAGCGTTCCCAATGAATGACGACTTGATTTGGATAGTATTCTTTCTCTGCATAATCAAGATAAGGCATTTCAATGATATCAAGGACTGGCTCATCACGGGTAGGGTTAACGCCATTCACTATCGCGTATACTTCAGCTGCACCTGATATCCAAGGTTCCTGATCATCCTGTAAGCTTATCTGCTTAATTAAGGTCGTCGATATCGGTTTATCTCCAGATTTAGACGCACTTCGCTGAGGATAGGCCGACTTGAGTTGTTTTGCTGAATCAGTGCTTTGAGCTAATATTTTGCGCATTACCGCTAGCCCTTCACGCATCGTTTGTTGTTTATCTAACCCAACCACAATGACCGGTCTGTCTGGCAGTTGGTACACATCGAGTAGCTGAATATCACCATTTACATCATAGGCTTCAATATTAGCCCAGTCTTTATCATTGCCCTCTGGCTCGAAGGCAAATAACGGAGATACACCTTGCTGCCAGTCGCTTAGCATACTTGCGTCAGCGAGACGAAATTGAACTAAGTTAGGATTATCAACGCGCTTAAAAATGGAGTTTTGTACCGACCTAGTTGGTAAACCTTTTGCCGAACGAATAGCCCGCTCACTTTTATGTAATGCCTGAGTTGCAATACCACTAGACTGCAACACTTGATCCGCATTGACAGTTAAATTATATCGGTTAATGCCAGATTGCAGAGCCGGTAAGACCTGAGCGTATTGTCGACTCAGTTCCAATGCTATTTCACGTTTAGCACTCGCAACACTGATACCGTATTCAGGTTGCTTTTGAACTATTTGCTTTGTATCGGCAGGTTTCGCAGCAGACACAAAGGATGCATTAATTAAAGTGAGAGGAGCTACTACGATCAGCATAGCTAAAGTCATTTTTTTCATATAATGTCCTTATTAATTGTTACTCATTTAAACCACTGAGTTCAAAGCGAATCGTATTGATAACGATTCTCACTGTCAAAGACTTTGTTTCAACTATGCTGATCTAGATTGTTTTTTCTGTATTTGGGGATTTGTAGTGTTATGAAGATCACTATTCACTTATGGATATAAGATCACCTTCTGGGGGGCTTGGGGTAAAGTTCATATATGCGGTCTATTGAACATAAAAGTGATAATATACACACGCTAATCTAGGGGATGAGTTGCAGCCAAACTCGCTTAATTGTGTAATGTGCATCGCATTTACGGCCATGTTCGTCATTTAACGCTGTTGAAATGGATTAAAAAGGTGACTCGTAAAACGGTCACCTTTTATTTATAACGACGGATTAAAAAGTCGTGAGTTGCAGCATTTTATGTAATCGCTCTAAGGCAATCGGGCTAGCTTTTAATGTGATGCGAATACCTTTTTCATGGTACTCCTCTTCAAGCACCTGCATTTTACTGTGAATTTCACCCATTACACCACTGGCTGTGTAAGGGATATCAAAGCAAGCTGGGCACATTTTCTTTTCCAGTATATTTTGAATTTCTCGATGTACGAACGCGACATCAGCTTTGTCATGGGCACTGATTTGTAGCGCATCTGGATAGCGTTCCAGCAGGTCTAACTGTTGCTCTTCGCTTAAACAATCGACTTTATTCAGCAATAATACCTTGTTATTCAAATCGATATTTAATTGCCCTAATACATGGTCAACAATGGCTAATTGCGAAATGAAATTGTCGTCTGATGCATCAACCACGTAAAGCAATAAGTCGGCATTTTTTGCTTCTTCCAAGGTTGAATGAAATGATGCAACTAAATCATGAGGTAACTTTTGGATAAAACCAACGGTGTCGGAGATTAAAATACGCGGTTTTGTCGGCGGCTGTAGTGTACGTACCGTGGTATCTAAAGTAGCAAACAGTTTATCTTCAACTAATACTTCAGAGCCTGTTAGAGCACGCATTAAAGATGATTTACCGGCATTGGTATAACCCACTAACGCCACGGTTAACTGTTCGATACGACCACTGCTTCGACCATGCATCTCGCGTTGTACCTTGGTCAGTTCTCGTCGTAGTTCGGCTATTTTAGTGCGCACACGGCGACGACTAATTTCAAACACAGTTTCACTGATTGAACGGCCTTTTTGGCGTTCGCGATCGCCACTGCTTTCATCATGTAATCGCGGTGTTAAGTAATTAAGTCGCGCGATCTCTACTTGCAGTTTAGCGGTGCGGGTATGTGCATGTTTACTAAAAATTTCGATAATAACGCGGGTACGATCGTAAACCTCGACGCCTAATGCCGCTTCAACATTACGTAATTGATTCGGGCTCAGTTCGCAATCGAATACCACAACGTTGGCTTGGCATGTAACATCTGTTGTTGCTAATAATTGGCTTAACTCGTCTTGGTCTAATTCAATCTGCACTTCATCTTCATAAAATGTACTTTCACCTGTTAACGTGGCTAACTCTTCCAGTTTACCAGTGCCTAATACAGTTAGCTGTTTGGTCGATTTTTGGCGTTGGGTTCTAGTCCCAACCACAGAAAAACCGAGGGTATTAACTAAACGGCTTAATTCAGATAATGATTCGTCCACGTCCTGTTGCGAAATACAAGGGGTGCGAATAGCGATTAATAAGGCGCGGGTAGCGGTGTCTTCTGTTGTTGCGATCGACATGTCGGTCTCATAGCTTTAAGTAATATGAGGTGCATCCTACCCGTTTGTGCTGCGCTTATAAACGCATTTCGCATTTCTATTGTTAGCGGTGTTATAAATCGTAACTATATCAATGCACAAACAAAATTTTTATAGGGCTTTGATTGTTATATGAGAGGCTAAATAGGGGGCGATGATTTGTTTTCATGTATCCTCGTTACATGGCTTTATTAATGCTGCTGCTTGCTATTGTACCTGGTCCCGGCGTATTCGCTATTATCGCACGTTCGTTTTCATCTGGTTTGTCGCGTGGTGTATATATGGTGATTGGGATGGTGTTAGCTGACTATGTCTTTATCGTTCTGGCTTTATTTGGGCTATCAGCGCTTGCTGAAATTATGGGTACGGCATTTTTTATCATTAAATATATTAGTGCTGCTTATTTAATTTGGCTTGGTTTTAAATTGTTGAAGACCAAAGCGACGGCTGTTGATATTGAAGCGACGCAAGAGTCATCATTAATGTCTAATTTGATGGCTGGACTGTTAGTGACCTTGGGCAATCCTAAAGCTATTTTGTTTTATGTGGGATTCTTCCCTGCTTTTGTCAATATTGGCGATGTCTCTTATTATGATGTTGCTTCAATAATGTTGGCGGCGACGGTTGCTTTTGGTAGTGTGAATATTGGTTATGCTTTTCTTGCTGTGAAGGCGAGAAAGGTATTTAAATCGCCCAATGCATCGAACGTAATCAACAAAACGGCGGGGACTGTCATGGTTTCCATGGGTGCTTTAGTCGCGGTCAGGTCGTAATGCCGGTTTTTTACAAGCGATGGGTGACTTTTATTATGAAGATAGTCTGATCGATGCTGACAATAAAAAGTCTATTCACTGGTTTGAAAAATCAGCAGAACTTGGTGATGTTCGCTCGGCTTATCAAGTTGGTTACGCTCTCCGAGTGAGTTCGTTAGCTGTTGTTGTTCGATACAAGTCTAGCGAACATTCTTACTTTGCCGCTTAACTTTTCAGTCTTTTCAATCACATTTTCAAAGTCGTTAGTTTGCAGACCAAAGTGGAAGATACCGAGGTGAAATTATCAGTTTTTATGATGGTAGGTCAAAATTTGGTTGTTAGGTCATTTAATGTTGCGAGAGTCACAGAAGGGTGTTGAATGTTAGATATGAAATTCTAATGTCATTCGTTACATTGATGATGGAAATAATATTACCATTAATATTATACGTTTAAATGGATTTACTATGAAAACTTTTGCTAAATTAGCTGTTGTTGCTTTTACTTTCACTATTCTTTCTGGTTGCACTGGTACTACTTACAACCAAGATAAAAGCTGCTCTGCAGACTACCTGATCCACCCAGCGGTTTCTATTCCGACAATAATCGGCGCGTGTGAAGCGAAATAATTTTTGTTACGGGGATTAACGCGCCAAGGTGAGTCCTAATTTCTGGATTCGTGTTGTTGAATGATAATGCTCGTCGTCATTATTTAAAAAAGGCTACTAAATTAGTAGCCTTTTCTATTTGTATTTATGTCCATTCAAGCACTGTTTTAACCCTCTCCAAGGCAAGCGCCACCAACGTTATCCCAACTTGACGCTCTATTTGTTCTATCCCGGTTATGTTGGGAATTAGCATCGCGGTATCGTTTTCATGTTTAAGTTGCTCTAATGTTACCTGATGTTCATATTGTTACGTGGTAAGTTCCAGCCTACATTTGTTAGTGATCTTACTGTCTAACAATATGGATATCGCTATTGACGATATATTTTCACTACGTATCTATTTGGTTACAGTTTGTACGCTACACGATAACGAAAATAGGTTTACATCTACTTATCAGATGTAAGATCTTATTTTAATAGTAAATTCATGTAGATATTGATATTAGTATTAGTATCTAAATGCATTGTGTGAGTAGTATTTTGTTGTATCAGAGGTGTAATAATGAGAGAAGTTAACTTTAGAACCATAGATAAGCTGTTCATAAAAATGAATATTACCGATAAGTTTTGGCTGTTGTTCATTATAATGTCAGCGACTTTAATTGGTTTTTCTGGCAGTCATTATTACGCGACCATAGCGCAAAGCAATGCTGCAAACCATCTGCAAGCACAAACCAGACTCGTGTCTACGGTGAATACGTTGAAAGGGGTTGGTTTAAATAAAGATGATTTACAAACATCCCTTCGACAGCAGAATATTCGCGTGGTCAGCCAGCCGCCAAAAGCTGCAGCAGCAGGTGATACTGACATAACAGTGTCGATACCGTTGGGCAAGGGCTATGCTGTGCTTACTCATTCCGTGGATAACACCGAAGTGGAGAAACAGGCGTTCTTTACTTTTTTACTTTCTCTACTGCCCCTTGCGCTAATTGGACTATTTAGTTACTGGCTTGCAACACACTTAAGCGGCGCCCTGTGGGTGATGCATCAAGCGACCTGCCGCATTGCCAATGGTGATTTGACTTCGCGCCTTGGTTTTCATGTGGGACGTGATGAGTTTGGTGTGATCGGCTACGAACTTGATCGTTCAATGGACACCATCAGTGAATTAGTCGAAAGCGTTAAAACCAGTACCGTTACTTTCCATCGGACCACAACGGCATTTGCAAAAGATGCCCGAGATTCAGAAGACCAGGTTAATCAACAGTATGCCTCGGTTGATTCTGTGGCGACAGCAATGGAAGAGATGTCGGCTACGGCGAAAGAGATCGCCGGGTTGGGTCTGCAAGCATCCCAGCAAGCGGATAACGAAACCAGCAAGATCCGGCAGAGTAATGAAAGAGTCCGGGATGCGATTGTCATGGTGACTGAATTGTCTGAGCACACCAATGCCGCGTCAGTCTCTGTGGTTAGTTTGAATGAGAAAGTGACTGAAATTGACAATGTTATTATTACTATTAATGCGATCTCCGAGCAGACCAACCTGCTGGCACTGAACGCGGCGATTGAAGCTGCCAGAGCGGGTGAGCAGGGTCGCGGTTTTGCGGTTGTCGCAGACGAAGTACGGACTCTTGCCGGGCGTACGCAACAGGCGACTGTTGAAATTCGGGATATGATTGACAAGTTGCAAGCTGAAACACAGGGGATTTCAAAAATTACGGCTGAAACCTTAGAGCAAGCGAATAAAAGTCGAGACATAATTACTGACATTGGTGCTGATGTGAATGATATTGCTGAATCTGCGCAGTCAGTGATGGATGTGAGTACTCAAATCGCGACCGCCGCCGAACAGCAAACGTCGGTAGTTAATAATATTGCAACTGACCTTAGTGATATTCGCTCGCAATCAAGCGTGCTACTGGCTTCAACACAGGCGTCAGTTACCGGTATTCAAGAGCTTGTAGAAGCATCACTGTCATTGGGTAGTATCTTAGAGAAGTATCGTACATAACATTAAACAATTAGTTTTTCTAAACCGATAGACTCACAGATTATGCGTTTTTCACTTTTATTTCCGGTTTCTAACACTTTTATAATGTAATAAACTTGATGTTGTTCTATATCGTTGAGTAATAGATATTCTTTGATTATACGCTCTATGTTTTCGATCATGTGTTGCTCCTTGTTATTGCAGAGGAGCTTTTTTTGCTTGGGATGATGAAAATTAATCCTTAAGCGAAATTGGCGTCCCTAATTCAATTTAATCACTAAGGTATAAATGGAATTGTACGCTTACAATTTAGAAAGTTTTATCTAACAATTAAGTTTTATATATCATTATTAAAGATTTATATATTCAGATCGTGACGCTGATTTAATATATGAAATATAGATTTCTAATCTATATTGGAGATGCTTGGTTGCAGATATGTTGTAGGGTGGGGCATGTTAAAACGTACGCACAAAAGGTGCAAGAAGGGAGCAGCTCTTATCAATAAAGAGTATCATCGCCGCTCGCCATAGTATCCCGAAGGAAATCGAAAAGGTGTAGTTTAATATCGAGTAAGGTGAAGTTATACTAACTCTGGCCCTAAACGTAGACGCGCTTCATAGTCGTCGTAATAATCTCTTTCTGCTAATAACACCGTTAACTGTTCTAATGTGAATGCTTGATTGCTCATGCCATTGGCTAAACGTTGTAAGCAATGACTAATCGCTGTTTTTTCGTCTTGCGCTAAATATTCACGGCAAAAGTACAGTGGCGGCAGGCCATAAGCAAATGAAGTTAATTGGGCAATGTGCATTGCATCGAGTGGTTGTGCTAATTGTGCGAGAGAGATGTTGGCAATTGATTGATCTTGACCGGTATTAGACATTGAAAGCGCTCATATAAGAAAGACCCTAAATATACTACAGTAAAACTATTTTTATTACTGAGCTTATTCGACATAAATTCGATGGTTTCTGGTGCGGAATTGCTGTGGTGTCATAGCAAAACGTGCTTTAAAGGCTTTGATATAAGATGAATCATTTTGATAACCCACTTGATGTGCCACGCTTTGTATTGAAAGCTCTGACTCTAACAGAGACAGTGACTGGATCAGACGTAAATGCTGTCGCCACAACGCAAACGATGTATTGAACTCTTTTGCAAATATCCGTGACAGTGTGCGCTCTGATGCCCCGACTATCCTCCCCCATTTGGACAAGGTGAAATCAAGTTCTGGTTGCGCTGTTAATCGCTCAAAGATCACTTTAATTCTTCTGTCTTCAGGAATTAATAGTTTGAATTTGAACGATTCACTCGTATGGATTTGGTCATACAACACCTCAAGTAAGCGCAAGATATTGTCGTGTGAAAGTGCTGGCTCTAATTGACATTGTTGTTTAATCATCAATATCAGTTCTTTGAGAAAAGACGTCATGGAAACTTGCTTAAGTTGTTGTCCTGCATTGCGGGTATAACAGCGACCATAGTCGGGATTGATGTATAGGCCAATGAAGGTGGTGTCGGTGATGGCGATTGATTCATGGTCAACGCCAGCCGGAATAAAGATCGCTGTAGTATGAGGTACAAGAAACTGATAGTCATCCGCTTCTGTTTGTATCAACCCTCGAATTGGAAATATAAGTTGGTGCCAGTGGTGCTGGTGCAACTTGTCAATAAATCCCTTATGCATCTCGATGGTATTGATTAATGCTGGCGCATGCTGATGTTGTGTTATTAATGTATTTGCGGATAAATTTTGGCTGGTTGGCATGGTTTAATGTCTCGATGGCCTTATTCAGTCATTGTGGGTAAGTGTAACATAAAGCCAATAGCCAAATAATATTACAGGGGAAATATGAGAATCCATTTTATTGTGCACGAATCTTATGAAGGGCCAGGGTATTTTACTGAGTGGGCGTCTCTGCATGACTATCAGGTAAGCTTCACTAGAGTGTACTTGAATGAAGCATTACCTTGTGAGGTGGATGCGTTTGATCTGCTTGTTGTATTAGGCGGACCGCAGAACCCAAATACCCGACAAGAGGAATGTGTATATTTTGATAGTCTGGCTGAGCAAGTATTTATTAACCAAGCAATATCGAAAAATAAAGCCGTCGTTGGTGTTTGTTTGGGCGCGCAGTTGATTGGTGAAGCCTTAGGGGGGACATATCAAATCAGTCCTTACCAAGAGATTGGCCACTTTCCTATCGCGCTTACAGAGAGTGGTAATGTCGACCCTAAGTTAGCTGAGTTTGATTTAGCAGAGGTTGTTGGCCATTGGCATAACGATATGCCGGGACTGACAAGTGATAGCAAGGTATTGGCGGTCAGTGAGGGATGCCCTCGGCAAATTGTTCGATATTCGCCGTTAGTATATGGTTTTCAGTGTCATTTAGAATTTATCTGCGAGCAATTAGCGACTTTGATTACACATGACCAGTCAGCGTTTAATACAAAGAGTCGGGGCAAGTATGTTCAGGACCCGAGTGTGATCATTAAACATGACCACACTCGAATGAATCTATTGCTTGCTGGGTTTATGGATAAATTAGTACAAGCTTATCGAGATTACTGACCCTGTCCTAAATCTATCTTATCTTTGTTGAGCCCACTATGTTGCCACTATCTAGCCATTGCTGATTTGGGATATAGTTGTGTAACCAATTTGGGATATCAGATGCTGGCATGGGCCGGGCAATGCCGTAACCTTGTGCCGCATAGCAACCCATTGAGAGCAACATCAAGCCGTGCTCTGTTGTTTCAACACCTTCCGCAATGACTTCACGATTAAAGGAATCTGCTAGTGCAAGCACGCCCTTGATAATGGCATAATCATCAGGGTCGTCGAGCATGTTTTTTACAAAATTTTGATCAATTTTGATGGTATTAGCAGGCAAGTTTTTGAGGTGAGTCAGTGAGGAGTATCCCGTACCAAAATCATCCAGAGCGATATTCACGCCTAATACATCCCGACAGGTATTGAGAATATTACGGATGGTATTGAGATCACCCAGAGCGCTGCTTTCTAATATTTCTAATTGTAAATATTTGGCATCTAAATCTGGGTGACTTGCCAACGCACTTTCAAGCAGGGTTAAAAATTCTGCTGACAACAAGTGATAAGACGCGATATTAACACTCACTTCCATAAAAATGCCCAGCTTTTGCCATTCCACAATTTGTTTCAGTGCTTGGTTGATAACCCAGTCACCGATTTGGTTTTCTAGTTTTGAGCCCGCAAGAATAGGTAAAAAATCAAGTGGCGGGATCAATCCTTTCTCCGGGTGAAACCAACGAATTAACGCTTCAGCACCAAATACCTGGCCGGTCTTCATATGGATTTTCGGTTGGTAATACAAAGAAAACTCGTTATTTGATAAGGCTTGTTTTATCTCATCAAGTTGCTGGTGTTTTTGGATTGTTTGTTGATCTCGCTCGGGATTAAACAGATGGAAACGATTTTTACCGGTTAATTTTGCTTGATACATCGAATAATCAGCGTGACGTAATAAGGTATCCAGATCGGCATCATCATCTGGATATAGCGTTACCCCAATTGAGACACTGATATTAAAAGTATGCCCTGCAATGATATAAGGTTGGGCAAGAAAGTAATTAATTCGTTGCAGTATTTCGTCACAGTGCTCAAGTGATTCAATATCACCCAGTAACAGGACAAACTCATCGCCACCTTGGCGTGACGCGGTATCTTCCTCTCTGATATTGCTTTTGAGACGTTGGGCTACGGCGATGAGTAATTGATCGCCTATGTCATGGCCATAGCTATCATTGACGGGTTTGAAATTGTCCAAATCGAGAAAACAAACACCCAGCATAGTGTCAGTGCGCTGACTATGGGCAATACCTGACCTAAAACGGTCAGCAAGCAGTGAGCGGTTGGGTAACTTGGTGAGCATGTCATAATGCGCCATCAATTCCAGCTTTTGTTGCTGTTGTTTAATCTGGGTTATATCAGAGAATAACCCCACGTAGTGCAAGTTTTCACCATCATCATTGGTGAGTGACGAAATAGAAAGTCGCGCCGCAAACAGCTCGCCGTTTTTCTTTTTATTCCAGACTTCCCCATGCCAGTAACCTTGTTCCATGAGATTTTGCCACATTTCAATAAAAAAAGCCGGACTCTGCTTGTCGGAAGCGAGGATACTGGGTTTTTTACCTAATACTTCGCTACGGCTGTACCCGGTGGTTCGAGTAAAAGCAGGGTTGATATCAATAATGTTACCCGTCACATCGGTAATCATCAGTCCTTCATTAGTATCGTTAAATACGCGGGAAGAAAGCCGAAGCTTTTCATCGGACAGATTTCGTTCAATCGCTATCACACTGAGTTGAACTGCGAATTCGAGCAATTTGAAATCGTGTTCGGTTGGCGTACTTGGCTCACGTTGGTAAATTGCAAAGGTACCAAGCAGTTGGTTGTTTGACCCGATAATCGGCTCGGACCAACAAGCGGCTAGTTGAGCTCGGGCTGCTAACGCTTTAAAATTAGCCCAATAGGGATGAGTTTGAATATCCTCTACAATGACTCTTCTTTTGGTGAACGCTGCGGTGCCACAACTGCCCACGCCATCGCCAATTTCAATGCCATCAACTGCTTCATTATAATAATCAGGAATGCCTGATGATGAAAATCCAGAGTTAAGATGCGTGCCCTGTGCATTGATCAGTAGCACAGAACACAGTGCTCCCGTTTGTTCTTGTTCGATGAAGTTAACTATGTGTTCCCAAATTATTTTTAATGGATCGCCTTTTAATAATTTCTCTAATACCGCGTTGCGGGCATTATCACGCAGCTCTATCTGCTTGCGCTGGGTGATATCGGTATGAACGCCGGTGCACCAGATTGGTTTATGATGCTCATCCCATGTTGTAAATTCACAGGCCGTGTGGATCCATAACCAGTTTCCATCTTTTATTTTTAGCCGATATTCAAGTTCAAATGGCATACCTGATACCAAGGATTGTTTATATCGATTGGAGGCTGATACAAAGTCATCGGGATGAATTTTTTCTAACCATTGTTCAAAGATCGTTTTAATATTGGATGGATTGACATCTGTCAGTTGTTCGTTTTGGCCGCCAAATAAAACTTCATCACTCTGTATGTTTAGCTCAAACCACACTTGACCCGTTGACTTTAGCGCCAAATCTAAGCGTGTTAAATTATCACTCAATTGCTTAGTACGTTCAGCTACAATATTTTTAAGCGACTTTTGGTTGTCCTTTATACGCATGATTAATATGGCGGAAAAGGTGGTCAAGCTCGTAAATATTATGCTGAGCAGAATCATGACTAGAATCGACATGTAGTGAATCCAGCCATTGATGGGGGACATTTTTAACATCCAAGTCACGTTCGCGATGTCTATACTATTTGCAACAGGGTTAACTAACAGTGGTGCTGATGAGTTTGATAA
Organism: Moritella sp.; assembly: GCF_013215705.1. Classification (GTDB taxonomy): domain Bacteria; phylum Pseudomonadota; class Gammaproteobacteria; order Enterobacterales; family Moritellaceae; genus Moritella. Next base: position 1,669 of record NZ_JABSQR010000025.1, on the reverse strand, counting down.
AACTTGAATTTGTCCAGTGTCTGGATTAATGCGAGATAACTGATATGCGACCCCTGCCTCGACCAAGTCCGGTAGCTTTACTGCTTCGAGTACTTGTGGGAAACGCATTAAAACAGCCACGAAGCCCCAAAAAGACTGTTTACCGCTTGGACGATCCAAATAGATAGGTAACTGTCCAACGGCGCCATAGCCTCCTTGGATTAACTGAAAAGGGCCTGTCAGCGTTAAGTTACCGCTATCTCTGGCTGAAAATGCCTCTTTATTCCGGTTCGGAGAGGTAAGTAAGTTATGGCCAATTGCCTTTTCATTTCCTGCTAATGGTGCAATATATTGGATAATACCATTAGGAGCGAGTTGCAGTGCCGCTATACCAGGATAGAAAGGCAACATTTCAGTTGCGAATAGGGTAAAGCTAGCCTCATCAAGGTGTTGATTTTGGACTAAGGCGGCAAGTGGGAATGCGGCCGATAATGCCTGATTGATGTTAGTTTCAATGAGATTGGCGTAACTGTGGGATAAGTTTTGAACCGCTGAGCGCTGTTGCTGATGTTTGTAACGATCAATGGCGTAAATCATAATAACAGATAGCGCGATTGAGACGGCAAAGATCAGTTGTATGATTATGGATGTTTTTAACTCTTTCAACATTGAATTATTCAAGGCCGCTGCGCCAGTCCTTGCTCATGGTTACGGGTCATTATGGTCCTTTCCCTGCCGATTTTATTCGAGGCTGTCTAGGTTTTCGTCTTACTGCTTGCCAAATTATATCGGCATGGCCTGTTATTTGTACCATGATGACGCTTAGCGGTATATACGCATTAAGTGTAATTAAACATAATTAAGTATCTCGGCGCTACATTTTTAGTTTAAAACTGTCTCCTGTAATTATAAAAAATGAAGTTGATAACTGTTATAAATCTCCATTGATGCGTAGGAGACAAAAATAACGCCAGCTACTTTTTCAACGGGTTGCACGATTTTATTTACATAGGGTTTCATATTATCAATGGTTAACATGATTGAGATGAAGCAAAACCAAGAAAAACAGATAATCGTGATGACGACACCATACCCAACTTGAAGGAAGATCGGTGTGTTAGGGTCGACCACTTGACTGAAAATACTGATAAAGAACAGCGTGGCTTTGGGGTTTAGTAGGTTATTAATAAAACCTTGTTTCCAAAATGCAGAGCGTTTAATTTTATCCGTTTCTGTTTTTGGTTCCAAAGACTGTCCTGTCGACGTTAATGATTTCCACCCGAGCCAAAATAGATAGGTTGCCCCGAGTAGTCTTATTACCTCAAATAGAAATTCAGATTGCGTGGCCACAAATTGAACTGCGGCAATAGAATAAAATATATGTACCCAAATTGCAGAGGCAATACCAAACGCAGTTAAAAACCCCGCCCGTCTCGATACCCCAACCGTATTTTTAACCACGACTACAAAGTCTGGCCCTGGGGTGATAACAGTGACTAATGTGATAATCACTAAGGCATAAAATTCATGGCTAAACATCAACGTTCCTTATTATGTAACATATGCCTGTACTTTGTGAACATTCACAAAGTAGAGGTATATGTTACCCCCCAGTGTCAGAATAGTTGCAATGTTAACTTAAATAAGTTTTCATAATTACCAAAGAAGGTTAAAGAGCAACATATGGCAC
>NZ_JABSQR010000024.1 GCF_013215705.1 Moritella sp. | reverse complement strand
CACCAGTTGTTGCTGAAACACCAGTTGTTGCTGAAACACCAGTTGTTGCTGAAACGCCAGTTGTTACTGAAACGCCAGTTGTTGCTGAAACACCAGTTGTTGCTGAAGCTCTTGTTCCTTATCAAGCTATCGAAGTAACGTCTGTACCAGCATTACAGGTACAGGGCACTACATCAAAGAAAACTAACTTCACTGTTCAAATGGCAAGACCTCAACCGGTAGCGCCTTCGACAACTAACTTTGTTGCTAAAGTTGGTGTTGTTCAACGCCCATCTATTGATGTAGCGGCTAGACCTGGTGGTAGTCAATTTGCTTCTTCACAAAGCACATCGCCAACCAAATTAGCTAAATAATAACTATTATTAAACAATAACTATTAGCTAAATCTAAAAGCCGCATGTTATGCGGCTTTTTTAGTACTTACTAAATACACTTTTAATAACTAGGATCATGTCAAATTTACATGGTCCTTTTATTTATTCACTAATGACAACTCGGTAACTTATAATTTATGTTTGAATTTCCAAAATATTCGATAACATCAGTAAAAAATGATGTTTTGTCTGGTTTAACCGTCGCACTCGCACTGGTACCTGAAGCGATTGCATTTGCTTTTGTAGCAGGTGTTGAACCGCTAGTTGGCTTATATGCTGCATTTATGGTCGGTTTAATCACTGCAGTTTTTGGTGGGCGACCAGGCATGATCTCTGGTGCAACCGGTGCAATGGCTGTTGTCATGGTATCGCTTGTAGCTGACAATGGCGTGCAATATTTATTCGCCGCTGTTGTACTTGCAGGTCTACTGCAAGTACTCGCGGGTATATTTAAACTCGGGAAATTCATTCGTATTGTGCCTCACCCAGTAATGATGGGGTTTGTGAATGGTCTTGCGATTGTTATCTTCTTAGCACAACTAGGTCAATTCAAGTTTATCGACAGTAGTGGTAATCTAGCTTGGCTACAAGATACCCAATTATTCATTATGCTTGGTTTAGTTGCTTTAACGATGGCTATCATTCATTTCTTACCTAAATTAACAAAAGCAGTGCCCTCTTCACTCGTTGCGATTGTAACAGTAACGCTAATTGTTTATTACATGGGTCTAGATACACGTACTGTAGTCGATTTTGTTCGTTCTATGACAGGTGATGACAATGCAACTATCTCTGGTTCACTACCAACATTCAGTATTCCAAGTGTGCCATTTAATCTAGAAACACTTTATATCATATTACCTTACTCATTAATTCTTGCTGCAGTTGGCCTGATTGAGTCACTACTAACATTAACCGTCATTGATGAGATGACTGGTACGCGTGGTAAAGGTAACCGTGAATGTGTTGCACAAGGTGCATCAAACATCGTAAGCGGCTTCTTTGGTGCTATGGGTGGCTGTGCCATGATCGGTCAATCGATGATTAACATTAACTCTGGTGGCCGTGGTCGTTTATCTGGTATTACCGCTGCTATTTCACTATTACTCTTCATCTTGTTCTTCTCATCACTTATTGAAGTTATTCCACTAGCTGCACTTGTTGGTGTTATGTTCATGGTTGTGATTGGTACATTTGAATGGGCAACTTTCCGTGTAATTCGTAAAATTCCAAAGGCAGATACATTTGTAATTGTGCTTGTTACGGTTGTTACTGTATTTACTGATCTAGCTGTAGCTGTGATCATCGGTGTTATTGTGTCTGCATTACGTTTTGCTTGGGAACATGCCGCACATATCAACGCAGAGAAATCTATCGAAGAATCTGGTAGTAAAGTATACAAAGTGAATGGTCCACTGTTCTTTGGTTCTGTTAGCCACTTCTTAGAGCTATTCGATACTGCTGCAGATCCTAAAGATGTAATCATTGATTTTGCTAACTCACGTGTATGTGACCACTCTGCAATTGAAGCGATCGATACACTTGCAGAGCGTTATGTGGCTGCAGATAAAGTATTACACCTTCGTCACCTTTCATTAGAATGTAAGCAATTAATGAAGCGTGCTGGTGATATGATTGAGGTGAACTTAATTGAAGATCCTGAATACCATATTGCATCAGATAAACTAGACAGTTAATTCCTTTTAGCACTTACCCTACTTCCTTTTATTATGTTGTAGGGTAATAATATATCTGCCACTGTTATGAACATTTATAACAGGCATAAAAAAACCGGCATTCGCCGGTTTTTTATTATCTGATTAAACTCTAATCTTTTGAGATAGTCTCAACTTTCGCTTTCAATTTCTGACCTGGTTTAAAAGTCACAACGCGACGAGCTGTAATTGGTATATCTTCACCTGTTTTAGGATTACGACCAGGTCGTTCACCTTTATCACGAAGGTCAAAATTACCAAAACCAGATATTTTAACTTGTTCATTAACTTCTAAAGATAAACGGATTTCTTCAAAGAAAGCTTCTACCATTTCTTTAGATTCACGTTTACTCAGACCAACATCGTTAAATAGTGTTTCAGCAATATCAGCTTTGGTTAGTGCCATAAATTAATCCCTCAAGGATGCATTGAATTCAGATGAAATACCTTCAACAATATTATTAACTGCTTCTGATATTTCTTTTTCTTCCAAGGTGCGTGAGATATCTTGTAAGGTTAAGCTGATTGCCAGGCTCTTATGACCCTCTACAACACCTGTACCTTGGTATACATCAAACAAGTTTATGCCAACTAACTGATTCCCGCCAACTTTTTTGATAAAGTTCAGAACATCACCAGCATTAACGTCGTCTTTAACAATCATAGCGATGTCACGACGGTTAGCAGGAAACTTAGAAACTTCAAGAGCTTGCGGTAACTTGCGAGATGTTAATGTTGCAAGTTCAATCTCTAGAATAATCGTTACACCATTCAGACCTAACTTCTTCTCTAATGAAGGATGGATAGCACCGATATGACCGACAGAACGACCATCATGAAATATTTCAGCACTTTGGCCAGGATGTAAACCAGGGTGACTTGCACGTTTAAGTACAAACTCATCTGAATTACATGTCTGGTCTAATAATGCATCTAAATCACCTTTAAGGTCGAAATAATCTACAGACTTGCTTTCTTGATTCCATGATTCAGCATTCGCTGTACCAGCAATAATGGCACCCAGCATAGGAACTTGTAGCACACCATTTTCAACTGACTCATCTTTAATAAAAGTAAGACCAGTTTCAAATAAACGAATACGTTGTTGCTGACGTTTTTGGTTAGCGACAACAGCTTCAACCAAACCTGTGAACATACTAACACGCATTACTGACATCTCAATTGAAATTGGATGTGGCAATACGAGATGATCTGCTTCAGGATGTAGTAATAATTGACGTTTTGGATCTACAAAGCTATATGTGATTGCTTCTTGGAAACCACGGTCAACCATTAAATCACGAATACGGCGAACAGGTAATCTTGCTTCATTATGATCTGTCATCTTCAATGGCGCAACAGGTGCAACATTTGGGATATTGTCATAACCGAATACCCGTGCTACTTCTTCAATTAAATCTACTTCAACTTCGATATCGAAGCGGAAAGATGGCGAAGTGACTGTCCATGACTCATTTTCAAACGTAGGAGATAGACCTAGACTGTTTAAAATATCAGTTACTTTCGCATCTTCAACATGGAAACCAATTACTTTATCTAATTGATGACGACGTAATTTGATTGGTGCATGTGTCGGTAATGCAGACTCAGTTGTCACATCAACAACAGGGGCTACTTCACCACCACAGATCTCAACGATCAACTGTGTTGCACGTTCCATTGCTTGGTATTGAAGCTCTGAATCAACACCACGTTCGAAACGGTGTGAAGAATCAGTATGCAGACCGTATGCGCGAGCACGGCCAGTAATAGCTAACGGGCTAAAAAATGCAGACTCAAGTAAGATAGAGTTTGTTGCACTTGTTACGCCTGTTTTTTCGCCACCAAAAATACCCGCCATTGCGATAGCACCGCTATCATCAGCAATAACCAGTGTATTATCATTTAGCTTAACTTCATTGCCATCAAGCAGTGTCAATTTTTCATCTTGGTTAGCAAGACGAACATTAATACCGCCAGTTAATGTTGCAAGATCAAATGCATGCATTGGTTGGCCAAGTTCTAACAGTACATAGTTAGTAACGTCGACAACTGGATCGATTGAACGAGTGCCACAACGACGTAAACGCTCAACCATCCATAAAGGTGTTTTAGCGCTCATATCCAAGTTACTGATCACACGACCAAGATAACGAGGGCACTGCTCTGTCGCAGTGACAGAAACATTTACTGTTTCAGTGCTTGTTTCTGTTGCATTCGTCCATTCTGGTGCTGTTACAGCGATGTTATTTAAAACACCGACTTCACGCGCAATACCAGCGATGCTTAAGCAATCTGCACGGTTAGGAGTAAGGTCAACTTCGATAGTAACATCATCAAGACCAAGGCATTCACGAATACAAGTACCAGGAACCGCATCAGAAGGTAACTCAATGATGCCGTCAGCTGATTCAGCCATACCCATTTCAGATTCAGAACAAAGCATACCGTGTGATGGTTGACCACGTAGTTTTGCTTTTTTAATTTTGAAATCACCTGGTAATACAGCACCAACTGTTGCGACAGCAACTTTTAGTCCTGCACGGCAGTTAGCTGCACCACATACGATGTCAATTAACTCTTCAGCTCCAATATCAATTTTAGTCACTTGTAACTTATCAGCATCGGGATGCGGACCACATTCAACAACGTGACCTACAACGATACCAGTGAAATCACCAGCAACAGCATCAATACCGTCAACTTCTAGGCCGGCCATCGTGATTTGATGAGCGAGCTCTTCATTTGTAAGACCTGGTTTGACCCAAGTTTGTAACCATTCATTACTGAATTTCATTATGAAGTCCTATCTTATTTAAACTGCTTGAGGAAACGTAAATCATTTTCGAAAAATGAACGTAAATCGTTAACGCCATAGCGAAGCATCGCTAAACGTTCAACACCCATACCAAAGGCAAAGCCAGAGTATTTCTCAGGGTCGATTCCAACAGAGGCTAATACGTTAGGGTGTACCATGCCGCAGCCTAGTACTTCTAACCATTTACCATTTTTACCCATAACATCAACTTCAGCAGAAGTTTCAGTAAATGGGAAATAAGAAGGACGGAAACGAATTTCTAAATCTTCTTCAAAGAAGTTGTTTAGGAAATCGTGTAACACACCTTTCAGTTCACTAAAACTTACTTTTTCGTCCACAAATAAACCTTCTACTTGGTGGAACATTGGTGTGTGAGTTTGATCGTAATCATTACGGTAAACACGGCCTGGCGAAATAATACGAATAGGTGGTTTTTCAACTTCCATCGTACGAATTTGAACACCAGACGTTTGTGTTCTTAGTACTAATTTCGGATTAAAGTAAAATGTATCGTGATCCGCACGAGCTGGATGGTGCTCAGGGATATTCAATGCATCAAAGTTGTGATAATCGTCTTCAACTTCTGGACCAGATTTAACAGCGAAACCTAATTCACCAAAAAATGATTCAATACGTTCGATAGTACGTGTTACAGGATGTAAACCACCATTGAGGTTGGTTCGACCTGGTGCAGTAACATCAATCATTTCTTCTGCTAATTTAGCATCTAAAACGGCTTGCTGAAATGCATCACGTTTATCGTTAATGACTTTTTGAATTTCTTGTTTAGCAAGGTTGATCGCTTGGCCAGCTTTAGGTTTTTCTGCTGGAGGCAGTTTACCTAATGTCTTCATTTGTTCAGTTAAAATACCCTTTTTACCAAGGTACTCAACACGAACAGCGTCCAATGTTGCGAGATCAGTTGCGTTTGCTACGGCTTCTACGGCCTGTACTATTATTTCTTTGAGGTGTTGCATGTTTTTCTTATCACCTGTTGGCAGGAAAAGTGAATAGATTCATTCAGTAATGGATGATTTTACTCAAAAATAGACGGAAGTGCTAGTACTTAAGCTGAATCAAGTTGCTCATTATCAACTAAATCGACTAAAAGTGCAGGTTTGGCTATTAAATAGCCTTGAACATAATCAATACCGATTCCAGACAGGATATTTTTAATGTTTTCATTCTCCACATATTCAGCGACTGTTTTAATATTAACCGCCTTTGCAATTTCATTAAATGACTTAACCATCGTGTAATCAACATTATCTGTTTCGATGTTTCTAACAAATGAGCCATCAATTTTAAGTTGATCAATAGGCAATCGTTTAATGTAACTGTATGAAGAAAAACCACTACCAAAATCATCCAAACTAAAACGACATCCTAATGCTTTAAATTTATTCATAAACAAAATCGTTTGATCGAAATCCATAATTGCTTGGCTTTCTGTAATTTCAAAACATAATTTCTCCGGCGGAATACCATACGTTAATATCGTGTTTTCAATATAACTATGCATACTTCTATCAACTAAAGATTGGCCACATAAATTAATTGAAGCAGAGCTCAGATTAGCAAGGTGTTTGGGATTAGAAGACAGCCACTGACAGTATGTTTTAACGACCCAGCGATCAAGCTGTGACATGAAATTATAGTTTTCCGCGGCGGCAATAAATTCACTCGGCGATTGTAAATTACCATCTTCATCTCTTAAACGGAGTAATATTTCGTAACGATAGCCTTCCTTAATTGAGGCTGACAACGGTTTAATGGTCTGAAATGCGAGTTCAAATCTATTTTCATCTAACGCTTCACGTAAAACACCAATCCAACGCATTTCACGTTGATGGCCCAACATTACATCATTGCATTTACTATATACGTGAACGCGGTTACGTCCCTGTGCTTTTGCTGTAAAACATGCAGTATCAGCGAGACTTAATGCTTGTGAAAAATTTTCAATTGACTCGTCCAATGTCACAATGCCAATACTGACACCCAACACAAAATGACGTCCATTGTGTGTAAACCTAAAATCTTCGATTCCACAACGAATCGTATCCGCGAATTCAAGTGCATTATCAAAGTTTGTGTGATTGAGTAGAATACCAAACTCATCGCCACCAAGACGAGCCAATATCGCACTTTCGTCAAGGAATGATTTTAAAACAACCGTAATTTTTTTCAGTAATGAATCACCGACATCGTGACCGCATATGTCGTTAACCAATTTGAACTGGTCAAGATCCAGATAAAGCAGAATGTTATCTTCCAGTACCGAGCGATTAGCTTCTAGTGACGCACCAACAAGCTTCTCAAAATGTGAACGATTAACTAATCCCGTTAACTGATCATACTTAGCGATAGACTCCAGTTTTATTTCATGCTGTTTACGCTTGGTCGTATTAACAAATGAACCATCAATAATGGTAATATCCGGTTGAATATTTAAACGCATATTAATCTCGCCATGAAATATTTCGCCATAACGATCATATCCAGACATTTCAATGCTATTAACCTCGCCTTCAATACGCAGGGTCTCCATTATAGTTGCACGAAGCTGTGGATCAGCATAGAATTCATCCGCTTTCGAATGACCAGATTTATGCATGTCTTCAAGATTAATAAAACCTAAAGTTCGGCACATAGATTTATTAATCGCCAATATATTGCCTTCGATTGATGTCGTAAACATACCTTCAGCTGCATTTTGGAACACACTATAATAACGTTCATTAACTGATGTCATTTGCTTCTCTACATCTTTTTTCACGATCCTGTCATGTGCCATTTGTTTTGCGAAGTTCCAGCATAAATAAATCAGAACTATCAATGCTGAACACCCTGAAATATAATCAGCAAACTCAAATTCACTTAGCCAACCAAAACGCGTTAAAATGTGTATATCAATACCAAGTATGAAATATACCAACGACAGAACATAAAAACGGACATCTTTAGATTCATCATGAATAAAAAATAAGCCACATACAATCGACAATAATGTAATACCTAATGCTAAAATCGATATAAGTATAATGCTCATTTTAAATGATAATAATAACGGACTTAAAATGACGATAATGGAAGAACTAATTAATATTCTGGTAGATAGTGAAAACCAAGAACGGTATCTTAATTTCAATAGTTGTCGTGCAAATAAACTGAGATTTAATCCTATAAGCCCCATCAAAACTACAATTATCGAATCATAGTATTGCGCAATAAAATCAACATTATAAACAAATCCAAACCCTTCTATAATCCATATCACGGCTAAATAACATATAATGAACAATACGTACTGGAGTAATCGCGGCTCTTGCAGATGGATATACAAAAAAACGAGATAACATATCATCATCAAGAACAAGCCGATGAATATACCAACCATCAATTCATGTTGTGATTTGTCATCAATATAATCGTTAGCATTCCAAATTGTTAATGGTGTTTGTAAAAATGCACTTGTTTTAATACGTATAAAATAGTGAATTGTTTCACCTGCACCGATCTTAAAACCTGTAGCAAACGTTAAATTAGACATATTATCGTCGTCATAACGACGAGTACCAAGCCTTTTTTTAAGTACACTATCATCATTAATTAAATATAAATCGATGTAATCTAATAATGAATCACCAAAATCGAGAATTAAGTATTTCTCAACACCGGCTTTATTGACTACCTCTCCCTTAAACCAGAATGTGCTATCTGAGAACCCAAAGTTTAAATGCGCTTGATTGCTTTTAACCCATGGGATAACCGATTGTCTCTGTGACAAATAATCAAACGTATATGAATTGGTTTTATCCTCAAAATATTTTGTTGTTAACCCGAGACGGCCAACTTCAAAATTAGAGTCAATAACGAGCCCGTCTACTTGCGCAAATGCAGTATTTAGACTCAAAACGCTGATCAGGAATAAAGATAATAAATAATGCATGAATTTGAATATCTATCTTAAAATTATTTTAAATTGATAAATTTATATTACAGAAAAGTATTATGCAAGTATATAGAAGGCTTTGTAGACAGGGAGTTATAGCTATTTTATAGCTATTTTATAGCTAGTTGTATTAGGTATTTATAGGTAGTATCAGTTAGTTGTAGGTATATAGTATGAGTTAGTTATAGGTATATAGTATGAGTTAGTTATGGGTATATAGTATGAGTTAGTTGTAGGTATATGGTATGAGAGCATATGCCAAATACTAAAAAAGGAGGCCGAGGCCTCCTTCAATAACATTTACTTAATTAATTAAAATTAAGCAACTGCTTCTTTTGCTTTATTTACTAGTACAGTAAATGCCGCTTTATCGAATACAGCAATGTCTGCTAAGATCTTACGATCGATTTCAATAGAGGCGTGTTTAAGGCCATTAATGAAACGGCTGTAAGACATACCATTTTGACGTGCAGCAGCGTTAATACGTGTGATCCATAATTGACGGAATTGACGTTTACGTTGACGACGGTCACGGTAAGCATATTGACCAGCTTTTGTAACTGCTTGGAAAGCAACACGGTAAACTCGTGAACGAGCTCCGTAATAACCTTTAGCTTGTTTTAAAACTTTCTTATGACGAGCACGTGCAACAACACCGCGTTTAACTCTAGGCATAACTATTTTCCTCTTTTATATCTAAAATTAAGCGTATGGAAGCATACGTTTAACGGATGCAACATCGCACTTTGCAACCATTTCCGTACCACGAAGGTGACGTTTACGTTTAGTGCTCTTCTTGGTCAAAATATGACGTAGGTGAGACTGTTTGCGTTTAAAACCATTAGCGGTTTTCTTAAAGCGCTTTGCAGCGCCTTTATTCGATTTCAACTTAGGCATTATAACTCCGCATTGTTGAATATTAATGAATAATAGTAAGGCGAATATGAATACTTACGTACTCATATTACTTGGAAGCACCTACTATTTCTTTTTAGGGGCTAACACCATTACAGCTTGGCGACCTTCCATTTTCGGGAAAGCTTCCACGACTGCAATTTCTTTTAAATCTTCTTTAATACGATTTAAAAGATCAAAGCCTAGGCTCTGGTGCGCCATTTCTCGACCTCGGAAACGCAGCGTAATTTTTGCTTTGTTACCTTCTTCGAGGAAGCGAGTCAGGTTGCGTAGTTTTACCTGATAATCGCCAATGTCAGTTCCAGGACGGAATTTTATTTCCTTAACCTGAACCCGAACTTGCTTTTTCTTCTGCTCTTTAACAGATTTACTTTTTTCGTATATAAATTTACCGTAATCCATGACACGGCAAACAGGAGGCTCGGCATTCGGGCTAATTTCTACAAGATCTAAATTTGCTTCTTCTGCGATAGCAAGAGCTTCTCTTATAGATACGATTCCAATCACTTCACCATCAGCACCGTTTAAGCGACATTCAGGTATACGAATTTCTTCGTTGATACGATGTTGTCTGGCCGTTTGTTGTTGACCTTTTTTTCCGCCTTTTATAACGAATCCTCCAAAGTTATTTTACCGCGACTGTTGACTTCTATTTGTAATTTACTAATGAAGTCATCTAACTTCATAGTACCTAAGTCAACACCCTTACGAGTACGTACTGCTATTTCTCCTGACTCGACTTCTTTATCGCCGATAACCAAAAGATACGGCACACGTTTCAAAGTATGTTCGCGGATTTTAAAGCCTATCTTCTCATTTCTCAAGTCTAATTTTGCTCTAATGCCTACTTTCTTCATTTTTTCTACAAATTCTGTAGCAAAAACAGCCTGTTTGTCTGTAATGTTCATTATTACAGCTTGAACAGGTGAGATCCAAGTAGGAAAAAGTCCTGCATATTCTTCAATTAGAATACCAATGAAGCGCTCAAGTGAACCTAAAATAGCTCTGTGGATCATAACAGGCGTCTCACGACCGTTACTTTCACACACATATTCCGCACCTAATTTCTCAGGCATTGAGAAGTCTAGCTGAATTGTACCACATTGCCATGCACGATCTAAACAGTCATGTAGTGTAAATTCGATTTTAGGTCCGTAGAACGCACCCTCGCCTTCTTGTACATCATAGCTTAAACCACTCGCTGTTAATGCATCAGCAAGTGCCTTCTCAGATTTATCCCAAGTCTCATCACTACCTACACGTTTTTCAGGACGCGTTGATAGTTTAATCTCAATGTTTTCGAAACCAAATGTAGCGTAAGTTTCAAAAACCATCTTGATGCAATCAGAAACTTCTTTTTGAATTTGGTTTTCAGTACAAAAGATATGTGCATCATCTTGAGTAAAACCACGTACACGCATTAAGCCATGTAACGAACCTGACGGCTCATTACGGTGACATGAGCCAAACTCTGCCATACGTAGTGGTAAATCACGGTAAGACTTTAAACCTTGGTTATAAATCTGTACGTGACCTGGGCAGTTCATTGGTTTAATCGCATATTCGCGGTTTTCTGAATGAGTACAGAACATACCTTCTGAATATTTATCCCAATGGCCTGATTTTTCCCATAAGCTACGATCCATGATTTGTGGACCTTTCACTTCTTGGTAATCATATTCGCGTAGTTTTTCACGAATATAATTTTCTAACTCACGGAAAATAATCCAACCATCGTTATGCCAGAACACCATACCTGGTGCATCTTCTTGCATATGGTACAGATCAAGTTGCTTACCAATTTTACGGTGGTCGCGTTTCTCAGCTTCAGCAAGACGTAGAATATGTGCTTTAAGCTCTTTCTTATCAGCCCAAGCAGTACCATATATACGTTGTAACATCTTGTTGTCTGAGTTACCACGCCAGTATGCACCAGCCAGAGACATTAATTTAAAATGCTGGCAGTGTTTCATTACTGGTACGTGTGGTCCACGACACATATCAACGTATTCTTCATGGTAATATAAAGCAGGCGTTTCATCTTTACCGATGTTCTCGTCTAAGATCGCTACTTTATATGTTTCACCACGTGCTTCAAACGTATCGCGCGCTTCTTGCCAAGATACAACTTTCTTAACAACTTGATAGTTGGTCTTAACCAGTTTGTTCATGTGCTTTTCTAGCTTAGCTAAATCAGCTTCACTAATTGGTTCTTCCATTTCGACGTCATAGTAGAAGCCTTTATCAATGGTAGGACCGATAGCCATCTTGGTGTTTGGCCATAATTGCTTAATAGCATGACCAAGTAAATGCGCACAAGAGTGGCGAAGGATCTCTAAGCCATCAGCATCTTTAGAAGTAATGATTTCAATTGCAGCGTCTTCAGTGATCAGGTCACATGCGTCAACACGTTCACCATTAATGCGGCCAGCGATACACGCTTTAGCAAGACCAGAACTGATATCCGCAGCAACTTCCATAATCGTTACAGGGTTGTCAAATTGACGCTGAGCGCCATCTGGAAGAGTAATTACAGGCATTTTATATCCTTTTGCAGTGATGCTGCCTACGATGCAGCGTTTGCATAAATTAAGATGTGATTAAACATCGTGTGATAATTCTTTCTTTATATACACAACATAATGTTACTCATGTAAATAAAGATCTAAAATTTCCATCAGAACCTTTTGCCCTCTAAATACGAAAAGTGAAAACAATAAGTAGAAAGAAATTTCAGACCCGGTATTATATAGAATTACATTATAATTACACGGCTTTTGTTGATTTTGCATGAATTTATCCGTCTCAAATAAGAATAAACACGTAAATCAACAATCCCAACTAAGTCAAATAATTTCACGAGCAATGGAATATTAAACATGTCAACCACCGGCCATATCAGTAAAATGGTTTCAACTCTTAATGCAGATAGCAGTGTGAGTTACCAGTTACCACTCGACGATACGCTTATACCGTTAAACGAGCTTATCGGTAAATCAATTACAATGACGCACACAGGCAACATACATTGCTTAAACTGTGGTAAAAAAACCAAAAAAAGCTACTCACAAGGCCACTGCTTTGTTTGTACACGCAAGCTAGCAAGTTGTGACATGTGTATCATGAAACCTGAAACATGCCATTACGAACACGGTACTTGCCGTCAACCAGAGTGGGCTGATGATTTTTGTATGACCGATCATTATGTGTACCTTTCCAATACATCTGCATTAAAGGTTGGCATCACCCGCCACACTCAATTGCCAACGCGTTGGATTGATCAAGGTGCGACACAGGGTCTGCCTATTTTCAAAGTAAAAACCAGACAGATATCAGGATTAGTTGAAACGGCACTGGCTGAATTCATTGGTGATAAAACTAATTGGCGCACAATGCTGAAAGGCGAAAATGCAGATCTTGATTTAAAAGCTGAAGCAGCACGTTTAATGCCTTTAATTGAAGAGCAGTTAGGTCATATCGAAATGATGTTTGGTTTAGATGCAATCGAAGAGCTTGAAGAGGATATTGTGACAATTAACTATCCTGTTACTCAGCATCCAACAAAAATTGTCTCACACAATTTTGATAAAGAACCGGTTGTATCAGGCATATTGCAAGGTATTAAAGGTCAATACTTGTTTTTTGATACCGGTGTGATCAACATGCGTAAGTTTACCAGCTATGAAATAACCTTTACAGGTTAAAAAACTGACCGATCTGTCAACATATAATTCAAACAATGAGATACCGGCCGGAACATTAGGTCGGTAACTTGAACCCCGTCACACTAATTAGCGTCATTTTCATACTCCCCAGCATTTACTTTCTATTTTCAATCCTTTTTCACTATTTAATACATAAAAAACTTAAAAACCAACCTATATTCAGTGATTAAAACTTATTAATACGTGATTTAATAGTCATATATTCCACTTATATTTAAACATCCAGTTTATAAGTGATGATAAAGACAGTTTACACAAGACATTAGCCTAGTAGAGATAAGTAAATGCAAGTTAAAGCCCCTTTCTGCGTTCGAAATGCCGCAGCTGACACATTCGCAATGGTAGTTTTTAGTTTTGTTGTGGGCATGTTGATTGAGATCTTTGTCTCAGGGATGTCGTTTGAACAATCTTTAGCTTCCCGTATGGTGTCAATCCCAGTAAATGTTGCTATTGCTTACCCATATGGTTTATATCGTGACTTTATTATTAAGACCGGTGCTAAATTGGTTAAGAATAAACTCACAAAGCAATTTGGCGATACGTTTGCATATGTATCTTTCCAATCACCTGTTTATGCATTAATTTTATTATTTGTCGGTGCTGATTTTGAGCAAATCGTAACAGCGGTATCAAGCAATGCCGTGGTATCTTGTTTTATTGGGGTATTTTACGGTCAGTTCCTTGATTTATGTCGTAAGCTATTTCGCGTACCAGGCTACCGCACTGGTATCAGTGCTTAATCAAAATGTATAAAGCAAAGGCACAGCCTGCGCCTTTGCTTTACCAAGCGTTATGCGGCCTGCACTAATAACGGATTCGTCGCTAAATATTCGAACAATCCAGCCAACATATTTACATTCCAGAAACGTCCAGCCAGAGTCAAATTCAATCGATTATTATCTAACTCGATCAAACCATTCTCTCCCCATTTAACAAATAATGCCTGTAAATGATCACGTAATGATACAGGCAGTTCATCTAGGGCTAACATACCTTTATCAAAACCCTTTTTAATAATACCGTCTATCTGGGCATTATCATTAACTGACATCACCATACCTGGTACTTTAATACCGGATTCATTCGCATTATGCCAGGCTTTTAGATCGCGGGCATTCATCACCCCATGACCATGAATACTCCCGCCAGCACCCGCACCAAACGGGACAATCTCAACACCTTGTTTAGCTAAAGTATTATATAAACTTTCTTCACGTTTATGGCTACGCCAATGGCAATTTGATAAACGATCCCATCCATGTTGTTCTAATAACTCGGCACCGGCAGCATACATCACGGCTCGCTCTTGTGTATCTGCTCGATCTTGAAATTTGTGCTTTTGTTCATTAATATCGATACGTGAATTAGGTAAGTTAATTAACTGATATAAGTCAACGCCATGTATTCCTGAGTCAATAATAGCTTGTACGTCATGCATCCAGGTATCAAATGTTTGCCCTGGTAATCCAAAAATAAGATCGGCAACTATAGTTGCCTTTGGATGCTTTGCAAGTTCAGATAAACGCTGCAATAAGGTTTGTTCATCATCAAAGCGACCTGCAGCTTGTCTCACTTCAGTATTCACACTTTGAACACCGAAAGAAAACCGATTGATGCCGCCGGATAATGCAGCTTCAAATTTTTCATTAGTGAAGCCATTAATACGTCCTTCGAGTGTGATTTCTGCATTTTGTTTTAATGGGAAAGATTGAATTACATTAGCAAGTTGTAATATTTCATTCGCCTGCATATCAGTTGGTGTACCACCTCCGATGTAAACCGTATCAAAAGGTTTGCTTAAGATAAATTGAGTGCTGGCGGCATCGGCCAATTGCTTACAAAGTGCATCGACGTATTTTGTAACGCGACTTGGTTTTGCACCATTTTCAAAAAAATTACAAAAACTACAACGTTTTCTGCAAAATGGGATATGAATATATAGCGCTCTTGTTTCTGCACTACTGTCAATTGACCACCACTGTTCCCATTTGTCTTGATCAAGCATAAGAGGTCGGCTACCTGCACGCCCAGCATGCGCACTTGTTTTTACAGTAAACGCGAACTTTAACGGCTCAGGTGTAGAAATACCCGTCATGGTCGGTGTGAAAATCATTATTCAATCCAAATAAGTAAATCAAAACACAATGATAATGATTCTCATTAAGTTTTTCTTTGTTTTTGATCAACACTAGATAATTAAATTGATATTATGCGACGGTACTCAATCGTGATATGTCCTTATCGCATTCGCCTTAATACTAAATCCATACCTTTACATGATTGTTTGTTTAAGGGCGTATTCGATAGAATAATTACAATTTACAAAACCCAAGTTTTATTTTCTAAACTTTACTAACACGCATTAAATTTCGGTACAAATGCGCAGCTAGTGTATATAAACAAGGTCAACAAACATGTTTACATTTCTGCTCGCGGACATGAATCTGCTTTACACATTAGCAATTAGCATTGTTTTACTATTTTTATTCCTCGAGTTACTCGGATTAATCGTTGGTATTAGCTTACTAGAGCTCCTCGATAACATATCGCCAATTGATGCAAATAGTAGTTTACCGATTACAGATGGGGGTGTGAGCAATCTACTTGACTGGTTATGCCTCACCAAATTGCCAATGCTGATTTGGTTAATCATTGCATTAACTCATTTTGCAATTATTGGTTACAGCATTAACTATGCTGTATTAACATCTCTCGAATGGCAGCCACAATTAATATTCATATTACCGACCACTGTGTTTTTTACATTAATAATGACCCATTTTGTTGGTTCTGCATTAGCCCAAATAATACCCAACAATGAAACCACCGCAGTATCTACCTCTACCTTCATCGGCAAAGCGGCAAAGCGGCAAAGCGGCAAAAATAACAATTGGGACCGCTAGTTCGGGTAACCCCGCTGAAGCATTACTCCTCGACGATTTTAACCAAAAACATTACATCATGGTCGAGCCTGAGTTTGAAAAAGAATATTTACCAAAAGGAACAGAAGTCGTCATCGTTGAAAAACTTAATGGTACCTGGCTAGCAATCCCCTTCAAATAATAATCAAGGATTAATAAAAATGGAATTTGTAAACAATACTGAAAATCCGACGTTTACTTACGTGTAGCACCCAATGTTGAAGGTATCTCGATGGCAGCACAAACACTGGGTACCAGAACCATGCGCGTCGAAGAACTTAAAAAACTAATGGAATCTAAATTTGTTGATGTTTTACGCGCAGTCGCAGCTGAAGCCGAAGGTAAACGAGTACAATAAAGAAGTATTACGATTATAAGAAAGGTAATTACAATATAAAATGGAATCTTTAACAGAAACATAAAAAAAATGGGGCTAAAATAAATGTGACAGGTACTAACCAAGTACCTGTTTGATACCACAGTAAGCCAACTACAAAAGTTAATATACAGCTTAAAAATATTTGTAAACGCGGACTAACCGTATTCAGATCTATCATTAAGTATCTCTGTTTATTGACCTTATCATCTAAGTAAAGCAGGGATATATTAAAGTGAAGTTAGTGAAGTATAGAAATACGACTGATTTGTATTAATTTACATATCACGGAACATTCACTTATTATTCCTCTTTAAATATTAGATATTTTATTTTATTTTATTAAATGTTAAATGTTAAATGTTAAATGAACCACAAAATGAACATCCATTTAGTGGTGGCTACGCAGTAATTGTTAAATAGATCACAAAAACAAATACCACAATTAGTGGTGTCTCGATGAGTGACTACCACTAATTAGCTAGCGTGCTAATGTATACACAGGAGTACCACTAACGAGGTGGTTTATTGGTGTGTATAACAAATAAGTATTTCATTTAACTTTTATTAAGGAAGATATAAAATATGTCAAACGAAAACTCAAAAAATACAACATGGTTCCCTTATGATATCGAAGTCGGGAATTCAGAGTTTAATATGTATAGCTCTCGTACTCTAAAACAATATATACCGTTAGAAAAAGCGGAAAAATCTTGGAATATCTGCGTATGCTTACCACACGTAAAAGATAGTTACTGGCACTCTGTAAACTATGGCATTGTATCCGAGTCTCAGCGACTAGGGGTAAAAATGCAATTAGTTGAAGCTGGTGGATACGCTAACCTTAATAAACAAATTTCTCAGATTAAAGATTTTATCGCAAACGGTGCTAATGCAATCGTTATTGGTGCAATTTCTTTTGATGGACTTAATCAAGTAATTAGAGAAGCAAAAGAAAAAGGTATTCCTGTTATTGATATTGTAAATGATGTTTCATCTACTGATATTTCAGCTAAATCAATGGTTTATTTTGGTGAAATGGGATACAAAATAGGTCAATATCTTGCCGAACGTCATCCTAAAGGATCAAAAATTGTTAAGGTTGGTTGGTTTCCTGGACCTGCAGGTGCAGACTGGGCCCAAGCGGCTGATAAAGGTTTCCTAGATGCTATTTATGGTAGTGATAGTGCTGTTAGAATCGTTGAAACTAAATTTGGAGATACAAGTAAAGATACTCAGTCAAGATTAGTTGAAGAGACTATAGAGTTTCATCCAGATCTTAAATATATAGTCGGAACAGCGGTTACAGCGGAGGCATCATACGATCTATTAAGATCACGAAATCTAACTAAAGATATTAAGATTATGTCTTATTACTATACTTCGGGTGTACATAAAGGTATTCAGCGAGGTCAAATTTTAGCTGCTACGACCGATTCTGTCGTTATTCAAGGGCGAGTTGCTATCGATCAAGCTATACGTATTCTCGAAGATAAATCATATGATAAGCATGTAGGTCCAACATTATTTGTTATTGATGAGAATAATATTAATCAAGTTGACAGAACCGCCATACTTTCTCCGATAGATTTTAAGCCTATATATAATATTTAGTCGTCGATGACATAGCTAAATATATAACACGAATATAGTAATAAAAACCACTGTAACCCTTGGTACAACAAGCGTTACAGTGTATAGATTCTTCACTGTTAAACTTTATTTACTCTCAATTACCAATGGTATTGTCTCTAATATAACAGTGCCTTTCGTGACACCATCAGCCAGTTTCAAATATTCACGAGTAAAAATAGGACGGAATTTCTCAGCATCCATTGTCATATAATTATTTAATTGGCGATATAGGGTATAAAAAAATAGTGACGTCAGCAAGCGGCAATCAACAATCAAGTCCTTTGAGCCTATCTGAACAAGTCACTTCTGCAGCACTAAATTACCGTGCAAATGCGCCATTAATCGACAATATGCTAAAAGAAATTGGCCTAGTAGATAAACAAACAGGTTCATTAGAAGATTTGATCAATGGTCAATATAATTTAGCCACCCAAATATTTTCAGGTCCGACAGCTAAAAAAGATGATCTATCCATCGAACCGAGTGTCGGTAATGGTCTAAAAGACACGCCTGAAGTATCAGAAACGAGCGTGCTTAAATATTGATCCGCATTTAACCTGTGCTATTCAGTATGTTTTTCTGGGTAGCCAGCCCTCTCTCGAATACGTAAATTAAGTGAATCATCCAAATTTAAGCGATCGATTAATAATCATAAGTTATGCATGATGGTCTAAAAAAGCACCTTTAAACAAGCACTAAAATACGGACTAATATTGAGAACCGTGACCAACGTTGGTCACGGTTCATGCTTTTAAATTAGTATTGCTCG
Source organism: Moritella sp. (assembly GCF_013215705.1). GTDB lineage: Bacteria > Pseudomonadota > Gammaproteobacteria > Enterobacterales > Moritellaceae > Moritella. The sequence continues at coordinate 64,324 of NZ_JABSQR010000024.1, read as the reverse complement.
ATATTAGCAATATACATTATTTAGACAGATTGCCGAGCAAAACGTCTGAACAAAGCAAAACCAGTTAACAAACCAAATGATAACAATCCAGTTGAACCGCCATACCATTCTTCATCATCGTCACTTGTAGCGTCATCGGTACCACTCGGAGGTGTTGGTTGGTCAGGTAGGTCTGCATCGCCTAATACATCCAAAATGACAATAGCAGGTTCATGATCTGACGAACGAAACAAATCAGTGTACTTAGTTAAGTCTCCGGTATATTTTGACGAATACTCAAACAGTTTTGATTCTGATGCATTAATATTCCAAACATTTGCATCAACCACTTTTGACGCGGTTGTGCTATCCACTAATATATAATCGAGAGTCCCCACTGTATCGTTATAAATATAGCTATATGCAGCAGGATGCTGATCACTAATCACATTCACAAACCCAAATGAATCAGAGATAGCGTTTGGATTACTGCCCGCCATCGGTTCATCACCTATGTATGTCATGCGTGCGGGCATCACACTGTGGTTTTCTGGCATCGTCGTTAACACAAGCAGCGGATCTTCTTGCCCGTAAGCATTCAGATCACCAATAATCAGCTTGTTACCTGCAATTAACGCCATTTCATTACCCAAATGTTGGGCAGCTGAAACACGTAAATGCTCACAAGACCCTTGAAAGCCAACATCTTCGCCATTCTGAATCGCTACATCTTCCCAACACGTAGAGCCTTTCGATTTGAAATGATTAACAGATACGGTCACAAGCTCTTCAGTACCATTAACCTTAAAGGTTGGCGTTATCGCATCGCGTTGATAATTGTCACCATTTTCATTACCAGTTTGACCGGCGTGTTGTTCCGGCATCTTAATTACTCGGTAAGTATCAAGTGTCACCATTGACGGTTTGTAAATCACCTGATTGGCAATCGCATCACTACCAATAAAACCTGCATTATCAGGACTGGTGACAAAGGTATATTGCTCACTCTCTGGTAATAATGCATTCACTTTATCGACCAAATGAGCAACAGCAGAGCTATCACCGAAACCATTATTTTCGATTTCCATTAAACCAATAATATCAGCATCCATAGCAACAATAGCTGCCGCGATCTTATCACCTTGTAATTGAAACTCTGCGTAAGTCGTTGCACCACGATTAGTACCCGTCGGATTCGAATCACCGTCAAAGGGAGAATTAAAGTAGTTTAAAACATTGAATGTGGCGATACGCAGCCCTTCACCGGAAACATCTGGACGAGGTAGTCGAGGGTTGGAATGGATAAACGTTTGTGCGTCAGCTTGATTAGTAATATAGAGTCTAAAATCACTGTAAGAGTAACCCAACACACCTTGCAATCCATTAACCAGGTCACCATTACGAATATAGTCATCCGTGGTGCCAGTACCGTTGTCTTGCCCAAACGTTGGATACCATAACGGTACACCATTGGGTGCTTTGACCATAGTTTCGACGATAATGCGTCTATCTTCGTTATCATCAATTTGCGCTTGTGCCGCTGTAGACGCAGGAATATTCAGTTGATTGGGATGCAGGTTAAGGCCAGATTTGGCAATCACCATGTTGTTACGAAATGGGCCATAATCAAAGCCATAAGTACGCGCAACATACATATCGGCTTGTTGGTCAATATTAACGAGCATGCCTTCGTGCCTTTCAAGGCTAAAATCAAAATCTACATCGTTACTGTCGGTTCTCACATTTGTTACAGGTATCGTACCATGACCAATCACATCTACATTGGTTGGTTGTATTTTGGTCCAGCCATAATCCTCTTCGACTTTGCCTGTAACAGCCACCCTATCTCCGATAGACAAACCGGTGATAAAACCAGAGACATAGATACCATCAGATGTTGTCACGTCATTATCGCCCTGTTCATCTTGAATGAAGAACCCCTGTGGTAAATCGTTACCCAGGGCATTAGCTTGAATGGCCGTGACGATACCTTCGATCAGGAAGGTTTCAGCTGAGATGTATTTTTCATTTTCGGGATCTGTATAGGGTGAAGACCATGAATTACCTTGCAGTACCATGATTGTCGATTCTATAATGGTAATTGGTTCCCCGCCATTATCAGAACCGCCATCAGATGAAGCTAAGGAACCTAAGCCATCACTGTTATCCTTCGCTTTGACTTCCCAATCTGACTCGTTATAGACAGCCGAAGCGGTTAAGTTTTGCCTAATTAAAGTAACGTCTTTAGCAAAGTTTTGATCGCCCATCACACCGATGATATCGTGCACATTACCATTTAATAATAACGCGACAGGATCATCACCATTAAAATTGATCACATTGGTATCTGTCATGTTTGCTTTAGACAGGATATCGGCATTCGCATCACGATGGGCAAGCACATATACATCGCCCGCGGCGATAGTAATACCCGCTAATGACAAACGGTTACCCCAATCACTATTACCGTTAGCTGACTTCGCTAATTCATACCCCGCTAAAGTAACGGGTTGATCCCCGGTATTCGCTATTTCAATGGCCTTGTTAAACGCACTGCCTTCGATATATTCAGAAATTAAAATGTCTGCATGTGCATTCAACGAAAACATAGCACTCACAGACAGAGATAGTATTGTCTTATTCATCTGAACATTCCTTTGTAAAGTATATTAGTCAGTATCAATCCATTAGATACTAGGCTTCTAAAATACTAATTAAGAATAGTGACAAATAAATTACACTTCCATAAAACTATAAGCATACTTATTAAAAAACACTGAAATGACTATGAATTTACTACTTTAGTACTGGGTGGTCAGTCATGAAAGCAGTACTTTATTTCCCCATAGATCGGAACAAATCATTTTACGGCCTGAGTGGCATGGTGATTTAAACCATTTTATTGTTAACCTGCTAGGCACAGCTGTTCGAAACCAGAAAGAATGGCCAGATAAATACGGCGTGCTCGGCGATTACGTACCAGAAGGAATGCTGAAGCAACAATTATTTCCTTTCGAGAAGCGCAAATAGCGATACTTCACTTCCCGATAATATAAGTTGATACTTAGCAATATCATTCAGATTATATCTCGAATGATATTGCTAACGGTTCCACTAACGCAACATTGCCAGTAAGCACACATACCTGGTCATTACGATAATGAAATGAGTAAAAATGACTGCCATTTCATACCATCACTACCAGGAACAGCTTGTTGCAGTAACGCCATGGTATTTTTAATACGTTGTCTGCTGAATTGATACGAGTGATTCTTTCTGTAGTGTTTGGCAATAATCTGATAATTTAACTTTGTCATCGAAATATTCAGTCAACCTTTTAATATCAGGCAGCATTCCGTCAATTCCGTCCTTCTTTCAACTACTAATTTACGATAAAAGCATGAAAAATTTGAAACAAGTATAATAAACCTGATATCTATCATATTCTATTTAGATGACTCTGCGCGGATGCAGGTATTGACAACAGGATGTGCCAAGATGGATACAGCGCTTTTAAAACCCGAAGAAATACATTCGACCAAACGGATCAAACTAATTAATGACTACTGTGATCAGGGTCTTTATCTAGATGCGCTCGACGAAGCACAAAGTCAATGGGGAAATATCCATACTTGGCAAGGTAAAAACAAACTTTTAATCGCGATTCGTATAACTGAACACTTAGGCTCACAGAGACGGGCTGATGCTATTTTATTACATCTTTGGCGGAATAATAAATTCGAAGCCGAAGTTCTTAGCCAGGTTTTCTTTTACCAGTGGTCGACACTCGGCCCTATTCTAACAATGGAATGGTTAGCAGACGTTAAAAGCTACTTCCAAAGGACGAGTAAAGATAAAGCTGTATTTTATGCAATGCGATCAGTACTACTAAGAGAAATGAAACACTTTTCTTTATCAGAAACCTTACTTGATAAAGCGATACAACTGGACGATAAAAATACTTGGTTTACAATTTTAAAAATACGAACACTGGTTGATCAAGAACAATTTGATGATGCAAAGCAACTAGTCAATAAATACTATGCTAAATATCCGTCTGCCAACAGTTTAAGATTAAAGGCATATGTGTTAGAAGAATCTGAAGACTTCAACGCATCACTTACGTTTATCTCCAAAGATAATTCACACTTCCAGTCAGCCTCACTGCTATTACAACTAGCACACATGCAATCCATCAACCATGATTACAATGCTTGTGAAGCGACTCTTTGCCGTTATCTAGAAATTCGTATTAGCAGTGATAAAAGCAATGAGCAACTATTAATTTCCCTACAAGGCCAGATTGCAATTGAGCAAGGCAATACAGATCTTGCAGTCCAGATTCTTAAAGACCATAAGCGTTATTATTGGAAAAGCATTGCCCAAAATATACAAAATTCAAAAGGTAACAAAAATTCAAAGCTACTTAATGTTCCTTTTCTACGACAAACCCATCTCACATGTGCACCAACAACATTAGCCGCTATTTCTCAATATTGGGGATTCAACCATAACTCAAATGAGATCGCCGAACAGATCTGCTTTAACGGTACACCAAGCACATTGCAACGGAAGTGGTTACGAGATCATGATTTCAAGTTCATCGAATTTGAACTTAACGTTGACTTAGCTTATGCATTAATTGACCAAGGTGTTCCGTTTACATTAGTAACAACTGCTGGATTTAACTCTCACTTACAAGCGGTATGCGGATACGATAAACAGCTTGGTACTTTATCGATAATGGACCCTTCTTCGTCGGTAAAACAAGAAGTATTAGCACAAGAATTAATCGATTCAGAAGCTTACTTAGGTGCGAATTGTTGTGCCATAGTACCACAAGATAAAACCGCATTACTGGCAGATTTAACTTTCCCTGCCAGTGAGTTGTTTGTCCTTTTAGACAAGTTTCAAAATGCCGATAATAATCGTGACTTTAATTTAGCACAACAAGCATTAGACGAGATGATACAGCTCTCCCCGACTCACCGCATCACATTACAAACGAAACGGGCAGTGGCGATTGAGAATGGTGATACTAAACAAATTCAAGATGTTAACTTACAATTATTATCCCGATATCCTAATGAAACGCTTCTGCATAACTCATTATTAATTTGCGGAAAGCAACTCGGTACACAAGAGCAAAGCATTAATGAATTAGCTGAGTATCTTAAACATAACACTGACCATGATTTATTAGTCACCTACTTTACAGAAATATATAACAATAATAGCCAAATCCAAGAGATTGAAAATACGGTCTATAAATTAAAGCAGCAAGCATATCACTCTGACCGTGCAATTTACGCTTTGGCCAATTATTACTGGTCAATACAAGATCACATAACAGCCACAGAATACTATTTAATAGCCCACTGCATGGACGATACAAATAACCGTTATGTTGAGAGTTACTTTAAAGCAGCACGTTATCTTGGCCAACAGGATGAAGCGCTTGCTACTTTAAAACTTCGCTATGAAAAATATAAGCGGCGCTCAATTAGCCCTGCCATATCGTTATATCATGCGTATGAATTACTCGACCTTGAGAACCAAGGTTTAATATATTTATATGATGCATTAAGTATCCATCCAGATGATAAAGACTTAATTGATGTCATCGCTCATAAGCTCATTAATTTACAAAAATTTGCTAAATTAGAAAGCCTTCAACCAATAATTGAAAAGTCACTATCCAAAAATGATTTTAATGAAATCAAAGCGAGAACAGACTCTAAACAAGGTCGAATAGAAGAAGCATTAACGTATTATCAGGCGATGTACAAACAAAGTCCTTTTATCACTCGCTTTGCAAATAACTACTTTTCCTTGCTGGAGCGTAACAATAACCAAACACAGATTAATCACGAGCTAGACGCCTTACACCAAAACCATAAAACCAATACCTTGGTACTCGACTACATAATTGATTGGCACAGCGACGATCTCGTGAAACAAGACGCTTTCATTAGTATGCTAACGGTGCGACCGAATTACAGTGACGTAAGAAGGCAGTACATTGACCTGCTAGAGCAACTAGGCAAACACCAAGAAGCATTAAAGATCGCCGAGGCAAGTTGTAAACTGGTCACCAACGAAGTTCAAAATACGGCATACCTCGCCAACTGTTATTTAAGTAATAATTTGATTAACGAAGCAAAACAAACTGCGCGTAAAGTATTGTCCAACAACGTCGACAACAAACTAGCATTTGATACATTACTCAATGCTTGTAGTGACGATATCGAGACACTAAATGCATTGGAATTTGTGCTAGCAAAAATGAAATCACAAGTTATGTTTGGTGACGCAGCTTGGCATTTTTGGTTCAAAGCAAAAACATTTGCAAGTAATGAAATGCTCAGTGAATTTATTGATTACATCATAAAACACTATCCGCATCAGTGGAGCACATACAGCATTGCATCAATGTATTACATGCAATTAAATGAAACCAACCAAGCTAGTGAAATTTTACAAAAAGGCATCACGAAATTTCCACTGGTATCACGACTTTATTGCGATCAGGCTTGTATTCATGAAGCGCAGGGAGAACCTGATAAAGCAATTGAGCAATATAAAATCGCCTTACAAAACGACTCATCTTGCACAGACATAGCCATACAGCTGGTCCAGTTATTAGAAACGCGGAATCAATTTGATGATGCCGCAGTGATTATTAAACACAGTCTCAAGTATAACTTCAGTGATGGCTCTTTGCATGGCTACCTCGCCGATATTTACATCCAACAAGGCAATGAAGAAGCAGCTTTAGACTCTCTGAGTTGTGCGGTTGAACAGTTTGATGACTATCTTTGGGCGTGGGACAAAATTGTGACCGTCGCCGCCTCACTAAACGCGAAGAACAAACTCGACACCGATAAATATGCATATCAACTTGCTAAAGACTTTACTGATAAAACGCCGCATCTTGCCCAACGTTGGTGTGCATTGGCTTATGTTAGTGACGACGCAGATGAAAAATTACAGCATTTAGAAAAAGCATTGCAGTGTAATATACGCTATCTACCCGCTCACCGCGAAAAAATCATGTTAAGCATGAATATTGGTGATTACCGAACAGCTCAAACATTGGTAATGACAACCCCGTGGGGGGACAATTTGCCAATGGCACTGATACCAATAAAATTTGATATTTTAGAACGCAGCGGCCAACATCGCCAAGCGATTTCATATCTCAAAAAAACACTATCAAAAACCTGTGGTTATAGCCACCTCTGGAGAAAGCTATACAAACTGCTAGAAAAAAATGAGAACTCAGCAGAGATTATAGTATGTAGTAAAATACAAGCCGCATTGAATCCCCATGATCCAGATGTACTGAGTCAAACTGGCGAAAATTTAATTAAGTATGGTAATCAACAAACAGAGAAAACAGGCGACGAATATCTATTTAAAGCCTACCAATTAGCGCCCAACGATGAAAACATCGTGATTACTTATGCTGACCGTCTAGCGAATAGAAATAAGCTTGAACAAGCTCTAAGGGTATTAACAACGCTAGAAAAATCCTGCCAAAGTAGCTATGTGACATCAAGAAAAATTCAGATGTTGTCGCAAAGACAACGTCACAATGAAGCCTTAGCACTGTTAAAACCGATGTTAGCGTTACGGGAAGAGAGTTATTGGGTTGTCGATACTGCATTTACCGCGTTAAGTGAACATTTTGATAAAGACCAACTATTAACTGTATTTTCAAGCCAGCTAAAAGACCTAAACGAAGTTCAAACTTACTATTGGGCTGAGCAGCAATGTGAACACAATAAAAATGCCGGGGTAAGAAAAGTGGTGTCCGCATTAGATATCGTCGAGCACCACTGTGCATGGTCGACTTTATTCACGGCATTGTTTGATTATTGGGATAACAATGACCTAACACCACCAGCAAAGCTGATAAAAAAATACAAGCCCAAGCTAGAAACAGACCCTGATCTTGTCGCCCATCTTAATTATACATATCTTGAAAAACAAAAATATTACAGTGTCATTGAGACCTTTGAACGAATTAAGGACAAAACCCTGTTACCAACATATGCTTTTCATCATTATATACACTCTTTACAGATGGTAGGTAAATGGGATAAAACGCTCGCACCACTTGAACAAAGTTTAACATTAAATGTGGATAACGACTTGGATACGTTAAAGTTATGGCATGTATTCGAGCAGTTCCGAACAACGAATTCATTAGATCCTGTTGATTTAGACATGATCAATAAACAAGAGTTAAATGAAACCGATCAATATGTGCATTGTTTATTAACCGTGATAAAACAATTAGGAACAGCGAGTCTTGATGACAAAAAGGATGAATTATCGCCTTTTCTTAGAAATTGCCAGTGCTACTATCAACAAACCGTTGGTGCTCTGCAAGCAAACTTCGCCAAGAAAATCGTTAAAGCTCATTTAAAACAAGCCATATCCAGCAACAAGTTTATTGATAGGATGAAGCTAAAATGGTGGATCAGTAATCATTTTTAGATAAGAGTTACAATCTGAATGAGATTATGTCCAATAAAACTTAATTCATGGCTGTAGGAAACCGTCTAGGATGTTCTATAGCATTGAATCCGTATTAACGATAAATTAATACGGGTTCAAAAATCCTGTTTAAAAACTAACATTTACTAGGTTACTGAACGCTACCACCTTCAATCCAAGCGTTAAGGATTGCTTCCCTAGCAGTACTCATCTCTAGTATAAAGCTGCGGAATTCCCACTATATCAATTGTGTTATTAGTATCAGTTAGATTGCTAAAAGTCTTACCGTACCAACGTTTATACGCTTTGGCTCAATGTTAACATTTTCACTTGCAAGCTCTGTATAGGGTCGGTTTCTGAATATGGCTTCAACTTCATTACTACTGCCTGGATTAACGACATACAGAGAATAATGACCAGACGTAGGCATGCACATAAAAGTAGCAGTTCGCCAATTAGACCATTCATCGTTTTGGTCAGGTTCAAGTGTTATTGATTCTTGCCAATCGCTGTCATCGTGGCTGAGGTGAACGATTAGTTCAGGCACAATATTTTCGTTGTTATTTTCTAATCCAACATCAAGACTAAAACTAAATCCCCTATTCTGCCAATCCAAATAAGCCGTAGCGATATTGGCATTCTGCAATCGCCCAAACAAGGAAGTGGCATTACCTAACCACGGCATATCATTGTCAGTAACGGGTATTAAAGAATTAGAAAGCATATCTGAAACATGCTGGTCATCAGAAAAGGCCTGCGACTGTGAATAAGCACTTAATCCATCGAGTTCTGTGGCGTACTTATCTAGATCAGCAGGCGTTGCTTCATAATTATCAATTTGGTCGTCAGTAAGCTGCGTAGGCCAAAAGAGTAACTTAACACCTGTCGCACCTGCTTGTACTTGCCCGTTAAGCTTATATGGGATCCAGAGGTCAGGTAGGCCGCTTCCGTCTGCGGGTCTTAACTCACTATCATTGTCTGAATTCTGTTGCGCTGGTACATTTCGGTATTTTTCAAGATTCACGTCTTGATAATAACTGCGTTCTGAAACTTTTAATTCACGCCACAACTCGCCTTTCCAGAACAGATATAAGTAACCGCCTTTTAATTCAGCAGCGTTGGCTTTATTTTTACCTTCATCTAAATAAGCCAACGGCCGGACGGGCACCAATACATTGTCCCACTCATCCATCTCGGTATCTTTTTCGACGGGCACTATATTTTCAGCCACGGCCCTGCAGCCAAGCTACTGATAGCTGCTTGTTTAGAGACCAGTTCGTATGGAATTGATCTGTTTATACTACTCGTCGAACGCACAGCAACAAACAAATCTTTAACTTTTAAGCTTAGCGCTTCGGGTAAGTTTGTGCTTAACCTTCCTATAGATGACAACACCGAAAATTCATCCATAGTATCACTTTGAACAATAACAACATTACCTGTTTCAAGGTGACGAGACAGTTGGTCAACGTTATTACTGTTTGTTGGATTATGATTAGTGCCTGCGTTAAAGTCGGCCACATACAAGTAATGATAACGCATTCGTAGAATCTGTTCTTAGAACACTAAAATATAGTGTGAAGCATCCAGAACATTGGTCAAGAACGACAAGAAATTGCGACCCTGTTGGTGAGGTATATATAAATAATCCAGCATAAATCGAGCTGAAATTAGCAGTTTAATGACAACCCATCATTGCAACATATTGATGATGACATCGACCGACTTCATGTTAATCCTATTTCTTAACGCGGCTAAGTCACATAGGCAGTCGGTGACTTAGCTAATCATCTCACGTATATAGAACCTAACCTTTAGCATGCATCCATGTATTAATAATATCATTTTTCTTATTAGGATCAGCCATTAGCCAAGCCCCTAATTTGGTCTGCTTACTATCCACCAATTGCCCTTCGGCTTTAAGCGCATCTATATCAGAATCGCGTTTCTTTAGTGACTGCCTTACAAAGACCTCATCATCTTTGTTATAAGCTATCCAATTTTTTGGTACATCGTCATACTTCGAAAGTTTTCGAAAAGCAATCGTATTACTTGTTACCGCGTTATCTAACCCTGTACCCTCAGCACTACTGACCTTTAACCTGACATCAGTAAATGGGTTGTTTGAACCAAAAATTGCACCCCGTCGATCACCAAATGGTTTCAGGCCTTCTTGCGGTACCCCGACTGCGTTGATGTAAGACATCGAAACATGGAATGCAAAGATATCTGTCGGTTTATCGGTGATACAAAGATTGTTTAAATCCTCGGAGGTCATTTTTTCATATTTTGCTGCCAAGAGAACTAATTTTCCATCAAGCTTGTCTACCGCGTCGAAACACCATTTACCTTCTTTTTTATAAATTTTACCAATACGATATAACATTTTAGCTTGTTCTATTTTATAACCCTCACCGAATCTCACTTGAATTGGTACACTATTTTGCGAAAAACCTTGATGTTTTAATTTTTCGCCTTGGCTAACTGTACGTACTACAAGTTCTATTTCAGTGGCTGCATTCCAATCAAACAATTCGTTGGACACATAGTGTTTCCCTTTCTGATAGACCGAAAACTGCATTACAGTATCCATAAATACACGGGGATAAATTACTTTATTCTGTGTTATCGTATCTGATTCAAGGAAATTTTTTGCATAAAAATGGTAATCATCTTGTACAGTATAAAATGAATTATTTTGTTTATTTAGTAATTTGTATTTCCGCTTAGGATCTAACCTTAGGTTAAACAAATGGTCGTTTTTTTTGTCATCAAGATACACAGGTTGTTCAGTGTCTTTACTGCCGGGGATATAGCATTCATAAAAATACCGCATAGTGTAAACTTGTGCTGGCGTATTATAGTTATTCTCATCTGAACCATTAGAGTCATCAAACAGGGCTTCCAATAAACCATATCCGTAGTCAGCCATAGGTCTGGTACCCGAAATAACATTTCGGCCTAGTGAAAATGTAGGGTTAATAATCGCACCAAATAAATCTTCACCGCCGACTAAGTCTAATTCATGACTTAAAAGTTTAGAATGATTTAAATCTGTGGCGAATCCGATGGTCGGCGTTGTTTTATCGTTAAGGATCATATTTTGTTTAACAGCTCGAATTGCAATTGGTAATAGCACTGCCGGCCCGTTACTTTCAGAAGTATCATTATGGTCTAAAGTCTTTAGATCACGGCCTGAATCGACGAGTGCTTTTTTTAATATATCATTCTCTTTATTCAGTACGATTAATACACGGATCTGATCATAAGGCGATAAGCAGCGATGAACATGTTTATCCAGATAACGGTCAAGTAACTTCCAAGGTTCATCACTCCCTCTTGGTCTTGCAGAAATAACCATCGTTTCAACAATTTTTTTGTTATTAAATTTTAGCGGTAACGTGGTAAATAATGACTTGAAATAATCAAGGTTGTGACTATTCATATAATGAATAGGCAAGTATTGTTGATATTTCTGCCCTTTAACCAGTTGTGTTTTACTGTGTTCTTCTTGCCAGGTTCGATTCCAAACATAAGCCGCACCACCAATCCAAGACGTAAATGATGAATAGCTTGCTGCACTCCCTTTTTGATCCAACCAAAATTCATCCAGGTGCACAGCAAATAGATCGTTACCGATACTCCAATCATCACGCAGTAAAAAATGCTGTATGTAGCCACCAATATCATAATCCTCGAAAGATTTAGCCGTGTGGCCAGAATTCATTGATGTTGGAAAATGCTGCCTGTAATCTTTAACTATTGATTGCTCATAATAGTAACGGTGAATGAGTCGGATCAAACCATTTAATGCCAAGCCTCTTTTCAAATAGGCTTTATTCATAAATGAACTCACTGACTGATACTCATCTTGTTGTAACAGTAGATTTTGTCCCGCAATATCAAATTCAGAAAACTTTTTTAAGTCAGCTATATAATTTTTGTTGTCATGCGTCATTCGTTGCATATATGACCAACCGGGCTCAATAATTTTGCCCGTCGCATAACATGTATAGGCCAAAACAGCAGCTGGTGCCATTAGGGCAGCTCCCAATCCAACGGCCAGTTCAAATCCACCTTTAGCCGTTTCTACCCACGCTTTGTCTTCATTCACACTCGCTGCAACGACACCCTTTCGACTTGCCTCGAACGCTAACATGCCAGAACGACAAGGGGGGTTTTGAACATATTTGTCAAACATGAAGATCACTTCTACACGCCTATTTCTTGCTAAATTCTCTTCTTTTAACCCCGCATCAATAGATATGCTAGACCCCATTGATATTGTTTGTATCTGCTGTGTCCAAATACTCCATATATCATCGTCAACTTTTCCTTTTAGTCCTTCTGCCAGCAGAGTAGCAAAAGCATCTGCACGCAATTGACCGATTTTGTTGTTGGCAAAATCAGTACCAATTCTGCAGGCATGTCCTCTTATTTTAATTGGTATAGGCTCTACAAGAACAAGAAATTTAACGATCTCGTTAATGATTGTCTTGCCTTTATCGCCGAGCGTTATATCTGAGCGGTTAAATTTGAAACTTAAATTCAACAGTTGGACTTCACTATCCCCCTTTTTGTCTTTTATTCTAGTGAGTGTATTTTCGGCTTCACCACCATTAATCACCTTAATCAGTTTTTCTCTAACGTTTTTTAAAGCCTCTTTTTTTTCTTTAGATTGCGCTTTATCAATATCCCTTAACACTGCCGAGAATGAGTTGGTATTATGGGTATATAACTTGGATGTGTTCATGAAATTTGTTTCAGCATTGTCAGATACATTAGATTTGTCCAATGCTTCATTCATGTTGTAGCCAAGTTCCAGAAATGACAATGGGGTGCCTAACGCAGTATCAAAAACCTTACCGAGTGTGGATGCAAACGGTCTCAAATGTGCAGGGAAAACGTGTAAAGATCCTAACCCAGCCAAATTTCCAGTAGAGTTGACTAACTCAGCCATGGCTTTAACCCCCTTCGCCAACTTACCTATACTCGCGGGATCGAATTTTTTGTATATATCAAGGTAACTTTTTGCCGCACCAGATATACCGGTTGCCGATTGAACAAACTTTGTAAACTCACTATCAGGATCAATTTGAGATAATGATGCATTGATTAGCTTACTTACCGTTCCGATCGTGACACCTTTTTCAAGGCCCGTCCCGAGGCTTTCATAATACGATTTATATGTTTGTAGGTGGTGCCACACTCCCGCTGGTACCGATTTACCGTTGCTGAGTTTGGCATCTTGTGGTTTGACATAAGCACTATCGGTAATTTTATCTGTCAGATCTTTAAAATATTGCGGGCAATGATTAACTAATGCCTCTTCCACACTGATTGGATCACCATTAACCAAACTCGAACGACCTGCGATGGTACTGATCGGCAGATGCAACACTTGCTCGATCAGGTTGTAGTCATGAGGGATCTTTGACTCTTTGATTTTATCTTTGTTACTTCTTAATGAAACAGTTGATAGATCAATATCAAAACGGCAGTACTGTTCACTGGGTTTTAACTGCTGTGGTAAATTGCCCTCTAGCCAGAAGGTAGCAGCATAACTAGTATTTGCGGTTCCTGCATTGTCTGGATGAGAAACCTCTTTAACTTGAGATGTAGCTTTTTTAATTGAGCTATCATCGTCCTCAGTCCCTGCAAAACGAAGATTATTGGGAAACTGTGATAAACAAACCGTTGCCCCCATATAAACCGAAGAAGAAAATACAACAACGATGGTGTATAACTGAGGAATTTCGATAAACTCCATCGGCTGTTCGCGATTATGCTCAGAGAATAATTGCTCATACCATTGTGCATAACTCTTTGCGGTTTTATCCTTCGCGTTGGGATCTGGAACCGAAAATACAGATGACTTTTTTAAGGCAACTCTGTTTTCACGTCTAAGCACTACGTTACTGCTGTGTGTTAACGATTGTTGATCTTCTAACAGCGTATGCAACTTTTTCAGCCAATTACCTTCGAAACAGGCATATGCCATGGGGAGCATATGACTCGGGAAAAATAGTGCCTTTACCTTACCGTTACCGGCCTTATTATCCTGAAACGTGAAAGGTTTACGGCTTAATGTAACCTCACGGCTTGGGTGTACAAGCAACCCATTATTATCACTCACCACCAAACCCGTAGCAGGGGTTATTGTAACATTCTTACTCTTATGTTCTACGGTTTTATCTCCGCTGTCCTTAATCGTCACAGCCATCGCGTAATGACGCAGTGGGATATAATGACCACAAGCTATCCCATCTTTATTATAAGGACGTCCCAATAGGTAATAACCTGACTGGTTTACTTCTGCTATGCCTTTGCCTGCTTTTAATGAACTCATGTTAATTATCCTCAGCTAATTGGTGTCGAGCATTTATTATCTGCTCTTTGCTTGGCAACGGCGGTAGATATTGCAGAAAATCAACGGCATCCAAATTATCCACTAAGTCACTTGAGAGGAAAACATAAGTGTGAATTAAACCAAATCTAAAGTTTTGTTTACTGTAAATGTATCGCATTGCTTTAATCGGACTTTTTTCATCCGGTTGTCGTACACGCACAATACTTCTTTCATAATCAGCATAAAGTTTATCTTTTTGCAAAATGCCTAACATACGCATCTCCGTATGGCCGATAACCTCGGAAGTACTTTCAGCATTGTATATTTTGAAATCGCGCCTTCCTGTAGGTTTCAGCTGCGATGAGCTGGTACTGCAAGTAAATGATTTCCCATCCAAGCTATAATAAACTCGACTACGACAAATCTTTGGAAAGTAGTCGCTCTGCTCGACTAACTCAAAAGTCTTGGCATCGAACACCACAAACTGCCCATCGCCTTTATAGTATTCAGGATTAGCGTAACGCACATAATGTTGTTCGTTATCAACCAACCAACCCGCTGTTGCCTTCTGCACGCCATCACTATTTGCGATGTCACTCGCAAGTACAATCTCTTGCTTGTCACTAAAATAA
The DNA here is from genome assembly GCF_013215705.1 of Moritella sp. Lineage (GTDB taxonomy): Bacteria > Pseudomonadota > Gammaproteobacteria > Enterobacterales > Moritellaceae > Moritella. The sequence continues at coordinate 48,859 of NZ_JABSQR010000024.1, read as the reverse complement.
ATGGCCGGACCATAACCATGGAACATATATGCTCTACTGCCATCCTTCGTCCATTGAACACGTCGGCAACTATCATCACCCAGTTTTTTGGTGGCGTGAGTCTTTAGATCATATAATGAACAGCCGGGAAAACCTTTGTATTGAGTACTAAAGATAAGAAAGCGTCCATTGGGCGAGCGACTCATTTGTAAATCGAACAGGCCTGCTACCTCGCCCTCCGACACCATAAGGCGAATATCGGAGGCATCAATATTCATCGACCAAAGCCCGCCTTTCGTTGCCGGATTATTATCCTTCTGACCCCAGAACATCACCCGAGGCATCTTATATTGGGCATCCCACTGCTCACGTAGCGGTTTTTTGGGTAGGTTGATATCATAAGTCCAACTCCACATATTATGTTCAACCATTCCACTTATTTGCTTTTCATAAACCTTGTCATTGATATAGCGTTCATTGCCGCCCAGTAACCACCAAGCACTCACACCGATAAAGGCAACCACCATCATAGTTTGCAATATATTGTTTACTTGTTTCATCAGGTACCTTTACTTAACTTGAGAAATTGTTTGGTTCTGTATATACCGTTGTTAACTTTAGTTTTTACCACTGTGTCAGCAGATCATGATAATCATCCCAGAACTGATCGGGGGCAAATTTAGATTCATCTGGTTGGGCAAGTTCATCAACAGTCACAATTTTATCGTCAACGGGAACTGACTTTGCTAATGCTGCATAATCTAGATCACTCAATATTAACGATCGTTCATAGTTGTTATCGGGGTTAACAACATACAATGAGAATTCGCCTTGGTTTGGCAATGCATAAAACACACATTCACGCCATGTTCCATGCGAGTCTTTAACGACCGTAACAAGCTGAGTTTGCTGCCACTGGCTTTTACTATCAACAAGGTGAGCAAGGTATTCTGTCGAATGGCCGTGATCATAATCTTCCATACCGACTTCGAACTTGAAACGAATCCCTTTGTTCTGCCCATCCAAATAAGCCGTAGCGATATTGGCATTCTGCAATCGCCCAAACAAGGAAGTGGCATTACCTAACCACGGCATATCATTGTCAGTAACGGGTATTAAAGAATTAGAAAGCATATCTGAAACATGCTGGTCATCAGAAAAGGCCTGCGACTGTGAATAAGCACTTAATCCATCGAGTTCTGTGGCGTACTTATCTAGATCAGCAGGCGTTGCTTCATAATTATCAATTTGGTCGTCAGTAAGCTGCGTAGGCCAAAAGAGTAACTTAACACCTGTCGCACCTGCTTGTACTTGCCCGTTAAGCTTATATGGGATCCAGAGGTCAGGTAGGCCGCTTCCGTCTGCGGGTCTTAACTCACTATCATTGTCTGAATTCTGTTGCGCTGGTACATTTCGGTATTTTTCAAGATTCACGTCTTGATAATAACTGCGTTCTGAAACTTTTAATTCACGCCACAACTCGCCTTTCCAGAACAGATATAAGTAACCGCCTTTTAATTCAGCAGCGTTGGCTTTATTTTTACCTTCATCTAAATAAGCCAACGGCCGGACGGGCACCAATACATTGTCCCACTCATCCATCTCGGTATCTTTTTCGACAGGCACTATATTTTCGGCCAGTAATAACTGTAAAGGTGCTGAGCCGTTTTTATCTGGAATATTTAAGTAAAGGTTTCGAGGTTCATTATCTATGTTTCTAAAACGGGATAAACTACGGTGACTAAGATTGCGATCTGCTCTTGGCCTTGCGATGGCTTTATCTTGTTCATTCGTTTTCTCTAAAAACAATGAAGCACTGTTCCTCGGCCACTGCCCTGCAAATTCAACATTGATTTCATAGTAGACAACCGGTGTATACTGACTCTGATACGGATTAGATGGTCTGGTAGATGCACCATTAGAACCATTTGCAGTATTTGCTTTTGGATTGTTTACTCTTGACGCAGAAGGATGAGCAACAGTCTTGTTTACCGCATTTGCATCGGCCTTTGCCTGTTGTTCAGCCGCCAAACTACTTATAGCGGCTTGCTTAGAGACAAGTTCGTATGGAATTGCTCTGTTTATACTACTCGTCGAACGCACCGCAACAAACAAATCTTTAACTTTTGAGCTTAGCGCTTCGGGTAAATTTGTGCTTAACCTTCCTATAGATGACAACACCGACAATTCATCCAAAGGATCGCTTTGAACAATGACTACATTACCGGTTTCGAGATGTCGTGATAGCTGATCAACATTATTATTGACTGAATCATAAGTCCCGACATTAAAGTCGGTTACATTGGTAATATTGGGCTTGGCCCCAAGTTCTGACTGACCTTGTATTAAACGGACAGCAGCAGCAGGACGCATGACAGTTTTAAGATCTGCCACCCTAAGTTCATTGATGTTTTTAAGTGTGTACTGCATCGCTAAATCCATTTAACTGAAGTGAAATTTTTAAATACCTCGAACAACTCAAAATACACAGAAGCCTGTATATCGAAATCTAAAGTATGGGTTCCGAGGTCTAATCCTTAACCAAGGAATAATCAATTACTTATACTACCCTTGATTACTAAACAATCCCAATAAAACGAGTTAAATTAGTACCTTTGCAATACTTTAGACTAACCATCTATGGTGTTTAAGCAGACTAAGTTACTCTGCCTAAAGTAACATTTCAAGTACAGGTATTACTGATACTCTATTATGAAATATCATCCAGATTTTCATTTGATTTCAAATAATTAAGTAATTCTGTTTCATCAATAGAGCCTGTAATTTCCTCATCTAAAATCTCATCATCTAGCCAGTCACCACAAATTGTGTAATCAATATTGCTGCCTATTTTTTTTGCTTGTTTTAATTTTAATAAGAAATCATCTTCATACTTTTTATCAAGGCGTTGCCACCATTCACCAAAACCACCTATGTTATCTACATCTTTAGAAATACCACGTAAACTTGCTGCCGAGCTACTTAAATAGCTTGGATCCCCAGTTTTTGCCTTTTTTAAAGCATCAATAGCATACGCTCTATCACCTTCCAAATTAGGTAATCCTCGACTCTCCCATGCAGAGAAATTATGAGCTTCAATTGTAGGGTTCTGTTGCTGTAATTGCTGAAACGCACCCATACCAATAAGTAACGAATCGATCATTTTGTTAAAACACTCAACATACTCAGTCATATATTCAATACAAGTAAATTTCCGTGCCAATAACTCTTTTTTTGCGATTTTATTCATTAGATCACAAAGTGCCATTTTCGTATTTATTCGCTAATGTTTTCCACGTATCAAGAAAACCACCTTGAAACATATAGCTGCCTGAAATTAATATTGACTGCTTACCATGTCTTGAACGATTATATTTATAACCACCGACTAACTCTTTATCTGTAGCTATGTTTCCTGAAGGTAATCCCCCTTGCGACGCAGGTTTCAAGAAAAAATCAAATTTATCTACAAACCAAGGTAAAATTTCAATAGGCGCATCGAATTGATATAGTGAAAGATATTCAGGTTTATCTTTAAATTTTACTTTTCGATGTTCTACTATTGTTAAAAAATAATTTTGCCTGTAAAACGAGCAAAATCTACCAGGATAATTTAAAGTATCTTCTGTGGTTACAAGATACTCAACACCTTGCGGAAAATTAATTAAATCTTTAATTTCCTTTAACTTAAAATTTCGAAGTGGGATCATCATCAACCTTAAATACATCGCTTAAGCTGTTCGCGAACCAACCTTTTACACCTGATATAAGCCTCTTGTCATTAGCTAATAATATTCACAAGCAGTTACAAAACTAGGTAATCTAGTCGTCTAATCTATAAGTTCTAGAAACCAGTCAATCTGTTTTCTAGAAATATAATCCCCACCAGCATGATAGGTTAAAAGTATCCCCGAATTTTTAGGCGTTGCTTTTAATAATTCACGGCCACCAATACTTTTCATACTCCATTGATCAAAACTAACTAACTCAGGGTCTTCAGATACCGTTACACACATCTCTTTCTTATCTGGTGATTTTGTCATTGCAAAATCGAATAACTTTTCGTCACCAATACCAACGACATAAAATATGGATGACAAAAATTCAGGTAAAATTAATCCAATGTTATTTTTATTACGAGCTTCTTCAAAAGACATTTGAATTTTAGACATAGTTAGTTATCACTTAAATATACGTTTAGGAAATATCATCCAGTTTTTCATTTGGTTTTAAGTAATTAAGTAAATCAGCTTCATCAATAACACCTGTGATGTCCTCATCTAAAATCTCATCATTATTCCAGCTGTCTCTAATCGTCCAATCAATATTACTCCCGGTAGTTTGCGCGAGATTTAAGGCATCATTGAAATCATCTTCAAATTTCTTATCAATGTGTTGCCACCAATCACCAAATCCTCCGATATTATCAACATCACGTGACAGACCTCGTAAGTTTCCGGCTGAACTTGATATACCAGAAATATTTCCCAGCTTTGCTCTATTTAAACATTCTATCGCATTATCCGCCCCACGCACTAAATTTGGATAACCTCTATTAATCCAGTCAGTAAAATTATCTGGATCTAATTTAGGGTTTTTCTTATATTCAAATTCAAATTCATCCATGCCACTCTTCAGGTTAAAGACCATTTCCTGATAAAGGTTTACATATTTTGTCATGTACCCAACACTAGTAAACTTGCGTTCCAAAAGTGTTTTTTTTGCTCTGTTTTTCATTAAATTGCATCTTCCCAATTAGTTAATTGCGGCTTAATTTGGTCACCAGTGATAAGTTTCGGTTTAACAAATATCTGTGTATTATTGCCTTGTAGGTAAAACTTTTTACCATCTACTTCTTCATAGGCTTGACCTGCTACGCCTCCTTTCCAAACTTGGGTATTTTCCTCAAGTTTATGTTTTATATAATGCCCATTATCATTCCAGGTATCTTTAACTGCAAATTCTTTACGCCACTCAGTCTTTGAATTCGGCAACTCAAGCGCCCAATATCCACCCGACTGTTTTTTTGTTGCCTCGGATGTACCTTCATCAATAATTCGATAGATTGTCGTACCTTTTTTAAGTTTTACCGCCTCAAGATCAGTAAAATTAGCAAAATCTTTATACTTGATTATATTTGGCCAACCTTCTTGCACTTTTGTACTTACTTCCGGCGGAAGTTTTTTAATACCTTCAAACCTAGCAGGCATAGCTCCTTCCGTAGCCCCCATAGGTTTACCATCTGGCATCAAGGTGTAACTATCAGGCCTAGATTCTCCCTGCTCTCCATCTTTATGTTGCCGTTTAAAAATAACTGGAGAACCATCGAAAGCATTGACCCCTTCCTTAACTTCATAGGGTAACGGTGCGACGAGCACCAATTCATCATCTATCCGCTCTGCGGCATCAAGCACATCATCATTAGTTGTACCATCTCGTTTATGATTCAGTTTTTCTAACTTAATGTGCTTAGTAATGTCTTGCAGCGCTTGACCCGCTTTAACAAAATATTTCGATTTAGCGATTGCAGATACCGCAGCACCCGCACCAAATGTTGCTATTGCAAAGATAACCTCAAATGCGAGCTTCCCGACTAATCTCTTTTTCTCAACACTGGAATGGGCATCAAAGTAGGCTTCAGGGAAATCAGCCAGCAATGATCGTGACTCTCCATCCATAGCGATAATATAGAGGGTTTTGAAACAATCTTTTATTGCATCAAAAGTTTCGCCGCCCTGCTTGGCAATTTCTTGAAACTCACGACGTAAACCGGCTAAATCACCAGAACCTAAAAGCTTAAGTATTCGCCAACAAGCTGCTCCGACATCAAAGGCAAATTCAGCACCTGATTCTACAGCTTCAACAAGCCCGCTCGCAATACTGCTGCCACTCTCGTATAAACCGGTAAAAAACGCACCAGAATAAATAAGCCCCTGCATCACATAACTTTCTTTCTCTATTAATGCTTCTTGGATTTTTGCTTTTGCTTTTACTTCTGCAATCATCCCGTCTAAATTAGTTTTTAGTTCTTTTCTTAATGTAACAATTTCACTTTCATCAACCGCTTTGTACTCAACCGAATATGAGCCAGCGTCAACATCTGAGATAAGCGCACGCCCTGCACTCAGTACACCTTCGTATATATCACCCGCATGATTAACTATATAAGGGATATCTTCGATAGGTTGGCCATCAACATAGTCATAGTTTAATGTTATTGATTCTTTTATCGGTGCAGTAACTGGAGCCGTCGCCGCATTCGCCATACTCCGGCTCGCAGCAGCTGCAGGACTAGAATTACTAGCAGCAGCAACCGCAGTGTCACTGGTATACCCGCCAGATTGATTAACGCTGTTTTCATTTCTGATATGATGTTCAATATCTTCAACCAGCGTGAGTTCTGCTAACGCATGTACCTTGTTAGCCAGTGCTCTAGGCAGTAGATGGTTTACATTGCCACTTGGTGAAACCACGCTCGATACCAAGGGTGCTGGTATACGGATTAACACCAGTTTTCCCGTTTCTATGCGCGTTGCGATCAACTCTAGCGGGTCTAAATGAGGCCGTGAGTGCCCCACTGATTGACGGTATTTCGCCAACTTGGCAATGTTATCGTGTGTAAACGCCTTTGACTGGCGACGAATAATACGCGCGCCAGCTCTAGGCATCATCACAGCGCCTAAGTCTGCCGTGGTCAACTCACTCAGTTGTTTAATTGCATACCGCATAGTTAACCCTCCCATCTATCGATAGAGGGCTTTGCATCGTGATTCCATTCATGAAAATAAGTCCATTTAATCTTTTTCAATAATAAGGTGTCTTACTGCCGGTAAGTACTCTGTTACACCAGCGATAAATACTCAGTCACACCAGCGATACGTCGCTGCGCCTACATATGGCAATGACGATGTATCAATCTGCAGGCTAGTACCCTGCCAGATATGCTGTTTATAGTGATGATAACTCACTAAAAAATGTAACAGGCTATAACAAGCGCCTATATCACCTTGGGTCATTTGTGGCATGAAAAACTGGGTATTGGCATCGAAAAGTCCTGATATAGCAGCGAGTGTATTGTGGCTAACCTGATCTAAACCTTCATCGCCACTATGGCACAAAGATAAATACGGCATCGGTGCAGCTTGCTTTGCGACACTATCAGCAATCAGTGTAATTAAACCATTTGGACTATGCCTGTCTATCACTGCATCCATGCCACAAGACAATACTTCGATACCTTGTGTTTGTGGAGATAGTGCTTGTCGTGATAGCACCACAAAAACAGCGCCTTCCGAAGCCGGCAATACAACGGAGGAATAATCACTGAACTGGCTGACAAACTTCAACAAGCCCTGCTCCGTTGCCCAACTGTCAACAGCGCCGATGACCACCTGTTCCATGCCATCACGGAGTAACACATCAGCCTGGCGTAGCGCTTGATAAAAACCAGCGCTGCCCAGCAAGTAATATTGGCTATTTGGATGCGTTGTCCACGCGGGTAATATTTCTATCACAGAGTCTATGAGTTGCGTCTGCATTTCGCTAAACTTAGCGTCAACAAAAGGCAGTACCATTAATAACGGTGCATGCTTACTAGATTCAATTAGGTTGGAATTTATCAGTGCCGTATTAATCAATATTTGCCAACGGTCAATCCGGTTGTCAGCTAATGCCGATTGGGTAAACGCCACTTGTTTGGCTGGTTTAAACTGTGCGTATGGTGCAAGTTCGGTTAAATCGATACGCGGCGCTTGGCCAGACAACACAGCATCAAATGATTCCGGCGCACAACCAAATTCGCCAGCATAAGCGGTTACGGTAAATTTCATAACAAGCCTCGCGTATTAAACCCGCGAGCATCAGTTAAACGATGTTCAACCTTCAAGCACCAATAACGATAAGCGGCAACTTCGCATTGAAAAATATTGCCCAGTTGCCAGACCGATGTAATATTCGACTCATTAATCGCTTTACCCGCTAATACCTGTTCAGGAAAATCATCGCTGTGCACTTCCCACCAAGCTGTTAATGTTTGTTTTAACGCCACCAGCAACTCAACTTGAGATTCAGGTTCGAACTCGCCGTATAATCCATCGGGTAATTGCCGCTCAAATTCAGTCCCTAACAAGGTATGCAGAGCAGCAAAAGCCGCGTGACTTAAAAAACCTGCCGTTAACATTTGGATCAACCAAGGGACAAACTGCTTATAACCGCTAAACGCCATCATGGATAATACAAATTTGGCATTATCATTATGTTTAGATAGTTCATTTATCAGAGTATTGACTAATTTGCTATCGGCCTGAACCACGTACTGCTTGAGTAAGCATTTGTCTGCTAACAGAGTGCTGTTTAGTGCAGGCAGTTTAGCCGCACTATTACCTCTACATAAGGTTAGTTCGAGCAATTTCTTATTATCATCATCGGTGTTTTCATCGTTCATAAAATGGCTAAACCAAATTTGAGACGCTCTACCTAAATGCTGATTAATAAAGTTGATACAAGGTTTGATATTGATAACATGAAGAAAGTTGAATTGATCGTTAATTGTCGACGTAGCACTACCAATCACGCATAGCAGTTGTTTTGTCAGTTCTGGTTTCGTTGTTTCAAGGGAAATAAGCGCAGATATTAAGGCGGCACCATTGTGCTGTTGCGCCCACCACTGTAAGGAAACAAGTGCGGAATTATTAATATCGTTTTGATTTTCTAACAACTGAACCGTTTCTGCCACTGTTTCTGATAATAATAAATTCAGCCATAATGGATTGTCATTGTGTTGTATTTTTAGAATAGACCGATATTGAGTGAATAAGTAAAACCAGTTCGCAGCCTGCTGATCCAATTGCTTAAGTTGCAATTGTGTCGACCAGCAATTATCAAAACAACGCTCACGCTGTTGAAAATATGTCTCGACCTGAGACGTCAGCAAAAGTAGAGAATGCACATCCATAACCAATCCCTAACCAATTAAAACCGTAGGTACACCAGCAACGATCTTGCCACCATGTGCGGCAGCATCACCTAGACGTGCAGCAGGTTTACCATTAATAAGAACAGTTGCAGAACCTTTCACGATAGTATCAGGTGGTCCACAACAGACCATTTTGTCTCCTAACCGAGCCGCAGGTAACCCACCAATTAACACGTTAGGGGAACCCACTATCACAGGTCCACCAATATGTGGAACGGGTCCACTAGAGGCAGGACATACATGAAAACTCGTCATTGTTGCAGCTGGCATTCCCATACAAATCCTTTTATAAAATAAGTCTAAATCTAATTGATTTTGACAACAGAACCTTTTACCACAACCATAGAACCTTCAATATTGGTCGCAGTTCCTTTCACTTTGACATTGGAGCCTGAGATTTCGATATTAATACCCGATAGATTAATCGTACCGTCACTTTTCATCGACAACGTAGCCGAGCCAACGGTCAGGTTTATTTCAGTTGCAGCCTTTAGATTTAAGATATTGCCAACATCTAACGTATCGTCATTACCAATATTGGTCTGACGATCATTACCGATGGTTTCGATTTGATCATTGCTCACTGTCAGCGTGTCATTGTTGGTTACCGTTGTCGTTCTATCATTACCAACAGTATCGACTTGATCATTGACTACAACTAATTGGTGGTCTTTCTCGGCGCGTAATCCTAACAACTCACTACCAATTTTATCTTCGAATATCAATTCATTACAGTTAGCATTGCCGTCTGTTGTGGTAGAATGAGTGCGAATACCACTTTGCGTTTTGTTAGCTGGCAGTGCATTAGCGGGCATCTGCTCGCCGTTATATATAGAACCAATCACGATAGGTTGTGACGCATCACCGTCTAAAAATGAAACCAATACTTCTTGGCCAACGCGAGGATAAAAGAATGCGCCCCAGTTTTTGCCAGCCCAATTTTGTGAAACACGGATCCAACAAGAACTATTCTCGTCAGAGGTGCCGAGTCTGTCCCAATAGAATTTAACTTTGATCCGGCCATATGAATCGACGTATATTTCATCAGACGCACCACCGGTTACAATTGCGGTTTGCACACCACGAATAAGCGGTTTATGTACTCTCGTGTTCGGGCGATAACTCGCGGTTACGGGAACACAGTTAAATTCATTGTGTATTTCGATACCAGCGCTAGAGGAACGATCATGTTGCGAACCTTGTCGCAGCACTAAATCACTTTCTGTTACCAGCAATTCCTGGTTAACAAGTGCGTCGGTATTATGCTTAGAAAATTGAATAGTATTGCCGCAACCAATGGTAAGATAATCACTGATAGCAACATATTTCTGTTTTTCAGCCTGGAGTTGATCAAGATAAGACTTGGCTGTAAGTGTTGTTTCCCCGGCTTTTACGTTACCGGCTTCATATTCAAATAACTCTAATTTATCATGCCCAGTAAAATCAGCAGACCCAGAGATACCATCAAGATTAAGTAAAGGCTGCTCAAAGTTAATCGCTCTTAAGCTAACTTTACCGTGTTTGACTGCAACCACATTATTCCACGCAGAAACATGAGGAACAGAGACAATTTCATCCGTTTGCAGTAACGGACTTTCAGCACAAGAAGTATGAGGCGTACCCACATCGGCGAGCACCAAGGTATTACTGCCGTTTGCATGGGTAAAATAAAAGAAGATCCCTTCTTGAGAGAACAAACGCAGTAAAAAATCATAATCAGTTTCATGGTACTGAACACAATATTCATAAGGCACGAAGCTTTTGCCTGAATTATCAACAAAAGTAACATTGTGCTCACCAAATATTGTTGTCGCAATATCAAGCATACTAACATCTTGAAAAATTCGGCAATTACTACGCATAGTAGTGAGCCAAAATTGTGGATTAATTTTTATTTCGTAATTGTATACGTTTGATTTACTATCGGATTTTTGTTGCGAAGTTTCACCACCAGACACGCTTGTCGCGATACCATTTAAATAGCGAGTTTGGACACTACCATTTGCTTCAGCACTTACTTCAATGGTAACTGATTGACCCAATAGCGCTTGTAGATCTATTTCTTTGCCTACAGAATAAACCGACGCATCAATATCATATAGACATGACATACTCTCTTGCATAGAAACAGATGTAATATGTAAGGCGTCACCTCCCAATGGTGTGGTGATTTTCATCATTGAATGTTGTTGAGTAGCCGCTGCCATTTTATTTCCTAACTGAACAAAAAAAAACAGTTGGGCAACTGTTCAAGTTGCCCAACTGTGAAACCAGCAAACTTACATTTGTTGGCCAGTCACACCGCTGTAACCATATACAAGTGGAGCTTGTACATTGTTTAAGTCATCAGTAGGCGTTACAGTCATCATCATTTCTGTATAACTAATGGTGATAGTTTCGAGTGGACGATCGCCTTGAACTGAAACTTGGTAACTGCTGATCATTGCATTAGTAAGTTCAATTTTCATGATCTCTTCAATGCCTTCGCCTTGCTTAGTGATGTGGAAAATAGCACTTTTACCTTTACCGATCGTAGATTCTTTGAAAAGATCAGGAGAAGCTTTATCTTGTAGCTTAGTAATTGTTACATCATTAAGCTTTGCAGAGCTTGCTTCACGATCTTGCGCTGTACCAGTATAAGAACTTAATACACGGCTTGTACCAAAGTCTAATGATAATACTGTGATTAAATCTGGGAATTCTTGAGCCGTAGATTCACCAACAATACCTTCATAATCTAAATACGTATTTGCTTGCATTTTATAATCCTTTTAAATTGCTTAAATAAGCTTGCTATGGTGATGGTTTTGTCAATAAAACCATCTGTAAAATTTATTTCTGGTTACCAACTTGTTCATTTAACACCTTAATAAATAAACAAATACCCGCTGTAGAAGCTGATTAAATTATCTTAATAATCGCCCTTTAACACAAGTTTTAGAAGTATGTATTACCAGCGAATTTAGAATGGTTTTTATCTCATACTTTTCTGTCTAATTAAGCGTAATAATGAAGTTATCTTCATTCGTTGTAACGTTAATTTGACTAAATTCAGTCTGCTGCGTCATCGCTTGTAACACTTGCACCGATATTTCCGGTAATAGCGTGTTTTGCAGATAGTTGTGAATGGTACGCGCACCTGATGCCACGTCATGACATCGACTGACTATTTGAGTAATCACTTCATTATCAACGGTAAACTCGGCATTGTGATTACGACGAATGCGCGCAGCCAAGCGGTTTATTTGTAACTGGGCAATGGTGCTTAACATGTCATCTGTTAACGGGACAAACGGAATTATGTTGGCTCGACCCAAAAATGCGGGTTTAAAGGCAGCCATGAGGTCGCCTTTAATACAATCAGCCAAGCTGTCTAAGTCTGGTGCCGTATCGGGATCAGCAAACAACGCAGTGATCGTGTCGGTACCGACATTAGATGTCATGATGATAATGGTATTTTTGAAATCAATATCGCGCCCTTCGCCGTCTTTAACACAACCTTTATCAAAGATTTGATAGAAGATATCTTGCACGCCAGGTGCCGCTTTATCAATTTCATCGAGTAACACGACACTGTAAGGGTTACGACGAACCGCTTCAGTCAATACGCCGCCTTCACCAAAACCAACATAACCAGGAGGAGAACCGAGCAACAGAGAGACCTTATGCTCTTCTTTGTATTCAGACATATTAATGGTGATGATATTTTCTTCACTGCCATAAACCTGCTCGGCAAGTGTTAACGCCGTTTCAGTTTTACCGACACCACTTGGGCCCGTTAGCATGAAAATACCATTGGGTTTGCTTTCGTCACTTAACTGGGCACGAGAGATCTGTACCGTCCGAGCGATCAAATCAATGGCATGGTCTTGACCAATAACACGAGTCTTCATCTCAGCACTTAAATTAAGCACAGTTTCGAGTTCGTCTTGCGCCATTTTACCGAGGGGAATACCCGTCCAGTCCGAGATCACTTCACAAATAACTTGCTCATCAACTTGCCAGTACACCATGGTATTTTTAGCGTCGTGTAATTGTGCTTTTAACGCAGTAAGTCGAGTGTATTTCTCTTCCTCTGCTCCATGCTCATGAATGTCGGCAATTTGCTGTTGAATAGCTTGTACTAATTCCGATTGTGCTTTCCATGCTTGTAGCTCAACAACCAAGTTATCTTCAACACCAACAAGATCACCTTGTAATGCGGTAATGACATCACCATGATCTTCGCCAGACAATTGTTCACGTTCAAGCAATTTTATCTCAGCTTCAAGCTGCGCTTTTTTACGTTGTAAATCTTCAACTAAGCCCGGTGTTGCGGCTTGACTGATGGCAACACGAGCGCAAGCAGTATCCAATAGTGCCACTGCTTTGTCTGGTAATTGACGACCGTTTATATAACGTTTAGATAAGGCAACGGCGGCTTGTAAGGCATCAGCAGTAATCACAACATCGTGGTGTTGTTCCATCACAGGTAAAATACCACGCAACATAATCACCGCAGTGGCTACAGAAGGTTCTTCAATTTTAACCACTTGGAAACGGCGGGTTAATGCCGGATCCTTTTCAAAATACTTTTTGTATTCAGCCCATGTAGTGGCTGCGATGGTGCGTAACTCTCCGCGAGCAAGTGCAGGTTTGAGGATGTTAGCCGCATCGTTTTGCCCTGCCGCGCCACCAGCACCAATCATGGTATGTGCTTCGTCAATGAATAAGATAATTGGGGTTGCTGATTGTTTTACTTCATTTAATACTGCTTTTAGGCGATTTTCAAACTCACCTTTCATACCCGCGCCAGCTTGCAGCAGCGCTAAATCAAGTTCACGTAATTGCACGTGCTGTAGACTTTCTGGTACATCTTTGGCAACGATACGTTGGGCAAGTCCTTCGACAACGGCAGTTTTACCCACACCAGCTTCACCGGTTAATATTGGGTTGTTTTGACGACGTCGAGTGAGAATATCGACCATTTGTCTAATTTCTGGATCACGGCCTAAAATCGGGTCCATTTTGCCGTTGCGGGCTTTTTCGGTTAAATCTACCGTGAATTGGTCTAACGATGGCGTTTTACTGTTGGTTGAGACACCAGCATTAGACACTGCAACAATACCGTTTTGCTCTGCCGATTTTTCGGTAATAATAGACCAGTTATCGCGAATTAAATTAGCTGATAATCGTTCGAACTGACGAATATGGCGAGACAACATCGCGTTGATACTGTCATCGCTAAGGAGTGTATAAAGAATAATACCGGAACGGATCTGTTGTTCGTCAAACTCAATAGTGGTATTTAACCAGCTTTGTCTTAATAAGTTGATGATATGCGGAGACAGACTCGGCGCTGCACTATTGCCGGTTTTTTGTCGCTCTAATGATAAATTAAGTTCGTTGATAAGTACTTGTACATCGATGCCCTGCAACTGACAGATTATCGCTATATCATCTTGTTTGTTTTCTACTAGCTGTAATAACCAGTGTTCTATTTCAACCGTAAACTGACTGCGTGAGTGACAAAGCCCCGCAGCACCCTCTAGTGCCTTTTTTCCATTTTGGTTCAGTTTGTCCACTAGGTGTTTTAACGACATCGTTGACATGTAAAATCCTTTTAATTCATCCCATTAACACTTCAATGGTATGAACTTTAGACTTAATCAACAATCGGTTAGAGGTATGAAAAAAGGTTGGTTTTTTGTTTTAAAAATCTAACTCACGCATACTTTTCACATGCGTTATTTCTTTTATTTTCATATGCTTTGACAGTTCTTTAATTAATTCATCTTCTTTAGCTGCTTCAAAATAAAATCGCCCGGATGCATGTATACCATGTGATTCAGTCCATAGACTTAACACACCTTTATTCTGAATAATTTTAATTTTATAGCTCCCGATAAAATTAATATGATGAGTTTGAGTCTCAGCTTTAAACCCCGTAAATTTAACGGCTAACAACGCCATTCCACCAGCACCGACAAAAGCAAGTGGTCCAACATACACAACCGTAGCTAAACAGATAACAACAGAGAACCACGCAAAACCACGCATGATTGTATAAGCAACATCAGGGATGGTATCTTTTTCAGTTAGAATGATACCTAAAGGAGTGAGCTTGTAGTGTGTGTCCTTATCAGGGCTGAATAGATAACGAGCCATGAGAAAGAATAGAACACCAAAAATAACGCCTGTAATAATTAAACCTAGAGAACTCCTAGAAAAACCTCCATATATAAATAAGCCTCCGAGAATTGAACTGATAACAACGAACCCAATCTTAACTACCGCAGGTGCTGATACAATTAATTGCCACTCATAACTAACAGGTGCTTTAAATAATTTAGCATCCAAAATATCCCGAAATTCTCTTTCTTCCTGCCAACGAAGTTCATTTATTTCCAGTTCTGTCATTCCGTTTGCTTTATTCATGATGTCCTACTCTGCTCGTAAATAAGTTTGAACTACTTTCAATAGTTACTTGATCTTGTACATGTACAGTCAAAGAGCCTTCACTACCTGTCGATTTATACTCTATTTCTGCATCGCCCGCAGACACGACAATGTTGATATTAAAACTATCACGTTCAGCTTCCACTATGACATCAACGCTATACTGCCAAAGACCGTCTAGCTCAGCCCATATTCCTTGATTAAGATCATCCAATGTAAGTGGTGCTACCGCGGATATATCACTTACCTCTCTAATACGCGTTGATGTAGATACATAGCTGTGTTTCGTTATACCGATATCAACTTCATCATTAGGTTTAATCCCAGGTACAGATATAACCAAACGTTTCTTAGTAGGTTTACGCCCATAGCCCATTTTCTGTGCTGCGGTCTCCTCTTCTACTAACTGCGTAATCTCAATGATAGGTTGACGTACTATTTTGTCATATTCAAGAAGTTCTTGTTCAGCCGTCCAGTCAGTATTTTGTCTCTTGCCCCATGTGCTTTTATTTATCCAAGTTTCTAAAGGTGTTTTTTGTATAATGCCAAGCACAACAGAAGTGATAAGATACACGACCCCCGAGATAGCAAGTACAGCGGTCATCCACGGAAGGAATATAGTCCCTAGCGCGAGGTTTCCAAACCTTGACAGTAGTACCCAAAGGAACGTTTGTACACCAAATACACCTCCTTGAACAACCAATGAGCCAAATTTACCCCACAATAATGTATCTTCCAATTCAGTATCTGCATCATCTATATCATCCCATGTCATCCAGGCTTCAACACCTGCTGCAACTAATCCAAACCCAGCCATGGTTCCCATGCTGACACTGAATTTCTTAACTAAAGAAGCATATTGACCATCTGTAGCAGCTTTACTTAAAGATAGCCTTAATAGTGATTCACCTTGATTCTGAACCTGTGCCCAATGCACCCCTCTAAACACATCGCTGATAGAGGATGCAGTCCAAAAGAAAGTGGAAGCAAGGTCTTTATTCATTCTAGATTTCTGTTTGTCATCCAAATAATCATAACTATTTGCATAATCTTCAGCTTTATATAGCAAGTTAACAAAATTCAACATGGCTAACCCAGGTGAAGTAGCACCATATTTTTCATATATTCCTTGCGCTTTTTGTGTTCGTTTTGCCACTTCTGTGCCAGCAAGTTCCGCTGTACTTTGACTAGATATAGCATCAATCTGTTTCATCTTTTCATTTTCAAAAACAAATAAATCTGGTTTACTTTCAATATGAAGTTGTTTTTGATTAACGAGTTTTTCAATTTCTATATCTATTGCTTCTTTCTTGAATTTTTTCGCATAGAACGAGTTACCTTTACCACTGGTATTTTTATTTGAATTTAAACTAGCCTTACTTCTAAGAAGTGGTTTTAGTCTACTGTCGATATCTTCGAGTGTTCCTGTAAACTGCTTCATCTTAATATCAAACTGCTTATTTAAGATGACCGAATGCTCTTCGATTGCATTACTTAATAATGTTAAGCGTAAATGATGAATGAATGCATTATTGACATTAGCAGATATGTTAGATGGTCGCGCAAAAGTAAATAACGATACTGTTAACGATTCCCAGGCCGAACTAGCAGTTCCTCTTGCTGCTTCTTTAAAGGCACTATAGGTTCGTTGTATCGAAGTTTGCACTAGCGGATACCATTTTGAACCCTGAGCACCAGCCACATTAAAGCCCATAGCGGTATTAAATTCACTTAACCGTGTACCCCACAAAGAGCCATTACCAGCCCAATTACCATTATCAATTTCTGTTTTTAACTCATGATAAAGCGACATCCGTTCTTCAAACTCTTTTTTATATGCCATTGAAAAGCAGGACGTAGTCAGCGATAGTAGGTTGTCAGGGGATTGCTGAGTTAAAAATGATTTTAGACACGACCCATCATTTTCATCAAGCGCGGTAAGCATAAGCATTGACGTTAGTGCATTGGAAAAATTCAACAGATAGGTCACGCTCTCAACATCTTCAACATCAAGACCAAGCTTCATCGCGTCATTGCCAAGAATGCTCAAACTGGCTAATAAGTCTTTATGTGCCTGTTTAATTGACGGTAAATTGGCTTTTAACTTAGGTTCAATGTCATCACAGAATGCGTCTAATTCATCCCACCTAACTTCATCTTGATATTTACTTTTTTGTTGTGCAATCAAATCAAGTTCTTTCTTGTGCGTAGGTACAAAATTGTACTTTTCTAATAATACATTTTTAGATATTGTGATTTTGTCATCATATTTATCTATCACTTCGTATGACGCTGATGGCAGCGTCAAGAAATAATTTCTGGCTTCAACCTGATTTAAGTATTCATTAAAATCAATATTGAATTGATTTTTTAGTAAGGGATTCTCTTTAACTTTCGATGGTAATTCATCAGCTCTTAACTGCACTCTCGCTAAACTCTTGGTAAACTGAGCCATCTCCCATTTACGGGTATTTTCTGCTACTTCTTTGTCCGTTGACCCCATAACTAGCGAGTGTCTTCCATACGGTTGTGCTAATGCAACATATAGATCCTTCACATCTGCGAGTGAATCATCCAGCGCTACAATAATCGCTTCGGTTGCATCTGGCAGATCAGCTGTATGATCAGTCTCGACGCTCGCAGCCTTGTGGAGTACCAGCCCGTCTTTATTACCAGCCAATTTTGGATCTGATAGCGGTACACAGGTATTATTAAACGTTGCATCACCTTCAATATCTACATCTGCTACTAATTCACTTAGTTTACTGATGTCAGCTGTGTGCAGTGCATTTTTGTAGTCATTCATATCAAGCTGACGCATCCATGCATCACGGCTAGCAGCATCATTACTCATGTGTTCACAAACACGGTCTGTCCAACGTAATGGTGCGAACGAAACCGCAAGTTTGTCACCTTCGTTGTACAAAAGGATACTTTTTGCATCGCCCGCCTGGCTGTCGGCGTGTTGATCTATCGTATCCCAGTCATATTTCGTATAAGTTGAGCCTGATAATTCGTATTCGTCTAATTCACTTTTGGTGTCGTTATACACATATAGCCAACCATCACGTAGTTGACGCAAGGTATAGTCGCGGACACCACTCGACATCAAGCCTGACTCTAAATTAGTACCGGTGCTATCGAGTTGCTGACGTTCTTCATCAAGAGATTCAGCGATCTTGTCAGAAAATGCATATCGGACCGGTAAAACCCCGATCTGTTGACCTACTGAAGGAGGGATGTCTTTTTCTTTAACCACTCGAAAAACCTGTAATTCACCTTCTTTCGCAGGTATTGTTTTCATGACTTTATTGGGTATCACAATCTCATCACCCGGATGGATTAAATTAGGATCAGGGCGTAATTTTTTAAATTCGCTGTTGAGTTCATGGTCATATATAGCTTGATAATTACGGAAGCCAAATCGGCGTGCAATTAATGTAAAGTTATCACCACTTGCAACTGTATATACATTCGCTTTATCTGACATAATCAATCCTTAACGTTGTCATTATGACCAATCTTCGCCATCAAATTCTGGAAAGCAAATTTTTGCATTTTTGTATTCAGCACCACATAACTGCACATAACCATCTGCGTCCAGTTTGCCATTAACTTCGTCGCCAGAAGACAGCGTGACGAGATACGCTTCATTTGCCATCGGTGTATCGTCATGATCAAGCAATTTAAATTCTATCAAAACAGGCTTGTCGGTCTGACTCTGAGCAGAGATGGGATTCTGAGTAACACTACTTACTTGCTGATATTTTTGCGAAGCTGCCCCACGTTCCCAATCATAACCTTCGTATTGTGGGAAATGGATCTCCGATCGTTTATATTCAGTTCCTGAAAATAATTTATAACCATTACCATCTAATTGTCCGGTTCTTTCCTCACCCGTAGCCAGTTTTAATATATATTCGGCATTTGCAATCGGGGTTTCAGTTTCATCCAACAATTCGACTTCAATTTCGAACGGGCCTGCTACAGCCGCATCTTTAATGGTTCGAGCTGGCGCGGCGACAGGAGTCTTAGCAGGTACAACAATTGGTTTTGATAGCGGTTTACTTTCCGCAGCAGGAGAATGATTTTCTCGTTCAACAATTGACTCTTGAAGTGTTCTAACCTTGCTCGTAAGCAGTTCGTTGCCAATACCCATTGTCATAGAGAGGTGTACATTGCCACTATGATCAAAAACACCGTCAAACCGTGCTTGTGGCCACTGCAGTAGTACTACATGCCCAAGGAGTAGTTTTTCAATCACTCGCGCATATTTGTCTGCTGGTGAGGACATGAAATCAGCATGATCATTATGCCAATCAAGGTCCCAAATTTGTATATGCTGTAGGTGCAATTCACGGATAATATCAACGGCAACATGCGGTCTTAATACCATGTTAAGATCGGTAGGTTTTAAATCACTTAATAATATTAATTTATAAGACATTGCCAAATCCGTTTAGCTAAAATTGAAGTACGATGATGCTGTCCTAGCATCTTACATCTGTTTATATACCAGCCCTATATTCCGTCGTTAAATTAATACCTTAACTATACCAAGGACTGATTATAAGTATGGCGTTATTAAGACTCTACAAGCTGACCATCTTCATCAAATTCGACTTCGTCTGTCGCAGCATCGATTCTCACTAACAAGGCTGCAAGCTGATCTTCAAAATCCTCGGGCTTTTTGTCTTCAAAAAAGAACCAGCCTTTTCGCCCCTGCCATTGCGTTTGCTCTGGCATCACATGCTCTCGTCCATATTCCATAAACTGCACTATGTAAGCGAGGATCTGTTGATAAGAATCCTTACTGTTATAGATAGTATTGCCTTGAGGTGTAACAGAAAAACGCCCCCAACCTAATGCACCTTTTTTCGTTGTAGCCCGCAACATAAGGGCTAAGAAAGAAGGAGTTTCCAAAGCGCGTAGGTTGTCATAACGCTGCGCGACTACTTTACCTTTACTCCATGTGTAAAGCAGGCGCCTTTTACGATCAAAAATCAAAGGGGCACGACGTTTAAAACCTATAACCCAAATGACTAATAGTGGGATAGTTGTCCCGAAGAAAATGATACTGTTTCGGTCATGACGGCGAGAGCCATCACCATCGACATAATACCCTTCATATCTATCAGTAAGGAACTGCTCAAAAGTTAGCTTATTATTTTCATCAATCCTCCCATATTGATACAAAATGATATCTCGATATTTAGTTCCTACTGGTAACTTGTCAAAATAATCATCTCCATAAGTACTTTTTTTAAATCCAATGTATTCTATTGCATTTTTCTCAGATGCTTTCCAATTCTGATATATATCTTCTATTTCACTAACACACAAATACAGAACAGAAAGCAATGCTGGAATTAAAAATAAATTCCGAATAATAACAAAACTATTACTTAAGACTAAAAATTCATTGCTAATAGAAATTATCGGTCTTGGTACTTTACAATTTTCATTAAGCTCATGCACCAATAATTCATCTCGTTTAAATATTAAAGGAATAGGATGCTCAACCCATTTAAACTTTTTCATAGTATTATTTACCCTTAAATAATGTCGTCATTACGCATACCGAAGTAAGAAGTTTCACCCTTTATGATGCCATCTTCAGTTAAAAATCGAGTAGGCACGGTAATATTGGGTTGCCATTCGTAAGACCATTTAATATGACTACTGTTTGGAACTAGCATCGTTATTTCAAATTCAAGATTGCGTTTGTTATAAAGACCATCGAGCGAATTAGCTAAATAAGCCTCAAAAGCTGTTTGAAAATCATTATTTAATTTATTATCCACTGCATAGTCCAACCAATCTGTACTGAAGAAATCAAACCGTAAGTCTGATTGTCCCACTTGAAAACTGGGTAATGAGAAGTGATATTTAACAGTCCGTGGCGCGCCTTTTCCATTATCTTTTTGTTTTATATCTAATTTTGGCATGTAGAATAAATTCATGAACTCTTGAAATTCGTTTTGGAAAGACGATTGGACTGCTTTTAAATTATGAATTTCACCTGCCATTTCTAACAATTTAGTTATATCATCAATTCGATTTTCTTTATCATCCCAAAATAAATGTTTTTTCCCTGCCCCCCAAAAACAACTTTCAAGTAATAATTCCAATCGAGTTTTACCGTATACCATTGTTATTGCAACGCCTGCACCAATAGCGACTAAACCCACTACAGCAACTGCCCATGTAACTGGACTAGGAATTGCACCACTAGATGTTAAGTACAGTCCTGCGGCGACGGCAGCCTGCCCGAATAACACACCAGAACCGAAAGCAGAAATATAATGACCAGTTGCCTCTTCCGTATGGCCTAATTCATACGCACGCATACCACTATAGACCGCAGCAACAGAGGCGGTAAAATTTGCTAGTGCAACAGCACTGCCCACTAGCTTGCCAGCTAACAGTGTTCCAACACGTCCTGCACGTGCAGTTAATGCGGGGATCATGACTTTCGACATATTAGCAATTTGTGGAGCATGCTTGCTGAGCATAGCTGCACTTTGAGTAACTGTATTTGCAAGGGTCACAGTATCAACGGCTAAAGACGATGCGCTACTTATCAAGCTCATGGCTGAATTATTTATTGCAGCTTGTTTTAGGGGGTCTGCATTGGCATATTTAGATTCGTTTGCTATATCAAAAAGAGTTTGTACGTTAATAAAGGCTGATAAACCCGAAAATGCCGTATCTAAAAAAAGCACCGCTTTACCTTTATGATTACCAGTAACACTCGCATCAGCGGTTATATCTCCCGCAATAACTGTTTTATAACGATGAGCAACGGCTTTATCTACCGTAATGTTTGCAAGAGAGTAATAAAATGATGACATCTCTTTTAACTTTTTAGATGTCGCAAAAAGTCTATTCCCGCGTGACTTAGCCCTTTCATTACTACCGACTTCAGCCTGTGTTTTAACGGCTGAATTTAATTTACCTGAAAGAGCCTTAGCAAAGACTTTTGCCAAAGCATCATCCGAAATTCTTATTTTATTTTGCCGATCAATTTTCACACCAAATACTTTTAATAAATGCGGCACAACATCTTCGACAGTATAGATAAGCGCCTTGGCATTAAATTTATTGATTTTCCTTTTAGATAACTCAACGGAGTAATCGGAATAAGAGAGCATCTCCCCCCATAACGAACCTAAACCAGCAAAAAGTTTATCGACAGACTGAATAGTATAAGTTGACCATTTAATTCCGGGTGTAGTCAACAATTTAACAATAACGGCAATGCTTATTGAATAAGCATTATTGTTCTTATTATCAGCCGCATCAGTAATGATCGATTTCATTGCAGCTTTGCCTGGCGCAGAAGACACAATACCCATAAACATATCAGCCCCGACACTACACAATTTGTTTAATTCAGCTTCAGTATCATCTGCAGATAGTGGTTCAGACCAAAAAAAATGTTGAAAATACATGCTAAGTGAGCCGACAGTCAGCTCCGAACCACACATAAAATCGAGATATAGTGCAGAGTACTGCTCTTGCCTCTGTTTAAACTGATCATATTGCTCATTCATTTCTCCCCAATGTTTTTCATGCTTATCCCAAGCAATTGACTCATCAAGGATCTCCCGCATATCAACATCATCGGTTTTATTTAAGTCATTAACAATGCTACCAATTGTATATGAATAAATATTCGACGCTGAAAAATTCTTCTCCCAAATAGATAGTTTCGCATGTGCTTCAGCAATTTCAATTTGACGTCCAACAGGATCGTGTAATGCAATAATACGTGCAGTTTCACCATAAGGGATCTTACGTTGTAATTTTGCTGCTATCTGTTCAGCGGCTAACTCATACGATGATTCAGTGGTTAAAACATCCAAGTTAAGATCTTTAATGTCAGGGTTATCAGATTCTTTTAACCGTAAAAACCGATCTTGTCTTGATTTGTAATCTTCAATTAATTTATTGAAATTGTCTGCATTGGCCTTGACAGCATGTTCATGAGAATCAGCTAATAGATCTACACGCTGCATTGCTAACTTGCGTTCGTTAACATTACTATTCAAATTATCGATAACATTTGCATGTAGCTCATGTGCGGTATAAATAATACTGATCTCTTTAATACCTTTACGCACAAACACAAACGGGTATGACTTTACCTTTGTTGAATCGTCCAGAACCAATCCATCTTGCGCATTGTTTTTATTTTTAAACAGATACTTAGTGAACTTTTCGACGATTTGACCTTCATTCTGAATTTTTTCATATTTAAATATATGAAAATAACCATTAGCCGAGTCATCTTCTTCACGAATATATACCCAGCCTTCACGCAATAGTCTAACTAAGTAACCCTTACTTTCTTTGATGTATCCACTGTTATCTGACGCATCAAGATCAAGTAATGTCGATAATGTTGGCGGCTCAGACGCCTCACTCAACTCTTCTTCAAAAAAGTTAGCATACGCATAACGTACCGGATAAATCGGCGTAACTTTGGTATCGATGATAAACTTATTCATGTCATTTTTCGCTACCGGAGCGGCGAGAGTTTGCTGAGTCATATAAAATCCATTTTTTATTTACAGCCTATTTTTATAGGTTACATAGCTTTACAACCATATAGTTTAACAGCCATATATTTCTTTTAATTTAGCTTGCGTAATTGCCGCGGCGTCACCATCGATAGTTAATCCATGTTCAGCCTGAAAACCTTTAATACCTACCATTGATTTTTCAGCAATATTACCGTCAACATCTCCACAATCAAAACCCAGTAATCGACAACGAGCTTGAATTCCCGTTGCTGTATCAACAGGGTCTAAATGCCCTAGACTAACGTCAAATATCTCACTTGGTTCTTGAGATTCATCGTCAAAATACAGACTTAATGTACCTGTTTCTGGGCTATTTTCTTCTAACTCTATTTCAATGGTGCCATCATCATTAACGAATGATTCAGCGTCTACACCATCGAGCGATAAGATGACTCGCTTACCAGACCATGAATTACCTTCACTATCTTTAAAATCGGCGCGAAAATACTCCGCATGTTTTATAATTTTAAATACATTAATTTTTGCGCTAGTGAGTGCCTTAAAGACAGGTTCTGGATCGGGGATAGTGATGACATCACCAGGGAAGATGATATTAGGATTATCACGTTGGATACGAAAATCTGTATTCGACTCATGTTCATAAATTGCTTTGTAATTGGCAAACCCATGATTTTTTGCAATGCGTGGTAAGGTATCGCCCTGCACCACCGTGTATTGTTCTGCCATTATCAATCCTTAATACAGCAATTTATTGGTAACAGCCGTAACGCTATTCCGTAATAAAATTAGCTTATCAGAAATATCAATAGCTTAAAGTTGGAAAAAGTATGAAATTTGTTGCTCATTAGCATACGAAATGAAGTGTGTGTATCGCCACGAAAATATTCACCACGATACACAGTCGTGTTACTCGTTAATCAAACAACCATTCACACTATCTGAATTGGTGTAAACCACCTGATTAGAGGGTGTAAATTCACTCGCAACAATATTGCCTTGTTGTTTAAAAAATGAATACAACACTTCAGCATCCACATAGCCAGTCATGACCGGGTCAATAACTGGGTAGCCGTCACCACCGGCCGCATTAAAACTTGGCACAGTGAAACTATAACTCGCCGTTTCGCTAAAACCTTTATTATTGATATCAGAGATCGACACACTTTGGTTTTGGCAATCAACACTCATTGATACACCGATTAATTGTGCATAAGCACCTGAACCCACTTGTTTCGTTGCTACGTCACTCAAATAAGTGGCTATTTCAGCGCCCGTCATCGTGCTTTTAGTTAATGTATTACCAAAAGGTTGCACGGTTAACACGTCTTTATAGGTGATATCTCCGGCTTCGATTGATGCACGTACCCCGCCCGAATTCATAATACCAATATCCGCGTTAACCTTGAGCGAATGCGCAGTCGCAATGAGATGACCCAAGTTAGTTTGTTGAGAACGAACATTAGCCCGTGCACCATCTAATAGTTCATCGGTTGTGGCGATAACCTCGCTAAGTTCTTCTTGTCCCTTATCTTGGTATTGGGATAAGATCTCTTTAACCGTTGCGTCGGGGATGATCGGGTCAGCAACAAGCACACGCTCGCCATCTTCATTTTTAACTTTAATGTTAACAGGGATTAATCGATAATTAACCAAGTGTAGTTGTTGGTTATAAAATTCAAAATCAGCTCGGCCTACATACTTCCCCCATTCAAAGGCTTGCATTATATAGGTGCCATTTTGTTGATCAGGAATACATTCACCTGTCGGTTGAAAGTTTGCATAGCTGTTGCTATCTGCTTCCATACACACAGGGTTTTGCGAATGGCCGCCAATAATAGCGTCAAGCTCGCCTTCGTTTACCGCACGAGCAAGTGCCACATCACCCGGTGCATTACTGCCATGCTGGCCGTCGGCATAATGCCCCATGTGAGTTGTGGCAAATATCACGTCCGCGCTATTTGCAGCGTTAATTTCATCAATAACCAATTGCACTTCAATTTTTGGATCGGTAAATCTAAGTCCACTAATAAATTCGGGATTACCAATTTTCACTGTGTCTTCTGTTGTTAGGCCAATGACTGCGATACGTACGCCATTAATCTCAAATATTTTATAAGCGTCAAAGTAACGTTCACCCGTTTCTTTATCATATATGTTGGCGGCTAACATTGGAAAATCAGCTAACTCACGCTGCATTTCTAACACCGATAATGGGTTATCAAACTCATGGTTACCGACAGCCATCGCATCATAACCAAGCAGATTCATCCCGATAAAATCAGGTCTCGCATCTTGTAAATCTGATTCCGGTACACCAGTATTAATATCGCCACCCGATAACAATAATATTTCGCCGCCTGAAGACTCGACTTCTGCAGTAATGGTATCAATCAATGTTTTACGGGCTGCCATGCCATATTCACCATAGCTATTTTCCCAGAAGCGGCCATGATTATCATTGGTGTGTAATAAGGTAAACTGCTGGCATTCATCTCCCGCGTCTACGCATGTGCTGTAATTGGACTTATCATCATCATCACATGCTGTTAATGTGACGGATAAACTCGCTGCAATCATCGTCTTCAAAAATACATTATTCATTACATCAACTCCTTGACGTTATTTCATTCCATTACGATCTGCTATCGATCACCTTATTAAAGAGTAAGTTATGAATGTGGTAGTTTTATGAAAACATTGATTAGTGTACGTTATTTTATTAAATGATCATGAACGTAGATGCTCATAAACACACCTTACGAGCCTGATTCCCTTGCGATTCATCATGTAATAACATAGCGCCAGAACCCAACTGCATTTCGACAGCACCTAACCGTGGTTTGATGATGGCGTCATAGTCAGCCTCTACTTTCAAGCTGCTTTTGATTGCGGGGCCAAGATATCTGGCGACTAAGTTTTCTATTATCTTACGTTTGGCTGAATTAGGTTTTAGCTGGTCAAAGTCCGACGCATCACTTGGCTTTAACACTATATCAATCTTGCTACTCAGGTCCCACATCTTGCCACCAACCATGCTATTAACACCTAAGCAGGCGAATGCACCTTCAGGTTGTTGCCGTGAACATAACCGGGTGACTTCATCATCCGCCATGTTGATCCACTGACCTTGCAGTGTCTTAATGACAACATCACCTGCCACAATCTCTTGCAACATATTGCGTAAATTAGCTTCGTTACGAATGGCATGTTTGAAATAACTGGCAAAATAGAGTTCTAAATCGTCATCCGCGCCAGTTAAATTACTCAGCGCTACGCTGATGGGATCGGTGGGGTTACAGCCGTTCTGTTCATAACCAATTGCAAAACGATATTTTTCCCAACTGCGATAATACAAGGCAATGATGCGGTTATTAAACATATCGAAGAAATCACGTAATGCATGATCTTTATGTCGCATTCGCTGCAGAATGGCTTCGGTATAATGAAATGGCAGAGCCCCGTTCACCCCCGTCAATCCTAAAAATGTCACCGCCAAATCTAACTGATGGCTATCTGCGACCTCGGTCACTTGGCTAATTGGAGCACCTACATAACCAACTTGCTGCGCAACTGAAAAACGTACCGCTTCAAGGCTGGGGAAATTATCACGACCAATGGCACCATTATCAAGTCCGGCCCGTTTTGCTTGATTTTGCACTGCATAAACGGCTTGATAAAAATCATAATCATGCGGAAATTGCATTAAATCTTTTTCTAACATACATCGTCCCTATTCTTACAGCAAAGCTCGTTCGCCAATACGCGCAGGCCATTGATGATATAGCTGCGTACTACCGTGGCAAGTGACCTTAAGACGGGTGAAACTATTGATCGCAGCAAACAAAGCAAAGAAACGATCGAGCACCGTGGCAAAGAAAAATAAATCATTGTCCGGGAAACCCGCAGGGTTTAAGGTTAAATTAATATCACTGCCATAACACAGCCCCATTCGACCTTGTACTTGTAACTTAGCTGTCGCAGGCGTAATGGTTAACGCGTCAATATGTTGGATCTGGGTATTACTGGCAGCATTATTAGCAAAGTTAAACAGGTGTAATAAGTCACACAGTTTATCGCGGCCCTCGTTGCCGGAGAAATGATCAAGACTCACCAGACGTAATAACTGCCAACGCGTGGCTTTACCTAATTCAGGGCGTACCGCAGCGGTAAATGGCGTCATACAGGTTGCACTTTGTACCATATGACCACCAGTTGGGGTATGTAAAACAGGGTTACCACCGCCATAAGGTAACTGCACCGGTAAATTCCGATTAGAACAACGGCCATGTAAACTTAACCGTTGGCTGCTACCATTTGCGGCTACATCCGTAAAACTATTGAATTCCCGATCAACAACCGAGATAAATAACTCGGTACCTTTTTGGGCTACACCGCCTGACCAATCTGAATGTTCACGTCTTGCCACCCAAAAATGGCTCACATCTTGATAGCTGGGATGACTTTGGCTGTAAAATGGCCCGAGTATGGTTTTGTCCATCTCGCTGTCATACAAAGCGACATCCGTAATCGCGACAACTTCAGAGCATGACTCGTCACGATTATCTGCTACTATGCGATATTCATATACACTTGGGCTCAGTATTACGGGCTCTAACTGCTGCTCGAAACAATTAATTATCGGCGTGCAGTTTAACTTCAAGCTATCGTGATTAATGTTTGATTCGAGTTCTGATGAAGGCGCTGAAAAATAGAAATGAAACTGCACCTCATCATGGTATTCCGGGGTCAATTTAGATAATAAATCGACTAATTCCACAAACAAAAACTTCTGTGGAAACACAAATTGCTCGACTAACAAGCGATAACCATCAAATGATTTTTTGCCATAAGGTAATACGGACGCGTCATGGTCAAAACCGACAGTAGAAAGGTGCCTCGTTTCGAGCGTTTTACTGTGACTAAAATCATCTTTGGCACTGATGCTAATACCAATGAGATGTTGGAATAAATGGGTATAGAGTAAAAATGCGTGCTGCAGCTGCCCGCCAAGGTAAAAGCGTAATTTATCTGGATTAACCATAGATAAATTATCACCTGCCACAAAATGCTTTAAGCTAAATTGTAATACCGAATGCGGTTTAGTGATCCAAGGCGAATCAGGCGCATTGAAAGGGGCATTTTTAAAGCGTATATCTTCAATAGTCAGTGGTTTAACGTCGGTATCATAGCAAGTGGTAAACTCACAAGCCTTGTACCCGGCCACATGAGTAACCACACGACTGCCTTTTGCAAATAAGCTACCATTGCTGACAATCTCGTTGACATTAAGTTGGCAAATACCCAGCGACGGAATAGTTACTTGATAATCAGGCGCCAGCTGCCCTAACAAGGCATCGGTTAATTCCGGAAAACTATCATCGAGTTTTTGTCTAATTTGTGCGGTTAATAACGATACCCCTTCGAGCAACCGTGATACATGTGGATCTTCGACTGAGTCATCATCAAGCTTTAATCGACCTGCTATTTTGGGATATTTTTTAGCATAGTCAGCGCCCATACGTCTTAGGTAACTTAACTCACGATTATAATAACTTAATAAATCATCACTCATATATACAGCCTATGGATATGGCAATCACAATAAATACACACGTATATACCGCCATTGCGATTACAAATTGGAAAATTAATACAAATTATCAGAGACCGATATGCCCAGATAAACCGGTTCAATTTCAGATTCTAAACTGATCAGTTCAGGATGTGGGTCCGCGTGCATCAGCGCTTCAATGCGTAACTTTAAAGACCGGTCAATATCATCATCAACATCAATCGGTTCAACATTAACTTCGATAATACGCGGTTCGAAACGCAGAATGGTGTCTTTGACTTTGGCGCATAATGCCAGTCGGCCATCTAATGTCCCTACCGGCACCCCCGAAAAATCAGGTAAACCATAGTTAAACAATGAATTATCCAGCTCACGATAATAAAGTGGCCAGTTCATCCACCTGACCTTTGAATTTAATAAATTTTCTAAGTCTCGTTTCATTGCTCGGCGTAATGCCCGCACCGTTATACCGGTACGCTTTTCCTGGGCATTACTAATATTGGGTTCTAAATCAATCAGCTTATCTAATAATGATGCTTCGATAAGCTGTTTATTGTTGACTGCCATTAAACTAACGCTGCTTGTGGCGATGTATCAACATCCGTTTCCTGAACATCAAGATCACGCGTAAAATAAGCAAGTTGCTGCGCGGACTCACCGATTAATAACATTTTATGCCCCACACCTTGGTACATGCTCTGCTCGTTCTCTGCAGCTTGACTAATTGCTTGCCAATCGGTTTCACGGCCCAGTTTTTCGGCATCAGATTGGCTATTAAGATAAGTTAACGGAATGAATGCATCGCCACTGGCGCCGTTGATAATGTCAATATGCACACGACGCCATACTTGTTCCAATATTGATGTCGGCGCTTGCCATTCTAATACACTGATTTGTGAAAATTTAACTAAGTAAAATTTGCCATTGGTGCCCAGCACTTCCAGATAACCAGCGAGGCTATCATCAAGATCACGTGGTTGGGTCGGACTCGACTGATAACGGGCACTTTCTAACGCGGCACACAGACTGACAACATCGGCATTATTCTGGTCTTTAATCGCAACCTGCAATGCCACAATCGCCTTAAGCTCGGCATCAACGTCACTGAACACTTCAGCAGTAGCACCACCTTGTGAAAAATCAACACGAGACTGTTGTGCACGAATTAATTGTTGTACATTTTTACCACCAATCGCCGTATCAGGCGCTTGACTCAGCAACAAATTAATTTGTTTATCGGCTTTATCTAACTCGCCATTAACACATAACAGCTCGATATAAGCACTGCGGATATCGGTTTCTAGCGGTTGTTTTTTTAATATTGCCTGGCAATGACTAATTGCGTCTTGTAGCTTGCCAGCTTCAATTAACTGTTTTATCTCTTGCATCTTCATATCCTTATGCATGCGAATGTAATTTGCTTTTAACTTTAAAGTTAAACTTCTAATGCCTAACGTCTAATATTGGTTGAATAAGCCAACCCTACAAAGAGTTCCTTTCCTGCTATACGGCGACATCACTACTCGCCAACTCCGTAATTAAGCGGATCGACGACACCATTTGATCTAATTGAAAATGGGGTTTTAAGTGTATGACTGAATAAAAATGACCTGTTTTGCCTTTCACTTCGTGTACTTCTACTCGCGCTTCACTCAGCGGTCGCTTTGACCTTACTTCGTCAGAAGCACTGCCTGCGGCAGCCGTATATCCCTGCAGCCATTTTTGAATATCACCTTGGATCTGCTGCGCGGTTAAATAACTACCCACTTTTTCGCGGCCGATAACTTTAATCGCATGGGCAAACCGTGACACACAAAGAATATATTGCAGCATAGTCGCGAGTCGTGCGTTAACCTGCGCGATTTTTGCATCCGTTGTCACTTGCACACCACTATGTATATAATTTACTGCTTTTTGCACTGAAGAATTACTAAAAAAGGCCAATTTGTCGGTGTGTTGTAACACCGATAACGGGATAAAACCAGCTTCCGAAAACTGTTTTTCTAACCGTTCACTTACATACATATTTAAGGGTATTTGGTTGCGACGTTTATACACGTCACAATTCATACTCAGTGATGATCCAGCCCCCAAATAGTGATGCGGAAATTGGTCAACTAACCCACGACTGATTTCACCCTGATTAACCCCGCGGATCTGCGCAAACCATTTTGAACTAGCAAAAGATCGCATCAATATCACTGCAAACGAATAGCCAATATTGCCCCATAAATTATCTTGTTCGGAATTTTCAATACGTTCACGAAAACGAAACTGATGATGAAAACGGCCATCGTCTAAATAAGGACTGCGCATTAACATATACGGCACGGTAAGGCCAAGATAACGGGCATCTTCAGTTTCACGCAAACGACGCCATTGTATATACTCTAGCTGTTCGAAATGTTTATCAATATCCACTCCTAAGCCTAATTCAGCAAAGCTGTTAACCCCAAAAAACTGCGGACTAGCAGAGACAACAAAGGGCGCGAAAGCCGCTGCAGAGACTTGCGTCATATTACGTAGAATATCAATGTCGGACAATGAATTGCCCGCTTGTATGCGATTAGTGATCTGATAATCACCGAGTAATAACCCAAACGGCTGACCACCAGCTTGACCGAATTCATTACTGTAAATAAGGCGGTATAGATTACTCTGATCAAATTCGATGGCGCGACTAAAGTCTCGCGAAATTTCTTGCCACGAAATACTTAGCATCCTAACTTGAATCAACTCTTCCCGATCAATGGCTTGCTCTTGCTGCACCAGATAATGCACACCGCGCCAACTTGCTTCAAGCCGTTGAAACTTATTATGATGAATAATGTTGTTCATCGTCCTATTCAATATTTTATCTAGATCTGTTAACAACCGAGTCAAGGTAGCATTCAGTTCTTGCCTGAAATGTCCCTGCGTTTGCATGCCGTTATCTACGAGCCAAACCAATAATTCTTCAATACTGAGGTCATCTTCAACATCCATATGTTGCAAGAATTCCTGCTGTAAAAGATCCACAGCATTCAATACAAAAGCATTATTAGTTTGGTTCTTACTGTCGGTATTTTTATCGGTACTGTTTTCAGTACTATTGTCGCTACTTTTATCGGTATTGTTGTCGATATTATTGTCCACAGAAGACATCGAGGTTTTAGCGTCTATTGTTTCGGACTGGTTGATAATGATTTGCTGCATCATGCTACTCCCTTAACAATATGCATTGAATTAAAGTAGCAGATTCAATACCTGCTACTTTTAGTAACTTACTAAGAATTGATCTTAATTACCTTCTGGAATTTTAGCCACAAGACGTAACGACGTGCTTAATTCTTCCATTTGTAACCACGGACGCATCCAGGCGATAGCGTTGTAACTACCTGGTTTACCCGGAATTTCTGCCACTGTGACTTTCGCATCAGCTAATGGATATTTCGCACGAATTTCTTGACCACCACCTTCAGAAGCATTAACAAAACCAAGGATCCAACGGTTTAACCAATTTTCAAGGTCTTTCGCTTCAGCAAAGCTACCGACTTTATCTCGGCCCATCACCTTAAGGTAATGCGCAAAGCGTGACGTAGCCATAATATAAGGTAAACGCGTTGAGATTGCGGCGTTTGCTTGGGCACCAGGATCGTTATATTGACCGGCTTTTTGGCAAGATTGCGCGCCAAAGAATACCGCGTAGTCTTTATCTTTATAGTGACAAATAGGCAAGAAACCGAGTTTGCTTAACTCCGCTTCACGACGGTCGGTAATACCGATTTCGGTTGGACATTTAAGCGTTGGATCGCCATCGTTACTAATGAAAGTATGGGTTGGCAAGCCTGTTACTTTACCACCGCCTTCAGCACCACGAATTGCAGTACAGAACCCATATTTTGAAAATGCTTCAGTAAGGCGAGATGCCAATGCATACGCTGCATTTGACCAGCAATAGTCATCATGATCGGCTTCTGTTGACGATTGACCGTTTTCTGCTAATTCAAACTCTTCGTAACGGAACTCTTCAACTGGTGATGTCGCTTCACCATAAGGTAAACGCGCCAAAACACGTGGCATAGTCAGTGTCACGAAGCGTGAATCAGCACTTTCTCGAAATGAATTCCATTTAGTATATTCCAGTGACTCAAACACTTTGCTCAGATCACGGGGTTTATCCATTTCATTCCAAGAATCAAAACCAAATAATTCAGGTGCCGATGCGGATAAGAACGGGCAGAAACCAGAGGCTGATACGTTCGACATCAATGACAGCGTTTCGATGTCTTCGGGGTGATTACTAAACTCATAGTCACCTACAATTGCACCAAACGGTTCACCACCAGCAATACCAAACTCACCTTCATAAACCTTTTTAAATATTTGGCTTTGATCAAACTCCACCGCTTTACTTAAATCTTTATGTAGTTCTTTTTTAGTGACCGAGATCAAACGTAACTTTAACGAACCGCCCGTATCTGAACTGCTCACCAACGTATGCACACCACGCCACGAACCTTCCAATTTTTGGAATTTGTCATGATGCATGATTTTAGCTAACTGCTTAGAAATTTTGGCATCAAGTGCTGCAATCGATTCATTGAAGGTAACGGTTAGATTCTTATTCCAGCTAACAGTGCCATTTAACGCTTCTTCGGTTAACGTTTTGATCAGTTCTTGTGAGCGCGATATTTCAGTTTGCTTAGTGGCGCCAATGACTTGGTCAAGTATCGATACTTGTACTTCGGTCGACTCGAGTTCTTGTGCTGCTGCAATATCAGACATTATGCTTTCTCCCCAAGGTCTAGTTCACTCGCTAACTGCTCTAAATCAGCACTGTTGCTTAATACTTTTTCGAGAATATCTTCAAGTTCTTCAGAGCGATCTACTTTGGTCATCAAGTCTCTTAACTTGTTACGTGTTTCCATTAATTTACGCAATGGTTCAACTTGGTTTACGACAGCAGCAGGTTCAAAGTCCGCCAACGAATTAAATTCAAGGTTAACACTCATTTCTAGGCCGTCTTCATCGGTCAGCGTGTTATCAACTTTAAATTCTAACTTCGGATTCATACGTTTTAATACATCATCAAAGTTGTCTCGATCAACTTGCACAAAACGACGGTCTTTCAACGGTTTCAATGACGTTTTGTTTTCACCGGCAAAGTCACCCATGATGCCAACAACAAAAGGTAATTCCTTTTTGGCAATTGCACCACCCGTTTCAACATCATACGTAATATGTACCCGTGGGGTACGTACTCGTGATAATTTTGATTGTACGCTTTCCATAGCTATTCCTTAAATTAAGCTCTAATGATAATCATTATTTGGTTATTGGTATTTACTGTTCGTTGTTTACTTCTAATTGGTCGTATTTATTGCTAATTTAT
Organism: Moritella sp.; assembly: GCF_013215705.1. Lineage (GTDB taxonomy): Bacteria > Pseudomonadota > Gammaproteobacteria > Enterobacterales > Moritellaceae > Moritella. The sequence goes on along the minus strand of NZ_JABSQR010000024.1, from coordinate 13,973 downwards.
TCTATTTACGACTAATAGCCCTTAATGTTATGTCTCTTCACCTTGGGTTATGCCGGTGAGTTTGAAATAATCGGTTCTCGCACTAGGGTCGCTCACTAATTCTGCCAGTAACTCCGGTAAACTAAGTTCACTCCAGCGTATCGCTTGCGCAATCGCATATGAAATTGGCGAGTGCGGCTCAGTAGTCCGAAAATACTGTTCAATTTTATGTAATGCTTTAATGGCTTCGTGGCGATTATTTAACGATTGATCCATTTGCATGAAATCATAGCCATTAACAGACTTAAGCGGTACTGATGCGCCTGAACTATGATTTGAGCTATGACTTGCGCCGTTTAGTTCGACGGCGTCTTCAGCTACTTGTTCAGCAACAGAGGCCTCTACAGCGGCCTCTACAGCGGCTTCTGCATTAATGACGTTAAAACGTTCTAAGGTAATGAAGGTAAAGATGCTTTCGCAATGTTGTAACTTCTCCGTTATTTTCGATGTCGGTTGCGCATCACCCGACATGACTTCATCCATTTTGTTGGCCAGCAGACGGAAGGCCATAATTGCCTCAGCAATATCGTTTTTTAAACTAACCAACTCATCATCGCTGACTTCGTTTAACGCTTCTTTAATCTGTTTTAATGAGATAGCACCGTTGGCAATTTTGGCTTTTTGTTTATCCGCACTCAGACTATTTAATTGACTTGCTTGTTCAATTTGCCAAGCTGCAAACCGTTCACCGGATCCAGTTTCAACCAAAGGAATGGATAGAATAGGCATTAACAACACCCCTTCCCCTTCAAAACCATTAAGGCCAAGTAACGGTGCAATGCGAGTTTCTAAACCATCTTCATCAGGGCTCGGATATAAACCGTCCCAAAACTGACTGATCAGTTGATGCGCCAATGTAAAGCCGAGAGTTAACCCGGCAAAACCATCGGTACGGCATAACGCTTCAATGAGCCAGGCGCAATACTCAAGATCTTTGGTTTCCTGTGCGAGTATCTGCGGGATCTCGTCTTTAATTGGACTCCATTCACGGACAAAGTCATTCATCGTTTCGTCGCTATCAATACCAATTAACGCACTGCGTTCATCCGCTCTGGTACGGGTTCGCACTTCCTTCAACCGATAATATTGCGACAGCGGCGAGGTGTCTGAACGCGGATCGACACCACACGGTAATTCACCGTTAATTGGCCGCGCTATATCTTCAATAATTTGTGGGTTTAATACTGACATTTATTACATCCGTAGTTACAGGTTAAAGCTACATGTTAAAAACCAAGGTTTAACTAAATAACGGTACGGTAAGATCATCATCTTTAAAGCTTTCGATCTGGCTCTGCTTCGATACCGACACTAATATTAAGGTCACATTATCCTTGGCACCTTTGCCTAACGCGGCGTGCATTAGCGATGAACCTGCATTTATAACGTTTTGCTGCTGTAACTGCTCCGCGATACTGGCATCCGATAGTTCACCCGTTAAGCCATCGCTGCACAGCAATAGCATTTCGCCTTCGACAATAGGATGGGAAATATGGTCGACATCGATATCTTCAACCACCCCTATCGCACGTGTTATCACATTTCCCATCGGGTGCTTTTCGGCTTCTTCAGCACTCAGCACACCTTGGTCAACCAGTTCATTGACATGGGAATGATCACGCGTAACTTGTTTTAAATCCTGATGGTAAAAACGATAACCACGGCTATCACCAGCCCATAACCAATGTGCAGTGTGTCCATCAATCCATAACAATACTATCGTTGAACCGGCGGTTTTCCCTGCCAATTGGCTATGACTATAAGCAATGATTTTTTCGTTTGCAGTCAGTATCGCTTGCTTCAACACGTTAATCGTAATGCCATGATACGCATGCTCATTAATATACGTATTAATAGTGTCAATCAGCATTTGACTGGCCACATCACCCGCTTCATGCCCACCCATACCATCAGCGACAACCCAGATATTTTGCTCTGGGTACTCCAATAAACTGTCTTCGTTTATTTTCCGTACTGCGCCAACATGACTCTGACCAAAAGATTTTAACGCTATATCAGTTAACATCTTATTACCTCCAGTTAAGACCGAGTCCAATTGCCATCAAGCATGCCAGCATACGTCGCTGCACTTGGCATTCCAGAAAAAATCAATGTACAAGGATCGATCTTGTCAGAGCCCGCTGTCCACCAAATACTATAACGGTTAAATTGCTGATTTAAGGTTTGCTGTAACAACCCTAATTGATCACTGCCGAACCCACCAATTTGCTCGCCAGCGGCTGACAGCAACCAGTTTGGCTGGTGGCTATTTGGCGATAACAATGTTTGTTTGTAGGGGGTGATCGGCGTGACATCTAAACTCAACGGCGTCAACTTTTTATACCAATTTAACAACACACACTCATCGTCTAATATTGACAATAACGGTTGCTCATTTTGCTGAAAAAACGCTTGTTCCTGCCAAAATTGTAGCGGGTCAATATCCGCTTGGTAGAACAAGGTAAATGGATAATAACGTCCGACATTATCCACACTCGGGATCAAGGTGCCTGCAAAACTACGGTCTGAACACACCCCACCACTCACCGCAAAGTGCCATATTGGCGAGGTTAGATAATTATCCAACCATTGTCCTTGTAGCTTTTCACGACTTACCGCCAGCGCAGCCTGCACCCATTCATTCCACGATTGTTCTAAGTTGGGATCCAAGCCTAGGCTGACAAAGTCCCCCAAGCTGGGAATTTTGCCACAGTAACCCGTGATGATATCGATGGTTTTAGTGTTCATATTGGTACTATTCATTGATTGTTCGTCTATTACAGCTTGGCTGGACATGAGAACGCCTCCAATTCACGCGTTTTAAATGGGTTCGAAGCACTGCCAGCGATCAATTGGATCCTAGCAGTATGACCCTGAACTTTAATTTCAAGCATATTATCTGTTAATGTTTTTGGTCGATCAGCAACGATGTCATCGAGGAAGCGGAACCACGCCCAATCACCTTCGTATGACTTCTCTACCGTGCGCATGTAATTGGCCGGTGTAAATATCACCCGCATTTGGGAAAAGTTTGCCGAACCTGGCCAGCGATACTCAGTCACTCGAATTGGATCATGACGATAGACAAAATTTTGATCATCAATTTGCACTTTAATTTGCTGCATATCACGGTCTAGATAATTGGCTTTCAACGCAAACTCGACTTCAGGTGTACTGCTACCAGATTCAAAAAAGTCATTCTTGATCTTCTGCCAACTACGGAACACTTTTAACGACTCATTACTTAACCCTATGTTGTTTTTAAAGGTCCAGCGATTGGCTCCCATACGTACATGCGGTTTAATGTAGGTTTCAAAGTATTTAGACATCGTGCCTTGTGGGCTAAAGAAACGAGAGAAATCTCGGATCCTGACTTCATTTTGCGCACTACGCTTAAACGGGTAACGACCACGTATACGTTTTTTGTATTCGTTATATACCGTGCCCTGCCACACATCATTGAGATGATAACGTGCACTTTGCAATGAGATTTTTGTAGTGCTGTCAATCACACCTTTGATCATAGCGGCAAAGGGACTTGGTAAATCCTCAACCAATTTATCCAGTTCGGCAATTGGCTCGCCTGCTTGTGTTAAATTAACATGCTGGTTAACAATCTTGTCACCGCTGGTTTGGCCACGATTAAGCTGCGCCAATAATGCATGTACCTTTTTCATTTGCGTCTGAATTTGTAATACTTCAGTATCTTCAAGTGCCAAAATTTCCGGGAATACTTTTTCAACCGATTCGCCAGGTAATGCCACATCGATACTGACGTCTCTTGGCATATATTGTTTAAAACGGTTAGTTGCACTTGGCATTTTGTGAGCCGCAATGGCACCTGCTAACTTACCCGCTTTACCAACCGCTTCGGAAGCCGGTAACTTGGTTAACTCGATATTGTCTTGGATCGCCGTTAACAGTTTTTGTATTGGCTGTTCAGGACTGGTTAAGATCTTAGTGATATAAGCACCCTGCGATGCGGTAGCAAATGTTTTCAAGGCGATATCATCAATCAAATCACGCCAGTAATAACTGTACTCTTTAAAGTAGCGCTCTTTAACCTGCTTAATCACCTGATCTTCTACATCATCACCCATGCCTTTCACTTCATCGCCATACACCCAGCTATCTTTGGTTAATACTTGGATGATTTGTTTATGCTCAGTTAAGAACACCTTATAAAAGCCTTCATAGGTGAATAACGCTGGAATTGGTTTATTCATCGGCTCACCACTGTGGCGATAAAATAAGCCAATACTTTCATTTGGTAACATATTCGTCAGTTTAAAATCAGCTAACTGATTTTGTTTGGCTTTTTGCTCAATGCGGGCGAACGCACGGTCAGCTAAAGGCACGGCGAGGAGAATATCTCGGGCATCACTAACCGCTAGTGCATTGTACTCAGCTTGTATCGCGTTGTTGTTTAACAATACTTCTAAATGTTCATTAAGCGCTAAACGCATCTCTTTATTTACCTCACCAGGAATATTATTTTCTAGGTGGAATGAAAACCAGGATTTGATCTGCTCAGCATTGTAATAATCACGCTCAAATAACATTAAGTATGTCTTCAAGGTTTCATATAGATAATCAATATGGGTTTTATTGTTGGCCATATCACTCACCAGTGACCGAGATACATACGACAATAAATAGCGCTGTAAAGCACGCTGATATACTTCGTTCGTCGCCTGCGCCAAGCGATCGCCTTGGTATAATCCAAGATGATTCGGCCAACCTTCGGGTAAATTACCGACATAACCGGTAGGTAAATTACGCAAGATAGTTAAGCCATTGGCAAGGGTAATTAAATCACTGGTTATTGTTAATCCACCATTGGCATTCTGCTTGAATGCTGCAACATCCTCACTGATCTGTGCCGAAAGCGTTTGGTTCCAGTTTGCACTCGCCCACCAGCTAGCACCGAGCACCACAGAAGAAACACATATAGAGGTAATGGCAGTGCGGCGTAACCAACGATTTTGACGGGCATGTTCGGTATTAATACTGGCAATATTCTGCTCTGCAAAAATAATATCGTTTAATACCGATTTAAGGAAAAAGCCTTTTGGTTCATTATTATTCGCGGTTAGAGGGGTACTTGGTTTTAACCCAAAGCCACTCGCCATCTGACTGCTGACGCGATCAATTGGATCGCCAGCTTGATGACCACTGGCGATAAACACACCACGCAGCAGGGGAAGTTTTTCAAATGCATTGGGCGCAAATATCTCTTTTAAGAAATCATCAGCTGCGCTTTGCAACATACGTAACTGTTTCGGGAATTCATAAATAAGCGCACGTACTTTCGGATCGCGTTCCCCATTTAAACGCTGCAGCATGCCTTCGTTAATCTTGACAATAAGTTGATAAAACTCTTTGTTAAACAGAGACACCACCCCTTGGGTATCTTCGCTATTTTCCATCGGCAGGGTAAAACCCCAAGCCTGTTCGCGCTCTTCTTCACTCAGTTCAGCAAAGTATTCATTAAACCCGGCAACAAGATCGGCTTTCGTAAAGATGACATAGATTGGAAATGTCATGTTAAGTTGATTCTGTAATTCTTGGATACGTTGTTTAATGGCCCGCGCATGTAAGTTACGCTCTGTTTGTGTGCAGGTTAATAAATCTGCTAGGCTCATTGAAATTAACGCACCGTTAATCGGTTGCTTGGCGCGGTAACGTCTTAATAATCCTAAAAATCCAAACCACGCCCTTGAATCCGTCGTACTTCTGCTGTCTTGCGTGGTATAACGCCCAGCGGTATCAATCAGCACCGCTTTGTCAGTAAACCACCAATCACAATGGCGTGTACCCGCAATACCAGCTAACGCATTAACCCCCATTTCTTTCTGCAACGGAAACTGTAAACCCGACTGTTGCAGTGCGGTGGTTTTACCTGAACCAGGAGGCCCGATAAGCACGTACCAAGGCAACTGATAAATACTTTTACCCTTGCTCAATTTTGCGGTACGTAAAATACTAATTGCTTGTTTAAGCTTGTCTTCAATAGCTGAAATGTCTTGGTCAGCAGCTATGTCATCACTCTCATTGCCTTGACCTTTGATCATCTCGCGCGCTAACTTATCATTTTGACGTTTAACGATGATCTTTTTCACCACTAGGCTCATGATCCAGAGCAGTAATAATATCGCTAAAAAAGCGAACCGATTTTGGGCACTGGCGAGTGGTGTGACACCGTCAATCGCAATTAACGGACCCGCTAACCAAACGCAAACGACAATGGCAACAATACCAATAACAATAAACAGTGTTTTTAACGTAAATAACGCTAATAACTTGGACATACGTTGTTTAAAAGACATCTTTACTACCTCAAAATATCGATTTCAACACGGCGATTTAACGCATGCTGATCTTGACTAAACGTGGTTTCTACAGCTAATGGTTCGGATGAACCTCGACCTTCCGGTAATAACCTGCCACCTAAACGGGTGTCTTTGGCTAACACATCTGCAATGCTTGTGGCACGAGCCAGTGATAAGTGCCAATTAGAAGGATAGCGACTCGAGATAATTTGTTGTTTGTCGGTATGGCCGGTAATTAAGATCTGCCCTTGAGTGGATTCTAGCGTGCGCGCTATTTTACGTATGATAGGTTGATATGCCGGATTAATTTGGTCGCTGCCACTGGCAAATAGGTCTGAGCTGGTTATCCGGATCCGGATACGATCTGACAATTCTCGAACAACGACAATATTACGCATAATTTCAGTTTGTAATAACTGTTCTAATTTTAACGTTAATGAACTAGCACTCACGGCTGCAGACACTTCAGGCTGACGATCAACCAGATCCAGTACTTGCTGATAGACTAGATCTGCTTGTTCATTCACTTCTAAACGTAAACCAATAAAACTGGCCACCAGTAATGCACCCGCGATAGAGGCTGTCACCCAAATCGGCAGTTCAAATTTAGATTTTTCACCACCCACTTCGATCACTTGTAAATTATCCGATAAACGCTTTTCTTTACGTCCGTGATGATTTTTCAATGCCAGCCCGAGCTTGTCACGTAGTGATTCGATTAACTGATCCGCATTTTTCGTTACCCGATATTTACCTTGATAACCTAATGATAAACAAAGATATTGTAATTCAACGATATCAGCCATTTCGACCATATTGGCAACAGACTCATCCAACAGCGTATAGAAATGTTCACCACCAAATGTTTGGTGATAAAAATGGCTTTGCAGTGAGTTTTGCGCCCATGCACTATTCCGTCCCCAAGGCATTGTCATCACTGTTTCATCAATAAATGCGCAAACACAAAACTTAGCCGCATCAATCAGTTTGTTGTCCGTCGTTTCTGTTTTACCACTCAATTTATTGTCGTATTTTAGTGCGTGTAGTTGGCGTTCATATTTATCCACCATGCCCACGCATTGCCCGTGTAACACATCCACTTTTTCATACTCAATATTCACTTTAATCTGATTGATCAAGGATAATATCAAACCGGCATGCTCAATCAGTGGATTAGCACCTATGGTTAGGATCGTCTGATTAAGCGCTTTATTTTGGGGGTGCACAAATAAAGTATTTTCCTCTGCCGCGGCAATCCCAGGTTTAGGCACCACATTGCCATTCGCCGTAGAACGAGGCGCTGCAGGCGCAGGTTGACTGCGTCCTCCAGGTCTGGGTTTAAATATCGTTTTTTCGCTCATACTAATCTATCCCTGCTTACTACTAAACGGTCCATGTTAATCATCACTGTCAAAATAATTCCTAATAATTCCTGATAACTCTTAATAACGTCTGATCGTTATTGCTTTATCGACCACAATTCCATTGCGAGTCCTGGAAATTGGCCAGATAAATGAATAGCGATACCGCCACTATTTTTTAATTTGTGCCAATATTCACTACTACTATCGAGTTGAAAATAAAAACTGCCAGCGTGATAAGGGATCTGCCTTGGAGCAACTGGTAACGCGGTTACGCTGATCCCAGGAAGCTGAACATTGACCAGATCTCGGATCATTTCAACCGGCCCAATTTTTATCTGTCCTGGTAAGTTTTTAGTTATATCCTGTACCGCCATATTGGCTTTTACAGCCAATACTAAAATACTGTTTTCTAATAGTGATTTATCGGCAAGTTGTGCCACATAAATGCCAAATTTCTTCTGCGTTAAGACTAAGGCTACGGCAGTATGATCGACCACCACACTCAGTGTTTGCGTCAACAACGACATGCTACTGCCAAACGTTGCTGCCAAGTGATCATGCTGATACACAGGCATTTTGGCAGCCCTTTTGGTTTCACTGTAAAAGGTTGACAGTTCACCTGAAATCGAGATAAACAACTCAAAAAGGCGTTCGGGATGCAGAGTGCGTTGCTGTATGTGATGCATCAACAAAGGCTCTATGCGATTTAAAAACTGCAGCATCATGTAATCTGCAACTGTCGATGCTTGCCCCTGCCCTTGTCCTTTGGTTAAACGTGCGGCAATGGCTTCAGCGCGTTGCCCGACCATACCTGTCACTTCATTTAAGTAATCAACCAAGTGGCTCGCCGAACCGATACTCAGGCAAGGGGCAATAAACTTTTTATCCAGCTTGATATCACCAGCATCGCTGACATTAATCACCCGTGCGATTGGTACCGTGACATAACCGGTTAAATCTTGATTAGCCAGTTTCAATTCTGCACTTAACTTCGCCATAGCAATGGATTCAACAGGCAGACTCTCTAATGATGTATCAATAACATCCTTGTACACGTTTAAATAGCGGGCAATAACACCGTCGTCATCACTACTGATGATGTTAAGTCCAGTGCTTTTATCAATGGCCAGCGCTAACACAATATTACAATCTATCGTGCCCGGCGGGATCAATAACGGCGATGGCAATGTGGCCTGTGATGGCATTTTAATGTGGGTACCATCATTAAAGATGCCTTCAAAGTCAGTCAGTGCGAATCGTCCTAACCCTAATAAATCATCATCAATGCAAAGGTCAACTACGCCCCATTGGTGCGATCCCGATGTTTGTAACAAACGTCGTTGCACATAACTATGATAACGATCTTGCTGTTGAAAATGTTGTGGGCGAAGGAACATACCCTCACTCCATGCAACTTTGCTGTAATCACTCATAACGGTTATCACTCATAAACGGGCGGATCTTCGCAACTAAAACAAAAGGATGATTAATCACGTATAAATACGCTGAGTTTTTCTAGGTATACGCTAAAATCGTCATAAGATTTAGGGTCTACCGCAATGACATCACGCCAGCGTGAATTTTCAATATCTTGATAGGCAACTAACACCGCAATAAAGCGGGTATTTTTGTTGAGCTCACGTGTGTAAGTCAATCGTTGACCAGGATTAAATACCAACTCTTCTTTGTTCAGTAACTCAGGTCCTAAGATCTGTTCATAATCAGAATACAAACTAAAGAAATCAGCTGTTTCAATTGGCCCACGACTTGCCAGCTCAAACACCTTCACTACTACAGGTGACGGGCGTGTTTCCATGTCCGGGTTTAAATTTTTAGACGCAACAAAATTCAATGTTGTCGATGGCGTAACAAAAAAGTTCATCATCGAACAGCCTGAGATACTCGTTACGGTTAACAATGCCAAACACATAAAGATAATGCGGTTAAAACGATTAAAGTTAAGGTTAATATTCCGGTTGCGATTACGATTACGATTAGATAGGTTCATGTATTTACCTGTATTAATAAGTTGGATTTTAAATAAAGAAGGTTGATTACTCAGCATCTGTTATCCCTGTTTCTGTTTATTTTCATAAGCCCGAACAAACGCATCGGAAAGAATACTTTCGCGGTTAACGGTGATCTCGTTACGGATATCTTCATGCATTTCAATAAAGTGACGCCACAGCTTCTGCTCTTTATTACTACGATTAAATTTCGCAAAAAAGCCTTGTTCGCCCTGCTCTTCCTGCATATTGTCTGGCGCTAATTGATCTAAGATACCAACCACGGCACCTTCTAGACCCGCACGCATACTTTGTTCATGCTGGCGTAAATCCCCAAAAGCTTCTGTGATGGCTTTGTTCGTCGACATGAAACTGCCGTTACTACGTAGGTATAAATTACGAAATAAATCATCTACAGAAGCAGAAAATTTAAACGGGTTATTTTCTTTAATTTGAAACATGGTGTGGTTTACACGAAATTTATTCTTGAATGCAGCGCGCTCTCGCAGTGATGACATAAGTTCTTCATTAATGGTTCGCATTGATGCGCCTAGGTCAAACCACCATTCTTCATCGCCATCAACTGGTGACTTGTCGATACCTAGACCTTTCAGCAATGCCATCATGTTGTCAGTATTTGCAACGGTTGGTTTGTTCGGTTTAGCTGCCACCTGAGGTGATTCAATCACCTTGTCTGTATTACGGCGGCGGTTGCTACTGTTATTGGCGTCAACAGCAACTGTTTGTTTCGGTGTTATTTTTGCCGAGACTGCTTTTGTCGGTGCTATTTCTGACGGTAAAGTTTTTGTCGGTAAAGTTTTGGTCGGTAATAGTTTCGCTGCGTCGATTTGCGGATTATTTAGCATTTTTTGAACGTCTGGGGTCTGACCTTCTTGATCCCAATTCCAATCATCAGGGATAAAATTACTCTCTAGAACTAAACTGTCGTCCATCTCACTGCCTTCTAAAAATGGATCACTGAGGCTGTGATGAGGCACTGATGGTATATTTATCTCGCGATCGGTCTGAGGCATCGACGATGAAGTAAAAGAAGAAAAGCTAGACACTTGTTGGTTAGGTTCTAAATGAGCGGAAGTTTGGTTATCGTCAGATAATGCAGATTCGATAACCACTTCAATAACGTACTCACCCAGTATAATCTGCTCACCAGTGGTCAACGCGTGTCGATTGCCTTTACCAAGCGGTTTTGTGGACTCGTTGATGAACACACCATTGGTCGATACGTCGGTAATATAATATTTATCCATCACTAACGTGAGTTCGGCGTGGCAGCCAGATAATATTTTATCGCCATCTGGTAGCACCCAATCACTGGCATCTGAACGGCCAATCACGGCTGAAGCACCTTCAAGGGTAAAGTTAGCTTGTAAATTTGGTGATAATTGTTGATAGCTAATTACAGATAAAAACAGTCCCATTTGTCATTCCTTGACTTATCTATTGTTAACACTAAATAAATATCCTGCTAAACCTATTTATGAAATCATCTTGAAACTTCATAGCAATACTATTTATATGAAATATATATTCATATCCAAATACATACTGTTACAACTATAAAACCAAATATGTGCAGTCAAGTCAAACAAGTGAATCCGCTACATTTACAAAATAAACAGATATCTAATACTACATTTAATACTATTTCCGACAAATAAATGTGTATGCTGATTGACGTTACCAAAATTAAACTAATTAATATCCAATAACAAAAGAGTGTTTATATAAGTCGTCAAATGGTATTTATATAAAATCTCTTTAGTGGTGCTTTAAACCTATATGGACAGCTAACAACTAAGACGTAAAGTTGATAAGTAACAACAACTTAACCTGCAAACCTGTTCTTACCAACATATTTAGAACATTAATGTAAAAACAGCATAACCGTTGCATCGCAATTGATAAACAGCATAGTAAACAACAATGATAAACAATAAATTTTAACTATTAATATGAAAGTTAACTAAAGTATTAAATTCAATAAAAAACAAAATTCAATACCAAAGTGCTAGACGGAACTAGTACTTTATATAAATTACGTTATTCAAACAGAACAAGGAGTGTAGTGTGGTACAAGATAAAACGCTATTAGATAGCACTAGTTCAAAAGACGAAGTTGATACAGCTACGCTTACAGGACGAATATTAAAAGACCGTTATGAGTTAGAAGCACATATTGGTTCTGGCGGTATGAGTGATATATATAAAGCCAAAGACTTACTATTAAGCAAAGCGGGCGTTGATGATCCTTACGTAGCGATAAAAGTCCTGCAACCACAATATACTAAAAACAAAGAAGCACAGCAGTTACTGTTTAGAGAAGCACATAAAACCATGGCGCTCTCCCACCCTAATATCATTCGTGTTTATGATGTCGATAAAGAAGATAAACTGTGCTTTATCATTATGGAGTGGCTGGATGGTGAAACCCTTGATCAAGTTATTTCCCGGTCAAAACCCAAAGGTCTGACGTATAAAGGTGCTGAAAAAATCATTTCGCAAGTCGCTAATGCACTTAAGTTTGCACACAAAAATGGCATCGTGCACACAGATTTAAAACCTGCCAATATCATGCATACCCGCAATGGTGATATTAAGGTTTTTGATTTTGGTGTCGCACGCGTACTGCAGGATCATGCCGATAAATTTGCCGGTGATAATGTTGAACATCATAACGCATTAAGTGGATATACACCGGCGTATGCCAGTGCCGAGTTACTGCAGGGTCAGCAACCATCAGAAAGTGATGATTTGTTTTCACTCGGTTGTATATTTTATGAATTACTGTCAAGTAAACACCCGTATTTGCGTAAGCCGGCAGATCAAGCCATTACTGATAAGATCACCGCTAAAAAGTTAACTAAACTGAGTAGTAAGAATTGGGCCATGTTGCGTTCAGCACTGGCACTAAAAAATGCAGAACGTCCAGTCAGCATCCAACAGTGGCAAGCTAAACTAGCCCGCAAACCGTTCCCGGTGTTTTCAACTGTCTTGCCGTTACTCACCGTATTAGGTTCTGTTGGTTATTTTTATTATATGGAAAATGTGATCACTAAACAGCAAATCACGCAGCAAGCGCATATATCCAGTGTGGACGGTTTAGTTAAGTCAAGTGTTGAAGTATTTATGAATTCATTAGCTGATTTAGATACTAAAACCTTGACCATTAAAGCCGGTGTTTTGCGCCAAAAACGTGATGAGGTGATCGATTATCATATTGCCAAGGTAAACCGCATTATGCAGGATCCAAACTCACGTTATCCAGATTTCTACCACATGTCAGCGTTAATCGCAGAGACAATGACGCTGTATCCTGACTCGGTCAAGCTCACCGATATAGAGCGGTATGTGCAAGGTCAAAGAGAATCAGCCCGATCAATCCTGGTCGCTAATATTGAGCAACGGTTATTACAGGCCAATTATAAACCTGATAGCGATGGCATGGATCTATTTACCCTAGAGCAGGATATTAAACAAGTTGATGCGGATTACAAAATTATCCCGTCCGAGCAAGCCATCAGTTTATATGCTAAACAGCTACAAACTGCTGTAAGCGATTATAATTACCGTCAAATTAACACCCTGCTTGCCCCTGGAGAGCTGCTATTTAAAGATTCGGTACCTGAGCTACAAACCTTATTAACACAGCCCGAGTTAATATCTGCAATTAACACGCTCACTGACTATCAAGTATCAGAACAAAGCGGAGAATTTCCTTTCGATGCGGCGGAAATATTTTACCAAGACAGATTTGATGATTGGACTGGCGCAATCAAAAATGCGAAAAATCAAAAATCACTGGATCGTATTTATATGCAACAGATTAAATATAATCAATATTTGCCAGTAAACTTTAAACCGTTAATCAAACTACGTCGAGACTTAGCCAATCGTTACTTAAAACTGATCGTGACAGGTAAAATAAAATCAGACCCAAGAGTGATTAAAAAAGCGGAAAGTTTGTTTACCAAAGCAGATAAGGGACAAGCAGATTTAATTTAAATGCAGAAAACCAGAAAACCAATATGTGGTATTTTATACAGGGGCATGCTCGTTAACCAGCAGCGAGGTTATCAAGTTCCCCTGTAGGTAAATACTCACGACCATCTTTATGTAAATGACTCGTTCCCATCGTTCCGTCATTTAGCGCGCGACCATAATTTTTCCGACAGTGTATACAAGGACTAATTTTGTTCACTAAGCGGCCTTTT
>NZ_JABSQR010000023.1 GCF_013215705.1 Moritella sp. | reverse complement strand
TTATGTACAAGGTGTGAAAGATTCACCCGTAAACCAAGGTATGTTATGTGTGAAAGGGCGCTTTGGCTTTGATTTTGTCAGTAGTAAGGAACGGCTAACCACGCCCTGGATCCGTAAAAATGGTGAACTACAGCCTGCCAGCTGGGAAGACGCGATCACGCTGGTGGCCGCTAAGTTTAATGCCATCAAAATTAATCATGGCGGCAATGCACTGGCGGGTTTCTCGTCAGCAAAAACGACCAATGAAGATAACTTTGCCTTCCAGAAATTCATTCGCCGGGAATTAGAAACCAACAATGTCGATCACTGTGCGCGTTTGTGTCATGCCTCTACAGTTACTGGGCTTGAAGCATCCATAGGTAGTGGCGCGATGACCAACGATATCCCGAGTATCAAACATTCGGATATGATATTTATTATTGGCTCTGATACCACGTCAGCCCACCCGATCATTGCATCGCACATCAAACAAGCGATCCGGCATGGCAAGGCACGTTTGATTGTTGCCGATCCAAAACGCATCGATATTGCCGATCATGCGCAGTTGTATGTCGCGCACCGTCCGGGTACCGATGTGATGTTGATGAACGGTATCATGCAGCAGATCATTAAAAATGGTTGGCATGATCAGGCTTACATTCGCGATCGCACCGACGGTTTTGATGCGCTAGCAGCGGAGGTCATGTCCGACAGTTACGCGCCGGATAAAGTGGAATTGATCACCGGCGTAAAAGCGCAAGATGTGATTAAAATGGCAGAAATGATTGGGACGGCCGACCGAACTGCGGTGTATTATTCCATGGGGATCACGCAGCACACCACAGGTCATGATAATGTCCGTTCCGTTGCCAACCTACAAATGCTGTGTGGCAACATAGGTATTGAAGGGGGCGGCATTAATCCGTTACGTGGTCAGTCCAATGTGCAAGGTGCCTGTGACATGGGGGCGTTGCCAAACAGCTTTCCAGGTTATCAGAAAGTCTATGATCCTGAAGTACAAGAAAAATTCGCTAAAGCGTGGAACAAGTCTAACTTGCCCAAAGATGCGGGTTTAACGCTGACCGAAATCATTGATGCTGCGTGTCACGGTGAGGTGAAAGGTTTGTATGTCATGGGGGAAAACCCAGTACTGAGCGATCCGAACCAAGCCCACGTTATTGACGCGCTTGAGCAGTTAGACTTTTTGGTAGTGCAAGATATCTTCTTAACAGAAACCGCGCAATACGCGGATGTGGTATTACCCTCGTGCTCATTTGCCGAAAAATCGGGTCACTTCACCAATACCGAACGTCGTGTACAACGTATTTCACCCGCGGTTAAACCACCGGGTGAAGCGAAAGAAGATTGGCTGATCATTCAAGATATTGCCAACGCCATGGGCAGTGACTGGGCATATCAATCTGTTGAGGATATTACCAAAGAGATCACCCAATTGACGCCACAATATGCGGGTATCCATTGGCATCGCGTGGGTAAAGATGGCTTGCAATGGCCTTGTCCTGACGACGCATCTCCAGGCACTCGTATTATGCATACCGAGCAGTTCACCCGTGGCAAAGGTGAAATGATCGCTGTGCCGTTCCGTTATGCGGCGGAATTGCCCGATGACGAGTACCCATTGATACTGACCACAGGTCGTCTGCTTGAGCAGTTCCATACCGGCACAATGACACGTAAGACCAAAGGGTTAGATAACCTGGCGGGACCACGTGCGATGATCTCGGTGGCGGATGCCGAACGGTTAGGGGTTACTAATGGTGAGATGCTCACGGTAACGACACGTCGAGGCAGCATTGATACGCCAGCGTTTGTGACTAAGCGGATGCAAGAAGGGGTGGTGTTTGTGCCATTCCACTTTGCGGAATCACCGGCGAACCGTTTAACCACCACCGCAACGGATCCACATGCCAAGATCCCAGAATTTAAAGTGGCCGCGGTGAAAATTGAAAAAGCGTTATTGTCAGTTTTCTAGTTAGCAATATCAAATAAAGCGGTGTAACAATAGAGGCCAGTCAACGCGTCGGGTAGGGAAACCCGACAACACCGGAGAAATTAAATAATGTGGCAATCAATCATGGACTTTGTTTCAAGGACGTTCAAGCCAGCGGCCGATCTCATCGACAATATTCATACTTCAGAAGAAGAAAAACTCAAATTAAAAAACGTGTTAGTTGAGCTACAAAATGAAGTCACCAAAAAGCATATAGAGCTAGTCAGTAAGCAAATGGACTTAGAGCGCACACTGCTCGACGCACAATCCAGTATTATTCAAAAAGAAGCGAGCAGTGGCTCGTGGATCACCCGCAGTTGGCGACCGATAACCATGCTCTGTTTCCTTGCTATCGTCATTCTTAATGCCTTAGGTATTATTACCCTTGAAGAAAAGTTTGCCCATGATTTTATGCAACTAGTTGAAATTGGACTTGGTGGTTATGTGATTGGACGCTCTGCTGAAAAGGTTATCCCCTCTATTACCAAGGCGCTGGGCAGTAAATAATAAACTTAGTTAAATGAGTCTTTACTTTAAACTTACGCAAGGCATATAATAAGCCTTCCTTACTATATGCCGCTGAATCATGATACATTCTAAATTTGGGTTTCTTAGCTATGAAATCAGTCACGTTATTCGACAACGTTTTAACAAGCAAGCTGAAAGCATTGGCGTTACCCATTCTCAGTGGCGAGTATTAGTTCATCTGTCTGAAAATGAAAATTGTCGACAAGTTGACTTGGCTGATATCTTAAATGTAAAACCGATTACGCTAGTAAGACAAATAGATTTGTTAGAACAGCTTAGTTTAGTCAAACGTTTGAATGATAAGGAAGATAGACGAGTATTTCGTTTAAAATTAACAACTAAAGCCAAGCCTATTATGCAAGAGCTGTGGCAGATTGCAGACTCAATTGAAAATGAGATGTGTAATATGCTTTCTGATGAAGAGAAAGGTGTGCTTTCTAAATTACTCATCACGATAAAAACACAAATCAGTTAGTACGCTTAATTCCCTAAATCAAAGGTACAGAGATGACGCCGCCATAACCCTAGAATCCCCCTCTACACAATTTATATGACTTTTTATATTTAAAGTCAGATTCTTACGCATCGTAAGATTATTATAAATTGCACTTTAATCAGCTCTAGTACGTATATCTAGCAAAGATAATGCTAATTGTTGATGATCTCTATTTTCCTGAAATATTTTAAACTGAGCAATCAGCTCTCGCACCTGCGTGACATATCGCATCATTTAAAACAGGAATTCTCCAGTATGGCATTTTTGCCATCGCTATTTATCGTTTAAAAGTACATTAAATTGAGGACGGCTTAGTGTCGTGGAATTTACCCTTTTTTAAGGTCATTTACTGTGGCTTAAATAGCATGAAACCATCGATTTATGGCTGTTTTAAACGATATATCTGTGCATCACCACGTATTTTTCGTGGGTCATCGATGCACCCGAAAAAGGACAAGTATGATTTTTTTGTCAAACAAACAAGATTGGTTAGGTAATGTTAAAGGAGATATTTTAGCCGGTATTGTTGTTGCGTTAGCGCTGATCCCCGAAGCTATCGCATTTTCTATTATTGCTGGTGTAGACCCTAAAGTGGGCTTGTATGCCTCGTTCTGTATCGCGACAATTGTTGCGTTCACCGGCGGCCGACCCGGTATGATCTCTGCTGCAACAGGTGCCATGGCGCTGCTTATGGTGACGCTAGTCAAAGAACACGGGTTAGAATACTTGCTCGCCGCGACTTTGTTAACGGGGGTATTGCAAATACTCGCGGGTTATTTAAAGTTAGGCGGTTTAATGCGGTTTGTCTCACGTTCAGTGGTCACTGGTTTTGTAAATGCACTGGCTATCTTAATCTTTATTGCCCAATTACCTGAATTAACCAATGTCACTTGGCATGTCTATGCAATGACGGCTGGTGGCTTAGGCATTATCTATTTATTCCCTCATATCCCCGTCATTGGTAAAAGTATTCCTTCACCCCTCGTGTGTATTGTCCTACTTACCGTGTTATCACAGGTGATGGCATTAGACATAAGAACGGTTGGCGATATGGGGGAATTACCAGATACGTTACCCATCTTCTTATGGCCTGAAGTACCTCTCACACTCGAAACACTGTGGATCATTTTACCTTATGCACTTGGTCTTTCTGTGGTTGGGCTGTTAGAGTCGATGATGACCGCAACGATAGTCGATGACCTAACAGATACAAAAAGTGATCAAAATAGAGAGTGTAAAGCACAAGGTATTGCGAATATCGGCGCCGGTTTAATGGGAGGGATGGCTGGTTGCGCCATGATCGGTCAATCAATCATTAACATTAAATCGGGTGGTCGAGGTCGGTTATCAAGTCTATCAGCCGGTATATTCTTGCTTCTTATGGTGGTTTTCTTAGGCGACTGGCTTAAACAAATACCGATGGCAGCCTTAGTTGCGGTGATGATCATGGTCGCTATAGGTACATTTTCTTGGAGTTCGATTAAAGATCTTAAAACCCATCCGTTATCAACTAACATCGTTATGATCGCGACAGTGATCACCGTTGTTGGTACGCACAATTTAGCGATTGGCGTATTTGTTGGAGTGCTACTGTCAGCGTTATTTTTCACCCACAAAATCAGCCGTTTTATGGTGGTAAAAAATACCCAAACAGCACCACAAGGGCGAACTTATCAGGTAACTGGGCAGATATTCTTTGTGTCGGCGGATAAATTTGTTGATGCGTTCGATTTTAAAGAAGTGGTTGATGCCGTCGTTATCGATTTATCGCACGCCCATTTCTGGGATATTAGCGCCGTTGGTGCATTGGATAAAGTGGTGATTAAGTTTCGTCGAGAGGGCGCAACCGTTAATATTGTTGGTATGAGTGATGCCACCGCGACCGTGATTGATAAATTTGCAATTCATAATGATCCCGCTGCGGTTGAAAAAATGATGGCTGGTCACTAAGGAGAAAAACAATGAATAAAATAATAGCATGTATTGATGGATCTATACTGGCAAAAACTGTCTGTGACACCGCGATCTGGGCGTCAAAACGTTTGAGTCATGGCATTGTTTTTCTGCATGCCATCGATAAAAAACAGCAACATGGCGCAGACGATTTAACTGGTTCTATTGGCTTAGGGGCACGTACCGCGCTGCTTAACAAAATGGTTGAGCTTGACGAGCAGCGTGGGAAAATTGCGATTCAGTCGGGTAATGAAATGTTAGGCAAAGCCGTGGATAGAGCTAACACCGCGGGTCTGACCGATCTAGAGCAGATACAACGCCATGGTGATTTTGTCGAAGCCTTAGTGGGCTTAGAAACCGATGCTCGTTTAATGGTGGTCGGGCGCTGTGGTAATGGTCATCAAGGTGATTTTAAAGCCCTTGGTTCGCATATCGAAACACTGATCCGGCAGGTGCATACGCCGATCGTGATTGCACCGTATAATTTTACCGAACCGACTAATTTTATGCTGGCTTATGATGGACGCGAAACGGCAGACAAAGCCGTGCAACGTATCATTCAAGGCGGTTTACTCCAAGGTATGACATGTCATTTAGTCACGATTAAAAATACTGAACAAGCACAACAACAGAAATTTGAGCAAGTCAAAACGCAACTTGAGCAAGCAGGGTTTAGCGTCATTGCCACGTATCTTGCAGGGGATATTTCTGCTTCGCTAATGGATTACAAACAACAGCATGATATTGAACTGGTGGTGATTGGCGCGTTTGCGCATTCTAAGATGAGAAGCTTTTTCCTTGGTAGCAATACCATGCGCATGATTGAAAACTGTCGAGTGCCGCTGATCGTGCTTAGATAATTGCGTTAACGTTATTGGTTTAGCTAAGCGAGGTCAATGTCAAACTGCAGTGACCACCTTCGTTGGTAACTGCAGTTGAGTTATGGCATTTGTATGTAAATAGTTACAACTGAGGCGTATTTATAAATCTCAGTGTTTTTGTGGGATCTAGGTAGGTGCGAATGAATTGGTTCATGTCTGCAACGGATATGCTGTCGAATATTGCTAGAGCATCTTCTGTTGATCCTAGTGCATAATTGAATAAATGATCACGGTGTAACAGCCACTGTTTATTTGGTGATTCATTTAATGAATAAGCTAAATCCTGCGTTATTGTTTTTTTGTTTTCGTTCAGTTGTGCTTCGGTTATACCATTAGTAAGTAAATCACTGATGATGCTATCGACCACCTGTTGGGTTTGTTCAACATCTTCAACTTTAGTAATTAACTCAATCATAACTTGAGTAAATGCCTGACCAGCTGCTTGATCGCGTACCATGACATAAGGGGAATAAGTTAAGGATAATTGCTCCCTCACGATCTTGGTCAGTGTTTTGCTTATGATCGCCTGCATGAGTTCTGCCTGATAAACTTGTTTGATACCTTGGTTTGGGGTGTCTGTGACAGTGTAAAACAGCACCTGCCCATTATCTTGCGGATAGCTTGTTTCATTAAGCATCGTCGTTTTTGTTATCAACGATTGAGTAGGGTGGTCAAAGGTATTATTTTTCCCCTTTGGTAAACTCGCAACGTATTGCAATATAAGTGGCTTTAACTGCGCTGTATCAAAGTCGCCGACGATAGTTAACTTATAACCATTAACGTTATTAAAGAGTGTTTGATAAAGCCTTTCAACATCACTTTGTTGCACCTCTGCTAGTTCCTTCGCTGAAATTCGCTTCTGCTGAGGATTATTGGGAAACAGAATATCATTTACTTTTATCCATGTTGCCGTTGTTGGTAACGCGAGATTATTTTGCAGATGTTCAATACTCCCTTTCTTTTCTAACGCAAATATCTGCTCATTAACGCTAGCGTTGGTCACACTGCTATACAGCATCGAGAATAGTAGTTCTAGGCTCTTGGGCTCATTAATCGAATACAGATTGAAACCATGATTGTTGGCTTCGATCACTGGCATCATGTCGATGCGTTCTTGGTTAAATTGTTGCTGTATCGCTTGTGCTGATACGCCCGCTAAACCGCTATTCATATAACTGTTTATCAACAGGTAATTGGCTGCGCGCTGTTTTTTGGTAAATGAATTGATACCGCCAGGGGCTGTGAAACTCATATTAATGGTGTTTTTAACGCTATGATCAGGTTGTAAAACAACACTTACTCCATTGCTTAACTGCCACTGGGTTATTTGTGTGTCAGTGTCAAAACGTTCACTGTCGATCTTACTTGTTCCGCCACTTTTTGTAACGATAGGCAGTGTTAGCGTTTCAATTTCAATCGCTATATTGTTAATTGGTTTATTAATCGCATCGGCAAATATTTTATCTGCCGCTAATACGTCAGGTTTTTTGGCTTGATATGGTGTAGCGAAGGTCATCTTATGTGGGCTGTTGATCAGTGTTTTGGCGAACTGATTTAATTCTTCAAGACTGACTGTTGCCAGCAATAGCTGATAAGCTCGTTGCTCATTCTCTAGTGTGTATTCAATACTACCGCTCGACCAAGCATTAATTACTTCATCGGCTAGTTGTTGCGAATTTTTATTACTATAGATAGTACTGAGTTCGGCTTGTGCTGATTTGATTTGAATCAGTTGTTGCTGATACTCAGCTTGGCTAAAACCGTGTTGGTGTATGCGTGCTAACTCCTGCGCAATAAATTTAACAGCTTGTTGGCTTTCATTTTTTTGATGACTAACATAGATATTTTCGAACCCTTTGTTGCTCAAAAATGAATTATAGAAAAGCCCGACTTTATGGAAGGGTTGAGCACGTTGGTTGTTGGCTGCATTCAAACGATAATTAAATAACTGATCCAACATATTCAGTTTCAACGAATGACTGATACCTTCGCTATTGGTAATTTTCAACATAGGGACTTCGAAGTACAGATCTGTTTGTGAAAAATTAATCACTTTACTGCTATAAATCTGAGTTGCGGTTTTTAATGCTGGCGGTGTTAAGACAGGCTGTTGCTTGGTGTTTTGTGATGTCTCTATGGTTGAAAATAATGCGGTGATTAATTGAGTTGTGCTCTCACTATCCACATCACCCGCTATCACTAATCTGGCATTATCCGGACGATACCAATCTTTGTAAAAAGTGTTGATAGAGGCGACGGTGCTGTTATTGATGCTTTTAAGCGTCCCGATTGGTAAACGTCTTTGATATTCACTGTTTTCTATATAATCATCGAACAGGGCGTAGTAATAAGATTTTTCTTGCTGTGTGCTCTGGTGATATTCATTTTCGACGACGCCTTTCTCTTTATCTAACTCATGCTGTTCCAATTCTATATCGGTTAAAATATCACGTAAATACAGCAAGGTATCTGCGAGTAATTGGGTATTATCTTTAGGAATAGAGAAGCTGTAAACCGTTTCATCAAAAGAGGTGTAGGCATTAATGTCATGACCAAATGTTAATCCTGACTTTTCAAATAGCTCAACGATTTTCAGCTTGGGGAAGTTTTTGGTGCCGTTAAAGGCCATATGCTCAAGCAGATGTGCATAGCCTGATTGTGCATCTGTTTCACTGAATGATCCCGATTTGATCATCAAGCGTAACTCAATCTTATCTGAGTTTTCTGGCTTAGCATGAATGGCATAAAAGAAACCGTTATCAAGCGTGTTGCTGCTCACTGTGGCTATTGCGTCGGTTTGATAGGGGTTATTTGCACAGCTAGACAGGGCGAATAGGGCAAAAGAAATCAATAATAATTTTCTACAGAACATCATGATTAAAATAACTCGTTAATAATTTATAGTTACAGAGGTGCATACAGCCTCAGGATTTTTATGTCATTGAGCGATAAACATTTTTATAGCAATTGGTTATCTTATAAGAACAGTGGGTAGAGCAGTAGGGAATTGTTCTATATAAATCACAATAATGTGATTTATATAGAACAATTACAATCTGTTACAAATCTTAATAGTACTCACTTAGATTTAAGTGCGGCGGTTTTAATGCAAACGTAAGATATTACAAGGTAGGTTCAAACTGAAGCCTTCATTCTCTTACCAAATATAGGTGCTTGAATTGTTCCTTAAATACGCCGTAACATGTTAACCCCACAATACACCACCAAATGGTTAGATTTACCTAAGATGAGGTGTTGATCAGCGGTTAATACTACTAGATTAGTAAAAAAACATCATCGTGACGGCCTACAACAGACGCTCTCATAGCCGCAGCAAGCAAAGCCATGTATAATGCAAGCATAAAAGACACGACCCCTAAATTCCTCCATATCATCTTTGATGCGGCAGAAATAACGAAAGTCGCCATTCAATTTACTAACGGTCTGTATCGTAACAGCGTTGTATATAACTAGGAAATAGACATGTTTTTGCTAAATAACACAAATAATAAAAATTACAAAAAAAGCTATCCAACAGAATCAGATGTTATATTTGATATCTCGGAAAAGCAATTAGGGAATATTAAAAATGCTGCTTGGAATGAACTTCGAGAAGGAAGTATCGTATGTGTAGTAACAAGCACAAGAAAGGTAAGTACTTTTTGCAAAGTGACGGCAATTAAAGGTCTTGGAGACAAGGATGCTGATTGTGGCGAAACATTTCTTCTATTCGGTGTTGTAATTGCAAAGCTAATGCCGGAAAGTAATATGGGTTTACTGCTTAGTAAGTTCAGTGTAAAGCACCAATATCTGACCAACAGTAAATTTAGCATAGGCTCGCATGTTGCAGAATTGGGCTCGGACTTAGACTCTTTACAGGTAAAAACCAGACACGGCCTGAAAAGCATTAGTGAGATTAAAGAAAGCGTATTATAAAGCGATCAAGTTCGACGCTCGTATCAGGGCGTCACTTGACCTAAGCCTCTTATTTCTCATCACCATGTACCTATATTGATATATGTTGCGTCAGATCATTGCGCTCATGCTCGGTTCGCTGAACAATGGCTGTATTGGCAAGCGAATCAATGATGGATGTGATGATATGACAGATAAAAAACTTATCCGTATTCTGCAAATTTGTATTGTTATTGGCATCTCGTTAATATTGCTTGGTCATTATTTATTATCGTACACAAATTTTACTCAGCAGCATGGCGTGACGGGCATTATGATTAGTGCAGCTTGCATTGCCTTGGGCTTTGCTTTCTCGCTACCAACCAAAATGTACCTGACCTTTGTGCTAGTTAAACGTGAAAGTGAACAAAAACTATAACGACGGGACAATGGTGAGACTATGAAAGAAACGACTAGATATTTGATTGTATTAGTTATGTTTGTGGTTATTCAGGCATGCGATTAATCGATTTCAATCTCGCGCTTATGGCTCCGTAGCCGTCTTTGAGGACCTCTATGGCAGCAAGTGACTTACTGCCATTAAATGAAGACCATCCGATAGCAATGCGAACGGCATAATAAATAAGAAAGGTGTTGCGGAGTCGATTATTCTAAGACACGATCATGACTTTCCAATGCAAAAAAAATAAAGGCGAGACAATAATGAGACTATTCCCCCAAATTAGTGCTCGCCTTTGTTAGTTTACTCTCCCCAATTTTATTGATATCTGAATGAGTTTCATCATTACCGTCACGACTAAAATCACTTAATTCAACAGGGTTGCTGTTTCTGCTTCGCCTGTATTTTCTTCTGCCTCAAGCGCTTCTCCGCGTGTAACCAGTCCTTGAATGAAGCGTGATAAAGCGAAGGTCAAGACCGACATAAATGCCGCAATCTGAGCTAGCATATAGAAGTAACCCGTATAGACTGCTTCGACTACTTCTGGCGTAAATACAATGTCTTTAGGCAACGCGATTTTAGTTGCAATCACAGCGGCTAAAATACCACTGAGTGAAATCGCCACAGCGCGTAAACCAACAGAAAATGCAGCTAAATAACGAGGTACCATCTCGAAGATAAAGCCAGCCCCTAATGCACCTACAATCACCTCTGCTCCGGCCTGGAAGAAGTGTACCAATAGAATCCAGTTGGCTGATATTTTACCATCAGGTCCCATACTTTCTGAAGAGAGTCCCAATAACGTAAAGGCGATAGCACTTAGTACAAATGCCCCTGCGATCTTAGTTGGAATACTGGGAGAATAGCCTTTACGGTCTAACCAAGCGTATATTTGGATCATTGGCCCACCCAGAACAAAACACCATAGTGGGTTAAATGCCATATTGGATTCAGGATGAATTGGAATGAAACCAAGTAGTTCGTCACCCATTAAATTAATCGCATACATATTCATTGATGTGAACATTTGACCGTAGAAAAAATAGAACACGATTAAAATACAAACAATGATTAGCACCGCGGTCATTTTGAATTGATAAGCACGAGTGGCTTTGGTTATTTCATAAATGAAGTAGCCAATAGCACCAATACCGAGTGAATAAAGAATATATTTACCCATGTCTAGGTTTGAGAAAATCCAAAATACTAAACCTAAAGTCGCTATCGAGCCAACAAGAAAGATAGCCCATGTCATCAATGGTAGTGGCGCTCTGTCTAAATTGTTGCCCACATTCACTAGTTCTTTACGGAACTTGAAAAACAAGATCAAGTTGCAAGCCATGAGTAGCCCAGAGATAAAGAAAACGCCCTGGTACGCAAGGTAAGCGATTAAAAAAGGGAATAAGTACTTAGCAGAAAAAGATCCAAGATTGTTAATTGAGTAGTTTACAGTCAGACCCTGTTGAAATGCATCCCGATTGGTCTCTGAATAGGAATTTCCCAAAAGAACAGTTGGGCAAGTTGCTGATAAGCCGCGCGCATAACCGATTAATGCAATCGAAAAGATACTTAAAGGTACATTGAGATCGCTAGCACCAATACCGAGTAATACAAATCCAACTAAATAAGCGGCGTAGCCAATATAGACGGCGCGAAAAGCTCCAATATATTTGTCGGCAACAAACCCACCAACCGCCGAGAAAACCGGACCAACCGCGCCGAAGGCACCCATCATCATAATCGTGTCAGCTTCACTGTAATTTAAGTCAATTAAAAAGAACTTAGTTAAGAGTACGAACGTTCCGTAGAAGGCTGCCCCCCAAAGAAATTGCCGTAAGAAAAGAATCTTAGAAACGGTGGGGAATCTTGAATTATGGTCTTGCATGCTGCACTCCAAGTATGGACTTAATGATGTAGTGTGTGCGCCTTATTAATGAGGCGCTATCTGTTTATCTATACGAACATCGGGATAAGGTTTGCTGAAGGTTACGCTCAACGCATTGTTTGAGGTTATTAACAAAATGAGCATAACTATTTGTTATAGATGCATATTTGTGCGGAGTATATCATTCACTATGTTTGAAATTGCTACGTAGGTATCAAGTTTTGGTTCTGTTGCAGCTTGTTCAATAAGTTATGATCTACATCATTATTTCGAGTCTGATGACCATCAATTTTTCCGGCTGCCACTTTCCGGCTGACACCATCCTATGTCGATCGAAAAGCAGTACGCGTATTTGTTTAAATATTAGCGCTAGCTATTAACGAACTGTTCAGACCAAACATCTTGTATTTCTGGCCAACCCCAGACATTGATTGATACGCCTTGAGTACACCTTGAAAATACAACGTCTGCCGGTGGTGCAGCATAGGTATCATCCAATGCTCTGTGATCATGGCTGTGCTAATCGATTCTAACTCGGTTAGATAATTGGTTAATGGCTGTTGCTGACGAATGTTGATCAATTTAGCTCGCAGCCAGCTACTGGCGTCAGCACTATTTCACGCGATATCGCCCAGATATAAGCGACCTCTATAAATGATTTTTGAGTGTCTATGCCAATAAAAACTAACCCACGAAGTTGGAGGCTAGCACCTAGTGGGAGTCTTAGCTATTGGGGTATTAGGATATTTATTAGGACTTTGGAACGCTACTTTAGAGCTTAATGAAAAAGGGTTTTACGGTATGTCTTTTGTTTTATCATTATTTGCCATTATTACGGTTCAAAAAAACATTAGAGATTTAACAAACAATGATGATCCGGATAAACAGCTAGAAACAACTTATCAAAATTTGATTCGCGTATCACATGTGACAGATTACTAGGTAATACTTATCTGTTGTGACAACAGAGAATCTCATTGGGATGCTTGATGGCGCGTCAGCTACACGCTTGATATAATTATTGGTGGTAGTTAGTTCGCTAGATTTAACGTAGCGAACCATCATCGGATCTAATCTAACATAACATTCATTATTTTTTCAGTTTAAGGACATGACCACAGTTTTTGCATTTAAAAATACTGGTATAAAAATATTTTTGAAACCATGAGCGGTGGACTTTTTCTGGTGATCTATTATTGCAGCATATCATTTTAAATTTCACTATATTATCTTACATGTTAGCAGTTTACACCTTACGACCCCTTGTGGGCACCTAATAATGCATAGGTTTGTTTATTGTTTTATCTGACGATAAAATCGTCAATATAGGGCCTATTAAGCATAAAAGTGATAATGCATAACGATGATCTAGGTCCCAGTTAGAGATGTCAGGTTAACACTCGTTTCTATATTTACTAACCAAGATCAACGTATCCCCCAATCATTCACCTTAACTCTCGACATTAAATTACTACCAAGGATAAAATAGTCCCATCTTTGGTTTAAACAGATTATTTTTTATAAGGTATTTCCATGAACGTTTATCAGTGTTGTGACAAAATCCGTGAACTGTATTCATTAATTGGCAGTGGTGATCAGGGTTATATTCCAAAAGCGATTGGCTGTGTGATTAAAGCATTAAACGATATTGCTGGTGACGAGTCTTTGCCTGCCGATATCCGTGATAACGCGGCCTTTGCAGCCGCAAATTTGCTTATTTCCGACTTTGAAGATTAGTGCTTCTCCCCCGTCTAAAAGTAGTCCTGATCAGATATAATCCCATACTGTTATGGCTACTTTATCCTGTCTACAACACAAAAAATGGGAGCTCGATAATGAGATTATCTCTCAATATAGGTGCTTGTTGTTAGCTGCCGATAATCATGCATGCCTTAGTTATAAGTAACTATTCAATATCGTATTATTCTGTTTACCATTAGTTTCAGATTTTACGCAATAACGCCTTATTTCACTTTCTTATACCTACAAATGCTAATAGAGTAGACTCTGTTAAGTATAAGGAGACATACCTTGCCTCCCTACATGAATGTCACGCAAAATAAGAGATCATAGATGTCTAAAATTAGATTTGATGAAACAGCTCGAAGTGAACGTTATTTTACCGCGACATTACTGTCACATTTATTAATGATCAATGAGTTTGCAGGGCTAAAAGCGCTGTTCAATAACCTTGGTATTATACCTGCTGATTCGTTTTCAGCTGATATCGAAATCGTGACCGAACTTGATCCTTTAAGAGATGGGGCAAAATCGGAAGAGCAAGATAAAGAGAATAAAGATAAAAAAATAACGAAAATATTTAAAGATAAAGGACGGGTTGCTGTTCCTGATTTATTTCTGAGGTGGGGCGATCAGATCCTCGTTATCGAGGCTAAGTTCTTTACTGCGCCAACTGTCGTCGATCTCGCTGAGCAAGTGGCTAAACAGCGTGACGCGATCACTTTGGTATTAGACGACACTCAATATGGTGAGTGTAAAATTGAATATGCCTTGCTGACGGTAAATGAAGTGCGAGGCGAAGATAAATTATTGTCTGATGTGTCTCAACTAACTTGGACTGGTGTGATTGAAATATTGCGAAATACATTAGGTGAAGAGCATCAAAGTAATATTGATTATTGCTTTAAGATCCTCGAAAACGCAGTTAAAAGAAGTAAAGAAGAGCTAAGTAATAATGCTGCTGATTATCGCATCGTCGCTAATATCGGTGAGCTGCTTAAGGCGTTACCTGAGCTTATCGCCAGTAAAGAGCTATTCGTTGGTTATACAGGCGGGCTTAAGAAATTAGATAGAGCTGAATTTTCAACTCTTGAACATCGTAGCCACTATAAAGTATCGAGATTGCAGTCGAACAGTAATTGGATCCGCATCGATGTTGTAATTAAGAAGTACTTGGACCTTAAGTTAGGTATGGATGAGCAGGGTGAGTAGTTTAAGCTATATGTGCGCTTAAAGCGTTAAACGATATTGCTGGTGACGAGTATTTACCTGACGAGGTTCGTGATAAAGCAGCCTTTGCAGCTGCGAATTTACTTATCTCAGACGCTGAAGATTAGTGCTAACTATCCACACTAACGATTAACGAACTCTTCAGACCAAACATCCTGTATCTCTGGCCAACCCCAAACATTGATCGATACGCCTTTGAGCACGCCTTGAAAATACAACGTCTGCCTGTGGTGCAGCATTGGTATCATCCAGTGCTCTGTGATCATGGCTGTGCTAATCGATTCTAACTCGGTTAGATAATTGGTTAATGGCTGTTGCTGGCGAATGCTGATTAATTTAGTTCGCAGCCAACTACTGGCCTCAGCAGACAGACTTTGGTTGAGTACCGAGTTGGATAACATCCAGTGAAATACCGAGGTTGGCAGGTTGTCGTCGAGATCCAGACTAATCAATATCAGGTCTTCCATCAGGGTATTGGTACTGGCCTTGTGCACTAACTCCTCAAAAGAATAGATATTAACCTCGCACTCGAACCCCGCTTGCTGAAGTAACGCCATCATCGCCTGCGCACATTCTTTCAAAGTATGATGCTCGAATATGGCGATGGTCAGTTTACTTGGCAAAGGCTGTTCTGTTGTGCCTGCCGACATGATTTTTAGCCAATTGGAAAGCAGGTTGTATGCAGGAATGGCTTCAATCGGGTTAGCTGATTTAGTTAATTCGGCCATCAGTTTATCAGCGGCAAGCAGCTGGCTCAGGTATTTACGCTGCAATAGCGACAGCTGAGTTTTACTGTTGATCATCGCCAGCAAACAGCCATATTCTATTCTGCTTTTTTGAACACTTTCAATAGTCTGTTCATTATCTACAATTCCCCGTTCAAGATTGTCAATTACTCGCTCAGGGCTGTTTTCTTGCTCAAGGCTGTGAGCAGCATAGTTTGAACGGATCTGACTGGTTTTTTGCACCACATTCGCCTGTATTTCCGTGGTACACGATGAGCGGATTTGTGGTGATGCTACTTGCCAAATAGTCACTGTATCGGTAAGTGCGCGATGGCCATAATAGTTGTCGTATGCCTGCAACCGCAAGTATTGCTGCGTGTGTTCTTGTACCCGAAATGCACCACTACCGACGATAGCCGCGGTTGCGTTAAGTTGCGATTGTAGTTGAAGGTACGGCTGAATAGAATATTTTACATCAGCAATAAGTCCAGCAAAGCCTGGGTCTGGTTGATCTAATTTAAACTCGACACACAGTGGGTTTATCGCCGAAACATGGGTGACATGCGCCAGTTCAGTTTCGTAGGTCGGAAGCTGTTTAAGGCGATTAAATAGCTCTGAAATCTTCTCGGCATTAATGGCACTGCCGTCATGAAAGGTCAGTGCAGGGCGCAGATAGAATCGCCAGCGCTGTAATTCTGCGTTGTAAATCCAATGGTGGGCGAGTTGCGGGCTGATAAGGCCATTTTTATCGCACTGTACTAGGCAGCAATAAACCTGACGTACCAAGAAACGTTCGCTGTTTCTTAACGCGATATGCGGGAGCAGGGCAGAGAAAGAACGCGCGTAAGTCAGCTGAATGTGTAAACGACCTTCACGCTGTACCGCACCAGAGGTGTTTTGTAGCAATTGCCCAAACAATACTTGGTCATTGCCGATAAGGGTTAATGCTTTCTCGTATTTGCCAACGGCAATCATCTGCTGCGCCAGTTCTGCTTTCAGTTCATCTACTGCATAAACCAGATAGAGCCGAGAACGTTGATTACGTCCCGATTTTGGTGTCCATTCTAACCAGCCTAAATCACGCATCTCGTTTAACAAGGTGCGGCAATGTCGGGTGCTGGTAAACATCACTTCAGCCACTTCTTGCAGGGTGATGGCCATTTCTTGTTTAACCCCTAGCTTACTTAACCGAGAGAAATGCAGTATTTTTTTATCGTTGTTCAAAATAGGCACCGTATTATCATCGTGACTTCCTCGTTTAGCGCGTAAGCAGGGTTAAAAAGACATTACAGCCAAGGTTACGACTTAACACGGAAGTAAACAATAAAATTCACTCTGTTTTTCGCTTCCTGTTATTGGGTGATACTTAACTCATCGTTTAAGCAAAGAGTAAGCGCTTAAGTCACATAAAGAACAAGCACATAAAGAACAAGTGAGGAATAAACATGTTAGAGACAATCAAAACAATCTTACTGAATGCATCAGGCTCTTTATCTGGTAATGCATCAAGCAGGGCGCTTGCTGAGTATTATCAGTCTCGGTTGAAAACAACCAAAAGTGTTGTTGAAGTAGAAGCCATTCTTAGCATGAATTCGTTAATGACATTCAATGAGCAGGAAGATTCGCTGGCTGAGGAGGTAAAGTGAGAATCGAACATGTGGCGATTTGGTGCAAAGATCTGGAAAGAATGAAACACTTTTACGCACACTTTTTTAAGGCCAAAAGTAATGGAGGTATGAGAATTCGACCAAAGGTTTTCGTTCTTATTTTCTGACTCTACCAGATGGCCCACGCTGGACTGGTGACGGTTACTATGAATGTGTAATGTTAGACCCAGAATGGAATCGAGTGGAAATTGTCGTGTAGCAATGTCTCGCCTTTGATTCGCATAAATATTAAGACTTAGGGACGGGGGAGTTGAAGTTCAATTTAGTACCGTGCTATTTATTTCCAAGTTCTGTCACACTTTATCAGATAATGGTCTTTTTTCCTTGCTATAAAATTAAATATCAATAAAATCAACAGTGTATTTATCCTGATGAATAATTAACAGGACTTTAAAAAGAAAGAACAGGACTGCACAATTTCTCAGAATCGGCTTTAATATCAGATTAGTATCTTATTTTTCATTTGATTAGTTGTTATTGACTAAGGTGAATAGATTTGGGTAATCGAGATGTCCTGTTATACAAATATTAAGTTCTTACCAGAGATTACATAAACTAATTTGGAGTAACGATGAATAAAGAACAGGCTAAAGAGTACATTGAAGAGAGTCTTAATGATGGAGATTCATTAATCGGTTTTTTTCAAGCAGTAAGCCCACCAAATTTCTGGCTTTTTTTCCTAATTGGCCCTTTTTTCGTTCTAAGCATGAAAACTTACTTCTTAGCTGTCACTGAGAAAGGGATATCTTTTCACAA
The DNA here is from genome assembly GCF_013215705.1 of Moritella sp. Taxonomy (GTDB): domain Bacteria; phylum Pseudomonadota; class Gammaproteobacteria; order Enterobacterales; family Moritellaceae; genus Moritella. Next base: position 67,146 of record NZ_JABSQR010000023.1, on the reverse strand, counting down.
ACTAAGCTTGCTAGGAAAGTTTAAGGAACATGATTTCTTTGAGTTTAACGATATAGAAAGTGTAAAAATAGGAAAGGGAGTATTACAAAGGCCGATGAAGTTTAAATTTAAAAACAATCGGAAAATAAAAATAAAAGCCCAATTGAAGGGCGTAGATAAGGTAGCTAAGTTGCTGCCGGATGTTCAACAACATATTGAGCGCAATATACCTCTAGCCCAATGATTATATTTCTTATTACAGTTGCGGTTTATGTTGGCTTATTGATTATAATAAAGCCAGCTCCGAGCAGTTTGAAGGCTGTGCCAATTACTTATAGCCAAAATTTGAAGCTTGTTTGGGCCTCTATATGTTCAGGCGTTTTGATTCTTCTCATATTCCTCCTTACAACAAACTTTAGTTTCATTATTGTAGATGAGAATGTGTTTAGAACTTTGGCTCTGAGTAATGATGTCGATCAGTTTTTAAATTGGCCGTTACAATCCATAACGCATCTATTCATCCATGGTAATTTGGTCCATCTCGCTGCAAATGTTGTTGGTTTAGGTCTAGCCTCTGCCTATGAGCGTAGGGTTGGAGCAAAGAGGTATTTTGCAGTTCTTCTTGTGGGGGGCTTAGCATCTATACCATCGATATTTGTCTATTCTGAAAATATAGCTGTATGTGGGTTGTCTGGCGGTATCTTCGGTCTAGCTGCTGCGTACTTTACAGATGAAGAAGAATTAACCACCAAGGAATGGATTTTAGCAATATCACTGTTCTTATTTTTAGCAATAATGATGGGCTTAGATTCTGAACTTAAAAGTTCCTCTAATGAAGCGTTAGATATGAGAATAGATCACTTTGGCCACTTATTTGGAGCCTTAGGCACCATTTTATACTGCCGCTTAAAGCCGTTGCACTTAGCAAGGGCGAGCACCGGGAAAATTAAAGCATTGGCTTCGCCTCCAAATTAATTTCCGGTGTTGTCGGCGTTAGCATTCAAACCATATGAGTTGCATATTTAATGAGTAGATTGTTTTTAATTACTTTGATGCTGTTTTCCCAAACTGCATATTCTAATACAAGCGTATGTCATGGGACGACTTCAAATGGTAGCTTAGAGAATGGTGTTGAATTACCAAGCGGTGGTAAAAACTTTGTAGGCTACAGTACTATTGCTAGACTTGCAGGTCGAACTTATGTGCATTCTAGTGTTAAATCTATATTGCTCAATGCCTATAAAAACCTAGAAGTTACTATGCCAGATACTGTATATAAATATGCAGAAACTGGTTATGAGAGCGGTGGTAAATTCCGTCCGCATAAAACCCATCAAAATGGTTTGTCTGTAGACTTTATGACTCCAGTTAAAAATGACAACGATAAGTCAGTCCATTTGCCTACAAACCCTTTTAATAAATTTGGTTACAATATTGAATTTGATGCTTCGGGGAAATTTGAAGAATTTCAAATTGATTATAACGCATTAGCTGCTCATATCGTCGAGTTACATAAAGAGTCGCAAAAACAAGGTTTTGATCTGTGGAGGGTTATCTTTGATCCTGAATTGCAGCCAGATCTACTTAAAACTAAGCATTCAGACTATCTTAAAAATAATATTCAGTTCTCTAAAAAACGGTCTTGGGTACGTCATGATGAACATTATCACGTAGATTTCAAAGTTTCGTGTAGATGAATACCAGTAAATTTCGGCACTTGGACTCGATACAGTTGTCGTCTTTTATGCCTAGCAACACATACAATGATGCTATCAATTCTACCTGCCCCTTCTTGCATGTCAGTATTTACACACTTAATTGTTAACAGTTTTATAGCCAATAATTTCGTGCTTTCCAGAGATGGAAATGGGCATATTGCTCTTGGTAATAATGAGGTCTTGTATACAAACAACGGCACACAAGTTGCCTTTGTGCATAATGGAGCTTTTACCATTAATGTGGATTCTATTTCCGGCAACACGGACAGGCAAATGCGAGCGCAATAACGCTCATTGGTGTTACTGACCTAGGGATTCATGTCTCAGAAAATTTTGTGTTGGACGGTATTTTTGATGGCCGCAACGGTGTTGATGACTTTGAGCTATTTACAGTCTCTAATGCCTTTCAAAATTTGGTTCATGCTGAATTTTCTGGCGGTGGAGCTGCCTTCTCTATTGATAACATCATCGGCTATACCGAAAACGAAGTCCCTGAGCCATCTATATTGCTTCTTTTAGCTGTTGGCATCGCGTTTTTTGTAGCTGGACGTAGAAAGTGCGCATAACGGCCAGGTGTAATACCACACGCAGATTTAAACAGTCGACTAAAATGTGCTTGATCAGAAAATCCTGTTTCAAAAGCAACTTCCACAATAGGTTTATTCTGTTGGATCAATTGACGTGCAGCATCTAAACGACGATTGACTGAATATCTATATGGACTGGTTCCCAGCACTTTGCGAAACTGCCGAGATAAGTCATAGCGAGTTAAACCTGTGACTTTCTCCAATTCAGTAGAGTGCACAATTCGATTATTAGCATGGTATAAATATTCACGAGCTCTATCAACTGCTTGATAATTAATTGTGTACTTTTTATTTAATTTATTGCAATCGGGATCTCCAGCAATTAAACCGTTTGCCAAGTGTAAGATTATTTCATCTCTGGCTAAAGTTTCCTTTGCCTTTTCTGAGCACATAGATACAAGTTGAATTGCATGAGCCAGCACTTTATTTTCTGATACCGATTCTCTAACAAATGGTAACGGGCAGGGGCGGCCGACGATCACTCTAACAGCGTCAGAGATGCAGGCCGGATCAACGTATAACATTCTATATCCAAAGCCTTCATCGGAGCCAGCGCGCCCATTGTGCAACTCATCCGGATGTAAGACCATCACTTTTCCTGGAGTGCTTGTTCGTTTTTCGCCTCGATAGTCATATGACTGAACCCCTTGATCCGTCAGCCCAATAGCATATGTATCGTGGCGATGCGTATCATATGCTGGACCTGCAAACCACGCCTGTAATATCTCTACCCCGTTAACAGGCTTGCTGCTACGCATTTTATCTACCAACTTAGTTTTGCACAAACGTTCAAGACTATTTGGGGCAAACAGTTTTAAATCATGGCTCATGAATACACTCACATCGATATACATTCAAAAAAGGAAATATATTATGTCTGATCATTTGGCCTCCGACAATTATAAAGCAATCAATTTTAAAGAAAAGTTAAGTTTATTTAATGAGCAGTGGTCACCAAAGGTAATTGCTGAAATGAATGATTACCAAATTAAAATAGTAAAAATAGAAGGTGACTTCGAATGGCATGAACATCAAGATACGGATGAGACGTTTATAGTTCTGGAGGGAAACCTTCGTATAGATTTTCGTGATGGACATGTCACTTTGAATCGTGGAGAAATGTATGTTGTCCCTAGAGGCATCGAGCATAAACCATTCGCTGATGGTGAAGTGAAAATGTTATTAATTGAACCTCGTGGTGTGCTTAATACAGGTGATAATGACGTTGACAGTTTTACTGCAACAAATGATATATGGATATAGATCCGCTATGTAGTGGTTCATTGAATTTGGCTTCCTAATTGGAAGCTTTCTTCATTTTTATTACAATTAATAGCAAACGCATAAACTGACTATACTCAGGTGCGAACAGCGATCTAATAGCGCTAAAAGATGAATAGGCTAATGAGTCACTCGTTTCGAACGGCATTGCACTTAATTTTACAATAACAGAATAAGCGTTTCTTAGGACTTTAATCTGATCTTAAAGATTATTTAAGTATAATTTTTTCTATTTGATTTTGTATTATGGTTAGCCAGATGCTTACAAAGCGTATGCTGAAGCACTAACTGAAACCGTGCACTTAACGCTTACTATTGATGATGTAATCCCGACTAAACACCAAAGAATGTAGATTAAAAGGTTACCTATAGTATATGTCACAATTATCTGGGATAGGGTCTTCTTTACCCTGATTAGTCTCAAGAATAGCAAGTATGGAATTATTTCTGTGTTCTGATTGACACCAATATTTAGCATATTCATCAGGTTTTGATGGGTCGTATTCATGGTAAGAACATGATGCTAGCAAAGTAGTTAATAGGGATATAAATACAAATTTTTGTATACGGGCCATCAAAGTTTAACCTAAATAAAGTAATGATTCATGATTCATGATGATACGTCTGCGTTGTGATAGTGTAAACGATTGAAACGTAAGAGTATGTAAGATTTAGCGCTGTTTAATCTATTCAACCATCCATAAACGCAAAAAGGCGAACACAATAATGGACATGCCCATATCAATGCTCGCCTTTGTTAGTTTAAATATGTAGTTCTAGACCTACATATTTAATTACTAATTTATTCTTTACCGAATACGTTGTTTTCTTGCTCAAGTACGCGGATAAAGGTAGTACGTTTGCTTAGCTCTTTTAATGACGCTGCGCCAACGTAAGTACAAGTAGAGCGAACGCCACCTAGGATATCGAAAATAGTATTTTCGATTGGACCACGGTAAGGTACTTCTACAGTTTTACCTTCTGAAGCACGGTATTTAGCAACACCACCTGCGTGTTTGTTCATCGCAGTTGTTGAGCTCATGCCATAGAATTTCTTGGTTTTCTTGCCATTAACTTCACACAGCTCGCCACCACTTTCGTCGTGACCAGCTAACATGCCGCCAAGCATAACGAAGTCTGCACCGCCGCCGAATGCTTTAGCAACATCACCAGCACAAGAACAACCACCGTCACCAACAACCATGCCACCAAGACCGTGCGCAGCATCTGCGCATTCGATGATTGCAGACAGTTGTGGGTAACCAACACCTGTTTTAACACGTGTCGTACATACTGAACCAGGACCGATACCAACTTTGATGATATCTGCGCCAGACAAGATAAGTTCTTCTGTGATTTCACCAGTAACTACGTTACCAGCCATAATCGTTTTAGTCGGGTAGGCTTTACGTACTTTACGTACGAATTCAATAAAAAATTCTGAGTAACCATTAGCTACATCGATACAGATAAACTGTAAACGCTCATCTAATGCTAGAACTTGTTGAAGTTTTTCGAAATCCGCATCTGATGTACCAGTTGATACAAAGATGTGATCAAAGATTTCTGGGTTTGCTTCTAGGAACTCTTTCCATTCAGCTACAGTGTAATGCTTATGCACAGCTGTTAGCATTTTGTGTGCAGCAAGTTCTTTTGCCGCTTCAAATGTGCCTACAGTATCCATGTTTGCAGCAATAACCGGTACACCTGTCCAAGTGTACTTGCTGGAAGGGAAAGTGAATGTACGCTCTAAGCTTACTTGTGAACGACTTCTTAACGTCGAACGTTTTGGGCGGAAAAGTACATCTTTAAAACCTAGCTTCAATTCTTGTTCTATACGCATGACATCTATCTTCTGTTTGTTTGCACAGGCTCTTATTCTTGCGCTGCAACATATTGCGGGCGCAAGGAAAACCCTAAATCAATGGGTTTATGGATGGTACTGTGCAAAAAATTATAAGGATTTTAGTTTAAGCGGTACAAGCGAATCGTGTGTGCGAGGAAGTCGCGTTTCATCAACGCGCCTATACGAATAGATATTAGTCCAAGGACCGATATCTTGTAAAGGGCTAATTTCATACCGATCCAATGACACGTTTACTTTCTTGACTCGAAAGTCAGTATTTACGCGGGGTTAGGCGGTGTTTAGCTATTTTAAAATAAAATTTAGCCGTGAGAATAATGTTTTGAACGCTAGAATAATGCTTTAAACGCTAGAGGTGCCAGCAGATTAAACAAAAATGACCAAAACCCCAACGGCATTACAATGCTTACCGTGGGTGTTTTGGCCAAAGGCTTATTAACTTTCACAATTGCCAACTAGCCGCGACAGACTAGGGGGCGCTTTGCTTATAGTAGTGAGAACAAGTTCTTCACATCATCCAGTTCAGGAATTAATTCCATCTCGGTGCCGATGTTATGTTGCTTAGCCAGTTTGTAAACCAAGCGTAGTACTGAGTAATCTTCCAGTGCGAAACCAACTGAGTCATACAAGATAGTGCCGTCTGTTGCTACGTTCAGCGTTTTCTCGCCTTTCACAATTTCGTGTAGTTCTGTACACGTAAAGTCAGCACCCAGTTGTTGGATCTCACCTTCAACGCGTGACTGTGGTAGGTATTCAACAACAATCGTTGCGCTTTCTACGAGTTCTTTTTCGATTTCTGTTTTACCAGGACAATCACCGCCAAGACCGTTAATGAATACGTCTTTGCTGATCATGTCTTTGGTTAATACTGTTTGGTATTTCTTGTCTGCTGTACACGTGGTAATTAAATCAGCACCTTGAACCGCTTCTCTTGCGTCTTTACACGGTGTTAGGCGAATGTCGAAACGCGCCATGTTCTTCTCGAACTTACGCATAGCTGCAGGATCAGTATCAAAGTAACGTACTTCTTTTAAGTCAAAGATGAACGAGTAGGCTAAGAACTGGAATTCACTCTGTGCGCCAGTACCGATTAACGCGAGTACTTCTGAATCTTTCTTGGCTAAGTGCTTCGCTGCCATTGCTGATGTAGCTGCAGTACGGAAACCAGTAAGCAGAGTCATTTCTGAAAACATCAGCGGTTCGCCAGTTTCAGTTAATGATAATTGCCCTGTTGCCATTACTGTCATTTTGTTTTGTGCTGGGTTTTTTGGGTGGCCATTTACGTATTTAAACGAGTACATTTCCGCATTAGAAATCGGCATTAATTCGATAACGCCACCGTCAACATGGTTGGCAACACGTGGTGATTTATCAAAGTCGTGCCAATTTTTATAATCTTCAGTTAATGTATCATTAAGCTGTGCAAAGAAGTCTTGGTAGCCTACTTTCGCAATTACCGCTTTAATATCTTTTATCTCTAAAACAATCATGGTGATCCTTGTTTAATTCTGTCTAAGGTAAAAGAGAAAAATCGAATTTTTCCATTACCATCATGATTACAGCAATCAATGAGTGGTTTATCTAATACGTTTAATTGTGAGATACACACTTGTTGTATGTATCGGTTTAAGTGCTATTTTATTAGGTTTAGCTTAATAAATTGCCAGCATCACGCCCTAGGGGTATGATTAATTTTGTTTTGTAAAACACCTCTTATACTTAAATACGGATTAAATACCTACCTATGCCAGCGAAAGGAACAAAAGGTAAAAACCGTAAACAAGAGTTAATCAATGCCACACTTGATTGCATTGCTAACGAAGGTTTACAAAAAACCACAGTACGTAATGTGGCTGAATATGCGAATGTCACCAACGGTCTGATCCGTTTTTACTTTTCCGGTAAAGACGAACTGATCCGCGCGGCGTATTCCGCATTACTCGAAATTATGTACGTTAATGCCCGTATCGAAATAAACGATGTGGATATTTGCGCCAAAACCCGATTACAGCACTTTATTCAAGCGACGCTATCAGCGCCAATCGTGTCACCACGTACCGTATTGTTATGGGCTAATTTCTTGCCGATGACTTATATCGACCCAGAAATGGCAGCCATTCGAACTAATGAATATGCTAAAACAACGAAAATATTAGCGCCGTTGATTAGTGCTGCATTAGCCACCGAAAATATTACAGTTGATCATCATGAATGTGAAATCCTAGCCATTAAAATCAATGCTTTGATTGATGGTTTATGGCTCGAAGGCAGCATGGCAGCCTACAAATTCAAAGATAATGAACTGGTCAATATCGGTATCGACAGTGCGTCTGCTATCCTATCTATTTCGTTAGATAATATCTAACCTGTTATGTAAATAGTATTAGATCTAGCTCTCATAAATACATAAGAAAACACTGCCGGATTAATTTTTAGTGGCGTTCTAACGGGAACGTCATGCAGTGTGGACCACCGCCCGTTTTCAAGATCTCGGTAGAATGCAGTTCAAAGACTGTAAAACCACGTTCACGTAATTGCGCGTTTACATCGGTATTTGCGCTTAACGAGATAACGCGTTTGTTACCTAATGCTTGTAGATTACAGAAGTGTTTGAATACGCCTGCTTCCTCAATTTTAATCAGGTCGTAACCCGTTTCATCGAGGTAATCTTTGAATTCTTGTGGTAAACCGTCGTAATAAGTCACGGCCGTCTTTTCACCGACAATGTTAAAGATCATGTCAAGGTGCAGGTATTCTGGTTTCGACTTCACCGCAATAATCGTATAACCCAACGGTTCAAGCTGTTCACGAATACTTTGAATGCCTTTTTCGTCAGAACGCTGTAGCGTACCAATGGCTAAAGTCTTTTCGTCAAGTTGCCAGAAGTCACCGCCTTCAAGTACACCTTCGTGACAAGTGGCAATGATTGGCACACCTAGTTCGGCCAATTTTTCTGCATACAGTAGGCTTTCTGCGTGGCGAATTTCTTCTTTAAAGCGGCCAAGTACATAACCTTCTTTGATATTAAAACCAAAATCACGGGCAAATACCTGACTCGACAAGTTTTCTGTCGGCGTAAGTACTTCGACATTAATGCCGTTTTGCTCGTAAATATTGATCAGCTGTTGATGTTCATCTAAACATTTCTGCTGATCAATGCGCTCACCTTTTTCTAACCAATCTTCAGCAATCTTGTTGATTGGCGACAGATTAAGGTAAGTGGGTGAACAAAGTAATACTTGCTTCAATTCACCTGTAGCTGATTTTACATAACTGGTTTCCATAACCTTTTCCTTTTCCATAAGTGATATCTTTTAAATTATTTGAATTTGGGTACTTTAATTTTTACTGCCAAGGGCGTGCTTTACGTTCGCGGGCTTAAGTGAATGCCTGCGATCATGCAGCGGATCGAGCCACCGGCTAATTCGATAGTCGGTACGCTAAAGGCTAATATATTTGAGTGCTTTTCAATGCGTGCAACTTGCTCGGGTGTTAATGCATCTCTCGCACGTTGCGACATAACCAAATGGCTATTGCCGTTACCTGTGAGCTCGATGGCATTACCCGCAAAGTTATCAATTTGGTCGAAGCTCAGTTCAATCACTTCAATGCCTGATTCTTCTAAACGCTGTCTAACTGCTGCGCGACGTGCTTCATTTGGGATCATGTCTAAACAAATAAGCGCGTATTGAGACGCTACACACATCATCACATTGGTATGATAAATGGCAGTGCCTGTGGCATCAGCCGTTTCAAACGCCATTGGTTCGTATTGGAATGTGGTACAGAAGCGTTCAAGGATCACTTCGCTAGAACGGTTTGATTTAGCTGTGTAGGCGATGCGGTTAACGTTATCAAGTACCATCGCACCAGTGCCTTCAAGAAACAGGTTATCCCACTCTAAACCAGAGAAGTCGATAACATCTTGCACACGATACTGCGCTTTTAACATTTCAATAATGTCACTGCGGCGTTCGCGTCGGCGGTTTTGTGAAAACATTGGGTATAGGGCAACATGGCCGCCACTGTGGGTCGAGAACCAGTTGTTTGGAAATACGGAATCTGGTGTATCACGGTCACCAAAATCATCAAATACATGGACGTTGATGCCGTTCTCGTTTAATCCTGCGACGACGATATCAAATTCGTTTTTAGCTTGTAGTGATATACCGGTGCGATCTAACTCAAGCGAGTCTTGTACATCGAGGCCGGTTTTTTGAAAAGCATTATCAACTGCAGTTTCTGGATTCGAGAAGAATTTCCATGGTCGAACCATTACAACTGAATTTGGCGCTTGGATTAAAGCCATTCTACTTCCTTTTTATAAAAACATGTTTTAAAAACATGTCATTAACAAACTTGTCATTAATAAAATAAGCGTTTTGCAAAACTATGCAACTGCATAAACAATATGCCAGACATTGATTAAAGTCAATTAACGGCCGGAACGAGGACTGACTGTCAGCGCTCTAAATAACGCCGTAATGGCTATTTAATCTATGTTAATGTGTTGTAAATAATGAACTTTATGGTTTGTTAATAAAATATAAAATTTGTTATGGAATGTGATGGGGTTATCGGTTTTTTATATTGCGTCGAGTTTAAATGGCGGTGGTAATGAGGGAGTTTAAGAGGTGGTTTGGGTTATTATGTCATGATAAAACCATATTGGCGGAACAAATGATGGCTTTCTTTCAGCATGAATGATGGTTTGTTAGAGCTATAACAAACCATCATTATCGGCACTGTTGTTAATGCTGAGTGGTTATTTCGCTACACTTTATTAAACATAAAGTGATTAAACATAAAGTTATTGCGCTAATAATTTAACCAGTGTTTGCTCGTATATTTCTGCTAATTGTTCAATATCAGCGATCTTCACACATTCATTTACTTTGTGGATCGTTGCATTTACAGGGCCTAATTCAACCACCTGTGCACCGGTTGGCGCGATGAAACGACCATCTGATGTGCCACCAGAGGTAGATAGTTCTGATGGGTAACCACACACACTTTCAATTGAATCGGTAATGGCGTTTAGCAAGTTACCCGGCTCAGTTAAGAAGGGTTGGCCGCTGTGGATCCAGCTAATGTCGTAGTTTAAACCGTGTTTTTCGAAGATGCCTTCAATACGGTATTTGATTAAGTCCGCTGTTAGCTCGGTAGAATAACGCAGGTTAAACTGACAAGTCGCTTCGCCCGGTACTATGTTACTTGCACCTGCGCCACTGCGGATATCAGTGATCTGTAGTGTTGTCGCAGGGAAGTACTCATTACCCTGATCCCATACCACTTGGCTTAGTTCAGTTAATGCTGGCGCGAGCTTGTGAATGGGGTTGTCGGCAAGGTGTGGGTAAGCCACGTGACCTTGAATCCCTTTCACTATGATGTCACCGGTTAATGAACCACGGCGACCGTTTTTAACAATGTCACCGACTTTGTTGGTGCTTGATGGTTCACCGACAATACACCAGTCGATTTTTTCGTTACGTGCTTCTAATGTATCAATCACCCGTGTTGTGCCATTGATAAACGGGCCTTCTTCATCGCTGGTGATCAGTAGGGCAATTGAACCTTGGTGATCGGGGTGTTCGTTCACGAAGTTTTCGACAGCGACTAAGAATGATGCGATAGAACCTTTCATGTCTGCTGCGCCACGACCGTGTAAATAACCATCGATAACGGTAGGGACGAACGGGTCAGTATCCCAATCTTCGATTTTTCCAACAGGTACTACATCGGTATGACCGGCGAAGCAAAATACTGGGGCAGTGGTACCGCGACGAGCCCAAAGATTAGTGGTGTCTTCAAATACCATGGTTTCGATAGTGAAACCTAGGCCTTCAAGACGTTCGATGATCATCTGCTGACAACCGGCATCTTCGGGTGTCACTGATTTACGACTAAGCAGATCTTTGGCAAGTTGTAATACTAAACTGTCTGACATGAGTAATTCCTTTTCACAGCACTTTTACAGGATATTGTTAGCACTGACTTACGCTTGAGGTCAGTGCTGTAAGTACTTTTGATTAATAGTGTTCTGGCTTATTTCGCACTTTATTTCGACTTTTTACTTCGACTTTTTATTTTGCAAAGAGCGCCGCATAAGTATCGGCTTTAAAGCCTAAGGTAAGTTGACCGTCTACCTCAAGAATTGGACGTTTGATCATCGCTGGCTGTTCAATTAACAATTCGATTGCAGTGGCTTCTGTTAGCCCTGCTTTTTGTTCATCGGTTAATTTGCGATAAGTGGTGCCACGTTTATTTAGCACTTGTTCCCAACCCAGTGTTTCGCACCAAGCGATCAGCTGTGCTTTATCTAAACCGTTAACGCGGTGATCGTGAAATGTGAATTCCAGTTCGTTTGCTTCTAACCATTTCTTGGCTTTTTTAATGGTGTCGCAGTTTTTAATTCCGTACATCACAGTCGTCATTTCAATTCCTATTTTCTTGGTTTTTTCTTTAAACGTTATATCGCCAGTATATACCTAAGTTACTTCAAGATGCTATATCAGAGACGAGCAGGAATATCAGAATAAGGCGCATATGTAGATAATGGTTATTCCATTTTCAAATATTGCAACGCTGTACTATTATTTCTGCTCGCCTCCCGTAGGGGAAATCGAATGAAAGTTGGTCCAAACGAAACCAAATGACAAAACAGGATTTGAATGAATGGCTGAATACAGATTAACTGACTGTTCTTGGGCCTGTGGGTCGTTTATGTCTGTAATTTGCGAGCTAGCTCCTTTGCAATAGACACTGTTTTTCTTACTCTGTCTGCATTGTTTATTTATACAAGGATGTAGATTAGTTATGTCACAACAGTCTGTTATTCAAGTCGCTTTAATTGAAGATGATGAGATTGTTCGTTTGGCGATTAGTCAACGACTCCAGCTAGCTGGCTATGATGTTATCGAATGTGCCGATGGCGAGTCGGCATTAATCCTCATACCAACAACCTTCCCAGGTATCGTGATTTCTGATGTGCGTTTACCTGATATTTCTGGCTTAGCGCTGACATGGCCTGATGTACCTTTAGTGGAGAGAGTTTTTGTGATGCTTAGTTTTGTGGGATTATTTATTTACAGTAACCGCCGTTATAAGTCAGTGGTGACGACACCTGCAGTAGCAGCTGCTTATTAAGGTAAGGATAATGAAAATGACTTTGACTACACAAGGTTTTAATAAAAGTAGATCGGAAACTAATAGCCCTGATAATAGTGTTTATGATTATATTATTATCGGTGGCGGTATTGTGGGTGTATCAACTGCGTGGCAATTACAGCAGCGAGAGCCTGACAAACGGATATTATTAATCGAAAAAGAAGGTGAACTATCACAACATCAAACCGGGCATAATAGTGGGGTGATCCATGCCGGGGTTTATTATGAACCGGGGAGTATGAAAGCCAATTTTTGTAAGGCGGGTGTTGCTGCGACCAAAGCGTTTTGTGAAAAACATGATATTCCGGTTGAAAACTGCGGCAAACTATTGGTTGCCACCAGTGTATTAGAGTTACAACGCATGGAAGCGCTGTATAAACGCTGCCTTGATAATGGTATCGACGTTGAATTATTAGATGCCGCTGGACTTGCTGAAAAAGAACCTAACATTACTGGGTTAGGGGCAATTCTGGTGCCTTCAACCAGTATTGTTAATTACCGCTTAATCACCGAGAAAATGGCAGTAGAGTTCGGTGTGCTCGGTGGTGATATGGCGATGGAGACGGAGGTGACGCACTTAATCGAAACCAGTGATCACATTCACGTTCAGTGTCAAAAAAAATCGGTATTGGGGCATTCATTCGAGAACCGTGAGTATGTCACCAAATTTTTAATTACCTGTTCAGGCCTAATGGCGGATAGGGTGACGAAGATGTTGAATATTGATACCGAATTTCAGATCATTCCTTACCGTGGTGAATACTACCGTTTGCAGTCTCAGCATAACAACATTGTGAATCATTTGATTTACCCCATTCCGGATCCGGAACTGCCATTTTTGGGGGTGCATTTAACCCGGATGATTGATGGGTCGGTGACGGTTGGGCCCAATGCGGTTCAAGGCTGGAAGCGAGAAGGCTACGGTAAGGTAAATATAGATTTGCGTGATATCTGTGACATGCTTAAGTTTCCTGGTTTTTGGCGGGTTAGTGCTAAAAATTTAAAAACGGGCTTAGTTGAAACCAAGAATTCGTGGTGGAAGCCGGGTTACTTAAAACTCGTCAATAAGTACTGTCCGATATTGAAGGTGACTGATCTAGAAGACTATCCTGCGGGTATTCGTGCACAAGCGGTATTGAAAGATGGCAGCCTAGTGCATGACTTCTTATTTGCAGAAAGTCCACGCAGTTTACACGTTTGTAATGCACCATCGCCTGCTGCAACCTCTGCGATCCCTATTGGTGATTACATTTGTAATAAGGTACGTGATAAGTACCTTACGCTGGTATCAGATGTAAACTAGACGGGGTAGATAAAATACTGTCACTGCTATACCGAGGTTTAATCGCTGCTGAGTGGTGCTAATCAGGGTGATATCTTATGCGTATTATTCAGTATATTATGTACGTTAACTGGATATTCGCGTTCATAAGGAATTGAATAAATTTTGCAACGATTAAACTATAAAAACCTCTGTTTAGTGTTTCTCATTTGTTCTATGAGTTATCAAGCACAAGCGACGACAGAAAGTGAGTGTATTGAAAAGCAAGTCGCCAGTAGTGCTGCAGAAGTAACATTAGGGGAAATAAGGGCGATATGCAAAGCGCAAAGTAGCCTTGAAGAAGACGGTTCAGTCATGATCCGCGGTAAAAAAGTGAAAGCAGGTCTACTGACAAAGCGAATTATTGAAGAGCGTCAAACTGACACATCTGAATTTGTACTTACGCCACACCTAATGAACTATATCTTACCTGTTTATAGTACCAATCAGGTTAACCCAGAAGCTTATCGCAATCTAAATGCCCGTGATGAAGGCTATAAAAAAGTCGAAGCTAAATTTCAATTAAGTCTGAAATTGCCGTTAAGCTACAATTCTTTATTCGTTGACGGTGATCGCATCTATGCTGCTTTTACCCTCGAAGCTTGGTGGCAAGTTTATGCCGATGACATTTCCAGTCCCTTCAGAGAAACGAATTATAGACCTGAAATATTTTATATTGCGCCATTAGATTGGCATCCTAATGATGCCAATACAGCTGTCATGTTCGGGTTTGAACATCAATCCAATGGCCGTGCTGGAATATCGTCTCGTTCATGGAATCGTGTTTATACTGAATTTATTTATGAGCAGGGTGATTTAGTGTGGAGTGTTAGGCCTTGGTATCGTATACCAGAAGATGCTAAAACGGATCCGGCTAGCCCTAATGGCGATGATAATCCGGATATTACTGACTATATGGGACATGTAGAGTACGGTATCGGTTATGCTTTTGACAAATATGAATTGAGTGCCGAAATACGTCAGAATTTTGCAACCAGTAAAGGCGCGGTGAAACTAAACTTAACCACACCTTTATATGGCAAACTGAAAGGATATTTCACTGTATTTAATGGCTATGGTGAAAGCTTGATTGATTATAATCACAGTCAGACTCGTTTCGGTATCGGGGTAGCGATTAATAATATGTTTTAAGGGGATCCCCCCATCTCGAAGTCTGCTACTTCTTATCTATTTATTATGACGACTGGCCTGAAGCGTAAGTGTAAAGGTCATTCCTGCTTGATGCGGGTTGTTATTCGCAGTTATTCCATATTAATACACAACTATCTGATATTAATATGCTGCAAGTTAGTAGGGATTCGTTGGTTTGAGTATATAGTGGGGTTATCTTGTCCAGGCTACTAGCGTTTTAGGTTAGTGGCAGATGCTGTTGGAGTAACGACGACGTGAAAATGATTTCCGGTCTTAAAGACATTATTAACGAGTTTGATACCTTTATTTTGGATCAATGGGGCGTATTACACAACGGTGGCGATGCGTTTCCAAATGCAATTGAGACATTACAATTTTTAAAACAGCATGACAAAAAAGTAGTGATCTTATCGAACAGTGGTAATACCCACAATTTCTCTTATCAGCGTTTAACCGATTCGGGTATCAGTCGCGATCTGTATATCGATGTACTGACATCTGGCGACCATATGCGCCATAATTTTAAGCAGGGTAAATTTGGTCACTTGGGGTCACACGCGTTGGTGTTTGGCTGGGGCGATGGCATTAACGGTACTGTGCTAGAAGACTGTGGTTTAACCAGTGTTGGTATCGAAGACGCATCCTTTATCATGTGTTACGGCGTTGAGCGTGGCACTGTGGCTGAATATCAAGCCGACCTGGATATTGCCTATGCACGTGGACTGGAAATGGTAGTAAGTAATCCCGATCTGGTGGCGATGAGTCCTGACGGCGGATTAAAACTTTGCCCCGGTTCTATCGCTAATGCGTATGCTGAAATGGGCGGCAAGGTGCATTGGCACGGTAAACCTCAAGCTGAAGTGTATGACATGTGTCGTACCTTGTTAGGCGGTTGGGATAACGCGATTGCAGTAGGCGATAGTTTAGAGCATGACATTCGCGGCGCGAATACAGCAGGTATATCTAGCTTGTTTTTAACCACGGGTATTCATGCTGATGATCTAACGCAGAAAATGGCAAATAAAGAAGACGTGATTGATGGATCTGCGATTGCTGATTTAAGTCGTGAATTTGATGTTATGCCAAGCCATTATATTGATTGGTTCCAAGTCAATTAATCGCTGTTTATAGTTTGTACATTCCCGTTGCTGGTGGCCGCTGTCTTTATTGATATGACTAATACGCTATCATTTAATTGTTATGGGATATCTTTACTTAGTAAACGCGTCGAATAATTAAAAAGGGCATATCATTACTGATATGCCCTGTTGCTTATGCTGTGCATATTAAATGTTGTTTAGTCTGATCTATTTTGGACTTCCCCAATAATTAACTGATTTATTTAAACCTGCGCCTGGTGTGCTATCTGCGGTGATGTAAACATATTTAGGTTTGCTCGCCGTAGTATCAGGATTTTTCGCTAATGGCATTAGAATATCTTTAATGAATGGGGTTAAAAAATGACTCTTAACTGGATTCATACCTGGTGCGCCCGGGAAGTAGATCATGCTTTCATTGTGACGACCTGATAATGTGGCAACCGGATCTTTTTCTCGGATCATGTTTATAACATTGTTATAACGCATCTTATTGGCAAATACGTGATGATAGTTTTCAATAATACGTGTGGCAGGTGACGAAAATACGCGTGTTAATATCCCCGTTCTTACTCCTGAATCAATAGCAGTATAAGCACCTAAAGAGTGTCCTGTTAGTACTACATTATAGGTTTTTTCTGCTGATGATGTTTGGTAACCACGCGTTAATGATTTTTCATTTGCAGGATATTGAGCTAAGATCTGTTGCGTAAAATTATAAGCCTCACTTTGCCAGTTTTCATCAGTCTCCAACAGGTTTGTATACGCTAATTCCATATCTTGCATCACATCATTACCATTACTGGTGCCTTTAAATGAAATAATGATTTCTTCTTCTAGGTTTTTACTTGCAATTGCGGGTACTTTTATCGCAACACCATGTACACCACTGTCACCAACATAACTTGCTATAACGTCTAGATTTTTGGTGTTTTGTGACAACATTAATGTCTCAAACATAGGATCGTTATTAAAGGCAAATGGCTTACCGTCTTGTTCTAGACTATAAACATAACTTGCTGCAAATGCATAACGCAGAATTTTATTATAGGCCAGTGACAATTCAGCGTTATCAACGGATAAAGCTTCTTCTTTGCTTAATACTGGATATTCGTGATCAAGCGCAGTGTTAGAAGCGAAGTAGGTAATGTTATTAATAAATTCATCTGAATATTTATTAACGAGTGTGTCACTGCACATCGTTTCTAAAATCTGATGCAGGTCCGAGGCGTTTACTGGCACCGAATCAATAGCTTCGACTACAAAGTAGTTTTCAGTATTCGCACGATAGGAATTGTCTCTCCAGTAGCCATCAAGTTTTAAATACTCATTATTTGCATTTACCGCCCAAGATTTTTTGATTAAATCAGATCGAGCCTCGAAGCTATCTTTCACCCCGTAGCACTGTAGATTAGTACTATCAACAGCAAGGCTGTTAAAACTAAAAGCTGATATTAATAAGGCAAGAATTGTTTTCATTTTAGTTCTCCAATTATGGTTACTCAAGAAATTATGTTAAGCCCATAAATTATGTTTTATTTTTGTTATGGACGCTCTAATCGTAATGATTATCATTTCCATTGGTGGGTGCGGAGAATATATTATGGTGTTACAGACTTTTGTGATTTATGTCACATAAATTGGTTTTATCACATTTTCATCTCTATTATTCTAGTATTTATGATTAATCGACTGGTTTGTTTTGTTTTTGTGGTTCTTTTGTTTTTTATTTGCGGCTGTTAATGTTGGTCAATTGTACGAGGTTGTTTTCGAATTGTTAAGCACGGCTGTAAACCAATGTTTTATATGATTGGGTAAGTTATGGATTGAAAATGTAAACAGAAGCAGAAGGGATTACCTTTGCTCCTGTTTGAGTTGTAATGATTTTATTTATGCAAATGAGAATTAGTTTGTATGACCCCAAAAATTAACTAATTCTGTTAATCCGGCACCAACTGTTGCGTCTGGGGTGATATAGACATGAGTTGCCTTACTGGTATCTGATGTTTGCTGGTTTGCAAGTGGGATCAAAATATCAGTAATGAACGGCGTCAAGAAATGACTGTTCGCTGGATTCACTCCTGGTGCTTTCGGGAAATAAATCATGTTTTCGTTATGACGGCCTGACATAGTCGCAACTGGATCTTTTTCTCTAACCATATTAATCACGTTGTTGTAACGCATTTTATTGGCAAACGCATGAATATACTTTTCAATAATACGCGTTGCTGGTGACGAGAATACCCGTGTTAATACGCCAGTTCTCACCCCTGCATCAATCGCAGTATAGGCACCAAGTGAATGTCCGGTTAATACCACATTATAAGTTTTAGCTGCATTTGAGGTTTTATAACCACGGGTTAATGAAGCCGTGTTAGCAGGATATTGAGCTAAGATTTGTTGGGTAAAGTTATAAGCCTCAACTTGCCAGTCTTCATCCGTTTCAGATAGGTTAGCGAGCATTAGTTCGATATCTTGCATCACATCACCGCCACTGCTAGTGCCTTTAAAAGAGATAATGATTTCTTCTTCTAGGTTTTTACTTGGAACGGCGGGTACTTTAATCGCCACACCGTGGACACCGCTATCACCCACATAAGTGGCTATAACATTAAGTTCGACACTGTTTGCATCGACCATCAACTGCTGGAAGGTTGCGTTGTCAGTAAATGAGAAAGGATCAGCGCCTTGCTCTGTGCTGTATACATAACTCGATGCAAACGCGTAACGCAGCATGTTGTTATACGCAACGGGCAATTCGGTATTATTGATAGATAGGGCATCAGCTTCCGTCATGACTGGGTATTCATAACCGTAAGAATGGCTTGAAGCAAAATAAGTGATATTGCTAATAAACTCGTCGGAATACTTATTGACTAGCGTATTGCTACACATGCTGGCTAATACACTGTGTACTTGCTCAGAAGTGACGGGCACTGAATCAATGGCTTTCACGATAAAGTAGTTTTCGGTATCGGCATTATAACTATTGTCTTTCCAATAACCGTCAAGTTTTAGGTATTGGTTGTTGGCATTGACCGCCCATGATTTTTTAATTAGGTCTGATCGTGATGCGAAGCTGTCTTTCACGCCATAGCATTGTAAATAAGTAGAATCGAGGGCAAAACTGTTAAAACTCAGTGCTGATATTAATAACGTGAAAATAGTGCGCATTTAAAACTCCAAGTAATCTTTATCAATACCTGTGATTGATAAAGATTACTGTTAATTAATGGTCATCTGGCTGGCAGGTTATCGCATTTATATCATGATTTTTTCAATCTGGATCTCAAATTTACTTAATACACTGGCATTTCGTGACATCTAGTTCTATTTGTAGCCATTTTGTGATCTATAAGAACAATTAAACTTACAGGTGTAAATAATAATATTATGTATGGTTTTGATTGGACTGTTTAGGTTTTATGTTGGTGAACTTGCTGTGCAGCACTCTGCTAACTGTTTCGGACGAGAATAATAAAAGCATTGAGCATAACGACAACCCAATTGTTACAATGGCAATATGTATGCCTAGATCACGCGTTGGACTGTGCCAGCGTACCAAGGCTTCAGCATCGCTGACGTGATCAGTTTGAAGGTCAATAGTCGGCTGATAATAGACTTGGAATTCATGCTCGGCTAATAACGATTTCTCAGTGTTGGTATATCGGTATTATATTGCACAAACTCAACTTCGTAGCCATTGGGGTCGAGGAAGTAAATATTTTGACGGTATTCATCGTCCATCCCGTCTTTGGCAATGCTAAAACCAGCTTCGGTTAAGCGCTGTATGATCCCGGCAATATCATCAGTGACATAGGCGAAATGAGCAAGCCCCACTTGGTGCCCAGCTAAGTCGCGGTTTTCACCAACCCCGTTATCGCCAAACGCGAGATATTGATAATCATCACCAAAATGGATCCAGTTTCTTGGTTTGCCTGACCATTCTCCTTTGTCACCACCTCGAATGGACCAATGCGGAAATACGGCGCGGTAAAACGTTAATGTTTCTTCGATGTCGCGTACGATTAAATTGACGTGCTCTAGGTGTATCATAATAATGTCCCTCTATAATATGTTTGCTTACATTGCGTAACTGTATTTTTCTTGTTGAGAATAAGGTTGTTGTTGCTGTCGTTGACGAACTTGCCCTAGTGCTTGGCTGTATTGATGTAAGGTATGCAAGCTGTAACCGATGCGATGTCGAATACTATGGTCGCGTTCGCTGAGTTGCGCATCATCCGTGCCTGCATTCAATACATCGCCGACGTTACGAATGATTAAGTGATCTGGTATCGCCACTAACTTATTATTTTTACAGCCATTCATTCTTAATTCTGCGATGGGGTATGCACCATTAATGCCACTGACAACAGAAACCAGTAGTGCTGGTTTATGTGCTGTATCGTCATGCGCACACATCATTAAAAAATTCTTCAAAATGGGTGTTGCCATCCCATCCCACTCAGGCGTGATAATAACGAATGCATCAGCTTTTATTAACGCTTCACTGATGAGTGGCCAATCGCAGCCCGGAGCAGATTTACTTTCGTCATCGCCATCCCAAAAGGGTAGTTGGTATTTACACAGTTCGATATGTTGAACGGTTTTAAATTGGTTTGCTGCGCTGGCGATGTAAGCCGCTACTTTTGCACTTTCTGAATTGTGCCTTTGACTGCCACTGACGATAACTAATTTCATATTAAGTAACCATTTTGTTTGTTAATTGTTAAGTAAAGTAAACGCTTTACTTAAGTTTGTAAAGGTTGAAATTTAAATTAAGTAAATAAAAAAGTTTACTTAATATTTATATCGGTAATAATACTAAGTATGAAAGCATCTGAAGGCACGCCGAATGTGCCTGTAGTCAGGTAAAGCGGAGTCAAAATGAAAGAAAAGACCAGTGAGAAAATTCTTAGCCTATTAAAATTTGAAGGAGCGTTAACCGCAAAAATATTGGCCAGTGAATTAGGGTTAACGACCATGGGCGTTCGCCAACATTTGCAGGCTTTAGAAGATGATGGTGATATTCGCTTTGAAGATAAAAAGGCTGTGCGAGGTCGCCCAACCCGCTATTGGTCACTGACAACGCAGAGTAATAGCCATTTCTCAGATCGCCATGAAGAATTGACCGTACAGCTTATCGATTCAGTTAAAGTAATTTTTGGTGATGAAGGGCTTGAGCAACTTATTGCGCATCGCGAACAAGCGTCATTTTTGCTCTATAGTGACAGACTGGCGAGTAAGCCAGATTTACTGGGTAAACTGGAAGCGTTAGCTGAGTTACGCAGTGAAGAAGGGTATATGGCGACCGTTGTTGTTGATGACAAGGCTGTTTATTGGTTGATGGAAAACCATTGTCCTATCTGCGCTGCAGCATCTAAATGTCTTAATTTTTGTCGTTCAGAATTGAATTTATTTCAAACATTATTAGCACCGTATGCAACGGTCGAGCGCGAAGAGCATATTGTCGAAGGGGCGAGGCGTTGTGCCTATAAGGTGACAGCGCTAGAGACAGAATAGATAAGTGATAGCATAAATGACCACAGCCCACATTAAGCGATTAACGTGGGTTGTGGTATTTATAGCTTTTGGACAGTTGGTATAACTATCTGTTCGGCTAACAGATTAGATGCTTGATGCTTCTTCGTCTGTTAAGTAACGCCATTCACCTAATTCTAGTGCTGGGTCTAATACGATGTCGCCGATCTGTTCGCGATGTAAACCAACCACGCTATTGCCTTGGCTAGCAAACATACGTTTAACTTGGTGATATTTACCTTCTTGGATGGTAAGCAATACTTCTTTTTCGCTTAAGATCTCTAATTTTGCAGGTAGGCAAGGTTTGTCTTCGCTACGCAGATGGATACCTGCTGCAAAATCTGCTACTGCTGTTGGTGCGATTGCTTCGGCAAGCTGTACACGGTAACGTTTGTTGCATGCACGCTTAGGTGATGTAACGCGGTGTGACCATTTACCGTCATCGGTGATCAATACTAAACCTGTAGTATCAACGTCAAGGCGACCAGCGATGTGTAATTCTTCACGCTTGTCTGCTTCGATTAGATTCATCACAGATGGGTGTTCTTCGTCTACTGTTGAGCAAATTACATCTAATGGTTTATGCATCATGATATAACGCGGTGGACGTTGGCTTAATGATCTACCACTAAACCAAACATCCATGTCTGCTGTTACTTTATGGTCTGCTTTACGTACAACTTCGCCATTAATTTTCACGTTGCTGCGTGCAATCTCACGCTTGGCAAGGGTACGGGTCAGGTTAGTACTTTGGCAAATAAACTTATCTAAACGCATTTATGTTCAACTTTTGTCTGGTGTTATAGGAATATATCCAAACTGAGCTCGTATTTAGTTCGGTTTGGATAGATGGGCTGATTATCGGCCTTTTTCTCTGTAAGCGCAAAGTATAGTGAACAAATATATTCCCGTCAGTGTGTTTAAATCGTTTTAAGCACTTAGTAATTCGTTAATACGTGCATCTGCGTTGCTTAATACATCATCTGCCGAGTTCATTGCTACGCCTTCTGCAAAGATAAATTCGACTTCAGGTATACCGACAAATTTAAGTACTTGTTCTAACCAAGGCGCTTGCGTATCTGAGGGTGTGTTGGCATACCGTCCACCACGGGTTGCGATCACATAAGTTTTTGGCATTTTTAGTAACGGTTTTGGGCCTTCTGCTGTGTAAGTAAATGTTTTACCTGCACGAGCGATGTGGTCAATCCAAGCTTTTAAGGTTGACGGTACGCCAAAGTTATACATAGGTACGGCGATAATTAAGATATCACTGTTACTTACTTCATCAATTAATTGGTCTGATACTGCCGCAGCCGCTTGTTGTTCTATTGTGCGTTCTGATTCCGGTGTGTGGAATGCACTAAAAATAGCCTCGGTTAAGTGCGGTACTTGCGATACATTAAGGTCACGATAGGTAATTTGTTGCTGTTGAGTATTATTTATATCTAATTTTTCGATTAGTTTTTTTGCAATCTTTGATGATGTTGAATTTTTGCCTTGTAGGCTGCTATCTATGTGTAAAACTTTCATTTTTGTTCCTCGCTTTATGTTGTAGAGTAAGCTTACGGTAATTAAAAAATAAATTAACCGGGTAAATCCAATCTATATCATCGATTTTTTAGATGAATTAAAACATGGACGTTAAGGATCATGATGAAAGAGCTAACGGTGAGTTTAGAGCAATGGTATATCTTTAAGGTTGTGGTCGAGCAAGGTAGTTTTCAGGGCGCAGCTGATTACTTAATTAAGAGCCAAAGTTCGATTAGTTATGCGATCCAGAAGCTGCAAGATAATCTGGGTGTGCGTTTGTTTGAACAACAAGGTCGTCGTGCAGTTGTCACTGATATGGGCAAGAAAATGCTGACGCAAGCGAATGAATTGTTAACGCAAGCGGCAAGTATTGAGCAACTGGCGGGGGAATACAGTGCAGGTTGGGAGCCGCTGTTAAAAGTCATGACGACACAACTATTTCCACAGCCGTTATTAACTGACGTTCTGGCCTTATTTGCTCAGCAGTGCACAGTGACCAGTATTGATTTTCAACAAGGTACATTATCAGGGGTGACGGACGCCGCGACGTACGGCACCGCAGACCTGATTATTAGCAGTCAAATTCCCACCGGATTTACGGGAGAAAAATTGTGTCATGGGCAGTTATCACGTTTTGTACATCACCAGCATCCGTTAGCTTTGCTAAATCGACCATTAACACTTGCAGAATTGAAATCCCATGCCCAAATTGTGATGAGTGATTCGAGTGCGCTTCGCAGTGTCGATGCTGGTTGGCTAGGCTCGCAGCAACGTTGGACGGTGAGCCATTTACATGAGTCGCTCAGTTTGGTTAAGCAGGGGTTAGGACATGCGACGTTACCCATTAGCCGCATTCAAGATGAACTAGCCAATGGTGACCTGGTGGAGCTAATCATCGAAGATCATGTGCGTCTTGATCTGTCGTTATATTTGATTTATGCCAACAAGAAAACATTAGGTCCTGCTGGTTTGCTGTTTGCAACACTATTAAAACAACAAGCCAAGCAATACGTCATCGATGGTTAGATCATGCTAGGTTGCGATACAGACTACTGGCGATCACCCACATAATACCACCGACGGTTATGTCGATAATACGTTGTACTTTGGGTCGGTTGAGCCAGTTCGAAAACTTAGCTGCGCTAAAGGCGATGCCATAAAACCATAAAATTGAAGCTAAAATCGTACCCGCCGCAAAAGCGATACGATTATCGCCACTAAATTGGTTACCGACACTGCCTAGTACAACGACAGTATCTAAATACACGTGTGGGTTAAGTAAGGTGACCGCTAGCGTTGCCATTATCACCATTTTACGGGATTTATGGGTACCATCTAACTCGGCTTTACCGTATTGATACTGCCATGCACTGCGAAACGACATTGCCCCATAAACCGATAAAAATACAATGCCCCCCCAAGTAATTACCTGTAATAAATTGGGGTTTAATGCCAACAAACTACCGGCGCCAAACACGCCTGCGCAGATAAGTAATGCATCACATAAAATGCAAATAGTGGCTGTTAACCAGTGATGATTACGTTTAATTCCCTGATTTAAAATATACGCATTTTGCGCGCCGATAGGGATGATCATACTACCGCCAAGCAGTAGTCCTTGAATTGTTGCTGTTAGCATAATGAACCTCTAAAAGATGAGCTTTGGAGATTACAAAAATTAATGAGATAAGTATAATGAATAATAATTATGATTGATAATTTAAGCTTATGTATCGTTGCAAGATGACAAGAAGGGGGATGAGATGGTGGATTACAAATTACTAAATGCGTTACAGGTGGTGATTGAACAGCAAAGCTTTGAACGAGCAGCGAATGTATTGTGTATTTCACAACCTGCAGTGTCTCAGCGTATTAAGTTATTGGAAGAGTATGTGGCGCAGCCTGTATTGATCCGTAGTCAACCGCTGGTGGCGACGGATATTGGTCAGCGTTTGTTAAAGCATTACAAACAAGTACAGCATTTAGAAGCAGAATTATTACCCAGCATCAGCGCAACCGCGACAGATAAATCCGTAGTGATGGCGATTGCCGTGAATGCAGACAGTTTAGCAACCTGGTTTATCCCCGCACTCGCGCCATTATTAAAACAATATCCTATAGAACTTAACTTACATATTATGGATGAAGCGAGAACACTGGAGAAGGTAAAAGCGGGTGAAGCATTTGGCGCGCTGAGTTTAAAAAGCAAGCCCTTGCCAGGTTGTGAAGCAACACTATTGGGTGAGCTTAATTATGCGCTGGTGGCAACGCCTGAGTTTGTGCAGCAGTATTTACCACAGGGGATCACGCAGCAAGCTTTGCGTAAAGCACCTGCGGTATCATTTGATCATAAAGACGATATGCACATTAAGTTTATCGAGCAGCATTTTAGTTTGGCTGGTGGCAGTTACCCTTGTCATATTGTGCGTTCATCTGAAGCGTTTGTCGCCATGGCAAATGCGGGGGTGGCTTACTGCTTGATCCCTGAATTACAAATTGCAGATGAATTGATTTCTGGAAAATTGGTAAAAATAACAGAGACTCATTTAACCATACCACTCTACTGGCATCGCTGGATCCTGTTAAAAGGATTATATAAACAAGTCTCAGAACAGATTATCGCGGCCGCTAAACACACCATGTAGTGATACGATGGGGTTGATTGGATAGCGTCAGTACAGGATATCAGGTGTTAGTTTAACCTGTTTATACGTCTTGTTATTTCAGCGGTGCCTTATAAAAATAAGGCGTAATAGTTATTATTTGCTATTACGCCTTGTTCTGATATCCCAGCCAGTCTTAATCGCCAAGCTTAGTGTTTAACGGAACCTGTCACTAGCAGCCTGGGCCACAATCCATACAATGTTTAATCATATCTGGACCTAGGTGTAATTTAGCATTGAGGTCACGTAATGCTGTTCTAACACCTTCTTCAATGACGGGGTGGTAGAATGGCATGTCTAACATTTCTGAAACAGTCATTTTTTGTTGATGTGCCCATGCTAATAAGTGCGCTAAATGCTCTGCATCTGGGCCTATCATTTCAGCGCCTAAGAACAGACCTGTACCGTGTTCAGCATAAACATGTAGTAACCCCTTGTTACGTAGCATTACACGTGATCGACCTTGGTTTTCGAACGACACACTACCGGTTTCAAAACAACCACAATTACCTAAGCGTGCAATGATCTGTTTATAAGTTTCACCGACCATGGCAATTTGCGGGTCGGTGAATACGGCTGAAATAACGCTGCGGCGCAGACCCGCTCTAATTTGTGGGAAACGACCTGCGTTATCACCGGCAATCCGTGCTTGGTCAGCCGCTTCGTGTAACAGCGGGATCTGGTTACTGGCATCACCAGAAATAAAGATATTTTCTACCGATGTTTGCATGGTGTAATAATCAGCTGTTGGTACACCACGTTCATCTAATTCCAGCGTGGTATTCTGCAGACCAATTTTATCTACATTTGGGCGGCGACCAGTCGCAGCAAGTACGTATTCAACATTAATGGTTTGCAGTGCTTGTTTATCATCTAGGTATTTAATTTCGACATGGTCACCCTGACGCTTCATGCTTTCTATTTTTACGTCGGCATCAAGGTAGAATTCTTCATTAAACGTTTTGTTCGCGTAGGCCATTACTGTAGGATCGGTTAATGGACCGACTTGGCCTCCTAAACCGAACATAATAACGTCTACACCTAAACGTTTCAGTGATTGACCGAGTTCTAAACCAATAACGCCAGGACCAAATACCGCGATTGATTTTGGTAAATCGTCCCAGTCAAAGACATCATCATTGATCACTAGGCGATCGCCTAATTCATTCCATACGGCAGGATAAGCAGGACGTGATCCTGTGGCTATCACAATACGTTTGGCGTTAATTTGGGTGTGGTCATCGACGAGTAACGTATTGTTGTTTAAAAATTTGGCGTAGCCAGACACTTTGTCGTGCTCTGGGATCTCGTCAACGCCTTCTAAAACAAAACCAACAAAACGGTCGCGTTCTCGCTTAATTCGCGCCATCACTTCGACACCGTTAATGATCGTTTCACCTTGTGGGTGGATACCAAAACCGGGCGCTTTTTTAATTTGGTGGACACTTTCTGCTGCGGCGATAAGCAGTTTTGATGGCATACAACCAACACGCGCACAGGTAGTGCCATACGGACCACCTTCGATGATTACGACACTTTCTGAATGTGCTTTTGCTGCACGGTATGCGCCAAGTCCAGCTGTACCACCACCAATAACTGCTACATCTACATTTATCATATTCATCATTTAGCCTTAGAAAGCGTATAGCGAAAACGTGTGTCGTTTGTCGCGCTTATTTTAGTGAAAATTTGGGCACGAAGTAGATACCTCGTGTTGATGCCGCTATTATGCACAATAGAGTTAAATAGGTATAATCGATTAAAGTTAATGGTTCGATAGCCTTTAGCTATGGCGAGTTGTATTGTATGAGTTTAGTCAATCCCATTTTCTCTTCCGTTATGCTGAATGTACCGTACACATTTAGCGATCTTTATATAGTGGTAATCAGTTTTATTGGAGAGAGTTTAATGAAAATCGCACTGATGATGGAAAATAGCCAAGCACCTAAAAATGCAACGGTACTCAATGAATTAACAGTGGTTGCTTCTGAAAAGAATTATTCTGTTTTTAACGTAGGTATGTCAGATGAAAATGATCATCACCTTACTTATGTTCACCTTGGTATCATGGCGAGTATTCTAATCAAGTCTAAAGCTGCTGTAACAAAAGAAAATTATCTCGATACATTGCGCGCTATTGACCCTGCATTGATTAAAACAGCTGTCACGGGTGAGCGTTTCCAACAATGTTTCTTTGATAACTGTCAAGATCAAGAAATTGAAGCCTTTGTACGCGAAATCCTAGCGTAGTCTTAACCACTTCTGATTACGATCTCGTCGCTTATTTTCTAAAATCTGCATTTTAATTGCTTGATATTTAATCGTTCGCAAAATTTCATTGAGCTAGAACAAAAAAATGTTATGTTAACAAGCATGTTACATAAACATTAATACAATGTGTTTTATATGTATGTATCATTTACGGGGATAATTGCCGTATTTAATCTATTTCGGCATATTTTGATACTTTATTTACGTGTTCAGGACGGTTATGAGATTTTCAGATGTTTCGTTTAAGCATAAAATTATTATGTTACTGGCTTTACCCATGTTGGGTTTTTTGTGGCTGAGCATTACTTCACTTTCGCAAAACATTGCCATCAGTAAAGAGATGTCGGTTTTAACGCAGTATACTGAACTTTCTGTTGAGTACAGTGAATTAGTCCATGAGATACAAAAAGAACGCGGCATGACAGCTGGCTTTATCGGCTCTGACGGCACCAAGTTTGCGAGTAAACTACGTAAGCAACGCGCCGATACCGATGTGAAACAGGCCGAAATGATGCGTTTCTTGCAAAAAAATGAAGTGACCGACAGTAACATTAAGCAATTACAAACGCGCATTCAGCAAGACCTTTCTATGCTTACGGGTATTCGTAATAAAGTGGATGCGAAAAATATCCAATTAGCATCGGCGTTACGTTATTACACCCAGTTAAATACTAAGTTATTGAGCGTGTCAGGCTTGATTGTCGATATCAGTATCGATGCAAGTATCACCGCGGAGACCGTTGCCTATTACAACTTTTTACAAGGGAAAGAGCGCGCCGGTATCGAACGTGCAGTATTAAGTAATGCCTTTTCTAAAGATCATTTCGGGACGGGTGATTTTGTTAAGTTCGTCTCGCTAGTTATTGAGCAAAACACGTATTTTGACAATTTTAAAATCTTTGCTACCAGTAGTAATAATCAGTTTTTTGAGCTGCAGCTAAATACTGCAGCGGTAAAAGAAGTGATGAAGTTAAGAAACATTGCTGAAACGAAATCAAGTGACTTTAATGTCGATGCTGAGTATTGGTTTGGTCAAGCAAGTGCGCGGATTGGTCAGTTAAAGAAAATCGAAGATGGGCTCGAATTATCATTATTGAATTTAGTTAATACCAATCGTAATAATGCGGTCACTGCATTGACGATGAACATCGTATTTAGTGTGTTGATTATTGTGATTTCAGCGGTGATTAGTTTTATCACTGTGCGCGATTTATTATCACGGGTAAAAGAGCTGATGGATGTGATGACCGAAGTACGTGACAATAATGATTTGACGGTACAGACACAACTTGCAGGCAAGAGCGAGTTAGGTCAAATTGCGACGGCTTTGAATTTGACATTATCGCAATTTGCTGGCGCGATGGATAACATTACGACATCAAGTATTACGCTGGCATCGGCAGCAGAAGAAACGGCACAAACCTGTGTGTATAGCTCGACATCATTAGCTGAGCAGCAAGATGGTATCAGCCTAATTGCTACCGCGATTGAAGAACTATCCGCCACAGTGAAAGAAGTGGCAAAAAACACCCAGTTGACCGCAGATTCGGCAAGAGAAGTGGATACACAAGCGAGTGATGGCTTTGAGATTGTACAGCAGTCATCAGAGTCAATTAAAACACTTGCCAGTGAAATTGATAGTTTAGCGCAACGCATTAATAGCTTACATGAAAGCAGTAATAATATTACTAATATGGTCGATGTGATTAAATCGGTTGCTGACCAAACTAACTTATTAGCGTTGAATGCGGCGATTGAAGCGGCACGAGCTGGTGAACAAGGGCGTGGTTTTGCTGTCGTTGCAGATGAAGTCCGTACGCTTGCGAAACGAACTCAAGATTCTACCGCTGAGATTGAAAGTTTTATTAGTGCATTGCAAAATGATGTGAATGCGGCCTTTAATGTGATTGAAGTGAGTCAGAGTAAAGCCGCTGATGCGGTGAGTAAATCCAACGATGTAGCGCAAACATTGCGAGATATTACGGCTGCAGTAAATCAAATTTTTGCCATGACAGAGCAAGTTGCGACTGCGATTGAAGAGCAGTCGATTGTCACCCAAGATGTTGCTGAAAACATTGTCGATGTGAAGCAAAAATCAATGGAGTCTGCAACTGGGGCTAACCAAATTGCGATAACAGCCAAAGAACAAGCGCAATTGGCTACGTCGTTACAAGATGTGGCTAGAGTCTTTAAGATTTAAAATCGAAAGGTCGTTAAATAATTACTCGTTTGCTGAGTCTAAAACGAAAAAAGGAAGCATTGTTGCTTCCTTTGTTATTTCTACGTATAACGGTATGTGAGACTCGCTATACGATATTGTAAGTGTAGTTGATATTAAGCGAAGTGTGCTTCTAGCGCTTCACTACCACCGATATGTTTACCACCAATAAAGATTTGTGGCACTGTGCTTTGACCCGTTACGGCACGTAGGCTAACCGTGGTTGCGTCTTTACCGAGTACCACTTCTTCGTAATTTAAACCCTGGTCGATTAAGGTTTGTTTTGCTTTGGCGCAGAACGGGCAACCCGGTTTAGTGAATACGGTGATTGACTCTTGCACTTTATATTCTGGTGCCACATAACCTAGCATAGTGTCAGCATCAGAAACCTTGAACGGGTCGCCTGGTTCGTCAGCTTCGATGAACATTTTTGCTACCACGCCGTTTTTAACCAGCATGCTGTAACGCCATGAACGCTTACCAAAACCGATATCTGACTTGTCTACTAACATGCCCATGCCTGCAGAAAACGCACCGTTACCGTCTGGGATGAAGGTAATGTTTTCTGCTTCTTGGTTATCTTTCCATGCGTTCATCACGAATGTATCGTTGACTGATACACATAGAATGTCATCAACGCCGTGTGCAGCGAATACGCTAGCGAGTTCGTTGTAACGGGGTAAATGGCTTGAAGAACAAGTCGGTGTGAATGCGCCTGGCAGGCTGAATACAATCACTGTTTTGTTAGCAAATAACTCTTCAGTAGTACGGTTAACCCATGCATCACCTTGGCGAATTGGGAATATAACTTGTGGAACGGCTTGGCCTTCTTTCGATACTAATGTCGTCATCATATATTCCTTAACGTCGTTGTGTCTGTTTCGTCTTGATGTGGCTATTATGCAAAAAACATAGGGATAGGTAAAATCGATTAAACTTAACTCTTTGATAGGTTTTGTGTATGGTTAAATGTGTGGTGTGGCGGCATAATGAATAAAACGCAGGCGAAAAAAAAGAGCTATATATAGCTCTTTTTTTGCATACTTAAAATAATTAAGAACTAGTCTTTAATAACTTTAAGAACAATAGTTTCACCTAGTTTAACTGAACCAGAGAATTTCTCCATGCTCTTAATTTCATCCATGTTTGAGATGATGCAAGGCGTGATTACTGATTTAGCTTTTGCCTTCAATAATTCAAGATCGAATTCAATGATAGTTTCACCAGCTTTGATATGTTGACCTTCTTCAGCGATACGGGTGAAGCCTTCACCGCGTAATTCAACTGTATCTAAACCGAAATGCACTAGTACTTCTAGGCCTTCATCAGAGCGAATTGCGAATGCGTGGTTAGTTTCGTAAATTTTTACGATCTCACCTGTTACTGGCGCAACTAGTTTGTTACCTGTTGGGTTGATAGCGATACCATCACCAACAATTTTTTCAGCAAAGATAACATCTGGCACATCTTCGATAGCAACGATTTCACCGGCAAGTGGAGAAACAATGTGTAACATATTGCTGTCTTTACTGTCGTCTGAAACCAGTTTTTTTAATTTATCGAATAATCCCATTTTTAACTCCTAGAATTTGGTAGACATAGTCATTGGTCATGAACGAGTGCATAACCAATGACTTTACGTTGTCATCATAACATTATCTTTCGAGATTTGATGCTATGACAACTGAATTAATTAGCAAGCCGCGCGCTGTTTAGTGAACTGAGCCACTAACTCAGCTATTTCGCCTGCTGTTGCACAGCTTAATGCTTGGTCTGCTAACTGTTTAACGTCAGCGAAATTAGCATTACGAATCGTTTTCTTCACTTTAGGAATGGAGATACCGCTCATCGAGAACTCATCTAAGCCCATACCGAGTAATAGCAGTGTTGCTGTTTCGTCACCCGCAAGTTCACCACACATACCAGTCCACTTGCCTGCCGCATGTGAAGCATCGATAACCTGTTTAATCAGCGTTAGTACCGCTGGCGTCATTGGGTTATACAGGTCTGAGATCATCTCGTTACCACGGTCTACCGCGAGCGTGTATTGCGTCAAATCGTTAGTACCAATACTGAAGAAGTCGACTTCTTTAATAAGGTGATGAGCAATGGCTGCCGCTGCTGGCGTTTCTACCATTACACCTGTTTCGATTGCGTTATCAAAAGCG
Organism: Moritella sp.; assembly: GCF_013215705.1. Taxonomy (GTDB): domain Bacteria; phylum Pseudomonadota; class Gammaproteobacteria; order Enterobacterales; family Moritellaceae; genus Moritella. The sequence goes on along the minus strand of NZ_JABSQR010000023.1, from coordinate 34,589 downwards.
AGACCTTCAGCGGTTAGTTCAGCTTTCAGTGTCGTCATAATGTCCTTAAGTTGACGTACTTCTTCTACAGAAATAATCATCGGGAACATAATACGGACTTTACCAAATGCAGAGGCACGTAAGATAGCGCGTAGTTGTGCGTTCATGATTTCTGGACGGTCGAAACAGATTCGGATTGCGCGCCAACCCAAGAATGGGTTCATTTCTTTTGGTAAGTTTAGATATGGTAGGTCTTTATCGCCACCAATATCCATCGTACGAATGATCACGCCTTGGCCATTCATGCTTTCTGCAACCGCTTTGTATGCTTCGAACTGTTCATCTTCAGTTGGTAAGCTATCGCGATCCATAAATAGGAATTCGGTACGGTAAAGACCAACGCCTTCGCCGCCGTTACGAATTACACCAGCACAGTCTTTTACTGTACCAACATTGCCACACACTTCTACGTGGTGACCATCTAGCGTAATTGCAGGTAAGTCTTTCATTTTAAGCAGCTCAGCTTTGTCAGCAAGGTACTGTGCTTGAGTTGCTTTGTATTCTTTGATGACGTCTTCTGATGGATTAACAATAAGGTTATTGTTAATGGCATCAAGAATAACGAAGTCACCTGATTTGACGATTTGAGTTACGTTGCCTGTACCAACAATCGCAGGAAGTTCTAATGAACGCGCCATGATTGATGTATGTGCAGTACGGCCACCTAAGTCAGTCACAAAACCTAAGATCTTATCTAGGTTAATCTGTGCTGTTTCTGACGGTGTTAAATCGCTGGCGATTAGAATCACTTGTTCTTTGATTGCGCTTAGTGAAACCATTTCCATGCCGAGGGCATTTTTTACGATACGATTACCGATATCACGGAAATCCGCAGCGCGTTCTCTTAAATACGGGTCGTCTAATGCAGCCATCATTTCAGCATTTTCTTCAATGATGCTGTGAATTGCAAAATCTGCCGATGCTTTATTTTTTTTAATAAAGGTTACGATATCTTCTTCGAGCTCTTCGTCTTCGAGTAACATCATGTGTCCTTCGAAGATTTCAGCTTTCTCGTCGCCAAATGTTTGGCGTGCCATTTCCGTGATAGCTTCAAGCTGTATAGCAGACTTATCCCTAGCAGCTAAAAAGATAGCTATTTGTTCATCGATCTGTGCAGTTTCAATAGTTTTTTTATTAAGTACAATTTCTTCATTAATGAATAATTGTGCTTTACCAAAAGCAATACCTGGTGAGGCGAGAATGCCTGATATCATAACCTTTCCTTACTTCAATACAAAAAATACGTTAATAACGGATGGGGTTTATTCTAAAACATCCATCAGAGCAGCTAGCGCTTCAACAGCCGCTTGCTCGTCAGTACCTTCAGCAGAAATAGTCATCGTTACACCTTTAGAAAGGCCTAACGTTTGTAGCTTAAATAAGCTTGTAGCACTTGCAGATTTACCGTTAGTTTCAACTGATATTTTTGACTCGAATTCTTTTGCTTTTTTTACGAAAAGAGCAGCTGGGCGAGTGTGAAGACCGTTTGGTGCGATAATTATAACTGATTTTTGGTACATGACTTTTCCTTAAAATAACGATTCTAAAAATAGTATTTAACTATAACCATAAGTGTAATCTAATTTTACAGAGTAAAATAACTTTTTTAAATTAAATCTATGGCTACAGATCATGTTTTCGTAAGTTTTACGACAAAACAATGCGATGTAAGTATATTAACCCTAATGGAGGCCTCTGTTGTAGTTTAATTACAACAAAAAGAGGAAAGTGTGACGGCTATCAACCCATGGAAATAAAGTGACTTGTACAAAAAAAAGCCGCTAGTGCGGCTTTTGTTAATCTTGTTGATTTATTGTAAATCTAAGACTGCGGTTGTAACTATTAACAATACGGTTGAGACTATTGTTGGAGCTCTTGCTCAGTAAATACGTCTTCAAATAGCGCTGTACTTAAATAACGTTCACCTGACGATGGTAAGATTACAACGATGTTTTTATCTGCAAACTCTGGTAATGCGGCTAAACGTGCTGCGGCAACCACGGCTGCACCAGAAGAAATACCTGCTAAGATACCTTCTTCTTTCATTAGACGTTGTGCCATTTCGATAGAGTCTTCGTTTGATACTAGCTCTACACGGTCAACCATTTCTAAATCTAGGTTACCAGGAATGAAGCCCGCACCAATACCTTGGATCTTATGTGGACCAGGCGTTAATGCTTCACCGGCTTTCGCTTGGGTAATAACGGGTGAGTTCGTTGGCTCAACGGCAACAGATACTAAGTCTTTGCCTTTATTTAGTTTAATGTAACGGCTTACACCGGTAATCGTGCCACCCGTACCGACACCAGACACTAGTACGTCAATTTGACCGTCAGTTGCTTCCCAGATTTCTGGGCCTGTTGTTTGTTCATGGATTGCTGGGTTAGCCGGGTTTTCAAACTGTTGTAATAAAATCGTTGTGTCAGGGTTTGCGTCACGGATTTCAGTGGCTTTATCAATCGCGCCTTTCATGCCTTTAGCGCCATCTGTCAATACGAGGTTCGCACCTAATGCTTTAAGTAGCTTACGACGCTCAAGGCTCATCGTGTTTGGCATTGTTAATGTGAGTTTATAACCACGAGCAGCGGCAACAAATGCTAACGCAATACCGGTATTACCACTGGTTGCTTCAACGATATCAATGCCTTCTTTTAAGAGACCGTCTTTCTCTGCTTGCCAGATCATGTTGGCACCGATACGGCATTTAACACTTGCACTTGGATTACGGCTTTCTACTTTTGCAAATACGTTGCCTGTCGTCACACGGTTTAAACGCACTAGCGGTGTATTACCAATTGAAAGGCTATTGTCTTGTAAAATTTGGCTCATGGGATTTCCCTATATGAATGATTACTTATAATTTATTTACTTACTTATAGCTTAAGCATACTGATTAGTTTGAAAATTGAAAATGCTGTTTTGTTATATCGTTAGGTTCTAAAATGATAAGAGTCTATAACGATTAGTTATGCATAGTGTTTAACTTCTCTTTCTGCCACAAATTCATTAAGCCTGTATAAATCATTAATTTGTGAGCCTATGGAATTAAGTCCACTCTATATATAGACCAAATTAGCGAGATTAGTTCCCCCTTGATATGGTAATTTAGCGTTTGCTCCGTTTTTATAACGCACGAATTTAGTTACAAGGTGTAATTTTTTTCATTTTTGTCGGACGCGCAGCTAGATCTAGTTAACAGTTTGCTTTAGTTTAGTGCTCTCTGTATCCCAATTTAGCTGATAGTGACTATGCATATAAGTGATGAAAGGACTGTGTGCAACGAGTCGCTAAAGGACAATGTAATGAGTAATGTAGTAATTAGTGGTAGCGGTTTATTTACCCCTCCTGATGCAATCAGCAATGATGAACTAGTAACAAGCTTTAATTGTTACGTGGATAATTTTAATGCTGACAATGCAGCGGCAATTGAAGCGGGTGAAGTAACGGCGAAAGCACACTCAAGCAGTGAGTTTATTGAAAAAGCTTCGGGCATTAAAAGTCGTTTTGTGATGAGCAAAGCGGGTATTTTAGATCCTGCGATCATGCGCCCGGTATTTCAACCTATTCGCGATGATGAACCGAGTATTACGGTACAAATGGCACTGATTGCCGCAAAGCAAGCATTAGCCGCTGCGAATAAAGAAGCACAAGACATCGATTTAATTATTTTTGCTGCGTCAGGTTTCCAACGCGCGTACCCGGCAATGGCGGTTGAACTGCAACATTATTTGGGTGCTAACGGTTTTGCTTATGATATGAGTGTGGCGTGTTCGTCAGCAACCTTTGCCATTGCTAATGCCATGGACGCGGTTAAATCAGGGCGTAGTAAAGCGGCGTTAGTGGTTAACCCTGAGATTTGTTCTGCACACTTAAACTTTAAAGATCGCGACAGTCACTTCATTTTCGGTGATGTTTGTACTGCGGTAGTGATTGAAGATAAAGCCACAGCAACAAGCGATAATTGTTATGAAATCATTGATAGCAAATTGTTTACCCAGTATTCAAATAATATCCGCAATAACTTAGGCTATTTAAGTCGCAGTGAAGGCGCTGATATTAACGCTGATTCAAGCTTTTTTATGCAAAATGGTCGTAAGGTATTTAAAGAAGTACTACCGACGGTTTATAATTTGATCACAGAACAGTTAAGTGGTTTAGATTTACAAGCAAGTGACTTTAAACGTTTGTGGTTACATCAAGCCAATATCAACATGAATAACTATTTAGCGAAAAAGCTATTGGGTCGTGATCCATCAGCAACAGAAGCGCCTATTATTCTAGATACATACGCAAATACAGCGTCAGCTGGTTCTATTATTGCTTTCCATTTACACCAAGACGGTGTGGAAAGTGGCGACCTAGGATTAATTTGTTCGTTTGGTGCGGGTTATTCAGTAGGCTCACTGGTACTAAAACGCTGTTAATCGTCAAATGTGACGAGTTATGTCGTCACTGATTACCCTATTGTGAAATGAAGCCCCCGTTAATCACTGTAAATAAAGTGCATTAACGGGGGCTTTAACAAAAAGGGAGTGGCTTGACTATGTAACATGATAACCGAAACATTAAGCTATAGCAGGAACCTAAGTTGGATCAGGCTTTGCGTAATGGTTGAGCAATAGCTGGTAATGCTGCTCTAAACAGGTAAACATCGCGCAATATTCCGGGGTTGAGTGGGCTCTAAATAACATGAGCACGCGTAGTAAACCTTCGTAAAGAAATGCTTTCGTTACGCTCTCATTGCGCGAATGTGTTTGTTTATAATCAATCCAAAAACCAGCAATCATTCGCATCGTGTCGGCTAAAGGCGTAACTCGGTCGGCGTCAATCGCCAGCACACCATCTGCTTTCAGCTGGTGCAAAATTTTACTTGAACGATCTAATGCTTCCCGTTGAGTGTGCCGATACCGTGTTGATAGTTCCGGATCGCGATTAAGAATAGCGGTCAGATTGCTATACATAAAACGGAATTTCCACACCGTTTCAAACATCGTATCAAAGTAACCAATAAACATATCGACGTTTAGCCTACCCGTTTGATAGGGGTGGAAACCGGCATTCAAATGTTCTTCATACAAAACAAAAATAGAACGGATAATGTCTTCTTTATTGCGAAAATGATAATAAAGATTACCCGGACTAATACCTAAATTGGCGGCTAGATGATTGGTAGTCATATTGTTTACACCGTGCTGATTAAAAAGCTCGAGGCTGCCGTAAACTATTCTGTCAAAGGTTTTCATTTAATACCTAAAATGTAATACATTATTCAAATTGTGATAATAGTCGCTATTTATAACCTTGACTGTAATCTAGTTAACGTTTTAGAAAAAAATCATTGCATTGTATATATATAACAAAAAACCTACTTGCCGTTATTATCAACCCACATTGCCGTCGCGCCACATACTGCAACAGGCATGATCATAAAGTTAACCACCGGAATTGATTGGCATAAAGCTACCATAGAGCCAAAACTTAATGATTGCATGCGGTTTGAAGACAATTCACTGCGCATTTCGTCAAAGCCAACTTTATTATTATCAAAGGTATAATCGGCATATTGAATAGCCAGCATCCACGCCGTAAAGATGAACCACAGCACGGGAGCAACTGTTTGTCCGACCACCGGAATGAAAAATAACAGCAGTAACCCTATCGCACGCGGGATGTAGTATTTGATTTTTTTCAGTTCTCGCGTCAGTACACGCGGAATATCTAACAAGATATCTTTGATGCTGCTTTCCGGTAACGGTTTATTGCTTAACAGTAATTCGGTTTGTTCTGCTAATAAGCCATTAAACGGGGCTGCGATAATATTGGCAATGGCACCAAAAAAGAATCCAAACACCAGTAAGATGAGAATAAAGGCAAGGGGTTTTATGATATAAACTAACCAACTCAACCAGTCTAAGCTTGCTTCTAATTGTACTAGCCACACGTCGATTTGTTGAAACAAGAAGTAAAAACTAACCGAAAACAACATGAGATTCACTAATAATGGGATTAATACAAAAGGTCTTAACTTAGGCTGACGGATCAAGTCGAAACCTTGTAAGAAATAATGAACCCCCGATAACGATGGTTTTACTGAAAGCATATTCTATGGCGCCTTGTGAGTGGTTTATGTGGAACATCTTATCATGCGGTTGTTATGGGTCGAGTATCATTGCATTAAAAGAACATTAAAAGTGCAGTAAAAAGCAGCAGCTTTTATATTCTACCCCGACGAATCTTTAATATTGCAGACACATCTGCTAAAGTTTTCTGGTTATTCTATATGCGTTGTTTGCTATGTACCTTAAAAAGATAAAAATATCAGGCTTTAAGTCGTTTGTTGATACGACAGAACTGCATTTCCCCCATGATATGACTGCGGTTGTTGGCCCTAATGGCTGTGGTAAATCGAATATTATTGATGCAGTGCGTTGGGTGCTGGGCGAAAGCTCGGCTAAGCACTTGCGTGGTGATTCGATGTCTGACGTTATTTTTAACGGTTCAGTGGGGCGTTCGCCTGTCTCAAGAGCCAGTGTTGAGTTGTTATTTGATAATGCCCAACAACGTATTGACCATGCTTTATTGCAATATAATGAAGTGTCTATTCGTCGCGAGTTATACCGTGATGGTACTAATCAATATTATCTCAATGGCAAAAAATGTCGCCGTAAAGATGTCACGGAACTGTTTTTAGGTACAGGTTTAGGACCGCGTAGTTATGCGATCATCGAACAGGGCATGATCTCACGCTTAATCGAATCTAAACCGCATGAATTACGTCATTTTATCGAAGAAGCGGCCGGTATTTCTAAATATAAAGAAAAACGTCGCGAAACAGAACAGCGCATCAATCAAACCAAAGATAACTTAAACCGTCTTGCTGATATTCGCATTGAGTTAGGCGTGCAGATTGATAAGTTAAAAGTGCAATCTGCGGTCGCGCAACAATTTCGAGGGTTAAAGCAACAGCAACGCGAAGCCAAAAGTCGGCTTGGTTTAGTGCAGATATACGATGTAGAACGTTCGATTAATCAGCTTGCCCAGCAAAAGTTAGTGCTGATGAATGAACAAGAGAAGTTAGCTGCTACGGCCACTAAACTGCAAACACAGATCACCGACTTTGACGTACAGTTAAATGAACTAACGGTATTGATCGAAAATCAGCAACAGGCGTTTTATTTACAAGGTACAGAGCTGACTAAGATCGAGCAACAGATACTGCATCATCAAGCGCGTAAGCAAGAATCGGCAGGTAAACTGCAAGAATATCAACAGCAAAGTGAAAAGTTACAGCTCTTACTGCAAGAAGAACAAGCCCAGTTACACACACATCAGCAGCAAGCGCAAGCGGCGGAGTCGGATCATAACCGACTGTCTGCAGCGTTATTAGTGATTGAACAATCATTAGCATCGGCAACAGTGAACAGTGACCAAGCCATTGCACAACATGCGGTATACCTTGAAAAAGTACAGCGTTTTAGCAGTAAACTCGATGTACTAAGTAATGCCGTAAAAAGCGCAGAATCAGTACTGAATAAAAGTAAGCAGCAACGTAGTGAGTTAGTAGAAGAGCAGCTGCAACTTACTCAGCACAGCAAACAAGCAGTCATTATTGATAAAACAGCGTTGCAGCAACAGTTACAGTCTCAAAACACGCAGCTTGCCCATGAATTAGCCGGACTAAATAATGGCTATCAAGGTATCAATAAGCAGGTATCCGAACTCGAAGCAAACATCAGTAGCGGCGTCGCAGAACAAACTGAAATAAAAGCCTCGCTGAGTGTGATCACCGAGTTATTACACAAAGCAGAGCATGCTGATCACGCCCATGTGTGGTTAGAATGCAATTTCGAGTCGATTCCGTTAAAGTTATTACAGCAATTAGATGTAGAACCCGGTTGGGAAGCCGCCGTAGAGAAGGTGCTTGCCAACTGGCTGGATGCTTATTGTATTAGTGACGAACAACTTGCCCAGTTTGACTTAAATGAACTGCCGGCATTGCAGTGGTTCAAACCCAGTCAATGTGTGGCACGTGCAGGTTCGTTAGCCGATAAGGTAAAAAATAATTTATTTAACCGTCAGCTCAATCAAGTGACTTGTGTCGCCAGCACCAATGACGCCAAAGCGGGCGTCGAAAGCGACAGTGAATACAGTTATATCACTGCGCATGGCGATTGGTTTACCGATGAAGGTGGCTGGTTATCACAACACGGCAAAGCTAACGTGTCATTACCGCAGGGGCGAATTGAAATGCAACTACAAGCGTCACAGCTGCAGGGGCGTTTATTAGCAATTGAAACTTTGCTGGACAAACAGCACAATCAATTGACTGCGCTTAGGGTGACTCAGGGTGAATACCAGTATCAAATTGAACTGATGCAAAACAACTTGGATGACAAGCAAAGCGAAGTGCAGCAAATAACGGTTGAACTGGGGTTATTGCAGCAACAGCAAGCCCAATGGCAACTTACGCATGATCAGTTAAACACGCGTTTATTAACACTGAATAACTTATTAGCGCTTGAAGCAGAAGAGGTTCAGCGCTTTAATGAACAAATAGTGTCGACACAGGCTGCGATTGCACAGCTAGCCAATGATGATAGCTTGATTCAAAAATCGGAAGCTGCCAAAGCCGATAAAGCGAAGTTTTTACAAGAACAGCAAGTGCTCGAGAAACAAGTTCAACAATTACTTTTGGTTAAAACCAAGTTCACGGTTGAAATAGAGAAGCAGCAGCAACTCATCGCCAAAACAGACGCTCAATATCAAACTATTTTGCAAGATATTGCTGCATTAGGTAACAGCTCGTTATATGCTGAAAACTTGCAGCAGTTAGAAATGGCGTGTGCGATTGCCGCTGAGAAACAAATTGCTATCGAAAATGACAATAATGTGAAGAAAGCAATACGTGTGAAACTGGTTAATGGTAAGCGTAATTGTGAAGAAAAACGTGCTAGGATAATGATAAGTAACTTAAAAGTGAAAGACAAAGTCCAACAGTTAGATTTAAAACAGGCTAACAACAAAGCGAAAGAACAGCTACTATATCAACAAATTGCGGATGACCATGTTGATGTAGACACATTAAAACGTGAGTGTGTTAACATATTAACGCTAAAAGAATACCAGCAACAGCTTAAACAGTTTGAAACGCAATTACAGAAGATAGGCGCAGTGAACCTTGCTGCTGTCGAAGAATTTGAACAACAATCGCAGCGTAAGCAATATTTAGACGAACAAACCGATGACTTAGAAAAAGCCATTGAGACGTTAGAAGCCGCGATTGTTAAAATAGATAAACAAACTAGGGCACGTTTTGCGACCACGTTTGAAAAAATTAACAGTGATTTTAAAACGTTATTCCCTAAAGTGTTTGGTGGTGGTGCGGCTTGGTTAGAGCTGACATCGAGCAATTTATTAGACACGGGTGTAACGATTATGGCGCGACCGCCCGGCAAGAAAAATGCGCGTATTTCGTTACTTTCAGGTGGTGAAAAAGCACTGACGGCCTTGTCGTTAGTATTTGCGATCTTTAGGTTAAATCCTGCGCCATTTTGTATGTTAGATGAAGTTGATGCGCCACTCGATGAATTAAATGTGGGGCGTTTTTGTAAACTGGTTCAGGAGATGTCAGAAACAGTACAATTTATTTATATCAGTCATAATAAGTTAGCCATGGAAATGGCTCAGCAATTAATAGGAGTGACCATGCATGAACCAGGGGTCTCTCGAATCGTCGCGGTCGATATTTCGGCTGCGGTAGAACTTACAGACAATTAACATTAAGAGATAGGCTGTTATGCAAGATTTGCGACTTGTTCTCATCATTCTAGGGTTTATTGCAATTGCTGCTTTAATTGCCCATGGACTTTGGTCAAATAAAAAGAATCAAATAAAACCATTAAAAGATAAACCCTTGGGTAGAGTTGATCTCCAAGTTAAAGACAAGCAGGGCTTTGACCTTGATGGCATAGGTGAAAGACGCGTTGTGACTAAGTCAGTAGAACCGACCATGAACGTTAAAACCACTGAACCAGCACCAGTCACGGTTGAAAAAATTGAGCCGCAGTTTTCTGTTATAAACAGTGGAGCTATAAAAAGCTCTGCTATAAACAGTACTGATATGCAAGCCGAACCAGTTGCAGCACAAAGCGTGACAGTAGTAACGGACTCTTTTTCTGCCACCGATATCGAGCCTCCAGTTATAGCAGCTGATGATGCTGTTCAAGACGATTTAAGCTATGATGTCGTTAGTGCTCAAGCGGCCACTGCGGTGGACATTGAACTCGAGTCTATACCACATAGCGAGACGGTTGTTGAATGTGACGATGAAGTCGCTGATGAAGCTGTATTTGTGATCAATATTATGGCGCGTGAAGGCTGCAATATTGCGGGAGCTGAATTGTTACAAGAATTGTCTGCATTTGGTTTCAAATATGGGGCCATGGATATTTTTCACCGCCATGTTGATGCCGCGGGTAAAGGCGCCGTTATCTTTAGTCTTGCGAATATGGTTAAACCCGGCGTATTTGATCTTGATACTATGGAGCAGTTTGAATCTCCAGGTGTCTCATTATTCATGATGTTCCCATGCGCAGGTCAAGCATCACACAATTATAGCCTGATGTTAAGCGCGGCAGAGCGCATTGCAGAAGGTGTTGATGGTTTATTAATGGATGCATCACGCAACCCATTAACAGAAAATGCTATCAAGCAAGAAAAGGCGTTCATTCGCCAATTAGAAAGTAAAGCATTAGCCAAAAAATCTTACTAGGTTATTACTGTAACGGGTACTCGGTAAATAAAAAGTACTGGGTAAATACAGTCTCCATAAAACACAGTATCCAGATAAATGCCTCACTTCGGTGGGGCTTTTTTTGATCTTCGGAATTTTTATCTTTGGAAGTAAAGATGACAGAACAAGTAAAACAGATTCAAACCTTAACACTGCAACTTGAAGAGTATAATCACCAATATTACGTGTTAGATAACCCGACCGTACCGGATGCGGAATATGACCGTTTGTTACGTGAACTGAAACAGCTCGAAACCGAATTTCCTGAACTTGCATTAGCCACATCACCAACCCAAAAAGTGGGTGGTGAAGCTTTAACTGGATTTAGCCAGATTAAGCACGAAATGCCGATGTTATCATTGGATAATGTGTTCTCTGCAGAAGAGCTATTGGCATTTGAAAAGCGTCTACAAGATCGCTTATTGACTAAAGCTGAGATCAAGTTTAGCTGTGAGCCAAAGCTAGATGGTCTTGCCGTGAGCATTCTGTATGAAAATGGCGTTTTTGTGCGCGCTGCAACCCGTGGCGATGGTCAGATAGGCGAAGATATTTCTGAAAATGTAAAAACCATTAAATCAATTCCACTACGTTTACGTGGCGATGACTTCCCTGAGCGCTTAGAAGTACGTGGTGAAGTGTTCATGCCGAAAGCGGGCTTTGAGCGGTTAAATGTGAATGCTAAAAAGAAAGGTGAGAAGACCTTTGTTAACCCGCGTAATGCCGCTGCAGGTAGTTTACGTCAGCTTGACCCTAAGATTGCTGCAAGCCGCCCGTTAGCATTTAATGCCTATTCATTAGGTGTCGTAGAAGGTGGGGCTTTATCAAATTCCCATGCTGAAAACTTGCAGAAACTCAAACAATGGGGTTTACCTGTTTGCGCGGATGTTACGGTTGCTATGGGTTACCAAGGTTGCTTAGACTTCTATGAGCAGATTGGTGAACGTCGTGATTCATTGTCGTATGACATTGATGGTGTGGTGTATAAAGTCGATGATTTAGCCCTACAGAAAACCTTGGGTTTTGTGGCGCGAGCACCACGCTGGGCCACGTCACATAAGTTTCCTGCCCAAGAAGAGATCACCACATTACTCGATGTTGAATTCCAAGTCGGTCGTACTGGCGCAATTACGCCCGTCGCCCGTCTAGAACCGGTGTTTGTTGGTGGTGTGACAGTAAGTAATGCCACATTGCATAATTCCGATGAAATTGCCCGTTTAGGCATTAAAATTAAAGATCAGGTGATCATTCGCCGTGCAGGTGACGTGATCCCGCAAGTCGCTCGCGTTATGTTAGAGCGCCGCCCGGATGATGCCCAAGATATCGTATTCCCGACAACGTGCCCGGTGTGTGATTCAGAAGTAGAGCGTATCGAAGGTGAAGCAACAGTGCGTTGTACCGCCGGTCTGTATTGTGGTGCACAGCGTAAAGAAGCGATTAAACACTTTGCATCTCGTAAAGCACTCAATGTTGATGGTTTGGGTGACAAGCTTGTTGAGCAATTGGTTGATGCGGATTTAATTAAAACGCCTGCCGACCTATTTAGCGTAACGTTTGGTAAGTTAACTCTGCTAGACCGTATGGGGCCAAAGAAGGCCACCAACTTACTCGAAGCGTTAAAAGCAGCGAAACATACCACGCTAGCCAAATTCTTATATTCACTGGGTATTCGTGAAGTAGGCGAGGCGACAGCGGCTAACTTAGCCAATGACTTGTTAACCTTAGATGCAATTAAACAAGCCTCTGTAGAGCGTTTAATTCTAATCTCAGATGTCGGTGATATTGTTGCTAAGCACATTTACTACTTTTTCCGTGAAGCGCATAACCTTGACGTGATTGACCAGCTAATTGAAGCGGGCATGAGCTGGGACGATGTTGCCGTTAAAGAAGCAAGCCAACAGCCGTTGTTAGGCACTATTTATGTTATCACCGGCACGTTAGTGAATATCTCTCGTGCGGATGCGAAAACACGGTTACAAGACTTAGGCGCAAAAGTGGCGGGCAGTGTGTCGAAGAATACCACGGCGTTAGTGGCAGGTCCTGCTGCAGGCTCTAAGCTCACTAAAGCGCAAGAGTTAGGTATCGATATTCTGACTGAAGATGATTTACTGGCGCTCTTGATTGCACATAGTTAGTTAATAGCATCGCATCGTGAGTTAATTTTAGTTCGCGTATTGTTAGTTTTATCTTTAGTGGTAAAATGCGCAGCATCATGTGCTTAACCTGTAGTGGTTAAGCGAATCAAATAAAATGTAAAAGGTATTGTGAGACTTATGACTGTTAAGACTCGTTTTGCACCTAGCCCAACTGGCTACTTGCACGTAGGCGGCGCACGTACAGCGCTTTATTCTTGGTTACATGCAAAAAGCCAAGGTGGTAAATTTGTATTACGTATCGAAGATACTGATGTAGAACGCTCTACTCAAGAAGCGGTTGACGCGATCTTAGAAGGCATGAAATGGGCAGGTCTGGATTGGGATGAAGGTCCTTACTTCCAAACGCAACGTTTCGATCGTTACAACGAATTAGTTGATCAACTACTTTCTGAAGACAAAGCATACAAATGTTACTGTTCACGTGCGCGTCTTGACGAATTACGTGAAAAGCAAATGGCTGCTAAAGAAAACCCGCGTTACGATGGTAAATGTAGCCATGGTGACATTGAAGATACAGGTGCTGATTACGTTGTACGTTTCCGTAATCCGAAAGAAGGTACTGTTATCGTTGATGACAAGATCCGCGGTAAAGTTGAATTTGCTAACAAAGAACTTGATGACCTGATCATCCGTCGTACTGACGGTTCACCAACATACAACTTCTGTGTTGTGGTTGATGACTGGGATATGGGCATTACTAATGTTGTTCGTGGCGAAGATCACCTAAACAATACGCCTCGTCAAATTAACATCTTAAAAGCACTTGGCGCACCAATCCCTGAGTATGCACACGTTGCAATGATTTTAGGTGATGATGGCGCTAAACTGTCTAAGCGTCATGGCGCTGTTGGCGTTATGCAATACCGTGATGACGGTTACTTACCTGAAGCTCTACTAAACTACCTAGTGCGTCTAGGTTGGTCACATGGTGATCAAGAGATCTTCAGCGTAGACGAGATGATCAAACTATTTAGCTTAGATGATGTTAACAAAGCGGCGTCAGCGTTTAATACTGAAAAGCTACAATGGGTAAACCAACATTACATTAAAACGTTAGCACCTGAATATGTTGCAACTCACCTTGAGTGGCACATGAAGGAGCAAGGCATTGATACAACTAATGGACCAGCGCTAGCTGAGATCGTTAAAGTACTTGCTGAACGTGCTAAGACACTGAAAGATCTTGCTGCTGCTAGCCGTTATTTCTTTGAAGATTATGCTGAATTTGATGCAACTGCGGCGAAGAAACACCTACGTCCAGTAGCAAAAGAAGCTCTACTGAAAGTGCAAGAAAAACTGGCTGCGATTGCAGATTGGAGCGATGCTGAAGTATTACACGCTGCAATTAACGAGACTGCTGCTGAACTTGAAGTTGGTATGGGTAAAGTCGGTATGCCATTACGTGTTGCTATCACTGGTGCCGGTCAATCACCGTCATTAGATGTAACGTTAAAGCTTATCGGCAAAGAACGTAGCCTTGCTGGTATCGATAAAGCGTTAGCATTCATTACTGCACGTGAAAACGCCTAAGGGTGTGTGAATAATATACTTCCTGTCGTTTAATGTTGATTTTTAGGTTCTAGATATTGACAGTTAACCGACAGATGCATATTATCCACCGCAGTAGCAAGAAACGCTACTGCGGAAATGGGGCCATAGCTCAGTTGGGAGAGCGCGACACTGGCAGTGTCGAGGTCATCGGTTCGATCCCGTTTGGCTCCACCATTTCTACTAACTTATTGATACTAATGTATTAATTAAGTTTTGTTAAGTTTGTGATTATCTTTTGCACTCATTTTGCACGCAAATAATCATAAGTTGAATATGAACATTACCTTATCAAATATTACTCAACGTAATCACACCTATTACTTCAGACAGCGTATCCCCTCAGATTTAATTCAATACTTTGACCAAAAAGAACTATATTTCTCTCTGAAAACTAAAAAGCTAAACAATGCTATTTCAATTGTGAGTGCTTTACAGTATGTAATATGTGACCTGCATAAAAAGCTTAGAAGTAACTCTATAGTTGAGCGCTCTGCAAATTTAATTAACCTGATTAAAAAGAGTATTCATTCTACCAGCGTAGAAACTAAACTTAAGCATTCAAACAAGTCAGATGATCCTTGCAAAGCCATAATAGAATCGCAGTTATTACCGCCTTTACGCGAAGTAGCAATAGAAGGTATTAGTTTAGGTAAAGCAGTGGATCAGTTTCTCAACTCAAAGCTGAATGGTCCTAAAATAGAAAGTAAAACATATTCTGCTTTAAAGTCTTCACTATCATTGTTGAATCAAATGTTTGGTGATAAGAAAGATATTCAGTCTATTAACTTACATGATGCTGAAAATTTCAGAAACTTACTCTTGAAGCTTCCTGCTAATCGTTCAAAGTTAAGTAAATATCATGGACTAACACTTCATCAAATAGCCTCTTTTGGTGACACCCCCCAAAGTCTAACAACAGTAAAAACCACATTGAATAAATGTTCAGCATTTTTTTCATGGTGTATTAAAGCTGATTTGATTAATAAAAATTATTTCCATCAATTACCTTTACCTAAAAAGACAGGCAAGGACTCGGATGAAAGAGCTATTTGGAGTAAAGGTGATTTGGTTCGCTTATTTAGTTCTAATGTTTGGAAGTACCAAGATTACAAACATAGTTACCAATACTGGTTACCGTTGATAGGATTATATACAGGAGCAAGACTAACTGAGATTGCACAGTTAAGAGTAGAGGACATTAAAACAATAGATTCTATTAAGTGTTTCCATATAACTGATGCAGCTCAGGATCAAAAATTAAAGAATCCAAATTCAATGCGCTATATACCTGTTCATTCTCATCTTATTAAATTGGGATTGCTTGATTTTGTTAATAATCAAAAAGAAGGGTGGCTTTTTGACGGTTTGTTGAATAAAAAAGGTGAAGTACCAAGGGATGGTTTGGGCACTAATGCATCGAAGTGGTTTTTGTACTACAAGAATGCTTTAGGTATCAAAAAACCAGTGTTCCATTCTTTTAGGCATACAGTCGCGAATACCTTTAAACAAAACTCAGTATTGGAAAGTAATGCGATGGGTATTTTAGGACATAAGAATCAATCAATTACTTATGCAAGGTATGGTAAAGATATAAATGTTACTTTACTGAAAGAAATCATCGAGGTTTTAAACTTTGATTATATAAGCGATTTCAATTTGAAATAGGTAGTGAGTATGAACCATTCACTAGAGCTATTCTATGTATAGGGGGCGAATTCTAGAAGGTTCCCCTTTACATGCATACTCCTTCAGCCACTCTATTTACCTTCTTACCTTCTTACCTTCTTACTTTGTACGATCAAAACCGATTCATTCTTATAAACAAAATTATTGATATTGCCGGATGTGGCTAGCGAAGTATATTAATCAAATCATAGCGTTGACATATACTCAATTTGGATTAGGGTTGTCGTATTTAATGAACTAATTTGAATTAGGTATATATTATGGCTGATGTGAAATGGGAAGCTGCACCTTCGGGTCTTAAAAGTGGTGATTTGAACGGTTGGAAACGACGAATGGCGCTAGCTTGTCCTAACCCTAAGTTGGATCAAATGGTTGTTGTCGAGACGGATGATAACCATGGGGAAGTGATTCATATTGGTTACAAGTGCATACGTGCTGATGGTGAGAATAGTTCTTGGCGTCGTATGAAAGGCACTGAAATTGTTATTACACCTGAAACTATCATCATTAAAGGAGCTGTTACTGAAAGCGGACTACAAGCAACGTTAAGTGATGTATTTTTAGGTAATGCGAGTACAAACTCAGGTATACCGGTAACTATGTCAGATGACGGACCTGGGGTTTATCTAGGTGACGGAGTTTATGTATCTGCCGAAGATTGCTGGTTTTAAGTATTTTTATAGCTTAAATTGTTTAAGTAAGGTTGTAGTTTTTCCAAAGTATTTTTTGTTTAATACTACAACCAATAATGCGGATGCTTATTCTACGTTATCTAAAAGCCCATCTATAATCTGATAATCAATTTCCTTGATTATGTATTGCACTAGCTCTATGAGGTTGACCACATCTTGCTGAGATACCATTATCAAAGAGCCATCAGTCTTCTTACCGTTACGGTGAACAATGTCATGACGTATATTGATGGCAGTATCTAATTTCGAGATTTTATCTTTGGGAAATTCACATAGAAGTACGTTCTTGTAAAGTCCTGTTACCGTGTCTAAGTTGTGAAATGATATCTTATCAATTTCTTCATTCAGCCTTTCATCTAGTGTGTCGAGAAATTCAAATACACCCGACTCTTTTACGTTTTTATTGAATGATTTAAAATGTTTAACAAATCGTCGTTTGATTGCATGACGGTTCAGCACTTGTTTTTTCATAGTATCGGATAAATATGCTTCAACTGTGCTTATTGCTGTTGCGAAAATCATCCTCTGAAGAGTTTTATTTTCACTTGAATTGTTCAGTGTTGACAATTCGTCTAGAGACTGTTTGAAGTGCTCATGAAAGACAGTTATACCAGCTTGAGTCTGAGCTATATCTTCAAAATCATCTACCCATCCGCCATGCACGAGGTCAGAAATATTTAATTCGCAAAGGTCGTCATCATTACACATATCAAACAATATAATGGCATACGACTCAACATAGGTGCATGGGAACGTAGAACCCATGAAACCTAAGCTGTGATCGTATACACCTGCAAGTGGAGATAGCATCAACGAAAGCAAAGGTTCATCTGGAATATAGACATCTCGATTCATTATTGCTTGTTCAGTGTAGTTATCACTCATTTTTAGTGCTATAGGTACAGCCTTTTTCCAGTCATGAAAACTTGTGTTTTTAACTATTTCTAATTGAGAGGTTATTCTATCAACCATCTCAGAACGAAATTGATCGTATTTACTCTCCTTGTCCTCTTGATATAAGAGAAGCATGTCTTTCATGTTCTGAATCCAAATTGATCTAGTATCGTTGAAGTCACACTCGACTGACTTGAGATCATTGCCAGTTAGTTGTAATCTTCGACGAAGAGTCGCTACATTAGTGCGATAACCAATGATGTTTTCTGGGTCGTACTTATCTTCTTTGTTGGCTATATGACGCACTCTATCTGCTTTAGTAAAATACCATTCATCATAAGTATTCTTCCAATCAATTAGTTCATTGCCATTGATCTTTATCTCTGCATAGCTACCCAAAATGAAACCTCTGCCTGATTAGTTAAATTTACTACTCATAACCAGCGATATGTTACAAGCCAGTTTTATTGATTTGATATATTCTAAAGTGAACAAAAATAAGTACTTCTATTAAGGTGATAATCTATAGCTATATGAAATATATAGATAAATCAGTATAAGTTAATGATATCACTGAGCAGCCCTTGTTTAAAGTGTCAGCTACACAGCCTTGATTAGATGCTCGATTGATAAGACAAGTTGATAATATAGAGTCTTTTAAATTTAATAAGATCATTTATAACAAGGGTTTAGACTGTTATAGTGGCGATGTCTTAAATTGAAGAGTACCTCCAATGTTACGAATATTAGTTTTATTTCTTGTGTCATTTAATTTATTGGCATCAACGATAGAGCAAGAATACCCACAAGAAATCAAACAACTAAAAATAGAAATAAGTGAAACAAACAATACTCTTAAAATATTAAACAATCGGATTACAAGCTCGCTCGACAGCAATAAAGAAGTGGTGAATCAAAGTAGAGACCTAATCAAAGCTGTGAATGAATCTTTAAGAGTAAAGACGGTGCAGAATAAGCAAATTTTAAATGCTTTTGAAAAAGCTAAAGATATGACAGCACAAGAAGTTGATTTGTCATTAAGTCTTGAACCTGATGAGTATGGTATTTGGATGAACTTTGCATCAGCGCTGTTGATCGCAATAGGTTCTATAACTGTTACATTCCTTATATTGAAAAGAACTCTAGCTAAAGAAACTGAGGTGCAACTAAAGGGGCTTGAACTCAATTTACAAGAAGAAACAAAACTCAGTAATTCTCAGATGTTAACTCAATTGGAAGTGGCTACAGAACAGAATAAAGCAAATCACTTACTCAAAATGGCAGAGTTTAGACAAGCATGGATTAATACTTTTAGGGATTATATAAGCGTTTATATAAAGACTGTGATTACATTAATCGATTTTCATACTGTTGAATCTAGCTTGTTTTCTAGTTGGGACATTTTGAAGAGGGCTGAAAGAGCTAGAGATAGATTCCTTTTAGAGAAAAACGCAGAAGTAAAGCAAATCCGTAAAGAAGAATATAAAACGGAACCTGTCACAAATAGACAAAAGCTTACCAATTCTGTACGTGATAAGTTACTGATACAAGCATCATCAGAATATCAATATTTTGTTGAAAATGTGGCGAATGCAAAAAATGGGTTTAGAAAATATAAGACTGAGTTTAGAGATTTAAAAGATTTACGATCATCTATTATCCAACAGAAAACAAGAATAATATTGATGCATGGGCCTGACAGAACCAAAATTGAAAGTTTAATTATTGAAAGGTTAAATAATATTGAAGAATATCTAATGTTTAATAGTGAGAGAACTTTCCTTCTACAAGGAAATGTAACGATGGTTCATGAATTCATAGACGATCTCCAACATTCAGTACAAGATATGCTGAAAATTGAATGGAATAAAATTAAATAGGAGGTCGTTAAGCCCATCAAAATACTCAATGGTGGGCTTTAAACTCAGCGACTAATAAGTTTAAATTGCGTTACTTTGTTATCTTTACGGCCTCTAAGATTTGTTTTAAAACATCTTGCTGCTTACTTTCACTGATTTTTTCTGGTTTGGTTGTAAATACGTTCATTACTAGCTCAATTTTAGTATTTCGCTTGCAGTCTCGAATTTCTTCATCGCTCATACCTTTTGAAGATAATGTTCCTGTAATCTGCTCGGCTAAAATTGATGCTTTAAGCATGTTCATTTTATCTGCGTTTACTAAAATTATGTGATTCACTAGATAAAATAATAATGCGGATAATGTACCTATAATCAATGTTGTTGCCGTGATTAATGGTAATCGACTAAGTAATATGTTCCACGGTGAAACTTTTGAGTTTGCATCAATAAGAACTTTAAAAGTTTCGGCATTACTATATATGAAAAAGAATACGGCAGCTAAGAAGACTATAACAGCTAGGGATAAACGGTAGTAATAGGTTAATTGTTTTTGGCTTTCTGCTGAATGGCCTTTCATATCTAAACTTGTTAAATTGATGTCTTTTTTTGCAGTTCTTATCTCATCGTTCAAACCTAAAAGCTCTATCTTTTTATCTGCTACGTCTTTGAATAATACATCAAACTCTGCTTTTTCAGATTTAACTATACCTTTATGTTTATTAATTGAAATTTTAAGCTCATCTATGTCAATAGATAACTTTACTTTAAGTGATTGAATTTTAGATATTTCTTCACTTGTATTTACTATGTCTTGTTGAATTTGACTAAGTATTAGACTATTTTGAGCGTTACTTTTTTCTAATCGTTCTTTTTCTTTTATTGTTGTATTCATGTCTTTTACAAGAGCTTTGTAATCACTAGTTTTTGTATTCAAATAACTAGTCATGTCGTCAACTTGATTCGATATCGTTTGTCTTAATGTTTCAGCTTCTAGCGACAACCCTTTGTGTGCATCACTAATAGAGTTCATTTTTATGTCATTTGAGAAAAACAATGGAAAATCAATAACACTTGCGTGACTAAATTCTGTCGTCGGTGATAAAATAACACCCCTGATGATATCATTTATCTTATAATCAGCCTGAGTACCATGAGATGCTACACTATGTCGACTGATAAATTTCTTTTCAGTTACCTTTCCTGAAATCAGTCTAACCATGCAGCTCTTAGAATCTCTAAATGATTGACCTCGGCATGTTAACATTGATACATATAAAGGATTGGTAAACAAAATTACGCGTTCACCGTCAAGTGCGTTCATTTCATAATTACTATCAGATATGATTTTTTTAGCTTTAGTGTCGATTCCTTCAACAGAAAGAACACTATTAAAATAAATCATCGGTGATTTATTGTTTATGTTCATAAACGGGGAAATAATAGAAGTATTGAATTTGGCTATTGCATGTTCAAAGTCAGCCATACTTGGATTTTCGAATGACGGTGTTTCAATTTTTTCAGTACCCTCAATGTCAATAGCTTCAATACTCATTGCTTCATCCTAATCTATTAAGTTAATTATTATAAATAATACCATTAAGTAGGCAAAACAAAAAGTTAGGACATCAAACTCTCTAATTTATAATAAAGAAAATAAACTTACCTATAGTGATTAACTCGTTTACTTTTTCGTATTCCTCAGATGATAGTTATTCTATTAATGGAAGTTCTTATAAAGCTTACCAAGTTAAAAATAAGTTAGGGATTACTTGATAAAGTAAATGCTCAAAATGATATTGAGATAATTATCTTGTATGTTCAATAAGCTGTATACTACCTAATTCTGAATATTATTCAGTAGATTACTGAAATGGCTTTAATTGATATCTGGTATCAATGGCAGACATAATGGACGTTTAAATGAAATTAGATCTTATTATCGATACAGTTGAACATGCTGTTGATATGAAAACAGGATTGGAGACTTTAGCTGGAGTATCTGAGACAGTTAGAAGTATTGTTGAAGCCGCACTTACTGACTCTGTTAGCCAAAGAACGCTTAGCACGAATAAAGTTAGAAATAAGATGATGGAAAGCTTTGAAGGTTCTTATGGAATAGTCTTCGAGATACAGATCGAAGATCAAGACTTGAAGTTGAAAATGGATCAGATCGGAAATCAAGCTATGGGTGAAGTGATTAATTACTTTATTTCAGAAGGATTATACAGAGAACTCCCTGAATTAACCCCTAAAGCGAAGATCGCGTTAAATAATATGAGCGAGGAAACACAAGAAAAGCTATTGACTAGACTTAGACGTAGCCCTCTTGAAAAAGCACATTCTGTATCAAGCACATTTGGGTACGATGTTAAATTAAGAAGGCATGTTAACGAATTTAAAAGACGTGAAATAGTAAAGCTTGATAGACAAGGTAAGACTAATCTAACGCCCACAATGAATTCAAACTCATTATTTATTAGGGCTTGTATTACAAGATTAAACATTAACACGGGTAATGGTAGATTATTATTAGATGGTGAGACTGATACCGTGGCATTTGGCTTTATTGCGCGTTATAAAGAAGTAAAGTTTGCATCTAAAACGGTATTCTCTGAAAACCTAAATCATAATAACGGTACAACTTCGGATAAGTGGGAGTACATTGATATCAAAGCTACGACTTTAAGGCTTAAGAGTGGTCATATAATTAAATATTTAATTACTGGTTTCGAGTAGCAATGAATAAACACATTATTGCTGCAATCTTATGCATGGGCATTGCGCTAGGTATGTATGGATTAAACTTTCATACTTATCAGATTTCTGACGATGTTAATGATTGGGGGCAATTCGGTGGTTATGTAGGTGGTATCTTAACACCTATATTGACTTTTTTATCTTATATTATGCTAGTTAAGTCTCTGTCTCTTCAGAATGAGACTAATGCTGCTTTGCGAGAAGAATCAAACCTTAATGTTAAAAACGAAAAAATTCGTTCGTTTGAAGTTCATTTTTTTAATCTTATAGATGCACAAAGAGATACATTTGAACATTTTAAGTTAGAATTTGATAAAGATAAGTTTGTCTCAAGTGTTTCAGCAGTACGAGAACTGGAAGATAGAATCGAATATATGAGAGACAATAACTCTAATGATATAGCTCTTACTGAGTTCATCAAGCAAGTCGATTCACATGAAAAAATATACAACACTCAAAGAGTATTTTACGTAATCACAAGAATGATTTCATTGAAGTTATCTGATGAAAATGGATTTACTCGTGAAGATAGAATGGTTCAGTTAACGACCCTCGTTAACTTTACTGAGTTATCTATATTACGAATAGTCTTAATCAGTATGCAGTTTTTAAGTTATAAGTCATCAAAATTATTACGTGACAATGATGAAATGTTAGATGTACTTAAAGATCTTAAATTACCTTTAGATCAATACTAACTGCATTCTCTAAATACTCTGGTGGAAAATGTGAATATTTCATTGTATCAATAATTGATGGGTGATCTTGGTATCACGAAGTGTGTTTCTAAATTCTCTTTAGTTCAACACATAGTGCAATGCTCGTATGTTATTGTGATTCTTCTTTTAGCTTCTTCAGCCTATAGAATTTAGAGCGGTTCATACCAACCAAACCAAGTGCTTTATTGGCACTCATACCCATTGTGATTAACTCATTTACTTTGTCGTATTCTTCAAATGATTCCTTACTTACTTGCTTACCTTTAAACTTACCTTCTTTCTGTGCTCGGTCTATACCGATGCGTTGTTTTTCTAACATCTCGGTACGTTGCATTTCAGCAATACCCGCCATCATAGTTAACACCATATTTCCGGCACTTGATGTAATGTCCATACCACCCAATGTGTGAATAATTATCTTGATACCTCGATCCGTCATCTCCTTACAAAAAGTCAGCACATCGACAGTATTACGACCAAGACGAGAAACGTCATAACAAATGACCGTATCGGAAGATCTTAACTTGGTAAGCATCTTTTGGAATTGCTCACGCTCCATTGTCTTACCGCTAAATTTATCCTCGAATACTTCATCATGTGGATAATGCTTAATTAGATAATCCGTTTGCTGGATCGCGTTTTGTTCTACGGTACTTACGCGGCTGTAAATAAATCGCATGTTATCTCACTAAATGAAGTTGTATTGTTTATGTTTGAAGTAAAATAATACTATCTTGTATAGGTGGTGTAAAGTGACAAACGATACAGGTTTTGTATTGGTTGTATTATGTGTCGTTGTAGGGTGGTCTTATAATATAGCTTAAGATCCCTTATACCGTGTTTTGTATTCATCCCACGTGGTTAACGGATGACACTCTGTATCAGTCAACCTCAAATACTGCGTATACCTTGTAAGCACACTGCATTTAAGCCCACGGTCTAACATGTACGTTCGTAGATGGTTTACATTTCTGATCTCGATTAACAGGGGTAATGGTCTGGATAGTCGCTTACTGAGCTTCGGTGAAACAGC
Source organism: Moritella sp. (assembly GCF_013215705.1). Classification (GTDB taxonomy): domain Bacteria; phylum Pseudomonadota; class Gammaproteobacteria; order Enterobacterales; family Moritellaceae; genus Moritella. Next base: position 10,414 of record NZ_JABSQR010000023.1, on the reverse strand, counting down.
TTTTTTGAACATTCTGCGGATCTTCTTTCTTGGTTTGGCTAGCATAATAATTTCCTCTACTGGGTTGTTCGTGGATTCCTTATAGTATCTATGCGGAGAAAATACGAGACGGTTGGTGTTGGCTGTGGTGGTGGGTAAATACTACTGAATAAACAAACTTACTTACATTAACCCATTACAGGTAAACAACATGAAACATGACAATGAAATCAAAGAAACGAAATTTAAAAAGTATCTGGATGATGCTACAAAAAAAGCGGCTGTTCCGTATGAAGTTAAACAAAAAGACGGTGTGAGTGATAAACCTTGCAGTGAGATTGGGTTTAATGAGTTTGCAGAGATACACAACAACCGATACAGCGACTTAATCACACACCAAGCAAACAAAGAAGCTAACCAGATCATTATAGAATCCGTGGGCGGTTTAGATGATGCGATTGATGCATCCATTGATTTCGAAGTATCTAAAATGCGCGAAAGAAGCAGTACCATGCATAAGCATTTAGGTTTTGATGATGCACGTGCTATTGCAATAAAGTATTACGGGTTGCATGAAAAAGCATTACAAGTGCTGTTATTCAATGTGGTTAACGAATGCAACTAAATCCAAAAATATAGTAATGATGCAGGTACTAAGCTACTGGTTAATAATACCGTAAAAGTGGTTAATGCATCATTAAGTACGATCACTGAGAAAAGCAAAGAATTAGATCAAATGCAGGTACGTCGAGTTCTCACCCAGTTACGAAAGGCAAAAAGCTCCGGCTCATTGAATGCCGTTATCAGTGCGATTTCTGGGTGCATGGCCGTGCTATTGAATACACCAACACCCGGTGATCTTAACATTGCCAAACAGACATTAGATGGTGCTGACAATGAGTAATAAAATCGAAACACTAGACCAGTATTTTAAGAATTTACTTAAACTTGGTTTGCAAGCCGATGACATGGAAAAAGCAAATGATATCGCGGCCAACCTTAATGTATCAACATTGTCGAAACTGGCATCAAAAGAAAAGACGTTCAGTAAGTCCCTGTTTACCGATATGGACGTGCAGTCATACAGTGAGTTTATGACTGCACGTCAGGTGATAATTGATAAGTTGGGCGACAACCCGACCGCTGCGCAATTGGCTGACCTGATAAGTAAAAACAAAAATAAAATAGCGGCAGATAGCGGGGTTAACAATGAAAAATAGCACTTCATTTAATAGCGCAACGGCTTCGTCTGCTGCATCAAAACAAAAACGCGGAATCAGTATGGCTAATAAGTTTAACACTATCCTAAAAGCGGTTGGTACTGACTCGGTGGATCTTGATAAATTTTTTGAGGAAGTGGTGGCACTAAAATATGGTGTTGACTGTAAGACGAATTTATTAAGTAACATGATAATGTCTCGCGAGAATGCCAGAATTAAGATGGCAGTATTTGAAGAAACCGAAAGACTAAAACAATCAACGGCTGAAATGAAGCTGATAAGATCAACATTTATTAAAACGCTCAATGCTTCTGAGTGTAACCAGCTAATTAGAAGATATGAAGAAGGACAAACAGAGTGATAAACATCGGCATTAAGCAAACTCAAGAAAAGGTAAGCGATCTGGATTATGTGGTTATTGGTTCCGGTAGTGATAAAACAAGCATTAATATGAATCATGCGGTCGGTACTTCCACATGGAAAAAAGACATGATGGAGCGTTGTGAGCGGGTACTTTTTGATGAAGAAGAAGCTCGTCAGGCTATGGAACTGATACAGGCAAAACGACAATCACTATACTTTGATGGTGTGCATCCAAACGCTTTGGACTTCCACGAATCATACCAAGCGATCTTGTATCCAGATATGCCACAATAACCACGGTTGACCATGTAATAAATAAAGGCAGTGGTAACAAAGATACTTCAATTATATTAATAGTTGCTGCTCTTTAATAAATTTTTACCTGTTGGTTGGGATAAGACGTTGTAAACCTTGTTCCGATGTAAGACATTATGATTAAAACGAAAAAGCACTGATAACAATTAAGTTATCAGTGCTTTTTTTTGTCTGGAATTCCATGCCACCAACACCCTCGATATCATAATAAAAAAACAGTATTTTCATTATTGTAAAGTTCCGGCATTAGGTTCGAGTTGGGTGCTGGTGGTTTGCTTGGCTTTTTAATAAAAATCTGTCTTTTGGTTCAGTAAGTAATTGTTGAGTTTCAAAAAAGACACAAGTGTCCTGATTTTGTGTTATTAGGTATTCAAAACGGTAAATCAGGACACTTGTGTCTTTTTTGGTATTGCTTGGTATCAACTTACAAGAAGTAGTTTTACTTGTTTCATCTTCATATTGACTACATCCAGTTGTGATACTTGATGCTTATTGCAAAAGTCCATTAATGTTATGTGACTGGATTCTATTACTTTTTTTCGCTTACCTAATGCACCGCGTTGACAGGCTGTAAGTCCTTTTGATTTCCACCAATGCAGATCCGCAAGTGCTTTACGTGCTGGTAGGCGGTAAACGATGCTTACTATTTTATCATTTCTACGCTTGTATTTTAGCAACCCCATTAACCAGATGAATACTCTCACACGTTGGCCGTCATACTCTGGGTACAACCAAAGATGATGCTCACTAACAACCATACGCCAAAAGTTATCCGCTGTTTCCTGCATGGATTCCGCTGGTATTTCTCCAAACGTTTCAAGGTTATTATTAATGATTTTCTTGATAAAAGTTAGCTGTCTTTTGCACATACTAGCAACGAATAACAGTGATCCGGCAGCAAATGCGCTATAAGCTTTCTCCCACGTGCTAACACCGTCAATTGATACCGCGCACGACTCGTAAACGTCCTTGAAAGATTCCAACTTATCATAGACATTCTGGCAATCTTCGATGTTATAACCAAAGTGATCCGCCATTTGGTATTCGGCAAAGTTGTTATCCAATGCATAACGAATATCCTTTTTAGGAATGGCTTTCAAATAGTCGGGTAATACAAATGTTTCCGATCCTATGTCATCACCAATAACGATGAATTCAGGATTGAAACCGTATAAGCCGCAAAACTTGTTGACCGTATCAAATGCATACCGCGACTGTTTTGATTCATAGTTGTAGATTGCGTGAGTAATCACACTACGTTTCAAGGTGTCGCTTGTGATGTGGTCGATGGTGTGTTTACCAGTAATACTGATTCCGACATTCTCGCGATAAGTGTCCAAAGTAAACTTGCACCGTGGGTCAGTCCCTTGTGGTGTCATTGATTCAATGTCCATCAAACCATCAGAGCGGTAAAGCTTAATTGCATCCAGATCCATACATTGTTTGCCATTGCCCATAATTATCAAATAGCTGGCATTTGCGGTATCCCTAGCACGGGCTATTGACTGCTGCATAAACTCGGAAGCGGCTTGCATCACAATTACATGCATTGGATCAAGGATATTGATACCCTCTCGTAAGCAACATGTGGTCAATACTACATCGACACCCATACTACCGATCATTGATGTATCCATTAGTTTCTTGTATTTCTCATTGTGCTTATTATTCTTATTCAACTGAGAATTACAAACCGTGGAAGTGACCCCGTATTCCAACAACTTAGCCTGTATTACTAGCAAGTCCTTTGTGCTGTCATGTAATAACAGTATTGGCTTATGCTTCATCCGTCCATCTTCGTCCAATACACTATTATCGAATAGCTTAAACGGTGCATGTGGCTTATACCCTTTGGACAACTCACGCTCTTTCAATACAACATCGACCATCATATCAGTAGTCACTGGGCGCATTTTCTCTTGTTTGACTGTCTCGGTCGGGTCGTCTGGGTGCTGCTTCGGCAATGCAACATTTACATATTCACCAACGGCATGATAAACCTTGATGTTGCTTATTGGCTTAACACGGTGAACGTTGATAATTACATCAAACCTAAACGGGTTAAACTCTGGACGGAATGTGCCCGACCATAAAGCAACGGTGGTATGTTTCCGCAACTGTTGAATCTTGTCATAGACTTTGGAAATGGTCTCAATACGATACGTCCCTGCATCTGTGATAGTGGTTGCTTCGTCGAAGTTAACCAAACGATACTTGGATAACTCTGGAATATTGGCACTTGCTGAATGCTCCAACTGCATTACATCCGCTCGATTTTCGTGGTGGCCGTAATCTGACAATGTTTGATCTTTGATGCTGATTTGGTGCGTAATCATTACGTCATTTTCAGCCCCTTTACCTTTGACCATACAAGTCGTTTTACCAGTAGATACACCAGCATTTACCTGCACCAACTTTGGTTTGCCATCGGTTAATTGTGGGATGTCTAGATCCGAAAGGTACTGACCATCTAACAAATGGATGTTGATTATCTCAGTTTCTTTCAACTTCGGCTTAATCTGTGCGGCATTAGATGCATTAGTCAATTGGGTAACTAAGTCAAGGAAGTCAACATCGTTTAACCTTGCTGTTGGTGGCGCTGCGTGAAGCCATGCGTCCAATGCTGGTTCTGCGTATTGGTAATGTATTGACTTACTTTGTGTTTGACTCAACATGGGCAACATCCTGTGCAATATGGTTAATGATTAGCTCGTTAATCTGAGCCGTAATTGATTTACCATTGTTACATGCTGCAAGTTGGTTGATTAGGTTCTTAGGTATCATAATCCTTTGTTTGACTTGATCCTGTGGTTGGTGGTGTATCATAAATTCTACCTGTAATATTTGGTTTATGGCGCTGTTGCACCTTCGGGTTATTTTTCATAATAGCTTCTCTCATAATGTATTTGATACGTGTTATACCTCACGACCACGGTTAGTAAGAAGGTGCTGACAGGGCTTACGGTTAGGGTGCTGTGCGCTGTAAAATACTATTCAATGTTACGCGAGTCATACCACACGTTTGCGATATAAGCTTCAAGCTGTAATCTTGCTCTATACATTTACGGATGAATGGCGACAGGCTATTAAGCGTGGGTGATTCGTCAATTAATGCACGTTGGATACTGAGATCGATTAATGTTTGTGGGTCTTGCGCTAATGGTTGATGTTTCATAATTGTATTACCTTTTGGTTGTTGTCTTTATTGACCCACTTATATTTAGAAGTGGTCAAATGATTTAATGTATAGACATTATAATCCTTGATTTCAGGGTTCTAAACAAAATTCAATATATCGGTGTTTTTTGAATTTCATCGGTTGGGATTTTGCTGGTGCGGTTGACAACCTTAAAGCTACAGGGCAATTATGCATGAAGTTATTAACGGTATCGTGTCGATGACATGGACTGGCTATTAGCGAAATTATTTTGCACTCATTTTACACTCATCTTTATTCCTATTGTGCTATAATCTCCGTAACGCATTGATATCACGCGCGACACTGGCAGTGTCGAGGTCATCGGTTCGATCCCGTTTGGCTCCACCATTTCTGCTTCAAATATATTCAATTCTAAATTCCTGTTATTCCTGTTATTCCTGTTTTACTCCTACAACTTATTAATTATCTATTCTTTATTTTAAAGTGTTATTCGTTTTTGTGATTCTATCGCAATAATTATTCGTGTTATTGAAGATCACTCTCCGATCTCTTACCCAATTTCGTTACTCGCATCAATGTAATATCATTAGTGTTTTCACCTTGTTAAGGTTATATTCATCAGTCACGTCGTAGAATACTGGCGACTATTAGCACCCAGTAGTACCCTAATGAGTAACTATGAAACTAATTTTAAACGAAAATAGCCAGATGCGTAATTTGGTGATGGTAGCCGCGGTGATCATTATTCTCGGTGGTATCAAAATAGCCACGCCGATTATCATTCCATTCTTGCTCGCTGTGTTTATTGCTATTATTTGCAACCCATTGGTCAATGTGATCACACGTTTCCGTATCCCACGCGCAATCGCGATTTTTGTTGTGCTGATTCTCGCTATCACGATTGGCTTGTCGATCACCAGTGTGATTGGCTCGAGTGTGCAGCAGCTCACCAGTAATATTGGTGATTATCAAAGTCAAATTAGAGGACATTACGGTGAGTTAGTGATGTTCTTAAATAAATATAACATCAAAATATCATCAGACACCTTACTGGAATACTTCAATCCTGGCACCGCTGTTACGATGGTTTCTAGCATGGTGAGTAGTTTGTCTGGGGTGATGGCCAACATTTTCCTGATCTTAATAACTGTGGTCTTTATGCTGTTTGAAGGTGATGTTTTACCGAAGAAACTGCATTTAATGTTTAAAGACCCAGATTTCAAATTAGCACAGTTAGACAAGTTCTTAGATTCGGTGAACAAATACGTGGCGATCAAAACCTTAGTCAGTATCGCGACGGGTATCTCGGTTGGTTTAATGCTGTTTATAATGGATGTGGATTTCTATCTGCTGTGGGGCTTAATCGCATTCCTACTCAACTACGTACCTAATATCGGGTCTTTAATTGCCGCGGTACCAGCGGTGATCTTAACGACGTTACAACTCGGTTTACCAGAAGCTGGTGCCGTAGCAGCAGGTTATGTGACGATTAACTTGGTGATGGGTAATGTGATAGAGCCACGTTTCATGGGCAAAGGGCTGGGTTTATCAACTTTGATTGTGTTCTTATCATTAATCTTCTGGGGCTGGTTGCTTGGTCTTGTCGGTATGTTACTCGCGGTACCGCTAACCATGATTGTTAAAATTGGCTTAGAAACTATTAATGATCAGAACTGGATGTCGATACTGATCAGTAGTGATCTCGACGTGAAGAAGAGTCGTGATGTTGATGTGAAAAAGAGCAGTGATGTTGACGTAAAAAATAACCAAGAGGCTTGATCGCAATTTAGTGCTAATCGAGTATAATGCGGTGAATTGAATAAAGGGATGTACAGTGTGCATCCCTTTTTGTTTTGTAAGATTAATTAAGGTGAAATAAGATTGTGACTGTTCCTATGTCCGAGGCTGATGTGAAATTGCCGCTTGAATTTATTGATTTTTCTGCTGTTGCAGAAGATGCTTGTCGCTTGTTCCATGGTCGTGGCCATACGTATGCTGGTTTCGAGCACATTAACATTGATTGGTTGTCACCAGTTGCACTTATTACGCTATACAAAGAAGAAGAAAACGCTTACTTATTATTGTTAGCTGAAGCACTTCAAGAGCAGCTTGGTGAGCAATGTAAAACCGTACTGGTGCAATTCCGTTGTCGTGAACGAGCGCCAACAGCATTGTTCCTTGGCGAAGAATGTCACCGCACCGAGATCACTGAAAATGGCATGATCTTTAATCTTGAATTTGGTCGTGCGCAAAACACGGGTCTGTTCCTGGATATGGCCAATGGCCGTCAGTGGGTAAAAGACCACGCAGAGAATGCCAATGTATTAAACCTATTCTCTTACACTTGTGCCTTTTCTGTTGCTGCTTTAGCGGGTGGCGCAGACAAAGTATTGAATGTTGATCTTAGCCGCTCATCATTAACCGTAGGCCGTGATAATCACCACAGTAATAGCCAGGATCTTAAGCGGGTTAAATTTGAAAGTATTGATATCTTTAAATCATATGGCCGTTTACGTAAGCACGGCCCTTATGATCTGTTGATCTCGGATCCACCGTCGTTCCAAAAGGGCAGTGTTGATATTAAACGCGACTACAGCAAGATCATTAAACGGATCCCACAGCTAGTGAAGCCGGGCGGTAAAGTGATGTTATGCTTGAATGCTCCAGAGCTAGGTGAACAGTTCTTATTTGATAATGTCGCCGAACATTGCCCAGACTGTGTGTTCCAAGAACAACTCGCACCGCCAGCCGTATTCAAAGAAGCAGAAGCGGGCAAAGGTCTTAAGGTATTAATCTTTACTTACTTGCCTAACGCGGGTTAATCGCTGTTATTCGAATGTTTCGCTGATTACAGCGTCAAAAAAGAGGTATATTACTTTTTAATATACCTTATATTAAGTTGTTCTATTTTGTTTATTATTGTTCAGTTTTAGTTACCTTGTTGTATGTTGAGGTCGTCGTCCCTTTGTTATTTCGTTAGTTTGCTTTCATATGAAGAGCTGATAGTCAAAATGTTGATAAATAATTACAAAATGGATTTATTGACCGTGATCAAACTTTTCACTCAGTTCAACAAATATTGCGGACTGAAAATGCTGTGTTAGGATTAATACATGAGCTGAGCAAAAGGTTGTTCGGAGAAGTGTGATAAACGGGTTATCGATTATCGACATATTTTAACGATGTACTGTTAAGTACGATTAAGGTGGTTATGATGGACTATAATGAAAATGATTTATCGTATTATCAACTTCAAGACGAATTACAACAAGAATTGGAAGCGGAATTACGCAAACAACTTGAAGATGAGTCAGGCGTAAATTAATCAACTTAGACTGAATAGTTGACGATATATTACTGATGATAGAAGAAGCCTCGTTTGAGGCTTTTTTTATGCCTGTTTTATACATAAACAGTGTTATTTATATGACTTTCACGACCTGACTATTAACTTATTTTTGAGTTTATTATTTTATACACAAAAATGTCCGTATTGTGTATACATCTCCTTAGTATTACTTCACCTGTGTATAACTTTAACTGTAAAAATGGTGTTGTGGACAAATAAGTCATATAATTGGATTGTTTTCCCCATAACATGTGTTTTTTTTAGGTTATCCACAATTTCTGTGGATAACCTTGTGTGTTAACTGGGGCTATTTGTTTAAGTGTATGTATTAAAAGGGTTTTATGTTTAAATTTTAATATTTATTGAAAAATCAAGGAAAAATTAGAAATTAAATACAACTAAAGACTGGCTGTTTTAGCCGTTTTTGTTATATCTAAAAGGCTCCTAAATGAGCCTTACACATGTTTTTTTTTATCTGAGGCTAAGGCGTTAATTACTTAGCTTGAATCGCTGTAAGCGCCATTGTGTAAACGATATCGTTAAACAAGCGTAAGACGCTAAACGTCGATGGTATAGACACTGGCAAGTAAGCTTAGCCGACTTAAATTATTGAGTATTTAAACAAGTTTATTGTTTAGGTAGTGAATAGTTTAGGTGGTGAATAGTTTACGGTATTAATTCCTGATGTGAGATCAATCTGTCAGCTAAGAAATTAGGCTGTGTTCTTAGCTGATATTTATGAGTTTAGGTCTTAGCTAGCTTTAAGTTTAAACACCTTGCCACAGCGATTACATTTATAGATACCGCTATACAATAATTTCTCAAACCATTTTCTATTGACTCTCTGTAGCCTTGAGTCGTTACAACATTTCATTTTATTATTCCTGGCAATGTACTGATATTAGATATTTTTAAACTGTAGATGAATACTAAGATATTCATTATCAAAAAAATATTACAGGTTATTACAGGTTATTACATGTTGTTATGGGTTATTACATGCTGTTATGGATTTATATTCAAGGAAAATTGTTGGATGGAGTATTGCCGACAAAAAACCAATGCTGGCGTGATGCATCATTCAGATAGAGGCAGCCAATACGCAAGCGGTAAGTACCAAGAAATGCTATCGACAATGGAGATGATAGCCAGCATGAGCGGCAAAGGTGAGTGTTGGGATAATGCACCAACAGAGCTATTTTTTAGAAGCTTAAAACACGAGCATATGCATTACTATCGCTTGAAAACAAAGAAAGATGCTGAACTCTGTATTTTGGATTACCTTGCTTATTATAACAGCAAGCTGTCACATACGACATTGGGGTATTTATCACCGATGGAATTTGAGCAACAGATATTAAGAAAAGTAGCTTAAGCAAGTGTCCGATTTGAGTTGACCATTACAAGAAGACCTGATTTACCGCATCAATACAGAATTTTTCTTGTTATAAGGAAGTCACACTCGCGATATATTTAGTTTAACTGGTAAGCTTTTATTTATATAATAGATGGTGTATACATCTAATTTTAAATTGGGTGTTTTAAAATTAGATGAATAAAAACGTTATTACAGGTCAAGCTGTTTATTCAAAAAAGGTACTTTCAATCTATGACATATGGGTTTTAGGTTTTTCAAATAATTATTTATGGAAATGTCCAACTAACATTATCGGCAAAAAATTTGCGACGTTAGTATCTAACAACCATTTAGATGTGGGAGTCGGAACAGGTTATTATTTAAAAAAATACCTTCCTAGCACTGTTAGAAGAGTTGCCTTAGTGGATCTAAATAACAACAGTTTAGAGTCAACATCTAAAGCTATTAAACACTTAAACCCCGAGGTCTACTGCCGTAACATCTTAGAGCCATTAGCATTAAACTGTGAGAAATTTGATTCTGTCAGCATTAATTATCTATTACATTGTTTACCAGGTAATCTATCCGAAAAGAGCATCGCTTTTTCACACCTTAGAGAAGTAATTAATGAAGGAGGGGTGTTATTTGGTAGCACCATTTTAGGTAAAAAT
>NZ_JABSQR010000022.1 GCF_013215705.1 Moritella sp. | reverse complement strand
GGTCTGATTTCTGCTTTGTATCTAATTGAGGCGTAGCATTAAAACCTGATAGGCAAGCCACTTTCCATTGCGCTAGTTGCTCTAAATATAAGCCTTTTTTACGACAGTATTCAGCCTTTTCCGCTTGTGTCATTATCGATGTTTCAATAATCGCAGCTAACTTGGTTTCATTGCTCCATTGATTACTATTAGCTTGTTTGGAGACTAATATACCTTGCGCTAATGCAGCTTTGCGCCAGCTATATATTGTTTGCTTAGGAACGCCGTACTTAGCTGAAAGCTCAGGTGTCGTTAATGAGTTTGGTGGACTCATATCATTAATAAGCTTTTGTTTTAGTTCTTTAGAATGATGTGCCATATGTTGCTCTTTAACCTTCTTTGGTAATTATGAAAACTTATTTAAGTTAACATTGCAACTATTCTGACACCGGGGGGAGTGAGCAAAATACCAGTAAAAAAGCAGCGAGAGTTGCTTGATTCGGTGTAAATCTGGGCTCCAAAGTTTAAATATGATAATTATTTATTAAGATGATTTATTTTTGGGTATTTTGGCGGTATAACATTGTTTTAATTGCTATTCTACATGACGCATATAAATGCCATTATTGATTCTTTATCAATGGTTTTAAAGTAATCATCACACAAAAGGATTTAAGGTGAAACGTAAATTATTACTCGCCACTCTCACTGCCTCCCTCACTCTTTCTGGTTGTTCAAACACCAAGTCAACGCCTGAAGTTGTTAAACAGAATCAGGCTTCTTCACAATATGATCTAGCATATAACTATCAAAACGGTAATGGTGTTCCCCAGAACTACAGTAAAGCTGTTAGTTTGTACCTAAAATCGGCTGAGCAAGGTTACGTCAGAGCGCAAACAAACCTTGGTCTTATGTACGAGTATGGGGATGGTATCACCCAGAGTCACAGTGAAGCGGTCAGCTGGTACAGCAAGGCGGCTGAACAGGGTTATGCCAGAGCGCAAACAAACCTTGGCGTTATGTACGAGTCTGGAGATGGCGTTGCTCAGAGTTATAGTGAAGCGATCAATTGGTACCGCAAGGCTGCTGAGCAGAATTATGCTAGAGCGCAAACAAATCTTGGTGCTATGTATGCAGATGGACAGGGTGTCACTCAGAGTTACAGTCACGCACTCATCTGGTATAGAAAGGCGGCTGAACAAAATGATGCTACTGCGCAAAATAACCTCGGCATTATGTATGAATATGGACAAGGGGTCACTCAGGATTACAGTGGTGCGGTGAATTGGTATCGTAAGGCTGCTGAGCAAGGTAATCCTAGCGCACAAAATAGCCTTGGTGTTATGTATGATGAAGGGCAAGGCGTAGGTCAGAATTACAGTGATGCGGTGAATTGGTATCGTAAAGCTGCTGAGCAAGGTTATGCTTGGGCACAAAATAACCTTGGTGTTATCTATGAATATGGGCAAGGTATTACTCAGAATTACAGTGATGCGATGCGATGAGTTGGTATCGCAAGGCTGCTGATCAAGGCTGCTCGGTTGCACAATATAATCTTGGGTTTATGTATGCGAATGGATTCGATTTCGAGCAAGCTGTTACTTGGTATAGCAAAGCAGCGGAACAGGGCGATTCAAAAGCACAATATGATCTTGGGTTTATGTATTATAATGGGAATGCTGTAGCTAAGGACTATAAGCAAGCTGCTATCTGGTATGGAAAATCCGCTGTTCAAGGAGATGTAGATGCACAATTTGATCTTGGTGTTATGTATGCTAATGGCGAAGGTGTTACGAAAGATGCTAAGCAAGCGGTTGTATGGTATCGCAAAGCAGCGGAACAAGGCCGTTCAGCTGCACAAGTAAATTTAGGGGTTATGTATGCGAATGGGGTCGGTGTAGCTAAAGATTACAATCGAGCTGTTACTTGGTATAGCAAGGCTGCTGATCAAGGCAGCTCGGTTGCACAATATAATCTTGGTCTTATGTATAATAATGGGCAAGGCGTAGCTAAAAATGATAAGCAAGCTGCTATCTGGTATGAAAAATCTGCTGATCAAGGAGATGCATATGCACAATTTAAACTTGGTGTTATGTATGCGACTGGATTAGGTGTGGCTATAGATTACAAGCAAGCGGTTACCTGGTATAGCAAAGCAGCGGACTAAGGCGATGCAGGTGCGCAAGGAAATCTTGGACTTATGTATGAGAATGGATTTGGTGTTGCTAAAGATGAGCAGAAAGCATTAGAGCTTTATAAAAAATCAAACTCTGCCTGGTCTAAGAAAAAGCTCCTAGAGCTAAAAGCACGGTTAGATTTTAGATCATAAAGCTTCAATTTCTAACTTATTTCTGTCCAACAACAGCTTAGCGAAATAAAAACAACCAAAACAGTGTCTCGTTTTGGTTGTTAAATTAGGCCCTATTACATCCCTAACAGACCTGACCATGTACTATCATTGGTCGGTTTAGGATAACCACTATCAACACTATCACTCGTTATACTGTAGCGAATATAACGTTGACCATCCAAGAAGAAATATGCGCGTGTATCATCCCAATAAATTGCAGCCGTAATCTGTTGTGCATAAGCCCCCAGACCAGGCCAAGTGGAATCATTTATCGGTTTTGGGTAACCACTGTCAACGCTATCGTTAGCTAAGTCATAACGTAGATAATTTCCGTCATCAAGGAAGAAATAAACTTTATTACCTTTCCAACGTAATGTCGCCACGATATTGTCAGCATATGCTTCAAGCCCTGACCACGTGGTCGCGTCAACCGCTTTCGGATAACCGTCTCTCACTGAGTCTGTATTCAGGTCGTAAGATAAATATTGTCCATCGTGCGTAAAAAAGTAAGCCGTGTCACTGTCTTTATGGAAACTAGCGACAAGGTTTTCACGATAAGCACCAAGACCAGGCCAATTACTCTCATTCACAGCGCGCGGGTAACCGTCTTCTGCTTTATCCAATATTTTGTTATAACGTACATATTGCGTATCACTGCGGAAGAAATAGCCCCGCGATAAGTTCCAACTTAGCCCTGCGTTAACATCCATCACATTATGTCGAAACGCGACTGGGTTAGCGTTACTCGCAAGAACATAATCGACTGTACCCAACCGAGTATTTACATTGTCTTGCCACGAATTATTTTGCGCAGACAATACATCAACCAAAATATCATTACGATAAATGTGAATGTCATCGTCACTCTCATTTATCCACTGTAAATAACCATCAGTACTTGCCATTAATTTGCGAACACCTAATTCACCGATAAGCGATGGACCATCCAGCTTCCATTCTTGCTCAACCTTAATTCCCAAGTGGGTTAATAAAGTGGGCACAATCGACGTTTGTGCCGCGTAACCATAAAGTCCTGAAAAATCATTATTTTCACCAACCAATTTATCGGTAAGCTCAGCATTAACTGGTTCATTACTGCCGATAAAGATGGTTTTTTGGTTCAGCTTCTGCGCGCCATGACCACAACCTAAGCTGTCACGACCATGATCTGTCGTTACCATTAGCAACCAATTATCGCCACTTTGTTTTTCAGCCACTTCAATTACGTCTAGGATTTCACCCAATTGCTGATCAGCAGTAATAATACTCTTGTTATAAGCGCTACCAAAACACGTACTGTGACCATGATGGTCAGGGTCATCTAAGTGTGCAAATACAAAATCAGTGCCTTTATTTATTTCACTTATTGTCGCAGACGTTACATCCGCATCACTGATGCCACTTTCGACCCGCTCAACATTAGCAATATCATTGCTGAAAAACTGCGTATTAATCGGAGACCAATGCACTAATGACGCTTGAGTTAATATCGGGTTTGCATCATGAATACGTTTAAAAATACTGGGGAAATCGGCATTAGCCAAACCTGCACTGTTAGTATCAACGTTATGTTTATTAACCCAAACACCCGTTAAAATTGTCGCCCAGCCAGGTCCACTTGATGTTAACTGCTCATTATCATAACCTTTCATGCCACCCGTATACGCTTTATTGATATTCAAACGGTCAAAGTTTGGGGTATTTAAAGCTTGTACCTTTTCCCATTGCACTCCATCAATACCTAATAACACAGCTTTATTGGCCGCTAACACAGAGGGTACTAGCATCCCTACCCCAGCGGTTAATAACGCAATTATCATCGTTTTCTGCATGGTCATCTCCTTGTTAACGTCACAAAATGACATCTGGTATAGCCCAGATGTACACATAGTCTGCGCCGTGGACATGAAGGAAACATGACTTTTTCATTAAGTTTTTTAATACAAACTAAAGACTAAAAAAATTAAGACGGTATTGATATAAACGTTCCGCTTTATAAACTTGCCAATCTTCATCATTCATTGTTTTCTTTGACGTTGCACGTTCATTAGCAAGTGTTACCTCAAGTTCATTTAATCCTTGCTGATAATCCGTTATATCTTGCTCTTGCTTATCAACTTGCTGCTCTCGGTTAACAATGGATTGTCGTTCGTTAGCAGTGAGATATTGCGAAGCCAATTTAGCCTTGATTCTAGCTGTTTCATCTTCAGGCATAGACGGTGGGATTAGCTGCAACGCCTCTTCATATTTGGCAGTATCAGAACTTAACGCAAAGCTATCTAAGTCCTCACCCTGGTCTGCCAACATAGCATTATATTCATTGATGAAATCATCCGCATTCTGAGCTAGGTTAAATCGATTATCAGGATCAGATAGCGACAATCGGTAATCATAATAAGCATCTTGCTGCTGAAATAACAGCGCGGCATCATCACCCCACACCTGCTCTCTAATCGCTTTAACAGTGGCGATTTTATCCGCCAAACTTGCATCCTGACTGATTAACGACGCCCCCATCAACCGTTGTTCATTCTGTTGATTTACAGGGAAGTTAACCAACAACAGATAACGATCATCATCAAGTAACAACTGCTGTTGGGCTAACAATTCATCGCAATTACTTTCCCTTCTACATTGCTGCCAAAATGACGTTATCGCTGTCATTAACGCTTGCCCTTGTACGTCTTGTAATAAAGTATCTTTCTCACGCGTAGCACTATTACTTTGTATTTGTCCTTTAGGTTGGCTGGATGCACCCGTTATTGTTGTCGGTTGCACTGTTGCATGAGATGTTTCAAATAATGCCGGTATCGCTTCTTTTGGTTTATCTGAATTCAGTTCATTTTCATTGGTGATGAAGTAAAAAACGCTGCCAATAAAGGCAACGCTTATTAATAGTAATGGTATCCGCATTAACGGATCACCGCTTTAACTGGGAAATGGTCGGATAAATTCCAATGTTTCCATAAACTAGCAACCGTTGTACGCGGTACTTTGACTGTGTTTATGTTCTCGTTACGTTTCGCAAACTCATTACTGACAACAACATAATCAAGATATTCGATATTTTCACCACCCGATAGGGCATTACCTGCGTAGGCATTAATACGCGGGTCGAACGTTGACTCTGTATAACCCGCATATTGCGGTTCATCAGCGCTAAGGTTCGCAAACATCTGTTGATAGTCGGTTGGGAATTTAAGCTTATTCACATTAAAATCACCACCATAGACAACAGTATCAGCGGCTGGGATATTCTGTGCATGAGCAAATTCGCGGATCTGACGGAATTGACGCTGGCGGTAATCACGTGCGGTATCAGTATCGAACGACGCTGTATGGGTTGCGAATACATGGTACGCCTTACCATTTTTAATCACTTCAGCATAATTTACGCCTTTATCTGCAAAACAGTCCGTACCAGAACAATCGGGATAGACGTACTGCCCTTCATTTACAATTGGATAGCGACTCACAATAGTCACACCACCATCGTAAACATTAATCCCAGGATAATCTAACATCTTCGTTTGATACGGATATTCTTTAGCAAGATCACGCAAAAATGCATCACGACCAGAAGCAAATACTTCCTGTAGCATGAGTACATCGTAGCCTTTTAAATGTTTCGGTATTTCCTGAAAACGGTCACCGATATGCTTTGCAATCACAGGCAGAGCCCAGACGTTATATGACATGACTTTAAGTGTATCTGCGTCAGCTACAGGCTGCTCATCAATTTTTTGCGGGGTGATACTGTAATAAATATCATCATAACAACCCGTGGCACTCGCTTTAAACGCAATTTCAGTACTATTGCTGCTACTGTTATATTGCGATTGATAACGGTAAGTATCACGATCATCCGCCCAATTCAACGCAACATCATTGGCTCTTGCACCGTGATCAAGTGTTGATTTATACCAATATCCTTTCACTTGTTGTAACAACGACAGCGACTCGCCACTTTCATTGGTCACCAGTGTTTCGAACTGATAAGTATCACCAGACTTAACCCCTTCCCAACGATTAAAACTTAATACCATTTTAGTTTCCCATGGTTTAAGTGTCTGTACATGTTGTTGCCATTCTGCGCCTTCCTCAAGTAAATCTGAACCGGTATGGTTAACTTGAATAGACATGGTTTGGTTAGAGTTATTAGTAAGGTAGATATCACTGTCGGCAAGTGCAGACGCACTCATAACACAAGTGAGGCAAGTTGTTGTTATTACATTTTTTAGTATATTCACATCAAATCCTTTGATTGTTGTTATAGGGGTCTGAGGTTAAGTTAAGAATATGACATTTAAAATACAATAATATTAAATATTTAGCTGAGATCACAGTTAAGCATAAACATAGATAAAAAGCGTGATCGCTGATAATAAACACCAAAGTAACAATCCAATTCATCTGCTTTAAAATTTCACGTTAAACACACCTCAGATCACAAAAAATTGAGTGCTATATAATTTATGCGATTAAAAGCAACTCACTTGCATGACGATATAAGCGTTTTGACATGATAATTAAGACACCATCTTATGTTTCAGGTGATTAGTTATTATTAAGACCATTTATACTAAATGGAAAATGTATTTACTGTTATGACATTTTTTCACTCAAACAGTTTATAATACTGTCAAATTTGACCTTTAATCAATAAATTATACGGAGAATCATGAGTAAAGTTTCTATCTTTATAAAAGGCATGGCGATGGGTGCCGCAGACGTTGTACCTGGCGTGTCAGGCGGTACAATTGCCTTCATTACCGGCATTTACGATACTCTGTTAGGCAGTATTAGTCGCATTACTCCAAGCCTAATCGGTATGATCAAAAAGGATGGTCTGAAAGCGGCTTTTGATTACATCAATGGTACATTCTTGATCGTATTGCTGGCAGGTATCCTAACGAGTATCTTTACGTTAGCACGTGTTATCACTTGGATGCTCAACACGCACCCTATTCCACTGTGGTCTTTCTTCTTTGGTTTAATCATCATCTCAGTAAACCACATGTTTAAGCAGGTCGAATTCTGGAAAGTCAGCCGCTTTGTAGCTGTCATCGCCGGTATTGGTTTTGCTTATAGTATTACCGTGCTGCAACCGCTTAATCTTGAGCCAACGTCGATCAATATCTTACTGGCAGGATCTATTGCGATCTGTGCCATGATCTTACCGGGTATTTCAGGTAGTTTTATCCTGTTGATGTTAGGTATGTATGCACCAATTCTTGCGGCTGCCAAGTCTATCGACATTGTTACGCTAGGCACGTTTGCTGCAGGTTGTGCCATTGGTATTCTGACTTTTTCGCACGTGCTGACGTGGGTACTAAAACACTACCGCGATATCACATTGACGTTTTTAACCGGGCTTATGATTGGTACACTTGGTAAAGTATGGCCATGGAAAGAAACGTTAACGTGGCGAACTAATTCGAGTGGCCTTGAAGTGCCATTGTTAGAACGTAATCTTTCACCATTTAGCTTTGAGCAAGTGACAGGCCAGCCAGCATTATTAGCGTATGCTATCGTGGCTATGCTTGCTGCTATTATTCTGATCTTGGTGTTAGAGAAGACCGCAGAAAAAACATCTTAGACATAGCGGCTAAATATCGAGTGAAAAATGAATGCGGCAGTTACTATCAAGCCCTTTATATCAATGACTATGAATCCGTATTAGCATCATCAATGCGTTCCAACGCTTTAATACGGCGCTGTTGTTGAGAAGAGAAATTCGCCTCACGTAATTCTGTTATCGCTGATTCTAGCGCTTCCATCGTGAAGCTATCATCAGCCATTAACGCTTGTCGTTCATTTAAATAGTTATCAACGTCAGCGTTAAACACCTCGTTCTTTGCATCTAATTCAGCTAAACGTTGTGCTCCTTCGGCCCCTACCAGTTCTTGGCGTATCAAATACTGTTCTTGAGGAACCATGCCTTCTGTATTTGCCAATGACCCCATTAAAGCCGCATTTTTATACGCTAGCTGCGCTTTCTCTGGAAGCAACTGTAACTCTTGTTGCCACATAACATTGAACTCTTCTTTCGAGGCAGCAACTTGCTGGAGCTCTATCTTTTTCAATGCCATAGTTCTAAGTTGGTTTTCTTCTGCGAACAATACTTTTTGTTGTTCTGGTGTAAAAAACTTAAGCTGAGCAGCAAGTAATTGATCATTTAACGCCATAAGATCATCTAAACCAAAGTCAGCAGAGTTCGCATCTGACTCTAATGTCTGTAAATAGGTTTTATAATGAATATATTGCTGGAATAATGCTTTGTCTACTTGTGAGTCAACAGGACGCTGCGAATTAAACTGTATAAATTTCGCTTGTAAAGCGTCTAATTCTTTCTCTCCTAATCCAGATAAAAAATACTCAAACGTATCGCGAGCAGATGTTGAATCAATAGCCGTGTCCAGTTGCGATGTTGACTGTAACGATGGCGTTTGTATTTGCTTGTCCGTGTTATTCGTATAGATAAAAATCGCAGTAACGACTGCAATTAAAACTACCGACGTTAATGCGATTTGTTTCATTTCTATAAGCCTTGTAATTGTAAACGGTTAGCGTGTTGACGATATAAGGTTTTTGGATCCGTCTCAAACAGGTGATGAATACCAAATGTATGGTTAATTTCATCGACATGATTCATTTTATAATCATCGCGAATTACTTTACCTAAGTGCGAACTACACGCAGATACCAGACCATCATTAGGCTCACTAAAAGCAGCGCCAGTCAAAACAAGTGCCGCATCGACTGGGTCTAACAAATTAGTGAAATTAGCGGAACCACTCCATGAATAATAATAAACACCATTATCAGCAAGATACTCACCTTCACCACACGCTGTTGTCGGAATACCTTCTGGGTATGATTGATTAAATTCTAACGATCTTTTAGTTGTTAACGATTCTAATGCCGCAATTGGATTTTGTGGTAAGTCATCATTACCAGAAAGGAAGTTAATTATGTTACTAAAACCAGCAGTGATCGTAACGGCTAACGTTTCTGATATTGAGCCTTCTGGTACTTCTCCACGTATGATATCGATAATAATTGTACCTTTATTAACACCGCCAATACTGGTTACTGATGCCACATATTGCGGCGCAACAGATGCCACATAACGTGCTGTAGGCCCGCCATGACTATGCCCAATTAAGTTAACTTTGTCTGCTCCTGTAGCAGCTAAAATCTGTTCAATCTGTGTTAATAGCTGCTCGCCACGTTCTTCTGTTCCATTCGTTGCAGAAACCTGAGCGACGTACACCACAGCACCACTTCTGGTTAATGCATTAGGGATACCATAAAAATATTGAACACCAGCAATTGAATCAAAACCAAACAGTCCATGAACTAAGACTATTGGATACTTCGTTTCGGTATAACCTTTTTGTTCAGTTCTATCACTCGATTCAGCAGCCAGACTGTTAAAAGCAACCAAACACATAGTTAAAAAGGTAAGAAATTTTTTCATTTATTCACTCCTAATTATTAAATTAAAATTAACAAGTTAATTCAACGCCCAAAACAGAGCTGAACTTAAATAAATACAAAGGCATAGTATCGAGATAGGTTATTAATAAATGTGATGAAGTTCAATGAGTTGCTAAAGATAAATAGACATAACATACAATGGGAGCCCATAAATATATGTTATGCTTAATAATAATTAAACATTGGGCTATTTATTGGGAGTATTCAATATTTCGATATAATAGTCCATAACTGCTATCGTCCTCAGTTTATTGAACTAAATTGATCTTAAACAATAAATCAAGATAAAATCACTAATCCAACAAAATAATCAGCTCACTAGAGTTCTGGAATTTATTCAGCACGTGTTCGATTGGGAAGCTTAGCAACCAGCTATGATTTCGTATTAACATCATTAATTCGTTCCAACGCTTTAATACGGCGTTGTTGTTGAGAAGAAAAGCTCGCTTTACGTAATTCTGTTATCGCTGATTCTAGCGCTTCCATCGTTAAGCTATCATCAGTCATTAACGCTTGTCGTTCATTTAAATAGATATCAACGTCTGTGTTAAACACCTCGTTCTTTGCATCTAATTCAGCCAAACGTTGTGCTCCTTCGGCCCCTACCAGTTCTTGGCGTATCAAATACTGTTCTTGAGGATCCATGCCTTCTGTATTTACCAACGACCCCATTAAGGCCGCATTCTTATACGCTACCTGTTGTTCTTCTGGAAGTAACTGTAATTCTTGTTGCCATAATACATTAAACTCCTCTTCTGACGCTGTAGCTTGCTGAAGCTCTAGCTTTTTCAATGTCATCATTCTTAATTGATTTTCTTCTGCGAACAGATTTTTTTGTTGTTCCGCTGTAAAAAACTTAAGCTGAGCAGCAAGTAATTGATCATTTAACGCAATCAAATCTTCTAAACCAAACTCAGCAGAACTAGCATTAGATTCTAGTGTCTGTAAATAGGTTTTATAGTTAATATATTGCTCAAATAGTACCTTATCTATTTGTGAGTCAGCAGGACGTTGCGAATTAAACCGTATAAATTTATCTTGTAAACTATCCAACTCAACCTCACCTAACCCCGATAAAAAATATTCAAATGTATCGCGATCAAATGTTGAATCAATAGCAGTATCCTGCTGCGATTTTGACTGGAACGATTTCGCTTGTATTTGCTTATTAGTGTTATTTTTATAAATAAAGATCGCAGTAACGACTACGATTAAAACTACCAGCGTTAATACGATCTTTTTCATTTCTATAAACCTTGTAGTTTTAAACGGTTAGCATGTTGACGATATAAAGTTTTTGGATCAGTTTCAAATAAATGATGAAGACCTAAAGTTTGATTAACTTCATCCATATGATTCATTTTATAATTATCGCGAATGACTTTACCTAAGCGTGAACTGCACGAAGAAACAAGGCCATCATTTGGAACATTAAAAGCCTTACCAGTCAACGTAAGCGCCAAATCCATTGGATCTAACGCGTTAGTAAAGTTAGCACTACCGCTCCATGAGTAATAGTAAACCCCATTTGCAGCAACATAATCACCTTCACCACATGCCGTAATAGGCACACCTTCTGGATATGATTCATTAAATTTTAGCGAGTTCTTAGTTGTTAATGCTTCTAATGCCGCGACTGTATCTTGTGGTAGCTTTCCTCCACCAGAAAGAAAAGTAATTAACTTACTTAAACCATCAGCCATAGAAGCTATTAGTTCCTCAGATACCGACCCCTCTGGTACCTCTCCACGTAAAATATCAGCAACACGAGAGCCTTTATTTACACCACCAATACTTGTAACAGACGCCACGTATTGTGGGGCAACAGATGCCACATAACGTGCTGTTGGCCCGCCATGGCTATGACCAATTAAGTTAACTTTATCTGCACCCGTAGCCGCTAAAATCTGTTCAACCTGTGCTAATAACTGCTCGCCACGAACTTCGGTAGTATTCGTCGCAGAGACTTGAGCCACATACACTTCAGCACCACTTTTACTTAGAGCACGGATAACGCCATAAAAATAGTCAATACCCAAAATGGAATCAAAACCAAAAAGTCCATGGACCAAAACAATGGGATATTTCGTTTCTGTGTAACCCTTATAATTCGAACTATTCGTTAAACCTTTAGCCTGACTGCTAAATACAATCAAACATAGAGTAAAAAATGCAAAAATCCGTTTCATTTGTCTATCCTTTATTATTAGATTTAAGTTAACAAATCAGTTCAAAGATCTAGAACTGAGCTTTACTAAACAAAAGCAAATAAACATTACAGGTAGTCACGATAAATAAATGTGATTAAGATCAATAATTTAAGACGAGGTATTTATATATAAAAGTTTGATTTTTAGCGCTGGATTTTAAATGTGGAATTTTAATCTAATTAGAGATTAGATTATAAAAAAAACAATATAACCGACCTAAAGGCATTACTTAATAGGTATTTTATTCTAGATGAGTCAAGATTAAGAATTAATATACACGTAAAATAAAATTAATTAGCCATTGATACAGTTACTTTGCGATAACCACACCAACCAAATAATATAATAAGAAACAAGGGTCCAAACCACAATACATAAGTTCTTGGTTCAAATTTAGGTTTATACAAGACAACATCACCAAAACGACTAGTCAGAAATTCAATCACTTGTCGATCGGTTTTCCCCTCATTTACCATCAAATACACTTCAAGTCGCAAATCTTTGGCTATCGGTGAATTTGACTCCATCAGATTCTGGTTTCGGCATTGAGGGCAACGTAATTGACGTGCT
This sequence comes from Moritella sp., assembly GCF_013215705.1. Lineage (GTDB taxonomy): Bacteria > Pseudomonadota > Gammaproteobacteria > Enterobacterales > Moritellaceae > Moritella. The sequence continues at coordinate 78,717 of NZ_JABSQR010000022.1, read as the reverse complement.
AAGTTAATCGCCCTATTTTGAGTACCAACAGAATTAAACTCAAATATTTCTACCGATTGCTGTGATTCAACACTCGATGATATGTTGTTTTCTGTTTGTAACTGTGCAGATAGAGGCGATACAACTAGCATGATAAAAATAAACAAATACACCGATGACAACTTCATTTAACGCGTCCTTATTTTAGCTGTTTATTTTAACAAAACTTGTATTAATGGCTTGAAGTAATGCTGCCAAGCTAACTCATCTAATGCTCCAGAATAACGAAACAACACAATGCCTTGGTTATCCAATAAATATGTCTCTGGCGTGGAAATCACTCCCATATCCAGTGCTAACTTGCCTTCGGGATCAAAGATCGTAGCAACATAAGGATTGCCAAGCATGCTTAATACTTGACTCGCATCAGACAGATCATCACGATAATTTAATCCAACGATACGCACATTATCTTTAATCGCCAGCTTCATTAAAAAATCATGCTCGCTTTGGCAAACAGCACACCAAGAAGACCAGACATTTAACAAAGTGAATTTTTCATCCGTTTGAAACACGCTGTTATCTAGCAAATTAGTATCAGAATTTAAGCTACTGGCAGTAAAAACAGGGATTGGTTTACCGACTAAAACCGAGGGAGTCACTCGTTTATCCTCTTGTGACGTTAACGCGAACATCATCAAGGCAACAAACAATAGCCCTAACAAGCTAGGTAGTATTAACTTAAATTTATAACTTAGCATAACGTTGTCCTATTGCTAACAGACCACCAATCATCATTACTATACTTCCCGTCCATAGCCAATTAATAAACGCCTTATTTTGTATTCTAATCGCATATGAGTGACGGTCTATTTTCTCACCCATGGTGATGTAGATATCACGCCGCCAACTAGAATTAATCGCAGGTTCACTCATGTTCATCACTCGGACTGGATAATGGCGTTTTTGTGGTTTCAATTGCACAATATGGCCGTCCTTATCAACGACCTCCAGTATCGCCTGTTCTGCAGTATAATTAGACGCGACCAACCACTCAGTCTCTATATAGTTAACGGTTAAATCGCCTAATTCGACCGAAACACCTGGGCTCATTTTAGTACTTATCTCGGTGGAATTATAACTGACGAATAATATACCAACCGCAGTAATCGCGACACCAACATGCGCAACTGTCATGGCTAAATGGCGAATACGCACGCCGCCAAATAAACTCGACATAACCACAGCCGCACACAATATCAATACCAGAAGTACAAATACCGACAAGCTATCATTAACTAAGTAGCTAGCCACCGAACCGATAATTACAGCAAAAATCCAAATTAATATTAACTTGATCTTCATGGCATCAAGATTGGTTTTACTCCAGTGTATAAAAGGGGCGATACTCATTAATGCAAAACATAACAATGCCAAAGGTACAAATACTGCATTAAAGAAAGGTGCGCCAACAGAGATACTGCCAAAATTGAAGACTTGAAAGATCATCGGATAAAAAGTGCCGAGTAATACCGATAATGTTGCAACCACCAGCAAGCTATTTAGCATTAGAAACAATACTTCTCGGCTGACAATACTGCGAAGTTTTAATGGTTTTATTTTATCGCTTTGTAACATAAACAACGTTAGCGGCACTACAACACAAACAGCTAAGATCACGAGCAATACCAGTCCGCGTGTAGGGTCTACCGCAAATGCATGCACAGAAGTTAAGATCCCTGAGCGAACCACAAAAGTACCGAGTAAACTTAAGCTAAATGTAAATATGGACAGTAGTAAACTCCAGTTAATCAACGCCTGACGCTTTTCACTGGCGACCAATGAATGCAATAATGCAGTACCCGTTAACCAAGGCAGCAATGACGCATTTTCAACCGGGTCCCAAAACCACCATCCGCCCCAACCCAGTTCATAATAAGCCCACCAAGCACCCAGTGCGATACCGCCGGTGAGCAAAACCCAAGCGGCAAGCGTCCAAGCTCGGCTCCACTGTGGCCAAGGAATATTAATATCTGGCATCGTTAACGCAGCCACAGCAAAGGCAAAGGAACCCGAAAATCCCACATAACCTAAATACAATAATGGTGGGTGAAAAATAAGACCTACATCTTGTAACATCGGGTGTAGATCTCGTCCTTGCATCGGTACCGGCAATAACCGTGCAAAAGGATTCGAGCCCAGCAGCGTAAATAAACCAAATGCAGCCGTTAATAAACTTAATACGATCAATACCCGGCTAATAAAAGCTTGATTGTGATGGCGGTTAACGAACGCAATTGCCGCCGACCATAACGACAACGAAAACACCCAAAATAATAGTGAGCCTTCATGTCCGCCCCACACAGCGGCTATCTTAAACAATACTGGTAACTGAGAATTAGAATGTTGGGCGATATAGGTGACAGAGAAGTCATCGACAGTGAAACTATAAGCAAGTAGACAGATTGAGGTAGTCACCGCGAAAAACGCGCCATAACTCAATGACCACGAATAACGGCTTAAATGTGGTTGTTTGGTCGCGATGCCAAACAAGGGAATAACGGCACCTAATATAGCGCAGAAGGTACCAAAGATAAGCGAAAATAATGCAATTTCTGGGATCATAAATGGATCCATTAATAATAGGAAAAAAAAGAGAGTCCTAATGAACCCTCTTACTTTATATAAGTCATTAGCTGGTACTTAAGACATTAACTTATGCCCAAGATATTAACTTTGATTTAAGACAACCGTTAATAACACAATAAGATAATCCTTAAATGATAGTCAGTTATCAGTAACTAACAGTTAAACAACTGTCATCTGTCCCGCATACAAAATAAATGTACGTAGCATTAACACACCAACAAGGCTGAGTGATGTAACTAACAATACAAACGCTTTGTTATGACGTGACTGTGCTGGCACAAAAAAGTTTAACGCTAATGGCATCAACATACCCGCACCAACCACGCCGTACCAGAACCATGATGCCCAAAAGCCACTACCAATCGCAGCCATCGCAGCCACTTCCTTCTGGCCACCACCAAAGATAAGGCCAGTAAAAAACGTGAGTAATACAAACAATTCAAACACCACCACCGGACGTTCAATACCGTGGATCCATTTAACGCAATTACTGTCGAATGATTCTTTAAACCCAATAATACCAAGCAGTAAACACGCCGCCGCACCCGATGACACACTAGAAAAGATAAATAACACGGGTAATACAGGGTTATTTAACATCGGATACGTTTTCAATGCCGATAATAAAAAACCAGTATAAGCCGCTAACATCATAGCGAGCAGTGCTAAAAGTAGCTCTAGTGCATTCTCAAATTTTGCGAGTTTATCTACAATTGGATTAACAAAGTCAAAGCGACCTTTGAATAACTTCTGCAGTAATACCGCTAATTCGTCTTTAAACATGATGGCGATCCAAGTAAATAAAATGACCATATAAACTTGGAATAAGATCACGCCCATCGACATAACCGAGGTTGGGTTAAAGAAGACTAAGATCTTCCAAAATGATAAGGGTTTGGTTAAATGAAAGATCAAGATGGTTAAACCAGTAATAATTCCGAGCGGTGCTAAAACAGCCGTCGCCTTAATAATGCCATTGGCTGACGCTTTACCATCAATAACCTTGCGCTTCAAATGAATCGAAATTAATACCATACCAGCCGACATCCCGGTTAAAAACAGGTATATCGCAATAAGCCAGTCCCACACCAAAGAATCAAACGTAAAAGCACTTACAATTGTATTCATCGTTTTATCTCCCCTTTTGTATCCGCTACTTTATACAGTTTTGGTTCGGTACCTAGTTCTACTTTCGAACGATAAACGGCATTACTGGCAATCACTTTGTTTATCTCACTCGTCGGATCGTTCAGATCACCAAAGGTCAATGCTTTAGTCGGACATGATTCAACACAAGCAGGTAATTTACCGGCTTTTAAATTAGTATCACGACAGAAATTACATTTATCTGCCGCTTTAGTTTCTGGATGGAAGAATCGCACTTTATACGGACAAGCCGCTAAGCAATAACCACAACCAACACACTTATCGCTATGAACATCGACAATGCCTGTTTTTAAATCAACATACGAAGCACCCGTCGGACAAACAGTTACACAAGGTGCATTATCACAGTGCTGACAAGAAACACGATTGAATGTGTAATCGACATCGGGATACTCCCCCATCGGCGCACTGCGTTCAATTTTTAAACGTGATACGCCTTCCGGTACATTGTTAACTTCACGGCAGGCATCTGTACAAGCTGTACAACCAATACAAGCCGTTTCATCAAAAACCATACCGTAACGTTTATCACCGTCTTCTTGCGTAGCAACTAATGATTTTTTGGCTTGCGCAATTTTAGAGACGCCAGTCGTAAAAATTATCGCACCAGCACCAATTAATAAATTTCGTCTAGAACAGGCCATGTCATTCTCCCTTATCTTCTTTTATCAAGTTAAAGTCTTTATGACAATCGACGCATTGCGCAATTTGTTCCTTACGTTCTAGCGCTTGCATACCTTCTTTTTCACCATCGGCATGGATCACATGGCAAGACGAACACGTTGCTTTCTTGGCATGTACATCGTGTATCCACGTTTTCTCTTGTAGCTTCTCTGATGTATGGCAAGCGGTACAATTATCCGTTGCGTTTAAGATAGCGTCAAAATCCAGCAAGTTTTTATGTGTGCCCATTTTAGATTGAGCGGCGAAAAATTTAGTGACTTGCGGGGCATCTTCGCGGTGGTTTGGACCAATAGTGTTATGGCATTCAACGCATTTAAGGTCTCTGCCTATTTCTGCTACAACTTTTTCACCATGTGTACCCTGGCGTGTTTCTTTCGAATCCTTATGACATTGTATACAAGCATAATCACTGTCGCGATTAAACGTCACTTCGTGTCGACTATCAGTGTTTGCATTAATGACCGAGCGATCTGGCGACTCTGCTGCAGCACTGAAATTAAAACCATAGATACATATGAAGAGCAGAAAGCTAATCGTTGTACGTATGGCTAATTTTACATTACCCATTTTGCATCCTTCTATGAGAATTATAAAAATGTATATTAATTAAAAATACATTTTAATTTTCGTTAGTTTAATTATTCAGATGAAAATTTAAAAATAAAACATTTCAACTTATAAATTATTCATTTATCTGAGTAACACTAATTCTAATTAAGAATAATTCTTATTTACAATGCCAGCCACAACGCTTAACGAATTCATTATATTTTAAAACTGTAAAATTAAAAACAAATAACCCTTACCTATAACGAGTTAATTCTATATTTGAGATATACATCAACAAACGCATAAGCCAATGTTTTAAAAAGATTAACACGCTATGTTGAAATGTAAGTAAATGTCAACGTGTGTCATTTACTGTATAGCCATCTCTTTGACCGTCTTTTTTTCGTACTTATTTGAGGATAATTAAAATACATTATTTATTATTTTAATTATCTTGATCGAGAACAACAAACAAGAGAGTAAACGTCTTTTTTTATTTATATACAAGTAGATTTGATATATTTTAAATAATGTAATTATATATTTTAAAAATAATTCTGACATGAAAAATTAAATTAAAATATATAAATACGTTTCCAACTCTTATTTATTGCCACTCTCACAACGCTTGGTCAACCTAAATAATTAATAATTGGAGACAACATGGCTAGTGTATATAAAACTCTAAAACCAGCCTCTGGCGTGGCAGTTCTGCTCGCTACATTATTGCTTGGTGTTAGCAGTAGTACTGTATTTGCTGCTGATCAAGTATCAGAAAAATTAGAACCACGAAATGAAAAATTCCAACAAGCACATCCGGATCAATACAAAACGTGGAAAGCGACCAGTGAAAGTAAAGAAATAGAAGATGCATTACAAGGTGATCCAAATATGGTCATCATGTGGGCGGGTTATGGATTTTCTAAAGACTATAATAAAGCCCGTGGTCATTTCTATGCCATTGATGACATTCGTAATACCTTACGTACAGGTGGACCAACTAATGCAAAGAATGGCCCTATGGTCATGTCTTGCTGGAGCTGTAAAAGCCCTGACGTAGCGCGCTTTATTGAACAAAATGGTGAAGATGCTTACTTTTCAGGTAAATGGGCTAAAGGTGGCGCTGAAGTGGTCAATGCCATTGGTTGTTCCGATTGTCATGATACCCGTAGCGACGCATTTAAAAATGGTGAACCCGCGCTGAAACTGACTCGTCCACACGTTGAACGAGCAATGGCCGCGATTAATAAGCCATTTGCAGAGCAAGGTCGCCTTGATCAACAAGCACAAGTTTGTGCGCAATGCCATGTAGAGTACTATTTCACAGGTCCAACAAAAGCCGTTAAATTCCCATGGGATAAAGGCACAACCGTTGACCAAATGGAAGAATACTATGACGAAATTGGTTTCAAAGATTGGACGCATGCAGTGTCTAAAACGCCAATGTTAAAAGCACAGCATCCAGGCTATGAAACATGGCGTGAAGGTATCCATGGTAAAAACAACGTAACGTGTGTTGATTGCCATATGCCGAAAGTAACGAATGAGGATGGTAAAGTATTTACCGACCATAAAGTAGGTAACCCATTTGATCGTTTCCAAGATACGTGTGCAAACTGTCATACCCAAAGTAAAGAAATGTTACAGGACGTTGTTAAAACACGTAAGCAGCAAGTGACTGAGATGAAACTCCTTGCCGAAAAGCAAATCATCGCAGCGCATTTCGAAGCAAAAGCAGCATGGGAAGCAGGGGCAACACAAGCTGAAATGGATGAAATCCAACTCAATATCCGTCATGCACAATGGCGCTGGGATTATGCGACTGCCTCTCATGGTATACATATGCATGCACCAGAAGTTGCCTTACGCGTATTAGGTACAGCGTTAGACCGTGCGACAGATGCACGAACTCAATTAATTCGCCTACTTGCTAAGAAAGGGATTACAGATCCAATCGAAATCCCTGATATCTCAACCAAAGCCTTAGCACAACAAGCATTGGGAATGGATATGGACAAGATGAAAAAAGAGAAAGCTGAATTCTTGAAAACACTTGTACCTAAATGGGAAGCTGAAGCAGAAAAACGTGAAGCGACTTATTAATTACTGAACACTGGTAATGATAAAAATGCCGACTTGATGTCGGCATTTTTTTTCTTAATAAATAATGAGATAACTGAATGACGAAAAGCCAAAGTGGTTATACCAATTGCGTTAAATAAGTGATCAACTATTTATCGTGATTGGTATTCATCGTTACTTAATAAATTGCTTCGCTTGATTAATAGAGTTAATAATAGCTACCCTATCTAACCCTTGCTGATCAGAGTCAAGCAACTGTACCCAAAGGTCGATAGCTTGTTGATAACGCACATTCATAAATTCATTTGACGCTAACATCATTAATGCCGTTTCATTATTGGGCTCGAGTGATAACGCTTGATTAAGTAGTGTTTTAACCTCTACCGTTAAATGCTGTCCACCCGCATAATATAATGCAGAAGCCTTTGCTGAATACAGCGTTGCCGTCGGACTAGGCGTTAACCTGGTTGAATAACCAAACACTAATACAGCATTATCATATTCGCCGTTATATAGGTAGGCATTGCCGAGTTGAAACCAAAGCTTGGCATTCTGCTTATCATCATAAAGCTTGTCTTGCAGCGTCAAAATACGCTTATCACTTATTTCAGACGCAGACAGTTGTTCGAAATAAACCGCTGATAGTAGCGCTTGTTGCGTCTCTATCCGCTGATAATCGTTCAATAAATAGTAACTAGCCACACTGCCAAAAATCAGAACTGAAGTGATAATTGGTGTCCATAAAGATTTACTCATAGTCAATTTCATCAGTTGATAATGATTTCGAACAGTTTAACAGATCTACCTATAAATACTTAGTTATTAAGCTCGCTTATAAATATCCACTATTTTTTCTGCAATTCTTTACTCAATAAACGTTGAGCCATACGTTCTGCAAAATTAACCGGATTAGTGAGGTCCATACGACTTAACAATTGCTGAATTTCTTTAGTTGGTTTTGTTGCCATGAGTCCTTGCAACATCAGCTTGAACTTACCCCTTCTCGACTGTCCTTTATTTTTCAATGACTTTAATGCCTTCATCAGTTTCAACTCAGCACGAGTAAAACTACTTCCGTGTGGGTACTCAGGGAATACACCATGTTGCTTATACTTGTTACAAAGACCGGTGATCGCCTCAGGTAAATTATGACAAAATGCGATGGGGATTTGGTAATTAGCAGCCACTTTACCAGCGTCTTTTGCTTGTTGAAGTAATTGAGACTGAAATCGAGAGTCAGCAATTTTAATTAACTCGGTATAAACAATGTGATCCGGTTTACTTCGTAGATCTGCAATACCATATTCAGTAATCACAATATCACGCAGCTGACGAGGAATAGTGTTATGCCCATAGTTGAACAATACGTTGGATTGAAGTTTACCATTTCGTACACAGGTACTGCGTAATTTAAGAATCGATCGGGCATCTTTAATTTGATGAGATTGAGCCACAAAATTATACTGACCACCTACACCACTAACCACTTGGCCATTTTCTAATCCATCGGAGATCACGGAACCATCAAGTGTCACCATCATTGCAGAATTAAGAAAGCGAGCTTCTTTACGTTGCATCGCTTTAATTTTTTGATCACCCAAGAAATGATCGTACAGATCATTCACATACTTCACACTTGTCATACAGAACTTAGCATGGTCTTCTTCAGTCATTGCATTCAGTGCTTTATAAAATGCCTTAGGGCCAATAAAGAAGGCGCCATGCATTACAATACCACCTTTAAGTTTGTCTCCGAGGCAATGCTGCTCAATCCACAAAAGTGCATCTGGTTGACTTAAATCTGCAATACAACTTTTGTCATTACTATACAAGGTGTTTTGATACAAAGTCACTGCCGGTTTAAATATCCCTAATTCTTGTAGGTAAGCAAGATCCTTCGTGGTTAGTTCGGTTGAAATTGCTTTATGCTGAAGTAATGTGGTGAGTGTATATATGTTTACATCAGTGGTTATCACTCTATCATTCAGTAAAGACTGTAATAAAACATCAGAAAATACTTGGCGTGTTAAGATCCCGCCTTGATACAAATGCATAAAACCATCTACCATTAATTCACTGCATCCGTATAAACCTTGGCTGAAAATACTTCTATCGCCGACTTTAGCCACGATAGGAAATTTTTCTTCAATTTTTAAATCATTGAAAATTTCATTATAACGTCCATTATTTTGGTGGCGGAGTAACAAGCTATAGCTTAGTGCACTACAAAGTGAACCGATGCCAAGCTGGAGTGTTCCACCGTCTTTAATCAAACTACTCGCATAAAATCCAATCATATGATCTGCGTTTGAAATAGCATCTTCAGGGGTAGCAAATAATGCATAGTCTTTTTCTTGGCTTTCTAAAATAAAATTAAATGTATTAGCACTGACTTCAGCATGATTACGCATAAATGGCATATTAGAATTAACTTCACCCACACAGACAAATTTTCTGCCTTCTGTAACCTTTAACTCTGCTAACACAGGAATCATATCTAATGCTAAATCTGAGTTACTGCAAAGGCTATATGTAGTGACGTCATCAACGTGTCGCTCCGCAACAACTTGTGCAACAACGTTAACCCCTTTATCTATTAAATCTCGAACAGCGTGGGTATAATTGGTACTTGTGTAATTGAGCTGCTGAGCGTGATTTATAAAACTACCCGCTTTAAAGAAGAATTCAAAAACAGTAATATTATCTGGTAACGTTTTATTTCGAATATCTTTCATATAATCAAGTTCTTGCACATCAGCAAAATGGCGACTGACAAATGGGGCAAGAAATTTATTTTCAAGCTCTGTTTTAGCGCGGGGAATTTCCAACGATATAGCAGTTTCAATTTGCAACGTGATACTTGGATCAGCCTTTGCGCGTTGATATAACGCGTTGCTAAACGTAATCGCTTTGCCAATTGCTATCGGCAGTCCCAAAACAATATGGTTTCCAACTTCGGCAAGTACGGCATCAACTAATTTCTCGACATCGTTTAACCTAACAGCTTCAGGTTTATCTGTAGCGTTAGTTGAATTTAAAACTTGCTGAGCTGATCGTGTTTTTGCTTCGACATCTAATACAGGCATTATCATATCCTTTTAATAATCGGTAACATCAGGCTTTTACAAAAATACTCAATTAGTGATATGTTAGATTCGATTAAACGTAACAGCAAGTCATTTTTAGAGGGCATACTCCATTTTCATTTTTAAAACAGTGATAACAGAATGTTAACCTTAAGTTAATAACCTTTCCGTGTTAATTAACATACATTTCAGGTGATATTGAGAGGAGTTGAGAGCAATTGATTGAATTATAGTAAAAAAAAAAGCGTTTATAAAAATAGCCTAAATAGTTAATTTAAATAAACTAATAGAACATCTCAACGCTGTAACATATTACATATATATAACTAACAAGTTAAAACGCGTTAAGCCACTCAGATCACATTGCTGGCCTGAATTAATCCACTTCGATTCGCTACCTGCTTTCTAAGCCTTATGATCAGAAACGCTGCTGTTACGGCAATCTTCCAGAGTATTTACCTTTTATTACGACGCTATCAAGAATAATCATATTGCGACACAGATAACAAACAACCCAAAACCACCTATAAATGGGTATTTAATATGTGTTAAATTGATACTTTCTGCGTTTTAACGAGAGTTTAAATGAAAGCAAACATACAACAACAGAAAGTCGATACGACGATAGTCCGAACTCACGCGTTACTGCATATGGCTAAATCAATGCACAGTGTTCGAGGAGCAAGTCCACAAGGTATTCACTATTTAGAACCCAGCATCGACCTTAGTGCTATTCGTCATAAACTCGATCAACTTGAAAGTCAGTACTACGTGATACGAAAAGATGACTTTAATAGTCAGCGTTACGTTAGCAACCAAGATAGCTTAGTTAAAACAGATGAAAATAAACACCATAATAATTTGCTGACACCAGCGACAAACAAGTACATCTGGCACTATAACGAAGCAATAGCCCTGCCTTTCATTCCCAATAAACTCGCTATTATTGGTGCTGGTATTAATGCCATCGAAATAGCGACTATCTATCAAGCCTTAGGCGCTGCTGTTGATATCTTTATTACTGGCGATGAAGTTTTTCCAGAGCTAGACAAAGACATCAACAAAACCTTTCAACGTTATGTAAAACGGCTTTTCAAAATAAAATCACAAGCAGAAATAACCGCCTTTAATTTTAGTGATGATCACGTTCAGTTATCTGTCACCAGTAAAGGTAAAGCATTGCCTGATACCGACTATGACGCGGTATTTGTTGCTAGTGATGACAAAGACTCACAGGACGATTTATTCACCCGGCCCTTCTTCGCCACTAGCTTCCCAACCGTTACCTGGTTAGGCTGGACAGAAAAGCAATTGGCTAGCAGTACGTTAAATTATAAGGTGATAAACATGCCGTGGCGCTCACTGGGTCGAGCAAACACAGATATAAACACCAATGGCTTAACGAAGCTGATCTTTAATACCGACAATCACGTCTTAATCGGTGGCGGCATGATAGGTAACAATGCCGATGAGATATTTGGTGAAGTTTGTTTAGCGATTCATAATAAGTTTACGGCAGACAATATCGCCCATACCGTACATGCGCATCCAACCTTGCATGAATCCATACTATTGGCTGCTGAAGTGTATCTTGGCACAGCGACTGATGTACTGAACCAAGAATAGACTTACTTAACTGCAACATTGGCGTTAATCAGTTCACACAAGATAACAAGCTTAGCGCTTAACGCCTGTGCTGCAGCTTGTTTGTTCGTCGTGTCCTTTGCATTTGCCACAATCGGCCAGCCAATATTTAACCTTAAGCAGTTGTGATAATACGCAAGCGTGGTAAATTCACTACCAGCACGAAAAGACACGCCTTGCTTTAATGCTTCACTCAGTACCGCTTGGCTATCCATATTATCAAGCTGTAACCAGATAACCATCCCCCCTTCCGCTACACTGATTTTAGTATTATCAGGCAACAATTCTCGTAATAAGCCATGATACTGTCGCGCATGGGACGCCAAAGTTGTAGTTAACTTCTTCAAGTGTTTCGCATATTGGCCAGTATTAATAAACTCGCAAACCGTATGCTGAACAATATTATTGACCCCAAAAAACTGCACATTACGTAGCTGTAAATAGTCATTAAAATAACGTCCTGGTTCACACCAGCCCAAACGATAACCCGCTGCAATCGTTTTCGAAACCGAGCTACACCACAATACCCAACCTGACTTATCCCAATATTTAATCGGTAAAGGTGTGGTATTGGAATAACTTAATTCCAAATAAATGTCATCTTCAATCACAGGGACTTGGTAGTATGCAGCCAGCTCAGCGATACGCTGCTTTTGTTTATTACTCAGGCAAAACCCTTGTGGATTAATATGATTGGCACTGAATAGACAGGCAGAAATACGCTTAGCTTTAAGCCGTTCTTCAAGTTGATCTAAATCGAGCTGAGCCTGATAACACGGAATCTCGATCACTAACCGGCCCATGTTCTCCAATAAATCCAGTAACCCGCTAAAGCAAGGAGATGACACGGCAATGGTATCTCCAGGATTCGTGGTGATCTCGATGGCACTGCGAACCGCATCAATACAGCCATTAGTGATCACTAAATTATCTGCTGTTAACGGAAAATGTCGGAGTGAAAAATGATTGGCCAAGGCGGTACGTAGCGCAATATCACCTTGATAATCGGGATAAGCAAACAGGTCTGCACCAGCTCGTTGAATTGCACGTCGTAAACAGCGACTCAAGGTTGCTTGCGGTAACAGATCAGCAGGCAACTGTGCGGTATAAAATGGACCACGCAAGCCTTGGTCGATGGATTGGCTGACTTTCGGCTTAGAAAGCTTCACGTTAAATTGAGGGTATACCGGCGTGCTTTGTTTATTCAGCGGCTGGGTAATAAAGTAACCTATCTGCGGTTTGGCATGTAACCAGCCTAAGTCGAGTAAACGCTGATAGCAATTATTGGCCGTAGTCATACTCACATCATGCAGCCGAGTAAACTGTCTTAACGACGGCATACGCTGGCCGATAAGTAATAAACCGTTATCAATGTCGTTAATAATAGTATCTGAAATTGTAATATACCGTGCTGCCATTCGTCCCGCCCTCAAAGCCAATTATCCATAAGAAGCTTAACTGTACTCTAAAAAATCACAAAAAGTGCATCTGTTTATTATTTATCAACACGACATACTAGTCAAACACTAAAACGACGGAGTATGATTATGCATAAAAAATTGATAGTAGCTATGAACGAAAAATCAATAATACCGACACACGGAAGATCAATATCACCAATTCACTTAATCATCATTGTCGCCATAACATGTCTATGGGGCTTTAACTTCTCTGTTATCAAGGCTGGTGTGGACAACATAGATCCCTTTATTTTAACAGGATTACGTTTCACCTTTGCCGCATTTCCTGCGATCTTGTTTGTGCGAAAACCAGATGTCCGCTGGTTTTATATAGTGCTTTATGGCATCACATTTGGTGTTGGGGTATGGGGTATGATGTCAATGTCTATTTATACAGGGTTATCTGCAGGCATCGCCAGCATCATCTTAGAATTTAGTGCCTTCATTAGTGTACTAATGGGAATGGTTTTTCTAAAAGAACGTATCAGTACAAGTCTTAAACTTGGTCTGCTCTTATCCCTACTTGGGCTGGTTTTCATTGCCAATATAACTGACGGCTCTGTTACCTTAGTAGGCTTTATATTTGCATTCATAGGTGCTATAGGCTTTAGCAGCATTAGCTTAATGGTTAAAAAATTGGCGATTAAAGATATGTTTGCTTTTGTGGCCTGGTCTTGTGTATTTGCACCACTACCGCTGTTTGCAATGGCATATTTAGTCAATGGGGTGAGTTTGTATAGCGAATTAACCACACTCAATTCAACCGCATTCGCCTCGGTACTGTTCCAGGCTTATCCAACCACATTATTAGGTTATTGGGTATGGAATAAAATGCTAACTAAATATCCGCTCAGCGTAATGAGTCCATTTAAACTATTAGTGCCTATCTTTGCATTAATGGGCTCTGTTATATTTTACGATGAACAATTAGAAATAAACAAGATAATTGCATTTTCATTGATTATGGCTGGCGTGCTAATACCATTGCTCGCACCGTTGCTCATGCGGTTAATCGAGCGGTTAACAGTGCCCTTAGTAGCATTAAAGCGGTTTATAAAGTCATAACCTCAACGATCAATCAGCGTTAACTGTGATAAATGTTGATTGATCACTGGTAACCGTACTATTTTTGATCGTAGTTTTAGCACCTTCGCAATACCCGCTATTACATTGCTGAGTACATGATTTAGTGCAATGGACGCGTTTGTTACAGCTCCACAAACATAGCTGCCAAACTTGCTGTTTCGATTCAGGGTCTAAACAGTTGAAATCCGCGGCACAAAGGTGACCCGCCTGAATCAACTCAGCTAACTTCCGAGTCGATATACTTAAATTAACCTTAGAAGACATGATTAAGTCCTTTATAAATGTACTGACACTCCATGTATTCATCATACCCGCTATTGAGAATGATTATCAATAGCATATACGGGTTTTATTGACACTAAATTACAAAGTGTTCAGGTAACGGACTAAAGTACGACTAAATCCAAGAGTCCATATACCAAGGTCGTAGACTATAAAAGTGCAACTATAACGATCATAGGTTATAAAGCTCAGGGTATAAAAATGGTGCCATGGCTAAAGTCAGCGCTTGGGTATAATTGCTTTCGCGTGTTACATGGCCATTGGTTAACAAGCCAGTCGCCCCGCCCTTATGCTTAATATTGACAGTTTTAAAAAGCTTATCCATCACAGGGCCTAACTCTTCACCATCGAGTAACGACTGATAAATAGGTGCAGGTAATGGTAACGCTGCGCTTCTGCCGACAGACTGCTGCTCTTTATTAGCAATGACCACGTATGCAAATGTAGCAGGACCATCGTCCAGCAGATCCACACCGCCTTCGATAGCAATATAAAAGTCAGCTTCAGCATTTTGTTGGCAATACTTAACACGATTAATCGCGCCGTCACGGGTTTCTGCTGCGTCCATTGGTTGGTCTGGTACATTAGAAGGAGCATCCACGCCTTCGCATTCCACATCATGATCAGGATACAAGGCGGCGATAACGCTACGTGAGGCGTTTACTTTTACTGGATTTTTAGACCCAACCACAACTTTAATTAATTTCTGTTCTATCATTTATAAATTAACTCTTCTTGATTGCCAGTAGTGGCTATTCCAATAGGGATTATCTAAACGCGATAAGATCACGCCAGTACCGCGCCAATCGCTATATTGTGATAATAACAGCCGCTGAGCATAAACAAGTTTGGCTGTTGGCGCATTAATTTTAGTGTTGTTCCCAGACTTTTTTATTGAACTATGCTGACTACAACCCGATATTATCACCATAGTGCAAAACAACCAACTTATAACTGCCAATCAAAATTATCACTCAAATGATTAAGATCTTAGCTTAATGAGTTACCGATGACATGACGCTATGCACTTAACACCAGCAAGTCAAATCGATATAGCTACAAGGTTTATAGCTATATCAGTTTAGTTATAAAATTAACAAATAACGTCATAAAATTGTGTTATTACACAACCTCAATTAAATTTAATATTACTTTCATGCTCTTAAAATAACATTTAACACCCTGTCACTATTTACAAGTCGTAAACAATAAACTAACATATACCCACATAGATATAGAAAAAAGACAAAATAGAGCTTAGTGTCTAAACACTCTATTTTATGGATTTACTACATAGGGATTAAATTACATGCAAGCACTCACGCTAGTTGATATGGGTTTCTTATATACAGAAACAGTTGCCAGTCCTAAACATGTAGCCGGATTACAGATTTTTTCTGTGCCAGAAGATTACCAGGGTAACTTTACCCGCGATCTGTTCGATTGCTTAATGTCACAAGATGAGGTCAAGGCACCTTTTAATTTAAAACTTAAAAAACAGCTGACAGGCCAATTTCACTGGCATGAAGATCATAATATTGATCTGTCTTATCACGTAAGATTTGCCATGCTGCCCCAACCAGGCAACGAAAGTCAGTTGCTTAATTTTGTTGAACACCAACATGAAAGTCTGCTTGATAGAAACAGACCGCTGTGGGAAATGATACTCATTGATGGGTTAGAAGATAACAAATTCGCTATTTATCTTAAGGCACACCATGCTTTCACTGACGGTGCAAAAGCCAACCAACTATTAATGTCATATTTAAGCCGTAATATAGATGGGGCAATGACCGCTTTTTGGAATGTTGAGCACGAGCAGAAAGAAAAAGAGCTTGATAGTATGCTCACTTCAATAACCAAAACATCGAAGAAACTATCAGATCAAATCAAATCAATTCCATCGCTGACTAAACTTACCACCAAGTTGCTTTTCCAAGCCGCGAATGTGTATAAAGCGGATATGCCGACACCGTTTATGGCGCCAAAAACACCATTTTCAGTCAGTCCAAAACGTGCCCGTCGCGCCGCTATTTCATCACTACCGTTAACACGCGTTAAACGTATTGGCAAAATGACAGGTGCAACGATCAATGATGTTGTCGTCACCATTTGTGATATGGCGATTCATAACTATCTTGAAAGTAAGAATTTTAAACTTAAAAAACCGCTTGTTGCCCAAATGCCCATGAGTTTAAGAGACGCTAACGATACAGTGACAAACAACCAAGTCGCAATCAGCTTAGTCGAATTAGCTTATAGTGGCGAATCACCGCTTGAACGTTTAATGACAATTAAAGATTCGTGTATCAAGTTAAAAAATGAAACTCGTTTACTGACCAAAGAAGCATTAACAAGTTATACAATGGCGAGCCAAGGTCTTGCTGTTGTTAGCGAATTCTTAAATTTAGATACCATATTACCTCCTATGGGTAACGTGCTTATTTCTAATGTGCCAGGTCCACAAGCGCCGTTATATATGATGGGTGCGAAAATGGAACAATGCTTCCCTATTTCGGTATTACCACCGGGGATGTCATTAAACATAACGTTATATAGCTACAACGGAACAATCAATGTTGGTCTCGTATCATGCCGCTCTGCACTGCCTGATTTAACTGAGCTTGCTGCTTATGTGACTAATGCGTTTGTTGAATTAGAAAATGAGGTACTTACAAGTGCTGTTTCCTCAGTATCAGAACAAATTTCACTATTAACAAAGCCTAGTGAGAACTCTGATATTAAACAAGAAACCTTAACTATTATCGAGCAGATATTGGCTGAAACTAACACCGATATCAGTGCTGAGAATACCGCTGTAGTAGTAGTAGAAGCAACAACTTAACATGGTGGAGTAAATCCAACAGTATCAGATCCAGCTTAGGAAAAAATGATGAAAACACGTGATAGGATATTACAGTGTAGTTTAGAAATGTTCAGCCAGTACGGACACGTCAAAGTATCAACGGTTGAAATTGCGAATGCTTTAGAAATAAGCCCAGGTAATTTGTATTATCATTTTAATGGTAAAGATCAGTTATTAACTGAGCTGTTTTATGAATACGAAGCGGCCATTAATAAGTTAATGTCATTCTATGAAGATGATGTGCAAGCGTTTGAAGACTACTGGGCATATCTAAATGTATACGTTGGTTTAATTCAACAATATTCATTCTTCTATCGCGACATGAAAGTTATCTTTGATGGAAATAAGTTATTGAAACGTCGTTTTATGCGCTTGGTCCATAACCATCATAGTTTTTTCTTGAAGATGCTTACGTCGTTAAACGAGAACAGTGAAATCAAAATGACAGAGGCACAGCAAAGCTCGATGGCTGATACTATATGCTTGATTGCCACAAATTCACTGGATACACAATTAGCTGAAGAAGATTACGATCTAAAAGTAATAACTCAGCGTATCGTCTTGCGTATTATCATGTTAGTAGAACCTTATTTTTCTAATAAATCAAAAGAAAAATACCTACATGAAGTAGAGCTGAATCCAGTTGAAGCAACGAGCCTGTTTAGTTAGTTAGTTAAAAATATTGATTTATCGTTTATAATTAAATATTAAAAACCTAGTGACTATCAAGTTACTAGGTTTTTTTCGTCAGCAGCTGGTTGCTTTATCAACAGTGTATACTCTGTAACGTCCCCCTCCCAGGAAACCACAACGCTTACCAGAACTAAAACTTAAACACTTGATTATTAAATAAATAACAATTTAACTTACACATATTCAACATCGCAACCTGATGATTTATCATTTAACTTATAATACTATTTTCTTAAGCCCACCATCAGTTAATTTAACGCAAATAGAAACATAAAACACTATATAACCCCACAAAAACCCGACAATTAAAAATAACAGGTAAAATAACATAACCAACTGATTTAATAACGGTTAACATCATTGTCACACCTATTCATTCTTGTTATCATTATTTGAATTAGAGTAAAAACTCCTATTTAA
Organism: Moritella sp.; assembly: GCF_013215705.1. Classification (GTDB taxonomy): domain Bacteria; phylum Pseudomonadota; class Gammaproteobacteria; order Enterobacterales; family Moritellaceae; genus Moritella. The sequence continues at coordinate 60,070 of NZ_JABSQR010000022.1, read as the reverse complement.
ATATGTATTTTTTACCCTCATAAATTCATTCAGCAAGGACGTTTCAATGAAAAAATCGATATTAAAAACCAGCATATTAATAACAGCTCTATCCTTAAGTGGTTGCAATGTCACTTTCATTACTCCTGACTGGATCCAATTTTATGACAACAGTAAAACAGAAGCACCAACGGTAGAATGGTTATCTGCGCAAGCCATAGATAATGCGGGGAATATACTGCTGGCAGGAGAAACAATCAAAACAGGTACCGACAGAACTCAAAATATACTGTTAGTAAAATACAACGCATCTGGCGACACCCTATGGACAGTTGAACATGATGTTACCTATGGATTATCACGTAGTGATGAAAATATTACGGCCATGGTTATTGATGATGTAGACAATATTTATGTCACCGCAACTGCCTATCTACAAAACCATGACCAAGGACCTCGTGCTTCATTACTTGCTAAATTTTCTAGCGACGGCAACATCATTTGGCAACATATAATCAGCGATGAAAATGACGTGAGAGACCTTGAGCTTAAAAATAATAAACTCTATGTAACTGGGCTTAGTACTCAAGTTTATAACACTAACGGTGAACAGCTGTTAAATATTGAGCACCCAGACCAACAAGCTTGGGATATTGAGCTAGATACAAATGATAATATGTATGTTTCTGGTCGTAACGGCATCAGTAAATACAATGCAATAGGTCAATTAGAATGGACCCAAGCACAAACTGAAGACACATTTGCAGAAGCTGCAACCACAGTTTTAGCTGACGGTTCTGTTATTTCTATCATTTTGACCAAAGATCGTAATCTACAAATTCAAGCAATCGATGCTAACGGCCAATTATTATGGCGTAATAACGTATATGGTAACCACGACAGTTATGCACTGCCCGGTCCCGTGATTATTCAACAGAATGTACAAGAAGAATTATTTATTGCATTCTCGGATGCTTCAAATAGAGAGCTAATTAAAATGCAAACCAACGGGGATGTCATTTGGCATTCAAGTAGTCAACAAGGTGAAATCAGTGCGATCAGCCTTGGCGATGACGGCAGCGTATTCGTCGTCGGTAATGGTAATAATGAAAAATATAATGCGGATGGTGTATTAATTGCGATAGCAAGTACCGGATACGAAGTACAACAACGAACAGGAAAAATCGTCCGTAAAGGTAACGACGTGTATGTTGGTTACAGTACTTTTATTAATAACAACTTTGATTTCTATCTTGCTAAATATACTGACAGGTAATATCTGAAAATCAGTGTCGTAGACAAATAGTCAGGGGTGGCAGCAAATGCCAAGCCATCGCTGACAAAAGGACGCGATAAAAAAACTACAGCGGCATCAATAATCGATCTTATTCAATCTTTGATATTTTATCTACCACTACTAATGCAATCATAACGACGACAAACATCAATCCAACATCGAACCAACGTCCATTAACTATATCATTGACAAAAATAAAACTAAAAACAATACCAACGCCTTGTAAGCAGGTATAAACAGATCGCTTATCTTCCATAGTGATATCCTATAAATCCACCACACATGATGTTCATTGATGATAAAAGTAATACACTTATTATAGTTGATAAGCCTTGTTAAGGCTGAAACATCAGCCCAACTTGGTTCGGTCGGTAACACCCCGGCTTTTAAGCGATCGTCTTGCGGATCTAAGCCCTGTTTTTCATAACTGCCTTTATCGCCTTTCACACTAAAACGTTTATTTGGTCCCGCGCTGTATAAAGCACTGTGCCGTGATCGCATCAGGCATACCAAACAGTTGTAACGTTTGATCTATGAGATGCTAGCGGATAGCGTAACATGATTAACGTTTTTCCATACGAATAGCGACGACCAAAATGGCCGGAATGACAAAGATAGTAAACACGGTTGAAACCGCCAATCCGCCGAGAATGACGCTACCCAGTCCACGATAAAGCTCTGAACCCGGCCCGGGAATCAGCACTAACGGCAACATGCCACAAATACTGGTGGTCGCGCTCATGTATATCGGACGCAGTCGGCTGCGGGTCGATTCAAGCACAGCTTGTTGATGATCCATTCCCCCAGAGTGAAAATTGTTCAGCGCTTGATAGACAATCAGGATCGCGTTGTTCACCACCACCCCGACAAGGATAACGAAACCCAGCATGGTTAATACGTCCATTGGCTGCGGTACAATAAATATGTTCAGTAACTTGAGGCCAATAAAACCACCAGCACCGGCCAGCGGCACTGTTAACATAATAATTAATGGATAAATGAAATTACCAAACAGTGAGGCCATCAACAAGTAGGCGATCAGCGCTGCCAGTAAAAAATTCCACTGTAGCGCTTCACGGGTCCGCACTAGCTTATCGGCAGCACCGCTCATATCGATTTGCAAGCCGTTAAGTAAGTTCATATCACTCACCAGTGGGATGATCTGTTGCTCAATGATTTCCATTGCTCTTTGTAATGGCATTGAGTTGGGCGGCGTTATCTGCAGCGTCACAGTTCTGTTTGTTTCAAGATGGCGGATCAAAGCCACCCCTGTGGTTTGTTGTAATTGCGCTAATGACGAAACCGGCACTACCTTACCAGCGGGGGTGGCTAGATTCGCCTGATAAAGATCTTGCGGGGTGGGAAAATCACTGTCGGCCGCTTTTAGGATCAAGTCTATTTTCTTTTTGCCCTCTTGTTTAAAATCACCAATAACGCGGCCATCCATCAATACGTCCAGTGCAATGCCTAAATCACGGTTCGACATATTATTAGCCCGTAAGCGGTCATGGTTCGGCAATATTTGCACTTCTGGGTAGGTGAGTTCAATAGACGGTATCGGTCGTATCTGACTGCCAGCTAACTCAGTATGAATCATATTGAACAACGCCCCAGCAGCGGTGACAATTTTATTCAGATCATTACCGCTAATATTAAGTTTTATCGCACGTCCTTCACCCAGTCCTGATTCAAATACGCCAGGCTGTAAACTCACGCCGTACATACCTGGAATACTGTAAATAAGCTCGGTAAAAAAAGGCAGTAATTCGCGGGCACGATCCCATTTTTCACTGATGGCACCTGAAATCATAAACCCCTCGGCACCGACGTAGAACATATTTTTTATCGCGGGGACACCATCGACTTCGGCACCGATATGTGGCAGTGCCATATCAAAAAAACGCTCGCCTATTTCCACCCGCTCCGCTGTCGATAATCCCGGTGGAGGTATCAAGATATTAAGTACTAGGTTACGATTTCCTTGTGGCAGATATTCCATTTTTGGCGTTAACAGCCATACAGAAATCATTGCCAACGAAATAAGCAAACCGATAGTCGAGATCCGGGTTAGCCAATTACGGATCACCAACGTCACCAGTGCTATCAATCCGTTTGACAAGCGTTGACCTAGGCGATCGAGAAACGTAGGTTTGTTGTCTGTTTGTTGTTTTTGACCGTTGAACAGCCAATAGGCAAACATAGGGATCACTGATACCGATACAAACAGGCTTAACGAGACCGCGGCAACAACGGCGATCGCGATGTCACGGAACAACTGCCCCGCTTCTTCTTCAATAAACACCACAGGTAAAAATACCGCAACGGTGGTAACTGTTGATGCCAGCACCGCCCCCCATACTTCTTTAGTCCCTTGCAGAACTGCATCGAACGCTGTTTTCCCCATCTGCCGATGTCGCACAATATTTTCGATAACCACAATGGCATTGTCCACCAGCATACCAACAGCAAAGGCGATCCCTGCGAGGCTAACAACATTGAGGTTACGACCCAACAAATCAAGAAAAATAAAGGTGCCGATAACACTGATTGGAATAGCCGTAGCAACAACGATAGTCGCGCGGACACTGCGTAAAAATAGCAATAATACACCCACGGCAAGTAAGCCACCAAACAGGATGTTTTGTTGGATCTGATCAATCGCACCGTTAATGTAGAACCGTTGATCATAAACCCAGTCTAGATAGAGACCTTCGGCTTCGAGCGTGTTTGCGTTTAACCATTGGTAGCGCGCTTCCACCAGATTCGTCATATCAAGAATGTTAGTGCCCGTTTCCGGACGAACACCAATGGCAATACCCGGGATCCCATTATGTAAAACAACAGAGTTTTTCTTAGCATAATCTTGCCGGATCTCAGCTACGTCACCCAGTAATACCCGTTGCTGCCCGGTAGAACGTAATACGACAGCAGCGATGTCTTCAGCCGATTTGAATTCTCCAATGGTACGAACGCGAAAATCATGCCGACCCACCGCCAACGTACCTGCCGATATGTTGGTATTTTCATTTTGGATCACCTCGATCACATAATTAATAGTTAACCCGTATGCTGCCAGCTTCTCGGCACTGATGATCACATGCATCTGATCTTCGGTTCCGCTACCAACAAACAGCTCTGACACGCCGTTCACCCGTTCGATATGCTGACGAACTTCATTTTCAAAAAAAGTTTTGTAAGTTTGCACCGGACGTTGATTACCGTCTTTCGTTTTCAGGATCATCCAGATCACCGGGGACGCGGTCGCACCAGAGGCATTCACGACAGGGTTATCAACATCGGCAGGATAAGAAGCCACTTCGTTGATCTTGTTAGTAACTCGCAACAACGCTTGTTCAACACTCGTGCCGACCTTAAAACGTAAGGTAACACTGCCCTGACCATTGCTCGCTTCACTTTCCATTTCGATGAGATCAGGCAAACCTTTAAGAATGTTTTCCTGCTCCTCAATGATCTCACGTTCAATTTCGTAAGGTGTCGCACCGCGCCAGCTAGTTTTAACCTGGATCTCCGGTTCGATCACCGTCGGGCTGAGCTGATAAGGTAACCGCGTCAGGCTGATAATACCGAACAGCAACAGCATGATAATACCAGCCAAAATGGTGACAGGTTTTAAAATTGAGAAGCGGATAATGTCCATAAGCAATCTCGGTTTTGTCTAATGATCAACGATTTAAAATCGAATAGCCTGGCCGTCGTGTATTCGCTCGTTACCTCTGGTAATAACTTGCTGGAAGTCGGCTATTTCAGGCGCTTCTATCGCAACAAGCAACCCTTTATACCCCAAGATCTGCACCGTAACCATCTTAGCTCTGCCATCAACGGCAAGAAAAACAACCGGTTTACCAAACTGTCTGATAACTGCATCTCTCGGTACTAACTGGCTGTTAAGTTTGGAACCACTCGGTAAACTAACCAGTGCTTGCATGCCTGCAATTAAATCTTTGCCTTGCTCAAGCTTTAATTTGACGGTGAAAGTCCGTGTCGCTACGTCTCCTTGAGGAATAAAGTGAACAAACAAACTGGTGTAGTCTTTGCCGCCACTGCGAACCGAAATTTGGCGACCAGGATATAAAAAGTTTAACAAGTGCCCAGGAACATCAACTTCAACCTCGATATCTTTATCATCAGCAACCACGGCAATCTGACCACCGATGTCAACCCACTCCCCTTGCTCTGTCAACTTTGCTTGAATCAAACCACTGAAAGGGGCATTTATCTGGGTCTTTTGTATTTGTAACTGCTGATAGTCGAGAATTGCCTTAAGAGATATAACGCGTTTTTTCTGCGCGAGTACACGATAATAGTGTTCATCGTACAGAGATTCGGAAATTGATTTATCGGCGTATAACGCTTTTATACGCTGTAAATCTTTATCTGCGCGCTCCAGTTCAAACTGGGACTGTCGGTAATTAGCACGAACACCCGCGAGTCTGGCTTCAAGTAAATCAGAGCGCAAAGTGACTAGAGCTTGACCGATTTTGACTCGAGAACCAGCCGTGAAGTGGATAGTTTTAACAATGCCAGCAACCTCTGCAGCAACACGTGATACTCGTGTATAGCTAATACTGCCAACGAGTTTGACCATAGGCTCTACTGGTCCACGGGTAATTTGGCTGACTTCCACCAACATAGGAGGCGGACCTGAGTTTTTCGGGGGAGGATCTTTATCTGCTGCCGCGTAAAGAATAATTGGACAGAGAACGACCAATAGCAGGATGTATAATGGCACCTTCAGTAAATACAATCGCATTGGCACTCCAAATGACTCGACTACATCACTGTATTTTAGCTGAAAATTAAGGATTATCTAAAATATCCGATATATTTTTGTATCAAAAAATGTGAACGGATGACGGTATACAATACACTCATGAGTATTAATTACATGACGGTGGTCGTTATTTTAAGTATCACTTTAGTATTAAACCTCAAGCATTAGCGAGTGCTAAGTTTATACATTGAAAATTGGCGTCAAGTCTGATTTTCACTGATTAATTGGTATTGAATTAGTGTTGAATTAGTGTTGAATCAAGTGATGATCGTGAACGGTTGAATAAATACAATATACTGGCGACTCATTTATATATTGATTTAAGGATAGAATTTTGAAAAAAGGAATTGCAACTAAATTATTACCATTATTAGCAATCGTTACACTTGCAGGTTGTATGTCTACTGGCCCACACCTAAAAAGCTCTAATAAAGAAAGCATAGCGGGTATGGAAGTACGTGCACCCTATATTAACTATACGAGTTATTTTGGTTATGTTGATGATAGTGTAACGCCAGATGGTAAAATTAAAGGTAAACCAGCATATTATTTATATGCATGGGTTCCTGCTGTCATTGACGAAATTGGTGTATCTATGATATCTCCAGCTGAAGCAACGCCAGCTGAAGGCGATTTCGTACAGAGCACATTTGAAGCAAGTCTTCAATCTGATCCAAATAAATATTTTGATACATATATTACACTTGATCGCCTAAACATTGTTGATAATGCAAAAATCAATAAAGGCGGTAAAGTACTTCAAGCATTAAACTATAATGACGATACTTCTGAATTACCTGCTAACCCAAGTGGTTCTTCTTATAACTCATTGTTACGTCAAGTATCTGAAGTAAGCAGCCCAACTAAAGCGCTTGTTCGTGGTGTATACCGCATCTCATTCACTTCATTCCGCTCAGCGATTGAAGGCTCTTTTGAAGCAACTATTGGTACAAACGTTCCAGGTGTTAAAATCGCAGCTTCTTTAGAAGAATTACATGAACTCGTTAACAAAGAAGGTTAATCCTTTTTTAATTAACTCGGTAGTCGTCATGATACCTGAAATAATCTAATTAAACGGCGCCTCTTGCGCCGTTTATATTTTTACCTGTATGTAGCTATTCGCAACGATTAAGCACAATGTACACACCCACACAAACTAATAACCTAAACGCTGGTTAAAAGAAAACCACTTTAACTTTATTTCCTTAATAGCCTGTATTCCTGTACAATTCGCACCTTAAATTTTCCGTGTTAATTTATATCCAAGGCTTATATGAATCTTTCAGCTAAAACTGTTGTTGTGATTGCGATTGGTGCTGCTTTATATGGCATCGGCGGGTTACCGATGTTTGGTATACCGGTATTTGCAAATACTACACTTAAACCTGCGATGGCAGTGCTTGCACTCTTCTCGGTATTATTTGGTCCATTAGTTGGTTTTTTAGTAGGCTTTATTGGTCATTGGGTTACTGATTTATTCTCTGGCTGGGGTGTTTGGTTAACGTGGGTATTAGGCTCAGGTATTGTTGGTCTTATCATCGGCTTATTCCCTAAACTAACAAAAGGTCGTTTAGAAAAAGGTCAATTCTCGATGAAAGATATGGCACTCTTTGTTGTGCTTGCCTTAATCGGTAATACTGTCGGCTATGGCGTATCAGCACTACTCGATACCATTCTTTACGCAGAACCATTTAGCAAAGTAATGACTCAATTAACGATTATTGCTGCAGGTAATACGATATTAATAGGTATGGTTGGCTACATTCTACTGACTGCATTTGCAAAACGTAAGAAACAAAGCCGTAATCTGACCGAGGGTTAATCAACAATGACTATCGAATTTTCTGACTTCTCTTTTAAATATGCTTCGCAGGATAAAGCGACACTAAAAGGCATAAATCTAAGGATAGAGAAAGGAGAGAAAATTGTCATTATTGGTCCAAGTGGCAGTGGTAAATCTACCCTTGGACAATGCTTAAACGGTCTGATCCCGCATGCGATAAAAGGCGACATGTCTGGTACCTTAACCATCAATGGTACGCTGGTATCAGGGTTACGTATGCAAGATTATAGCGAGGCAGTAGGCACTGTATTACAAGATACCGACAGCCAGTTTGTCGGTTTGAGTATTGGTGAAGATATTGCATTTTCGCTTGAAAACAACATGATTTCTCAAGCTGAAATGTTACCTATCGTGCAGAAAACCGCGGCTATGGTTGATCTTGATGAGTTACTTGATCATTCACCGTATGCATTATCAGGTGGTCAAAAACAACGAGTATCATTAGCGGGAATATTGGTTGATGATACTGACATCCTGTTATTTGATGAACCCCTTGCCAGCCTTGACCCGAAAACCGGTAAAGCCACTATCGAAATTATCGATCAGCTACATCGAGATACAGGCAAAACCGTTATCATTATCGAGCATCGTCTTGAAGATGTGCTACACCGCCACGTCGATCGCGTGATATTAATGGAACGTGGTCAAATCATTGCCGATATGAGCCCTGACAAATTAATCGTTTCACCACTATTACAAGTCCACGGTATTCGTGAACCACTCTATATTACAGCGTTAAAAGCGGCGAAGTGTCCCATTTCAATTTCAGATAATCCTGCTTATATCGAAAAGATGGACCTACAGAAATATCAAACACCATTAACCAATTGGTTTAATGCGCAAGCCCCGATTGTCAAACCACAGACTAGCGAAGTATTACTCGAAATTAACGATTTAACCTATTCTTACACTGGCGAAAAGAATGCCCTGGAAGGTATTTCGTTTAGCATTAATCGCGGTGAATTTGTTTCTATTTTAGGTAAAAACGGCTCGGGTAAATCAACCATCACCAAACTAGTCATGGGTGTTATCGCACCAGATACCGGCAGTATTAAGTTTAATGGTGAAGATATGGCTGATTTGTCTATCTTTGAACGCGCTCAAAAGATTGGCGTGGTGATGCAAAACCCGAATCATATGATCTCTCATCACATGATTTTTGACGAAGTGGCATTTGGTTTACGCAACCGTGGCCATGACGAAGCATTTGTTGAAGAAAAAGTATTACACGTTCTGGGTTTATGTGGCTTAATTAAATATCGCCACTGGCCAATTGAAGCACTTAGCTATGGCCAGAAAAAACGCGTAACGATTGCTTCAATTTTAGCATTAGAGCCTGAGTTACTTATTTTAGACGAACCAACCGCAGGACAAGATCATCGTAACTATACATCGATGCTGTCATTTATTAAGACGCTAAACAAAACGCTCGGTATTACTGTGCTTATCATCTCTCACGATATGCATCTAGTGCTAGAATACACCACACGTGCCCTTGTTATTGCCGAAAGCAAATTGATTGCCAATGCCCCGGTTTCACAAGTGTTCAGCGACCCTGTGCTACTTGACCGGGCAAACTTAAAAGTAACGAGTCTGTATACATTAGCCAATGCGGTTGGTATCGACAATACCGATGGTTTTATGCAACAGTTTATTAAATCTGAAGTGACGCCTGCATAATGAAGCGCAATACGAATCATAAAAACGATATGAATAAAAATACTTTTAATAACGACATTAAAAAACGTAATAATAGTAGTAACGTCAATAAAACTAAAAAAATCGATTTTGGTATTAACTATGTCAATACCAACTCAGTCCTGCATCAGCTTAATGGTGTTACCAAGTTTGTGCTGTTTTTAGCTTGGGTAACCGTAGTATTAACGACCTTTGATTTACGCCTGATCCTCGCGCTTATCATTACAGGCTGTACGTTACTTAAATTAACCAGAGTGCCGTTTCCTGTTTACAAGCCGTTATTGATTGCCACTGCCAGTGTACTAAGCATCAACGCATTATTCATGTTCTTGTTAGCACCACAGCAAGGCGTTGAGTATATTGGTTCAAGTACGCTGTTATTATCTCTGTGGGGGGATTATTCCCTGACCCAAGAAACCTTGTATTACCTGCTGACAGTAACGCTGAAGTATTTCAGTATGTTCCCCATTGCGTTAGTATTTGTGTTTACCACGCATCCGACTGAGTTTGCGGCAAGTTTAAACCGTCTTGGTGTACCATACAAAATTGCCTATGCGGTCAGCTTAACATTGCGCTATTTACCTGATGTGAAGAATGATTTTGTTAACATCATGCATGCACAACAAGCTCGTGGCGTGGATTTATCAAAGAATGTATCTGTACTGTCGCGTATTAGGAATGTAGCCAAGATCTTAGGGCCATTAATATTCTCAAGCCTAGATCGCGCAGATGAGATCTCAAATGCGATGACATTACGTGGTTTTGGTCATAATAAGAAACGTACGTGGTACAGCTTAAAGCCGATGACCAAGCAAGATTACGCTGTGATGGGGTTAATTACCTTGGTAGTGACGCTAGCTATTATCAAACGTGTTATGGCAACAGAGTTATTCTGGTATCCATTCTAGCTGATACTTTTTAGCTGGTACTTTATCTAGGTACTTTTTATAAACGAAATGACGAGCTAAAAGCGGTTAATGGCTTTTAGCTCTCTCCTCTCTATCTTCCTTTTCCCTTTACTCATGCCGTAACTTGATGAAGCCGACGACTGCCAATACGATAAATATTGCCAGCATTGGGAACAACACAAAATCAAGGTATTTGATCGCAGCGGCTAAACCCACTGCACTAAATATGATCACTAGGATTGGCGTAAAACAACAAATCGTGGTGACGATTCCACCTAACACGCCAGTCTTAAACATCTTGCTACTCATATAATCGCCCTCCCTGACATTAAGTCTAGGATAACAAATGAGATTGCTCCGCAGAATTCATGTAGATGATGATTTATGTTCATCATTATAGTTCATGATATAGTACTGAATTAGCTTACACCTCGTCACTCAATGGAATAAATAGTGCTTTCAACATCAACAGATCAACTAACATTAGCTACGAATGAAATTCATCTGTGGTCGGTAGACCCGAAAAGAATCCAACAACCTGAATTATTACGTACTTATAGTCGTCTGTTATCACCAGAAGAAACGACAAAACAGCAACGATTTCGTTTTGAAAAAGATAGGCACAGTGCATTAATCACCCGCGCTTTTGTCCGTGATTTGTTATCACGTTATGCAGATGTGCCACCCGCAGACTGGAAGTTTATCAAAGGTGAAAAAGATAAACCCGAGATTGTTAACCCACCCCTGCCATTACGTTTTAATATCAGCCACACCGACAATATGATCATTTGTGCGGTAATGCTTAATGACGATATTGGTTGTGATGTGGAAAATATCAAGCGCACAAGTGATGTATTAAGTATTGCGAAGCACTCATTCTCTCAAGTTGAAGTCGAGGATTTACTCACCCAACCAATAGCCCAGCAAGCGAGTCGTTTTTTTGATTATTGGACATTAAAAGAATCTTACATCAAGGCATGGGGGTTAGGTTTATCGATCCCGTTGAAGGACTTTAGTTTTACCCTGCCCGATAACCACCTGCAGGAAAATGTTAGTTGTATTGAAAACATTAAATTAAGCTTTGCAGCTCACCGTGTGGACGATGCCAATATCTGGCGTAGCTGGTTGTTTTATCCAAACAACACACATCGAGTCGCCTTGTCAGTTCGAGCAGCTAATAATAATCAAACTACAGACTATAAAATGCGATTTTTTAATTCAATACCACTCATTAAAACGACTGAAACGACAAGCTTTGGCCCTGATGTGAACACTATGATAGATTAAAGGTTAATTACTTGGCCTATCCAGTCGTTACCCTTCAGTTCAGCAATCACAAGTGCATTTTGACTTTCATCAGCACAAATGAGTTGACCTGACTTTGTCCAAATCGCACTCTTGCCTACTGGATTCCAATTACCGGTAGGTCTATTATGATTAGCCATTGCTACGAGCATATTAAACTCCCGAGCATATTAAACTCCCGAGCATATTAAACTCCCGAGCATAGCTGCTCATCAACTGAGTATCGGAGTCATAACCCCCCGCCGTGATTAACACACTCGCCATATATACATCAGCACCGAGTTCTGCACACCCTTTAGCATGTTCAATATGATTAGTATCAGCACAAATAGCATTAGCGACCGTTATATTATTCAGTTGAAAGCTATGTCGCTTATCGCCAACTGAAAAATATGTCTCTTCACCGGAGTGTAAATTCATTTTGGCGTAGCTTTCTACTCGTCCTGTTGGATAAATAATAGCTAAACCAATATGCGGCAGTCCCGTCGTTAACAGCGGTAGACCGACCCCTATTGTTATCTTGTTTAGTTTTACAATATCAATGAGTGGTTTAAGACGCTTATCGTCAACAGTAAAAGCAAGATTGGAGGCACATTCAGGCAGGTAACCTGTCAGTGATAACTCAGGAAATACAATATATGAAACACCTACAGATGCGGCTTTTTCAATAGCATTCATATGAACAGCTATATTTTCCGCTACATTACCGTCAACCGAAGAGATTTGCGCGACAGCAATTTTTATATTTTGCATTAACCTTCCTTGATTCAAACTAAGAATTACAGCGACGACATTTAAAGCCATAATCTAACAGGATTAAAAACTAACAAACCCAAAGGTACCGAGAACAATGTACCTATTAACAAATGGGTACAGTTTAATATTTCCATTTAAGTCTGAAAATCATAATAATCCAATAGTAGATATTAAAGCAACCATTAAATAAAACAGTTAAAACCTTTTAATTCATAAGGTTAAAATGATGCCAACAAGTCACATAAATATGTCATTTAGGTAAATTAATGTCAAAACGATATATATCTTTATGAGTAGTCATGTAATATACACATAACTTTAACATTCGTGACAGTAAGTCATAACATCACATGTGATGAAATACCCAAGTTACTTCAAGATGCTATATCAGAGACGAACAGGGATAACAGAACAAGGCGCAATATGTAGAGAATGGTTATTCCATTTTCAAATATTGTAACGTAGTACTGTTATTCCTGCTCGCCTCCCGTAGGGCAAGCCGAAATAATGAATCTTCGGCGTTATGAAGTCTTAATTTAGAATAACTAAATCTTCGACTTCATGCCTTGAATATCCCTTCCTTTCGGATTGCTGATTGTGCATCTTGAAGTAGCTTGGGTATATATGCGGGTCGACGCAAACGATCAATCACATGAAAAAATAGGAAATGGCTATGGAAGCACTCACGTTAGTTGATATGGGTTTTTTATACACAGAAACAGTAACAAGCCCAAAACACGTTGCAGGATTACAAATTTTCTCTATACCAAAAAATTACACGGGTAACTTCAGTCGAGACCTATTTGATAATTTAATGTCACAACAAGATGTTAAAAATCCATTTAACCAAAAATTAAAAAAACAAATCACCGGCCAATACTTCTGGCAAGACGATAACAATATTGACCTGTCATATCACGTACGTTTTGCAATGCTGCCACAACCGGGTAATGAAAATCAGTTACTTAGCTTTGTTGAACACCAGCATGAAACATTACTTGATCGTAATCGACCATTATGGGAAATGACTCTCATTGACGGTTTAGAAGACAACAAATTTGCTATCTACGTTAAAGTACACCACGCATTTACCGATGGGGCAAAAGCCAACCAGTTGTTGATGACTTATTTAAGTAAAAATACCGAATCAGCAATGACCGCATTCTGGGCTGTTGAACGACCACAAAAACAGCGCACAGCAGCCAGTACCTTATCAATACTGGCTGCTACATCAAAAACGCTAACGGGTCATGTTAAATCAATACCATCACTGGCTAAGTTAACAACTAAATTACTGTTCCAAGCAACAAATATGTACAAGGCAGATATGCCAACCCCATTCATGGCGCCTAAAACACCGTTTTCAGTTAGTCCAAAGCGCGCACGCCGTGCTGCAATATCATCATTGCCACTTGCACGGGTTAAAACACTTGGTCGTCTCACAGGTGCCACTATTAACGACGTGATTGTAACCGTTTGTGATATGGCGATCCATCACTACCTAGAAACACGTGATGTAGTACTTAAGAAGCCACTTGTAGCACAAATGCCAATGAGTTTGCGTGATTCGTCAGACCAGTTATCGAACAACCAAGTTGCAATCAGTTTAGTTGAACTTGCTTATGCAGGAGAACGTCCACTAGAACGCCTGATGACCGTCAAAGAATCGTGTCAAAAACTGAAAACTGAAGTAAAGTTATTAACAAAAGAAGCGTTAACGAATTATACGTTAATAAGCCAAGGACTCGCAGCAGCCAGCGAACTATTGAACTTGGATACAATATTACCACCAATGGGGAACGTACTGATTTCTAACGTACCGGGTCCAAGTAAAGCCTTATACATGATGGGTGCAAAAATGGAGAAATGCTTCCCTATTTCAGTATTACCACCAGGCATGTCGCTGAACATAACGTTATATAGCTACAACGGCTCCATTCATGTTGGACTGATCGCTTGTCGCTCTGCATTACCTGATTTGACCGAGTTAGCGGATTACATTGAAGATGCTTTTTCTGCACTTGAAAATGAAGTGTTAAATAGCGCAATTGAGAGTGTGACGGATCACATTAACTTATTGTCATATTCAAGTCGCAATGAAAATATCAAGCAAGAAAGCGTTGAAGTCATCAACAACATAGTCAACAATGTTGGACCACTGAACTCGCGTTCTGACGTTGATTCTGAAGACTCTCGATTATATGAAACGGCTTAGATAGATAGGTAAGTAGGTAAATAACTAGATAACTAGATAACTTTCATAGAAAACCCTGATTAGACAAATCAGGGTTGAATATAGCGTGCTAAGTTTAATAACACCACTATATTAGCTTAAAGGTGCTAACACTCGATGTAGGTGATCTGCTATTTCAATACCGCTATCGGTTAAATACCCACCGTCGTTTCGTGTAATAAGCCCTTTTTCAAAAAGTGATTTCGCAGCATTGAGAACCGCGGGGCCGGCTTCATGATGAACCTTAATGCCTTCTAAATGAGATTTTGTTGGGAATTTAGCCAGTAATTTCATTTCTTCAAACAGTGTATCAGAATAATTGTTAGTCATAATTGCTCGCTTTTCTTAAATAGGAGAAGTTTCATCATAGGGGCTTCAAAGAAGATTGCAAAATTAATAACAGAGTTAATAGGGGTAGATCAAAAAAAATCTAAGAAAACGAACACTTAAGGCCAAATAGGTCAGAATTCATGCAACTGTGTATGCTACACAAACACTTACTGTCTATTTAATGCTTAAACATTAAGATTACGACAACAAAGACGAGCTTATTACTTGATATAGCAGCTCATGCCCCGCGCTGTTTGGGTGTAATCCATCTGCCGTTAAATAGGCTTCTTTATTGTCATTAAACGGCGTGTAAACATCAATCAAATTCACACTGTACTTCACAGACAATGCGAGTAATGCGTGGTTGTAACAACGAATGGTTTCGTCATTACGGATGCGGTTATTTACATTAGGAATGCCATCAAGCTCGGCAGCAATAGGCGTAACGTTAATCAATACAACATTAGCGCCCTTCTCAAGTGAGAACTCAATACAGCGACTTAAGTTGTCAATGTAAGATTCTATGGCAACAAGATGATTACCGTCTTGCTTAGCGAGGTCGTTCGCACCATAACCAAATAGTACTGTATTTTGCTTATCGTCTGCTAATCGGGTCACGAATTCAGGTTGAAAACGTTGTATCAAACCATCGGTGGTTTCACCACTAATGCCCATATTAAAGACACTGACTCTATCTGATCCGCTTGCAGAAACTGTTGTACTTATTATGCGACTCAAGCAGCGAGTTTTAATGCGATCAGCCCAACCACCATAGTCAGCATCACTTTCACCACGTGTAATACTATCACCAAAACAAATTATGCTCGCCATATACCCTAGCTCCGAAAATATTCATAAATAAACTATTGAAAATAAACTACTACAATTGACTAAAACTAGCTATATTATCTTTATATTCAACAAAACAGACATCCGGTTGCATACTCTAGTTAATTTAAATAACGTGATGCAATTGCGAATGATTTTCACTTGCAATATACTATACCACTCATTATTTCCATCATTACTGGCACTTACGAGTGCTCATATAAATGAATTCACTAACATGGCCACTATGCAAAATACATCACTAGACCGAGTAAAAAGTGCATTTACCCAAGGTATCTGGGTCACATTAATTAGCATTGCTATCGGTTTTAGTTTTAAGATTTGGTTAGCACACTGGGTCCCAAAAGATGACCTTGCTCTGTTCCACAGCGTCGTCGATCTAATCTCTTTGTCGTTAATTTTAATGACCGGGTTTCGTTCATCTATGGTGGTGAGTTATTCACAAACACAAAATGACCGCGATATCATTAATGTGTTTCGCTATAGCTTAATTACCATGGTACTTATTACCTGGGGAGTTGTGATCCCCTACATTAAACATCAGTTAGATATTGACGTCAGTTATTACCAATTGGTGGGTATTATCTTTGGGATGGGACTAAAAGTATATTTCACTAATCTTATTGCCATGTACCGATTATACAGTATTTCGAATAAAGTCATTTGGTTAGAACCACTCGCTAATGTAATCATGTTTTTTGTTTGTTATTACGTGTTTAACTTAGATGCCTTGGTATCACTGTTTATGGGGTTAACACTATCATCTCTTGCCATTGCCGTTTACATGTTTAAAAAACGTCGTAGAGATATTTCAACACGTCCGTTAGCAGCTGTTCATTTCGATCCTAAGTTAGTTAATTTTGTGAAAAAAAGTTTCACCGCATCACTTGAAGCTGGCGCGAGCATTTTAATGATATACATTACCGTACTGCTGACCATTCGACATTTTAGTGTAGATGAATTAGGTGATTTCCAAGTCGTTGTACGCCCTGTATTCACTTATGTAACACTGTTATTCGTATTTCCTATCTATCGATTTGTATTACCCGAACTGGCGGTGTGTGTGCGAAACGGCGATCATCAGCAAATCAAACTGATCCGCAGCTGGGTGTTTAAAGTGTCTTTCGCTGTTAGCAGTGTGTTTTTCTTAATCATGCTGTTGTTTGGAGAATCATTAGTGCTTACTCTTTTCCCTCATGAATACGATGGCGCTGTTCCTGTATTGCTGCATTTTTCATTCTTCTTTATTTTTATGATGCTAAATGCCTATCAACTTGCTTATATCAAAGCGCATGGGCGCTTTATGCACAGTTTATGTATCCGTATCAGTGGTATAGTCACTCTTATGCTGTCATTCCAGTTATTAAGTCAGTTTACCGAAAATGTCGTCGCCATTATTATCGCGTTATGCAGCGGTTACTTAATGATGTTTATCTTATCCAGTGTAGTGGAACGACAAATTTTAAAGAGCCATAATATTAAGCTGATTCATCCGCCTGTTTGACCCAACGAGCAGGTATTGAAATGCATAAAGCCAGTCACTGACAACAGCGACTGGCTTTAACGCTAAACAAACAATAAGTTTACAGACGCACACCTTCAATATTAAACGTCATATCTACATACGCAGATGCAGGTCCAAGATTAGTCGTAATGCCATAATCAGTTAGTTTCAAACTTGCTTCACCCGAGAATCCAGCGCGGTGGCCACCCCAAGGATCTGCACCTTCACCCACTTTTGTAATTGGGAAAGTAATTGTCTTAGTAATGCCTTTTAAGGTGAATAGCCCCGTAACAAGACCCTTTCCATCATCACTGAACTCGATATTTTGACTTTTGAATTTTGCTTTCGGAAATTTCTTAACATCCAGAAAATCATCACTTTTTAAATGCTTATCACGCTCGGCATGATTTGAATCTAAACTGGCAGTATCAATTATTAGATTGATCTGCGACGCGTTTGGCGATTTAGCATCATACGAAAAGTCACCATCAAACGTATTAAAACGACCCAGTAACCAGCTGTAACCTAAATGCTTAATTTTAAACTGTATAGAAGCATGCGCACCGGCAACATCAATATTATAATCAGCAGCCTGAGCGGCATTGGATGCGACAGCAGCGAACAGTGAACTAGCTGTAATAGCAGCGGCTAAAATTTGTTTTTTCATTTTATTTCCCATTTGAATTTACCTTTAATATTTAATGTCTTCATGGCGACTTGTTATTTGAACCTAAGTCCGAATTAAAATCCGATAACATCGCTATTATTTATTAATCGTTATTTACTTTCTGCCTGCCCTACTTTCAACATACGTACTAACGTCTTATTTTTATTAATAAAGTGATGTTTAATCGCAGCGATGGCATGCACACCAGCGAGAACGATTAACACCCATGCTAAAATTTCATGTATGTCGCCCGCTATATCCTCTTGATTGTCAACAGAGAATGGGATTGCAGGTACGGTAAATGCTTCAAACACCATGATGCCACGTCCATCGGCAGTCGAAATTAAGTATCCCGATATCATTAATGTAAACATCAGTAGATATAGTCCGAGATGAACCAAATGCGCACTTGTTACCTCAAAGTTACTCGCATGCTCATCTGCACTATCTGGACTGATATTGATCCAGCGCCATAATGTGCGAATCAATAATAAACCAAGTAACAGAATGCCGATGCTCTTGTGCAAATCGAGTGAGCCTTTATACCAAGCATCATAATAAGTTAATTCAACCATATATAAGCCTAAGCCGAACATGCCAAAAATGGCAAATGCCATAATCCAGTGCAATAAAATAGCTACCCAGCCATACGCTGTTTTAGTATTATTTAACATTCAAGTATGTCCCTACATCAGTTAATTCATAATACGGTCATTTTGACTATTAAAAAATAGTGATTAATGCGAAACTATTGTGCATAAATGCACAGAACTTTTCTATTAAAGTAAATAACGTCATTCACAGTAACTGGTATAAGCGCTTGTTTATTTTAATGCTCCGTAATTGAACTCAAAACTAAAAGAATTTTGATATGAAAAACATTTCTTGGGATGATTACAAAATAGCGTATCAAGTTGCCATCGATGGCAGTTTAAGCCAAGCAGGTAAATCGTTAAATATCAATCATGCGACAGTACTACGACGTATTAACCAGTTGGAAACAGCCTTAGAAGTTAAATTGTTTTTTCGACACCAACGCGGTTATAAGGTGACGGATGCAGGCGCGATCCTCCTCGCTGAGTTGCCAGAACTCATTGCCCGCTTCAGCAAACTTGAACATCAGTTACAGAATGTAGAAAGTAATATTAGCGGTGAATTACGTATTTCCACCATCAGTTCGTATTCTTCACAGTTAGCGCCAGCACTAAAAGCGTTTAGAGATATCTACCCAGCTATTCGTATCAAGGTATTATCTACAGATGATATCGTGCCATTGGAGTCTGGAGCCGCTCACATATCACTACGTGCAGGGCCAAAACCCAACGGCGCGGATCTAATCGTTAAAGAGTTAACGCGGTTTAAAACAAATTATTATGCGTCAAAAGAATACGTGACAGAGTTCGGAAAGCCGAGTATTGACAGTAGCCTGAACGACCATTATTGGGTGTTACCTACGGCAGATAAATACCGGCTCCCTTTTGTCCGCCATGTCGTTGATAACATAGACCATGATAGAATCGTATTTCAGAGCAATCACTTTCCTGATGTTAACCAGGCCGTCATCGAAGGGATGGGCATTGGCCCCATGGGAGAGCATCAAGCGAAGCTTTATCCGTCGCTAGTAAAGATACCGTTGAATTCGCCTAAATCAGAAGAAGCAATGTGGTTTGTTTATCATAAAGATGCAAAACACAGTGCCCGAGTGAAATGCTTTTATGAATTTTTACATGCGAGATTAAAACGACTGCAACATAATAATTAACTTACATACATCAAAAATAGAAAGGTCAGCTTTGACCTCAGCACCAAAATACGGTCATCATTGCATCTCCGGAATATTTACGACATCTGTATTTAATCTATCCAAGTCGTAAACACATATCGTCAACAGTGCGCGGTTTCATTGATGTCGTAGTGACAGAATTAGCACTCATTTAGATGACCACTAAATATATTTAGTATATTAAATATCAATAAAACCAGCTATTAACACTAAAGTAATAGCCTAATTAACATAGGTCAAGGTAACACCATGATGTTATTGAGATAATTAAAATAGAGAGTAACAAATTTACGACAAAAATAATTGAGAAAATAATGACATCATCAAAATTAAACGCAGCACAATCGTTGCACGAAAATGAAGTAGATTATTCAGCCACGTTAAATCTAATATCAACAACCGATCCACAAAGTAACATCACTTATACTAACCAGGATTTTTGTCATGTAGCCGGATATAGTGCAGATGAAATGCATCATCAACCTCATAACCTTGTCCGTCACCCCGATATGCCCAAACAAACTTTTTTACAGCTATGGCAATATATCAGTTCCGGTAAAAGTTGGATGGGATTGGTAAAAAACAGCTGTAAAAATGGTAGCCATTACTGGGTTTCAGCGTTTGTTACACCAATTACCAATGAGCAGGGGCAAGTCATTGAATATCAATCAGTGCGGAGCAAACCTGATCGAGATACGGTAAGTCGAGCATCAGCACTGTATCAAAAAATGCTAGCAGGTAAGTCAGATTCTGAACTGCGCTTTAAACAGAATACTATATTACTCACCTTAACAGGGAGTTCACTGCTGCTTTTAGCCGCACAATGGTTTACCTCAGGTGCGACATTACTAACAGCTGCGACCACAACCGCTACCTTGTTCTCTTTTGCAATAATCTGGCACACCCACTATAGAATTAGTCACTTAACTAAATTAGCTAAAGAAGCATATGATAACCCGTTAATGGAGCATGTCTATACGGGTAAAAAAGACGACTTCTCAGCTATCGAACTGGCACTAAAGATGCGCCAAGCAGAACTACGAGCCATTGTCGGCCGTGTTAGTGAAACGTCAGCAGATATCTTGATCTCAGCGGAAGATGAATTTTCCCAAGCCCAACGGATAAAAACCAATCTAGAACAGCAGAATGATGCAACAGAACAAGTCAGTGTCGCCATGGAACAAATGTCACTCTCTGTTCGTGACATTGCAGAAAGTGCCGTGCAAGCATCTTTGCTGACCTCCGAGGCACAAAAAATGTCAACTGAAGGACAGCAAAGTGTCGAAACCACTATCAACTCTGTGCATTCATTACACCTAGAATTGGATAATTCAAAACGTGTGATCAACATATTATCTGAAGATTGTGTCCAAATTGAAACGATTCTGGACGTGATTGGAGCGATCGCCGATCAAACTAATTTATTAGCATTAAATGCCGCGATTGAAGCTGCTCGCGCTGGCGAACAAGGTCGTGGTTTTGCAGTTGTTGCTGATGAAGTGCGTTCCTTAGCCCAAAAAACGCAGGCATCAACAGGGGAGATCCAGCAGATGATCACAAAATTACAGCAAACCGCAACTCAGGCCGTTGAATCGGTAGATCGAGGCGTTACATTGTCCCAACAATGTAATGATCAAGCCGCTGAAACAGGTACACGCTTAGAGAAAATCAACCATAAGTTAAACCGAGTTACAGACAGCAGCCATCAGATCGCTTCTGCCGTTGAAGAACAAGCAGGCGTGAGTGATGATATTTTACGTAACGTTGAGCATATTGGTCAACTCAGTACCGCGACGTCAAAAACCAGTGATGACTCTGTTGAAAGCACTCGTAAGTTAGTAGCTAGATTAGAAACCATGCAACGCTTAATTGGTCAATTTCAAAAAAACTAATAAAAAGGAGCCAACGGTATTTTTCAAGACAGTTGGCTCCTTACTTTAGCACTAATTTCGATGACTTAACTAGCTACTGCTTTACTTCCAGTCGATGAAGCATGCGATACAACACGGGAACAACAAGTAAAGTAAGTACCGTCGCGAACCCTAAACCAAACATAATGGTTACCGCCATTGGCTTAAAGAATACATCAGGGAGTAACGGGATCATCCCCAATACTGTGGTAATCGCTGCCATGCAGACCGGACGAACACGACTAACGGACGCATCAATAACAGCTTGATAACGATCTTTACCCGTTTGTATTTCAATTTCAATCTGATCAAGTAATACAATACCGTTTTTAACCAGCATTCCTGATAGGCTTAAGAAACCAAGTAAGGCCATAAACCCGAACGGCGTATTTAGTATAAGTAAACCCATCGTCACACCAATAATCGCCAGTGGTACTGTTGCCCATACAATCACTGCATTTTTGACGTTATTAAACAAGAATATCGTGATTAAGAACATGAACAGATACCCCATAGGCATAGTTTGGAATAATGACGCTTGTGCATCCGCAGACGATTCATACTCACCACACCACTCTAAAGAGTAACCCGGTGGAAAATCGATTGCTTCGACTAACGGTTGGATACGTTTTTGTAGCGTTGCAGCCGTCTCTTCGCCTAATGGATCTGGATCAGCAAATATCGTTAACATACGTTTACGGTTTTTACGGACGACAATCGGATCTTCCCAACGAATATTTACAGCTAAAATAACTTGCTGTAACGGCACGTAACCTTTTAACACCGGACTCCAGATTTTCATACCTTCAATAGTACTGACATCCACCCGTTCTTTTTCAGGTAATCGCGCGATAATGGGTAGTAAGTTAGTCCCATCACGATAAATACCCACAGCCAAGCCAGAGAATGCCATTTGCAATAAATCATCGACGTCAGACTTAGTGATACCGTAGCGACGAGCCTGACTTTCGTTAAACACAGGTTCAATCACCTTAGTCCGTTCACGCCAGTCATGCCGCACGTTAAATGCCCCTGGATCGGCACGCATAATATCAATTGCTTGTTGTGCTAAGCCACGTAATACCGTTGGATCAGACCCCACTAAACGCGCTTCAATTTTAGAACCTGAAGAAGGACCTAATTCGATGCGTTTTAGTTTATATTCAATATCAGGATGGAGTGAATCAAGTTCCCCGCTCACTTTACGTAACATTGGCATTACATCGTCATAACTCGCAACTCGCACAATTAATTCACCATACGATGCATAGCTTTTCTCTGGCGCGTAGGTCAACATAAAGCGCTGAGAACCTTTACCCGTACTAGAAGATACATGGGTTACATCTTCATTGTCTCTTACCATCACTTCTAATTCACGTAGTTTTTCACTGGTAGCTCGAATATCAGAGCCTTCCGGTAGCCAAACATCAACCATAAACATCGGTGTGGTTGACGAAGGAAAAAACGATTGTTTTAACTGTGTGAAGCCATACAAACTTGCCGCCAGCATCAAAATCAATGTGAATACCGTGATCCACGCATTTTTCATGCATGTTTCTAATACGCGTTTATAAACAACAAAGACAACCCCTTTATACGGGTCGTTATCTTCACCGTCAGCATCTACTTTAAGGCCTTTAAAGAACATATCAGCAAAAAATGGTGTCAATGATATCGCCGTAAACCAACTCAACATCAACGAGATAAGTAAAACACTAAATAGCGTTTGCGTATATTCACCTGTCGAATCTTGAGATAAACCAATTGGAGCGAATGCGGTAACAGCAATCACCGTTGCCCCTAATAAAGGCCATTTAGTCTGGGTAACAATATCGGTTGCCGCCTGCAGGCGAGTTCGACCTTTTTGTACCCCAATTAAAATACCTTCGACCACGACGATGGCATTGTCCACCAGCATACCTAATGCGATCACTAATCCACCAAGCGAAATACGCTGTAGATCAATTGCCATTAGATTCATGAACAAAAACGTACCCAAAACGGTAAGTAACAGAATTAGTCCAATTAAAACACCTGCACGAACCCCCATGAATAAAAGTAATACCACGATAACAATAGCTATAGCTTGACCTAAACTAGTAATGAAACCTTTAACAGACTTATCGACTTCGTCAGGTTGGCTATAAACAACATCAATATCGATACCAATCGGTTGCTGCTCTTTGAGTTCACTTAAACGTTGATAAACGCCCTTACCCTTTTCTACAACATTAACACCCGAAATAAATGCTATACCTACATTCAATGCAACCTTGCCGTTAAAAGTAACTAAATTATCAGGTACTTCTTTAAAACCACGACTAATCGTTGCCACATCGCGTAGATAAATTAACCCTTGAGCGCCCGTTTCAGTAATAATCAAATCACCTAACGCATCAACATCAGTAAACTCCCCCGTTGGATGAATACGGATATATTCAGTCCCTATCCTCACCGCACCAGCACTGGATACCAGATTTTGCGTGGCTAACGTGCTGTAAATGGTCGTCGGCGAAATGCCCAAACTGCTTAAACGTTGCATCGACATTTCAATAAATACCTGCTCTTGCTGCACGCCAGAGACTGAGACTTTACCAACACC
This sequence comes from Moritella sp., assembly GCF_013215705.1. Classification (GTDB taxonomy): domain Bacteria; phylum Pseudomonadota; class Gammaproteobacteria; order Enterobacterales; family Moritellaceae; genus Moritella. The sequence continues at coordinate 35,614 of NZ_JABSQR010000022.1, read as the reverse complement.
ATCAACGAGTTCTATTTCTCGACGTAAATAGTCAACATAATCATTTAGCTCTTTATAGGAGTAACCATCGCCAGTGATCGCTAACAAAATACCGTAAACATCACCAAAATCATCAATCACAGACGGTTCTGCGACACCCGGTGGTAAATGGGATTTGATATCATTGACTTTACGGCGTAATTCATCCCAAATTTGTGGTAAATCATCCGGACCATACTTGTTCTTCATCGTCACCGTGATTTGTGACAAACCACGACTCGAAATAGAGTTGACTTCATCTACATATGTCAGCTGCTGTATGGCTTTTTCTAATGGATAAGTAACTTCTTCTTCAACTTGTAATGGGGTGGCACCGGGGTAAGATGTCACAACCATTGCGTCTTTAATTGTAAATGCCGGATCTTCTAATCGACCTAAGCCGAAAAAAGCCATGGTTCCGCCAATTAAAAAGATCAGTGTGAGCATCCAGCTAATTACTTTATTTTTAATAAAATAGGCGGCGATATCTTGTTTCATTATTGTCCAGCCTCTTTATCGTTGTTTGGCTTGTTTTGTGAATTGTTCATTGATTCATCGAAAATTTTAACTGATTGACCTTCACGTAAGCGGTTACCACCAGCAACCACGACCTTTTCACCTACCGCTAAACCAGAGCTTAAACGCACGCCTTCATTCATCACTTTATCAGTGACAACTTGACGTTTACTCACCGTGAGATCACTGTTAACTACCCACACGAATTTTTGCGTTGCATTCAAATCGTCACCATCTTCGTTTAAGATCGCTTCAAGTGGAATAAATGGTTCGTTTTTCTTGTAGATATTGAGCTTTTGCGCATCAGCACGCACTTCGACTGCCATGCCATCGAGAATAAATTTATCTTTAGGCATCGGCATCGTCAGTGTGATCACAAATGACCCCACCTTAGGGTCTGGCTCTGTCGTGAACTCTTTTAAATGAGCCTCGTATTCCATACCATCAGCAGTAATGACTTTCGCTCCCGGTCTTGATGCTTCAACTTCAACAGCAGAACTTTGCGAATAAATAATATCCGGTGCTTGTAATTGAATATCTACAGTCGTCGTACTGTAAATATTCATTACCTGCTGCCCGACTTGCACATTTTCAAACTGTTGTATTGGCACATGCGAAATAACACCTGAAAAAGGCGCTTTCAATTCAGTAAAACTTAAATTCAGTTTGGCAATATCCAGCCTTGCTTTAGCAATACGACGTTGTGCTTTGAGCTCATCAAATTGAGATGGGGCGATATAACCTTGATCAACCAACTTTGCCGAACGACGATATTGACTATCAGCAATGGCATATTCCGCTTTTGCGTCATCCACTTCTAAGCGATAATAAGTCGGATCAATTTGAGCAAGTATTTGCCCCTTAGTCACTCGTTCACCAGGACCAGTCGTCACAGATGTGACCTCACCTTGTAACCGGAAAGATAAGCTTGATTTATCTGCTGCAACAGCCACCGCAGGATACGATAACCTCGCAGAGTCTTCGGCTAGTTGCACGGTCTCAATCTTAACTAACTGTATTTTTTGTCTTGGCTCTATAATCGGCTGTTCACAACCTTGCAATATTGTTATCGCACTAAGTGCAATAACAATAGAAGAAAATTTGTTCATATTACAGTCCCCGCTCCTTGATCCAAGATCGTACTTTCTGACCTTCTCGCAATTCACTCACACCAGAAACGGCAATATTATCACCATCGTTTAAGCCTTTCGTTACACGCCCACTTGCATCTAACTCGACTTCTCGCTTGTGCACAATACCTTGATCATCAACCTGCCATACAAAAACTGAGTCACCCTTTCGCATTAATGCTTGCGGATAAATCGCACTGGCACTACCTTTAGGAAGCGCAATACGGACGGTACCCGCCATCCCCGGTAGGATATTTTTACCTTCAGGTCGGTCCATAAACAAGGTGACTTTATAGCTGGAATTTGTCGCGTTGGCTTCAATATCGATTTCTTTAAATTGAGCAGGAAATTCTTCACCGCGGATAGTATCGAACATAACGGTTGGGCGACGACTATACTCATTATTAAAACGTGCAAGCAGCTGTTCAGGCAGTTGGAAAGTGACATTAATAATGCCCGCCCGCTGAATATGCATCACGGCTTCTTTCGCCATCACATATTCATGATTTTCCTTTAAAGATAAAGATAAGGTGCCATCATAAGGGGCGACCAAGGTCGCATAACCGAGGTTGGATTCTTGTTTACTCAACGTAGCTTGCGCTTGGTTGCGCTTAGCCTTAGAAATATCGTATGCTAATTCAGAAACAACATTAGTTTTACGTAATTTAGCATCACGCTTAAACTGTACTGTGGCGAGTTCATAATTAGCTTGAGCTTGCTCAACCTGCAACAAGAATTCATCTTGATTTAAACGAGCAAGTGTCTGACCTTTAACCACATTTTGGCCAGGATTGGCATCCACCGAAGATAATAGACCCGAAACTCGGAATGCAAGTACCGCTTTATCATCGGCTTCGACAATACCTGGAAAGGTTCGAAATGTATCTTTAATACCAACCTCGACGGTTTGCAGTTTAACAGGCCGCGAGTCCGGTTCAGGTATTACAACCTGTTCTTCACTGCAGCCAGAAAGTAGCAGGCCAGCAACAACTGTGGTCGCTATAATTCCCTTCATATAATCACCCTAATAATGTGCTGTTTACTTAACGATTAATATTTTTTTTAAACCCGTCAAGTTGTCATAATAAACTATTACTAAACTATAGCCTTTAAAATAGTATTTACAATGACTTATATACAAGTCATTTATGACAACGATAAGAACACAACGTGTCCAGATGTAACGTCATCAATTTCTGGATTATTGGTATAACTTCTATTACCAAGAATACAAAAAGCAGAGCCATCACAAGGCACAGTTAACCAATTAAGCGTCCATGTTGTACTCGGTAATTCCATATTAAGTAAAAAACGCATTTCAGGAGCAGCTGGTTTAGGGTAACCATTGACGAGCGTGATAGTGTTACCGTTATAATCAACACTGGTTTCTGAGTCATCAATTTCTTTACGTATATTAACTAAATCCATGGCCGTTTTTAAACTACCGCTCAAATTTCTAACTACAGCCCGGCTTGCATCATGTTGGATATTAATAAATGTAGGGATCGCTGTTGCGGCTAAAACACCTAATACGATGATAACTATCACTAACTCAATTAGTGTAAAACCGTTATTATTTTTCATAAAATCAACTCATTCTAGCTTAACCGACGAACACGATATAAATATAAAATGACTACTCTAACTTGTTAACAAAATAAATCAATACTCTAATTCCATCGGCATATCTTTAACACCCTGTTTTTCACGAATACCACTGACAGGTACAAATCCGAACTTTAGGTATACATCTGCTGCATTCAATGCAGAGTTGACTGTAAATTTACCCTGATTTCCATTCGCTAAACATTCATCTCTCGCCTGTTCCCATAATTTTCTCGAAAGACCTTTGCCTTGCTGGGCTTCAACCACAAATAAATGATACAAATGCGAATTTCCTTTCATCCCAACAACACCAATTAGTTCGCCATTTAATTCTGCAACATGATATGCATAACCCGCATCTAAATAGTTAGAGATACAATTTGGTGCCATAGAATTGATTATTAACAGCCCGCCCTCTTTATTGCAGGTAGGTAAAATATATTTAATGACAAGAGGTGTGATTAACTGGCTAATTCCATCAATATCATTATGTTTGGCTTTTCTTATTATCATGTCATTCCCTTAGTCGCGCTAGCTGCTCGTTTATATCAAAGTTACACGCTAAGGGATTGTTATTCAATATATAATCATCAACAAATCAGATTGATATAAGTTGAAGATAATACCCGATCATTTAACCCTAGGTACTTAATCGACCCTTAATCAATAAGAAAATAAAGTAGCTTCCCCCGATGAGCGAAACCAAGATCCCGGCAGCTAGCTGAGCAGGATACAGAATAACTTGACCAAGCCAATCAGAAAACTGCACTAAAAATCCCCCCAGTAATGCGCTGACCAAAAGTTGTTGCTTGACACTTTTGGCACCCAACATCGCCGCCATATGCGGTGCAAGTAAACCGATAAAAGCGACTGGCCCCATGTTAGCGGTGACAAACGCCACAAGTAGCGCGACCAAACAGAGTAATAATACAAAAGCAGCTGAGCCATTTAACCCTCGTGAAAATGCCATTTCTTTGCCAGCAGATATTAATGTTAACCAACGTGATAGTGAAAATGCTAATAGCAATAATAACATCACGCTCACGGCAAGAATCACAGCTTGATTTGCACTTACTCTATAGCTAGATCCCGCCAACCAAGCTAAAATACCATAAACATCATCATTACCACGCGCCAGCGCAAATTGTACGAAGGCTTCAATCAATGCCGTTAACGCAATACCGGTAAGAATTAACTTCGGCGGTGAATAATCATGTTTTTTACCCAAAAGTAAAATGATTACTAACGCCCCCATCGCCCCAACAAACGCAACTAGTGGACCGGCTTCAAAAATAGTAATACCCCAAAACATACTCGCAAATACCAACGCAAAAATAGCCCCTGCCGAAATACCTAAAATATCAGGGCTCGCGAGCGGGTTATGAATCAAACGTTGTAAAATGGTGCCGGCAACAGCCAAACCTGCACCAGCGGCTAAAGACGTTAAAATACGTGGCCATCGTATCGACCAAGAAAACGCATCTGGCCATGCTAATGCCCAGGAACTGTCTTGCATAACAAAGACACTTGATAGCGTCACCGAGAGCACAATACTGGCTAAAATAGCAATAAAAACCCGCATTTTTAAACGGCTAATACCTTGCGGTAAACGAAACACCATTTGATCTTCCGCCTTTAATGCGCTCCGACTAAACCAAATAAGCGCAGGTGCTCCAATCACTGCGGCTGCGGTTCCACTCGGTATAAAATCGAGGGTAAACTGACTTACCCATGCAGCCAAACTATCCGTTAACACTAAAAATAATGCGCCTAATAATAAGCTATAACAGAGTTCATCACGTGCTGTTCTGGCACCTAAAAACCGAGCTATATTAGGCGTTAATAAGCCAACAAAACCAATCACGCCAACTGCCGTAATTGCTGATGATATTAACCATACGCCTAATAACAATAACAGCAAAAATGTCGGCATAATGTTAAGACCACGAGCACTTGCACCTTGCTGACCAATGCGCATTAACGTTAATACCCGTGGTGCTACCGCCAAAATAATCAAGCCAACCAGCATGCGTGGCATTAACCAATATACCCAATCCCAACCATTTTGAGCGAGATCACCGGCGCCCCAAATAAACAAGTTTTTAGCATATTGATCATTAAGCAAAATCACCCCTGTCGCCAAGGCACCAAGTAATAAATTAACCGCCATCCCCGCAAGAATAACGGGCAAGCCTGAAAGATTATTAAGCCCAGTGATCAATAGCACTAACGCCATTGCTAATAACGCCCCAAATAAAGCAAAAATATTACTATTTTCAATGCCTAAATCGGGAAAAAATACCGCTACTAATACCAAGGCTAACCAAGCCCCCGAAGAGGTGCCAAAAGTTAAAGGCGATAACAATGGGTTTTGCGTCAATTGTTGCATTAAACTGCCGACTAAACCTAAACTTGCCCCCACCAAAATAGCTATCACCAAACGTGGTAAAATAGCGTAAACAAAATCAACCTCAACAAACTCTAGCGGTTCTAGACCACAGATTAATGCCAACTGCTTCGTGATCGTTAATTCAGTTTGTAACTGCAACGATAAGAACAGTGCTAGCATCAGCGCCAGCACTGTCATTAAATACCTCAACATCTATCTTCCCGTTCTAACAAATTTTTTATTTCACTGCGTTATTTATTGCAATCGAAAACTAATGACCTAATTACCGGCCGTATTATTCTGCTTATGCGCTAACGCTAATAAGCTCTCGGCGATCCCTTCCGCAATGTATTGAATTGACATTGCCCCACCGTAACTCCAGCTTGTCGCAACACTATTAACGCGCTTACTCCGGACAAAAGGCATAGACTGCCATAATCTTGAACGAGACAATGTCTGCTGTTGATCAAACGGTTCAAAGTACAAAACAGTACCATCAGTAATTGTATGTAGGTCTGAAATGCGTTTTTGTACTATACCCCATTGGGTTACAGGCAGGTCTAACGCTGGCTCGATACCTAATTGTTTTAAGGCATATTGCGGCATGGAATTACTGCCATACAGATACACAGATGTTGTGCTAACAAAACGCAATGTGGCAACCTTTGGCAATTGACCATCATAAGCCTGCAATAAACGCTGCTTCAAATCATCGAGTTTATCCGCCATTGCCGCAATCTTTCGCTCTGCAAATTCTTGTTTATTCACAACTCCGGCTAAGTAACGAAAATTATCTAAAGCGGCTTGTGCATTATCATGAGATGCACTAAAAGTTTGATAAAATAATACCGGTGCTATTCGCTCCAATTTACTTTGCAAGTCTGCTTGCGGTGATGCAATAATAATAACATCCGGTTTCAGCGCCGCGATCTTCTCATAATTAGGCTCAACTCGAGTACCAATGTCTTGCACTTCTGCTGGCACTTCAGGTTTACTTACCCATTCTCTGTAACCTGCAATATCTGGCATACCGACAGGAACAACATCTAACTCTAAAATTTGCTCGGCCAGATCCCAATTCAGCACGACAATACGTTGCGCATATTGCGCTAGCTGCTTATTACCTCGACTGTCCGTTACCGTTATCTCAGCCTGTGAAAATAATGGGGTTATCAGCAGTACAGATGCGATAAATAATTGAATCAATTTAGTCATTTTTTTTCTAATTAACATACAACAGCAACCTTCTCATCTCGGCTTGGATGATCTATTAATGTAATATCGGTGCCATACAAGGCAGAGAGTTTTTTACTATCGAACAAAATACTATGATCTCCTGAAAAACTAATCTTCCCTTGTTTTAAAGCAACCACACGTGTCGCAAATCTTAGCGCTAAATTAATGTCATGTAGGATCACTATCACTCCCTGCCCAGACTCCCTGTTAAGCGACTGCAGTAGTGATAACAGATCATATTGATGACCAACATCGAGTGCAGAAGTCGGTTCATCCAAGATTAATACCCGCGATTGTTGTGCCAATAGCATCGCAATCCAGGCTCTTTGACGCTCACCGCCAGAAAGACTGTCTGCAATATGATCGCAAAATTGCGCAGTATCCGTTTGTTGCATCGCGGTTTCGATAATATCTGTGTCTTGTTGGTTATAACGCCCAAAAGTGCCACGCCAAGCAAAGCGCCCTAGCCGCACAAGTTCCTTCACCGTTAAACCAGCAACTTCGGGTAAACGTTGTGGTAAAAACGCAATTTTTTGTGCTAATAGTTTTGTTGATAGCGTACTCATTAATTGTTCTGAAAACTCAATCTTGCCGCTGTCTGGCTTTAACTGACCAGCTAACACCTGTGCTAAGGTCGACTTACCAGAACCATTGTGACCGAGGATCACCGTAAATTCATTACTATCGATTTGCAGCTGCTCAATAGACAAGATGTCACGCCCATCACGGTTCACAACAACATTTTTCAATTCAAACATTTAAATCCTATTTATTCTTTGGGCAGTTAGAACACAAGTCACCGTCATCGCGGCGGTAATGCATGCAACAACTGATGCGTTTAACTGACCATAATTCAGCTTCAGGGGCTTTATAAAGTGCACTCAAGTGTTTATTCGGTAAATCAAACGCAGCAAACCATAGTTTTGCCTGTTCATACACATCTAAATCAGCACGTAATTGTTGTAATGCGGTGAGATTAACCAGAATACTGTCCGCTAATAAATGCGCAACAAAGCCCGGTCGCAAACGGTATTGCAGCGCGAATTGTTCTCGCAAAGAGGCAAATAATAATGTCAATTCTTGTCCCGAATAAGCAATTAATGCCAGTAAATCCCCAGTAACTAAGCGGTGTTCCGGCAAAGTGAATCCAGCGACAAGGCCGTAATCACCCTGATATTGTCCAACTAAACTTAATTTAGGCACCGCATGAGTCGCATAAACGCCAATAAATGCGAGGTATAACGGTTGCCATATCAACATAGTCCAACCCCGTGTTAACCAATAAGAAGCACCCGCCTCTGGATGTTGCATTTGCCAATAATTATACAGTTGCTTAATCGCAACCTGACTATCTTGCTGCGGATTAAAATGCGCTTTTTCAGGGTTATCCAGTCCGCCTTTTAATAAGGGGGTGATGGATAACGCAGTTTGAAAAAATTGCGCATAATGCGTAGCCTGCATATTCGCATCCTTATCTAGAGGCATAAATTGTCCAGGCATGACACCTGGTCCTATTGAAATCAAATTAACGATTAAAAGTTAAATTTAACATTAGCAGTAATATTACGCTCAGCACCAAACCAGCAATTGTTCGTGTCATAACAAGAATAATATTCAGTGCCAAACAAGTTACTCGCTACCACAGAAATACTTGAACCATCTAAACTGTCGCTTAAGTAAGATAGATCATAAGCAATTGACATATCAACGAGTGTGTAATCAGGTACTTGATCGCTATTCATCGCATCAATCTGAGTTTCACCAACATAACGGATACCCGTACCTATGGTCGTCCCGGCTGGCATACCGTTATAAATGTAATAATTCAACCACGCATTCGCAGCATGCTTGGGAACCCAAATCGGCGTTTTACCTTCCAACCCGGTATTATCCTCGGTCACTTTCATGTCCATATAGGTATAACTCGTCGCAAGATCTAGATTGTCGGTTAGCATGACATTCGCTTCGAATTCAACGCCTTTAGACTGCGTTTCGCCCGTTTGAACTTTGTCATATGCTCCGCCAGTCGGATCTCGCGTTAAATCATTCTTCTTAATAATGTTAAACATCGAAACAACAAACGTTTTACTCATATCTGCAGATTCATATTTCAGACCCGCTTCCCATTGCTCACCAGTTGATGGTACAAACGCATTGCCGTGACGATCTGCCCCCACGACAGGTTCAAAACTCTGTGCATAACTGACATAAGGTGCTAAGCCATTATCAAAGTTATATAAACCGCCTAAACGGAAAGCAAAGTTATCTTGTTTAATGGCTGCAGCAGTATCAGCCCCTGAAGCATGGTCTGTTGATGTTTGTTCATATTCATCATAACGGCCACCAGCGATCACAATCCAATTACCTAATACCAGCTGATCTTGTACATAAAGCCCGACTTGATTACTTTCTAGATCAAAATCGGTGGTGTAGGTGAAATTAAGCGAGCTACCGTCGATTTGTTGATGATTAGGATTAAACACATCAATCGATGGCGCACTGGCATCTTTGTAAATAATACGTGAATCGAGTTGCTGATAATCAAACCCTAACAGTACGTTATGTTCGAGTACGCCTGTATTGAAACGACCTGAAATTTGATTATCGATAACAAAGCTTTGTGATTTCTCATCGGTAAGATACGCATTACGGCCAACGGTACGCATATCGCTCTGCAGCGCAGTGTTATAGGTATTTTCTTGGTAAGCATCCGCATCCATGTAACGCGCATTCATCTAGAAGGCCCAGTTATTATTAAACTCATGGTTAATTTTATAACCCAGCATTAATACTTCACGCTCATAGGTATTCCAATTTTCATCACCTGTGAAAGTACTAGGATCAAGCTTCCCGTTAGGATTTGATAACACACTCCCCGCCCCAGGTACTGATGTGTAAATACCTGCTGATGGATCATTTTGGTAATAAACATTAAAATTAACTAGCGTCTTATCAGACAACTGCCAATCTAAAGATGGCGCCAATACATAACGCTCTTCTTCAGAGGTATCTGCTTGTCCCTCTTTCTTACGCGCTAAAGCAACGACACGATAAGACAGATTTGAATCAGCTATCTGACCAGTGGAATCAATAGAGAACTCTTTGTGATCACGGCTACCACCAGTTATCGTCACATCGGTACTTTGTTCTTGTTGTGGTGATTTAGCAATGAGATTGACCATACCGCCCGGTGGGATATTGCCATACAAAACAGAGGTTGGTCCCTTAAACACTTCGACTTGTTCAAGTGCAATTGAATCAATTTGTGGCTGTAGATTCCAGCCATTAAACATCAGCGGCAAACCATCGTAAAAATTTTGATAGTTAATAAAACCACGAATATTAAATAAATCTAATCGAGAAACCGCGCCACCCCTTAGTTCAGTATTCACTGCAGGTACATAACGAAGTGCTTCGGCTACCGACTTCACCCCTCGTAAATCAAGCGTTTCTCTATCTACGTCAGTAATCGCTTGCGGTGTATCGATCGGCGCTAATGCCGTTTTGGTTGCGGTGTTTCGGTACGCTTTACCAAAGATAGTCATTTGCTCTTCAGTACTATCGCTAGAATTACCGCTAATAGACTGCTCAGCAAAAGCTGAACTCGATAAAGCGCAAATAATGGCAAAGGCCACAGGGGAAAATATACGAGCAGGTTGGTATAACATTCGGACTCCAAATCTCAATTCATGCAAATGATAATTATTATCGTTTGCATTGTATAGGGAGATTTAGAGAAAAAATTAACAATTTGGTGCAATAATCAAAAAGTTCAAATTATTTTAGCTTCGAGGTTCGATTGGTAGCCAATATTCCATGTAAGAAGATAAGTCCTCTGGGTCATAATTTATCGGATAGATCTCCAATTCATAACCGTCAACACTGTCATAATTTGAATCCGGTATCCAATGTGAAAACAACCAAGCAAGTACTTGTTCTAATTGTTTAATCGGTCCTGTAAATGGAATAACAGCGTACTCTTGTGCAGGTATATCTATAGTATCTAATGACGTAGTGCCGAGTAGATCACTCGCAGTACTACCCGCCCAATAAGGGATCGCATCTATATCATCATTGGCTTTAATCACTCCGACAACACCAATCAACTCTATATCCGCAGCCAGTGATGAGCTTTCACTCAACACGGACAGCATTTCAGCTTCAGGCAAGTTTTCGACAAATTCAGACCAAATGAGCGGGACTTGCTGTTGATAATTAGGTGTTAATGAAAACAATCCTGAAATAATGCCAGATGTGCAGTAAAGCGTAAATTCTGGGCGGGTTTCAATACGAATTTGTAATAATCGAGCCTCTAGATCAAAGCTATCTAATACCCGTGAACAGAGCTTAATTGGGGTGCGTAGACCAAGGCGTTTACCGCGTCGGCGGTACGCCATTGGCGAATATGCAAACATATTTTTAAACGTACGACTAAAACTAACTTCAGAGCTAAAACCTAACGCCAACGCGATATCAACAACCCGACTTTTACTGCCTAATAATTGCTCAGCCGCTAAACTCAATTTTAACTCTCGCACATACTGCGCAAGATTCAGCCCCGTTTCATGATGAAATACGCGCTGTAATTGCCAACGTGACCAACAACTTTTATCCGCCAGTTGTTCAACTGATAACGGTTGGTCTATGTTTTCATTGATAAAATCCAACAACTTTCCGATGCGGGTAAAACGGTTAACTTGTTTTTTATTTTCTTTCTGCATCGTACACACAATACCTTTGGTAAATAACCGAGGGAGTAAGAGAATTTAGATCATCCATTATAAGAATAATTATCATTTGTGCAATAAAGCAGAAGGATAAATAGTGATGGATATACGCATTGGAAAAAAACTCAAGTTATTTATTTGGACACGCTAAACAAAAACCGCCATCACTACGACGATAATACATGCAACAACTGACCCGCTTTACCGACCACTGTTTATCATTTAGTTGCTTGTATAGTGAATCCAAATATTGCGCTGGCATATCCAAGGCGGAAAACCAACGTTGGGCTTGTTGATAGATATCGATAATCGGTTTATGTTGTTGTAGCTTCAACAAATTAATCAAAATAAGGTCAGCTAATAATGGCTCTGTAAGCCTAGAGGTAAACCTAGCGATGGCAGAAAACTGTTGCTGTAATCCATTAAACAAAATAGATAATTCTTGCCCCGCATACGCCACTAATTGCGCTAATTCGCCAGTAACCATGGGGTTTTTCGGTAAAATATAACCCGCGACTAAGCCATTATCATAATATTGGCCGATATGACGTAATGTAGGCACCGCCTGCGTCGTATAAACGCTAATAAAAGCGAGTTGAATTGGCTGCCACAGTAACATGATCCAGCTTTGTGTTAGCCAATATGCTGAACCCGCTTCGGGATGCTCGATTTTCCAATATTGGTATAGTAGCTTAATGACATCTTGATTAGCTTGCTGTAAATGAATATCAGCTTGATCTACAGATCCTACTTCCCCTTTAAGTAATGGGGTTATGGTCTCTGCTGTTTTAAAAAGATAACTATAATCATCTCTGTGCATAATTTTTTCTTTTGTCGCGTTTTTGAACTAAAAACTAAAATAGTTAAATAGTTAAACAAAAAATGATTGGTACTGTTTTGGCGTCACCGCTAAACGTTTTTTAAAGTTTCGTTGTAAATGACTTTGATCTGCAAACCCTAATGCATTAGAAGTATCTATAATAGAGTGCCCAGATTTAAGCAATATCTTCGCACTCTTAATGCGTTCATCTAATTGAAATGCATGCGGTGACAAACCATAGGTCTGTTTAAAAGTACGCAGTAAATGAAAACGACTTAACCCTGACTCTTGAGCTAGATCGGTGAGTGAATGATTAATATAAAGTTGATCGGCAATCATTTCTTTTACTCTGTGGATATGCGTGGGAGCTGATTTTTCTAGATCTTTCGTTAACCAATGCTGCTGCATGTATTCTATCAGTAACGCTTCTGCCGACAGTGCATTAGGTTCGAGTAATAAATTGGTAAATAATAAGTCAAAATTACCATACGCTTGTTGGCTACGTAAATAACGATTGGTAAAAGGAGAGTAATCAATGCTATCTATGCCACTGATCTCAGCTTGCAGTTCTCCCACCCAACCTGTATCAACAAATAACATACGATAAGACCAATCACCTGCAGTTGGGTTACATGAATGGATATCACCTGGGTTAATAGTCACCGTATCACCTTGGCCAATGCGATTGTGCTGATTTAAGTTGTTATAATCAGCAATCCCGGTATCAATCACACCAAATGAAAACTCATCGTGAGTATGTCCCTGATAGCAGGCACTCGATCGTGACGCTTGCCGCATCTCGACAAATGGCAACGCCTTACTTTGTTTGAAGAATACGGTTTTATCCTGCTTCATTGCCTTCATCCTTGTGTTTATCAATTCCAATTGTCGTTATTATCAATTCAACGTACATTAAATTATCATACGACTTACAGGCCAAAGAACATCGAGATAACGCTAATACTTAGTAATAATCCCATTATCATGTTAAATCTTATTTGTCGTGTTCGCGTTGATAAATGGTCTCGAATAACATGTCCCATGGCAGCCCAAGTCGATATGCCAACAAAACATACAGTAAATGATATCGCACTGAATACAAGTAAATAGAATGTGGACTCGGTGTGGACGGACACAAATATACTCACTCCCGACATAGAAACAAGCCAAGCTTTCGGGTTTAACCCCTGAGATAATACACCGTCTATAAATGAAGGGGGTTGTTTGACCCCTGAACTGACTGTTACGTTTAAAGGAACCGATGTGGCAATTTTAAATGACATGTACAGGAGGTAAATACCAGCTAAGTATTTTAAAATGTTAGTTATTTCTGGATATTGTATTAACGATTGGTTCAAACCAAAACCAACCAACAGTACGATCAAAGTGTAAGCGAATGTTGCACCTATTACATGTGGTACGGTACGGAAAAATCCAAAACAAGCCCCTGAGCTTGTCGCAATAATATTAACTGGTCCGGGAGAGATAGCGCCAACTAAGACAAAAATAGCCATCGATAATATAACTGTAATCATAAACACCTCTACATAAATTGATGCTTATAATATACCGTTGGACTAACAGTCAGTATTGAACAAAATTGCTACCCTCTAGTATAATGCATTGCCTAATCACCTTTTGGCATATCAAAACTAATGCCTTGTGCCAAGGGTAACTCACTACCGTAATTAATGGTATTTGTAGTGCGGCGCATGTAACTCTTCCATGCATCGGAACCACTTTCGCGACCACCACCCGTGTCTTTTTCGCCGCCAAACGCACCACCTATTTCCGCACCAGAGGTACCGATATTGACATTGACTAACCCACAGTCAGAGCCGTTTGCACTCATAAATATCTCAGCTTCGGCCATGTCTTTAGTAAAGATCGCGGAAGACAGCCCCTGACTGACACTATTTTGGATAGCGATAGCTTGCTCAAGTGAATCGTAACTGTGCACATAAAGTAACGGTGCAAAAGTTTCTTGCTGAACGATATCAGCTTGAGGGTCGATATCCACAATGGCGGGCGTAATATAAAATCCGTGTTCTTCTTTTTCTTTATTGCTTAAGTTCGAGACTCGTTCACCACCCGTGATCAACTTGCCCCCCTGAGAGATAGCCGTATTGATACTCACTATCATGGAATCAATGGCCTGCTGATTAATCAGTGGACCCATTAAATTCAGGCCATCAAAAGGATCACCAATACTCACTGTGTTATAAATTGCTTCTAGTTTGGTGAGCACTTGATGTTTTAAGCTACTATGCACAATCAATCTACGCAGCGTCGTACACCGTTGTCCGCTTGTCCCCAAGGCAGAGAAGGTGATCGCACGAATTGCTAATTCAAGATCGGCACTCGGGCAAACGATCATGGCATTGTTACCACCAAGCTCTAGCAGTGTACGTCCCAATCTCGCAGCGACACGGCAATTCACCGCTCGGCCCATGGCACATGAGCCAGTCGCTGATACCAACGCAATATCCTTATGATCGACCAATTGTTCAACCTGCGTTTTCTCACCAAACACGATGCTACTGAGTTCCGCATTACCGCCAAATTGTTTAATCGCTGACAATAATAATCGATGGCAAGCCAATGCGCTGAGTGGCGTTTGACTTGATGGTTTCCAAATGATGCTGTTACCGCAAATCAAACTCAGTGTGGCATTCCAAGCCCATACTGCCATGGGGAAATTAAATGCAGTAATGATCACAATAGGGCCAATAGGATGCCATTGCTCCATCATTCTGTGATTTGGTCTTTCGGTGGCAATCGTTAACCCATAAAGTTGTCGCGATAAGCCAACTGCAAAATCACATACGTCAATTAGTTCTTGCACTTCACCTAAACTTTCTTGAAATGGCTTACCCGACTCAAGGCTAATAATGGTCGCTAATTGATGTTTCGCTGCACGGGCTTTTTCGGCAAACAGTCTGACTAACTCACCTCGTTGCGGCGCAGGCACACTACGCCAATGATAAAACTCAGTTTTTGCACTGTTGATCACGTTTTCAATCACATCGGGTTGTGCATGACTGATGGAAACAAATTTCTGACCATCATTCGGGCTAATCACATCTACTTTAGTCTCACTATCAAAGCACTGGTCCCCCAGATACGCACTACCATAGTGTTTATCGAGAGCATAAAAATCGCCAAGAACGGTTTTCAAAATTGCTTCATGCATGTGATTATCCTCGTCATTACCGTTAAATACTTAATTCCGCGTCTCGATAAGCTTTGGCAAACTCATTGGCTAAAAAATCGTCAATGTCTAACGTCTCTTGCTCAACAAAACCCTGCCTTTGCTCACTGCTGTTTAAAATTAAATCAACCGTAGTTACTGCCGCACTCGCTGTAGAGATTTGGATCGCACTTTGCTCTGCAGTATGTCGCAGTAAAAAAGTACGACTACATTGTCTTAATTTTTCGTCGACATAACCCGTTGCCACCACAGAGATCAACACCAGGTCCTGCATTGTGGTCGCCACTGAACTTTCGAATATTTCCATCAACATGTCGCGACGTTTACCCTCTTCCCCTAGCCGTAAGTCATGAAACAAGAATTTCATTAGTTTGCAATGGCCTGGATAACGGATAGTTTTATAAGTCAGTTCTCGTAGTTTTCCGTCCAAGGTATAGCAAAGATTAGCCAGACCACCCGAGGTATTAAACGCCTCGTATTCAACGCCAGAAATAGAAAACACTTCACGACCTTCTAACGGTTCCGTTAAGGTCGGAATATGATTTTTGATGGACTCACAGGGATTGGCATATTCATTAATTAACCCTTCAGTTGACCATGTCAGGTTGTACATCATTTGATTTGATGGATATTCTGGTAAGGCACCAACACGCAATTTAAGACTATCAAGTCGGTCGAAATAAGACCGAAAGCTATAACCTAAAATACCGATAAAACCAGGGGCTAAACCGCACTGCGGCATAAATACCTGCCCCGGCGCTGCAGCGAGTGCGATTTCTTTAATGGCTTGGGTACAACGTACATCTTCGGTTAAATCAAAATAACTACAGCCATTAGCTAAGGCTGCCTGTGCAACGTAAGGATTATCATTGAATGTTAACGCCGAAATGACCGCATCCTGCCCCGCGAGTAAATCATTATAATCTCGCATATCAGGTGACGAATTAGATAATAACTTAGTTGTAAATTGGTCACTAAAATGAGCGACTGCATCGGGGTTGATATCAGCACCCGTAACATCATAATCAGGGTGACTATTGAGGATTTTGGCAATTGCGCCACCAATTCGACCAAGCCCTAAAACAACAATTCGTTTTGCCATTCATAACTCCCTAAGACTGAACTCTAATTAATGCATGAGTACAGTCTATCCCTTTCCATTCTTACGGATAAAAAGCGACTAACACCTAATTTTCGTTATCGGGAGTAGTACTCCCAAGTATGGATTTCATATTAGTCGATTCAAATATTTTATCTGCACTCAGCGGTACAAAACCTTGGTATAACGCGCCATTCTCTTGGTTAAACCGCTGTGCAAATTCGTAATAACAACTGCTAATGGCTTGTTCGCCAGCATCATTAAAATTGACAATGCAAGTATCTGCCATGGTTGATGCTTGAATTAATAAATCCGAGGGTGCGCCTTTGATCACCCCACCGGCCTCATTCAATTGATAACCTTGTTGCTGTAATAACGCCACGACGTCTGTCAATTCAGGGGTACTTTTTAAGTGATTTACAAAGATGGTAAAATGGTTAGCACGTAATCCCCAGACTGATAACCAAGCGGCGTACTCGGACTCTGACGCTAAGGTTTGATAGTCTGCATAGCTGGGTAATTGCCATAACCGACCGGCACTTAATAAGGGAATAAGTCCTCTGCTCGATTGTTCAAGTAAGGGAGACTTTAATGTCGCTTTTGCCTGTTCGATAATATCTTGAATAATGACCTGAGAAGCGTCGGATAAAGACTGCCAACGCAACTCACTAATGAATATTTTGGTCGGTGACTTATCATGAACATAACAACGCGCATCTAATTTTTTAACATCAAATTGGTAAGAATCAAGATGCCGATAACCGAGCGCTAATACCTCATCTTCTAATATATCTATGCCAATATGCGAGTCGGCGAAGGTACGAAAAGCAACGTGATCATTCACTAATTCTTCACCACGACGTTCAAACAGCTGATGTATATCGACTGCTTGTGGGCTAATGACACTGTACTGCTGCCAAAGTTTGGTAAAAAATGTATCTAAAACAGACATGGGTTATCTCCTTAATTGCATTGCTGTTTTCAGAGATTATTAATACTAAGATAGGTGATGAATTCAGGTTTTGCTAGCAGGCGAGATCAAGTGTGAGACTTCAGAGGGTTAAGAACGAATAACTGAGTCATACTCCCACTTAAAACGTAGGGGCGGATGACGCTTAGAATAAACAGCCTACAACGGAAAGTAGACTGTTTTCGCTATCAATATTTTGGACTATCGCAACAGGTCAAGAAATTCAACTGGTGCTGGCGCCTCAAAAGTGAGTCGTTTGCCCGTATTTGGTCGCGTAATACTTAAGCTTAATGCATGCAGTCCCATGCGTGGTCCATCAGTGCCATAACGCGGATCGCCAATCACCGAATGTCCTAACCAGGCCATATGAGCACGGATTTGATGTTGTCGACCCGTCTCGAGTTTAACTTCAAGCAATGTCAGCTCTTTTACAGTGCGCAGCGTTTTAAAATGGGTGACGGCGTTTTTGGCTTCCGAATGTGGGCCAACAATCATCTGATACTTCTCTGGGTCCATTCTCAAGGGCTGGTCAATACGCCCTTTACTTGGTTTAGGGCTACCTTCAACTACCGCAAGGTAGGTTTTTTCGGCCCCTGACCATCCCTCATTCACAGCGTCACGCATCTCACGAGACGTTGCAAACATCAACACACCCGATGTATCACGATCGAGGCGATGAACAGGCCATAAAGCAACAGCGTTTTTTGCATGTGAGAGTTGCTTGCGAAGAATAGCAAGCGCATGCTGCTTGTTTTCATTGGCTGATGCCACTGACAACAAGCCTGCAGGTTTGTTAATGACAACAAGATCATTGTCCGAATACAAAATTTCGAGGTGGCGAACACCCAGTTGCGTGTTCTTTCCCGCTGCCCGAACCTCTACATTGTCGCCAACGTTGAGCTCATGGTCATGCTTCATGATTTGCTGATCGTTGACCAGTACGCAACCTGTTTTCAGTCGCTGTTTTATGTTTTTTCGACTCCAGCCTTTTAGCTGAGTATTGAGGAAGAGCAGTAGACCTGAGGCCTCTTTCACTCGTAATCTATCAGACATAGTAAGTTATTCTCCAACCAGCTTGTTCCAGTAATGCTTTAAACATAATGATCATCACTTAACATTTATATAGTAGACGTCTCGATTTGATAAAACGAACCGTCCTGTAAATTATTTTTTAATCTTGTAAGTTATATATTGAAGTAACTTGGGGATATACAAGACTAATTATGAGCCTGAGTATATTGATATTAATTTTCAGCACAAGATAAACCGGAGTGTTTGTCCAGAATACTAATCACTCTGTATAAAACAATCCCATTAAGCATCATTAAATACCATGAATACAACTAAATACCATCGACTACCATTAAGTATTATTATGGAAGAAGAAAGATTTAAACCCTGCATCAATCATTAGATTGCAACATACCCCCAAATATCAGGCTTTATGAAATAAAATATCAAAATATATTCTTAGGTAGAATTTTAACCTAATATGGTGCCTTTATTATGCGTAAATTAAACATATAATGATGCATTTAATGACCAATTACTACGCCATAAAAACCGTTATCAACTTGGCATTCATCCAACACATTGAAGCCTAAATCAATGACTTAGACCTCTTGGAACATTGTAGAAAACAAACTGGTCTAACCACACCTAACATGCTGTTTTTGATAATGATACCCTTCCATTTAACTGTATTAAATGATATGCACATATGAAATAACAAGCATGTGCATAGTCTTTGTAGGCTTTTTTGTTTTAGTAAAATACGGTGACAGATATTACGCATCCAGCACACGCCCTTATTCGCTTGCAATTTAACGTTCTAAATTAGTCACATCATGGAGCCTTAATTACACTTAAAGTGCGTTAGAGGGTCTCTGAGGGCTTTTAGCGCGTTGATTTTATATGACGGATGATGTATAAGTAAGCCGCCGAGTCTTTGCTTATGCGAATAGTTTCCGTGCAGAGTCAAGAAATAAGACATGCTATTGCTTTATTCCACGCATTTCAATTCTCGCCATAATCATAACCCCAAGGAGACCTATGTTAGACCCAGTGTTTTATCAATTCTCAACAAGTACTACCCTTATTCTCTTAATTGGCTTTTACGGCCTTACCTTTCTGTTCTCAACCTTAGCTTCAAAAAAATCGAGCAGTGTCGATGGCTATATGGTTGCCAATGGCGCAGTAGGATTTGGCATAGCAGCAGCAAGTATGACGGCTACCTGGATTTGGGCTGCATCTTTTTACGGCGCGGCAAGCTCAGGCTACCAATATGGTTTATCCGGTGCCATGCACTACGGATTCTGGGGAGCTCTAATGATATTATTTATCTATCCCTACGGACAACGCTTCCGTGAACTCGCCCCTAGAGCACGTACTTTAGCTGAAATAATGCAAGCAAGACACGGTTCTTCAAGTCAGCTGATCTTAGCCGTTTCAAACTTAGTGGGTAGTGTTATAAGCCTAATGGTTAACTTCACCGCTGCAGGCGCATTGGTATCGGTGTTAACACCATTATCTTTCGAAGTTGGCGTAGTAATAGCTGGTATTGGCGTTTTATCTTATACTTTATGGTCAGGTTTCAGAGCTTCAATCTTAACCGATTTCGCACAAGTTGTGGCCATGATGCTCGTCGCTATTGTGTTAATCCCTTGGATTTATTTCAACATGGGCGGATCAGAGGCGCTTTCACAAGGCTTCAGTATAATCACCGCTGAACAAGCCGACTTTTTCTCGACTAAAGCAATTTTAGAGCAAGGCGCACCATTCTTTGTAGCCGTTCTAGCCTACGGCATCGGTAATCAAACAATTGCCCAACGACTTTTTGCGGTACGCCAAGACCTCATTAAATCGTCATTTATTACGGCGACACTAGGCTACGGTTCAATCGTTATCGGTTTGGGTATGCTTGGTATGATGGCTCTGCTTATGGGCATGACGCCTCATGAAGGCGACCTGAACAACCTGATCCCGCAAGTAGCTTCAGCCTACCTACCGCCATTTGCAATAGGTATGCTGTTTATCTTAGTTATTGGCTCTTTGTCATCGACAGCTGATTCAGATCTCTCTGCACTTTCTGCCATTGTCATGACTGATATCTACGCTAAAAACTTAGCCAAAGGTAAAATCGACAATAAGAAAATGCTGTTACTGGGTCGTATAACCATGATTGTCGCGACAGCCCTTGGTTTAATCCTCGCTAGTTTCTCGCTCGACATTCTAGTCATGCTGGTATTTGTTGGTGCATTATGGGGTACGCTTGTTTTCCCTGTTATCGCTAGCTGTTATTGGGACAGAGTGACCAACCGCGCTTTCTTAAGTGCTGTACTCGGTGGCTTAATTCTATTTTGCTTGGTGCGTTTTGAATGGTTCGCACTCGTCGGGATTTGGGCTTACAGCCTAGAATTTATTGCTGCTGTCGGTGGTGGTACTGTGATTGGCTTAATGTTCTTTGGCTTTACAAATCGCAACGTGGCGCTTATCGCTGGTTCAATCGTAGGTGTGTTATGCGCGTTCTATTTCCACGATTTCTTACGTGACTACACTGTGCTACTTGGTTCTCTGGTTGCCTACGGTACAAGTACCATGATTTGTACTGCGGTTAGTCTCACAAGTAATGAACGATTTGACTTTGCGCTGATCCATGAACGCGTTCAACATTTTGATGATTAACCACTATTTTATAATTAAGCCTAGGAGCACAACATGATGTTATCCCTCTATATTTTAATATGGCCAGTAATTTCAGCGGCAGTGCTGTTCGTCATCGTCAGAGCTTTTGTTAAAGACTTGGCAGAAGCCAAACGCGAAGACCGTGATATAGTTTAAACAATAAAATGCAGAAAAGACTCACACTGCTCAATGGCTAAAAGTCACTGAGTAGTGTGTGGTAAAAACAAAACACCCATGTGAATAGAGCATTCTCATGGGTGTTTTTCATTCTATTTTTTCTGCGCACTGACTCCCATCAGATGCTCGACCTTTACTATGTTCTTAAAGCCCGCTGCTTTTAACCGACGGATGACGCCGTCAACAAAGCTGCTGCCCTTCTTTATTATGTGTGGATTTCCGGTGTAATGAAATAGCTGTCCGTCTCTGCGCAGCACCCGGTAGATCTGTCGGTAGAACTCTTCGCTATAGAGCTCACCTGCAAGGGAAAAGCGCGGTGGATCGTGAATGACCGAATCAAAAGAAGCCGCATCCATGGTCTGTATCAGCTCATAGCTACTGCCCTGACGTTGCACTATCCCCTTGTTCCCCAAATCGTTTGACCAAGGGTTTTGCGCACGTAGCCCCATTACCTCTGGGCTCAACTCGATAGTGAGTACCTCGCTTGCGCCTAGTCGGTGGGCAGCAATAGCCGCATAGCCTAGTCCGCTACAGCAATCCAGTACCTTATCACCCTTGCGTACAGCCTTTTGAGCCATCTCGGAAGCACTAACAAAAGGATCTGTTCCCTTGGATATGTGCATCTTGACGCCACTAATTTCTAGCAGAGGTGATCCTGCAGTGGGTGCAAGTTTATAGTAGCCACGGCTGCGGTCTTCAAGCGGAACCATATCGCCATCGCTACAGAGGTAGATCCTCTGCGTCTTCTTGACGATTTTTTTGAGTTCGTCAATAGAAAGTCGATTGTCTTCGTCGAGCACAAGGCTCTGGTCATTTAAGGAGAAGTCCTGCTCAGAAATATTCAGATCAACAGAGATCCGCACGCAAGACTGTCCTTTGGCGATAGCCTCCAGCGCCTGTTTGGCATTTGTTGTATGAAGGTAGTAATTGGGCATATAGTTCGTCTATCTAGTTAAAAATACTGACTCTACTATACACCGTCAACGTTAGAGGGCTTACTTAAATAATGATATTCCTCCGAAAAAATCAACATCATCGACTATTAATTAACTGATGATTGCTCACAGCCGAGAATAGCGAGGCTGAGATGCCTTTGGCTTATCTTGCAGCATGTGTTGACGACAGGATTACAACGAGCAGCACTGATGCTCGGCAAGGCTAGGAGCAACTTGTCATCCATTAATTTCACTAAACTCAGCTCGCTTTATTATTGAAGGAACTATCAATTTATGTATTGGCTCTACAACCAGCATATATGTCTTTCCAAGCGCGTTATGAACATGGACAACTGTAGATATTGTAATAAACTCACTATCATTAATATCTTTAAAAACAGATACCTTCACATCTAAGTGTTTATCTGAATCACCTAAAACAATTTCATTATCGCTCAGTGATAATATAGTAAATATCCCTACTCGATCACCAACTCGGTAATTATTAATTGGCTTTCCTTCATCCACAGCACCTAGATGTCCAAGGTTTTTTAGACCCAGTGCTGATACTAATTTGTTTCGCGCTGCCATTAAAAAGTTTACCCAAGCAGGCACAGTTGAAACATGCGCTAACCAAATTTGAAGTGATGTTCTTTCCCTATATCTTGTAGGAAAACAATAAGCATCAAAATAGTAAGCGCCACTCAAACTTTTCGATATTTGGCTACTGTTTGGAACATTACATTTCTCGATTTTAGCTTTCATAGTTGCACATTCGTCCCTTGATACCAACGTTCTAATAAGCGTTGCGAACCTGATTTTATGGGCTTGTTATATTGCCCACTCAACAGCTTTCTTAGCATGAATATATGTTGTATCTAAAAGAATTATGTCTGTATCACTTTGATCAACCAACATTCCAATTTCAGTACAACCAAGAATTACCGCCTCAGCGCCTTGATTCGCTAATGATTCAATAATTCGTAAGTATTCAGCTTTAGAACCAGGAAGTGAATTACCTAAGCAAAGCTCTTTATAAATAACATTATGAACAATGTTTCTATCTGCTTCATTAGGAATCAAAACAGTTAAGCCATGATCTTCCGTTAAACGCCCTTTATAGAAGTCTTGTTCCATCGTAAAAGCGGTCCCCAGTAAACCTACCGTTTTAATTCCTTTTTCCGCAAGAACGGCAGCGGTAGCATCGGCAATATGCAGTAAGGGAATATCGATAGCGTTTTCTATTTGAGGGGCGACTTTATGCATTGTATTTGTACATATTAATAAGACATCTGCACCTGCAGCTTGAATTTTCTTAGCCCCATCAATCAGGATTTTTGCAGTACCATCCCAATCGCCACTATGTTGTAATTTCTCAATCGGATCGAAATCAACACTATACATAGCAATTTTTGCAGAATGTAAACCGCCAAGTGACTCTTTGATACCTTTATTGATTGCTTGATAGTATCCAACTGTACTTTCCCAACTCATGCCACCTAAAAGACCAATTGTTTTCATAGAACCTCACAGAATGAACTTGCAACGCTTAAAGCATGGGCGCGACTTTTCGCGTCTAATGCCTTTACTTGTTAGCCGCAGATTGACTGCGACATTATTTTTGATTGGGTGTGAAACCCAAGATTTTTATAGAAGCCCTGTGCTTTGTCATTGAACTCCATCACCTCAAGTCTTATTTCTTTAGCACCAGAGGATAATGCCCATTTTTTGCACTCGAGCATCAGACTTTTCCCTAACCCTGAATCTCTATGATATTGGTCAATTACAATTGTACCAACCCGGCAAATTGGCTCTTTGCTGAGGAATGGAATTACTTCATTTTGTGAAATTGTTGCGGTAAGAAAGCCAGTAACCTTTTTGTCGATGGTTGAGACAAGAAATAGCCTTTCCTGATCATTCAAAGCCTGCAGAAGAAATTGTCTCTCTTCTTCTGAAGGCTTGCAAAATACAGACGGAGCATTTTCAAAATGAAACTCACCAATTTGCTTATTTAAATCAACCAATCCATCTAGATCATCAATTGTTGCCTTTCTGATATTCATTGATACTTCCTTACAAATTTAATGCTAAAGCTGACTGTTTTTTGTCCTTTTGTTTATGCGTTTGTTAGTTGCGTTTCAACACAGGCAAAACTTCAGCCATTTCACTATCCAACATTTCTAATACATTATCAAAACCATACTTGGGCTGCCAACTTAACTCTATCTGTGCTCGCGAAGAATCATAGATACGGTCAAGGCTAGTCGGAAGTGCCCACCCTCTTTGCTCAAAATTTTGAGCCACACTCGGAAGTTGCTCTTTGATCACTTTATCGGCCTCTTGATAAAGACGCTGACAATCCAATTGGCTAAATGGAGTTTTACCCGAAATAATGAAGCGGTTAAAACCATTTAAGCGCTTCTCAATTGCGCACAAATGAGCATTTGCTACGTCACGAGAATCTATACCTCGAGTTAGACGATAAATGCCCATAAGATCGGCTGGCTCAGGGAAACAACGAGACATTTGCAAAACGGTTACTGGCAAGTTGAATAAAGTTGATATTTCTTTCAACTTACTCTCAGCCTGTACTTTACTGTAATGATATATGGACTTAGGTTTTGGAATAACCAGCTCATTCACCCAACCCGCCGTTCCCTGTGGCGTGGATGCATAACCATACAATGCGGTTGTACTGGTAAATACAAAGTGCTTAATACCACTTTTAATACCTTGCAGTGCTAACTGTTCAGTGGCATCTACATTGATACTTTGGAATTCTGAATCACTGAGTAAACCGACATGAGGAGCATGAAGAGCGGCTGTATGAACCACAATGTCGACGTCTTTTAGTGCCTTAGCCATGAAATCAGTATCACGGATATCACCAATAAAATCGGTCGTGGAGCATGGCGTTCTATCTACACCTACTACATCATGAGTTCTCATTAACTTGATATATATGGCACGTCCAACTCTACCCGCGGAACCAGTTACTAATACTCTCATCACCTACGCCTTATTAAAGTTAAAGCTAAAGCTAAAAGCAGCTAACGCCAAGCACACCTGCGAAGTAAACTGGCGGTTTTTGTGCTGCTGATTGTTAGGCTGATAATACAAAGATACTTACCCAACTACTAATACCAATAAACCAAACAATAGACCTAAGTGTTGCCTTATCTGTGATATAAAAAATACCATGCAAAAGCCTACATATAACAAAAAGTAACGCTAATGCATCCAATGTATTTTGTTCGACATTTGAAACTACACTACCAATAATTACTGCAGCTGCAAATGCAGGAAAGGCTTCAAAACTATTAGCCTGAGCCCAATTGGCTCTTTGACCCCACCCTTTTAATTCATTAAGGAAAATCCTTGGCTTATTATTATTAAAACCTGGCTTAGAAGCTTTAGCTATAATTACCCAAATATATGGGATTATTGCAGCAGCTAATACACACCAATATGCAATTGTCATTAACCCTATCCTTTCAATGAAACTAATGAGGCCTAACGCTAAGCTAATCGGAAAAATACAGTTAAGCTAAACAGCGCCAGCCAACTGCATTATCCCTTTAAGCGCCCGGTTGAACGAAGCCGCTGCATGGCAGAGTAAACAAGCCTGTATTCATACACAACAACAGCAACGATTTAATCTTCTTTATGAACAACACCTTATCAATTTAACACCGCAAGGTAAACGGCCAACGACCATTGATGGCTATTCTCGTGCTGTTCGACGTATTTCAACTTACTTTGATCGTAATGGCTTACAGTTTGTCGATAGATATAGGCTGGATATTCACTTGATGTCATTAATCGAAGTTCAATCATGATTAATCCTTTAAAAATGAATTAAAAAAACACAATGTTTACCGTGCAACATCATCTGAACATAACTACTTAAACCATTGTTATAAATGCTAAAAAACAAACCACGGCACGGTTCCATGTTTAAAAATTCAAGCACTCAACCAATGGTGTCGCAAAAAGATAAGTTAATAGGCATAAAAAGCTATTCCGCCATAGCACCTCGCTTATTAAGATAAAATATAAGCTGCCCCCTCAATACACCACTAGGAGTGTTAATATGAACTTATTGTCTAGCGCCCGTATTATGAAGCATATTTTTCAATACCGATTACACTGGAATGAAAGAGACACCCACTACCAGTATAAGATTCCAGGTTCGCCAAAATTTATGGGTCCACGGGATGCCGTTAAATTAATTAAAGACAAAGAGACCGTGATTGTTTGTGGGATCGGCGGTAATCAACGTATCTCTATTCTGTCCTGGGCGCTAAGAGAAGTTTTTGAAGAAACACATCACCCACAAAATTTAACGCTAATTACTGCAGCAGGACTTGGCGGTCGAGGTAAAGTGCCAGGCACTCTTGAAGAGTGGGCTGTAGAAGGTTTAGTCAGTGAGGTTATATGTTCTCATTTTGAAACCTATCGAGCAATAATGGAGATGGCTGAAGAAGGCAAGCTTGCCGTGCATTGTATCCCGTTGGGCATTATGGCCGCGTTGGTAAAAGCCGCAGTAAAAGGCGAACAAAGTGTGACCTCAACCACAGGAGTCGGCACCTTTTGCGATCCGCGTGTTGACTGCGGTTCTGAAGTATTTATTCCTAAGCGTTATTCTCCCGACATCAATAACAGATTCTCGAAAGGTTTGATCACCGTTGACGGTGACAAATTGCGCTATCAAATGCCTAAGATTGATGTGGCCATGATTAACGCACCTGCGGCTGATGCTGAAGGTAATATTTATATTGAAAACTGTTCCACAATCTGTGAGTCAAAAGAGGCAGCGTTAGCGACTAAGAAAAACGGCGGCAAAGTAATTGTGAATATCGGTAAACTCATCGAGAAAAAACCTGACCAGATATTTCTAACTGCCGACCAGGTAGATGCCATCGTTTACTACCCTGAAACAGAACAAACTTGCTCAAGACGTCATGACGATCCGATGTTGTGTTTGACTGATCATTTTGAAGGGGACGTAGAAAGTGGTTTGGAAACGGTTAGGTTGATGAACAAGTTAGGTGGTATTACGCCTAAGCGTAGTAAATCACAAATGTGTATTGCAGAAGAATGCGCGGACTTAATGCAGCAATATGTAGCCCCAAAAAGTTATGTCAATATTGGTATCGGCTTACCCGAGCTGATTTGCGATACCCTGCAGAAAAAAGGTCTATTATCTAACTATACATTGTTTACCGAAGGCGGCGTGATCGGCGGTGTACCCGCTCCAGGTATGTTCTTTGGTGCCGCGGTTAAACCTGATAAGATCACATCTTCACCTGAAGTGTTTGAATTAGCAAATGAACGTTTGGAAGCCACTGTATTAGGATTTTTACAGATCGATAGCGAAGGTAATGTTAACGCATCCAAACGTGGAGAAGGCGCCCTCAATTACGTAGGACCGGGAGGATTTATTGATCTTAGCTGCGCAGCCAAAACGGTGTTCTTTGTCGGCGCGTGGATGGCAAAAGGTGAAGTGCATACCAGCCATGGCGTGACTGAAATTAAAAAACGCGGAATACCAAAGTTTGTCGATAAGGTAGAGCAAATCACATTTAGTGGTCAACAGGCATTAAAAGCAGGCCAGAATGTGTTCTACATTACAGATGTGGGTACGTTCAAACTAACCAACGAAGGTATGACTCTAATCAAAATACGTGAAGGTATTGATTTACAGAAAGATATTCTGGACTATTCACCGATGAAGATTATAGTGCCGCATTAACCGAGTAGCGCAGCATAGACCCTTTCCACTGCATTCCTAGTGTGAAAGGGTTAACTATTTATTTCGATAATGTAGCGGACAACATCCAAACCAGTGCTTAAATGCGCGTGTAAAATTAGGTGGATCACTATAGCCCAGCTCTAGAGCGATCTCCACGATGGTCATATTCGTTTGCAATAAAAGATGCTGTGATCTTTCCTTTCTGATGTCTTCAATCAGCTGCCGAAAACCGTAACCTTCGATTTTGAGTGCCCGCTGAAGGCTTCGAGTTGATTGAAGGTAAGATGCCGCAACATCTTCCAAGCTTGGCATTTGACCCGATGCTTGCCGTAATGAATCTTTAATTCTTTCGACGGTATTAATCGACTGTTCTGCCCGCACCAGGTTTTTATTACAAATATCGATTAAGGATTCATCACAGTCGACGTCATACTCTGTAACGACGGGTCGGTCTAACCAAGCCTTCGGAAAATGTACTTCATGGTGTTCGGCGTTAAATCTGACACTGTGCGTTAACTGAGTGAAATAATCTTCAAAGTAGTCCGGCTTTGGTTTTGCGAGAAACAGTTTTAACATTGAGGTTGGAAAGTTGAACTTATTCAATTCAGCAATGAATCCACTAATCACCAGATCAATGATGAAACTTTCGGCTTCACCTAGATATACCAAAGGCTTAATTCGAAATACAGCAAGACCGTCCTGTTCTATCAGAGAAACCTCGGTTAAATAAGCTGTCGTTTTGTAATAAAGAATAATCAGTCGTAAGCTATCGCGCAAATTAGCCTGAGAGATAGCCGCATGCCCCATGCTTTGAAATGAATTAGGACCAAGACTTTGACCAAGTAATATACCTAAGCCATTATTTTGGGTAATGCGCTGTGCATATTTAATGAGTTTAATAAACTTACTCGCAGGTATGCGTGTTGATGTGTCCATAACTTCCTGCGCTGTAAGACCGCTTTCGCAGAGAATCATAGACAGCGGTATGGTATGTTTCTCCGTAAGGTACTCAATGAGTAATGCGGGACCTAGGACCGGAATTAATCGTACATTAAGCACTTCATCAACTTTTAACATCTTCTTATTGAGTCCTATGGTAGGTGTTCAGATCATTAAACAAAAAAGTACAATCACAAGGAGCTAGCGTTCAATAAACTAAAGTATTTATTCTTTAGTGTCGATGATGTCGGTATAGAACTTATATCTGAGTAACAAAAATATATTATTTCTCTCATTTACAACCACCTTTCCTTTACATTTTGGACACTTTTACGTTACCCGCGATTTTAGAAATCATAGTATCCATTCTTATCCCATTAAATTAGTACTTCAGCTATCAAGTTGAAACATCATAGTAGAGTGTCGTAAAAAGATAAGTTTATAGGCATATAAAGCTATTCCTTCATCCCTCTCTGCTCGTTAAAGTAAAGTCATGCGTTATGGTTTTAACTCGAAGTAACGTTAACATTTATAACACGGAAAATACTTTTAAAATGGTATCAGGGAGAACTCCGAATGAAATTACCAAATCTACCCAAAGACATTGTTTTCAAGAAAAAAGTCACTCCAACTCCGTCCGCAATACGACGGAATATTTTAGTAAATCCAAAGCTAGATAGCTACGATCATCTCGATGAGAAATCGAGGGAACTGGTTTTAAAAACCATCGAATTTTTTGAAGCGCGCGGCAAAGCAAAAATTAAAGCGGATGAACGCGAATACAAGTGGTACGCTGATTATTTGGACTTCGTAAAAAAAGAAAAACTGTTTTCGACGTTTTTAACACCAGCTGGTTATGGCGATAAAGATTGCCGTTGGGATACTTATAGAAACTGCGCACTTAACGAAATTTTTAGTTTTTATGGACTGTCACACTGGTACTCTTGGCAGGTAACTATATTAGGTTTATTACCAATCTGGATCAGTAAAAACGAAGTAGCTAAAAAACGCGCAGCCAAGCTGCTAAAAGAAGGCGGTATTTTCGCGTTTGGTCTTTCTGAAAAAGAACATGGCGCCGATATCTACTCCAGTGACATGCACTTAACCCGTCAAGAAGACGGTACTTACCTCGCCAATGGCAGTAAGTACTATATTGGTAACGCCAACAAGGCGGCATTAGTATCGACCTTTGGCAAGTTAACCAACACGGATGAATACGTCTTCTTCGTCGTTGAGTCGCAGCACAAAAACTATGAACTCGTCAAAAATATCATTAACTCGCAAAATTATGTAGCGGAATACAAACTAAACGATTATCCAATTCGTGAAGAAGATATTTTAGCTAAAGGCCGTGACGCGTGGGATATGGCGCTGAACACAATTAACGTCGGCAAGTTTAATTTAGGCTGGGGTTCAATCGGTACCAGTACACATGCCTTTTACGAAGCTATTAACCACGCGTCACATCGCCGCCTATTTGATCACTATGTCACTGACTTTGTACATATTAAACAGCTGTTTAATGAATCTTATGCTCGTTTAACCGCGATGAAATTATTTACCCAACGTGGTGTTGACTACGTACGCTGCGCTAGCGCCGATGATCGTCGTTACTTGTTGTTTACACCAATGGTTAAAATGAAAGTAACCACTCAAGGCGAAGAGGTCGTTGACTTACTATGGAATGTGATCGCAGCCAAAGGTGTTGAAAAAGACATGTTCTTCGAAACCGCGTTGAAAGAAATTCGAACGCTGCCTAAGCTTGAAGGAACCGTGCATATCAACATGGCACTGATTCTCAAGTTTATGGGTAATTATTTCTTCAAACCGGCCAAGTACCCTACAATACCGACGATGAGCGCACGAGCTAATGATAGCTTCTTGTTTAATCAAGGTGTGACGAAAGGGTTAAGTCAAACACGCTTCCATGATTATCGCGAGGTATATAACAAGGTAGATCTCCCGAACGTCAACATCTTTAAAAGACAGATCCGTCTGCTGAAGGTACTGCTCCTCGTCGCGAAACCAAGCAAAGAGCAAGCCAAAGATTTTGACTTCTTATTGAATCTTGGTGAACTGTTTACCCTGGTCGTATACGGACATCTGATCTTAGAAAATGCCGAAATCAAAGGTATCGAGAATGATCTTATTGAGCAGATCTTCGATTTCATGGTTCGTGATTTTTCCAAGTTTGCACTGCAGCTAAGCCATAAAAGTTGTACTACGTTGGTTCAACAAACGATTTGCAGTCGCATGATAAAACGTCCAACTGTTGACGAAGAACGCTATAATCGCGTCTGGGAAAATTATACTTATAAAATGAAAGATCAGTACGAAATGAACCCATAACACAGGTTCATAATCCTCTTCGAATAGGCTCATGACTGAGTCTGTTCGCAGGCTCGTCGAGTCCACACCCCAATACTGTTACGTTCCTCACTTGCACATTATTGTCGCCAGTGGCAATTACAATAATACGCACTTGCCTTGTTGCCATTACGAAATGCAATGTGTAAGTATCACGCGAACGACCTAGCCGAAAGGCGTAATACCCAACTTGATGCTGAAAATCGTAGGATAATGATGTTAACGATATGAGTTTGAGGTATTAAATTCTATGGTGAAAACTGGCTAGTTCAACACCCGAATAAGGTGTCGGCTGCGCGACATCTATTCTTGTATGTTATGTTTTAATTTCAAGAAATCGCCATCAATTATTAATAGATGGACGCCTTCTTTAGTAATTGAACGATGAGAGCTAAGGTCGTCTGAAACAATATATGACATGCCCTCACTCAAAATGGACTGAGTACCATCTTTGAGTTCGTTTATAACCTCACCCTTCAAACAGTAAACAATATGCCCTTTTTCACACCAATGGTCAGCTTTATAATTTTCAGAGTATTCTACATATCTTACTCGTAAACCACCGAACTCCATTGTTTGCCAATATGCGATGCCTGTAGTACCAGAATGCTCTGTCTTGGGAAGACTTTTCCAATCAATAGTCTGAAAAGGAATATTGCTATCCATATACATTCTCGCCTCATTTGAAACATAACACCACGTTCAGCGGCGAGTAATAAGATGCTGTTTTCACAGCCTTTTATGTTAGCAAAAAACTGTGTAAACAGTATCGTTTACGACTGTAACTTTTTGTTATATTTGAACTAATAACTACACTAACATCGCTTTTAACACGGATTCATATTCAGCAGGAATTACACGCATTCCTAAAGCTTTAGTTTTATACCAACTAATAAAATCAGAATCAGTTATTGCTAATGGGGGGTCTAATAATTTTAGTTCGCCATCTTTTTCATATTCAACTGTATTTTTATAATCAAATTTTTCGAGCCATTTACCACCTGCTTTTCTAAAGCACTCAGTACACTTGTAGCTATAAGCGAGTTTAAAAACATTTTTTCTACCCACCTTTTCTTTTACAATTACGTAAATATAAGAACCTTCTGCCGCCAATTCTGCTTCATTCTTTTTGCTGGTGTACGAAAATGGTACTTTCCGAACTTCTTTGTATATACTTGTTACAGGACCTTGGTCTTCTGGAAGGTGCCCTACAATATAAGAACTCATAAATCCTCTCTAAAAATATAACGCCGCATTAAGCGGACTAAAAATGTTGGCTACGATTTGTGAAGCACGAACAAAAGCCAACTGTTTTTGTTCCGATTTAAAGCGTTTTTGGAACGAAGCTACTGCGTGGCAGAGTAAAAAACCCTGCGTTAATACTAACCAATAGCATCACCATTATGGTGGTACTTTATTGGGATAATTAGTATGCATTATTCACAACAGCAGCGATTTAATTTTATTTATGTACAACAGCTTATCAATTTAAGGCTGCAAGGTAAACGGCCAGCGACCATTGATGCCTATTCTCGTTCGATTCGATGTATTTCTACTTACTTTGATCATAGTCCTGACGGTTTAACGGTAAGCGGTTAGTTAAGCGACAAAGACATCATCGACACAAGCAATAATACCGTGACATTCAACTATAAAGACGGACAAACTCAAGCAACGAAAACCAGAACCTACCGACGCTGCAATTTCTCTGGCTCATCTTGCAACATGTGCTTCCCAAAGGATTACAGCGAATGCGTATTCAAGCAATATTACTGCATATGTTTAATTGGAAAATACCGTTACTCTCAGTAATAACCCCGAGCAAAGCAATACGCATTTGCCCTTGCTGTCAGCATGAAATGAAGTGCGTTGGGATCACACGAACGACCTAGCCGAAAGGCTTTAATAGAAATAATGGCATTAACGTTACAGATTGGAGAGATTAAGCTCATGGTAAAAACTGGCTAGTTCATTGATAAATAACAGGTCTGTTGTTCATCTATATTTCGCTCGTCTTGGGTGTAACCCCAAGACGAAGTATCCACCAAGATCAAACACGTTATTTACTATATAGAGAAAGGCTTGGACTTGTTCAACACCCGAATAAGGTGTTGGCTGCGCGACACCTATTCTTATTGTTAAGTGCCAACTGCACCACTGTCATTTAATTTTATAAACCTTTCAATATTGCTACACAACTCACTATCGCTTTGATATAAGTCTTGAACAACTGAAAAGTGGTTTTTTCCCGTCGAAAAATACAATTGAACATCATTACCGCTATCCCTTAATTTATCTGCATAGTCGGATGATTGTCGCTTAAATTCGATTGACTCATATTCACCAACAATCAACATTGTTGAGGGAGAATTCAAAGATGCTTCTAAAAGTGGGCTTTGCTCTAAAATAATTTTTTCTGTTAAATTAATTTCCGTTTGTAACCATGAAAATTTAAGTGGTGATAAATCAAATAAGCCACTGATTGCAATACAACCTTTAATAACATCATTAGGCAAATCAAGATCATTCCAATCGCATAATGCCAACATAGCTGCTTGATGACCACCTGCGGAATGCCCACAAACAAAAATTTTCTGGTTATTCCCATTAAACTTATGTGAATTGTTATACGTCCATTCTATGGCTGAACAATTTTGTTTGGTTATCTCAGGAATAGATACCTTGGGACAGAGTGAATAATTAGTCAAGACTACGGTAAATCCCTTTTCTACAAGTCCTTTTGCCACAAAACTAAAGTCTTTACTCGATAAGCTCTTCCAATATCCACCATGTATAAAAACAACCACTGGCGAGTTCATATGACTTGAAGGATAAACATCTAAGATTTCATCTTCAGATGAGCCGTAGGGAATATCCTCGAAGCACTTTAATTCATCGCGAGTTTCTTTGCTACGCGTCAAGTCTTGTTCAATATACATACCCAAATTATCGACACTTAAAACAGCATTATATTCTTCATTAATATCTTTTGATGTTTTGAAACCACGAAACAAATTCATAATTACTTAAGTCCATTGATGATGCTTACAGAGTTCGAGTTCGACATTTAACGCTTTGCTAATAGGTGTGCGTCCT
Organism: Moritella sp.; assembly: GCF_013215705.1. GTDB lineage: Bacteria > Pseudomonadota > Gammaproteobacteria > Enterobacterales > Moritellaceae > Moritella. The sequence continues at coordinate 940 of NZ_JABSQR010000022.1, read as the reverse complement.
TTGCACATCCTAGTGAGTTTACGAACATATTCAGCAACTTGTTACATTTTGATACGCTGGATAATATAATTACATAAAAAACCCAGCAACATAGGAAAAACAAAAAATATTGACGCAACTAACCCAAAGTAAAAAGACTCAGTCTTACTACTTGTGATAACACCAACCCCCCAAAAATAATCAATACTAAACATAACTAAATACAGAAAAAAAGCTAGCACTAACGACTTAGCTTCTTTAACTATAAAAAATGATATGAGCGATGCTACAACTGAAGAAATAAAAATAACGTAATCAGGGAATATGCCGAAAAAAGGTATGGCTTTCATTAAACCAATCAATGTTATCGAATAAATAATTACCACAGATATCCAATTCATATTATTCCACCACTTCAAGATCAATGTTTATCAGTGACGAAGATATAATATTCAATAATTTATCAGTTCCTTGATCACCAGTTAACCCACCTCCAACATCAATACAACCAGCTGACCCCTTAATACTCCCTCCATGGATGAAGAAGTTATCTCGCCCCCAAGTATTTGTACCCAATTTTGCATAAATTTTAATTCGCCAATCACCCCAATCACCTGGACTATCAGGTCTGAAATTTCGAAGAACATCACCTAAAAGGCTAGGATTACTCATATCTTTAGGTTTTATATAATAATGCCCAATTTTGGTATAGGACCTTTAAAGGAAGCTATTTGGCAAGCCTGAATTGCACTATTTAAACATTCATCTCTACCGCTTGTAGCTGAAAGCGTTAACGAATATGCTGGAGAAGTCAGCATAAGCCTACGCTTTGTGATACTAAATAATAATTTCATTGGATTCCTTTCCTATGTCCCACTTTAATAGCTTGTTGAACGAAGCCGCTGCGCGGCAGAGTCTTTGCCCTACCAGTCATACTAACCAATAGCATCACCATTATGGT
>NZ_JABSQR010000021.1 GCF_013215705.1 Moritella sp. | reverse complement strand
CTGTTATCGATCCCGTTGCTTCACTTTGTGATTGTGCGGCCGCTTTTTTGGCTTTAGCGCGGGCGATTGCTGCAGCGATAGCCGCTTTCTTGGCATCGACGGCAGGCGCTGGTGTGTCAGTTGCCGTTTCACCTGCTTCACTTTGTGATTGTGCTGCCTCTTTTTTGGTTTTAGCACGGGCGATTGCAGCAGCTACGGCGGCTTTCTTGGCATCAACAGCAGGCGTTGGTGGTACTGTTGTCGATCCCGTTGCTTTACTTTGAGGTGACTGTGCGGCAGCCTTTTTGGCTTTAGCGCGAGCAATAGCCTCGGCCACTGCGGCTTTTTTCGCTTCGATAGCCGGACTCGTTGTTGTTTGTACTGGTTCTGAACCTTCGGCTTCGCGTTTGGCTTTTGCCGCTGCTTTTCTCGCTTTACGTTCAGCAATGACAGCTGCATTATTTGGCAAAAGAGTATCTGGAACCGCAGTATCAGTGGATGCGGCAGCCGCTTTCTTGGCTTTCGCGCGAGCAATAGCATCAGCAACCGCTGAACCTTTGCTTGCTTGACCATTGTCTGGCGCTTGTTCAGCCGCTTTCGCTTTTTTGATTCGATCCATTGCTGCTTTCACTGGATCTTCACCCGTTGTTGCTTTTGCTGTGGCACGGCGTTTTTCTGCTGCTTCTTTTTGACGCTGTTCACGTTGCGCTTTTTCTAATGCCAAGCGTTCATTACGTTTTTCAAAACGTTCTTTAGCGATCGCAGCAGCGGCAAGTTCGGCATCATTTGCACGGACTTCAACTTTGGCAATACGGTATTGATGCACCAGCGGTATTTGACTGGGACAAACATAACTACATGCGCCACATTCAATACAGTCCATCAAATTGTAATCGTTCAGTTTTTTTACATCTTTAGCTTGGCTATACCAATGTAATTGCTGTGGTAATAAATCGACGGGGCAGACTTCAGAACATTCACCACAACGAATACAAGCATCGGCTTCTCTTACTTGCGGAATTTCATCTTTGACTGGCGTTAAAATGCAGTTACCAGTTTTAGTTAATGAAAACTGCGTATGGGGCAAGGTAAAACCCATCATCGGACCGCCATAAATTATTGCTGCCGCTTTAGTTTCATCACAGTGAAATTCACTTAACAATGCACTGATTGGTGTCCCGATTAACGCCTGTACATTACGTGGTTGCGGAAATGCTTTACCGGTTAAAGTAACGATACGACTTAATAGTGGTTGGCGATCTATAATCGCTTGTTTAACCGCATAGACAGTACCCACGTTTTGCATCACGATACCAGATTGCGCAGGGATTTGACCTTTACTTATCTCTTTACCTGTTAACATCTGAATTAACTGTTTTTCACCGCCGTTCGGGTATTTTGTCGGCACTTTACGTACGATGATATCATTGCTGAGATTGATTTTTTTAATCGCAGTTTCTAACGCTTGTGCGGCATCGGGTTTATTATCTTCAATACCAATAACACAAAGTGCAGGTTTGATCATGTGACGCAATATCTCAATACCCTGAATAATATCGTCAGCACGTTCACGCATTAATACATCATCAGAGGTGATATAAGGTTCACATTCCGCGGCATTGATTAATAAAAATTCAATTGGCTGTCTATCGTTGAGCTTAACGGCTGTAGGGAAACCAGCTCCGCCCATTCCGGCCACACCTGCTTGGCTAATGTGTTGCTGCAACTCAGATGTTGATAACTGTTTATAATCTAACGCTGGTTGCGTTGGCATTGCTTGATCTTCTTGATCGCATACAAGCTTAATCGCAATTTCTGGTGTCGCAGATGGATGGGTGCTTGGATATTGGGCAATGTGTTCAATCGTACCGGATGTCGGCGCGTGAACAGGTACTGCCATAAATGAGTCTGATGCCGTTAGTGGCTGACCCTTTAAGACACGATCGCCTGATGCAACAATGACTTGACCGCCTTGGCCAATATGTTGTTTAACCGGAATAATAAGGTGTTTAGGAATACTCGCAGTGGTGATCGCTAAACTTGTAGACTGAGTTTTGTTTTCTTTCGGGTGTACACCACCAAGATAGCGCCACAGTTTACCATTTTTGATTTGTTCGATTAATGACATCATGTGACCTACTTAATATTGACGACAGGGATAGAATCTAACTGCCATTTCCAGACAGCTTGTACTGGTTCCATCACGATACAATCGGTAGGACAGGGTGCCACGCATAACTTACAACCGGTGCAGGAATCAACAATCACAGTGTGCATAGCACGTGTCGCCCCTGCAATTGCGTCAACAGGGCAGGCTTGGATACACTTAGTGCAACCAATGCAGTCTTCTTCAATAATGCGTGCGACCAATTTAATGCTGGTGTCGTGTTCTTGCTCTGCAATCGGTTTTACTTCAACACCCATAATATCGGCAAGTTTTTCAACGGTATCTGCGCCACCGGGTACACATAAGTTTACTTCTTCACCGTTAGCGACGGCTGTTGCATAAGGCTTGCAGCCTGGATAGCCACATTGGCCACATTGTGTTTGTGGTAACTCAGCATCAATCTGTTCAACGACAGGGTTACCTTCAACTTTGAAACGAATAGCAGCCCAGCCGAGCCCGAGCCCAAACAAAGCGGCGAGAATAACAAGGGTAATAATTGCAATGAGAATAGTAGTCATAGTTATCAATAGTTAAAGTTTAACCAAGCCCGTGAAACCCATGAACGCAAGTGACATAAGACCTGCTGTGATCATGGCGATTGAAGTACCCTTAAAAGGGGCCGGGACATCTGCAGCGGCGATACGTTCGCGCATAGCAGCAAATAAGATTAGTACTAATGAGAAACCAACGGCCGCACCAAAACCATACACAGCACTTTCGATAAAGTTATGTTTTTCATTAATATTTAATAAAGCAACACCGAGTACCGCACAGTTAGTTGTGATAAGGGGCAAGAAAATACCTAACAAACGATAAAGCGTCGGGCTGGTTTTATGTACGACCATTTCAGTAAACTGTACAACCACAGCAATCACCAAAATGAAACTAAGCGTTCGAAGGTATTCTAAGCCGAGCGGCGTTAAAATATAGGTTTCAACAAGGTATGAAGACATTGCCGCAATAGTCAGTACGAACGTGGTCGCAAACGACATGCCAATCGCACTTTCTAGTTTGCTCGATACACCCATAAACGGGCACAAACCAAGAAATTTGACTAGTACAAAGTTATTTACAAGAACAGTGCTTACTAGCAGTAAAAGATATTCGGTCATGATGAAGTAATACAGTTACTATGGGAGCCATATTATCGGGTATCTGTATCATTGTTACAATAGAAAAGAAGTAAATTGATAACGTAAAAAGGCTAATAATCAATTAGTATCCTTACGTTACCTTGGGTTTTTAGGATTTAACAGGCTATTTTGCTCAATGGAGCAGGTTTGGCTATGAGATAACCTTGGATACCGTCGACATACATAGATTCCAGTAATTGTTTTTGCGCTAACTCTTCAACACCTTCAGCAATGACTTGGCAGCTCATGCGGTGTGCGACATCGACGATCATGCGTAAAAATTGTTGACTGGCATTATCATTCGTAATTGACTGGATCAAGCTACTGTCTATTTTTATATAATTTGGTTTTAGCTCTTTAAATAACTTGAAAGAGCTAATACCGTGACCAAATTTACTAATTGCAGAGCGACTGCCAACACGACGTAACATATCCATTGCGCGTTTACTGGAGACAATATTTCTTTCTAATACCACTTCATCTATTTCGAATACTAGGTTGGCGGCAATATTAGGTTCTCGTAATAATAAGCGTTCTAACCAAACAATAAATGCGCTACTTTGTACGGAATGAGAAGTCAGGTTAACCCCCCAATGGCTATTGCCATCCATTTGAGTTCGACTATTGCTGATAATATTTTCAATAATTATTTGGTCTAATTTTATGGTGTAATCCAAACGTTGAGCCATAGCAAACAAGGTGTGAGTTGGCAGTACTGCATTATTACTACCAATAAAACGGGTATATATTTCTTGATAATTTTTCATGTTCCGATGAATCGGTTGTACAGGTTGACTGAGCAACATCAGACTGCGTTTATTGATGATCTCTTCAATGACTTCTTTCCAATAAGTTTGGCCTTGATTATCCTGCTGGCTATCTTGTTGTTGAAAAGCCCAATAGTTTGGCCCTTCAAGTTGTGCTTTGGCTAAGGCCGTATCTGCACGAGCAAGCACTTGTTCAGGTTGATGGCCTGAATGAATCGTTGTAATGCCAATGTAAGCAACATTTTCTAGTTCATGCAGTGATTGATATTCATCTAAGTTTGCTTTGATCTCTCTTGCCAGTTTATGTGCGACAGCGGCTGTCATATTAGGTATAAGAATGGCAAAATCAGGACCTGAAACACGATATAGCTGGCTGTCTGGGTAGCGTTTTGTACATTGCTTTAGCATATTCGATATATCTTTAAGATAGACATCACCGAGTCGAAAGCCTCTATGCTTATTGATATGTCCCAGTGCTGTCGCTCGAACTAATGCTAGAATGGCAGATTGAGATTGCTTTTTCTCTGATAAAAAATCCACAAGCTCACCACGAAAAAAAAACCGATTGTATAAACCGGTTAAATTATCCATGTTGATTTTTTTTGATAATACTTCAATCTTATCGTGTTGACCTTGTAATTCTTTATGATGTTCGGCTTTATGCTGAGCAAGAAGACGAGTGACCGCCGGAAAAGATTGGTGCTTTGGTGTTATCGTATTACCGATTTCGTGCAGGATGTTTTTTTCGACACTAATTAATAATCGCTTAACGGATGCGAGGCATAATAAATAGGCGATAAAGACTGAAATGATAAAAGTGCTTAATAATTGAATAACTGCGTTATCTTTTTCACTGAACCTTAACTTAAATTTATAACTGAATAGGTCTGTCGCACCCGAAAACTGCTTAGCTAACTGCGGAAAAATAAGTTGGATCAGAGTAGGGTAGTTGATATTTGATTCCCAACTTGATGATATCGATTCTGTTTGAATGAATAAGTGGCTTAACGCGAGGCGATCTGTAAGTAACTTAGTATTATCATCCGTAATTGAATCGACAGTTATTTTTTGACTTAGTGCATAATTAATAGCACTGCCTTGGACCGCTAATGATGAGTTTAATGATTGGTAGCTAAAACCTAACGCACTGAACAACATGCATAAAAAAACAAATGTGAGAAAAAGGTTGCAGCGAAAATAATCCGTCATTTTCATTATCCCTATAATATGTTACATCCCTGATAGGCTAGACTAACCTGTTTAGATCAATAAAACTATGCATAGCAGGGGTTTGATAAAGAATATGGGATAGAGGACACGGTTTGAGTAAGAAACCCTACTTTAGTAGGAAGTACGAGTTTAACTAGAAATGTATATGTAATCGAAAGGTATTAATGAATTGTTTTAAGTGTATGACAATACAGGAGTATATTACTAGGAAAAGAAAGTGGCTCCCCTTGCTAGACTTGAACTAGCGACATATGGATTAACAGTCCACCGTTCTACCAACTGAACTAAAGGGGAATTACTTGTCTTTGTTTTGAAGACGGGGCGAATATTAAGGTTAGATGATTCTGCTGTCAATGATAAAACGGTCAAAACTGTTATTTGCGTTTTTTTTGTAGAATAACTGAACGATGATGGCTAAGAAATACTGATAGCGTAGTTTAAGTAAACAATTGATTTATACGGCAAGGAATTAAATATTGGTATCCCTCGTAGTATGAGGTTAAATTTTCTTTTTGGTCTTCTCAATATATGACGATTTGCATTTAATACACAACAACATGTCTTTTTGTAGCAAGGCCTGTGAATATGACACTTTTTATTGAGTTATCCACTAAATCTGTGGGTAACTCTGTTGATTAAATCTGTAAAAGTGAAAAACCAGCAAGTGACTATATTTATAATTGTGGTTTTAAAGTCGTAAAATTCTACATTACCCCTTTGAAATCAATGTGTTGAATTATTTGTAATTAGTATTTAAACTGTTGATAAGTAATCACTTCAAATGCTTGTATCAAAAACAACCATAAAAAATATATTTTATAAAACTGTTGATAACAACTTGACATTTTTCTTTATATTGTTGTCCTGGCCTTTATTTCGGCTTGCTTTATTTAAACTATAAGCGAGTAGAGGTAATTGTTATGGCACGCTAAGCGTAAATTGGTATTATGGGAATATATAAATTTAAAAACCGAGTTGTGATCTTAAATAATGACGATTTTATTCGATTTATGTTCTGAATATACCCCGAGTGGTGATCAGCCTCAAGCGATTGAAAAGCTTGTTGATAGTTTTAATGCAGGTGTTGCCTGTCAAACCTTATTAGGCGTAACTGGTTCGGGTAAAACCTACACTGTCGCGAATATGATTGCGCAATTAAATCGTCCGACATTGCTTATGGCACCCAACAAAACGCTTGCCGCACAGCTCTATGCCGAAATGAAAGGTTTTTTCCCTAATAATGCGGTTGAGTATTTTGTTTCTTACTACGATTATTATCAACCAGAAGCGTACGTACCAAGTACAGACACCTTTATTGAGAAAGATGCGGCAGTCAATGCGCATATTGAACAAATGCGTCTGTCAGCGACTAAAGCATTATTAGAGCGTCGTGATGTTATCTTAATTGCATCTGTGTCTGCTATTTACGGTTTGGGTGATCCTAAGTCGTATCTAAAAATGATGTTGCATGTGTCTGTTGGTGAGATAATTAGCCAGCGTAGTATTATTCGTCGGTTAGCTGAATTGCAATATATCCGCAACGATATGGATTTTAAACGTTCTACTTTCCGTGTTCGTGGTGAGGTTATTGATATCTATCCAGCTGAATCAGATAAACACGCGGTTCGTATTGAAATGTTTGATGATGAAATTGAACGTATCAGCTATTTTGATCCGTTAACGGGTGCGGTTGAAAAAACAGTAGAGCGGGCGACTATTTATCCTAAGACTCACTATGTGACCCCAAGAGAAAAGATCTTATCTGCGATTGAACACATTAAGGTGGAATTGTCAGAGCGTAAGAAACAATTGTTATCAGCAAATAAATTAATAGAAGAGCAGCGCGTGAGTCAACGCGTGCAGTTTGATATTGAGATGATGCAAGAGCTTGGTTACTGCTCGGGAATTGAAAATTACTCTCGCTATTTATCAGGGCGTGTACCAGGTGATGCGCCACCGACCTTATTAGACTATTTACCTGATGATGGCATATTGGTCATTGATGAGTCTCACGTTACCGTGCCACAAATTGGTGCTATGTACAAAGGTGACCGCTCACGTAAAGAAACGCTGGTTGAGTTTGGTTTCCGTTTACCATCGGCCTTAGATAACAGACCGCTTAAGTTTGAAGAGTTTGAATCCATTGCACCACAAACCTTGTATGTATCTGCAACACCAAGTCAGTACGAACTGGATCGCTGTGAAGGTGAGATTGTTCAACAACTCGTACGACCGACTGGATTATTAGATCCAATCATTGAAGTGCGACCGGTTGATACGCAAGTTGATGATCTGCTCAGTGAAATTAATATTCGTGTTGCGAAAGGTGAAAGGGTACTTGCGACGACGTTAACCAAGCGTATGTCTGAAGATTTAGCTGAATACCTCGCCGAACATGGCGTTAAGGTTCGTTACCTGCACTCCGACATTGATACCGTTGAACGTGTGGAAATTATTCGCGACCTACGTTTAGGTGTATTTGATGTGCTGGTTGGGATTAACTTGCTGCGTGAAGGTCTCGATATTCCAGAGGTTTCTTTGGTCGCTATCTTGGATGCTGATAAAGAAGGTTTCTTACGTTCTGAGCGTTCGTTGATCCAGACTATTGGTCGTGCGGCGCGTAACTTAGAAGGTAAAGCTATCTTATATGCTAATCGCATCACCAAAGCGATGGATAAAGCCATCAGTGAAACTGATCGGCGTCGTGCTTTGCAACATGAGCATAACGTGAAGCATGGCATTATACCAAAAGGATTAAAGAAAAAGGTCGGTGATGCCTTAAATATAGGTAGAACACCAGAGCAACAAATGATGTTTATTGCTGAGCAAAAAGCGACGTATGCGATGTTTACGCCAGCAGCACTGAGTAAAGAGATCGTACGCTTAGAAGAGCAAATGTATAAGTATGCACAAGATCTGGAATTTGAAAAAGCCGGTGAAACGCGTGATAAAGTGGCTAAACTGCGTGAGCAATTAATTCAATAGTCGAGAACAGCTATAGAAGCAAAAAAGCGAAACCACTTACTGTACATAACATTAAGTTGGTTTCGCTTTTTATCTAAGCCGATTTATGCTAAACCGACAGACACTTTATGTGCTTAGAATAATGAATCAGACAGATCAAATAGTTCTTGATTGAAAGGACGTTTCATATTTTCAATACAATCAATAATGTCATGATGCACCATTTTTGAATTCATCAAACCCACACAACGACCGCCTTCACCATCAATTAACAGCTTAACTGCGTATGACCCCATACGACTTGCCATAATACGGTCTCGCGCTGTAGGTGTTCCGCCACGTTGTAAATGACCTAAGATAGTGGCACGTGTTTCACGGCCAGTTTCTTTTTCTATATGTTTAGCTAGCGCATCGACATTTGTTACGTGTTCACACATCGCAATGATCGCGTGTTTTTTACCTTTATCGATACCGGCTTGAACTTGTTTGAGTAGTTCAGCTTCGTTGTAGCCTTTTTCTGGGATCACAACGAATTCAGCACCACCGGCTACTGCTGCACCTAAGGTTAAATCACCACAGTAGCGGCCCATGATCTCAACAATAGAAATACGTTTATGCGATGTTGAAGTATCACGTAAGCGGTCAATGGCATCAACCACAATATTGAGTGCAGTATCAAAACCAATGGTATAAGTTGTGCCTGGGATATCGTTATCAATCGTGCCCGGAATACCGATGCATGGGAAACCCATTTCAGTGAGTTTTTTCGCACCCATGTATGAACCGTCACCACCGATAACAACTAATGCTTCAATGCCATGTTGTTTCAGGTTTTCGATTGCTTCTTTACGTACGCTTTCTTCTTTAAATTCAGGGAAGCGTGCAGAGCCTAAGAAAGTACCACCACGGTTAATTACATCAGAAACTGATTTACGATCAAGTTTCTCAATGCGATTTTGGTGTAAACCTTCGTAACCATCAAAGATACCATAAACTTCTAAGCCAAGATGTAAGCCTTCACGTACAACTGCTCGGATTGCTGCGTTCATGCCTGGTGCATCGCCACCACTTGTTAAAACACCTATTCTTTTAATCATTGAAGCCTCAAATATATCAATCTATGATACTTTATTTATTGGGTTAGAGTACTGTTCTGCCGCTGCTACTTTCTATTTATTATAACGATTTATTCTATTCTTTTCTGTGTCTTTTCGACTTACTGTATCACTAAAGAGATATTTATCACGCTTTCATATGAAACTTTTACTCGTTAAATAAAATAATGCCTCGGCGTGATTTTATTTTTAAAAATATGAGTTTAATAAGAAAGGAGTGCAGTAATACATAATCACAGAGCAATTAGTATTACTACACTTTGATTACTAATGCAGAGTAGAGTTTCACTCTCCATTAGCTTTTGACTGGCAATTATGCAGAAGCACCTGCAATTACTTTAGAAAATTCTACTGCGTCTAGTGAAGCGCCGCCAACTAGGCCGCCATCAATGTCTGCTTGACCGAATAATTCAGCAGCGTTAGCGCCTTTAACTGAACCACCGTAAAGGATTTGAACTTTGTTTGCTACTGCCGCATCTTGCTCTGCTAACCATGAACGGATGTGCGCGTGGATGTCTTGTGCAATTTCAGGTGTTGCTGTTTTACCAGTACCGATTGCCCAAACTGGTTCGTATGCGATAACTGCATTGTTTAGAGACGTGATACCAGATTTAGTGACAACAGCTTGCAGTTGTGCTTCGACAACCGCTTTAGTTTCGCCAGCTTCGAATTGCGCTAGCGTTTCACCGATACAAAGTACAGGTACTAGGCCATGTTCTTGTGCAACAGCAAATTTTTCAGCAACAACTTCGCTTGACTCACCGTGGATAACACGACGTTCGCTGTGACCAACAAGTGTGTATTTACAACCGAATTCTTTTAACATTACGGCTGAGTTTTCACCAGTGAATGCGCCAGCTGTATTAACGTCACAATCTTGAGCGCCGTAGCTAATTGCAGTGTCAGCTGTTAATGCTTCAACTTGTGGGATAAAAATAGCAGGAGGGCATACAGCAACTTCAACAGTTGCATTGTCTTTTGCCGCATCAACTAAACCGTTAATTAAAGCTTCTACAGATGCTTTAGTTGCGTTTAATTTCCAGTTACCCATTACTAGTGCTTGTCTCATGTCTATCTCCGATATGGTTTAAAGCTATTTTTCTTCAACTTAATTGACTTGAGTAACAATGACTAAAGTTACTTAAGTTGAGAACATGAGATGATTATAGAGTCATCTAGCGTCAGGGCAAGTTGTCATAAGACAATTTTTGGTAATAAAACTACATAAAATGCAGTAACTGTGACTTGTGCCACGTTTAATGATTCAATTTAGACTCAAATGCAGTGGGAATTACGGAATGGAAAATTTATTGGTTATTTTTTAACGATAACCAAGCCAGTCCTAACCATTCATGGACTACCATCTCACTGACCGCAAGATACCGAGCGCGAGGGAAGTAGTAATGTAACGGTTGTGCGCCGTTAACTGGTTTACTGACATGTGCGGTCGGGGCGGGGATAGGGGATAAACCTTGTTGTTGGAAGATTTTCATCGACCGTGGCATGTGGGTTGCCGAGGTGACTAATACTAGGCTTTTACCTTGAGTAATCTTTTTATTATCAATGGCTTCCTCTATGGTGTCTTTAGGATCTTCTAATAATATAATCGCTGATTCGGGTACCCCTAATGCCATGGCTAAGCGCGCATTCATCTTCGCATTACTGTTAATGTCACCACCGTTATAACCACTGAAAATTAACGTCGCTGTTGGGTTAAGTTTATAAATCCGTACCCCTTCTGTGGTTCTGGCAAGGGCTGCTGGGGTTAATTGACTGGTGATCGGTAAGCTGTCTACCGTGGTATGACCGTTACCCAATACGTGGATATAATCAACGCTTTGCTGCTGATAACTTGGATGTTGAGACTCTAAAGTCGCGGCTAAACGACTCGCGACTGGATCTAGGCTTAATAGCAATAATGTAATAAAACTACTACAAAACAGAACTTGGGCACTGCGTTTATAGCGGGTGAGTTTATATAATAGTGCGGCAAGGATAAAAAAAGTAAGCAGTAATGGCAGTGGCATTAACCAGGTACCAATGATTTTTTTAAGTGCGAACATGCGATTTTAATACCTTTATGATTTATATAGCAGCCAATCCGTATCAACGCCAAGTAGATGCTCTTGTTGCCAACCTAATTGATATTTATTCATTAAATGAATATGTGCATGCCATGTTTGTGGATACGTGGACACATTTAAATAAGTCTGTCCGTGAGCAAGCTGAGGAAAGAATTTATCTTTTCCTGCAAGTTTTTTTAGTTCGACTTTCGTTAACGTTGAGAATAGATTGATATCTGGCAGTATAATGCCGTCTACTTGGAAGCTTTTGGCAATTGAAAAACCTTCTGGATCAAAATCACCGAAATAGTAGAGGGGTAATTCTGATTTGTAGTTATCAATAAAACGATTAACTTCATCGGCCCGCTTACCATTTTGGCTGTCGCCACGATAAATGACGAGTGAGTGCTCGAAGACAGGGTTATTTTTAAGTTGGTGGAGATAGTACATAGGCGTGAAGTTTTCACAGATGATAATCGCATTGTGTTCGATACTGCTGATCATGCTATGACGCAGTTCTAGACCCGCAGCATGAATAGAACGAAATAAACCACTTACTTCTTGGTTAAGTTTTAATTGTCCGGCGGCGTTATTCACTAAAATGATATCTTGTGATGCATTTGCGCCGATCTTTTCATCATTGTGTCTTGCTGCGTTAGCAATTCGGTCACCATTGCAGTAGGGCTCGGTTAATACCTCAAGCCCTATTTCTGCTTTAATAACAGCTTGTAACTTTTCTGCTTCGCCAGCGCGTAGCTTGAAATATATTTTTTGTTTTGTTCTTTTGGATGCTGGGATCACTTGTTTATGACCTAAACCGAATAACGCCTGTATTTCTGCGTTAATTTCATCGTATTTTAGGCCTTGTTCATTCGATTCAATCAGTTTTTTACAACGATTATATAGCGTCCTGCTAATCGTCATCATTAGTCTCGCAGTAATTGAATATCGCGCACACGTAAATTTCCTGAAATTAATATCGAACCTGGTAATTCGGTGGTGCTGGCGTCAGGGAAATCAATTGCCATCACTTTACGTACGGCGGGCGCGCACTTGTAGTATTCATTATAAAGAATACTGAGCCATAAATGCTTCGGTAAAATATCGGTGAGCTGGTTGTCTTGCTGCCAATAGTGCAGGGCCGAGAAGGGGTCGCCTTTATTACTCAATACTTGGGTAAATAACGCTTCGCACTGTGACAATACATAGTCGGCTTCGAGTTGACGGGCTTTTTGTTGTAAGTCATCAATACGACCACTGCTGCGTAAATCAACGGTGTCAGCATCTGACTTACTTTCTTTACGCAATGAGTTGTAAATGTCGGTGAGTTCTTCTTGCTGTACCTGATTGCTAATATCAACACTGGCTGATAATTGCAGTGGCGCAACGCGATTGAAGATCGCCGGTACTTGCTCACGTTCCGCGTAGTCGTCTAATTCCCAGATCGGATTGTCTTTCAGGAATTTAGACATGGCCTTAAGGCGTGCAACTTGCTCATTTTGTTTACGCAGGGTCATGAGTAATTGACGCATGCGATGAACAGCACCTTCTAACTGACGGTTAATACGACGATAACCATCAATAAAGAAGGTGACTTTTCGGCTGAGCTCTGCAGGCACATCATCCCAATTGAGCCAATCATATACATCACTAAGATTAATATCGGCTAACGCATTGAGTAGACCCTCGGTATAGGCGATGGCTTTTTCATTCTCATGGATCTTACTTTCTAAGCTATCCACAAAACCAAATTTACTGGTGATCGCGGCGAACAAACCACTGACACTGTCTTCTAATTCATAAACAATGCCGTAAAGCTCTTCGTCAACCTGGCTTAAATAGAAAGCAACTTCATTGTGCTGACCGATTAATAACGCACGTTTATATGACTTAATATCGCCATCAATGTGTTGCATGACTTTAGCGATATCAGTACGTTTACGATAAGACGCATGGCGTAATAATAGTTTGTCTAGAATACGCTTTAAGTTGATGGCCAGCATATAGGTGCCATCTTCTTCACTAGGGCGGATCAGCCCATTCTTGGTGAGCATTTCGAGTAATGCGGTATTCTCACCATTATCAATAATGTTGCCATCGAAATACGCTTGCGCCAACATAGTACTGTTTGATTTAGCAAACGAGGTACGTATTATCTGGGCAATTTTTTCGACTTCAGAAGCGCTTTGCAACGGTGACATTAAAACATCTCCGACTGTGAGTCATCGAAGATATGGTTATCTTGTGTTTCTAATTTCAACGATTCACTGTCATTAATAAAATCAATTAACTCGTGAATGTAGTTCATTTTAGCGGTGATCTGATAAATGGTACTGCCGGTTTCTAAACGTTGTACATAGCCAGCTTCAGCTAATTTTTTTAAAATAAAGTTAAGCTGTTCCGAGATATCATTACGGCTGGTTTTGAAAATACCTTTATTGGTTAATAATGCCAGTTGTTGCTTTAACGTGGGCTCGTGCTCAATGCCACGTAATAACTCAGACAAGCGGATAGTATCGCCTGCGCGCATGGCACAATCATGTACCAGGGCTGTCATGGCGAGGTCTAAGAAGTTAACCAAAGGACGGAAGATATCACGTACTTGGCGTAGCTGCTGACGAATATCCGCGCGGTTCTCTTCTTCAATGGTGCAGTAACAAGCGACAAAGGCTAAGCCGTCTTCAATTACTTTTACCTTACGGTTAATCAAACGCAGGTAATCATTTACCTTTTCAAATAAGCTTTGCTCAGACAGGTAGCGGTATGCATCAGGCTGACTGACCTGACAAATGGTATGACCCTGTAACAATAATTCAACGGTAGTTTGAAACATGGGTTAACCCTCTTCTTGCATAGTTGCTGGCGTAGCTGCGGCTATGATTGATGTTGTACTTGTCGACGACGTATCTGCGTTTACTGACGACGTTAATTCAGGCTCTGCTTCTGATGCTAAAGTTAAGGCTTGTTTGGCATCCCCGTTTAACAGTGCCATGAGTGGATCATCATCAACATTCATCTGGATCAGACGTTTATTACGGCTATCAATTTCGTATAGGTGATCGAATAACTGTAATACCGACTTATCGGTTGACGGTGACGCCGTCATGATCTGAATGCCGTGCTGGTTTAGCATCGTTAGCATCGCCTGAATATTTTCAGAGTGGAGCTCACCTAATTCATCCACCGGCCAAGTGATCACGGTATTGGCATCTGGGCGTAACATGGTCGTTAAGCCGGTAAAGAAGGTGATTAAGGCTAAGTAAGATAGACCTGTTGATGATACATCTTCCAACTCTTTTGGCGTTGTCGCTCGAGTCGTTCGGCCATTTTCAACAATGGTGAATTCAATATCAAATAACTCATTGTGCTGCATGCTATTGTTTTTTGGCAATACCGCTGACAGTTCATCTAAGCTATCAATTAAGTCTTGTGGAATGCTGCGATCGTGGGTGAGTTCGGTATTGGCTTGATATGCCTCAAACGCGTCGTTTACATTCTCAAGCTGTTTCCAGTAACCTAACTTGTCCATTTTAGTTCGGATGGCAATTTTAATATCACCGAGGGCGGTGAAGAACTGTTTACCATTCATATGGCTAGACAGTTTACGACCGGTACGGGTAATGTTGCGATCAAAGTTACTTAAATGGGTATAGATAGATAAAATATCGTTAGCCCGTAATTCCACTTCGTGGGTTGTCGATGTTTGCAACAGTTTGGCGTTTTTCAATACATAGCTCAGCTGTTCGCCGCTGTTAATCGCTTCTTCAAGACGGTAGTTCACCATATCTGGATCACTTTCAATGCGGTTTTCTAACCAGCCAATTTGCAGTGTACTTCTTGAGTAACGTTTTAATTCACTGCTAATTTTATTCACTGAGCTTAATACATTACTTTGTTGTTTACCTAACAGACTCATTTGACTGTTGGTTAGCTTAGAGATGTTGTTGACGCTGTATTCTGGTAAATCATCATGTGTCAAAGGCGGGTAGTCTGCTAGTTTGACGAGGCTGTTATCTAAGCCTTTTAGTTGTAATACTAAGTCAGTAACCAGCTTATCGAGCTGGGTTCTTTCTTGTTCTAGCTTGTCGGTAGACTGCTGATAGTCTTGTTTTTTATCTTTTAATTGCTGTTGGAAACGTTGGATCGCAGTATCTAAACGACGTAACCGCTCACGACCTGGTTCCACTTGCGACCATGATGTTTCTAACCAGCTATTATATTTATCTGCTTTTTGCTGGAATACTTTGGCATTCTCAACCGCTTTCATGGTTTGTTTTATTTTCGCTTCAAGGGCGTTAAAGATGCTGGCATTAATCCCCGCGTCACTCAATGCGGCTTGGAGTGCATCGGCAATACGTTGCATTTCAACGTGTGCTTCATTGCGCAGGTTATCGAGTGATGACTGGTAACTATCAATACGCTGATTATAGTCAGTCTCGAGTTGGCAATGTACGCCTAAACGTTCGTTGTTGAGTTCGTTATGACGACTTTGATAATCAACTTTCGCTTGGCTTAATGCTTGTAGCGCTTGCACTAAGAGTAGCTCGGTATCCGCTAATTGAGTTTGCACTCGCGCAATCGCTAAGGTTTTATGTTGTGCTAGTTTACTGTTTAACTCATCTTCTTCATTGACTAGGCTAGTGAGTAGTTGATTTTGTTTAAACAGTAATTGCTTGCTCGACATTAATTGTTTATCAAGCTCTTCAACGTCTTTGTTGATCAGCTCTAATACTTGTTGTAGTTGTTCTAGTTCTGCTTTTTTAGCGCCAATCTGCGTTGTGATATGCTGTTCTTTTTCTGCTAATGCACTGTCTGTAAATGACGCATTTTCGAGGGCATTCAGGTTTATTTTGATGCTATAAAAATCTTGCACTTGAGTTAGCGCGGTTTCAGTATCGGATTGTTTGGCAGCGTCAGCAAATGCGGCTAATAACTCTGGTTCAAGATGCAGATGTTTTAATAACTCAGGGTTAATAACACGGCCAATGTTGCTTTGCCAGTTTGGCACGTGCTCAACCAGGAAGGCATGTAAAGACCCTTTGGCTGGGCTTAATAGCGTTTGTACATCGCGGTACTGCTGGGCTAAATGGTTTAATTCAATTTTTAAGCGGTCGTTGGTTTGCAGCGCTTGATGTTGTTTTTGACGTAAGCTTTGAGACTCGCTGCTAACACGGTTGTAGGCTTCGTGACGCTCGCTAATACTACGGCGACATTGGCTTAAATTCTGTTGTAATTGCTGCGATTGGGCAGCCAGTTCTGGATCAGATTGTGGTTGTGTCAACTGCAGATTAAGCGAGATCTTAGTATGTTCAAGCGGTGTTTTCTTTTCGGTTAATTGATCCACCAGTGTTTGTGTTTGGCTTCTTAACTCACTTTCTAACGTCGCATAGTGCAGTTTGTTTTCACTTAACTCGGTGGTTAACAGCTGACGCTGAGAACTGATCTCGTTAGTCAGCTGTTGTTCACGCTTGTTAAAATCAAGCTCTTGCTTTTGCTGTTGTTCGGTAAACGTGCGGCTAAGATCCGCTGATTTTTCACTTAACTGAGTCTTTTCGTTGTTCAGGTTAATTAAGCGTAAGGTAAAATCAGATAACTCAGAACCACGTTGTGCATAAGTTGCAGCTTCATCATCTTCAAAATCAATCTTTTCTTGTTCTAACTTATCCAGATCGTGTTTTATTTCGCGATGTGCTTTTTCTTCATCGTGGCAGGCGTCTTCGATCGCTAATACTTGCTGTCTGTGTGCTTCTTTTAAGTCGGACAGTTCAAGCAGCACTTCTTTTAAACGCGTGTCGGCGGTGTCTTGATCTAGGTTGCATTTCTGTTGGTAGATATTAGCAAGGTGATGCAGGTGCTGTAGATCTTTTTTGATTTCGACCAGTGAATCAATGTCAGTTAATGACGCTAGGATCTTATCTTCTAGATTGAGAATTGCTTGTGATGAATGCAGATCGGCTAGCCAGCTATCAATATCGCTTTTATCAATGTTGACCATGTCAGTAACGTTATGGCTAAGCATTTCCGAACTGATGGCGTCTTGCGAGATCTCGATGATCATTTGTTTGATCACGTCGAAATTAGAGATCTTATTGAATACCGAGGTCACGACTTTTTCAATGTGCTTAATCGGTGTTTGGCTCATTGAAAAACGTTGTTGCAGTGCCCGCAGTGATTTCTTGCCGCCGAGATCACGATGATTCTGAATGACTCTTGCATAATCATCGACACTTAACAGGCTGCTGACTTCGCAACGATGTTGGGTACGGTAGTGACGTTTAATTTCGTCATCGCCAAAGATATTGCCACTTTCATCAAGGTACATCTTGATATCGAACGGGTGATCAATAAAGCGGTATTGCAGCTTATCACCATCGCTTTTAATTAATACGTGGCATAACTGTGGAGTGTCAGTGCCGTTCG
The DNA here is from genome assembly GCF_013215705.1 of Moritella sp. Taxonomy (GTDB): domain Bacteria; phylum Pseudomonadota; class Gammaproteobacteria; order Enterobacterales; family Moritellaceae; genus Moritella. The sequence continues at coordinate 79,310 of NZ_JABSQR010000021.1, read as the reverse complement.
GACGTTGATAGTCAAAAATGATGTAGCTGGTTTTACGCGGCAAATAATACGCGGCAAATGATTTCTTGTTGGCATTACGTTCAACAATACGTCCAGGTCGCGCACCCCAAAACAGCATAGGCAGTTTAAGTAATGTCGTTTTACCGGCACCATTGGTCCCCGCAACTTTGATATTACCTGTGTTATTTAACTCAAGTAATTTACCCGGCCAAAAGCTATCAATAAGGTAAGTTGTGCGACAAAGATATTGTTGTGAAGAATCAGTCATCATCATTATTTTGCAAGAAATCGAACCCCATATTTTAACTGAATGAGGCTCAAGATGTAAGAAAAAAGATAAGTTAAATCGGGTGATGCGTGGTTCTGCTCAGTTTATCAGCAACTTTATGTTTGAAGTTGGATTTATGCAAATTTAGTGAATATTCTTGCATATCTATAATAATCCCATACAATCCGCCAAATTATTTTATATTAACGAACAGAAATTAGGTCTGCGCGGTATTTTATAGCGCAACCTGGCTTGATTTAGGAATTATGGATGGAAAACAAACTCGGACTAGGCATGTTAGTGGCATTGGTATTCAGTACCATGGTCGGTGCCGGAATATTTAGTCTACCGCAAAATGTGGCTGTATCCGCATCACCTGGCGCAATTACACTTGGTTGGTTGATTACTGGTTGCGGTATGTTAGCACTGGTGTCGGTATTACGTAATCTGGTTGTGCGCTACCCTAATTTGAATGGCGGTATTTTCTCGTATGCGCAAGCGGGTTTTGGTAATTACATCGGTTTTATGTCGGCCTGGGGTTACTGGATCTGTAACTTATTAGCGAATGTATCCTATGCCGTGGTATTTTTTAGTGCCATTGGCTATTTTGTCGATACCCCTGAAAACCCAATAATGGGGCAGGGTAATACGCCGATTGCGATATTAGGTGGTTCGTTATTAATCTGGTTTATGCATGCGCTAGTATTACGTGGTGTAACTCGTGCTGCCTTGATTAATATCTTTGCGACTATCGCTAAAATAATCCCTATTTTAACCTTCATTTGTTTGGTTGTTATGGCGTTTAAGCTAGACAAATTCACCCTTGATTTTTGGGGTGATAAAACACCGGAATTAGGCTCGGTATTAGAGCAAGTTAAAGCGACTATGATGGTGACATTGTGGGTGTTTATCGGTATCGAAGGGGCGGTCATTTTATCTAACCGAGCGAAAGACAAACGTGATGTGGCGAAAGCAACCGGTATTGCGCTGTGCTCGGCATTAATACTCTACATCGCGGTGAGCTTGTTTACCTTAGGTGTGATGACGCAACCAGAAGTCGCCGCATTACAAAATCCATCAATGGCCCATATTTTAGAAGTGATTGTCGGACCTTGGGGCGCCATGCTGATCAATGCGGGTCTGATTATTTCAGTATCCGGTGCGTTATTAAGCTGGACCGTGGTCAGTGCCGAAGTCCCTTTCATTGCCGCGAAAGAAGGTTTGTTCCCGAAAGCATTTACCAAAGAAAACCACAACGGCGCTGCAACAACATCATTGTGGTTCTCATCTTGTTTGGTACAACTGTTTTTGATCTTAACCTTGTTACAAGAAAGCTCGTATTTAGCACTGGTCAACATTGCTACTTCGGCGGTGTTATTACCGTACTTCTTAGTCGGTGCTTATGGCGTGAAAGTAGCGCTAAGCGGTGAAGGTTATAGTGCCACTGAAAGTCGTAAGAAAGATCTTGTTATTGCATTAGTATCCTCATTTTATGGTGCTTGGCTTGTGTATGCGGCTGGGGTTGAATACATGCTGTTATGTGCATTGTTGTATTTACCGGGGGTGCTGGTTTATAAAAAAGCACTTAGCGAAAAACAGCAGGCATTTAGCAAGCGAGATTATGCTTACTCTCTGTTGTTACTTGCTGGTGCTGCGGGTGCTATTTACCTGTTATCTACGGGTGTGCTTTCACTTTCTTAATGTGTAAACTACAATCTTTGCTACTCTATCATTTCAAATTGGATACTTTCTTATTTTAAATTTGATATAGTACGGCTTCAAATGTAGGTATATACCCAAGTTACTGCAAGATGCTATATCAGAGACTAGCCGGGATATCAGAACAAGGCACAATATGTAGATAATGGTTATTTCATTTTCAAATATTGTAACGCTGTGCTGTTATTCCTGCTAGCCTCCCGTAGGGCAAACCGAATGAAGGAATCTTCAGCGTTATGAAGTCTTGATTTAGAATAACTAAATCCTCGACGTCATGCCTTGAATATCCTCTCCTTTCGGTTTGCTGATTGTGCATCTTGCAGTAGCTTGGGTATATTGTAAAAGGACTTATCGCGATGATTGTGGTTTTATATTTAATTTTAGGTGCTGCGGCAGGGTTGATCGCAGGGCTGTTTGGTGTCGGTGGTGGTTTAATTATCGTGCCGGCATTAGTTTTCTCTTTTAGCTTACAAGACCTTTCTCCAGAGGTACTGACGCAATTAGCCATTGGTACATCGCTAGCAACCATTATCTTTACCTCGATGAGTTCGATAAAAACCCATCACAGTAAAGGGGCCATTGATTGGTCTCTGGTCAAGCGTCTTACGTTTGGTATTGTGATTGGTGCGGTATTCGGCAGTATTTTTGCTGACTATTTGCCCGGTGAAACATTGCAAATGATCATTGGTATTTATGCATTAATCGTGGCAGTGCAAATGGGCCTTAATTTAAAACCAAAAGCAGAGCATGAGTTACCAACTGGCGCTGGCTTGAGTGTTGCGGGTGGTGTTATTGGTGCAATTTCAGCATTATTTGGTATTGGTGGTGGTTCGCTGACCGTGCCTTACTTATCTTGGTGTCGTGTTGAAATGCGTAATGCAGTTGCTACTTCTTCCGCTTGTGGGTTACCGATTGCGGTAGCGGGTATGTGCACTTATATCATTACTGGCTGGAATAACCCTGAATTACCAGAATACAGCTTGGGTTATATTTATTTACCGGCTTTCTTTGGCATCATCATTACCAGCACCGTGTTTGCGAAAGAAGGGGCAAAATTAGCTCATTCCTTACCAAGTCATATCCTAAAACGTTATTTTGCGTTGTTGCTACTGGGTGTTGGTTCGAAGTTTATTTTCTTCTAAAACGAACATTTTATTGATCTAGGCTATAGAATCTTCGAATACCTACTCATTTAGTATAGGGTTGTGAAAGATACTATGTAAATTATGTTAAAATTTATACCCTAAGTAGTAGCTTACAAAGGGGCCGCCTTGTTGATACTAACAACTGCGATTAAAGCATTACAGCAACTGATTATCCATGCTCAGCCAGAGCAAACTCGTCTTTCGGTCGAGTTACAGCCCTTGCATTCCACCGAACTGATTGAGTGGTTTGACGCTCAAATTTTATTCCCTCAATTCTATTGGCAATCTCGAGACGGCGATGAAGAAGTCGTCGCGTTAGGAAAATGTCGTCATTTTAATAATATCAATGCCGCTAAAGGCCAGTTTTCTGAACCGCAGCGAATTTGGGGTGGGTGTGATTTTAGTCATCAAGAATATTATTTCTTACCGCAAATCGAATTAACGCGTAATCACAATAGTTGGCAGTTATCAGTGAACTTACCTGCTGATTCCGTGCTACTTCACGAAGATGCTGGAAGCAAGAATACCGCGCAAGCTTATGATAAAAAGGTGTTACTTGAAAGTTTAGCTAATCTAATTACGCCAGCACCGACACCAATTCCGTTATCTTACAAGATTGAAGCGCGCAGCCACTATCCTGAATTTAACCAATGGTCTCATCTTGTCACTAAAGCATTAAGTGCCATTAAGCAGCAACGATTTGCTAAAGTTGTGTTAGCGCGACAAAGTATACTGACTTTAAACCGTCCCCTTTCTGCGGCGCAGTTTTTACAGAAGAGCCGCCAAGTCAATCAATATTGTTTCCATTTCATTTTCGCACTTAAACCAAACGATTACTTTGTCGGCTCGACCCCAGAGCGATTATTTACTCGCACCCGCACCCAATTGCACACCGAGGCGCTGGCAGGTACGGCGGCACGCAGTGATGATGCAGTCGAAGATCGCGCGTTAGCCAATTGGTTATTACATGATCCTAAAAATTGTTATGAAAACCGTTTGGTGGTGGATGATTTAATGTCGCGTTTGGGTACACGCTGTGCTTCGTTACAAGTATCTATGCGGCCAGAGTTAGTTAAATTGCGTAAAGTGCAGCATTTAAAGCATCACATATCAGGTGAACTTGCTGCGGGTGTTGATGATGCAGAGTTATTAGCTAGCTTACAGCCAACGGCTGCGATCGCAGGACTACCACGTCAACCTGCATTAGATTTCATTGCCGAGAATGAGCCATTTGCTCGGGGTTGGTATAGCGGTGCGCTTGGTTATGTGGGTCAACAGCAAAGTGAGTTTTGTGTTGCGATCCGCAGTGCGCGCATATTAGCAAATGAATTACAGCTGTTTGCGGGAGCAGGGATAGTGCCGGGCTCTGATCCAATGAGTGAATGGCAAGAATTAGAACGTAAAACCGCCACCTTATTAACCTTGCTTGAGCCTGACAGTAATGAGCATAGTGATACCAACGACCATCATGATCATAAGCATGCGCTTGCTAATCTATTTACCTCGGAGCAACAACGCGCATGATGACGAATCCATCGCTTTCAGAGATACAAGCGCCATTAAATCGTTTATGGGCGCGTTTAATTTTAGAAGAGCTGTGTCGCTTAGGCGTGCGCCATGTGTGTGTGGCTCCAGGCTCGCGCTCTACGCCCTTGATATTGGCGGCTGAAGCACATGATAACTTAACCTTGCACAGTCATTTTGATGAACGTGGATTAGGTTTTTATGCGCTGGGGTTAGCTAAATCATTATCAGATCCCATTGCTGTGATTGTTACCTCGGGAACCGCGGTCGCTAATTTATTGCCAGCGGTAGTTGAAAGTGGCTTAACGAAGGAAAAGTTAGTGTTATTGACGGCTGATCGGCCGTTAGAGCAAATTAATTGTGGTGCTAATCAAGCTATTCAACAAGCCGGGTTATTCTCAAGCCATGTTTGCCATCAACTGTTACTGCCTAGCCCAAGTTTAACCATCACGCCGCAATGGTTACTGAGTAATATAGATCAAAGTTTAGCGCTGCAGCAGCAAACTGGGGGGACTGTGCATATTAATTGTCCTTATCCGGAGCCTTTATATGGGGGCGAGGCTGACTTTAGTGATTACCTTACGGGTATAAATAGCTGGCAGACTTCATTGCAACCCTATTCATCTATTCATACGTCGTACATTGATGCGACTGATGCGACTAATGACAAGTACGCAGATCTGTATGCCGATATGCCTGTAGTGAACAAAAAAGGCTTAATCGTGGTTGGCGCATTATCAATCGCGGATATGCAAGCGGTCAAGCAATGGGCGACTGTCTTAGGTTGGCCGGTTTTGATTGATCCACAATCAGGTGGTAGCAGTGCTTGGGCGCATTATGATGTTTGGTTACAAAACCCAGCATGTCACGATAAGTTAGCAGAAGCAGAGATCTTAGTGCAATTTGGTGCACGTTTAGTCTCTAAGCGTTTAGGTCAGTTTATCGCCAGGCATGACTGGCAAGATTACTGGTTAATCGCACCGCAAGCGGGGCAATTAGACCCTTATCATCACCGCTGTAAACAATTTATCAGTCCGATATCATCTTGGTTAGCGTTGTTCGCCAGCGGTAAGTTAAATACCCGGTTAAGTCTGGATTTACCGTCAAATAGCTGCGAGTTTGCCGATGTTAGCCCGTTTGTCCATGCTATTTATGGGTATGAATGGGCTGAGGTACTCACCTGTGCAAGCAGTAAAGTGCGGCACTTAGTCGAAACCAATTATATCGATAATTTAACTGAGATAAGTTTTGCGGCAACGTTAGATACTTGTCTCTCGATGCCTCCTTTAACCTCTGCAACGAGTTTATTTATCGGTAACAGCCTGACTGTCCGATTATTAGATATGTTTGCCCAACTTCCCAACGTTCCTGTGTTTAGTAATCGTGGCGCTTCGGGAATAGATGGTTTGCTGGCAACAGCTGCAGGGGTACAACAAGGCCAGCAGCAAGCAATGCTCTGCCTGTTGGGTGATACGTCTTTGTTATACGATCTAAATTCGTTGGCTTTATTTGCCAATCCAACATTGCCAAGTGTGATCGTGGTAATGAACAATGACGGCGGCGCTATTTTCGATATGTTGCCTGTTGCGCAGCAGCAAAAAGAACAATTGTATCGAATGCCACATGGATTTAATTTTAAACATGCGGCGGCGATGTTTGATTTAGATTATATCCAACCTCTGACTTTGGCGGATGCATTTTCGGCGATTGCTCACGGCTTAAATCCGATGCGTGATGTCACGGGTAAAATGCGTACTTTACTGGTCGAGATCGTGACACCCGCAGGGGCAGCTGCCCAGCAACTCAAGCAATTATTTAACGAGGTTAAGCATGCGCAATTTATCTAACCGTGTCATCACGACACCGACGCCATTACCGTTATATTCAGAATCGTTTACACCCGTTAATAACCCGGTAAAAGCTGTTGCCGCAAAGCCGAGTTTAGTGTTTTTACATGGTTTGTTGGGCTCAACGGCCGATTGGCAGCAGGTAGTTACACACTTATCATCGGACTATCAGTGTATCTGTATTGATTTACCTGGGCATGCGGGAAGCCAAGCTGTGACGGTTAATGATTTTCAGCATGTGCAGCAACTCATCATTGCGACGTTGGCACAGTATGAACTTGAGCATATCGTTTTTATTGGTTACTCGTTAGGGGCGCGTATTGCCATGACGATCGCCGACGAACCTGCCGTTAATTGGCCGTACACCATCGATGGCATGTTATTAGAAAGCGGCAACCCAGGTTTAAACAGTAGCGCCGAGCAATTACAACGTGGATTACATGATTTAGGTTGGGTGACACGGTTTAGCGAAGCACCCTTATCTCAGGTATTACCGGATTGGTACCAGCAAGGGGTATTTGCATCATTAACCAATACGCAAAAAGCAGCACTAATTGATACACGTAGCCAAATACAAGCAAACCACAACGGCTTTAATGGTGGTGTACAGATAAGCAAAATGCTGGCTGCAACGTCATTATCGAAACAAGGATTTTTGTTACCGAAATTACAAAATTCCGAATTTACAGTGCGGATGGTATGTGGTGAGTTAGACCCTAAGTTTTTACAGTTAACCCAAGCAAGTCAGCTGGATTATCGTGCTGTTGCTAACGCGGGGCATAACGTACATGCAGACCGACCGATTGTATTTATTGAGTTAGTCAGTGATTTTGTCAGTGAGATTGTGACCAATAAAGCGTTACGTAAGCACGCAGCTTAAGGCCGTTTAGATATTTAGATATTTAGATTCATCGATTAGCTATTCATATATATATATTAAAAAATTAACAGATTAGGAAAAATTATGTCAAGAACAGTTGGTATTACAGAAGAAGAACTATACGCACAGGTTGAATGGCAAGATTGCACCGGCGAATACCAAGATATTCATTTTCATAAATCACCCGATGGTATTGCCAAAATTACCATTGCGCGTCCACAAGTACGTAATGCATTTCGTCCACAGACAGTAAACGAAATGATGCAAGCGTTAGCGGATGCGCGTTATGACTCAAAAATCGGGGTGATCATCTTAACGGGACTTGGCGAACATGCATTCTGCTCGGGTGGCGATCAAAGTGTTCGTGGTGATTACGGCGGTTATAAAGACGACGAAGGCATGCATCACTTAAACGTATTAGATTTCCAACGCCAGATCCGTACTTGTCCGAAACCTGTGATTGCCGCGGTAGCGGGTTACGCCGTTGGTGGTGGTCATGTGCTACACATGATGTGTGATCTAACCATTGCTGCAGACAATGCACAATTTGGTCAAACTGGCCCTAAAGTCGGGTCTTTTGATGGTGGTTGGGGCGCATCCTACATGGCGCGTATCGTTGGTCAGAAAAAAGCCCGTGAAATCTGGTTTTTATGTCGTTTTTATGACGCGCAAGAAGCCGCTGATATGGGCTTAGTGAATACCGTTGTGCCACTCGCAGATCTCGAACGTGAAACGGTACGTTGGTGTCGCGAAGTATTACAGCACAGTCCTATGTCGTTACGTTGTTTAAAAGCAGCATTAAATGCAGACTGTGATGGTCAGGCTGGCTTACAAGAGTTGGCGGGTAACGCCACTATGATGTTCTATATGACAGAAGAAGGGCAAGAAGGGCGTAATGCCTTTAATGAGAAACGTCGTCCTAATTTCGATAAATTCCCACGTAACCCTTAATTAAATGTCTCGTAAGGTTAAGCTGTACCATTATCAGTTACCTTTAGACTGCGCCATGATATTACGTGGCCAGTCGGTGACTGTCCGTGAAGGTTGGATAGTTGAATTACAGGAGAGTGCTGAGTTGCAGGAAAGTACTGAACAGCCTAATCGCAGTCAACAGTATAAGATGGGGCGTGGTGAAATTGCCCCTTTACCTGGATTTAGTCAAGAGACTGCAACCCAAGCCAAGCACCAACTGGAAAGGGTAATTAACAGCTGGTTAGCACAAGGCACCGTGGATCTGAGTACTTGTTATCCGTCTGTTGCGTTTGGCTTTAGTATGGCACTTTTGGAATTGGACGCTGGACTACCGCAAACTATTCATTGCAGTAACAATCATCACGCCAACAGTGCGCTATTATTGGCTGCTGATCATAGATTGATACAGGCTAAACATGGGCAACTTGTTACCAGTGCTTTATGTAAGCTAAAAATAGCCAGCCAACCAAGCGTTGCGGCTGCTCGCCATGATGGTGACATTGCGCGGTACTTACTGCAGACATACTCACACTTACGCTTACGTCTCGATGCTAACCGCCGCTGGTCATTAGCTGCCGCACTGGCATTTGCAAATCAGCTCCCTGCTGAATACCGTCAACGTATCGATTTTATTGAAGAACCTTGTCATACCCCGAGTGACTGTTTACAGTTTTCTCGACTAACAAGTATTGCTATTGCGTGGGACGAAAGCTTACGCGAAACTGATAAAAACGGGCAAGAGCAGGGCGCATTACAGCTTATTTCCTCATCAAATTCAGGCGTTAAAGCAATAGTCATTAAACCTATGCTGACCGGAACTGTTGCCTATTGCGCCAAGTTAATTGAACTCGCGCATCAACAGGGATTAACAGCGGTGATCAGCTCAAGTCTTGAATCAAGTTTTGGACTAACGCAATTAGCGTGTTTGGCACAATTATTAACCCCAGATACAACACCAGGGTTAGATACGGTCAATGTATTTAAGCAGCAACTCGCGGAACCTTGGCCAAATTGTCCATTACCATTAATACCTTTATCTCAGTTACCCGTGACTAACTATCAATAACAATAACAAAGTATGAATAAATATGAGCAAGTATCATGAACGATGACGTTGGTTTTAAGCTATGGCCTTGGCTGCATTGGGCGGATCTAACCCCTGAACAAGAGGCGTTAGTCTATGGTGAGCAGCAATTTACGTGGCAGCAAGTTAATGGTTTAGTCAACTGTTATGCCAAACAGTTAAGTGGGCAAGGTGTTCGGGAAGGGAATCTCATCGCAGCAGTAAGCACTAACAACTTAACTGTATTGTGGTTGTATTTAGCTTGTTTACGACTGGGTGCGTGCTGTGTGATATTAGACCCGAAGCAGAGTAGTGAGCAATTAAATGATAAACTTGAAACGTTAGCGGTAAAGTATATTTGGCTATCCGATCCCGAATTCAATGTGTTAAACGACCTGCATTATGGTTGTGCTAAGCCGTTAGTGTTTACTTGCTTATCGGAATCTTACCTTGATAGTGCTGATGTAGGCGCTGAATGGCAAGCGCAGCGATTAGCCAGTATCGTGTTTACTTCTGGCTCAAGTGGCAAAGCCAAAGCCGTGGCGCACAATAGTGACAATCACTTATATTCTGCTGCGGGATTATTGCAATCGTTCTCTTATACCGCACAAGACAGTTGGTTATTATCCTTACCCTTATTTCATGTATCTGGACTGGCGATTGTTTGGCGTTGGTTATTCGCTGGTGGACAACTGGTACTGCCGTCATCGGACAGTTTGGTTGCACAGTTATCACAAGTGACGCATGCTTCTTTAGTGCCGACTCAACTGAGCCGTTATCTTAACGAACTTGATATAGAGAAATACACGATTAGTCTGAAACGTATCTTGTTAGGCGGTGCGGTGATCCCTGTAGTATTAACCGATAAAGCCAGGTCTTTAGGCATTGAATGTTGGTCTGGATACGGCATGACCGAAATGGCCTCTACTGTTACCGCTAAACGTGCGGATAGCAGCGCTGGTGTTGGCACTTTATTAGCACATCGCTCATTAACTATTTGCGGAAAGAACATTAAAGTATGCGGCGCTAGTTTGGGGATCGGCTATTATTATCGTGGCGTATTACGGAGTCTTACTGATGATACCGGTTGGCTGGTCACGGGCGATCTCGGCGAGAAGAGGCTCGGTGATAGACTGGCTGATGAACTCTTTATTTTAGGCCGCAGTGACAATATGTTTATTTCTGGTGGTGAAAATATTCACCCAGAACAAATTGAACGCGTGTTACTTTCACATCCGTTAATTAATCAAGCCTTGGTGTTCCCCTGCGAAGATGCAGAGTTTGGTCAGCGTCCGATCGCCGTAATTGACTCAACTGCACCGCTATCTGTTAAACATATGAATAAGTTCTTAAAAGGTAAGCTGATTAAATTTATGTGGCCAATCAATTATTATCCCTTACCTGACAGTTTAAATGTGAGCGGTATCAAATTAATTCGCGCACCAATTCAACTTTGGATCACAAGTTTATACAAAAAATAGAGCTAAATGATAATTATTATTGCATGTCATAAATCTAACTTGGTGTTGGCTTTGTTTTCTTGTAGTATACACAATCTTCCTTATTCATCAGATGAATAACGACATAGTAATAACGCTTTACAATGTCATATAGCACGGTGTAGTTAACAGAGATCTAGTATGCTAAATATTAATACTCAGGTTATTGAGATCCCGGAGCCTATGTTTCGTGGGTGGCAACAAACTGTAGAGTTGATCGCTGGCATTATGAATTTACCAGCAGCATTAATTATGCGCGTTCACCATAGTGATGTTCGAATCTTTTCGTCAAACGACACGGCTAGCGTAATTTCATCGTCGTTATCAGAATCAAAGCAACTGAGTTGTTATTGTGCACAGGTTATTTATAACCGAGCAGAGCTACTTATCGAGGACGCTTTACAAGATTTAACTTGGTCTTTTGATCAAAATGTTAACGCTGACATTATGGCGTATTATGGTTTACCCCTTACTTGGCCTGATGATCAAGCTTTTGGTACTCTTTGTGTTTTAGATACCCAAGCTCGAGAATTTACACCGCATTGCAAATTACTGATCGTTCGTTTTCAGCAATCGATGATCGCTGATCTCGCTATTCTCTACGAAAAAGCAGAATTACTGCACGCTAATCGTAAGTTACAGACCATGCTTGCTAAAAAATCAATGGCTCTGACCTTGTCTAATCAAGCGTTATTGCACGAGCAAGATAGCCGTTCGGCATTAGAATCAACACTTATTTATCAACAAGAATATGACGGGCTTACCGGTATAGCTAACCAACTTTCATTAGTCTCACAGATGGATGGCATGCTGGAGAGTGTGGATGATGACAATGAACTGGCGGTAATTTATCTTGGTATTCGCAACTTCAAATCGATTAATAACAGTTATGGTTATGCGATAGGTGACAAAGTATTACTGGAACTCAGTCAACGTATTCATCAACAGCTAACCACTGAATATTTAGTCGCGCGTTGCTGGGGTGATGCATTTGCCATTGTCGTTCGTGACGAAAATGTAGTTGAACAAGTCATTGATTTAATTTCGCGATTATCACATGCCTTTGAATCAACGTTTATAATAGACGATTATACCATCACCACTCAGGTATGTTTTGGTATTGCCTTAGCGGATTCAGCCGAAGACCAAGGTGTCGCTTTGGTCGAGAGAGCTGAAGCGGCGATGACCGCGAGTAAAGATAAAGGCTGCAATTATAACTTCTTTACTGAAGAATTGAGTGCCGTTATTGGTGAGCGCCACTATTTAGAATCACACTTAGCAGAAGCACTCGATAAACATGAAATGTCGGTACATTATCAGCCAATGATATGTGTTAAAACTCAGCGAGTATTGGGCGCAGAAGCATTAATCCGTTGGAACAATCCAATATTGGGTGCGGTCGCGCCTGATCGTTTTATTAATTTAGCCGAGCAGAACGGTCAGATCTTAGCATTGGGCAATTTTGTATTACGTACGGCAATGGAACAGGCAAGCCACTGGCGTAAGAGCTTTGGTAATGATTTCTCTATCGCAGTTAATATATCACCAGTACAGCTTCGGGATGACAATTTAGTGTCTCGTATCGCCCAGCTGTTGGCTTATTATCAGTTACCTGGCAGTGCGTTAGAGCTTGAGATCACCGAAGGGGTGTTACTCCAAGACGAGAAAAAGGTAGCCAAATCCCTTACTGGCTTACAAAACCTCGGTGTTAGTATCTCGTTAGATGATTTTGGTACAGGCTATTCGTCATTAAGTTATTTGCAGAAATATTCGTTTGATACCCTGAAGATAGATCGCAGTTTCATTACGAATTTAATGGAATGTGATCAAGATAAAGAATTAGCGCGTGCGATAATTGCGATGGCGAAGAAGCTTAATTTGAAAGTCGTTGCCGAAGGTGTAGAAACGGCAGAGCAACATCAGTTTATTGTCGAAGAAGGTTGTGATTTTGGTCAGGGTTATTTGTATGGTAAACCAGTACCTGCAACTATGTTTACCGCTCAGTATCTTAGCCGACTAGTTATTTAACTGCGTTGGAATTGATCGACTTGGTTGGATAGTGTGCAAACAACATTTATAGTGAATAAAACTGCTATAAACGGTTGCAAACAATCGGTGAATAGTTAATAATTCACTCGTTGTCAAGCACAACACGTTTGATGGGTGCCTTATGGGTCCCTCCGCATTGATACTCTGTGAACTCGGCCAGGCCCGGAAGGGAGCAACCGCAGCAGAGAACTCAAGTGCCGGAGTGAGGCTTGTAGGGTATCCTTCAAAAGTGTTGTGCTTTTCGCGTTTCTGACGTTCTAGTTTTCAAATCAATCTCTTATAGACCAATCTTCGTTTTAATTTATTCTCTCTTAGTTATAGTTCTGTATTACCTATTAAGCAAATATCGTAAAGCTTTTACTCGCTGATTTCTTACCCTACCTGGATCTCAATCGGGTGCTATTTTGACTGTTGCACATTAGCAGCATATTTCGATTTATTCTAATATCTAAGAGATGCTCTGAATCTGTATTTTCCTTTCATTTATATATAGGCATAACTAAAAAGTTAATTTACATTGATGGTCAAACTATATAAAGTAAATTTAGTTTGATTATCAATGTAAATGGCAGGAAGAACAATGCATACTCACACGATACAAAAATGGCAACACGAGCATAATTTTACCAACCATAACCATCAAGGTGAGCGACGTGCGTATTATGTGCTTATCCTAACGGTCATTACCATGGTAATAGAAATTGCCGCAGGAACTATTTACGGTTCAATGGCTTTATTGGCAGACGGGTGGCATATGGGCACTCACGCAGTTGCGTTCTTGATTACCATTTTTGCATATCAATATGCCCGCAAGCATGCCAACGACAAATCGCTTGCTTTTGGTGCTGGAAAAGCCAGCGTTTTAGGGGGATTTAGCAGTGCCATTGCCCTTGGTTTAGTTGCGATGATTATGCTTGGTGAATCTATTCATCGCTTAATGTCACCACAGGAAATTCAATTTAATGAAGCTATTCTGGTTGCCATGCTTGGTCTATCAGTTAATATTATCAGTGTGTTTTTATTAAAAGATGACCATCACCATCATGATCACCACCACCATCATGATGACCACAATATGAAGGCCGCTTACTTTCATGTCTTAGCCGATGCACTTACGTCTGTGCTGGCTATATTCGCACTCGTTGCAGGGAAATACTGGGGCTGGAACTGGGTCGATGCGTTAATGGGCATTGTAGGCTCAGTGATTATTACTCGATGGGCATTTGGCCTGATTAAGCAAACGAGTCCGATCCTGCTTGATGCAAGTATTTATCCTGAGTATCAAGAGAAAATAATTAATACCTTAGAAATGGAAGACGATAATAAAGTCAGTGATGTTCACATTTGGAAAATCAGTGCTGATCACTACGCTGCAATAATTTCATTAGTTGCTAACGATCCAAAAACTGTAGATTATTACAAGCAGTTACTGACTCAATTTGATAAAATTAGTCACATAACAATTGAAGTAAACCACTTTACAGAGACAGGTCAAATTGCCGATGAAAGAACTTGAAAAACTGAATCATTCCATTATTGAATTTTATGATAAACTTTCTTCATGGGAGCAGTCCGTTGTAAAAGACAAGCATTTGTCACTTGCGCAAACCCATACCATTGAAGTGTTGGGCAATCACGGCGCAATGCGTATGAAGGAACTTGCTAGTCGATTAGGTATAACGACAGGCACACTGACTGTGCAAATAGATAAGTTGGTTCATGCTGAATTTATTCAGCGACGTCCCCACGATTCTGATCGACGCTCTATCTTGGTTGACTTAACCGACGAGGGACAGAAACTTTACCATGAACATGATGATCTACACCTCAGGTTGACTCAAGACATTACTTCTAATTTAGATGAAAATGAATGTGTCATACTTCTTAAGTGTCTATCGAAAATGAACACACAATTCTAATTTATATCTCTAGATCAAAAAAAACCTCCAATTAGGAGGTTTTATTCACTGAACCGTTACACTTGTACGTTAGGTTTTATATTACTTGTTTGATTTCTATTTTTTGATCTAAATAGGGTGCTTTTTGCGCGGGTTTAGCAGTGCTACACTGACCACTCTCAGAACATCCGATACATGTTGAACCTTTACGCTTTTCACTGATTATTTTTGAAATAGCGAGCACGACAATCAAAGTAATAACGAGAGAGACTATTATATTTTCCATAACAGTTTCCTATGCGGTATACAGATTTAACTTTTCTTCAGCCTTGCGATCACCTTTGTACATAAAGTAAAGCAAAGTACCGACAAGTATTAAAGTAACCACTAGACCGTATATAAACCCTTGGCCTAATGCCCCAGTCGTGATTAATGTACCAATCTGATAAGTGAGGAATGCAGTAACGTAACCCATGCCGAATTGGAATGCGACACCGCCCCACAACCACTTCTTATCTTCCATTTCAGCGTTCATTGCCCCCATAGCTGCAAAACACGGTGGCGTAAATAAATTGAATATCAGATAAGATAATGCCGCCACAGAAGACAATCCCATGATACTCGCAACATCTGAACCGCCAGAAATCAATGCAAGCTCTTCGGTATCAATAAAGTTAGTAATGCCATAAACAACCGCTAATGTACCTACTACATTTTCTTTAGCAATGAAACCAGTGATCGCAGCTGCAGCCAATTGCCATACTCCAAACCCAAGAGGCACTAGCACCAATGCGAATGGAGATGCCACACTCGCGAGGATACTTGTTCCTGCCGCGCCTTCAGCAACCACCTCAAACTGCCAATTAAATGTTTGCATCACTTGTACCACAGCGTTACATAACAAAATAATGGTACCGGCTTTAATAATGAATGCCTTTGCTCTTGAGAGCGTAGAAACAACCGCGCGTTTTATACTTGGGAATCTATATTCAGGTAGTTCCATGATAAAAAATGACCGCGTATTTTTTTCGCCTGTAATACGCATCACCACTAATGCACCAAAGGTGATGATTGCAATCCCCATAAAGTACATAGATGTGCCGACCCATGCCGCATCATTAAAAAACACACCCGCAAATAATGCGATCACCGGCAGTTTCGCACCACACGGTATAAACGGCGTTAACATCGCAGTGGTTCTGCGCTGTCTTTCGTTTTGGATTGTTCTGGTCGCCATGATACCCGGAATCGCGCAGCCAGTACCAATAACCATAGGAATAATAGATTTACCAGACAAACCTAGGTGTTTAAAAAAGCGATCCATAATGACGGCAACACGCGCCATATAACCGCAATCTTCAAGTAATGCTAGTAAGAAAAACAGCACCATGATCAAGGGTAAGAACCCGACTACGGCACCCACACCACCGATGATACCGTCTAGCAGTAACGCGCTTAATACCGGTGAAATATCGCTACCTAATAACCCTTCGACCCAGCCGTAAAACGCATCAATCCAACCCACCAGAACATCGGCTAAAATGGGTCCTAAATGAGTTTGTGAAATAGAGAATACGCACCACATGATCAGCGCAAAAATAGGCAGTCCTAACCATTTATTGGCAATGACTCTATCGACAGTATCTTGAGTTGTCTGGGTATTATTTTTGACTTGTCTGTGTTCTATTTTTGCTACAGTAGTTTTTACAAATTCAAAGCGTTTAATATCTGAAGCCTCGACTAATTTAGCATTGCTTAAATCAATGTTTTCATTATCAAAAGGCGCAGTTTGGTGTTTACCACTGAGCTCAACGGCTGTAGAGACTACGTTATCTAAACCATTTTTAAAGCTGTTTGTAGACGTCGTTTCAACGACAGGGCATCCAAGTATTTTACTTAATGCTTGAGTATCAATGATTGTTTTTTTGCTCTTGGTTAAATCACTTTTATTAAGAACAAGCACAATCGGAATATTAAGTTCTAATAGTTGTGTTGTGAAAAATAAACTGCGGCTTAAATTGGTAGCATCGACAATATTAAGGATCACATCTGGTTTTTCATTTTTGACAAAATCTCGCGTGATCGCTTCTTCTGAAGAAAAAGGAGACATTGAATAAGCGCCGGGTAAATCAACGACAGTAATATCAGCATTAATTTTATTAAACGTTTTCTTTAATAGCCCTTCTTTTTTATCTACAGTGACACCCGCCCAGTTTCCAACATGCGCTGTTTTCCCTGTTAAAGCGTTGAATAATGTGGTTTTTCCACTATTTGGATTACCCGCTAATGCTATTTTCAAAACAAACCCCCTAGTTATAACGGTAATAATAATAATAATCATTACCATCGGTAAGCCGTGACAACTCCCTACTGGATTGTCACGGCTTAAGATTTCAAGCGTTAATCGCTTGTATTTTTATATATGAATTGTGTAAATAAAATTAGATGAGCACTGCTTGAGCTAAGTCACTGCCGATACTGTATCTCGCGTCCTTAATACTGATGACATAACTCTCTGACAGTATCGAAATCAATGTGATGGTTTCACCTTTAAAACAGCCCAGTGTGAATAGGAAGTTGGCAATTTCTGGCTCACCTGCATCCACACCCTTAATAACGTAATCTTGGTTTACTTTAGCTTGAGATAAGTTGTGAACTGTTGCTTGTGTGGTGAGCAAGTCTTCGGATGATAATGCTAGTGAGTTATTAAATAGTGAACTGTTCATAATTACTTATCCAAATATGGCACTCTATGCCTAAGTTTATCTCTCTATTCTGACTTGCTTACGTCATAAACGTATGCATTAAATGATAGTCATTATCATTTAATGCAATCATACTATGAAAATAATTTTATTCATTGACTTAGATCATTAACCCTTTATAGGTAGCTATTTTTTTAGTTAATATTATTCCTGTAGGCATCAAATGCTAACTTGATCCAATAGAATTCCAAATCATGGAGAAGAATATCCAACTCTAGATTAGTGCAATAGAGCTAAGCCGTTTCTGCTCATTATGGCTTAACGCATTTGCTCATGTGATGATTGTGAGTTGCTTTTCACATCACATCATTTACAGAAATGAACCGAAAACAGTGGCACTATCATTTTTGGTATTGTCACAAGTTTTGAAACCCGAAATTAATCTGAGTGTTTAGCATTAGCCGACCAACGGATGTATAAATACAAACCAGATAAGAAATAAGTGCCAGCATCACTGTGCTCACAAATATCATAAATAGCGGTGTTTAAATATGCCATGATGAAGGAAAATAAGGTAAAACATGATGCATCTATCATTTAATTAAAATACAAGGAGTAGGGTGGAGGGCTTAACTTCTGGCTCTTTTAAAGAAGTTATTTAATGACTATTCCCATCACATTAGAGAGATATTATGAAGGAAGTAAGTGTTTACTATCCATTTTTGTTTTCAAGTTTCAATCGCGATCATAACCTACAGTTAATTGATTTAAAGTGGAAAGCTTTTGAATCTCATGATTTTTTAGGCGATGGAGAAGATTGGGCGTTGCTGTTAGAAAATATGCTTTCAGAAAAGAACCCAAGTTTATTAGAAAAACTGACATTTGGTGATGAAACGCTAATGTTTAGTATTCACAGTGAAGATAAAGATGCATTGCATGCAATTGCTGAAATGGTCTTTGAATTTTATGATGATGATGATTTATTAGATGCGTGTATCACCCGTTATGCTCAGTACGAATTTGAACCCGAATTAATAAATAACAAGTAAATCCAGTTGGTACCTACGGCGCACCTGATTTTAGCGAATTATAGTGGTTGATTGAATTTAGCCACTCACTTATAGGTTATTAAATTTGTTCGATACAGATTTCTAGTCTGATTTCACTCTCTCGACTAAAAAATTCACCGCAGCTTTTATTTTCGGTACTTGATAACGCTGTTTTTGATACAACAGAAATACGCCCAAGTTTGCCTGCCGAGTGATATCAATGCCCAACGTGGCATCATCAAGATACCTAAACCCGCAATGGCTTTTTCTACCCGCCACTTACCATTCAAGGCTTCACCATGCCAGATCATTTTCATCAAGTGCCTGCACTGCTAGAAAAACTAACGCCTTACGTGATGGCTGGTAAAATTAAACACAAGTCGCATGTATTAGAAGGATTAGAATCATCTATTGGTGGCTTAAACTTATTCTTTACTGTCGAAAACAAAGGTAAGTTGATTGTAAAACTATAACTGCCGACAAGATATGTCGATAAAGCTTGGGCTAAAGAACAGGGTAAACAGCATGAATTGCAAATGGCCTCGATTCTGACGCCTATGCTGAACAAGTACGAGCTGAGCAAAAGCTAAGTATAGAAAAGGGCATTAGCTCGGTGCCTACCTTCATTATTAATAACAAGTATTCAATAGCTGGTGGACAAACTACTGATACTTTCAAACAGGTATTAACGGAAATTACGCAGGAAACATAAAAAGGCAGGACATCCAGTGTGCGTCTATTGTTTTAATTAATAGCCAATATTATTTTACTCAAGCCTTGGTTTCTTGTTATAAATATATTTTGTCTGAAGAGTTGAAGTGATGCATATTTTAAATTTTGAAGCGTTCTTGATCGCGATTACCATTTTAACATTAACACCAGGTCTTGATACCGCCCTGGTGATCCGTAATAGTAGCCGTTCCGGATTTATGGCTGGGTGCGTGACCAGCCTCGGTATCTGCTCGGGGTTGTTTGTACATGCCATGTTCTCTGCACTCGGCATCTCAGCTATTTTGTTGCAATCGGCTGATCTTTTTCAATTGGTAAAATGGGTTGGCGCGGCATATCTAATCTGGTTAGGCCTTGGTAGTTTTCGCGCTATCTACAAAGGTAGCAATAAAATCGCTATGCTCGAGGAAGATAACGTAACATCTAGCTCTAGACGTTCAATGCGTGAGGGCTTTCTATCCAACGTACTTAATCCTAAAACTGCCATTTTTTATCTCGCGTTTTTACCGCAATTTATCGATCTTAATTATTCACCGATTGTGCAATCGTTTACTATGGCAAGTATCCATTTTTTAATCGCCATGATCTGGCAATGTAGCTTAGCTTTTGCCATTAATTCAGCCAAAAAATTGTTTAAAAGCAGTGCAATGATGAATTGGATGGAAGGTGTGACGGGCACTGTGCTAATTTTATTAGGCGCGAAATTATTGCTGTCAGCTGATAAGCTTTAGTTCTTCCCATGTTCGGATTCGTTGAAGGCGTGTTATAACGCCCCCCCAGTTCAGAGGCCAAATTTATTCTACCTCTACACACCAAACTTCAGTAACCAATAAATGATGTCTACATTGTTATGGGAAGCTAACTTTACCCTTAAGCTGTGAGCTACACCTATTAATAAACAACATATTTTATGAAATAGAGTGGCAAAATAAGTCATTCTACTATTTTTTTACTATTATTTTAATATATTGTCTAATTGATGATCCTTAAAGGGACTTGGAGCCAACAACTTGCGTATAAAAATTGTGACGATATTTTTTTTAATTGGGCTAATAGGATCACCTATGGTGAGCATGGCCGCAGACTTATCTAAACCAGAAAGTGCCGTTATCCTCACTGTTAGCGGTAATATTGATACTACAAATATTAATGGCGAGGCCCAATTTGACCGTCAGATGTTGGAACAACTACCCCAAACCAAGATCACTACCCATACACCTTGGACAGAGGGGGAGCATGTTTATGAAGGGGTACTATTAAATACTCTTTTAGCGCACGTGGGGGCTTCGAGTCATAAGTTAGTGGCGAAAGCGTTGAACGATTACCATACTAAAATCGATCTGGCAGCACTCAAGGATTACCCAATACTTCTAGCTATAAAAACTGATGGCGTTTTCATGCGTGTACGTGATAAGGGACCTATTTGGATTATCTACCCCCTGTCTGATTATGCAGAGCTCGATACTATCAGTTACCATGAAAATATGATTTGGCAGCTTTACAGTCTGGAGGTGTATTGATGAATAGAGTTAAACTTTTCATCCTCACTTTTGTCGTTATTATGTTTGCTGCCAGCTCCATAATTAGCACTCAACGCCATACTCAAGTTACTGATATTCTAACCGTTTCGATGAAAACAGTCGGCTGGGCCGCTTCCGAGTTGGAGCTAGAAATGCTCAAGTTTATACAAGCGTTAACGCGAACTGCGCTAAATGATATGAGAGTAGAAGATTTGCAGCGACGTTTCGATCTGCTCTGGAGCAGGGTTGGAGTATTATCGGTAGGAGAGGAAACCCGCGAATTTCGCAGTCAGCCTGGAGCCATTGAGTTATTGCAGAATATCAAACAGCGCTTGGTTGAACTAGAGCCTGAGGTACTGAGTCTCAAGATGGGTGATCAAAATGCAATAAGGATAGTACAAGAACTTAAGCCCTTCCAAACACAGGTGAGAGAGTTTAACGTAAATAGTTTCTCCGGTGAAAGAGCGTGGGGTGGCCTGAAACAGATCTACAGTCTTCAGAATGGCGCCAACATGTTTTTGCTCGGTTTATTGCTGAGCGGCAGCATTCTCGTATTGCTGGTAATTCGTGAGAGCGCTATTAACCGCAAGCAAGCATTGCATGATAGCCTGACCGGCTTAGCAAACCGCCATTTTTTTCAAAATAATCTGGAAAAAACCATTGCACATTCTCGGCGTAACAATTCCCGTACTGCTGTCCATATGATCGATATGGATGGATTCAAGGAGATTAATGATCGGTTGGGGCATGCAGTTGGAGATGCGTTGCTTCAGGTGGTCGCCACACGCCTAGCGCAGAGCGTTGGCTTGTCAGATGTCGTCGCTCGTTTGGGCGGGGATGAATTTGGCATAATTCAGAAAAACATTACCAATTCGGATGAATGTGTCCAGTTAGCGCAACGTATTCACGAGCTGATAAATAGTGAAATAAATGTTCACGGCTATCGGATATATTCGGATGTTAGTATCGGTATCAGTATTTTTCCTGATGATGCAGAGCATCCTGATAAGTTGTTGAACAATGCTGATACTGCTATGTATTGTGCCAAAAACAATGATGAAGCGTATTACCGATTGTTTGAGCAAGAAATGAATGATAGCGTTCTACGTTATAGAATATTAGCAGAAAGCTTACAGGTAGCATTAGAGCATGACCAGCTCCAGCAGATTTACCAACCCATTATTTGCCTCAAGACAAAACGAATCGTTTCGGTTGAAGCTTTATTGAGATGGCATCATGAACAATATGGTTATATCCTTCCGCTTGAGGTCGTTTCCATCGCCGAAGAAGCAGGTTTAGCGGATAAATTAAATGAATGGGTATTATTAAAAGCATGTTCTCAAAATATGAGCTGGAGGAAAGCTGGTTTACCATGGATTCAAGTATCTGTGAATATCTCTCCTGCTATGTATACGCGATATGATCTTGTGGGTGTCGTCAGCCGTACGCTATCCATTACAGGCTTGCCAGCAGACCAGTTGATTATCGAAGTAACTGAAGATACCACAATGCAAGACATTGAGAGCTCACCAGGCATACTACACAAATTACGTCGTCTGGGAGTAGAATTGGCGTTGGATGATTTTGGAACGGGTTACTCTTCTCTTAGTCATCTCAAGAAAATGCCATTTCAGAAGCTTAAAATTGATAAAATCTTTATCCAAGAACTGAATAATGCACCTAGAGACATGAGTTTTATCCGAACTATTATCAACCTAGCCCATGGACTTGGTATGCAGGTAGTGGCTGAGGGGATTGAAGTCATCGACAATTACGAGGAGCTTTATTTAGAAGGTTGTGAATATGGTCAAGGTTATCTGTTCTATAAGCCTGTCACAAGTAATGAAATTGAATGCATTTTACAAGAAAGTTTGAACTTGAAGTACCTACGTAATCAGGTATGAACTAGATACTCGCCCAGATCGATTACTTAATCATATTGACAATATAGCCAGTCTTATAGATAATTCGTCATAATGTAGTAAGAAGAGTTTATGATGCTAATACCAACGCATGTAATTAAGGTGATCTGTTTGTTGCTCGTGAGTATTGTACTCTCAAGCCTGACGGTCTATGCCCCTCTTTCTGCTCATAATCGGTCATATAAAGCTGAAGCTGTCGAACATGAAATGCATTGCGATACAGCATGTATGATGGCAACCCCTGCAGAGGGGAACTGCTGCGATCCTTTAGCAAGTAATATTGAAAATCAGTGTTGTTTCCCAAACGCGACGACAAGTTATACCATCATTTCTATGTCACCTTTGAATTCTCGTCAGCCTTTCACGTTAAGCCTTATTCAGCGAGACACATCCCAAGTTAGTTTTGCCATACCCGATCTGTTGTATCGACCTCCTATCGTTTAATATCAGCCTAATACTCACATCCGCACTCCTATTCGAGTGAGATATATCTATTATTTTCGTGAATGTCTACTCGTTGTAGAAAGCATCGACGATCAGAAATATTATCGAATAGAATGTTTTTTAACTGATAATTAAAGGGTTATAGAGACCAGTGAAAATACTATTATTTTGCTCTCTACTTTTCTCGATCAATTTTGCCTATGCAGATAGCAAAACTTTGTTTGAGCAGGGAGAACATTTATTCAGAACCGCAGGTGGATACGGTTGCTCGACATGCCATGGTATGTTCGCCCAAGGCGGCGGCAATGTTGGCGGTGATGTCAGAGGCAAAGGTATAGACAAACTTAACCGCGCTTTAAAGAAAGAACCCACGATGCTGTTGCTCAGTAACGCACTTGATCTAGCGCAGCGAGAACTACTTGCTTCATACCTTATCGAGCTAGGGAAAATACCATCCGTAGAATGGATAATTGATGACAAGGTTGCTCCCAGCAACGCATCTATACAAGAGGGTGCGCTAAGTCAGCTGGTTCTGGTCAATAAAAGATTAGAGACAATCAAAGTAGCACTGCCGTTTGTGGCTCAATCCTCATTTATTGAGATGAAGCCATATGAGACCAAAGCAGTTCAATGGATACCTAAAAAGGGAACTATTGAACTGGTCTATAAGCAAAGTGTGCTAGCAATCGAAATTAAGTAATACACCCAAATTTAAGGAATTTAAAATGAAAACAATTACAAAACTAATTGCAATATTATCACTCACGTTTACTTCTGTTGCGTTCGCCAAACCGACGATTGAGTTATACAAGTCTCCATCATGTGGTTGCTGCGTTGAATGGGCAGACATCATGGAAGACAAAGGCTATAAAGTGAATGTGCATCACCAACGTGACTGGAGTTCTGTGAAGAAGAAATTCGGCATGCCGAATCAGTTAAAGTCTTGCCACACGGCAGTTGTCGACGGTTATATGGTTGAAGGGCATGTGCCCGAAAAGGACATTGCGCGTTTACTTAGCGAACGACCAACCGATATATCAGGTCTTACCGCTCCTGGCATGCCACAGCACTCGCCAGGCATGGCAGCCCCAGGTCAAGACTACAAAGATTTTAACGTGATTGCTTTTGATGAAAATGGAAATTTGAGTTTATATTCGAAGTATTAAGATAATAACGAGGTAGGGCAGCAAGTGTTGCTCTATCTATCTATTAACACAAAAAATCAGCTGTTTTTGTTAGCTGTCTTCGTATAGAATCGGCCATATAATGTTACTGATTAATATTGTCTAAAATTGGCAAGTCCAAAACAGTAGCTTGGGTATAAACCTTCTTATCTCTTTCTAAAATGACATAAAACAAATGAATGATAAAACGATAGTAACTCACAACGGTAAGTTTCATGCAGATGATGTTTTCAGTATCGCTGCACTTAAAAATATTTTTCCTGCTTTTAAACTCGTGCGCACACGTGATTTAGAGATTATTGGCGAAGCTGATCTTGTGATCGATGTAGGTGGTGAATATGATCCTGATACAGGTCGTTTTGATCATCACCAACGTGGTGGTGCGGGTGAGCGTGAGAATGGTATTCCTTATTCTTCATTTGGTTTAATTTGGCAGAAATACGGCTTAGAAATATGCCAAGGTAACCAAGAAATCGCCGACGCAGTGGATGCCGGTTTAGTGTCTACGATTGACGCGGTTGATTGTGGTTATGTTGAAGGTGTTGCTCAAGGTATTAGCCTTAGCCAAACTATTTCAATGTTTAACCCTACTTGGGAAGAAAACAGTGATCTGGATGCATGTTTTGATGAAGCGGTTGCTTTTGCATCGCGCATTTTAACGCGTTTTATTGCCTCTGCGACTGGTGGCATTAATGCGAAAGATATTGTCGCTAAAGCGATTGATAATGCCGACGATCCAAGAGTGATTGTATTAGAGCAATATACGCCGTGGAAAACAACGGTTCTAAATTTAGCCGCTGAAGCTTTATTTATGGTTTACCCATCTCAGTCTGGTAAATGGATCATTCAAGCGGTACCCGTTGAACTTGGTTCATTCGAAGACAGAAAGTCATTGCCTAAACCATGGGCTGGCTTGTCTGAGCAAGCGTTTAAAGACGAGACTGGCCTTGATGATGCTATGTTCTGCCATAATGGTTTATTTATTGCAGGTGCAGCATCGTTTGAAAGCACGATGAAAATGGCTGCTATGGCACTGCAAGCATAGACCTTTTGTTACGTGATTAATGCCCACAAAGCAGCCTTAAAGAGGCTGCTTTTTAATTGATACATAACGGATGTACATCCCCCTCATCGCCTTCCTGTCGTTTTTAACCAACAGCTTCACTTTCAACATAATGTTTTCAACCTTACTGTCACACTTTTCGATTTATTTTCTACGTTTTTTAATCGCGTAACTACTATTTTTGTAGTTTTGGTTAATTTTGTCAGACCTATCGGCTCTGCTTGGCACTGCTGTATACCAAACGGATCATTTAACAGAGCCTATTACATCCAAAGATGAATATAACTCAAGGAAGAAAATACGATGCCTAAAGATAACACCAGCTATTTAACCCCAACATATGGCCGAGTACTATTCAATGAAGACATTCCTAAAAACAAGCTACCGGAAAACTCTCACGAGCCACGTGCGGTATACCGTTTTATCCGAACCGAGGTTTTAGGATGCACTGCTGAAATCGAGAAACGTTGTGTGAAAACACTACTCGACTTATATCACGCGCCAGCCCCTATGTTAGATGCTGAAGAATTAGCCAAAGATGATCATCAGCCAAGCAGCTGGGGTACGCTAGCGGTTGGTTCGTCAGAAGCGTTAATGTTATGTGCCTTATCGCATAAGCGTCGTTGGATGGATTCACGTAAAGCACAGGGACTGAGTACCGAGCGACCTTGTATTGTATTAGGCTCTGATGTGCACATTACTTGGGTTAAGTTTGCTGAGTATTTTGATGTAGATATTATTTGGGTACCGATTACAAAAGAAAATAATTATGCGATTTCAGCAACTCAAGTTGAAGACGTTATAAATAACCCTACGATTAGTATTAATACACCCAATGATACTGCCGTAAGTAATAAGCAAATCATTTGTGTGGTTGCTGTCATGGGAACCTCATACACAGGTCAGAACGATCCGGTGTCAGACATTAATGATGTGTTAGTGAAGTTTAAAAATAGCACGACTGAACCATTAGATATTCCACTCCACGTTGATGCCGCCAGTGGTGGTTTTATCGAACCATTTCGTCAGCACAGTGACGGTCAGCAAGCGGAGTTAAAATGGGATTTCAGCTTAGAGCAGGTGAAAACTATCAATGTTTCCGGACATAAATCTGGTTTAGTTTATCCAGGGATCGGCTGGGCACTATGGCGAGATATTAAAGATATTCCGAAAGCCTTATTTGTCACCACCAACGTGCTGGGTTTTGATGAGTCAACGTATAGCCTGAACTTTTCGCGGGGCAGTTCAATGGTATTGGGTCAGTACTATAACTTTTTACGCCTGGGTAAGAATGGTTACTGCTCTGTGATCCAAAACTTAATGGGCATTGCGCAGCATTTATCAGCAGGGCTAAACCGCATTCGAGTGACCGTTATCGAAGACGGCAATGATGAAGCCTTGTTAAGCGATTATAAGGTATTGGAAATAGTCAATGATGGCGCTTATTTTCCTGCTTGTGCCGCTAAGCTGAGTCTGGGGCAACAATCTGACAGTCTGAGTGATAACGATTATTTATACAATGAGCATGATGTGGTTGCTAAGTTAAAACAAAATAACTGGATTGTGCCGGCATTCTCGATGCCGCTTGATGCAACTTCACCGATAGACCCTCAGGACCCCAATGCTCCCACTGTTAATATGATGCGTATGGTTGTCAAAGAAAGCTTTAGTTGGGATATGGCCGAACAGTTAATCAAAAACATTGCGCAAGCGATAGGCACACTCGAGGTCCAAACTCGTGCTTTGCGTTATCCTGATAATAAATTTAGTGTTCAAGTTAGACTCGATGAGTCCACTACGTCGAATGCTGGTGGAGATGAAAGTCAGCGCCGTTTTACGTTGTTGACGCAAGCTAATGAAGGCGTTTTATTTCAACAACATCAAAAAGTATCGGTTGCAGATAGTTCGTCACTCAAACTTGATATTGACCTAGATATTCATGCATAAGCAAGACTCGTATTAGTACTATTAGTGTGCCGAATTTGTCTCTGCACACCTTGTCTTTGCAAATTATATCGACGTCAGTTTGAAGAGAAAATGTTTGTTGCGCGTATCGTGATGCAATAAACCTCGACAAAAAGTACAAGTAATGGTCATGTTTTTCGCTTTTTAGCCGATATAGTCTATTAATGCACAGCTTGTTTAGAGGATCTATGATTTCAAAACTTAAAATTACATTTACAGATAAACTAGTGATGAAATTATCACTATTCAACAAAATGTATTTACCTGCTTATATAGCAACCATTTCAACGATTACTTTTTTATCATTTTATGCGTCCGTGACGGATATTTTAGCAAACAATAACATTGTAATGCCAAGCCATTTAGAGTTTAACAATGTTGCAATGCTCGCGGTCATGTTCCTTTTTACTTGTTATTTTTTTGCTTATGCAGTAAAAGCTAATATTTTACCGTTACTAAAGCACATTGAAAATGTAATGAACAATATCGACCAAGGTAATATTCATTCACGTATCGGTTTGAGTGGCCAAGACGAATTTGGTCGCATTGGCGCTGCGATTGATAAGACACTTAATAGTTTGTTTGACATGGTGACGACGGTAACCAATAGCGTGAATGAGCTGAGTAGCAATACTCGCAACATTTCATCGACAGTGGCAACCAATGAAAGTCTGATCCAAAAACAACACAGTGAAGTTCAAGCATGTAATAGTGCAATGGAGTCTATGAGTTATGCCATTTCACAAGTATCTGACAACGCCGAGAATGTAAAAGACATCGCTGATTTAGCGCAAAACTCTGTGAGTGAAATGAATGAAAATATATCTGATTTAGTTGATAACTTTGGTTCCCTAACGAAGGACATACAACAATCGAGTGAAGCCGGTAATAACTTAAAAACAACCTCGGATAAGGTAAAACAGGTGCTTGATGTGATCACTGGCATCTCGGAACAAACCAATCTGCTCGCGTTAAATGCGGCAATTGAAGCGGCTCGTGCTGGTGAGTCTGGTCGAGGATTTGCTGTGGTTGCTGATGAGGTTCGCCAACTTTCCAAGCGTACTAAGCAGGCGACAATCGAAATTAATCAAATGATTGAAAACCTAGATCAAACATCGAATGAATTAATCAAAAGTGTTGAATCAAACATTTCGAGTACTGGAGAGATGTTAAAAGATGCGGAGAATATAAAATTCAGTATGAATAATATGTCCGGTTACTTTCAAGACTTGTCAGGAAAAACCAATGATATTTCAACTGCGGCCATGTCTCAAATTAGTGTTTCACAACAATTAGCCACAAGTTTAGGCATATTCAGCGAATCTTCAGAGCAATCATTAACGAGCTTAACAGCGCTGAATAAAGATAAAGAGTCTTTAATTGCAGTCTCTGTGCAACTCGATGACTGTTTAGAAAATTATAAACATTAATGACGGTAAATAAAACCTAGGTGAATAAATCTTAACATGTCACGATACTCTCTTTAACAGGGAGTTAGTGACATGCAGTTAAATTTTACCGACCTATCAGCTAATCAACGTTATCATTTGATGACACAAACTATCATTCCACGCCCTATTGCTTGGGTACTCACCGACTCGGGTGATGAGAATTATAATTTAGCGCCGTTTTCTTATTTCACTGCTGTATCCAGCAAACCCGCCTTGTTAATGATATCCGTTGGTAAAAAGCCTAATGGTGACAATAAAGATACGCTCACCAACGTGCTTAAGAATAAGAAAATGGTCATCCACATTGCCGCTGAACATCAAGCTGAGATTGTTACCCAAACTGCTGCGACATTAGCGCACGGTGAATCTGAACTTGCTAATGCCGGACTAACCACATCTGCATTTGACGACTTTCCACTGCCGCGGCTAACACAATGCGACATAGCCTATGGTTGCGAGCTTTATGAGATTAAAGAACTCGGTGATATACCGCAAACGCTTATCTTTGTTGAAGTTAAACAGCTTTACATCAATGACACGGTAGTCAGTCAAGATGCTAAAGAGCGATTGAATATTGCCGCAGATAAAGTTAAACCTCTTGCGCGGTTAGGCGGCGGGGAGTATGCATCAATTACAGCCCCATTTAGTATTCAACGTCCGGAGTAACTAAGGTTATTCCATCGCATAACTATATGCCATTTGGTTTTTGATGGCGCTTATGGCGACAAAGATAAATAACTGCAGCTTACAGGGGGGAGTACAAAAGCTGTTTGTGATAACATAAAGGCAATTAGTCGGTGTTCAGCCACTATTTAGTACTCATATATTGATATACATCAGGTGAATCGACTACCTAGTGAGTTATTGTTATTTCGCTAGTTAATGCAGAATGTTAAGGAATTGAATTTGAAAAATAAGCATATTTTGGTTGTTGAAGATGAAGTGATAACCCGAGCTAAACTGGTTGGTTATTTTCAACATGAGGGTTACCAAGTTAGTGAAGCTGCGAGTAAAGCAGAAATGAATATCGTGTTAGCCAATCATCACATCGATCTTATTATGCTCGATATCAACTTGCCAGATGAAGACGGCTTGATGATCACCCGAACTCTGCGTAGTCAGTCAAATATCGGTATTATTCTGGTTACCGGGCGCATTGATGCCATTGATAAAATTGTTGGTCTAGAAATGGGCGCGGATGACTATGTTACCAAGCCTTTTGAATTACGCGAGTTACTCGTACGAGTAAAAAACCTGTTGTGGCGTATTTCGTTGACCACTCAGGCCAATAATGAATTAGAAAATGCGATTAAAGATGAAAAAAACGATGCGTTATTTCATTTTGGCTCTTGGAGTTTTGATAAAGCTAAGCGAAAACTGTGTCAAAACGGCGAGCAAATAAAACTGACTAAAGCGGAATACGAAATGTTAGTTGCCTTCACAGCCCATCCTGAACTGGTTTTATCTCGAGACCGATTACTGAGCTTGATCGACCATCGCGTTGAGGCACCCAATGATCGTACGATAGATGTATTAGTACGTCGACTACGTAACAAAATAGAATCAGACCCTAAAAATCCGGAATACTTAGTGACCGTTCATGGCGAAGGCTATTTATTTGCAGGGGAGCGGCGTTAACAGCGGTCTTAATTGTTCTTAACCTCATTCTAAGCACTGCTCTTAGCATTGTTTAGAGACAATGCTAAGCACAATGTTAAGGATTAACCGAATAAACAGGCTTGAAATAACTGGGTGACAACGATTGCTCAGTTGGGAATTGGGCTAACCGTTCTTTGGTTAGTGTTAATATTTCAGGCCCCTGATTTTTGATAATTGCTAGCTTTAATAAATAATCAGTAGCCTGATCGATTGCCATTGCCCCCTGTAATACCATTTGGTCAGTATTGGCCATCAGAATTTTGCCACGCTTGATACCACGATAAACACCATGGCTGAGGTAATGACTTAAAATTTGCGGACGTTGATGTTCCTCTAATTTGACTAATTCACCAATGGCCATTTCTGCCATCACGGCATTACCAGCCAGATAGTCCAGATCAGAAAATTCAGCGAGCGTTTCACTTAACAATGAAAACTGACGCATTTTATTATTAAAGCCATATTTGATTGAAACGATCTCAACATCACTGTTTTTCAACGCCTCTTGCAGGCCCAAGGTCGCTTGTTCACTGCCGCCACCGGCTTTTGGACCGGGAAACCAAACCAGCTTTAACTTAGTTTTACTGGTTGTTTTTGGATGTTTGTTACTCAGGAACTGACCTAGTTTTGCGCCCATTTGATACCAAGAAACACCTGTGCGACCAGTCAGATTCGTGGTGGTGACTTCATTAACCAAACCAAATAATGGCACGGTTTTATTCAGTTCCGCGAGTTTGATACTCAGTTGTTTATAGTATACCGCCCCGACTAATATCGCGTCGGCTTGCCATTGCAGGCATTGTTCAATTTGTGTCCATTGCTCCTGACTATTTTGATAACCGCCAGCTTCCAGCACTTTTAATGAAATACCTCTTTGTTTTGCACGTTCAGTCATGCCAAAATTGATGCTTAACCAATATGAGTCTTTTAAGTGTGGATAAACCGCACAAAGTCGAACCCTGTCTTGTGAGTGAACGGTTTGTGATTGAATAGTTTCTTGTGACTCGTTAGCTGCCGCCCAAGCGGGTAAGTTGAACAGTAACGTAATGAATAAAAACAAAGGTTTCACGATAATTCTCTCAATAGATGTCACAATAAATCTCTCACTAGATGTCACAATAAACAGGTACCACTGGATCAGTTATATTTGGTAATGAGCGTTATTTTAGTAATAACTGTTTTTAGTCATGACCGTTTTTTTAGTAATAGGAGCTTACATTGCGATTTCGTCAAAGTATAGGAAACAAACTGTTATTCGCGTTTAGTTTTGTTGCCAGCTTATTGGTTTTAACCAGTACTGTGTCTTGGTATAGCTTAAGTCTTATTGCTGATACAGGTGAACAAATTGCACAACAAACGCTACCTAGCTTATCCAGCGCCAGTGAATTGGCTAATATTAGTCTGCAAATAACCAACCGAACCACGTTACTGAAAAATGCCAGCAGTGATATTGATCGTCAGAACATAAATGCACAATTAATTCAGCTAAACTTGGCTATTGGCAAAAAATTCCAGGCCTTGGATATCTCTGAACTTGATAATCGTAATATCCGTCAATTGGTATTACAAAAAACCAATATTATTAAAGATATTAGTCAGCTCAATGACAATGCGAAACTACAAATTCAGCAACGACAGCAGCGCCAAGATTCATTTGTTCGGGTTACAACTGCCGTACGTAATATCTTTCAATTATCAGAATCTCAAGTTGCCAATGCCCACACCTTTGCCTTAGTGCGACTGAGCGGACTGTATGACTTAATTGAACAGCATCAGGATAACAATATTATCTATCAGAACCTTGATCTTATCATTGATGAAGATCTTAATCTGTTAGATAAAATGACCGCATTGGAAAGATACAGCTTAGAACTGGGACAAATTGCTAACTTTATTATCAACACCTCGCAAGTCGAGCAACTTACCCGTTTAAAACCACAAAAGGATGAACTCATCCACATCATCCGTCAGCTGGTAGACTCAATCACAGATCCGTATCGTTTAGCGCGTGTTCAATCTACTATATTAAACCTTAATACCTTCACCACCTTGATCAATCAACAAAGCGACTATCTACAGCTTGAACAACAGCAAAATGATTTACACTTGTATATTTCCAAGCAATTGAGTGAACTTAACCAAGGTATTCGTACGCTGGTAGAAAAGCAGACTCAACAAGCACAGCAAGCCAGCCAGCAACAGCAAAAGTTGGTTTCATGGTCGCAAAATATTCTGATCCTGGCCACCATCTTGTCATTAATCGTGATTATTGGCGTGATGTGGAAGATTGTATATCAAGGCATCGTATTTAAGTTATCCAAACATACCCAAGTGATTAAAAAGCTTGCCGAAGGCGATCTCGAAATTACTGTCGAGCCTTCTAATGATGAAGAGTTAAAGCAAATGGCTCTGGCACTGGATATTTTCCGCGACAATGCATTAAAAAAACAAAAGCTTGAACAAGCGCAAATTGAAACTGAAAAAGAACTACGTCTGCATAAAGAAAATTTAGAACGCTTGGTAAAACAACGAACAGAACAGCTAACGCTCATTAATGAAAAACTCAATAATGAATCCGCCGGTCATGCCAAAGCGAAGCAACAGGCCGAAGATGCCAACAACGCCAAGTCCGTATTTTTGGCCAATATGAGTCATGAAATTCGCACCCCGATGAATGGCATGTTAGGAACATTAGAGCTGTTATCAGATACACCGCTGTCAACGCAGCAACAGACTTATACCCAGACTATCCTAACCTCGGGTGAAAACTTACTGGATATTCTTAATGATATTCTCGATTATTCCAAAATTGAAGCGGGGCATATCGAAGTCTCTAACCGTGCCGTCAATCTTCAGCGTTTAGGCAATAACGTTATCGACCTGATGCGGGCGAGGGCAGAGAGTAAGGGGCTAAATTTAACCTTTAACCTTGCCGATGAACTTGATATTTGGGTACTTGCCGACTTAGGTAAACTGCGCCAGATCATCATCAACTTAGTCAACAACGCCATAAAATTTACCACTTCAGGCAGCGTTACTCTGGCGATTGCGACACATGACGAGCAGCTTAGTTTTAGTATTACCGATACCGGTTGTGGTATTGCCGATGATAAGCAGAAAGCAGTATTTGACGCCTTCACCCAAGTGGCTAACTTAAGCAGTGCCACAGGCACAGGACTGGGTTTAGCAATTTCTCGGCGACTGGTGTCAGCAATCCAAGGTACGCTTTCGTTAACCAGTATTGAGAATCAGGGCAGTTGCTTTTACTTTAAGATCCCACTGCTGGTCGCCCCACAAGCGTTGATTAATGAACAGTTATCTACCGTATCAAATGTGGTTGAAACCAACAGCCGTTTTCGTATCCTTATTGTTGAAGATAACCAAATCAATCGTGATGTCGCCTGCGCACTGGTACAAAAGTTAGGCCATCAAGTCTACAGCGCCTGCGACGGAGCCTCTGCACTGGCACTGTACTCAAATCAAGATGTTGATCTGGCTCTGTTAGATATCAACCTGCCAGATATTGATGGGGTCGAACTGGCGGTTCAACTGCGAGATATGGCCGAATGTAAACAGCGACAATTAAAAACCATTGCGGTATCTGCTCATGTATTTAAAGACGATATCACCAAGTTTATCGATTCCGGTTTTGATGGTTTTATTGCCAAACCGGTACAAATGAAACGCCTGAAAAGCACGATCGCCAAGGTAATGGTAAATGTGGTTGGTCTAGATGATGGTGATGGATCTCCTGAGATGAGCAAGGCACTGTCAGAGGTAGGAAAGGAAGTTGAAGGGGCAGGCAAGGACACGGTGTTATTCACCCCTGCAACGCTTGATCAAGACCTACAATATCTGGGAAAAGATAAGATCATAGCGCTGGGGCAGTTGTTCTGTCGTCAGACGCAGTCGGATTATAGTGATTTTGCTGCGCTCAATGCCGAACAACAAGAAAAGTTACTGCATAAATTAAAAGGCGCTGCTGTCGGTTTAGGTTTAACTGCGTTGTATGAACGTTGTCATCAACTTGAGATGACATTTAAAAAGTCTTGCAAAACTAAAGTGTTATCTGCATCACAGTTAACACAATTGGCATTATTAATTAATAATTCTGTCGGCCAATTACAAAATTATTTGATGCAACTTTCTGCGGCTGATGGATCTAGTGAATAACAAAGGTTGCTATATAACCTTATGTTTCCAATGGTTAATTTATGTGGCATTTAAAAAACATTAAACTATCCCTTTAGGAATGGAAAAGGATGCTCGATATCTATTCATAACCTGTTCGTATGTTTTCATGTCTGTTCACATTTAGTCATATTATGCGGTGGTTTCATTCTCAATATTTCATTATTGTATGGTTAAAAAGCAGTAACTTAGTATTACTGTACTTAACTTACACAATCCTCAGGGGGACAGAAATTATGAGTATTAGTCGTCGAAGTTTCTTGAAATCTTCATTAGCAGCCGCAGGAGCCGTACCAGCGCTGACGTTGTTTGGTCCCAAGGCCGTATTTGCTAAAGATATCGAATTGATCCCACATGCAAGTCATTACGGTGCATTTAAAGCTGTGGTAAAAGACGGCAAACTTATTGGTGTGCAGACGTTATCAGACATTGATGCGATGCCAACTAAAATGCTGACTGAGGGGGTATTAAGCAGAACTTACCACGAAA
Organism: Moritella sp.; assembly: GCF_013215705.1. GTDB lineage: Bacteria > Pseudomonadota > Gammaproteobacteria > Enterobacterales > Moritellaceae > Moritella. The sequence continues at coordinate 44,075 of NZ_JABSQR010000021.1, read as the reverse complement.
CTCGGGTGAATTATCCTATGGTACGTCAGTCGTATCTAGACGGTATGACTAACGGCACTGGCGATACCAAAGTTGAATTACGGGGTAAAGAAGAGTTCGTGCGGGTTTCTTGGGATGTGGCACTTGGTCTAACGGCTAAAGCTATTCTCGATACCATTGATAAAGCCGGTAACGAAGGTATTTTTAGTAGTTCTTATGGTGGCTGGAGCCATGCTGGTGTGTTCCGTCCGAACGTATTACAAGGCCGTTTCTTTAACATGATTGGTGGTTGTAGCTTAACATCGGGTGATTACTCAGGTGGCGCATCACAAATCAGTCTGCCACATATCATCGGTGACATGGAAGTATACTCACCGCAAACAGCCTGGGAACAAGTACGCGATAATACCCAAGTATTCTGTATGATCGGTTGTGATCCGTTCAAAAATAATCGTGTTGAATTTCGCGTAGCCGATCATCAAATGTACCCACGTTGGGAAGCAATTAAGAACAAGGGCATTAAGTTTGTTTCCATTAACCCACAGTTCACTATTACCGATGAAGCATTAGATTGTGAGTGGGTTAAGATCATTCCAGGTACAGATACGGCACTGTTCTTATCTATGTGTCATTACCTGTACAAAAATGACTTACATGATGAAAAATACCTAGATACGTACACCGTTGGTTTCGAAAAATTCTTGCCATCACTGTTAGGTCAAGACGGCAGTGAAGAGAAAACCCCGAAGTGGGCAGCTAAGATTACTGGTATTCCAGAAGCTAAAATCATTGAATTAGCAAAAATGTTCGCTGATAACCGAACCCAGTTTGCGGGTGCATGGTCACTGCAACGTCAAGATCACGGTGAAATGCAACATTGGGCAATCATCGCGTTTTCAAGCATGTTAGGTGGCATAGGTAAACCAGGTGAAGGTGTTGGTTTCAGCTGGCACTATGGTTGTGGTGGCATGCCGGTTTCTGGTAAGTCTATGCCTGCTGGTTTATCGCAAGGTCGTAATTTGGTTAAAGCTTACTGCCCTGCATCACGTATTACCGAAATGTTAAACAACCCAGGTGGCGAGTTTACCCATAACGGTTCAACCCATAAATACCCGCTGGTAAAAATGATTTATAACTCGGGTAACAACTTCATGTCGCATCAGCAAGACACTAACAAGTTGATCAAAGCACTGCAAAATGTTGATACCGTTGTGTGCCAAGACCCGTGGTGGTGTGCATCTACTCGCTGGTCAGATATTGTATTACCAGCAACCACAACGGTAGAGCGTAACGATATTACCTCTGGCGGTACTTACAGTAATGATAAAGTCTATGCGATGCGTCAGATCATTAAACCGCAGGCAGAGAGCCTAGATGATATCGAGATCTTCCGCCGTCTATCTAGCCTGTTCAATGTTGAATATCAGTTCATGGAACAAGGCCAATCCGTGATGCAAATGATTGAAGCCGCGTACGCGAAGAGTTCTGCAACTATGCCGTTTAAAGCGTTCTGGGAGCAAGGTATTGCCCACATGGAAGTACCACTGGAAGCCAACAAGTGGGTTCGCCATGGTGATTTCTATACCGATCCAGTGAAAAACCCGTTAGCAACGACATCGGGTAAAATTGAACTTTACTCGAGTGATTTTGCTAAGTATAAATTGGCAGATTGCCCGCCAATCCCAACCTTCTTCCCGCCGCATGAATACTTAGGTAATGCAGAAGAAGATGAATTACACGTAGTAAGCCCGCACCCTCGTATGCGTTTACACTCACAAATGGCTAATACCAGCATTCGTGATATCGACAATATTCAAGGCCGTGAACCTTGCTTAATGAGTCCAGAAGACGCGGCAAGTCGTGGCATTAAAGATGGCGACTTGATAGAAGTATACAACAAGCGTGGTTCTATTTTAGTAGGTGCCCGTGTCGACGCTCGCATCATGAAAGGTGTTATCAGTATTTATGAAGGTTGCTGGCCATCGGTTGACAGTAAAGGTCGTTGTAACAGTGGTTTGGTTAACTTTCTCACGTCAGACAAGGCCTCAAGTGGCTTGAGTCAGGCAACAACCGCTAATACTGTGTTAGTGAGAATGAAGAAATGTACCGATCCTGATGGACCGAACCAGGCATACACCAAACCTGCGATCATCGATAAGTCTAAAGCCGAATTTGCGATTGTTTATGGTCTAGCTCGCGTTTCAAACTTGAAAGCTAAAGTAAGTGAAAACTTAAGCCCGGGTGAAAAGATCTTCTATCAACGTTGTACCGTTTGTCATGGTCCAAAAGACACCACCCACTTTACGAAACTACAGTGGAAAGGTATCACCAAAAGTATGTTCCCACGCGCTGGTCTAAACCCAGAAGAGCAGGGCTTAGTACTCGACTTCTTGATGAAGAATGCGAAAGACGCTATTTAACACTTAACATAGGAATGGCTGATTTTAACAAGTATGGAGTCTCGACCTCCATACTATGCACGTCGCAGTGAGTCTCACCTCACTGTCATGATACAAAGGAAGCCAATTGGTTTCCTTTTTTTGTAGCTATCTGGACGCTTTCTCATTACGAATGACTTAAATTGCATTATTTATAATCTAATGGATTCTTAGTTAAAAATTTATTGTTACCCATAATTGATTTGTTAACTTATCTTATTGAAATTGAGATGGTATTAAGTGAAAATACTCAATTAGTAATATATGTGGCGATTATCTTTTTATCTAAACATTGGCGGTATGGAACATAGTATTACTAGCTAAAGTAAATTGATGATCCTGTTATTACACTCTGTTTTATTTTAAAGGAATTTTTAGTGGTGGACTCAGTTAAAAGCGTGTTGCATGATGCGACCCCCTCTTGGAATGGCTACAATTATCAAGGTAAAGTTGGTCTTTATGTTTGCTTGGAAAATATTCTAAATGAAGCTCAATGCGGTGTAGGTCTGCCCTCTTTTAATGTTTTTCTTGGTGAACACCATATTGAATATGAATGGATCGAAGATTTTGCTATTAAGAAGGGTAGTAATTACTTATCACTTCATCAGGTCAAACATAAAGCCGATAATAGGTTCAAAGATCATGCTGAAGCAATCACGACTATTTTGAATCGGAAGAATGGTGTGCTGTCTGATACTGATATATTCAAATACTTTACTTTTAAGGTAAAAGTAGCAGGTGATACAGCTAGATTAAAAGCAAATATCAAAAGTGAAATAAATGATCACAAACTTATTGATGGTAATGGATTACTAGATCGTAATTGGAAGGTTAATGTACTATCTGTTAACACTAAGTATCGTGACAATATTACTAAGTGCTTTAATGATTTTGAATTGTTGTCACAAAAAGCGTTTCGCTCATCAACTACCTATTTTCATACTGCAGATATAGTTAACCCACCTTTAGAAGCTATTTCCCAAACCAATGGAATACCCAGTCATTTAGTTGTTGGGTTAGCTCAGCCCAAGAGCCTTTCTTGTCAACAGATCTTTCTTAGCTTTGATAATCCCACAGCCTACAATTTAGCATTATCCGATGATGCGCTTAATATTGAGCTAGATAGGCAAATCGGTGATCTTTTAGCGTTATTTCATCTAAGAACAACTTTTTCAGAAGCAGACGTTAAATTATATAAAACGGCTTTATGTGCATTGATTGACAAGAATTTAGTAACAAGACATCAGCATATCAGAGATAAGCGAGACATTCATCTTCCTTATTTGCAACGAACTAAGCCAAGTATCTATTTTAAGGAAATTGTTTGCGAGTTAAAAAAAATCTATCGAGTTCAAGATAATGTTTATTGGAATTTAGTTTGTCGAGAAAACTTTGAAAAAGCCTACAAAGAACAGCTAGAAGAGCTTTATGAAGATATGAAGTATTCAACTTCTGATATAGATGTTGAGGAATATAATCAGTTTATTACAAGGCTGGAGTCAGTACGGATAAATATCGTAGATGATTATTTTCCAGATGACTGTGTTAGCTTCTTAAGGCAAATATACCCACACGAAATACTGAGTTTTAATACTCGAGAGTTTTATGATGCGATATCAGAGCCAAAAAAAATTAAAAGTATCTTTCTAGATTTCATTCAAGAGGTGAGTAAGCCATCAGGGAAATTAACACTTAGTTGTCAAAACAATACTTTTGAATATCAACCTAGTTGTATTGACTTTAATTTTTCAAGAGAAAGACGGAAAGATAGAGAAATTAATACTGTCAGGAAAGGATTAGCCGACAATCATAGCAACCAATCGTTAATTCATGCAAATGTTGATTACATTGTCGTGAATTCCACGGACTCTCAAGATGTAATTTCAGCTGGAATAGAAAAAATAACTGAAGTCGAAAGTTATGAACAGGCAAATTCAGCAGTAAAAGAGTCAGATAAAATAACCGAAAAAAAGGAAGTTAGCTTCATGGACAGTCGTAAAGCATTAGGAGAAATTAATGGATAACTTATTTGATAAGCTGATGGCATGTATTTTCATTGAATCAGCATTTTCTTTAGCAAAAATTGAATACGTTGAGGAAGATTATGATTTTTCAACTGAAATATATATCGCCCATAAACGGCAAGGCGATTACTTCATCTATCTCAACGTTCCTGAAAAATTACTTCCTTATGTTACTAACGATATTCAAATAAAATTAGCTTCATTAATTAAAAATGGCACCGATAAATTTGAACAAATAAATAGTGATAAAGTAAAGATATCATCTTCATTTGATAAAAATGCAACCTTAATTATTGTGAGTTATTATGACGATAGTGTAAAAAATGATGTGATGAAACAGGCTATTTTGATTGAAGAAGATCCATATTTTTTTAAGAAACAAGTCTTATCAATATCTACAAAAGAACTTCCAATTATTACAAGTTGTTTTGATGAACACAAAGACAACTATATCCCTTATGTTCAACACTTGATCTCAGATACTGGACGATTTAATGAGTTTACTAACTCTGAGCGATTAGGGGTGACTGATAAAGGAATTGAATATTCTTTTGTAGCGAAGCTCTATGAAAAACTTCCGTTCTTAACGTTACTGGTTAAGGAATCTAGTCAGGAAAATTTACAACAAAAAATAGACAGTAAATTATCAGAACTACAGCGAGTAAACTGTGATGAATTATTAGCTCTTGATATAAATAAGTTAGACGATTGGTTTGCCGAAATAGTAAAGGAAAATGTTGATGATTAAATTAGGACGAATGCGGATCGAAAATTTTAAATCTTTTATCGAACCAGTTTATTTTGACTTTACCGGTAATGATTTAATTCTTTTTGATGGCCCTAACGGTTTTGGTAAAACGACAATATTTGATGCTGTTGAATTGTGTTTCACAGGTGAGATTTCTCGAATCAAGCAAACTGACACCAAAGTTAAAAAGGATCATATTCTTAAAGGTGATAACGGAAAGCAAACCACGATTCACTTGGAACTGCTGAATAATGATGAAACATCTTTAGTCATCGGCATATATATACCTGCAGATATTTCAGGGGCTGAAGGGAGGGTTTCTGATTACAAAAATGTTATCAAACGTTTTGAATCTGAACAGTGGCCGGATGATGTCACTAGTAATAATATTAGAAAAACACAATTAGATGTAGATGGTTTACAAAATCTTTTAGAAAATGAAAAACTAGATTCAACGTTTACCTTATTTAATTATATCCAACAAGAGGAAACATGCCATTTTTTAAAACTTGATGAAAGCACGCGACATAATAAAATAAGCCACTTATTTGGTACAACAAAAGAAACAGATAAGGTAACTAAGTTAGATTTACTTTCGGAAAAATTAAAAGAAAAAATTTATTTTTATACTCCTGTTTTCACTAACGCTGAATTAGATTTAGCCCAGTTATCGAAACCGACCATTGACGAAAATGATAAAGAAAATAATTTAGGAAGTGGAAAACTTTCTATTTTCAGTGATTTATCATCTAACACTGTTGAACAACTTGAAGCATACAGAAATAATTTAAAAGGCGTTGACTGGGTTTTAAAAAACCCTTTATATTTTGAAAGTATCAAATTCAATCACCTTATTAAACAAATTACAATAGATCCTACAACTCAACTTGATAGTTATATGAAGTTTGGTGTCGTTGATAGTTATGATGAAATAGTAAAGTTGACTAAACATTACTCGGTTTGGAAAAGTGCAAATAAGAAAGCGAATATTTATAATGAGTTAATAAAACTTTATGACGATGAGCCAAATACCCTTAATGAAGATATTTTAAATAAATATAAAGGGTACTTCCCAACACAATATGATAAATCTGCTTCAGATGTAATAGCTTTTGATAGTTTATCAAAGACTAATGGTTCATTAAGTTCATTATTAATTAAAATTAATGAAAACCGCGATAATTTATTATCCAATTACAGAGAGCATCTTGGTCATGATGATACTACAGAGTATCTAAATGTACCTTGTCCGTTATGCGGTGATTTAAAACCAAAACTGCAAGATTTACTCGATGAATATAATGTACAAACAACATTTTTTGAAGGGCAGTTAGGTGAAAATGGTAAGTCATTAACGGTTGTTACTAAAAATCTTATAAAAAGACTTGTGATCCCTTTGGTTTCGAAAATGAGGCTATTTGTGACTAAGTATGATAAATACATACACTTTGATTTTGAAAATTTGAAGAAGATAAAAAATATTGAGAAACTTGAATTTGAACGTATGGTTGTAGTTAAGAATTGGCTTATATCAAATATTGGAGATTGCTCATCATTTACTGATAAGTCTTTACTTGAAATTAATGAAAATTATAGCGAAAGCAAAGAACAACTGATTACATTTATCAACAGTCATATACACTTATACTTAGATGAAGTGCCCAAAACGTACTTAACTTTTGTTCATGATTTTAAAACTCTTAACTTAGCATTTGATGAGAATGATAAATTGTCTATTAATTCAAACGATATTAGTAAGGACTTAACATTACTATCTCGGTTAATGGTGCAACAAAATTCTACATCGTATAAAGCTAAAGAGATAATAATTTCAGATCTAAAAGAAAAACTTAGGAAATTAACGGTAAAACGAACTGAGATAATGGATCTTAGTAAGAAATATAAATATGAAATTAAAGCGTATGAAAAAGATGTAGCTAAACATATTGCCATACCGCTTTTTGTTTATAGTTCTAAAATATTACAATCTAGACCTGAAGGTAGTGGTATCTTTTTAATTACCCCAGAAACGAATAATGCTAAGGGATTTATGCAGTTTAGTGCTACTCCCAATGATAGTCATGATGCGTGGAATACAATGAGTTCAGGACAGCTTGCAGGTGTTGTTATTTCATTTATGCTGGCGATGAATAAAGTTTACCCATCAAAGCTCTCAACTTTGATGATTGATGATCCAGTACAAACCATGGACGAAGTTAATATGGCTTCGTTTGTTCAGATGATGAGATATGAGTTCCCTGATATGCAAGTATTATTATCCACTCATGAAAGTAAAGTCGCTAATTACTTTCATTATAAATACAGCGAAGCGGGTCTAAAGTCTTTACCTATAAATATGAAGAAGAAACGATTAGAAGCGTAGCTGTAAGTAACAAAGGAAAATGAAGTTAATTTTCCTTTGTTACTCCGGAGGTGAAGTTGTAGTGATATTATTTTTCACCTTTTGGATATGTGATCTTGTCTCTAGTTAGGTGGCCAAAATTACTGTACTACTACAAACTAAACAGGGAGTATTATGAATTCATTTGAAGATCGTGGAAATAAAATCCGAGCGTTATCTAAAGAACTAATTTTAGAATTTATGCTGTCGAACTCAATGTGTCAGCCAAATAGTGAAGGCATGAAGCTTGCTACCATTTTTAGGGCGTGTGGTTTTGATTGGGGGCATTACCCTAAAACAACCTCATCAAATCAGCAGTATTGGGTATCTGCAATCGTTCAAGAGTTAGCCTCTGAGGGTAAAGTTGAGCGAGTGTCAGAGTCTGGACCATGGCGTCTAGCGTAATTACTGCCATAAGGCGCGAAAAATTAGGCGTATGCCTCTTTGACTGAAAAATGCTTGCCGCTGTTGGCAGGATTATAATTTGAGATTATGAACATGTTAGTAGATGAATTTTCTTCTCTTTCTCCATATATCAGTATTCTTGGAGTCTTCATTGCAATTTTAGGGTTTACTTACCTTTGGCATTCAAAGAGGATTATAATAATAGCTAAATCATCCTTACGAGAAATAGATGGCCGTCCAGTAGCTTTATTTAATGTCGTTAACAAGAGCGAGAGGCCTATAACTATTAGAAGTATTAGACTTCCGCTTTTGATTATTGATGACACGCCAAGACTTCAAATACATGGATTTATGAAAGTAATGCGTTGCATTGATTATTTGGTCGGAAACGAATCTGCGTCATGCTATGCAAGTGATAAAGCAATTAAATATAAAACTTCTGATAACAAAAAGACTTTAGGTCCAACGGCAGATTTAGAGGCAGAATTAGATTTGGATTTAATGTTTAAGCATTTTATAACCAATAACGAAATCTCTGGTTTACGGTTGTATTTTTTGATTTTGTCGACGCGGATGAAATTTGAAATTGTATTAACTACTGGAGAAATTAGAAAGTTCCGACTGCATAGAGATGTGAATTATCTTCTAAAGACCAAATATGGTTCAGATAAACGTTTCTTTGGTGATTAGTCATATCAAGTCGTACTAAGGTTGCTGTTTTAAAGTAAAGAGACAAGTTCTGGATGCTAGAACTTGAAAGAGTCAAAAGTATTCAACAAGGAGTGTTCATTAAATATTTAATAACCTTGGGTTTATCAGTTTAACGGGGACATGAATAATAATCTTGATATCAGATAAAATCTGATGCTGCAACCCACTGGTATACAGCACCCCTTTATGATTCATGTAATTAGAATCTACACGATTAAGATCTAAAGGCGCGCCCTGATAATCACTATCTCCACAGCATTCTTCCACAGATGACGCTAAATACTGAACTGACAGTGCTTGAATTATTGCTGCCGTAGCACTGAAATCTCATAAGCTACCGCCACCGAGTTGTGGTTTAGGTCATTTAACATAACAAGCTGGGGCATTTTAGAGTACACCAATCGTTCAGCTAATTTTATATACAGGTACAATAGGCTTTAGTATGTTTACTGTATTTTATTTGATTTAGAGTCACTATATTTGATTCTCGATTTGTAATTAATAATAAATTTGCTACTGTGCATCGTAATAAAATGACAATGGAATTCACGTTATACGGCATTCCATTTAACAAGCTAAAGGATTGTCGTGATTTCAAAATTACCCCGCTGGGTAGAATATGGTTCGTTTGTTCTTGCTCTGGTTGCAGGGCTTATCAATTCTATTGGATTATTAGGCTTCAAGCACCAAGCCGTCTCACACTTATCTGGTACCGCGACACTGCTTGGCACTGGAATTATAAACTCAAATTTTTCTGATGTGCTGCATTTGGCTTTAGTTATCCTTAGCTTCGTAATGGGTTCTGTTATATCGGGTTATTTCCTGCGTAGTGGCGCATTAAAGTTGGGTCGAAACTACAGTGGCCTGCTTGCTTTAGAAGCCATGTTTATTTTGGGTTCTATTTATTTCTTAGTCGAGGGCTCAGTGCAAGGTAATTATTTGGTTTCAGCGGCTTGTGGCTTACAGAACGCACTCGTCACTACTTACAGCGGTGCGGTTATCCGAACAACGCATTTAACCGGTATATTTACTGATTTGGGTATTATGTTAGGGGCGAGATTGAGAGGTGAACAATTTGATAAAAGAAAGGCATCATTGTTTATGATAATTATCATAGGGTTTATTTCGGGCGGCACATTAGGTGCGTGTTTTTTCAGTGTGTTAAATTTTTATGCCCTATATATCCCCGCTGGTATCTGTTTGTTGTTGGCTTTTTCTTATTCAATTTACAATGCAAAAGTCAGCAGTTGATGAGGCGTTAACATTTCCTTGATGCTCCCTATGGTATACAGCACCCCTTTATGATTCATGTAATTAGAGTCGCTGCGATTAAGATCTAAAGCTGCGCCTTGAGAGTCACTTACTGCGCAGAGCATTGGCGAAGATGACGCTAAATACTGAGCTGACAATGCTTGGGTAATTGCTGCTGTAGCACTGAAATCCCATAAGCTACCGCCTCCTAGTTGTGCTTTGGGTAATTTTAAGTAACAAGCGGGGGCATTTTCAAGTACGCCAATTGCATTCATCACTGCACCATTAGTTTTAATCACTTGCAGTACTAAACCTTGTTGCTTAGAAAAAACCGTTAATTGCTCAAGGACAGCCGGATAACGTGGGTCTTGCTGGAAACTGCGGTCGATATACAAACTTAATGAATGGCTGTACTCCTCAAGCCGTTCAGGCTGCCAAGGCGATCCATTCTTCAATACTTTTGATGTCTGTGGTTGTGCATTAATGGCCTGGTAGGTATCACCTGTGCTTGGGTTATGTACCACGCCAATGATCGGATTACCTGCAATATCGACTAAAGCGATAGACACGGCAAAGCCACTACCACCTTCAATGAAGGGCAGGGTGCCATCGAGTGGATCGATACACCAGAAATAGTCTTTATTAAAACGGGCGTGGGTTGCTACATCTTCTTCGCTGGCATTTTCTTCGGTCAACAGGGCAATATCATATTGCTGGATAGTAGGCTGCAGTATCTCCAATATAATTGCTTGGCTATCCAAATCCACTTGCGTTACTACCTGCGCACTTAAACTCGAACCAGCCTGTTTGCTGTGTACTAGCAGTGAACTTCTATCAACGCTATTGATGAATGTTCCTGCTTTTAATGCTGCATCTGTCGCAAGTTGTAATAGCTGCTCTAGCTGAAAAACCGTGAGTTTCATTGTGTTTAGTGACCTTGTTCAGCTGAATTTAATTGTGCTAACGCTTGTTGTGTCAGTGCTTCGGTATAACTATTTATCTTCCAGTGAGTCGGACTCCAGCCTTTCATAAAACGTTGAAAATCAGCCCAAGCAACACAATAAAGCGGTCGCCATTCATCTTCCACTGCTTGCGCGTTTATGTGTGGTTGATGCTCGACGAGAGCCTGTTTTAATTGTCCAAAGTAATAATCCAGCAACGAAGGTACATCTTGTTCACAGTGTTGATAGGGTACACAACTGCTCAGCAATAAGATCACGTCTTTCATGCCGCAGCCTTTACCGACATATTGGAAATCAACGCCAGCAACCCGAGAGCCTGTGGTTGTGAAACAGAAATTAGCCAACTTAGCATCGCCGTGGACCAGGGTTTGAAATTGGCATTGTTGCAATGTGTTATCTATTTGTTCGGCAGCTTGCTGCAATGCGATGTCGGTTAACGCGGCTAGTTCATCGGGACGGGTGGCTAGGTGCCAGTAACTGCCACAATCCCATAAACCTTCCGGTTCAATCGCGAGATGCTGGGCATGGAAATAAGCCAGCCAAGATAAACAGGCCTCTATCTGTTGTTGGCTGACGTGTTGATGACTGATATGTGGATTGTCTACAGCTGATTCGTGGGAAGCAGGCTTAGGCTCAAAACTGGTGAACGTTTGCTCAAATCCCAACGTGGCCAAATCTTCCATGATCAGTAATATCTCATCATTCTGCTCGTTAACATACAGACACTTAGGCACAGGGCATTGCGCTAGACAATTGTTGGCGTAGTGCTGATACCAGTGTAGCTCTACTTGATATGATTTTAATTTTCGCTGATGAGAGATGGGTGTGTTCCAACCGCGTGGATGCACTTTTGGTTGCGGTAACTTGATGTGTTTGACTATCACCGAGGTATGTTGACTACCGCTCAACGTGGCACGAAAAAGCTCACCGTATCCTCCCCATAATGGTTGGATTAGCTGGGCACTGACAACGCGCGTCGCCATCATCGCGTTGGCGACCGCCTGTAAAACGTCTGTCGGTATACTCATAGCTGGCTCATGAATGAAAATATGCTGATAGTGTACAAAATAGTGTGGTAAATGGGTATATTTCCTTACACTAATTACAGTATGTAAGGCTCAACCCTATATTTATTCAACGCTTTTTTTTGCATTGTAATGTTAAGGAAAACTTGGGATGAGTTTGGTTACATGTATCAGTTTGCTCCTAAGGTTTACTTTAATCGTAATTGACAAGAGACACCGCTATTCATGGTATAGATCGACTTCAATGGTATTTCCTTATGTTAAATTGGATTCACTATAGATAAACAAAAGTAAGGTTGGTATAGTCGTCATGTAACATTATTAAATTGTATGTCCTATTTAATGAATTGAGCTGTCAGAAGTCATTTAGACAGAGTTGAAGCAACAAGAGTGAGGAATAGTAATGAGATATAAGGTAAAAATAACAAAGGAAGAAAAACCGCTTTGCGAAGTCGTAATCGAAAATAACGATCACAGAACAAGGGAAGAAATACTAGCATTAGTGTTGGACCGATTCCCAACAGCTGAAGGGTTTGAGAGAGAGGTGCTATTTTCAGATGATGAAGTGCGTTATCTAAAAAGTACGCCAACAGGCATCGAAGTACTCGCTTTACAACCCATTTATCGATCGACGAATAGTTAGAATTATCGTCGGCCAAAACAGCAAATGGTGAAGCAATACAGAATAGAGACGAAGTAACGTGACAGCAGAACAAAGAGGTGGCTTGAATATGAAAAAGATAGGAACGGTTGGTGCAGTACTTGTAGGTAAAGCTGTCTCTTATGCGAGAGGATCAACAAGTGCGATAGATAAAAAAGTGATGAATGAACGTCTGGTTGTTGAGAGGCTCGGATTTGTCAACGATGAAGTCGGGGACTTGAGTGTACACGGCGGCATTGAAAAAGCGCTACATATCTATCCGAGTGAACACTATGTCGAGTGGCAGAAAGATCTAGGTGATAATGTAATGTTTCAAGAGGTCGGGGCTTTTGGCGAAAACATTAGTTCCTTGGGGCTGAATGAACATACCATTTGTATCGAAGATAAGATCCGCATCGGAACGACACTATTGGAAGTGTCACAAGGACGTATGCCTTGTTGGAAATTAAACGAAAGATTTGATCAACACAATATGTCGCTAAAACTACAAGATACCCTACGGACAGGTTGGTATTTTCGGGTGCTGGAAGAAGGTGAAATCGGCGTTGGTGATGAGATTTTACTTTGTGAACGACCTTACCCAGACTGGTCTGTCGCAAGAATAATGAGTTTAATTTTTACGGGATGTTTAGACAAACAAGCGCTCATACAACTTCTGGATTTACCATTGGTCGATTCATGGCAAAGGCTTGTCGAACGTCGCCTCGCAAACGACGTTGTAGAAGATTGGAGCTTCCGGCTATTCGGACCAATGGTTCAAAATTAACTGCTTATGGTCTTATCTAACCGCTTTTGTCATCGTGTAACCTAAGTGTCGAGAGAGTCGTTTGCTCGTATCACGTATGGCTTTTATATCTTTTTCTTGAATGGCGTCTTGCTGTTTGAAACCGATAATTAGAATACACGCAACTATATTGCCTGTCGCGTCAAAAACAGGTGCTGATATCGCTTTGGCACCCGGAATGCTTGGGTTTACTTTATTTCGGATCGCATAACCTTCATCTTTTATCGATATTAGGTCTTGTTTAAATTCTTCGCCCAACTGTGCTTGACCTTTCGTTTCTGTTTTTAAAAGGTGTTGGTAAGCTTCTTCCGGTGAAAACGCCGCAAAACACATCCCGACAGAACTGCCAGTTAGTGGTGCGTGAAAGCCAACTCTAAAGCTTATCGCGACAGGGTATGGGCTTTCGAGAAAACGAACAATCATCGGCCCCTGTGTGGTCCAAACGGCGAGTGCTGTGGCTTCTTGCGTTTCTAGTCTTAATCGTTGTAATTCAGGTTCACAGAAGTGGAGAATATCAGTATGACCAAGGATTTTCGCGCCAAGTTCGATCAGTTTTGACCCGTGGCAGTAGTTACCATTAGCATCTTGAATGATGACCCCAATACGCAGAAAGCTAGCGAGATATTTATGGAGTTTACTTTTAGAGATATCCATTTCTACAGCGGCATCACCTAACGAGATTGGGTGATTTTTGTTAGAGAAAAAGTCGATGATCTCAAAAGCTTGTTCTACAGATTGTATGCCTTGGTTTTTCTTTTCCATAGTGTCCTATTACTGGTTTAGTATGGTCTTGCTGACGTAACATTATAGCTAGAGTTTCAGTAGCTTGGTTATGATACAGGCGCGGGTGATAAATTCATAGTCAGAACGTTTTATCTCGTCGTCTATGCTAAATAGATATTTTTCAGCTAATCAACGTTATCACTTGATGACACAAACGATATCGCTAAGACCAAAATCACAATTAGATCATACGATCGCACTGGCATAATTATTTGGGCTATTTAACCATTGAGGCACTAACAGCTTAAAAACACCGAAAGTCTTGGGGTTTGTACCTAACGATGCATCAGACTAATCACTCGAAACCTTGATCTTAATCTCGACGATACAAGGATACTCCGCCGCGGTGATGATTTTATTCGCTGGGGAGCATAACTGTTCTTCTGGTATAAACAGCAGCTTGTCAGGGAAAGCACGGTTTATTTTTAACGGTGCAGTGATCGTGGCATTACCGCGAGTGATGGTTATCTGATAATCCTGCTGTTCATCATAATCTGCGCCGGGGTTCATTTCTACATAAGCGTCATGGCCGAGACCGGACAGGTTTTTTGATTGAGCGGTGAGTTTGCCAGAGCGAAACAGGCTGTCGCCAGTGAGTAAGGTATAACCTGCTGAAGGACAGCTATCAACCGCAGGTGGCTTAATTACTGGGTTTTTAAGTGAAGAATTCATTGCTGGAGGCACTGTGGTCAAACCATAGTCATTGATCTCGGGACCAAAAATAAAGTCCTCTTTAAGCGCTTGATAACCGTCTATTTCCTGTTTGATTTGACTGAATATCTGTTTCACGGTGCTCGGGCCTATATCTATCCCCAGAGCGCTGGCGATGTGCGCAAAAACAGCTGTGCTTGGTAAGATATCTTGGGCTGGTGGCCTAATTGCTCTGACCTTTTGCACCCTGGCTTCATTGTTGGTATAAGTGCCATTTTCTTCGCCGTATGAAGGCGCAGGTAAAATAACCATCGCCTGCTGTGCGCTGGCAGTCATAAAGGCAGTTTGGACAATGAGGCAGGGGGTTTTTAAGGCCGCTTGTTCCAATGGATCACCTGCTGTGCAGTTTGCGAGTGGATCTGCACCGACCACATAAAACATATCTGGCACACTTTCTGGGTCATACTTTTGTAAGCCGGACTGATCGTTATGCAAGTCTGGTAGGCAGCCCATGTGCCACAGACCAAGTTGATTGGGCCGGTCAAACAAGAATTGTACAAACACTTGCTTGCCTTGTTGTTGCAGACGCTGTGCGGTTTTTTCTATCCATAATAAACAGTCTTTGGTCTGCTTCCCCCGCATAAATTCGGTGCCGATTAACAGGGTGATTGAATTAGCCTGTTCCAGAATAACTTTACCCGCGCTAACAAAATCGGCCATGTCTTTGTCATCTGGTAGCTCTATTTCTGAAATAAGAGCCGCCAATAACCTCGCTTCATTACCAGGCAGTAAACGCAATTTTTCAGTGGCAATATCATCCAAAGCACAGGGTCTAGAGCTCGCCAACAATAAGTGATAATGATTGTCCCGCTTATACTGTCGGACGAGGTAACTCGAGACAGGGTTTTCATCACAGATGTTACCGCCTAATAAAAACACACAGTCGCTTTTCAGGATCTCAGCAAGTGGTTGGCGGCTATAGGTCTGGGTGAGCAGCTTGCTTAAAATGTCATTGGTTTCCGGTTGCAGGTTCAGGCCAGAGAATCGACAACTGGCATGGATGTCAGACGACTGAAAAACCTCCCGCATCAGCTTCTGAAACATAAAGGCAGTTTCATTGGTCTGTCGTGGTGAGATCAGGCCTTTGATATGCCCCTTGTTCCCGAGGATATCCAAGGTTTGGCTGATAATGAAATCTAACGCTTCAGTCCAACTCACCGCCGTCATAACATCATTTTTACGCAGCATAGGTTGGGTGATACGTTGCCCACCGTCGATAAAATCAAACCCAAATCGGCCTTTAGCACACAGCAGTTCGCCATTAATACCCGTTTCATATTGGCTTTTGACCCGTGCCAGTTTACCTTCACGGGTTTCGATAGTCATGCTGCAGCCTGTACCACACATGCCACAGGTGGTTTCAAATTTTTCAAGATCCCAAGGCCGCGCTTTATAACGATAGGGAGTACTCATTAGCGCGCCTACTGGGCAGACTTCGATACAGTTACCGCAATGACTGCAATCTTTCAGGCTGTTACCAACCCCGGTAATTTCGGAATCTAATCCGCGCTCCATGGTGCCGAGTGCCACATCACCGACTACTTCTTCACAAACCCGGACACAACGCTGACACTGGATACAGCGGTTGGCATTAAAGGTGATCACATTATTGAGCTCAATATCGTCGATTCTGAATACGCGTTTCGGATCAGCAAGCCTTGAATCGCCTTTGCCATATTCAAACACCGTATCCTGCAGTTCACATTCACCACTTTTGTCACAGACAGGGCAGTCTAGCGGATGATTGGCCAGCAAAATCTCCAGCATGTCTTCGCGGCTGGAAACCACTTTTTCCGAATGGGTGAGTACCGCCATGCCTTCCGACACCACGGTGGCACAAGCGGGCTCTAGTTTTGGTCTGCCTTCGATTTCGATGAGACACATGCGGCAGCTGGCTAAGATTGACAGTCGGTCTTGATAGCAAAAGGTCGGGATCTCAATCGCCCTGGCGCGGGCGGCGTTAAGGATAGTGGTGCCTGCTTCGACTTCCATCTCCTGACCATTGATTGTGAACATGATCATGAGTTTGTCCTGTCGCGTATTGGGATTTTTTGTTGGGTGATCAGGGCGTCATACTCATGAGGGAAATGTTTCAGGGTGGCTCTGATCGCCCAGGCCGCGCCGACACCCAGTGCGCAGAAGCTATTGTTAAATACACCGCCGCATATTACCTGCAACTGTTCTACATCACCGGGTCGGCCTTGGCCACGCTCGATACGGTTAAGGATCTTGCTGGCCCAGGGGAGACCTTCTCGGCAAGGTGCACATTTACCGCAACTTTCATGGGAAAAGAATTCGGCTATTCGCCTGCCGACTGCGGGAATAGATACTGTGTCATCCAGCGCGATCACCGCGGCAGATCCCATCATGCTGTCGGCGGTGGCCAGATCGGCAAAATTCATTTTTACATCTAACCCTGCTAAAGGGATCATTGGCGCAGATAACCCGCCAGGGATCACCGCTTTGAATTTCCCAGTCAAAGGTCCGCCGCCATAATCATACACCAACTCACTCAGCGGAAGTCCCATCGGCAGCTCAACAATTCCGGGGTTCTGCAATTGTCCGCTCAGACCAAACAGGCGTGGACCGGGTGCATCATCAGGGCCGATGGAGGTAAACCAGTCAACACCTCTGGCCAATATATGCGTGACACAGACAAACGTTTCCACATTATTGATCACGGTCGGGCAATCATAAAGGCCAGATACCGCAGGGAAAGGGGGTTTTAATTTCGGTTGACCACGTCGGCCTTCGATTGATTCCAGCAGCGCAGTTTCTTCACCGCAGATATAAGCACCGGCACCTTTGTGCACATAGATATCGAGACAGAAATCGGTGTTAAATATATGCTGGCCAAGGTAGCCCCTAGCGTAAGCTGCGTTGATCGCCTGTGTGATCATTTTTATCGATAACCCATATTCACCGCGAATATAAATATAAGCCACCTTAGCTCGGATAGCGTAAGCGGCAATGATCATGCCTTCAATCACCCTATGTGGGTCCCGCTCCATAAGCAGTCGGTCTTTGAAGGTGCCGGGTTCACCTTCATCGGCGTTACAACACAGGTAATGGATTTTGCCATCGTCTTTGGGCACAAAACTCCATTTCAAACCAGTAGGAAAGCCCGCACCGCCGCGACCGCGTAGATTGGAGGCTTTAACTGTGTCGATCACCTTATCTGGAGAATAAGTCGTCAGGATTTTTTTGAGAGCCTGATATCCGCCAGTCTTTTCATAAAACTCAATATTGGTAGAGTCTGGATGGTTGATGTATTTTAGTAACACAAGTTCGCTCATGGCTCATTTCCTGCTGAAGGCTCATTTCTTGCTGAAGGCTCAGTTCCCGTTGCAGGCCCCTTTTCCGTTGAGGCGTTATTTTCTTCCACAGACGGCTTACTTTTTTTTACTGACGACTTACTTTCTTCTACTGACGACGTTATACCTGACCGTGATAACTGGTCTAGAAGCTTGTCTACCCGCTCTTTTGACAGGTTAGTATGATAAGTTTCATTGACCATCATGGCGGGCGCGAGATCGCAGGAACCGATACACTCAACTGTGGTCAGGGTAAAAAGACCATCTGTGCTGGTATCACCTTTGTTAATCCCGAGTCGGGTTTGCAGGTGGTCCAGCAGATCATAGGCGCCGCGCAACATGCAGGGCACATTGGTGCAGATCTGGAGGTGATATTTGCCGATGTTTTTATTCTTATACAAGGTGTAGAAACTGGCCAGTTCAAATACCCAGATCTCAGGTACGGCTAAGATCTCTGAGATTGCCAGATAGGCAGTTTCGTCGACGAAACCATATTTCTCCTGAGCCAGATACAGCGCCGGCATGATCGCGCTGCGCTGGGTCGGATAGCGTTTTACTATGTCAGCGATGGGCGCAGTGAGATCGGCGATGATAGCTTGTCTGGAATATTCTGCCGTCATTTATCCACCTCCTTCATCACTGGATCTAGTGAACCGATCATGGCGATCACATCGGCCAGATACTTCAAATTGGTGGTGCGGTCGGTCAGCGCCTGTAGGTTGACAAACGAGGGCGCTCTGATCTTGACTCGAAACGGTTTTTCAGTGCCATCGCTGATGATGTAAAAGCCAAGCTCACCTTTAGGCGCTTCGATGGCGGTATAAACCTCGCCTTTGGGCACCTTGAAACCTTCGGCCGCCAGTTTGAAATGATGAATATGGGCTTCCATCGAATGAGCCAACAGGTCTTTATTGACTGGAAAGGCGATCTTAGGATCATCGATTAAAAATAGGCCCGGCTGCATTTGCGCGACACATTGGCGGATCATCTTTAGGCTTTCGTGCATTTCGTCGACTCGGCATTTCCAACGGTCATAACAGTCGCCATCGGTGCGTACGATAACGTTAAAATCGAGTCTGTCGTAAATCTCGTAAGGGGCATCGCGGCGGATATCCCAGTCGATACCGGAAGCCCTGAGACAGGGTCCACTAAGGCCGAGGGCGATTGCATCTTCCCCGGTGATGTTGCCGACATTTTCTACCCGGGCCAGAAATACCCGGTTGTTGCCCACCAGATTTTCATAATCAGAAATGCTGTTTTCGAAGATGTCACAAAATTCAATAATACGTTCGACACAGCCGTCAGGCAGATCTTCTCTTACCCCGCCAACTCGGCAGAAGGAGGTGTGCATACGCGCGCCGCTGATCATCTCCATCAGGTCCATGATCATTTCTCGGTCACGCATGGTGTACAGCAAGGTTGTTATCGCACCTACGTCCATTGGCAGCGCGCCTGTGATCAGTAAATGCCCAGAGATCCGGGACAGTTCTGCCATTAATACCCGGATATATTGCGCGCGTTCTGGTGCCTTGATCCCCAGTAATGACTCTACCGCCAGCGCATAGCCCAGGTTATTGGACGGCTGACAGAGATAATCCAAGCGATCGGTGAGCGGAAAGATCTGGGTATAAGTGAAACTTTCACACAGCTTTTCGGTGCCTCTGTGTAGCAGACCGATATGTGGCTCGATGCGTTTCACGATCTCGCCATCCATCTGTAACAGCAGCCGTAATACCCCATGGGTACTGGGGTGCTGTGGCCCTAGATTCATCAACACTTCGCGGCTTAAGCCATGTTCCTGTTGGCTTTCGTGGATGATATTGACACTGGTCATAGAATATCTCCGACGGGGTTCTTGGTGATGGGGGGCGTTGCGCCCGGTTTCTCTTCGCCAAACGGATTATATTTATCTTTGTAACCCCGCAGCGGAAAATCCTTGCGCATCGGCCAGCCTTCAAACTCTTGCCACATATAGATCCGGCGCAAGTCAGGGTGGCCTTCGAAGACGATGCCAAACATGTCATAGGCTTCCCGTTCATGCCAGTTGGCGGTGGTCCACAGGTGGGTGATGGTCGGTGCTTTGGGTGGATCATCTAGCGGGCATTTGATGCGCAATCGCCAGCCCAGTGAAATTGAATAAAGGTGATAGACCAGCTGATAGCGCGGGGTATTCGGGTGAAAATCAATACCGCCAATATCCGCCATAAAATTAAATTTAAAGGCGTCGTCATCGCGCAACAACAAACACAGTTCAACAAGGTCTTTCGGGCTGACCACGACACAGGGCATATCGATGACGTTTGGATCGATGCTGATACGGCCGTTGAAACTATCGATGAGCTGGTTAAGTGGAAACTGCCCCGACATGATCATACATTTTCTTTCACAAAGGCAGATTGTTCTTTTGTATTATAAATAGAGACTGGGGTAGTTTGCGCTTGATCCTGCTTAGGTTGACGGTTGTTGGTGATCTGTTGTTGTAATAGCACCATGGCATGTAACAGTGCATCTGGACGCGGTGGACAACCGGCCACATGAACATCAACCGGGACAAAAAGGTCTGAACCTTGCACCACTGAATAAGTATTATAAACACCGCCTGAGATGGCGCAGGTACCCATGGCAATCACATACCTTGGCTCTGGCATCTGATCATAAAGACGTCTGATAATCGGTGCCATTTTTTTGGTCACTGTACCGGCGATGATCATCACGTCTGACTGGCGGGGAGAGGAACGGAACACCACGCCAAAGCGGTCAAGATCATATCGGGCACAACCAGCCGCGATCATTTCGATGGCACAGCAAGCGATGCCAAAGGTTTCCGGCCACAGGGATGACTTCCGGCTCCAGTTGATAATGCTATCGGAGGTGGTAAAAAGTACATTGTCTTTGTATCGTTCTGTTAAACTTCCCATTCTAAGGCTCCTTTTATCCAAGCGTAGATAAATCCAACCAACAGCATCATGATAAAAATAAACATTTCGATGTAACCAAACAGGCCGAGGTCTGCCAGCACCACCGCCCAAGGGAACAGAAACATGGTTTCTACGTCAAATATCACAAACAGGATGGCGATCACAAAATACTGTACTTTAAACAATCCAGCAGACGCTTCCCCAACATGGTCGATACCGCATTCATAGGGCCGGTTCTTTTCTGGATAGGGATTGTCTGGCCTGAGCAGGCGGGAGACGGTCAAGATAAATGCGGCCAGCATAATCACCACCGCAACCATCAAAAACACCGGTAAAAAATCAATAGGCATTTACTCCACTCTCCTACAACTACGCTCTTTTTAACTGTAGTCTTGTTTTGGGGTTTTATCCAAGACCAAGGGGGATTGAATTGGCGACAAAACCAAGGAATCCAGCGGGTAATAATCCGGTCAACAAGGTACCAACTGTTGCTATTAATAAAACAATGCGTATGGATGGGGTAAGCTGTATTTCGGCCAGTTGTGTAGGTGTAGGTGCTGGTGGCTGTACATACATCAACATGATGATACGAATATAAAACCAGGCCGAGACGGCGCTAAGCAGTACTGCGATCACTGCCAGCATCACATGGCCTTTATCTACCAGGGCTGTCAGCACATAAAATTTGGCAAAAAAACCACCGGTTGGCGGAATACCAGCCAGCGAAAATAAAAAGATCAGGCTCATAAAAGCCAGTCCGGGATGGGTTTTTGCCAAACCAGAAAAATCCTCGATGGGTTCACCTAGCCTGACACCTTTATTTAACAGAATGATGACGGCAAAAATACCTATGGTCATAAACGTATAAACCAGCAGATAAAGCATGATACTCGCCATCCCGTCTCGGCCTCCAGCCACCAGCCCTAACATCAGAAAACCAGCGTGGGCAATACTGGAATAAGCCAGCATGCGTTTGATATTGTTTTGAACCAGTGCCACAAAGCTGCCCAGCGCCATCGTCAGTACGGCAATACCCGCAATGTTTAAAATCCAAATGGGCTGTAGCACCGCAAGATCCTGCATGAAAATACGCATGATAACGGCAAACGCGGCCGCTTTGGAGGCCACTGACATATAAGCGGTGATCGGTGACGGGGCACCTTCATAAATGTCTGGCACCCACATGTGAAAGGGAACCGCCCCGACTTTAAATAACAGACCAACCAGCATAAACAAGGTTGCCAGGATCAACATAGGATCGGACAAATCTAAGGTAGATAGCGCTACCGCCATATCTTTGAGGTTAGTGGTGCCAGTCAAACCATAAAATAAAGACATGCCGTAAAGAATAATACCGGACGAGAAAGCGCCAAGAATGATGTATTTTAAAGACGCTTCATTGGATCTGACGTCAGTTTTGAGGAAACCTGTTAACACATAAATAGATAAAGCCTGCAGTTCCAGACCGAGATAGATGAGCAGGAGATCTGTGCTGGATACCATGATCATAGTGCCCACTAGTGCAAACAGCAGTAACGCATAATATTCACCCTGGAACACACCTTCCTTGAGGAGGTATTTACCTGACATAAGCACCGTTAACGTGGTGCCAAGATAAAGGATAACTTTGAAAAAAGTGGAAAAATCATCAACCACGAACATACCCGCATAAGC
Organism: Moritella sp.; assembly: GCF_013215705.1. Taxonomy (GTDB): domain Bacteria; phylum Pseudomonadota; class Gammaproteobacteria; order Enterobacterales; family Moritellaceae; genus Moritella. Next base: position 21,286 of record NZ_JABSQR010000021.1, on the reverse strand, counting down.
TGTCTGCGGAACGTCGGATAGGACATAACTCATGCCAGCGGCAAGCAAAATCATGAACACCGAAACCCCTGCCAGCAGCTGATCTTGGCGCGGATGTGGCACCAGCGATAACATCAACGCCACACAGGCACCGATAATGAGGATGATTTCCGGCCCGCTCGCCAATACCGACTGGCTGATAGCTGTTAGATCTACAGTGACTAAGTCAGCAGCGGTTGGTTTGTCTGCGATGTCGCTCATAAGCCTGCTCCCAATGTTTGCTCAAGCAGGTGTGTTAGGGTCGGCTGCAAAATACTGAGGAAGGGTTTAGGATAAAACCCGATCCAGAACACAAAGAGCAGCAGCGGTAGTGCGCAACAAAGTTCTCGTTTATTGAGATCCCACATCTTGGCCGCGTCAGGAATACGGACCGGTCCCAATAGCATCTGACGATAAATGCCTAACAGGTAAGCAGCGCCGAGCAAAGCCCCTAGCACACCGGCAGTCGCGGCCCAGTTATTGACACCAAAGGTCCCTGACAGCACCAGAATTTCGCCGATAAATCCGTTGGTTCCGGGTACCGCCATGGAAGACAGTAAAAACAGTGCGAAAAATATGCCGTAGAAGGGAACCACTTTGAGCAACCCGCCATAAGCTGGAATATCCCGAGAATGGGTGCGCTCATACACCAGACCAATAAACAGGAATAAGGCACCCGTGGTGATGCCGTGGTTAAACATCTGGATCACCGCACCCGTTGTACCATTGATAGTGAAAGTAAAAAGCCCTAACGTGATAAATCCCATGTGACTGATACTAGAATACGCGATTAGTTTTTTGATGTCCTGCTGGGCTAATGCGAGGAACCCCCCATAGACAATCGCGAAGGCTGACAACCCTTGCATTAACGGAGCAAAATAGTGGGAAGCATCGGGTAACATTGGCAACGAAAAACGAATAAAACCGTACGCGCCCATTTTTAACAGTACCCCAGCCAGAATAATACTGCCCGCGGTGGGGGCTTGTACGTGGGCATCTGGTAGCCAGGTATGGAATGGGACCATCGGCACCTTGACCGCAAATGCGATCAGAAACGCGATAAAGACCCAGCGCTGCAGCTCAAAGTCATATGACACATCCATTAGCGCTAAGATGTCGAAGGTACGTCCACCAGCGAAATACAGCACCAATATCCCCACCAGAAAAATCAGACTGCCAGCTAGGGTATAAAGAAAAAACTTAAACGCGGCATAGATGCGATCTTCACCGCCCCAGATCCCGATCATCAGATACATGGGCACCAGCATTGCTTCCCAAAACACATAAAACAGCAGCAGATCCAACGCGCAGAAAACCCCAAGCATCAGACTCTGGATCGCCAGTAAGCAGATCATAAATTCTTTAATCCGCTTAGCAATGGCGGTCCAAGACGCTAACACACAGATCCAGCCGAGCAGGGAGGTTAAGAACAGAAATAATACACTGACCCCGTCAACTCCTAATTTATAGGTGATGCCCAGAGACGGTACCCAGGGTTTGCTCTCTACGAATTGCATCTGGGCAGTGTTATTATCAAACATGACCAGCAACCAGGTGGCAATTAAGAAGTCGACAAATAAGACGGTAAACGTAAACCCGCGCACCGTGTTATTGCCAGACAAGAAGGGCACGAATAAGGCGGCTATTGCTGGCAGGAATATCAATATGCTTAATATCGGCACACTTGTCATGAAGAAAGGTGCTATGAAGAAAGGGGCCATAAAGAAGTCAGTCATAACGCCTCACTCCCAATCAGCACATAAACAGCGATCACCAAAAACAGGCCAATCACCATCGCCAGGGCATAATGGGAAACAATGCCAGTTTGCAGGCGACGCAACAAATTACCGCTTTTCATTGCGGTTTTAGCCACGCCGTTAACCGCGCCGTCGACCACATGAGTATCGACGGTCAGGCTGTGTTTTGACAATCGGTGCAGGGTATTAAGGATAACGCCATCACCCAGCGTGATGACTCTTTGTTCCCACCGCGCAACCGGTTTATTCGCCAACCACATAAAGACAGCTGCCCCGCGCCGGTAAAACCAGTCGGTATCGATGCTGATGGTATTCTTGGGATGGAGGTATTTAAGTAACAGTACAAAAGCCAATAGGGTGAACATCAATATACCGAGACTTTCGGTGATATGTGCACCGGTATAGGGTTCAAACTCAACGGCATAAGGCAGCATGTTATAAAGCACACCGGGAAAGAGTCCGATGCCAATGCAGAAGAATGCGGCAATGCCCATGGCCACTAACATATTGATTGGTGGTTCCTTGGGGCGGAGACCAGAGTCTTTGCCAAAAAACATATAATAAGGCAGCTTAAGCCCCGTCGACAGGAAGGTACCGGAAGAAGCTAACATAAGTAACAGCGTGGCTGTCGCGTGATGATCCCCGGCGGCCGCTGCGATGACCATACTTTTACTGACGAAACCACTGAAGAAGGGAAAACCGGCGATAGCAAATGCGCCAATCATGTAAAGCGCTACCGTCCAGGGCATGGTTCGATAGAGGCCGCCGAGTTCAGTCAGTTTACGTTTGCCGGTCATGTGGATGACAGCGCCAGCCCCCATAAACAACAGGCCTTTATAGAGGATATGCGCGAAGGCGTGGGAAGAACTCCCGTTCAGGGCCATCTCGGTGCCGATGCCGATACCTGCGACCATGTAACCGACTTGACTGACAATATGATAGCTCAGCAGGCGACGGCAATCATTTTCCAGCATGGCGAATATCACCCCGTAAAGGGCCATAAACACCCCAAATCCGATCAGGACTTCTGCGCCTGGGTAGGCGCGGATCATCACATAAACAGCGGTTTTGGTGGTAAAGGCACTTAAGAATACTGCGCCTGTCACGGTCGCCTCCGGATAAGCATCGGTGAGCCAGGCATTTAACGGTGGCACTGCGGCGTTTATCATAAAGGCGATCAGGATCAGGGTATAGGCTATCCCCCCTTGCTGCGCGCCATCTATCGGGCCAAACAAGTAAGATCCGGTTTCAAGACCATGCAGGACAATACCGGCAAACAGTAATACCCCGCCGGTGACATGCACCATCAGATAACGAAAGCCTGCTTTCACGGCCGGATCTTCCCGAGTGGCAAAGATCAGGTAAGCAGAGGCAAATGCCATGATCTCCCAGCCGACTAACAGGGTAAACCAGTCACCTGCGAAGAGTACGAGAAAGGCACTACCCATATAAAGAAACGCCGCCACTCTTTGGCCTGTATGACTGATATGCAAGCTATAAATGTTGCCGATCAGCGCCGCAATAGCAAACACCCAGCCAAAAAATAGACTCAGTTTGTCAACTTTGAACATGACCAATGAGATACCGGGAAAGTCAATTTCGCCGAAGCTTCCCATTTCCATCTGAGTAAGAGAAAAGATCACCAGCAGTGGAATGATGATTGAGTAAGATTTTTGGCTATTGCCTTTAAATAACGGCAGCAGCAGACCGCCGACGAGTAGCAGAAAGGCTGGCATTATGGAGAAGGAGAACCATTCAGTCATAATAGTCTTCCTTCTTGGAGATACCGATTTTTTTGCCGATGAATTTGCTGACTAATATGATCAAGCCGCAGCCGATAAACCCAAGCAGCGCTCCCCAGCCGGGTATAGCATCCCAAAAGTTATAACCGTGCGGTCTGGCAACCAGAAAATCGGCAATGACGATGCCCACTAACATGACGACTAACAGACGCCAGCGTGTTTTGGTGTATTTTTTGTCACCAAAGAAGTTGACCAGTTTTGCCATCATGGTAGTGATCCTATTGTAATAAGGTCTCTGTCGACAAATGCCTCTGCGACTAAGCTATTGGCTAGACCTAAAAAATAGTCCGGATAGAGTCCCAGGAGCAAAGACAATAGTGCGGTGATCAGTAAGGGCATCGCGACCATTGGGATCTCATGGATATCATTGGCCGCCACCAGTGACGGATCTTGTGGTATTTTCTCCCGCTCAAAAAAGGCTTTATAGGTGACGGGCAGAAAATAAGCCGCATTAAGTACAGCGCTAACCAGCAGTACGATTAGTAGTGCCATTTGTCCGGCATCGACCGATCCTACGACCAGATACCATTTACTGATAAAGCCACCAGTTGGCGGGATGCCAATCATACCGAGGGAGCCGATAAAAAATGCTGCCATGGTGATAGGCAGTCTTTTACCTATGCCGGAAAGATCACTGATCTTCTTGCGGTGGCTGGCACAATAGATAGAACCTGCGCAGAAGAACAGGGTGATCTTTGAAAAGGCATGGGCGGCGATATGAATTATTCCCCCCATGGCCGCCATCGGAGTCAGCATGGCGGCGCCGAGAATGATATAAGAGAGTTGGCTAACGGTGGAATAGGCCAGTCTGGCTTTCAAATCGTCTCGGGTCAACGCGTAAATAGAGGCGGTAACGATGGTGAACGACACCAGATAAGCGGTGATGATGCCAAGACCCAAGGTACTCATCAGGTTGATACCAAATACATGGAAAATGACCCGTAACAGACAGAATACCCCCATCTTGACCACCGCGACCGCATGTAACAAAGCGCTGACCGGGGTTGGTGCGACCATGGCCGCTGGCAGCCAGGCGTGGAACGGCATGATGGCTGATTTGGCAAATCCAAACAGGTAGCAGAAATAGATAATAATCAATAAGCCATCGGCGGCGACGACATCTTTGAACAAGCCTTGGGGCAAGAAATCAAAGCTGCCAGTAAGTTGATAAGTGAGCGCCAGTGCGGCCAGCAAAAAGGATTTTGAGGCCCCCACTAAATAGACGATATATCGTTTGCTACCATACCAGGATTCCTGGTTTTCTTTATGATAAACCAGTGGGTAAGTGATAAGGCTGAGTAGTTCGTAAAATATCACCAGGGTAAACAGATTAGCGGCAAATGCTCCCCCCACAGCGGCCGATAGCGAGACGGCAAAAGAGGCATAGAATCGGGTCTGATTTTTCTCATTCTGGCTGCGCATATAACCGATGCAATAAATGGCCGCCAATATCCATAATAGGCTGGATACTGTGGCAAATACCATACCCAGCGCGTCAACTCGAAACGCAAAATCAACCCCTGGCAGGATCTCAAATAAAGTCAGGTCGACAGTATTGCCGGCCAGTATTAACGGCGCCATTGAAATAACGATGATGAACTTTATCACCGCGGCTACAACCGATACCGCATCCCGTGCGTTGGGGCGATTATGCAGGCACAGTATGATGCCCGCAGCAATGAGCGAGACGGTGACCGCTAAAGCTGGCCTTATGGATAATATTAATTCCCAATTCAGTAATTCCATATTGATAAGAGTCATCAATTCTAGTCTCAGCCTTTCATTATTGTTAAGTCATCGACTTCCAATGTGCGTTTGTTACGCAATAAAGCCACCAGTATGCCGAGTGCTATAGCGACTTCGGCTGCGGTGATCGCAATAATAAAAATAGCCATGATCTGGCCGCGGGGATCGTTCATTTCATACCCGAAGGCAAGCAGATTGATATTGACACTGTTGAGCATGAGTTCGAGAGACATCAGCACAATCAAAACATTACGCCGGAGTAATACGCCTGCCGCGCCAATGACAAATAAAATGGCGGCTAATATCAAATACCAAGAGATGGGGATCATTTGGATGCCTCCTTGGTGGATCCTTTTTTGTGTTCGCTAGGTCTGTGATTAGTACCGTTACTTTGCGCCAGTACTACCGCGCCGATCAGGGCGACCAGTAGGATGACTGAAGCCACTTCAAAGGGCAGCAGAAAATCCCTGAATAAGGTTAAGCTTAGTTGCTTGGTTTGTTCATCGCCAATGATGCTTTGCTGCGCCATCACCGCATGCAGACGGCTGCTTTGGCTGAGTAGGAATAACAGCTCTGATGCCAGTGCCAGCAGCGCGACTATGGCTGGTATTGCCCCTTTTTGAATAAAGCGACTGTTATTGATAAACCGACCATGGGCTTCTTTACGTACGTCTAACATCATGATGACGAATAAAAACAACACCATAATGGCACCGACATAAACAAACAGTTGGATCACTGCAAGAAATGGCGATCCCAGGAGGACAAATAGGGCTGCGATCTGCACAAAACAGGCGACAAGAGACAGGGCACTGTGGATCGGATTTCTGGCGACAACAACCAGCAAGCCAGTGCCGATGGCAACCAAGGCAAGTAATATAAAAAATTGTTGCTCCATTGATTGATCCTTTTTTGTTATTTTTGTCGTTTGAGCAATTGCCACCAGTCGTAACCTTTTACGTTAGCCTGAGCGATGGTTTTACCACTGCCATCTGTAGCCAGCGATGCCGGGATGACGGTGCCAGCCCCTTCTTCAGCCTTACGTGGCGCGGCGATTAAGTCTTCAAGATGCACCACTAACGCTTCGGTGGTGGTGCTAGCAACCTCATATTCCTGACCGAGCTTGATCGCGTCAGCCGGGCAGGCATCTTCACACAAGCCGCAATAAAGGCAGCGCGCCAAATCGATATCAAACACTTTTGGTCGTCGGTTACCTTTTGCATCTTCATAAGGCACCACAGTGATGCAGTCACAGGGACAGATCTTTGCACACAGTTCACAGCCGACACAGTTTACGTCGCCTTCATCGTTGGTTTTCATGAAATGATGCCCGCGATGACGATGGTAAGGCAGCCATTTTTCATGGTCCGGATATCTGTGGGTAATAATTCTGGAAAACATATAGCGTAATGTCAGCCGCAGTGCGCGCCACAGATCACTGAATAACAGCCATCCGATCCAGCTTTGCTTTTGTTGTCGTGTTCTGGCCATGTTGGCCTCCCGGTATAAGCGATACCTCATATCTCATTTGTTTATCCCGTGTTGCTGGGTAACGAGATGTGCTTAAAACATAAATAATCCGCTGATTAAAATGTTTACTAGCGACAGGGGTAAAAGCACCTTCCAGCCAATCGCCATTAACTGATCATAACGGTAACGCGGAAAGGTAAAACGGAACCACATAAACACCCAGATGAAGAAACCAACTTTGAGTAACAGCCAGACTGTATCTGGTATGAAGGGGGGCGCGCCATGCCAGCCGCCAAAAAACAGCATCACATTGAGAAAGCCGATGATCACGACGCCCAAATATTCGCTAAGCATAAAAAAGGAAAAGCGTATGCCGCTATATTCGGTATGATAACCGGCCCCCAGATCGCCTTCGGCCTCTGGTAAATCGAACGGAATACGCTGAACTTCGGCCAGTCCTGCGACAAAGAATACAAAAAAACCTAAGGGTTGATAGACCACATTCCACATGTCTTGTTGGGCGGTGACTATGTCCATCATATTCATCGAGTTAGCCAGCATCACCACGCCAATTACAGAGAACCCCATGGGGATTTCATAACTGATCATCTGGGCAATCGCCCTGAGGCTACCGAGCACCGCATATTTACTGTTGGAGGCCCAGCCAGCGAGGATGATCCCAAAGATGCCGATGCCGCTAACGGCGAGAATAAACAACAGTCCGACATTCATATTTGACAGACTGAGCATCACTTCAGTGCCAAAAATGGTTACTGGCTCCCCGAGTGGGATGGCGACAAACACCACAAAAGGCGGTACCAATGCGACCACTGGTGCCATTTTGAATAGGGTTCGATCGGCTGCGCTGGGGATATGATCTTCTTTCGTCAGTAGTTTGATGCCGTCGGCTACGGGTTGCAGCAAACCATGCCAGCCAACCCGCATGGGGCCCGGACGTTGTTGGATATGACCGGCAATTTTTCGTTCTAGCCAGGTAAGAGGTAAGGGCAGCAGTAGCAGCACCGCCACAACGACGGCAATCTTAAGCAACATTGGCAGGATCACATATAAGTTGTCCATGCTATTGGCCTCTGATATCCCATTTTGAAGTAGTTTGGCTATATTCACCTTAAACGTACTATAAAGGTAGTTTGCGCTTATAACTTAATCAAATATCATTTCGAGGCCAGTACCGAGTTAGGTGTCTCTAGACTCAGGCGTAAAAACTAAATCTATTGGTTTTCAACATAAAGTGCATCAATAATCGGGCAATCATCAATCGAGTGGCCAGCGCCTTTACAGCTGTTCACCATTGCATCGAGTGCTGATTGTAGTCGTTGTAAATCAGCAATTTTTTGTTGTACCTCCGCTATTTTCTGCATTGCCATTGTTTGCACTTCGCCACAATCATGATCTGGTTCATCAATAAATTTGAACAGTGCCTTTATTTGTTCAATGCTAAATCCAAGCTCGTGGCTACGGCGAATGAAATTAAGCCGCTTAACATGAGGTAATGCATAGATGCGATGTCCACCCTCGGTGCGTGGTGGTTTGGGCATCAGTCTCGATTTTTAATAAGAAGTCGAGGATTTAGTTATTCTAAATCAAGACTTCATAACGTCGAAAATTCCTTCATTCGTTTGCCAATCTACAGACAAGGATAGTGTTTTATCATTGTACTTTCCTTACCAGTGGTTTACTGGTTAAGCGATTTCTATCATGCGGAGCTGTGAAATCTTGCTGTGGGCCACGCGGGACAATCAAAGTTGGGTTAATGGTGTCATGACTCGCGTAATAATGGATCTTGGTATACTCCAAATCGATCGTGGTTTTGATCCCTTCAAACTGAAATAATTCACGTACATAGTGACTGATATGGTGGAATTCACTTAACTTATTGCGGTTACACTTAAAGTGACCATGATAAACGGCATCAAAACGTATTAACGTTGTGAATAATCGCCAATCTGCTTCGGTTAGCTGTTCACCAGCCAAATAGCGGTGACTGTTCAGGTGCATTTCAAGCCAGTCTAAACTGGTAAAAAGTTCGTCAAACCCTTGGTCGTATGCCGCTTGTGTCGTGGCAAACCCCACACGATACACACCATTGTTTATCGTGTCGTAAATACGTTCGTTAATGGTGTCTATTTCTGGTTGTAAATCAGTCGGATAATAATCATCGTGATTACCCGTTAATTCGTTAAATGCAGTGTTAAAAATACGAATTATTTCACTTGATTCATTGTTAACGATGCTTTGTGTTTTTTTATCCCACAATACTGGTACGGTAACTCGACCTTCGTAATCCGGCGCAGCTTTAAGATAAAGCTGGTACACATAGTCATTTTGATAGAGCGTGTCGCTGTAGTCGTCACTATTAGCGCCGAACTCCCAGCCATTGCTGAGCATTTCAGGTTTAACGACGCTGACTGAAATGATGTCTTGAAGTTGTTTCAACTGTCTAAAAATTAACGTGCGATGTGCCCACGGACACGCTAGCGAAACATACAAATGATAGCGACCTGCTTCTGCCGGATAACGACTACCTTCCTCATTTGAGATCGTGTTTCTGAAGCGACTTTCCTGACGTTCAAATTGTCCTTTACTACCTTTGGTTTCGTACCATTGGTCATGCCATTTACCGTTGACGATTAATCCCATGAGAATACTCCTAACTGATTCGTGATTTTATACGTTATATTTTTATAAAAATATGAAATATATTGATTAGTTAAGCTTGTTTACAAGCAGGCGGTCGAGTGACAATTTACCGCCGCCTTGCAGCATAACTGAAACGCTGATTGCAAAGAGTGACAAAGCAAATTCATAACCGTTGTTACTTATGAATAGACCATTAGTTAAATGGGTACTGAAAATGGCAACAAGCATAGTGACAGCCAATACCAATGCAGTAGGTCTAGTCAATAAACCTAAGATAAGCAGCAGGCCACCAAAGAACTCGGCACTACCTGCCATCATCGCCATTAAGTAACCTGGTGCCAGCCCGATAGATTCCATCCATTGACCTGTGCCGTCGAGTCCATAACCACCGAACCAAGCAAACAGTTTTTGTGCGCCGTGAGCGGTAAAAATAATCCCGGCAACAACACGTAGTGGCAATGCTGAAAAGGTATTATCTGATGTTAAAACTTGCTTAATTATTGAAGTGTTCATGTTGTGCTCTTTTTGATTTGTTAATGTATTTTTGAGTGTGTAGCTATTGTATTCGCTTAAATGGATTGGAATAACCACTGAAATTTGTTTAATATGTTCAAAATATTTGAACAATTAATGACGTGTATAAGCGTGACAATAAAATAATAAGAAGAGAGAGGCGATAAATGTATAAATCTCCGATAACGATAGAAGCATTACAGGTGCTGGATACTATTGACCGTCGTGGTAGTTTTGCTGCCGCAGCTGAACAGTTAAATAAAGTACCCTCGGCACTCTCTTACATAGTTCAGAAATTAGAAGAACAACTGGCGGTGACTTTGTTTGTACGTCAGGGTAGGCGGTCGGTATTAACGCCTGCGGGTCGCCACTTACTCGATGAAGGCCGTAAGGTACTTGGTGCTGTGAGTAAGTTGACGGAGCAAACACAAACCATATCCCATGGCTGGGAACCTAAAATTAATATCACATTCGATTCTCTTTTTGACATGCAGCTATTACTTCAACCATTAGCGTTGTTTTTAAATGAGCATCCGAATATCGAAGTAGACATGAATGAAGAGGTAATGAATGGTTCGTGGGAAGCATTGATTGAAGATCGCACCGATTTGGTTATTGCTGCACCTGACCCTATACCGCATCAACAAGGTATTAGTGTGACCGCCTTAGGCAATCTGCAGAAAATATTCGTTGTACCTAAAGACCATGAGCTCGTGAGTTTTACAGCGCCAGTTAGCAAATCCGAAATTGATAATTATCGTACTGTTATTGTGCACGACTCAGCAAGAACAGCCATACCTTGGTCAAATAACATTATTGAACAGAGTCGACATTTTTACGTCAATTCAGTTGAACACAAGATTCAAGCCATTATTGCTGGCATTGGAGTCGGTTATCTGCCGAAAACACGTATTCAATCACATTTAAATTCGGGTGCTTTGGTCGCAATTGACCTAGACGATGACGAGTATATATCAGCCATTTACCTTGCTTGGAAAACCGTGAATAAAGGTAAAGGGTTAAAAAGGTTGAGAGATATTATGCAGCAGCATTTAGGCCATTGATTACTATGATCTGAAACATAATAAAGAATACTATTAGTGTAGTTCTTATTTTATTTACCTCTAGGGTGCATGCAATTAGCATATTTTCAGCAAGGCAGGGTTATATAAAATGGTCAAGTAATCTATTTTTATGAGAACGGTTCAGAGTCGCTATCCATCCAAGTGGTATAAGCTGTTTCTCCCTGCGCCTCAAGTTGTTGCACTATATATTCGATAAACACCCTCACTTTAACTGGCATATAATCACGACTAAGATAATACAGATATACCGCTTGTTCGGGATTGCGCTGCTGCGGTGAAATTAATATAAGCTTACCTTCTTTTACCAGATCTCGAGCAAGAAAGTGAGGCATAAATGCTAACCCTGCACCTTGGCAAGCCAATTGCGCCATAACATCTCCGTTGTCTACAATAATTTGATAATCAGGTTTAATATCAACCATTTGAGCATTTTTACCGGAGGTGATCTCAAGTATACGTCCCGATTGTCTGAAGCGGTATAATATCCATCGGTGCTTAGTTAATTGTTCTGGTGAATCCGGTCTGCCGAACTGCTCTATGTAGGACGGACTCGCAAATATACCCATGTCGATAGGACAGAGCCGTCTCGCAATTAAGCTGCTGTCATCCAATTTTCCGCTGCGCACCGCAATATCCATTCCGCTATCTACAATATTCGTATACTCATCAGAAAAGCTAAGTTCTAGCTTAATATCCTGATATTTTTGGCAAAACCCCGGAATCAAGGGCACCACATAAAGTTTTCCGAATGAAATAGGTAAATTCACTTTGAGCGTTCCCGCTGGTGCGACTACATTTTGAGCCAGTTGCCCCTCACAGTTATTCAGCAACGAAATAACTTCTCGAGCAGTTTGTAGGTAGTTTCTTCCAGCCTCAGTCAATTGCAATTGACGAGTCGTCCTGTGTAAAAGTCGTACACCTAAGTCTTTTTCAAGTCTCGAGATGGCTTTACTTATGGTTGAAGGTGATTGACCTGACTGATTTGCAACGGCGACAAAACTGCCGTGCTCAGCGAGCGACACAAATAGTTGTAATAGGTTTAGCTTATCCATAGAGGGCTTAGATTAGTGAATAATATTCAATAGTAAAGTGACTTAAAGCTTATTTTAACACAGCCTTTTATTTTCTAATATAGCGACAGATACAAAAAATCGCTGCTTGTTAACAGCCGCTATGCTCAATCAGGCGCCAAAGTGCCTTCTTTAATATCTGGAGATATAGATGACAGTAACTCAACTTAGGCAGGAAGTGATCTGCTTTGCCGGTGATTCAGGTGACGGAATTCAGCTAACTGGCTCTCATTTTTCACATAATGCTTCCACATGGGGCAATGACGTTATGACATTGCCGGACTATCCTGCGGAGATCAGGGCACCCGCTGGTTCTGTGTCAGGTGTGTCTGCTTTTCAAATGCAGTTTTCTTCCACTGATATTAATACTGCGGGTGATGAGTTTGCTGTATTAATTACCATGAATGCGGCGGCGCTGAAAAATAAAATTGGTGGTCTGGTGAGCGGAGGTTTGATTTTAGCAGACCAAGATGGGTTCAGTAAAAAAAATATAGAATTGGCCGGTTACAGCTCTGACCCCCTGAGCGATGGCAGCCTGCCTGATTACCGCATTATAGCTGATAATTTTACTCACTTGACGGTTCAGTCTCTCAAGGAACTTAATTTACCGACTAAACAGCTAAGACGCAGTAAGAACTTTTTTGTGTTAGGTATCGTCTTTTGGATTTACAGTCGTTCTGTTACACAGACTGAGGAGTGGTTAAAGGAGCAGTTTTCAGATAAACCGCTTGTGATGGAAGCAAATATCTTAGCACTGAATGCTGGTTTTAATTATGCGGACACAACGGAGATATTTGGTGAAAGTTTTCAAGTAGATCCTGCACCCAAAAAAGAAGGTTTCTATCGTACTATTTCGGGAAATGAAGCTCTATCACTGGGCTTTATCTGTGCGGCAGAGAAATTGCAGCGCACCTTGTTCTTAGGTTCATATCCTATAACGCCAGCATCAGAAATTTTGCATACCTTGTCAAAATATCAAGACGTTGGTGTAAAAACCTTCCAGGCTGAAGATGAAATTGCGGCAGCCTGTGCTGCTCTGGGGGCATCTTATGCTGGTGCTCTGGGTATAACCTCGACTTCAGGTCCTGGATTGTGCCTTAAGACGGAAACATTGAACCTAGCAGTGATGACCGAATTGCCTTTGGTCGTAATTAATGTGCAACGCGGCGGCCCTTCAACTGGATTACCTACAAAAACTGAGCAGTCTGATCTGTTATTTTCCATGTATGGTCGAAATGGTGATTCACCCATACCGGTATTAGCAGCTGCTTCGTCTGCCGATTGTTTTGATATGGCATTAGAAGCTAGCCGAATTGCAACGACTTTCATGACTCCCGTGATCCTATTGAGTGACGGTTACCTTGGGAACGGTACTGAGTCTTGGCGGGTTCCAAATTCCGATGACATAATGATCAGTGCGGTAGAGCAATATCAGCAAACTGGCCAGTTCCATCCCTACAAACGCAATCCGATTACTGGGAGTCGTCCTTGGGTGAGCCCTGGTACCAAAGGAAAAATGCACCGAATAGGAGGATTGGAAAAGCAATCAGTAACGGGAGACCCTTCTCATGATCCTGATAATCATCAACGGATGACCCAAGAGCGAGCAGCAAAAATCTCTGGGATCAGCGCATTTATTCCGGAGCAGCCATTAACCGGGGAAACTGACGATCTAGTGTTGGTCATTAGCTGGGGAAGCACTCGTGGAGGGGTTTCATCAGCGGTAAAACAACTTCGAGAGCAAGGCATGCCAGTTGCTCACATTCATTTGCGTTATCTAAACCCATTCCCCGAAAATTTGGCTGCTATTGTAGCTGCATTCAAACATATTCTAGTATTTGAGCTCAATAATCAGCAGATGATTAAGCTAATCCGAGCTGAATTTTTAGCCCCTGCAAAAAGCGTCACCCAGACTACCGGATTACCATTTAAAGTCAGCGATGTTGTTAAAACGATAAGTGAATATTATGAGGAAATTACTGATGGATGTTGAAATACTAAATAGGAAAGACTTTGTCTCTAAGTCGCAGGTCAAGTGGTGTCGCGGATGCGGAGATTTTAATGTTCTTAAAACGATGCAGGCAGTACTAGCCAAAACGGGTCGAACTAGGGAGAACAGTGTGTTTATCTCAGGTATCGGTTGCTCATCCAGATTTCCATACTACCTTGAAACCTATGGTTTTCATACTATTCATGGCCGAGCTCCTGCAGTTGCCACTGGTGTGAAAGCGGTAAACCCAGAGCTGGATGTTTGGGTTATCACTGGTGATGGTGACGCACTGAGTATCGGTGGAAATCACTTCATTCATGCGATACGGCGCAATCAAGACATTAAAATTTTACTGTTTAATAATGCCGTTTATGGTCTTACCAAGGGACAGTTTTCGCCGACCAGTGCACAGGGGTGGGTATCTAAGTCTAGTCCATCAGGCTCTCCTGACAGAGCCCTAAGCCCATTGGCATTGGCAGCTTCGGCCGATGCGACCTTTATTGCGCGTACTTCGGATAATGACCCGAATCATTTGGCAATGGTGCTAGAAGCTGCAGCAAACCATAAAGGGACCGCGGTTGTCGAAATATTGCAAAATTGTGTGATATTTAATGACAAAGTTCACGAACCATATAATGGCCCCAAAAACCGTGATGAAAATTTGCTTTATCTGAATAATAGTATGCCGCTGTTATTTGGTAAAGATAAGACTAAAGCACTAATAAATGATGGTTTTAGCTTCAAGGTGACAACGGTGGATGATCCCAGTGTGCTTGTTCACGATATAAAGACACAGGAATCTGCTTATGCGTTTGCGTTGGCTAACCTGAATTATCCTCAATTTCCAGTGCCTGTTGGTATTTTTCGTCAGATCCAGCGACCAACCTTTGATCAGGTATTAACAGAGCAGCAAAACAAGGCAATAAAAAAGCATGGCGCTAGGGATTTAACTACATTGTTACAGCAGGGTAGTTACCAGCGATTAGTTTAAGCAACGTAAAGTAATGACAAAAATGGGAGCGCTACTAACGTGCATTTTGACGGATGATATGGAGCAGTTGGTTTCGGAGTGTCACAGTAAACAGCGTAAATATGAAAAGTTAGTAAAACGTCCCTCTTTTGGTGGTGAATGGTAGTAATTTTATCTTTTAGTCAGCAGTGATCAATGAGCTCGTAGATGAACTCGAGCTGCTTAATAGATATCCAACGCATGACGACAGCCAAGACGGAAGAGGAGTTTTTCGATGTTGTAAGCACAGATAAGAAAAAATCGAAAGTTTGGAGGCGGTACTCTATGATGGACCCTTTTTTAATGACGATGATTTATCTCTGGTGGATACTGCCTACGTCAGGGTTACCTGTTGTGTTACCTACCTAAAAATGAAAAACGTCCTCCTACCTTGGGTTCTAGGTATTAAGCGGATAAGTTTTTCTGTATTGGAGCGACTGTAGTGGAATTACCAATTTAGACAAAAGCAAAGAGGGTAATACCCCCCGCATAACGATGTTATAGTGATGAGGCTATCAGCTAAAACCATCACTAACCCTACAAAATTTAATGTGTGTTACCATCGGCTAGAATAATAACACTAAGCCATTCCTGCCTCTAAATGGCTTAGAGTAAGAGCTCTCCCAAAATATATTCATATCGTTATTCCATACATTAAATCATGAAAAATTGATCGGCTGAGTTGATCATATTTATGGATAAATAAAATTGTTAGATAGGATGATTTTATACAGTGTTATTGGCATTTTGGTAAACTGAGTCTCGATTTGTCAAAAGGCAGTCAGGTTTATCTTGTACTCTGAAATTAATGTTAATATAATCAAGTATATAGCTAGTCTTGTATATAACTTACAAGACTAAACAAATAATTTACAGGACGACTCGTTTTCCCATAAACATGTAATTAATAAATTTGAAGTATAATCTTATTTTTCAATTGATTAATCGACTTTTATTGAGGTGAATGAATTTGGGAAATCGAGAGTCCTGTTATACAAATGTTGAACTAAGCCGCTGCGCGGAGCCAAAAGATCGCTCACTGTTCCACACTTACCTCTAGGGATCATCCCTGCTTAGGAGGTATGTCATGCGACAACTACTGCAACAATTCAACGAAGAAATCACCTTAAGAGGTTACTCTGAGCGAACTCGGAACTCTTACCGTTATGCTATAAATCAACTGTATAAGTATTTTGGGCAACCTTTCGATACTATTTCAGATAAACAGTTGGAAATGTACTTCCGCTATTTGAACTTGGAAAAACACCATTGCAGATCAACGTTAAAGCTGCACCTTAATGGTATTCATTTTCTGTTTGAGCACGTCTTACACCGCAGTTTTACTATCTCAGTTTGTTTACCTAAACGAAAAGAAAAACTACCACAACTATTAACACAGCAAGATATCTCTGCGGTCATTTACTATTGCAAAACGAATAAACACAGAGCAATGGTAGCGTTGTGCTACGGCTGTGGTTTGCGTGTCAGCGAGCTGACGCATGTGAAAGTCAGTGATATCGACGGTCAGCGGCAACTATTAAAAGTATGCCAAGGTAAAGGAGCTAAAGATCGCCTCGTTATTATCTCTCCTGTATTGCTCCAGTTTATGCGCCAATACTGGCAACAGTACCACCCTGATACTTGGTTGTTTGGTTCTCGCTGGCATGGTGTTATTTTCCCGATTCATGAATCCACATTTCGTAAAGGGCTAACTTGCGCAGCCAAAAAAGCAGGAATAACAAAACCTTGTAGTCCACACAGCTTACGGCATGCTTATGCCACTCACCAATTACAAGCTGGTATGCCACTCAATCAACTGCAACAGCAGCTTGGGCACCAAAGTATTCAATCCACGGAAAGATATTTACATTGGTCGCCAGAACTAGGTCATCAAGGCACCGACTTGTTGGCAAATCTAGGAGGAGGTTTGTCATGGCAACATCCTATCATCTGAGCGATATTCTCACGCTTAATTTGGGGCATTACCAACAGCAGCACAAATTGACTCAGCAACAATCTTTAGTGTGTCAGCATATTCAAGCTTGCCGTACCCAAGTGTTAGGTGAGCAACAATGGCGTTGCGGAGCATGCCATTATGAACAACGTATCTTTTGTTCTTGCCGCGATCGGCATTGTCCTCGGTGCCAAGGGCAGCAGACGCAAGCGTGGATAGCGAAGCAACAAACTGAGGTGCTGAATTGTCGATATTTCCATCTGGTATTTACTTTGCCTCACGAGCTGAATATTTTGGCGCACTATGAAGCCAAGAAACTGTATAGCGCATTGTTTGAAGCGGTGTGGCAGACGCTGAGCCAATTTGGGATGACACGCAAACACTTGCAAGGTCAACTTGGAGGTACAGTAGTTTTGCATACGTGGGGCCAAACCCTGATGCAGCATATTCATTTACACTGTTTAATTCCTGGTGGAGTGCTAACTTCACAAGGAGAGTGGCATGGGGTTAAATCTGATTATTTGTTTCCAGTAAAAGCCCTTGCTAATGTGTATCGAGCTAAGATGATGCAAGCGTTAAGGCATCGAGAATTAGTTATTGAGCAAGCTGATGAGTTAATGAAAAAATCATGGAATGTATACAGTAAAGCGTGTTTGAGTCGAACTGAAACCGTGGTTAGTTATTTAGGCCGATATACACGTAAAGGCATGTTGCATGAGTCAAGAATAAAAGCGGTGAGCTCTAGTAGTGTGAGTTTTAAGTATACTGACTATGGCGACGGTAATAAGCGTAAAGTGATGCAACTCACGGCGGATGAGTTTATCCGTCGCTATTTATTACATGTACTTCCTAAGGGCGTGATGCGAGTTCGCCATTTTGGATTTTTAGCCAACGCTTGCAAGCGAAAAAGACTGGCGCTTATTAAAGATCAATTATCCTCAGTTCCCGCTAAAGCAGAAGATACATCCGTAGAATTAGGTTGTCAGTGGTTATGTCCTCAATGTAAGGAGAGCTACTTGCAGTTTGTCGGTATTATCAAACCTCTGTCGCAGATAATGATGCAAGGATATCGAGAACAATTACGACTGTCAGGCTGATGAAGTAAAGGTGGCGGTAACGTCATTGCAAATAGTAGAAAATAGATACCTTGTAGGTATGAATATCGACGAGGGAGGCAGACATGTTTTAAAACGTGGGAAGTTGAATTTATCACTAAAAAAAAGGACATAAAGATGATAGCAATAGGCATATGTAAGCAACAAAGAGTAAATAATATCAAGCGATTAACAGCAAATTACGTAAAAATACCTACCCGATAAAAGCAAATTCCTATAACATAAAGCATACCGAATAGATTGGACGTGGCAGCGGCCAAGTCCAACAAGCGATTTGAGCCTTGCAAAGAACGCAAAGCACAAATACTAAGACGTTAGCTTTCTATTGGAGTATAAATTGAATAATTCAGAATTAGCAGATTTGTATATGAAGCTTTCTATGAGGTATGAAGAAGAGTTTCCTGTTGAATGTGGTTTTGAAATTGCTACTAAAGAGCGAATGAATATGATAGATAAAATTCGCGTAGGGTCACTTTCAAATAAGGATATCAGAACTATCGATCCTATATTCTCTTATGGGAATGTAGATATATCTGACCATATAAAACCCAAAAAGAGATTTATCTTTTTTTAATTGATGACGTGGCTTCTAACTAAAGCTAACAATGGTTTTCAAGTCGGACAAAAAACAGTTGGTTTTTGCTCCTTCGTCGCTATTTTAACCAACTATTTTATTGCCGCTTAAAACGGCGTTATAGGGCCTAGGCACATCATGATCGATAAAGATGAAATGTTTCCGCCAATTCTAAAGGCTTCTCCAAGTTTTACTCCGATGTGGGAAGAATTCCTCGAAGAGTGGAAAGATGAGAATGATCTTCCCTTATATTTGGTTCTTGGTGAGCTATCAAGGCATATCGCCTCGCTAGTTGAAGCAAGGAAAGTTGATGAGTTAAAAGAAATATTCTTGATCGTTGAGCATTGGCATATTGAAGGCAGTGCTTACGTCAAAGAAGCTGCGACTGTTGGTCTTCTTGAGGAACTGCAAGGAGAAAATAATGCAGTTTCAATTGAAGCTTATTTATTGACTGAGTCAAAGCGATGGTGGCTTAAGGTCAACGAATTTTGGGACTCGGGTAAGTTAATCCGTGAATCATAAACCCTATAACAAGTCAATGTTGTTCGCCACTTCGTGGCCAGACTCGCTGACGCTCGCCGCAAATTGAGGCGTTAAACGGCTAAAGGATTATCCATGCAGCATCTCACATTAAGAGTATTTGGCTTTCTAGGAATGATTTTATTTATTCCTATTTTCTTGCTCTCGTTTGCGGATCCTCAGCTAATTGAAAATTCAGGGAAATCATTTATTGAATGGAAATTGGAGAAATCAACAAACGCTAAAATTGACTCAATAAAATTGCCCAATGAGAGTAAGTTTGAAAAGCTACTGGGAAATAAAGCTAAAGAGTTAAGAAATAAAACAGAAGAAAAAATTCAAAACCTAAAGCAGCAACTTAAAGATGATGCGCCTTCACTAATTGCTGCGCAATTATCAAAAATTCGCAACTTGGATTGCGAATGTCGCAAATCATGGGAGAAAAAATTACGAAACTCCATGAAGTTCGAGTTGGCCTCCCTTAATGTCGCTAAATCGAAATTAGTCGACTTTACTCAAGCAAAGTATATGGAAATTGTTGAAAAGCTAACCTTAGATGTTCGTATCTTTGTTGGTGCAAATGGAGCTGTCTTTTTGTTTCTTATGTTAGCTTCATTTCTAAAGCCAGCAGCGATTAAGCATCTTTTTCTTCCAAGTGTATTAATGCTTGTTTCAACGGTGCTTTGTTCTTATTTTTACATATTCGAACAAAATTGGTTTTATACAATTATTTATAATAATTACACTGGTTTTACTTATGTTGGCTATCTCACCTTTGTTTTTGCTGTACTCTGCGATATTGTATTCAACAAAGCAAAGGTAACTACCGAAATTATAAATGCTTTTTTACAAACCATAGGTCATGCGGCTAGTCTAGTTCCGTGCTAGTCGCCGCTTAACATATAAGAATAGGTGTCGCGCAGCCGACACCTTATTCGGGTGTTGAACAAGTCCGAAGCCCTTCTTTATATAGTAAATAACGTGTTTGATCTTGGTGGGTACTTCGTCTTTGGGTTAAACCCAAGGCGAGCGAAAGAGAGATAAACAACAGACCTGTTATTTATCAATTAACTAGCTAGTTGTACCATAAATTTAATATCTCCAACTGTAATGTTAATGCCATTATCCTTATTATGTTCGCCTTTCGGCTAGGTCGTTCGCGTAATGCCAACACACCTCATTTCATGCTGACAGCAAGGACAAATCCTGATTGCTTTTGCTGTGCTCGTTTCAATGAGCTCAGGCATACTCCAATTAAACAGATGCAGCAATATGACTTGAATACGCATTCGTAGCCGCTTGGCATTACCGTGCAAAAAACCATAATCCCGCACTCGCTGTAATCCTTTTGGTAACACATGTTGCAAGATGAGCCAGAGAAATCGTAACGTCGGCAAGGTTCTGGTTTCGGAGGTTTGCGTTTGCCCGTCTTTGTATTTGAAGGTAACGGTATTATTAGATGTGTCGATGATGTCCTTATCAGGCAAAACACCCCGATACAAATAGCGTGAAAGGTATTGCAGCGCAGGTAGTCCATAACCGACTTTTCGGCAATCAACGACCCATTTAGTGGGTAATGTATCCGCGTTCGCCAGCGACAAATCAGCGTGCTGATTGATTGTATCAATCATTCTAGCTCGCCAGACTTTAGCCAGTGCAAAGGCGTTAAACAGGTAGTTACTCTTACCTTTATGCCATTGGTTGCGCGTTTTATTGTAGTTTCCACTAGCGACTATAATATGTAAGTGGGGATGTAAATTACGTTGCCTACTGTGAGTATGCAAAACGGTGGTGAAGCCTATTTCGCCGCCGTTTCTACGTTTGGCAAAATCCTTCAACACACTTGCAGCGACTGAGAACATCGATTGATAAAGCGCCTTTGGCTGGCGGCGTGCTAACAGCCTGAGTTCATAGGGCAAAGTAAACGTGACCATAAAGTAATGCACGGGCAGTAACTTTGATTGTTGGCGCTCAAGCCAATCAGAAGTCGTGCGTTGCTGGCA
>NZ_JABSQR010000020.1 GCF_013215705.1 Moritella sp. | reverse complement strand
CTTGTACCTGTAATTAAAGCCCCTTCAATATTATCGTTTATATGAGCAATTCCATCTCGTACATATCCTAGCGTTACATTTTCAATCGGACGCCTTAATAAGGCATCCCATATATTTATAGTATTTTTATCCCGCCCAATTTCTTTGGCATACTCAGCAATAAATTTAGCGCGATTCAATTTTGAAAAAAATGAAATAATACTACAAGGTAAAAACTTAACACTCCGATAGTACTTAGCATACGAACTTGTACCTGTAATTAAAGCCCCTTCAATATTATCGTTTATATGAGCAATTCCATCTCGTACATATCCTAGCGTTACGTTTTCAATCGGACGCCTTAATAAAGCATCCCATAAAGTGACCAATTTTTTATCAACATGAATTTCTTTAGAATATTTAGCAATGAATTCAGATTTTTCAACATCAGTAAAATATGAATTAATATGACGAATTAATAAATTATCACTTCGATAGTTTGCTTTGTACGAGCAATCATTGGTTATCAGTAACTCTCCAGCATTATCATTTATTTTTTCTATAGCATTTCGTACATACTCAAGAGTTACAGTAGCTCTCCTTGAAATAGCTAGCCTTGAAGTAGCTCTCATAAGCTGCCTCCCCCTTGTATCCACACGACAGAAAACAACAGTAAGATATTGATAGGTATGTATTCAACCAATTTATGGTATTCACTCTGTGTTGGGGGGTTAGACCCATTTACCACTTTGTCTAGCATTTCTGTAATTTACTCATCCGTAAATCGCTTATACTGCTCTTGTGAATCAGGAGATACGTGAGCTAACATTCGTTGAATCATAATACGATGCTCAGTCTCTGAAATATCATCACCTAGAGGCATTGTAGTCACTCTCTGACCGTAGGCGTGACGCATGCCATGCGGTGAAGTACCTAGATCTTTATCCATCGTCATACCTATCTTGTGAAGTGCAACTTCATATCGTTCTCTGAATGCAGATATTGAATAAGGAGCCCCTTGTGCATTTGTAAATGCGAAAGGATGCATATCATCTTCAGGAGGATTAACACGTTGGAGCATCAAATAGCTACGCCAGTAGTTTGCAAACTCAATGCCTTTACTAGGTGGAAACCAATGTACGAATCGAGATCCACTTTTTTTTACAGCAGGGCTTTTCCAACCTGCATACATAGCGCTGGTTTTTCTGTAATGTGTGCGAGGCTTAAGGCCGAAATGAATAGCTAGAGTGGTTTGTCGATCTGTATCTTTTGATTTTTCATAAAAGTCAGGAGAATTTCCTGTAGATGGATGATAAACGTTAACCTTTGATTGGCCTGTAATGCGATTAACTGAAATATCATCTAGCCATATATGGAAGCATTCACTTATACGTAACCCACCATAAAACATAAGATAAGATATCAATATATTACGAAGCTCTAAACGCTGTTCATCTGGGGCTGTAGGAGATATGCTTGGTCTGGAATAGCCAATATTGATTAATGGCTCAAATTTAGGCTCAGGAAATGCGTATACTTGCTCAAGATCATGACGCTGACCAGAATAACTAGCCCTACCTCTATGAACCCTAGATTGTTTCATCGACTCTTCATCACGACTTCTTGATGAGAGATGAGATAGAAAAGAATTATTTAGTCTATGCGAACGAGCTGCCCAATTCAGTTTTTCTTCAAACTTGGTCGCTTTACGGAAAGGATTTAACTGTAGATTATTATCAAGTATATCTGCAAGATGATCAGAATACTCTGTGATGTAGTAAACAATACGATCAGCATTAACAACGCGACGAGGTGTCCACCGCAGGTTAGACGGATCATGACCCTCTTCATCAATAGTGCCAGTATAAAGACAGTCAGCAAAGCTTTTGAACATCTCACGAGCATGTTCAAAGCAGCCATTATTCGCATCAATATAATCAAGCAATAATCTTATGGCATGCGTTGATGCATTTATCCAGGTCTGACTTTTATTGCTGTTTGTTTTCAAATAGCGCAGGTAGCTATCAAGAATTCCATCATCGGTGATAATGACAGGCAGCTCAATTTGACTACCTGTATTATCAATGGTGATGACTGACTTACATGTTATAGAGGCTAACATTACCTATTCCTTATATTACATTTTCACACTAAACACATGCATGTAATATAAAGGTTAGTACAAGATCTTCTATTCAGATGTTCCTAAACAACATTGAAATATTATATTTGTGATACCCCAACTAATCGCAAAAAGTGCAGTTATTCCAAGAACAACCATTGGCGACTTGTAAAATCAATGAGCGCCATTCACTCGGCGGACGAAATACGGGTTCAACATAAGAGATAGGCATAAAAACAATTCCATTATTTGAGAGTTAGCATCCACAGCTAATTGAAGCGGGTACCTAACAGTATCTATAACCCAAACATCTTGAAGTAACTTGGGTATATCATGCAGCACTGCTAGTTTATTCGATTAAGATACTCATATCTGGAGGGCTAACATGACAACAATTCACGCCGTTATGTTGTTAAGAATCGCTTTGATTAACCTTAAGCTTATAACCCGCTAAGTCCGTATAATGCGTCAAGTATACTTTCGCTAGTATTTTTGCTTCATGGACATATTTATCTGCTAATTCAGGTTCCTGAACAGCCAGGCGTAGGATTGAACCGACAGTACGCGGTAAAATAACCGAGATCATTTTGATCTGTTCACTATCTAGATCATCAGCGACAATACTCACCATTTGCTTTTGAATCACTGCAGAATGAAAATCGAGAGCTGACTGGTCTATACTTTTAAGTTCAGGTAACGAATCAACACCTGACCAAACCGCCATATAACCCGGTTCGTTCTGGTAGAATTCAGCATATATTTCGATAACCAGTTCGATACGATCTTCAAGGGGTAAATCACTGGCGACTGCTGAGAAACGTAATTCTAATGCTTGGAGATGACGTTCAGCTAATGCGCGGATAATTGATGCTTTATTTGGAAAATAACGGTATAGCGAGGTTCTAGTTAAACCAGATGCTTTAGCAATATCTGAAGGGGTAGCATTCGCAATGCCGATTTCATCAAACAAGGCCGCAGCTGAATCAATAATTTGTTTTACTCTTTCAAGGCTTCTTTCCTGCCTAGGAAGATTTCTTTGCATCGTATTATTCTCTGTCATATGCCCTCTTACTGCTGTACAAATTAAATGATAAAAAGTGAGATGAAATATGCTTAATCTCACCCCTGAGATACATCTATCAACTTTATGCTAATTATTGAATATCGACGAAATAAAACAATAATTGACGATATATCGGCTCAAGTTTAGACTTAATAAAGCGAGTAGAGCTTTAACCCTACTCTATGATAGCGTAATTAATTAACAAATTGCAGATGAAATATGCATATTTTAGTCCATCTATTGAATTAAAATTCATGACTCAGTGTTATCTATAAATATAATACCTTGATATGACTTAATTTTCGCTGGTTTTAAAAATAAAAATAAAGACATCACAGCCCACTATTTTTATAAATATTTAAGTGTAACCCGTTGTGTAAGCTTAGTTACCAGTTCATATGCAATGGTTCCGATGTGCTCAGCAACTAATTCTGCTGGTAACCCAGCACCCCACATAATCACTTTATCGCCCACTTTATCTTGGCAATCGACACCTAAATCCACAGTTAACATATCCATTGAAACGCGGCCAACAATCGGGACAATACGACCATTAATTAGTACCGGAGTACCTTCTGGTGCCATGCGTGGGTAACCATCACCATAACCCACAGCAACAACGCCTAAGCGGGTGTCTTCCGACGCACTCCAGATCCCACCATAACCCGTGGTCTCACCTTTTTTAATATCGTGCACTGCAATTAAGTCTGTGGTTAATGTCATCACGGGCTTTAAATCATGTTCCACAGCGGTTGCGCCGATCATCGGTGACACACCATAAAGCATGATACCTGGACGGATCCAATCCCGATGTGCACTTGGCCAAGCCAACACTCCCGCAGAGTTAGCAATAGAATGTTCACCCTCTTCACCAGCCACTAATTCGTCAAATATATTAATTTGACGTTGGGTGATACTCGGGTCAGCTTCATCCGCACAACTAAAATGGGTCATCAACCGTGCAGGTTGCACTACATTTGGGTTATTCTTCAAGCGCTCAATCGCACGTTTACAGTTGTCAGGACGGATACCCAAACGGTGCATACCGGTATCCATCTTCAACCAAACATGAATAGGCGCCTCTAAGTCAGCTTGTTCGAGTTCATCAAGTTGTTGTTCAATATGTACCGATGTTTGAATGTTATTTGCCACCAAAATCGGTAATTCATCAGTCGAGAAGAAACCTTCCAATAATAAGATCGGTTTTACAATACCACCACTACGCAGGGTTAATGCTTCTTCAACACGAGCCACCGCAAATGCATCAACATCAGTAAGCGCAGATGCGACTGCAAGCAGACCATGGCCATAAGCATTAGCTTTCACAACAGCCATTATTTTACTGTTCGGGGCAATGTTTTTTATTTGTTGAACGTTATGTTGCAATGACTGCAAACATATTTCAGCCGTTGCTGAACGCATAGCTACTCCTTAATAATCATCATCATAAGCAGGTCCGGTAAAGTTATCAAAGCGCGAGAATTCACCGTTAAAGGTCAGTCTGATTTTACCAATTGGACCGTTACGTTGTTTGCCGATAATGATTTCGGCAGTGCCTTTATCTGGCGAATCATCGTTATAAACCTCATCACGATAAATAAACATAATTAAATCGGCATCCTGCTCAATAGAGCCTGATTCACGAAGATCCGAGTTAACGGGGCGTTTATCGGCACGTTGCTCCAACGAGCGGTTCAACTGTGATAAGGCAATCACTGGACATTTAAGTTCCTTAGCAAGGGACTTCAATGAACGGGAAATTTCGGCAATTTCCAAGGTTCTGTTTTCACTTAGCGCTGGTACACGCATAAGTTGCAGGTAGTCAATCATGATCATACTGATGCCACCATGATCACGAGCAATACGACGTGATCGCGAACGTACTTCAGTCGGGGTTAAACCAGAACTATCATCAATGTACATTTTACCCTGCTCAAGCATACTCTTCATGGTCGCAGATAAACGCGCCCAATCATCATCATCTAATTGACCGGTACGTACTTTAGTTTGGTTAATTTTGCCGAGTGACGCGAGCATACGCATCATGATCTGTTCTGCCGGCATTTCCAGCGAGAAAATAACCGCGGGTTTATCTTCATTCAACGCCGCGTGCTCACATAAATTCATCGCAAAAGTCGTTTTCCCCATGGATGGTCTGGCTGCGACAATAATCAAATCAGATGGTTGGAAGCCAGTAGTCATAGCATCGAGAGCATGATAACCAGACGCAACCCCCGTCACACCGTCATGTGGGGTTTGGTAAAGCTCTTCGATTTTATCAACGGTTTCTTGCAATACACTTTCTAAGTTCTTTGGGCCTTGCCCTTCGCTCTGTCTTGATTCTGCAATTTGGAATACTTTACTTTCAGCTAAATCAAGTAGGTCGGTACTTTTACGCCCTTGTGGCTCATAACCTGACTCGCTGATATCACTGGCAACCGCAATGAGTTCACGTATTATCGCACGCTCACGCACAATGTTGGCATAAGCGGTAATGTTCGATGCACTTGGGGTATTTTTAGTAATATCACCCAGGTACGCAAAACCACCCGCATCATCGAGCAGTTCTTCGTTATCTAACCATTCGGAAACGGTAATAATGTCCAGCGGGATATGCTGATCCACCAGCTTCCCCATTGCTTCGAAGATAAGCTGATGTGGGCGACTGTAAAAATCTTTCGCCACCACAAATTCGGTGACACGATCCCAGGCTTCATTATCAATGAATAAGCCACCTAACACCGATTGCTCCGCCTCAAACGAATGCGGCGGCACTTTTAGCGCATCAACAGCACTGTCTTTTCTATTTTTATCTTTTGAAAACTGATTTTGAAACTGGTTTTGACGTTTGTCGGCCATGCTAGCGCTCACGAAATTTAGTGCGATTAGCCATTATCCTAAAAATATCCCTGTAGGGGAAATGAAATAACCAGTGAAGTGATAAAAATTTATATGAGGGCTGTGTTTGACGGTGTTTTGGTTAATAAAAAAGCCTCATCACGAGGCTCTATTAATAGATTGACTGTTGGTACTAACGCAATGCTATTTTAAGCTTGAGAAGTACGCCGCTACATTGTTAATGTCAGCGTCAGATAATGCCATCGCTTGACCAGCCATTATCGGCGCCATACCGCCAGTACGTTGACCCGTTTTATAGGCTTTTAATGCATTAACTAAATACATTTCTTTTTGGCCCGCTAGATTTGGGTACATAGGCACAACAGAAATACCTGCAGCACCATGACAAGCAGCACATACAGCCGCTTTCGCTTTACCAGCAGCGATATCACCACCAGCCATTGCAAGAGAAGGAACTAAACATGTTAACGCAACGATCATTGTTGTAATTTTTTTCATCATATACTCACTAATTGCATCCTGCTGTGAAGCAGTATAGGGTTTAACTTTATTATTTGTGGCAAATTTTAGTACTCATACTCAAAAAATGAAAGTGTTGCGTACTATAAATCACTCATTTAACCTTATTTTTGTGAACTACACTCTCTGCGCACTCTCTATAAACATTCGGGGTTTGCCCTGTCCATAACTTAAAGCTACGAAAAAAAGAACGCGTTTCACTAAATCCCAACAGCATGGCAATATCATCCACTGCCAGCTGTGTTTCAATTAAATACTGCTGAGCCAGTGATAAACGCGCCTCATCCAATAATTTCTGATAACTGGTTTGTTCTTGCTGCAATTTCCGCTGCAGCGTTCTTTCACTCATGTTCAACTGCCCAGCAACCATATCTTTGCGGGTAATGCCCTTCGATAATAAAATACGAATAATATCTTTAACTTGGACACTAAAACTGTGCGTATCTCCAAGGGCAGAAACTTGTCCAGCGGCATGTAACTCAAGGGTTTTCAATAAATTATGATCGGGTTGCCGTAACGGAATATCAAGATATTCACGCGGTAAAATAAGGCTATTACTTGGTTGTGAAAATAGTACCGGACAAGAAAATACCTGCTGATAGTGATGTATAAGTTCTGGCGCTGGTGCTGCGCGTTGCAGATGTACTTCCAGCGGCCCTAAATCTTGCCCAGATAGCCAACGGACATAAGCAAGCCAAGAAGCAAATACATTGTCGACCATTTGCTCTCGCACATTTTCAACGGTATAAGCACAATGCCAATTGATACATAACTGCTTAGATTGATAGTTAATTGAGGTCACGCCCATATCACCCACCAATTTTTCATAGGGCTGAATACGCGCTAACGCTTGTTCAAGCGTCGCACACGTCATCGTGATGTAACCCAGTACACTGTACGAGCTCGGTTCAACAAAGGCACCACTTTTCAATCCGAATAAGGGATCATCTGTGGTTATAATAAGGTTGGCCAAAAATGCCTGTAATTGCTCACCAGTGATACGCTCACTTTCTTGGGCAAGTGTTGACTCTGTGATATTGCTGCGTGACAATAACGCTGGTACATCGATATCCAACGTTTCCACATAGCGTAAATACTGTTTTATTACTGGCACTGATACTGAACCTAGCCCTACCATAACTGAATCATCCTTATTCAATACGTATTTATGAGTATAACGAGCTTTACCCTGAGGTATTGTGAGTTAGTCCTAATTTGATACTTATCTTGGCTTAATACGACAATGCGATCAACCGTACTTTACATCTAAACTAGATGACATACCGTAATATTACAGAGGAAGATGAGATTATGAAACGTTGGAATGGTTGGGGCGATGAAGCCAATAAATTAGATCTACCGAGTACTGCTGATGCATTTTTAATTTCAAAAGTAGGGGCAACAACACCACTCATCGATGCGCAGCTTGAGGATGTGATGAAACAAGTACCTGCCTCCCGATTGCCCAAACACCCGTTATTTAATCTCGATCCTGAAGTACGAATTCGTCACGCTCGAGGGCAGAGTTTACCGGACTGGTTAGCCATGCGCAGTGGCGATTTTGAGTATTTCCCCGATGGTGTCGCGTTTCCAGAAAACAGTGATGATTTAGTCGAACTTCTCAGCTTTTGCCAACAGCACCATATTCTGGTCATCCCTTATGGTGGCGGCACCAGCGTCGCAGGTCACATTAATCCATTTGCATCAGAACAGGCAATCTTAACCGTCGATATGGGGCGGATGAACAGACTTATCGCACTCGATACTGACAGCCAAATTGCCACGTTTGGTGCGGGTACTCCCGGTCCACAAGTCGAAGCACAATTACGAGCACAAGGTTATACCTTAGGCCATTTCCCACAATCTTTTGAGCTTTCAACCATTGGCGGCTGGGTAGTAACCCGCTCGAGTGGTCAGCAATCTTTACGCTATGGCCGTATTGAAGAATTATTTGCCGGGGGTGAAGTCATCACCCCAGTGGGTCGCTTGGATATTCCCACCTTCCCAGCGTCGGCAGCAGGGCCCGATATTAAAGCATTATTAATGGGCTCGGAAGGACGTATAGGCATCTTAGCGGAAGTCAAAGTACGCGTACGTAAATTAGCAGTACAAGAAAATTTCTATGTCACTTTCTTCCCAAGCTGGCAGCAAGCCAAAGAAGCGGCCAAAACGTTAGTCCAAGCCGATATTCAACTGTCGATGCTACGCCTGAGTAACGCCATTGAAACCGAAACTCAACTCGCCTTAGCCGGACACGCAAAACAGATCGCGTTACTCGAAAAAGCCCTGGCAATATTTGGTACCAAAGAAGGCAAGTGCATGATGACCTTTGGTTTAACTGGTACCAAATTCCAATGCCGTAGTGCATTAAAACAATTGAAGAAAATAACCAAAGCACATCAAGGGTTATATACCGGTTCATTCATGGGCAATAAATGGGCGGAAAAACGCTTTACCATGCCCTATTTCCGCGAAGCATTGTGGCAAAAAGGCTATGTCGTGGATACGTTAGAAACAGCCACTGACTGGCAAAACGTCGATAATCTGATAGCCAAAATAGAAACCAATTTACGCACCGTATTAACGCAAGATGCAAGTACCGGTACAACAGCCGGCACGCCACAACTGCATGTGTTTACCCATCTGTCCCACTTTTACCAACAAGGGTCTAGTATTTACACCACCTATATCTTCAAGGCAGGTGAAGATTACCAGCAAACCTTAGCGCAATGGGCGAAGTTAAAACACACAACCTCTGAGATCATTGTTAATAACAAAGGCACCATTAGTCACCAACACGGCGTCGGTAAAGATCATCAACCTTATTTAATCACCGAAAAAGGCGCGTTAACTATCAAAGCGATTCAGTCCCTGTGTGATACTTTTGATCCACAGCAGATCATGAATCCACATTGCCTGATTGCATCCACTCCCAAGCCAGTAGCCACACTGAATGTGCGAGCAAGCGATGATAACAAACAACAAGAACAGGTCAGTTAGGAGGTTGTATGAGTCATCTATTAGCCGATTTTAGTCGCGCACAGCGCCTCTCTAAGATCCAACAAAGCGCTGATAATACGGTGTGGGATATGATCGTCGTTGGTGGCGGTATTACCGGGGCCGGTATCCTGTTAACCGCCAGCCAAGCCGGATTAAAAGTCTTGTTAATTGAACAACAAGACTTTGCTTGGGGAGCATCCAGCAAATCCTCAAAAATGGTGCATGGTGGATTACGCTATTTGGGCAGCGGTCAATATAATATGACCAAGGATGCCGTGACGGAACGCGAAAAATTACTGAACGAATTACCTGGTTTAGTCAATCCACTGCAATTTTTGATGGGCCATTATAAATCTCAATTCCCTGGACCCTTTGTGTTTAATAGTTTACTGACCATCTACGATTGGATTGGTGGCAAACGTAATCACCGTTATATTAATCATGGCATTGCGGACTTTCACGCGCCAGGTATTGAGCAGAACAAACTGCAAGGAGCAACCCAATTCGCTGATGCTGTCACGGATGATGCAAGGTTGGTTATGCGGGTATTACAAGAAGCACAGGAACGTGGTGGCACAGCGATCAATTATCTAAGCGCTGAACACATTATTCTCACGGCAGATACAGTGACTGGCATTAACGTTGCGGACCAGGTATCTGGGCAAAAATTCGATCTCCAAGCAAAAGTGGTGATCAATGCCACAGGGCCTTGGACCGATAAATTGCGCCAGCAACTGCACGCCCCAAAAGCCATTAGACCGTTACGAGGCAGCCATTTAATCGTCCCCAGTTGGCGCTTACCACTGGCCTATTCAGTTAGCTACTTCCACCCTGAAGACAAACGGCCTATCTTTGCTTTCCCTTGGGAAAATAGCACTGTGATTGGTACCACGGATCTTGATCATGATAGCGATTTAGATCAACAGCCCTGCATCAGTCAAAGTGAAGTCGATTACTTACTTGCCGGGATCAATAAACAGTTCCCACAAGCGGATATCAGCGAAAGCGATGTGATCTCGACCTACGCCGGGATCCGCCCTGTGGTGAGTAACGATGCCAGTAACAACAAACACCTGAAAAAAACCAAACCCTCAGATGAAAAACGTGAGCATTCGATCTGGAATGAACAAGGCTTGATCAGTGTTGCAGGCGGCAAACTCACCACCTTCAGATTAATCGCGCTCGATGTATTAAAAGTCGCGCAGTATTACTTGCCTGATATGAACTTGATCGACTTACAAGCGGCCAAACTATTTCAAACTATCCCAGATACACCCGTCGACAGCATCTTACATCAGCAACAGATACAGCGGTTAAAAAGTCAGTATGGTAAACACTACAGTCACTTGATCAATAACGCTGAACACAATGAACTGAGACCAATTGGCAGTACCAATACCCTACTTGCCGAGCTTAAATGGAGTTTGCAGCACGAAATGGTGGTTCACCTTGATGATCTACTGTTACGTCGTACTCGCATCGGGTTATTATTAGCGGCAGGCGGCGAGCAGTTATTCGGGCAATTACAGCCGCTTTGCCAAACCGCGTTACACTGGAATGAAGGTCAGTGGCAACAAGAGTTAAGTCGCTATCAAGACATCATTCAGCGTTACTATAGCTTGCCAAAACATCGCCAGCTTTTATCAACACAGGACGTTAGTTCAGCTAACGTAGTTGCCAACTAACTTAGTCAGAGAGAATTTACATGGACAGTAGACCTTTAACATCAGTTCCGGCAGCAGCAACTGCAGACTCAATGCAACCAGGTTATTTGTTAAGTATTGATAATGGCACGCAAAGTGTTCGCGCACTACTTTTTGATCAGCAAGGCAACTTGATCGCCAAAGGCCAGCAAGTGATCACGCCTTACTTTTCAGACCAGCCTGGTTGGGCAGAGCAGGATCCTGATTATTATTGGTTAGCGGTACAACAAGCGTGTGATTTGCTGTGGCAAGATCTGAAACAATACCCCGAGATCGATAAACAAGATATTGCCGGTATGTCGATCACCACCCAACGTGGCACAGTGATCAACCTCGATAGTGATGGTAACGCATTACGCCCAGCGATCATTTGGTTAGATCAACGTCATGCGCAGCAAGAAGCAATACAATGGCCATGGAACTGGTTATTTAAAATTGCCCGTGTCGAAGACATTATTCAACGTTTTCAAGAAAAATCCCAAGCCATTTGGATCCGTCAAAACCAGCCCGACATCTGGCGTGATACATCCAAGTATCTCCTATTATCGGGTTTTTTAAATTATAAATTTACCGACAATGTTGTTGATTCAATTGGCAGCCAAGTCGGTTATATTCCATTTGATTACAAAAAACTGGCGTGGTTAAAAAAATCGGATTGGCGTTGGGATATGTTAGCCATAGATCCGCAGATGTTACCTAAACTGATCGAACCCGGTGAACTGATTGGTCATGTCACCGAAGAGGCCGCCGCGTATACAGGTATTCCGGCTGGATTACCGGTGATAGCCTCGGCATCAGACAAAGCTTGCGAAATTATCGGCTCTGGTGGTAACCGTCCCCACATAGCTTGTTTAAGTTATGGCACCACGGCGACCATTAATATCACCACAGATAAATACGTGGAAGCCACGCCACATTTACCGCCATTTCCTTCCGCGATCCCACGCCATTATTCTTCCGAGGTGATGATTTATCGTGGTTTTTGGTTGATCAGTTGGTTTAAAAAAGAGTTTGGTTTACGGGAACAACATCTCGCGGATGCCGAAGGTATTGCCCCAGAAGTATTATTCGATCGCTTAGTCGCAGACATTCCAGCCGGTTCTATGGGGCTGATGTTACAACCCTATTGGACACCCGGCGCGCGCGATCCTGGTCCTGAAGCCAAAGGCGGTATTATTGGTTTTGGCGATGTGCATACGCGAACCCATATTTACCGGGCGATCTTAGAAGGATTGGCCTATGCATTACGCGAAGGTAAAGAGCGGATCAGCAAACGTAATAAGGTCAAAATAACCACGCTTCGGGTATCTGGTGGTGGCTCACAAAGTGATGTGGCGATGCAATTAACCGCCAATATTTTTAACATGCCAGCAGAACGCCCACATACCTTTGAAACATCGGGTTTAGGTGCCGCGATTGTGACTGCGGTAGGGCTGGGAATATATGCTGATTTTGATCAGGCGATTGCGGGGATGACGCGGGTAAATAAGGTATTTCAACCGCAACCAGCAATCGTGGCAACTTATGATGCACTTTATAAACAAGTCTATTTAAAGATGTATAAACAACTGCAGCCGTTATATCAGTCTATTCGTACCATCACTGGCTACCCCAAATAATACCGGTTATCCAAAATAGTCCACTAACCCTTGATTCTTCCTGACGGTGTTGAGAACGCCGTTATCACATCGTGCGTCTCTCAAATGACAGGCATAAAAAAAGCCATGGTTTACACCATGGCTTTTTACTAAGATTAATCTAAAGTTAAACTTTAAATTAAGCTGTAGCTACAACTTCTAAGTTCACTGTAGCGAATACTTCGCTGTGTACTTGGATGCTGATTTCGAACGCACCAAGAGTACGTAAAGCGCCTTCAGGAAGACGAACTTCACTTTTAGCAACTTCAACACCAGCAGCAACGATCGCATCAGCGATGTCACGAGTACCGATAGAACCGAATAGTTTACCTTCGTCACCAGCTTTAGTTGCAATTACAACAGCTTCTAGAGCGTTGATTGTTGCAGCTTTAGCTTCAGCAGTTGCTTTAACAGCAGCTACTTTAGCTTCTAGTTCAGCACGACGTGCTTCGAAAGATTCAACGTTTGCTTTAGTTGCTAGAACCGCTTTACCTTTAGGTAAAAGGAAGTTACGAGCATAACCAGCTTTAACGTTAACAGTCTCGCCTAATTTACCTAATTTAGCGATCTTGTCCAATAAAATTACTTTCATTACCTTTCCTCAGAAATGTAGAGTTAGTCTTGACGACCAAACAAAAGCTTACTTATGTAAGTCAGTGTATGGAAGTAGAGACAAGTAACGTGCGCGTTTGATCGCACGACCAAGTTGACGTTGGTACTTAGCACGTGTGCCAGTAATACGACTTGGTACAATTTTACCGCTTTCAGTTACGTAATTTTTTAACGTAGCGATATCTTTATAATCAATCTCCGTAACACCTTCAGAAGTGAAACGACAGAATTTACGACGACGGAAAAAACGTGCCATAATGAAAATCTCCTAAAATCTTCTCAACAAATTGGATAACTAGTGTTATCCAACAAACAAATACCTATAGCTAAAACGCTATTATTGCGCAGCTGGTGCTTCTGTAGTAGTAGCAGCAGGCGCTTCACGGCGTTCTTCTTTAGCTTTAGCCATTGGAGAAGCTTCAGTAACAACACCTTTAGTACGTAGGAACATGCTACGGATAACAGCGTCGTTAAAGCGGAAGTTATTTTCTAGCTCATCAATAACATCTTGGCCAGCTTCAATGTTCATAAGAACATAGTGAGCTTTATGAAGTTTGTTGATTGGGTATGCTAATTGGCGACGACCCCAGTCTTCTAGACGGTGGATAGTACCATTTGCTTCAGTAACAACTGCGCTGTAACGCTCAATCATGCCTGCAACTTGTTCACTCTGATCTGGGTGAACCATAAATACGATTTCGTAATGACGCATCGTAAGCTCCTCACGGGTTTAATCAGCCTCGGCTCTGGCTTAGTCGGTCCATCGAGGCAAGGAACGTATAAAAAATTGACTAATTTTGAGACCGCGAATTATATAGTGTCACTCCCCACAATACAACTCGACAACGAAGATAATCGTAAATATTTACATTTACACTCGAAGTAACTTGGGTGTAGTGCCTGTCAATAAAAGTATTAAGCCTAAAGCATTAATCAAAATTCATCTTTTAATTATTGATAAATAAAAGTATTAATAACAAATGCTGATTTATCTTTTTATCATCAAACTGTAAAAAACAATGAATAATATGTGCCATATTAAATAATGCATACGCAGTTACCATAGACATTATCACGGCAACAATATGCTGCCATTAACAAGGACTTGTTATGATCAAAACACTATCACCGTACATGTTATCGTGCATGTTATTAGTCTTGTTTGTTATGAGCTTTTCGAATACTCAGCATTCGCTTGCCAGCGCATACCAACGTGGGGAATTCCATCTTCCAAATATTCTGCCGTCTCAGTAACAAAACCATAGCGCTGATAATAATGTTGCAGATGAGCTTGTGCTGACAGATATAAGTCTTGTTCTGGCCATACTGATTTTGCAGCATTAATACCACGATCTAATAATTGATGGCCGAGTCCTTGTCCACGCCCAGATGCTGCCGTAACCACACGGCCAATCGCCACATCCGGATAACTAACACCTGCCGCTAAAATACGCAGATAAGCAGATAATTCACCTGCTTCATTATAATGCAATAAATGACGCGTCTCAGGATGCGTATCTAAACCATCAATATCTTGATAAGCACAGTCTTGTTCGACGACAAAAATAGCCGAGCGTAATTGCAATACATCATAAAGTTGCAAACTCGATAATTCGTTAAACTGACAACACATCCAGGTCATAATTCATCCCATATACTAAAACTAAACATCATCGAGCATGATAACAATAATCCTTATCCTGTGGCGCAAAACTTGGATTGAATAAATAAGTGCGAGTAAATCTTGATTATTACGCTAAGGATTGATTATCATCTAGGTCTAACTCCTGTTAACTAATTTATAGAAGTCATATGCAACCTGAACCGTCGTCATCTCGCCAGTATGTTGAACTTGCCACGTTAGCTCAACGCTTTCAAGCAGCAATATTAGATAAAATCGTTTTTCCGACTATTATGTTAGTCCCGTTTATTCTTGGTTTTGATTTATTGAATCTAAGTAGCGGTATCGATGAAAACTTCACGATCTCATTCGCGACTCAAGTCAAAGTCTCGTTGCTTGAAATCCTGCTATTTATGGCATTAAACAGTTACCTGCTTAAAGAATACGGTCAAACCTTAGGTAAACGTATTGTTGGCATTGCCGTGGTCGGTGAAAATGGCCAACGCCTGAGCTTGCAAGACATCATTCTTAAGCGTTACCTGCCATTTTGGGCAGTTGCTTACCTGCCATTTTTTGGCTTTGTTATTACTATCAGTAATTTCTTGGCTATTTTTAGAGGTGAAAAACGTCGCTGCCTACATGATGACTTAGCCAAAACATTAGTGGTGAAGATGCCAAGAGGCCGTAAAATCACGAGTAGCGAAACCCATATCGATAGTGACGGTAAAAGCGCAGCCTCAGACGTAATGGATGCTTAATAGCCTAGAGTACTAAGATATTAAGCTGCATCACACCGCAAACGATAGTCGATAAAAACTGTAGTTCATAAAATAGAGTTAATAAAAAAGCGTCCAGTGATTGGACGCTTTTTTTATATCAACTCATTGTTGTAAACCGATTGGTTAAACCGATTTACTAAGCCTATTTACTAGACCTATTCACCAAACAAGCGCGTAGGATTATTTAACCTGACGTTGACGTACTACTTCAAACAAGCAAATACCAGTTGCTACCGATACGTTCAAGCTTGAGACGCTACCCGCCATTGGGATGCTAATTAGCTCGTCACAATGTTCACGCGTTAAACGACGCAGACCTTTTTCTTCCGCACCCATCGCAATGGCTAATGGACCCGTTAGTTTAGGTTGGTATAAATCTTGTGTTGCTTCGCCCGCAGTACCCACGATCCAGATACGACGATCTTGTAGTTCACGCATAGTACGTGCAAGATTGGTCACTGCAATTAGTGGCACTGTTTCTGCTGCGCCACAGGCTACTTTACGCACCACAGATGTCAGTTGAACTGATTTATCTTTTGGTACGATCACTGCGTGAACACCAGCCGCATCAGCACTACGTAAACAAGCACCTAGGTTGTGCGGATCAGTAACACCATCAAGAATCAATAATAAAGGCTGTTCCTCTTTCTCTTCAAGAAGGTTTAGTAACGTATCTAGATCAGATTCGTTTAATTTCTTACCTTCTTTAACGCGCGCTAATACACCGTTATGACGGCCGCCGTCGCACTTCTTATCCAGAGTGTTACGGTTAACCAATTGCACTGCAATACCAATATCATTTAATTCTGCTATTAATGGTGTTAGACGATCATCTTCACGTCCTTTTAATGCATATACTTCAATGAAGCGCTCTGGTTCATGCTCCAATAATGATTTAACTGCATGAATACCGAAAATTAGTTCACTGCTCATTGTATCTCTCTACCTTGTTACTATTATTACTATTACTATTTATTAGTATTTGCTTTTTGCTTTGAACGTTCAGCTCTGCCTGGGCGTGATTTAGCCTTAGCTTTTACTTTTTTCTTCGCTGGTTTAGTCTTGCCTTTCGGTTTAACTGCATCAACCGGTGATGTCCCCTGTTCTACAGCATCGCCTGTTTGTGGCTTTAACTTGGCAGCAACGCGTGCTTTATCAGCCGCACTCGCCACAACATCACTGTTGGTTTTTAACTTTAATTTAGTCTTGTTAGCTGGCTTCGATTTTGCGCCTTCAGTCTTACGTTTACCTGAAAATTCAGCTGGTTTACGTTTACTGCGACGGCTGTGTTGTACAGCACCCGCTATCTCAAGATCAATCTTCTTATCGTTCATGTTGATCGCTAAGACTTTCACCTCGACTTGATCACCGATGCGATATTCAACACCGCTTTTCTCGCCACGTAAGGTTTGGCGTCCGCCATCAAAGTTATAATAATCACCGCGTAAGCTAGATACATGTACCAAGCCATCGATGTTTAAGTTTTTGATACGCACAAAGAAACCAAAGTTAGTTACCGCAGCAATCACACCTTCGAATGTATCACCAAGGTGATCTTGCATATATTCACATTTCAAGAAATCGGATACATCACGCGTTGCATCATCGGCACGACGTTCTGTTAATGAGCAATGCTCACCGAGTGTCTCAACATCAGATACTTGGTAGCAATAACCGCCAGTACTAGTCCAACGCTGGGTTAATGGCTCGCCTGCTTTAACTGCCGCTTGGTTCGCAATTTCAAACTTGATCGCACGGTGTAATACTAAATCAGGATAACGGCGAATTGGCGACGTGAAGTGACCAT
Source organism: Moritella sp. (assembly GCF_013215705.1). Taxonomy (GTDB): domain Bacteria; phylum Pseudomonadota; class Gammaproteobacteria; order Enterobacterales; family Moritellaceae; genus Moritella. The sequence goes on along the minus strand of NZ_JABSQR010000020.1, from coordinate 79,541 downwards.
ACGCGGTTAACGCTAAACCAAAGTGACCGTTGTTCTCAGCTTGGTATACCGCTTGTTTCATTGAACGTAACAACATCGTTTGAATAAGTTCTTTATCCGGACGATCTTGAATACGGCTAATCAAATCAGCGTAATCCAATGGTGTTGGTTTCAAACCACCTCTTAACTCTAAACCAGTTTCATTCAAGAAATTTCTGAAGTTAACCAGTTTCTCTTCACCTGGAGTATCATGCACACGTAATAATGAAGCGGCTTTATGCTTGCTAACAAAGCGGGCTGCTGACACGTTCGCTAAGATCATGCATTCTTCAATTAACTTATGCGCATCGTTACGTACAACCGGTACGATCTTATCGATTTTACGGTGTTCATTAAATACAAAACGTGTTTCTAACGTTTCAAATTCAATGGCACCACGTTCAGAACGTGCTGTTTTCAACACTTTATACATGTTATGCAATTCGTGAAGATGTGGCACTACCGCTTGGTATTCATCACGCAGTTCAGTATCACCATCAAGAATGTTGGCAACTTTGGTATAGGTTAAACGAGCGTGAGAGTTCATCACCGCTTCATAAAATTTATAACCTGACAAACGACCCGCATCAGAAATGGTCATTTCACAAACCATACATAAGCGGTCAACATGTGGATTTAGCGAGCATAAGCCATTAGATAATACTTCTGGCAGCATAGGCACTACTTGCTCTGGGAAGTACACCGAGTTACCACGGCCTTGTGCTTCTAAATCTAAATCAGAATTCGTTTGTACGTATGAACTTACGTCAGCAATAGCTACCCATAAACGCCAGCCACCGCTTTTTTTACGTTCACAGAATACCGCATCATCGAAATCGCGGGCATCTTCGCCATCAATCGTTAATAAGGGTAAGTCACGTAAATCAACACGGTTTAATTTTGATTCGTCAGGTACTTCTGGAGACAGTTTTTCCATGTCTTCAAGAATATGTTCTGGCCATACATGGGGAATATCATGGGTACGGATCGCCACTTGAATTTCCATACCGGGTGCCATATTTTCACCCAGTACTTCGACCACTTTACCCAGTGCAGGTAAGTTATAAGTAGGACGTTTTAATACTTCAACCACAACCATTTGGCCAGCACGAGCACCCAGACGTTCTTCATCGCTGATACGCACTTCTTGTTTAATACGGCTGTCATCTGGACGTACAAAGGCAATGCCTTTATCTAAATAAACACGACCAACAAGTTGCAGTGGTTCAGCATCTAATAGACGGACGAAACGTGCTTCTTTACGGCCTTTAAATTCTTCTTTTACTGGTTGTGCAAGAATACGATCGCCATGGAATAACGTCGACATTTGACGGATAGAGATAAATAAATCTTTACCACCATCATCAGGACGGAAAAAGCCAAAACCATCACGATGACCCAATACCAAACCTTCTAACAGGTCTAAGTTTTCAGGTAACTCATAGGTTCTGTTACGAGCAAAAATTAACTGTCCATCACGTTCCATCGCCCGTAAACGACGACGTAAAGCTTCTTCGTGCTCTTCACCTTTTAATGTTAATCCGGCAAATATTTGCTCGCGATTAATCGGCTTGTCTAGGCTACGAAGATAATCGAGAATGTATTCTCGACTAGGAATAGGATTATTATATTTTTCCTGCTCACGCGAGTGGAAAGGGTCTTTACTCATAGAAGGTCCAAATTGGAAGGAAATAACGGTCAGATTATATACCCAAACTACGTTAGGATACAGTTTTGTACCCTAAGTAAGTCGGTATACCAGAAGGATAGTGCCAAATGAGCATGGGATCGAATCGAAACTAACTCTAAATGATTATGCAGTTAGCTTTAGGGATATTTAATTCATCATGCTTAATTGTACTTAGCGGCATTTTTTGCTGCTATAACCACGCGTTTAGGCATTAAATTTTCTAATTTCGCGAGTAGTATGGTCAATTTGTTATGCATCTTAACATCAGCGGTGACGGTATTATACAAATAACTGTATGCGGTTTGATAATCATAAGGGCTGCCATAGCCTTTGACTAATAGCTCAGCCCACTGTACTTTTGCCGGTAAAAAACCCAATTTCGCCGATTGTTCAAATAACGGTAACGCGCGTTCAATATCTTGTTGTACAAATTTGCCTTGTACATAATAACGGCCCAGTTGTTCTAATGCACGTGGTAGACCCTGTCTTGCGGCGGCACGCATGAAGTAAACGCCTAATTCGGCATTCTTATCAACACAGACTCCCCAGGCTAACATATCGCCCCATAGGAATTGGTAGGTTGGCAATTTTACTAATTCCGCACGGACTTTAATATCAGCCACCAGCTGACACTCATCTGCTCGCACGCGTTTAAGGTGAGTATTATCTGCAATTAACTGGTTCAGTTCATCATCGCTATATAATTCAATAACACTGGGATAATCACGATATTTAGTGGCTATGTTACCGGCTTTTTCAGCCGCAACAGCACGCTTACCACTGTCAGTAATCCGTTGTTCTTTTACGCCAACGGATTGACTTTCTATCGATTGACTCGCCACAGTTTGATTATCGTTTACATCCGCATTAGCGGCATTCATCGCTAATAAAGATACACTCGTGCACGTGACTAACACTGTCATTTTTACATAATAAAAAGTGGCCGTTTTCACGTAATGACAAATTGTTGTTAGTCGCGTTGTCGGTGTTATAAACATATCAATCAACCTAAGATAAAATTTGCAGCGATAATAATTACGGTGGTCATAGTTATATCGACCAATGTATGATTTTCTTAAATAAAAAAACCCAAGTTAAAAATAACTTGGGTTTCGATTGTCATCATCTTAACCTAACAGGTTAAGTGTAATGATTAACCTGCAACGAATTCTTCACCTAGCGTGATGTTCGCTTTTAGTTCTTCTAACATTGCATCACGTGCGCTTGCTTCAAATTCGCTTAGATCACCGTATGCGAGTACTTCTTCAACGCCGTTTTTACCTAGTAGTACAGGTTGTGCGAAGAATGTTGCGTGCTCAGAGCCACCGTCAACATAAGTACATTCAACGATCCCTTTTTCACCTTGTAGTGCGCGAACAAGAGAAAGACCGAAACGTGCAGCTGCTTGACCCATAGAAAGTGTCGCAGAACCGCCACCCGCTTTAGCTTCAACAACTTCAGTACCTGCATTTTGAATACGAGCTGTTAATGCAACAACTTCTTCCGCAGTAAATTCAACGCCTTTTACTTGAGAAAGTAGCGGCAGAATTGTTACGCCTGAGTGACCACCGATTACTGGTACTTCAACGTCAGCAAGTGAAATACCTTTAAGCGCACTTACAAAAGTTTCAGAACGGATAACATCCAGCGTCGTAATACCGAATAGTTTACGTTTGTCATAAACACCCGCTTGCTTAAGTACTTCAGCAGCGATTGGCACAGTAGTGTTTACTGGGTTAGTAATAATACCGATACATGCATTTGGACATACTTCAGCACATTTAGCGGCTAAATTTTTGATAATACCAGCATTGATATTGAATAGATCTGAACGGTCCATACCTGGTTTACGAGCAACACCCGCAGAGATAAGTACCACGTCAGCACCAACAAGTGCTTCTGTAGGATCTGTACCAGAAAAACCAGCAATAGTAACGTCTGTAGGGATGTGGCTTAAATCAACAGCAACACCTGGAGTTACTGGTGCGATATCATAAAGTGATAAATCAGAACCAGCAGGTAGTTGAGTTTTCAAAAGTAGGGCTAAAGCTTGACCGATACCACCAGCAGCACCTAATACAGCAACTTTCATAGACGTCTCCATTATCTTAATTGTTTTATGTAGAATACATTATTCACAAATTCCTTTAATCACCGTTACCTTACTGCAACATTGACGAAAAAACAATTAACAACGCGGATATGCACAATAAATAACTGAATTACACATGAATATTTAAGTCTTCGCTTTCTATCTATTAACTATTTACTTTCAGATGAAATGGTTAAATTTTCTCACCTATTTCGGCGATAACGAAATAGATGAGCCAATAACAAGGTCAATTAAGATTGGAATGCGAGGGCTTTTTTCTCTAACTGTTTAAATATCAATATCAAGATACCATTCATGCCGAGGTAGATTATACCAGCGGCAGAAAATGCCATTAACGCATCATAGGTTTGACCATTGATTTGATTGGCATAACCCATCACATCCATGATCGTGATCGAACTTGCTAATGAGGTACCTTTAAGTACCAAGATCACTTCATTAGAATAAGACGGTAATACCCGGCGTATCGCATGAGGTACAATAACAGCCAGGGTTTGCCAGCGATTCATACCCAGCGCATTACAGGCATCCCATTCGCCACGCGGCACCGATTCAATCGCCCCTTTAAAGAGCAGCGATGAATAAGCTGCAGTATTAAAGGATAAGGCAATAATGGCGCATATCTTAGCCTGACGCAGGTAGTCCCATAAGAAGCTATCTTTAATCCACTCAAACTGGGACGGGCCACTGTATACCAAAAAGATTTGGATCAATAACGGGGTACCGGTAAACACCAAAATAATTGTCCGAGCTAATAAGTTTAATCCCGGGATCTTATTGATCATTGCCAGCGTTAACAACGCCGCTATCATTGACCCAAACAATAAGCTGAAAAAGGTAATTTCAAGGGTGGTGCTCAAGCCGTTAAATAATAACCAAAAGTGATCTAACGTCATTTTGCTACTCCGGCATCAAAACGGTTAATGTATTTATCAAGGTGCTTTAACAACCATTGACTAATCAAAGTAATAATCAGGTAAATCGCCGCAGCCGCCACCAAAAAGGTAAAGGGCTTATAGGTACTACCTGATAATAAATCCGCTTGTTTCATCAAATCCGTAACCCCAATCAGGGAAACTAACGCGGTATCTTTTAGCAGTACCATCCATTGATTGCCTAAACCCGGTAATGCCAAACGCCATGCTTGCGGCAAGGTAATACGCAAGAAACAACGCACCGGTCCCATACCCAATGCTTGCGCGCCTTGTTGCTGACCTTTTGGTACTGATTGAATGGCCGCACGTAACGTTTGTGAAGCATAAGATGCAAAGATAAGCGACAGTGCGACTACACCACTCCAGAATGGACTGATGTCATAAAACTCATCGGTTAATAAAAACAGGATATGGGTGCCACCGAAGAAAATGAAAAATACGATCAATATCTCCGGTAAACCACGTAACACGGTCACGAAAAAACTAATCGGCTTGGCAATAAGTGGGTTCTTTTGCATTTCTGCAACACAGAATAAAATAGCGAGAACCAAGCCAACCAGCAAGGATGTTAACGCGAGGCCAAGGGTGATTTTTGTTGCATCCAATAATAATTGAAGCTGCAAAAGATCCATAAAAACTCCGGACGTAAAAACAAAAAGTGCCCCTAAAAGGCACTTTAAAATGAATTATCTCGTTACCACAATAACTTGGCGGTTATACCCTGATATTACACTGCAACTCAGGTCGAGATTAAACACTGTTACTTCTTATTTAGCAAAGTATTTTGCGTAAATCTTATCGTAAGTACCGTTCGCTTTAATTGTTTGCAAACCTTTGTTCAGTTTAGTCAATAATTCAGCGTTACCTTTACGTACTGCGATAGCAAAACCAGCACCAAAGTATTTCTCGTCTGTCACCGCTTTACCCACTGTTTCATAGTTACCACCACTGTGTTTGCTCAACCAATCGTGCGCCACAGCAGAATCTGCGAATACACCATTAATACGACCATTTTTAAGATCTAAAAACGCTTTTTGGTACGATGGAAAATTAAGTAACAATACTTTTTTATCGGCATATGTTGCTGTCATGTAAGCTTGGTGAGATGTACCATTTTGTACCCCTACTGCTTTACCTGATAAATCAGCAACCACATTGTATTTACCTTTTTCAGCCACAAGTACCGCTGAGTTTTCATAATAAATATCAGAGAAATCAACTTGCTTTTTACGTGCTGGCGTTACGTCCATTGCCGCAATAGCTGCATCATAACGACGGAACTTTAAGCTTGGGATCAGACTATCAAATGATTGGTTAGCAAAACTACATTCCGCTTTTAATTCAGTACAAACTGCGCGCGCGATATCAATGTCAAAACCTTGGAATTCGTTGTGTTCATCCATCATTTCAAACGGTGGATAGGTTGCTTCAGTGACGAATTTGATTTGCTCTGCAGCTGTTACTTGCGCCGCTGCTGAAGTTAGTATTAATACTGTGAGTAATTTTTTCATTTGGTCGACCTATTCCTAATATTTAAAGAATCTAATGTTTTAAATAATTTGTAAACTGTGGCGTTTGTGGTTGCTGGAAGTGCTCAGCACCACCAAATTCAACAATTTCACCGCTTTCAAGATAACAAACTTGACTGGCGACTTTACGCGCGAAGTCCACTTCGTGCGTCACAACCACCTGAGTAATACCGGTACTTGCCAGTGATTTAATGATCTCAGCTACTTGGTTCGTTACCTCTGGATCTAACGCCGCAGTTGGTTCATCAAATAGCAGTACTTCTGGTTTCATCATTAAAGCACGTGCAATCGCGACACGTTGCTGTTGACCACCTGATAACGCTAATGGAAATACATCAACTTTATCAGTTAGTTGTAATTTCTCGAGGATCTTCATGGCCTCTTCACGAGCGTGTTGTTTGGTTTGCTTTAAAATCTTAACGGGTGCTTCAATTAAGTTATCCATCACCGACATGTGCGGCCATAGGTTGTATTGTTGAAATACCATACCTACTTTCCGTCTTAACATCTGGCTGCGCTTAGCTAATTGTTTATCATTAAGTTGGCCAGAAAAATCAAATGTTTCACCAGCAATACTGATAGAGCCATTATCGGGCGTATCAAGTAAATTAAGTATGCGCAACAAAGAGCTCTTACCGGCACCACTTGGACCAAGCAGTACTAAGGTCTCGCCTTTCGCACATTTAAGGTCGATGTTTTGTAATACATCAAGTTGACCCCAAGATTTACAGATGTTTTTTAGTTCGATGCTCATAATGATAACTGAATATAATTGCACTAGATGCGAGTATAATAACCGAATAAACTGCAAAATCAACATAAATATTCACTTTAATTCGGTTTTTATGCAAAATTACCAAATTAACCAAATAAGCTAGATACAAATATACCCTGCTGGTATCATATGCATAATTATTCAGTTCATCGCGAACCAAGTTCATTTAACATTAATAGTTTAAATTATAGATGAATCAACTGACATGGTAAAAAAAATGAGTGAAAAACAAGATCTGTTAGTAAAAGCATTTAAAGGATTATTGAAAGAAGAGCATCTTGGCTCGCAAGGCGAGATTGTTGATGCACTAAAGGAACAAGGCTTTGATAGTGTCAATCAATCAAAAGTCTCCCGGATGCTCAGTAAATTTGGTGCAGTACGCACCCGCAATGCTAAAGATGAAATGGTATATTGCCTACCAGCCGAGTTAGGTGTACCAACCATTAGCAGCCAATTAAAAAGCCTAGTATTAGATATTAGCCATAATGAATGCCTGATTGTGATCCAAACCAGCCCAGGCTCAGCGCAATTGATCGCACGCTTATTAGATTCATTAGGCCGTACAGAAGGTATTTTAGGCACTATTGCGGGCGATGATACTATTTTCATTACCCCAACCAGCACCACCATTATTGCCGACGTAGATAATGCAGTAAAAGAGTTGTTTGAGTATCTCTAGCGATAAACTAGCGTATTACTGACCATGTTTGGCGCTGAATTGTATCACGCCAAACATCAACATTGATGCGCCATTAACGGTTAATCGCGATCAAATAAAACCAAATCATGGCAATCAACCGTCACACTCACCACATCACCAATCGCCATTGGCTGTTGCATCGATACCGATAATTCGATTGCTGGCTCTTCAGCTACAGTGATAGTGCAATGCGTGGTCATCCCTAAGAATTGTTGTTGCGTGATCGTCGCACTCCCCTGCTCGCTGAGCGCTAATTTTAATTGCTGTGGTCGAATCGCTAACAATTTATGCGCACCAACAGCCGCGATTAATTTTTGCTTACTGCTAATAACACCTAATGCTGTACTGACGCTGTATTCATCTACTACTACCGCATCTAAATAGTTAACCTTGCCAAGGAAGTCAGCTACAAAGCGCGTAGCAGGTCGGTTATATAACTCACTTGGCGTGCCGAGCTGCTCAATTTTACCCTGATGGAAAACAGCTAAACGATCGGCAAAAGCAAACGCTTCTTCTTTGCTGTGAGTAACAAAGATGGCGCTCATGTTATGCGATTTAAGTAAACTGCGCATCTCTTCAATCAAGTGATGACGTACTTGGCTATCAATATTAGAGAAAGGTTCGTCCAATAATAACAACTCTGGTGAATTGGCTAAAGCGCGGGCAATCGCTACTCGCTGTTGCTGCCCACCGGATAGTTGATGTGGATAACGGTCAGCAAATTCGGTCAAATTGACCAATTTAAGCACATAATCCAGCGTCTCTTTTTGCTTGGCTTTATTTTGCTTATATTGGCTGAATAACACATTATCAGTCACGGTTAAATGTGGAAATAGCGCATAATCCTGAAAAATCATTCCGACGTTACGCTTTTCAGGGGCGACATTAAGATCGCGATTGTCAACCACATGACCATTAATCTCAATACTGCCTTGGGTTGGTGGTAATAACCCAGCAATCAATTTTAACGTGGTGGTTTTACCACAGCCACTTGGTCCTAATAGACACAGGATTTCATTTTTACCTAAATCCAGATCCAGTCCCGTTAAAATATCAACGCCAGCATAACTACAATGTAGATCTGAAATACGTAAAGCAAGTGAGGAAGATGTAGTCATCAGTGCTGTTGCTCCAAAGAACGGTTCAAGAAAATAAGCGGGATCAATCCAACTAACACGATCACAATTGCCGCCAGAGCAGCCTGTTCTAACATTTCATCAGACGCGAACTGGAACACATAAGTGGCAAGTGTTTCATAATTAAATGGACGTAATAACAAGGCCGTTGGCAGCTCTTTCATTGATTCAATGAAGACTAATAAAAACGCCGCTAATACCCCTTTACGGATCAAGGGAATATGTACTTTACGGATCATGCTATTGGGACAGTGCCCTAACGTACGAGCCACCATATCTAACGACGGCGATATTTTATCAATACTACTTTCTATCGAACCAACCGCAATGGCTGAAAAACGAATAAGATAAGCAAAAATAAGCGCAAAGGTCGTGCCCGTAAAGACCAGACCCGGTGTCCAGTCCCATAATAGTTCGGTTAAGTCATTTAATAAAAAGTCAGCCGAAGTCAACGGAATAATGATACCAATAGCCAATACTGTACCAGGCAACGCATAACCCATAGTGCTAATACGTGCCGGGATCACCGCATATTTAGAGCCAACTAAACGACGGTATAAACCCAGTAATATTGCGCATATAACCGCGAGACTCGCCACGACTACCGCCAGAATTAAACTATTGGCGCTGTATTGAAAAAACTCTTCAGTCCAAGACTCGGCAAAGTAATGCCATGCATAATTAACTAATACCGCAAACGGTAATAAGAAACCAGCAAACACTAATAACCAACACCAAGCCATCGCAACGTATTTCGCCGCGCCAGATAATTGATAACGTACCTCTTGTTCATGTAGCATGCTTTTTTGAAAGACTTGCTGTTTACGCCGAGCGAAGCGTTCTAAACCGACAAATAATAAGATCACCGATAATGTCATCACCGACAATTGCGCGGCGGCCGTTAAACTGCCGTGGCCAATCCAAGTATCGTAAACCGCTGTCGTCAGCGTATTTACCGCAAAGTAATTCACCGTCGCAAAATCAGCCACAGTTTCCATCGCCACTAAAGATAACCCCACCGCAATCGCTGGACGCGCAAGGGGCAACGATACCCGTAAACAGCTCGACAATGCAGAGCTGCCCAACATACGGCTAGCTTGGATCAGACTGGTTGATTGTTCCAGAAATGAAGTACGGGCTAACAAATAAAGATAAGGGTATAACACCAAGGCTAACACCGTGGCGGCACCGGGAATGGTACGAATATCAAAGAACCAATAATCACGGGCACTTTCCCAACCAAACACGGCGCGTAAAGCAATTTGTACCGGCCCAGCATAATCAAACATATCAGTATAAATATAAGCGACAATATAAGCAGGCATCGCCATCGGTAACATCAGTGCCCATTGTAAGCTTTTACGGCCGGGGAAATCACACATGGCAATAAGCCAAGCGGCAGGTAAAGCAATAATACTGCTGATTAAACAAACCAGGAAAACAAGGAGCAGGGTATTTTGAATATAATCGAGGAGAACGGTATCAATAAGGTGTTGAAAAACATCAGCGCTGGGACCGATTGCCTGGTAAAACAATGCCGCAATAGGTAGCGCTAACATGATCGCAATAAACCAACTACTAGAATGCCAAGAAAAGGCTAACTTATGATTCATGAACGGAAAAATAACTCCTGTTTAGATACGCGAAAAGGTTGGCGAGTTACAACGTAACTTTACCAACCTTTAAATCAGTCAATTGGCAACCGATTAAGCTGCAATTTCAACTGTTAACCCCTAACAAACTTAGCGGTATATGTATTCTACAAGTCGAACTTAACTTCATCAAGTAGTCTTAGTGCAGCTTTACGATGTTTTGCAATTTCTGCGACTGGCATGTAATCTGCGTTAAATTCACCCCAAGATGAAACTAACTCAGATGCTTTGATACCCGCTTTAACTGGGTATTCCATGTTAACTTCAGCATACATTTGTTGTGCTTTCGCGCCAGACAGGTATTCCATCAGTTTAACTGCGTTACCTTTGTTCGGTGCGAATTTCGCTAATACCATACCAGAAACGTTTACGTGCGCGCCGTGGTTTTCTTGGTTAGGGAAGTTAATGTTAACCGATTCAGCCCAAGCAACTTGTTTTGGATCTTTCAACATTTTGCCTAAGTAGTAGCTATTACCAAGCGCAACAGTACAAACGCCTTCTTTAATTGCTTTAACTTGTGCACGATCGTTACCTTGTGGTTTACGTGCTAAGTTAGCTTTAACACCTTCTAACCATACTTTTGCTTCAGCTTCACCGTGATGCGAAATCATTGATGAGATAAGAGCTACGTTATATGGGTGTTTACCTGAACGTGTACAGATTTGACCTTTATATTTAGGGTCTGCAAGTTCTTCATAAGTGATGTTAGCAACGTCGCCATAAACTTCACGTGAAGTATAGATATTACGTACACGTGTTGTTAGTGCAAACCATTCGCCATCTGGGTCACGGTATTGCGCTGGAATGTTATCTTCTAATACGTCGCTTGATACTGGCTGAGTTACACCACTTTCAACAGCTTCAACTAAGCGGCTGATATCCGTTGTTAGTAATAGATCGGCTTTTGATAAACGACCTTCGCGTTTCATTCTATCTGCAAGTCCTTTCTTGGCAAATACAATGTTCACCTTCACACCAGTATCTTTAGTGTATTGTTCAAGGATCGGATTAAGCAAATTAGCTTGGCGATTTGAATAAATATTAACTTCTTCACCAGCAAAAGCCGTTGCGCTCATGAGTGACGTTGTTAATGCCAAAGCAGATAAACCAAATATTCCTTTTTTCATCCTTACCTCTTAATACGAATTGTTTACATAATTTACAATATGCAGCGAGTTTATAAGAATATAAAACTTTCCACAAGTGCAAATGATAATAATTATCACAAAGATTAACGAAGGATAATGATAAAGTCTGCTTTTCATTTACAGACAAATTCATTTCTATTTAAATAGGAGTATTGGACCGACACTAACTCAATAAAATTACTTTTTAAATGGGTTTTCCAACGTTACGGGCAAAAAAAATGGCTACCTCAGCAATGAGGCAGCCCTTTATATATTCCACTAATTTTTTACTTCTAGCAGCGTAAAAAACACGCTGCTAGAATCATACTTAAATCACAGTGAGTCGGTCCTGTTTCGCAAGCGAATAACAATATAAAATTACGCTATATGGCCTGTTCCCTTATTTACATTACCCCATGCTAACGCAACCTTGTGTTGTGCACTGTTATCTAGCGAATCCATAAACCCAGCATTACCGGCTGATGGCGCAAAACCGCTCATAGCCTGAACTAAGTTATCGACAGCACCATTCGACAAGGCTACATAATCACGTACACCCGATTCCTGCTTGGCATCCATACTGATCACCAATTCAGCACGGTTATCCGCAAAGTAATCAGAGAAAGTTACCGAACCAAGGCTTTCAAATTTAGCTTGATCCGAACTGTAGTCAGTCTTATTGTTTATCAGGATCTGTAAATCAGAGCCACTGCGCTGCAGCCATAGATCATTCCAGTTTACTTTATCAAAGACGATGAAATCATCTTTAGAAATATCTGTGACCTGATTCTCGATTACATTAGCGCTTACCATAAAGCTGTCAATACCGGCACCGCCTTGGAAGGTATTACTATAACCACCAAGTACTAACAGATCATTACCTTCGCCACCATCGAGTTCACTGAACTTCGAGATAGATGCTGCGATTAAATGATCATCACCAGCCCCAGCGTTAACCACTGCGTGGAAGCCCATCAGTTTGATCACATCTTTGCCCGCTTTGCCGTCAATTTTATTATAATTGCCGAAAACGTTCGAGAAGTCATCACCATTACCTAAGTCGATCAGATTGTGATTACCAATCGTCACCACATAGTCTTGATCATCACCTGCCTGTACAGAATTATAATTACCTGATGTAACAACGTAATCTAGGCCTGAGCCGGATTCAATGGTTCCACCTTCACCGAAGACAAAGACTTGGTCATTACCGTCGCCCATAAATACATGGTTAATACGACCAGCGACAACAGCAGTATCATTTCCCTTACCACCGAACATCATGTTTTCACGGCCCATCAACACGCCCACGTCGTTACCTTCTCCACCAGTGAAGATATTCGACGTGCCAGTTGCGTAATAAACATCATCACCGCGGCCCCCCCAGAAATTATTATTGTCACCAAGGTAAGCGCCTAGATCTTTACCGTCACCACCCCAGTTGAAATTATAATTACCCAGAGACACATTCACATCACCATCGCCTTGTAAATGCCCACTATGGCGAAGGAAGTCAAAGGTTTTCTCCTTCATATTAAGCAGATCAGCAGTGAGATTTTTTTTCAGATTAGTCACCAAAGACTTCATTTCTGACTGTTTATCTGCACTGAAAATAGTTGTAAATAAGTTAGGTAAATTCAGAGCATTGAATCCAAACGGACGTTCTTCTTGCTCTGTAACTTCACCAGCCGTTGCAGGCTTAGCCTGAGAATCTGTGTCACTATTAACGCTGACCGCTAACTTATCGTCCTGCTCTGCTGGCGCTTTCTCTTTTAAACCATGACTTTCAGCAAAAGAGGTTAGCCCATCTTTACCCATATCTAAGCTTGATTTTAAGCTATCTAGCAATTTCGACGGGTCGGTGAAAGATTTCAGCTGTCCGCCACCAAATTCAGCAACCACTTCCACCATTTCAGTCAATATAGCAACACCATCAACAGCGTCGCCATTACGCGCAACTATTTGACCGTCAGCAGTATAATCAACCGCAAAAATATCTGCCAATGTAGTATCAGCACCTACACCAGCCAGTTTACCCAACAGTTTATTCTTCAGCTGACGAGGTAAATCTTGAGGATTATAAGTAAAGGTTGTTTGAACTTTTCCGGATGCAGAGAACTGCTGAGTCATTACACCGAACAACGAACCGAGGTTAGTATCTAGAATAGACTGTATATTATCACCGAACATAAAGTTCCAGTTACCAGTCGTGACCTGAATATCCGCGCCTCGACCACCTACTGCAAGGTTAAATGCGAGTTCCTCATTGTTCTGACGGAACTTATCTGCACGGCTCATCTTGCTGGTGTCAGAGCTCTTATTACCACTCAACCACTCGTTATATTTCTTGTTCAATGCTGCTTCAGTATCACTCTTCAGTCCACGGCTACTGCGTTCGTTCTGAGAGTCAAGATTAACTAACCTTGTATAATCTACACTGCTGGTCTGATCCAGACCCGACATGTCGTTAACGAATTTCTTCGCACCCGCTAATGTCCACTGACTATCCTGAGCAGCCAGCCAGTCCTGACCCTTCCCTGATTCTGCAATATCCTGAAGTACACCAGAAATACGTACGGCACCATCAAAAGGATTAACCAATGGCGGCGTCGGAATAGACTTGTCCATCATCACGATCAGATCGTTACTGCGCCCCATATTGAAGCTCACGTTACGGTTACCGATAAACATCTGTGCACCTTCCAGAGCCTGGTAGCCTCCGATATCGAAGCTATGCTTGCTGTCACCGTTACCGATGTGCACCATGACGTTATTATCACCGAAGGTCAGCGACTTGAAGCCACCCGTACCAACTTTAACGGCCACGTTTGAGGTACCCCAGTTGAGCGCGGTAAACTCACCATCACCCACGTTCACCTGAATATTGCCGGAATAACTCACTTTGTTATCCGATTTTTTCGATTTAGCCGAATCATCAGAACTGCTGCTTGCGCTTTTCTTTTTACGTTTTTCCGGTGCGCTAAAGACATCATCGTTATCCGCAATCGCACCACGTACTGACACATCGCTTTCACTCTGACCGACACGGCTAAGGTCAATATCACCTTCGGCAATTCCGTTACGAACTGCTTCTTCACGAACCGCCACATCACCCTGTTCATCCCAACTCAGTACGACTTTGTTGTCGGCCAGTTTCGTAACCCATTGGTCATTTTCATCGCGAGTATGCTTACGTCCCGTTCCATCAACAGCGACTTCGCTACTGCGTGCTGGCACATCTATATGTATGTCATTTTCAGCCATAGCAGTAATGAAGCCTTGCGCAAAACCTTTCTGCTTATCAGTGCTGACCAGCGAACAACCGACAATACTGATATGCTCCGGTTTACTACTGATATTTTCCGCCTGACTGAAGTCCTGATTGAACTGCGCGAGCTTAGCTGCCAGTTCAGTTGCATTGTAACCACTCAAATGAGTATTATTATTGTCACTTTCATCTCGACCATGACCGACTACTTGCCAGCGTAGTTTGCCGGATAGTTGTTCTGGATCGCCATAGACCACACGGTACTTGCCATCAGTATCAAGCTGAACGACCACACTTGAATCAGGATGTTTACCGGCCAAATTAGCCGCCGCTTTCGCAGCTGCCGGGTCATTTTCCGTCTGAATAATAAGCTGACCGTCAAAGCGGGTTTCACCACCATCATCATTCGACGTTACGGCTACTGTATCCCAAGAATCAACATCTTGGGTATTAGCCTTACGCGCAGTACCATCTAACGATTCTTGCTGACTATGGTTTTTATCTTTATTGGACGACTCGTCCAGTAAACTTTCCCCATTTTCTAGGCTTTGTTGCAAATGTAGTAACGCTGAATTACGCCCTGAACTTGGATGTTCTGCCACATATTGGGAAATGGCGCTTTCTAATTCCTGAGCAATCACCCTTTTACCAACAGGCGATGTCTCATGAAACTGCGCCAATTTATCAAGAATATCCTGATAACTGTTACCAATTCTTTTACCTGTCACTGCCGCCTGTTTTTTCACTTCAGAAACTGCAGCAACATCATCAAAATTAACGTCAAAATAACCAGGTTCTTTGCTAACAGAAAACATTGGCTTCAATGTAACTTTCTTCTTAGCAAACTGACTTTCAAATTCATTAACATCAAAATTGGCACTGGTCATTTTCGCAGCAGCGTCAACAATTGCCGTAGCAGCTACTCGGGGATCCGTATCAATATCAGCAGTGGATAATACTAAATGCGCAACATTATCAACAATCTTTCCTTGACTATTGGTGTATTGATCAAAAAACGCGTCCTTCTCTGCAAATGAGATAACCAGTTTCTTACCACTACTATGCAAATCATTTAAAACTTCTCGTCCTGCATCGGTACTATTAATTTTATTTAGAAGATTAATACCATTTTGGCCGGCCGCCACTTGGTGATGAATATCTTCTAACACTACGATAGAAGCCTCATTCTGATTACGGCCATGATAAGCCATAAAATTAACCTTTTGATTATCAATAAAGTCGTCACTATATATTTTACTGATTACAGCATTTTCAAAATGATGCTTAGCATCGGCCTTTTCTTTTAAATCAAACATTGTGCCGATCGATTTTTCAGAAGAGAGACCTTCTTGATCAACATAAATATTAATATTAGCAACAATCTTATTTGATTCTTCTAATGATAAAATTGATTTACCATCGGCGATGAGATCTTCTTCATAGGCTTGATTATAAATCGCTGAAAGTTTGGCTTTCCATTTTGGATCATCCAACGAATAAGACTGTTTAGCCCAAGGGTCAATAACAAATGCCCCAGGATTGGCCTTTATATCAAAATGCTCAAAATCTGTATTAGCAGTTATAATTTCCCCCGTAATTGATGGCCGCTCAGTTAAACCCGCAATAATAAATACATGACCTGTATTTAATTTGTTTTCAGGTAATACACTGTCCCAAGTATCGACACCGACAATAGCAAAACCAGTTTTATTATCTTTAAGGAATTTTTCAACTACCAACGAAGTCATTTCGTCACAATTACCTATACCATTTAAGCGAGCAGCTTCAGCTTTACTCATTGCTTTTTTGATATAAGGGTTATCGAGACCACTATACATTGAAGTGATCATATGTGAACGAGCATCACCACGTAATCCAGCAAATTTATTGGCAATTTCTTCTGATGAATAATGTGCTTTTAACTGTTCATAACTGTCTTGTCGATTTGTTGACCCTCCAGGTACTGCTTCTGCCACATAATGCAAAAGATCATCAATATAAGGCTGTGTATAGTGTATTTTTCTTGAATCACTATCACCAGCTTGCCCTGCCGGTTCCGTCACAATAGACTTTTCTTTACCTAAACTTTCAAACTGCTCAATGTCAGCATTGCGCTTAATTGACAACTTTGCCGTAGATGGATCAGCTAAAACCTGAGCAATATTTTTTTCAACTAGATCCACAGCCTGTTTAAAGTTACTTCCTTCAACATCAAGCAACATTTTACGGCCTTGCTTAGTTGTCACCTCCATAGTGATCTGCTCATCTTGGAAATCCACAACTCGACCAGTTGCATTATTCCCTAAAGAGAATGTTTTACCCTGTTCTTTCAGCGCACGAAGCACATAGCCTTGCTCACCTTCTCGACTCTGCTTCCAAAGACCGTCATAAGCAGAGATATCGCCATCTTCAAATTTATTGAAATATACATAGAAGCTTTGACTGGCTTCATCACTATCCTGAAACTTGTATTTCGTCAGCAGTCCTTTATGGAAATTATTCATGAAACCACGGAAGTCATCGTACTGGACAAATGACTTGGCGCCAAAGTTAGGATCATAGAAAGACCAAACTTTCTGATTACCTTTCTTGTGAACCACAACTGACATAGCGTGTCCTTCAGACATAAATGTCATATACGCGGATTTGCTCGGGTTACGAAGCTTATCCATCACTGATTCATATCCGTCAGCACCATAACTCAGTGCGTCATTAATATTTGCACCAGTCAATCCATTAGCTTTCAATTTGCCGCTGTATTTCTTGTTAGCCGCATCGCGTGCAGCTACAGTGGACGCATCCATCGATTGGCTATATTGCATTGAAAGCAGATCCTTAACCGCCAAACCTAGGTTCTGGCGACGGTACTGATTCAATAATTTTTGCTCTGTTGAACCCGAATCCACTTTATTGCTAGTTTGATTATCGTTGTATGCATGAACTGAGTCTTTCAACCATTCCATATATGCCTTACCACCACCAATACCGTTAACACGTTCTTCCATCATGTAGCGGGCTGACAGCGCAAAACACACACCTTCAAGCAACTCTTTGGACTTAGCTTTATTGCCATCGGTGATCAACACATTTCCCACTTCTGGGATCAGCTTAGTCAATTGGTCTAGTAGATCAGCCCCTTGGCTGAAGTGGAATGAAGACTCATCCGACTCTTTACCACCGGCCTTAAAGTCAAATATTTTATCGCCAAGTATTTGCGTAATTCCAGCTTTCATCACATCCTGTTGAATACCGGATATCTGAACTTCCTTACGGTGAACTTCTTGGGAGTTAACAGTTTTAGTTGCTTCAATCGCCTTCGTCCCATTATTACTGAACATCTCGGTAATAGACGCCGCAGATTTTGAGCCATGACTTCTAGCATTTATCGCCAGACGATTTACTGCTAGAGTAGCTCCTTCAATCGCTTCCAACTCTTGTTCCGTCAAACCTTCACTGAATCGCCCGTCAGTAGTAACTTCAGAATACACGTCAACATTACTTGTATTTTCAGCAGCAGCTTGCGCTTCATATGCTTTACCAGAAAGACCGCTTCCTGCAGCACCCTCACGATCCGGTTTGTCATCTTTATCTTGCTTTGCAGCTTTAGCATTTTCTTGGGCTTGCGAAGATTTACTTTGCGCGGCTGCACTATCTTGTTCTCCACGTTGTTGAGCTTGATTACTGTCAGCATTGGCTTTCGTTGCTGCCTGCTGTGCTTCTTGCTGCTTAACTAAAGCGTCATCCTTTCGTGAGTTCGCTTTTGCTTTTGCATCGCTAGTATCTTGTTGTGCATTGACTTCGTTTTCTTCGCCTTTAGCTACGCCCGCTTCAGATTTTGCTACTGCATTTTGAACATCTAGCTGATTCTGTTTATTTTGCTGCGCGGCTTTCTCAAGCTGCTCATTTGAATGCAACTTGGCGTCGTCAAGTTTGCTTTGGACGTTATCTAAAATTCCGCCAGCAAAGTTATCTATCCAATTATCACCTGATTCACCTTGGTAATTAGCTTGACCGTCAAGTGCATCTAGCCCCTTGGTCATATCCGTCAGTTCTTTGGTAATTTCTTGTTGCTCTGCAGCAAGCGCTTCGCGCTCTGCTTGACCATTGGTTTCTAATGCGTTTTGATCGGTCGCTTCGAGCTGTGATTGCGAGCCAGACAGCGCAGCAAGCTGTTGAGATTTTTCTTGTTTCAGGCGCTGGCTATCAGCTTCTGCACGCTCTTTGTCGGCAGTTGCATTTTGTGCGGCTTCATTCTGTTCTGCATGTTCGCTAACAGCATTAGTTTGCTGTGGTATCTCAGATATCGCAACGACGTTATCCAAGACATAGCCCAGTCCATCATTTTGGCCTGTGCCTTTAAATTCGATTCGATTACTACCGGCCTTCGCCGTCAGTTTCAGTGTTTGTTGCTGCCAAGTTGTTTCATCACCAGAGGCTGAAAATACAAGGTTACCATTCCAGATAACATCCATACCTTCGTTATTCGAAAGGCCTGCACGTTTTGTAAAATCAAAACTCAAAGAAATGACTTCACCATCAGATAGGTTGCTCAAATCTTGGGATAGGCTGGTATTAGTGTAAGTATCTAGTTCGCTGACTAATGCCCCATGCCCTTTTTCGTCGACACCATAAGCGTTTGCAGAGTGGGACGCTTCGATCCCATGGGTTCCATTCCAACCATTCCCGCCTTGTTCGAAGTCACCATTAACAATCAGATTTTTATTTTCTGTTGATTCTACATCTTCATCAATCGCTAATTCACTTTGCATTGCAGCAACATCAGGTGTTTCTACATCGGTAACCGCACCAGACATACTGTCGCCAAGATCACTGCCGATCTCTGCGATTTCCTCCATCTGGAATCCGTTAAGTTTAGTGATTTCCGGAGTAGCAATTGCCCCGCGGCCTTTACGGGAAGCTGATGTCGAAGCATCATCACCCTGAACCAAGAAATTGATCCCCTGACTACCAGCCACGCCTAATACCGTCTGTTTGATATTATCGAATAGCGAAGACAATTTATTACTCGTAGTATTACTCGATGCAACAGACAAGCTATAGAAATCGCCATTACCAATTTTGATTGCAACATTATGTTGTGCGTAAGAGGCATTAATACCTAAACCATCACCGACTTGGATATTCGCATTAGCTGTACCTTTCATCACCGCAACATTAAGGCCATCACCCACTTTGGTGTTGACGTTATACTTGCCCCAGGCAACATTGACCGAAATACCGTCACCCACTTTAGTATTGATATTCAAGTCACCATAGGTCGCCGTTACGCTTAGCCCATTACCAATAGTAGTAACGATATTTGCCTTACCTTTCGCGGCAGTGACCTGTATACCGTCACCCATTTTGGTCACTATATTACCTTTACTCCACAAGGCATTAAAGCTGTCACCGTCACCAACTTGCGTAACAATATTAGCGTCACCCTTGGCTAATACAACATTGCGCCCGTCACCCACTTTGGTAATAATATTAGCATCACCCCAAGCGCCAGTGTAATCATCACCATCACCTATATGGGTAATAATATTAGCTTGACCATGAACAACAGAAACTTCTTGCCCATCGCCCACCTTAGTAATGATATTCGCTTTACCTTTAGCAAAATTATAACGATCACCATCACCAACATGCGTCAGTATATTCGCCTCGCCCCATGCTACATTAACGCCAAGACCATCACCCACTTTGGTAATGATATTCGCTTTACCTTTTGCAATACCAATAGTCATACCATCACCAACATGGGTCATGATATTACCGATATCTGAAATCAGCAGACCAACTGTCGTACCATCTCCGACTTTGGTTAAGATATTGCCTTTACCAAGCAGGACAGCGGCAGTCGTACCATCACCAACATGCGTCACCACATTAGCCTTCGCTGCAGCAACAACCCCCATAAAGCCGTCACCGACTTTGGTCACAATATTAGCTTGACCAAGCGCAAGAACACCGGTCAGGCCATCACCGACATGTGTCATGATATTCGCTTTACCAAACATCGCAGCAAGCGTGGTTCCATCGCCGACTTTCGTCATGATATTCGCTTCACCAGCTAAAATGCCTATGCTTGTTCCATCACCTATATGGGTGTAGATATTGGCTTGACCAACCATCAGAGCTGCAGTCAGATCATTACCGACTTTAGTGAGAATATTAGCTTGACCGATCATAGCCGCAAATGTATCACCATCTCCGACATGAGTGAAAATGTTAGCATTGCCGACCATAGCAGCCATGGTCATGCCATTGCCTATTTTAGTTGCAATATTTCCTTCCGCTAGCATCAGAGCAACGGTGGTGCCGTTACCAATGTGCGTAAATACATTCGCTTTTGCAACCATGAGTGCTAACGCATTACCATTACCTATTTTGGTAAATACATTACCCAAACCACCCATCAGAGCCCAAGAGTCACCGTCACCGACATGCGTAAATATATTGGTAGCACCAACCATCGCGGCAATAGCCGTTCCGTCACCCACTTTAGTAAATACATTACCAACTGCGCCCATCACGCCTAGAGTCTGACCATTGCCGATATGGGTTAATACATTACCTAAACCAAGCATTATCCCGGTGGTATCACCGTTACCGACTTTCGTTAAAACGTTAGCTCCACCGATCATTACGCCAGTAGTGCTTCCATCTCCGATATGAGTCAGGACATTGCCGCCTCCGGCCATTACCGCAAGCGCATTCCCCTTACCTTTCTTGGTCAATACATTTAAGCCACCAAGGGCAACAACAGTGGTATCAGAAGATTGTTCATCTCCACTAATGTGGGTAATGATATTAGCGCCACCAATCATACCGGAGGTCAAATCACCATCCCCGATTTTTGTCAGTACATTAGCACCACCAACTAAAACAGAGGTAATATCACCATCACCCACCTGGGTCATCACATTAAAACCACCAGCAGCAACCCAGGTCCCGTTACCGTTACCGATTTGCGTATGCGTATTATAACCGCCAAACATAACGACTCGGCTTGCACCGTTGCCCTTATGTACTGATATATTCCCGTACGCTAATAGATGCGCCAAATACTGGCCATCACCAATGCGTACTAATACGTTGACGGCACCACCGGCGTAAACATCCATTTTACCTTGCTTACTTTGGTGAACGAGTACGTTAGCAAGACCTACGCCACGGAACGTTAAATCCCCTTCCAAACCACTTTTAACAATTACGTTCGCTGCACCAGCACCATTAAATTCGGTATTACCGAACTTAGAGCTGTGCAAAATTACGTTGCCAATGCCAACGCCGTTGAAGTACACATTACCGTGCGTCACATTGGACTTAATTACATTACCGCCACCAACGCCATTAAAACGCACATCACCCGAACTTTCGCCAAAGTTAGTAAAAGGTTTAATAAGTGCTTGTTCACTGTATTCATCGAGATCAGCAACCTGATCAGAGCTAATACGTACAGAATCAACACTGTAATGCAGATCGCTAAGCGAATAGCCGGCATGCCGGTAGCCATTACCAGCAGAGATATCTTCGTTCGCAAGATTAGTTCTATAATCGCCTGTTTTATACCAAGGTGTTGCTCGGTATTTCAGCTCTCCGCTTTTCGGGTCATTAGCGAGCTCTACCACCACGATCTTGGTGTATTTCCCCTGTAATGAAGCATAAATATAAGTGTTCGGTTTGCTGTTGGACTTAACAGCCTGTACATCGATCATTGTACCGATAGTCGAAATAGAGGGGCCGCCCATTTTAGCATCTGACAGACTAACATCACTGGCATCAATGTTAGTACCGTCCCCATAGGTAATCCATTCGTACTCTGTCAGGTTTTCTTCGACTGCGTGAATCGTTACTGGTTGCTGATGTTCGATCTTCAGCTTAGAAAGCGTATAAGCACCGTCTCTATTAATATTAACAAAACCGTTCTCAGATAAAATCTGTTGTTCAGCTAAATTTGCTAGGTGGTTTCCTTCTTTATACCAAGACGTAGCGTAGTAACCCAACTTGCCGGTAACCGGATCGTTATACAATCGAACTTTACTGATTTTGGTATACGTTTGATCCGCAAAAGCAAAAAGATAGGTATTAGCTTCTGTCGTTGATTTTACTCCACTTACAGCTTGGCTTTCTTGAATCCAGCTACCGCCAAGGCTTGCACTCGTTAGTACAATTTCGTCAGCATTAGCATTTTCTAGGCCTTCTCCTGCAAAATCATTATCAGCTCCCTTACGAGTGATCTTATTATAAGCACCACCTCCTGAGAAATTGATATTACCGTGCGCAACATCAGAATAGATACTGTTGTAACCACCGATCCCTTCGAACCGGATATCACCTCGTGTTTCACTGTAGATATCTTCAGCCTGACGGATACGCTCGATACGGTTCGAGGCACCTGCACCCTGAAAAGTAATATTACCTTCCTTGCCCTTACGGACAATATGGTTATCAACACCAGCACCTTTAAAGGAAATATTACCAGTTTCGACCCGAGAGCTAATGCTATTTGCAGCTCCGACGCCATCAAATGTTACGTCACCGCGAGATCCCTGGTAGCGGTTGAACCATGTGCGATCTAGCTTGTTACCAGCTCCGGCGCCAGCAAAATAAAGATTACCTTGATTCGTTTCATGCCAGATACGGTTATACCCTCCGGCGCCCTTAAATGTCACATTACCAGTCAGGCCTTTACGAATTAAGTTATTAGAAACAGCAGCCCCAGCATACTTCACATCACCGTGATTACCCGAATGGTCAATCGTCACCCCTCCAGCGAGGCCAGCGAATGAAACATTTCCATCTTCACGTTTGTTTATCTCAGCGTAGCCTGCGGCGCCTTTTACACTTAAATTACCACTGGTATCCTCGATTTTCAGATAAGCAGCGCCCCCTTGTACCGTGTCGTTTCCACTACCGGTATACACGATGGCCCCGATGGAACCTACAGTGATATTATCATCGCCACCTTTGGCATGTATTTCTCCGCCAAACCCAATGGCAACAATGTTATTATTACCATCATCGGCATCATAATTTCCGGTAAAGAAGTACTCTACACTTCTCCAAAATGGTTTACCCATAAAGTAACCCTCTTAATATTAATTTAAATCGAAAACCACTGCACACTTCGAATACATTGGTTAGTTTGTGTATTTAACTTGCCGCGGACAGTACACACTTTTTGTCCTTTCCATGGCAAGAACACCCGACGACGAAGATCGTTGACAATCTGACGCCCATGCCCAAACGGGGCAATCATTTCGGGGATATAGATATGCTCGCCAGAACGCCAATCGGAGGGCAAAAGCTCTCTTGTTCCAGAAAGTAGCTCATCTCTATTTTGCTCAGATAAAAACGCCCAATTACAAAAAGCAATTGGGCGGCCTTGATCATCTTCGTAATAGCAAAACTGATTCAACTCAAAAGCAGGCATAATACGTTGTTGCCATTCAGCAACAACATAATGCCGATGCAGAGGAGAGTGCTGGCTAAGCAGCATAACCCCACCAATCATTGCTTGTACTTTTGAATCATCAAGCTTTTCTGGTTGATAGTTAATCTTCATATATCAACCTCTTAATGTTATTTTTTGCTGCGCGGAGTCTTCTTTTTCGGTGCTGCAGACACAATTTCAGGCTCAGCTCCAGATTCTTCCTGTGCAGGATCTGTTGGTAAAAAACCAGCCGCAACTAACTTGTCAAATTCTGCAGCCATACGCGGATCTTCTAGCATGTTTTTAACCATAGAAACCATATGCATAAACCCAGAAGCTGGCATATGTACAACTTGCTTCAATTCCAGATCAGCATCATTTTCAGCCATCACACCATTAGACATATTTTGTTGATTTTGGCCAACAAAATACAATGAAAAAATGCCTTTATTATAGTTAACACTTGATACTGTCTGTACAAAATTCTCAGTCATAAATTTACTCTCTTTTTAAAGTTAAAAATTACCCTCGACTACTTTTTCAAGTCAGTCGTAGGGCATACTTGCAGCCTATAAAAGGCTACGATGCTACCTGCAACCTCCACAAGTTAGCGTAGATTCCGTCCAGCTCCAGCAGCTGCTGGTGCGTTCCTTGTTCCACTATCTCTCCCTTATCGAGTACAAGTATTCGATCCGCATAGCGCAGGGTATTAAGACGGTGGGCAATACTGATCACTGTACGTCCCTGAGAAATCGTATCCATATTCGCCATCACGGCCGCTTCAGACTCGTAATCCAAGGCACTGGTCGCTTCATCAAGCAGTAAAATTCTCGGGTTAGTAATCAGTGCTCTAGCCAGCGCAATCCGCTGGCGTTGGCCCCCTGATAAGCGCCCGCCCTTTTCGCCGACCTGCGCGTTATAACCTTCCGCCTGCTCGCGGATAAACTCATCGGCACCTGCGAGTGATGCAGCCTGCATGACTTCTGCATCACTCGCCAGTGGACTGCAAAGACGGATATTTTCGGCAATCGTCCCAGAAAAAAGTAGACTTTCTTGCAGTACAACACTCATATTCCGGCGCAGAGCCACGGGATCGGCAATAGCTAAATCAATACCATCAACCAACACCTGCCCATGCTGAGGAATATAGAGACGCTGTAGCAGTCGTGTCAGCGTAGACTTACCAGAGCCCG
The DNA here is from genome assembly GCF_013215705.1 of Moritella sp. GTDB lineage: Bacteria > Pseudomonadota > Gammaproteobacteria > Enterobacterales > Moritellaceae > Moritella. The sequence goes on along the minus strand of NZ_JABSQR010000020.1, from coordinate 53,963 downwards.
ACGGTCCGGTAATCCCGATAAATTCGCCGGGTTTAATATCAATATTAAGGTTACGCAGAACTTCTTGACCATCGGAATGGTAACGAAACCGCACACCGCTAAAGCTCACCCCACCAGCCAGTTTAGGCACTGATGCCAAACCGCCACTGCCCTGCTCCGTATCTTCATCGAGAATATCGCCGATGCGACGCAGTGAAATCAAGGTATGCTGAAAGTCCTGCCAGATCTGCGCAAGACGCAGAATAGGCTGTGTAACATTGCCCGCCAACATATTGAATGCTACTAGCTCTCCCGGAGTTAATAAGCCCTCAATCACTAAAGTAACGCCCCACCACAGCACTAATGCAGAGGTCAATTTTTGAATCAATCCGATCCCTTGCCCGGCCAGTATGCCGACCACTTTGGCGCGAAAAGAAGCCCGCACAAAACTGGCCAACTGGCGCTCCCATTGGCGTAAAAAAGAGAGCTCAGTCGCAGTGGTTTTAATCGTTTCAATACCAGTAATCGATTCAATCAAAAAGGCAGTATTATCAGCCCCTAACTCATATTCTCTTGTAACCCTCGCGCGAAGAGCTGGCCCGACCAACAACCAAAAAATAAAGTACAGCACCAAAGACCCGATCACGAGTAAAGTGAGCTTGGCGGCATAAGTGAACATGACAGCCAAAAACAATCCAACAAAGGCGAGATCCAACACCATGCTCAACGCAGAACCAGTTAAAAACTGACGAATTTGGCTCATTTCCCGCACCCGCGCAATAATTTCACCAGTCTGACGTTGCTGAAAATAAGTGAGCGGTAGAGTAATCAGATGCTGATAAAGGCGGCTGGATAACTCAGAATTCGTTTTGCTGGCAAGATTGGCAAACAGCCAAGAACGAAGAAAACCGTAAATAGGCTCAAATACAGCCAGCGCAAGCATCGCAATACCGAGAACCTGCAAACTAGAAAGGCTACGGCTGACCAGCACTTTATCGATAACATTTTGAAACAGTAGTGGCGTAACCAATGCAATTAATTGCAGCATTAAAGACACTAGCAGCACATAACGGAACTGCGAGGCATGCTTACGAATTGACGGCACAAACCAAGCCAAACCAAATTTTGTTTTTTTAGGAATATCTAACGCTTCAGCAAGCAGTATTAACTCTCCCTGCCAGAACTCACTGAACTCCTGCCGCGAATACTCGCAGCTGTCAGCTTGATCCGGCATAAATACAGTCAGCCTGTCACCGTCAACCTTTTCTAATACCATCCAGCCCTGCGCTGTCAGCATTAATGCAGGTAAAGGTAACGCTGATAGTCTGTCTATGGTGCTGTAGTTTTGGCGGGCCCGTAGTCCAATCCAAAGTGCACAACGACATAAATCTATACTGTCAGCGAGCCCTTTGCTGCGTCCGAGCTGATGAGCTAATTGCCCGACATCCACTGATAATTTAAATTGTGCAGCGGCTCTACTAAGAGCAACCAGACCGGGATCTTCAGCAGAGCCATTAGCGGGCATATTTTGTTCTGATGTCAATGTTTCGATAGCAGCCATTAGCGCTCCTTCATCGCTTCAGACTGATACTGCTGCAAAGGGCTGAGCAGGTAATCGATCACTCGCCGATCACCAGTGCGGATCTCGACATTGACACTCATACCAGCCTGCAGCGGCACCTCTTTATCTTCAACCAGAATAGTGCGCTGCGCTATCCTCACGCGAGCGAGGAAAACTAAGCCGAGTCTCTCATCCTCAACTGAATCTCTAGACACATAAGCCACCTTGCCAGGGATCGTTCCGTAACGTGTATAAGGAAAAGAATCGATCTTAATTTCAACATCCTGACCGCTATGTACAAAACCAACATCCTTATTGAGGATCTTTACTTCAATTTCTAATACTGCATCGTCAGGTACAATAATCATCAGCGGCTTAGCAGCTTCTACAGCCCCACCAAGGGTGTGCACATCCAGTTGCTGTACAACACCACTGACTGGTGCGCGCAGACTCTGCAGGCGGTATTTTTCCAGTAATTTAATCAGCTGCTGTTCCATTACCGCAATTGAAGCCTGCACTTCGTTAAGCTTGTCATAATATTCACGGCGGACTTTTGCCAAATAGCCGCGGCGCTGTTCCTGCTTACTTTTATATTCAGCCTGTAGCACATCAATCCTTGTGTATTGCTGTGATAAGGATCTGTCCATTTCTAATTTTTCTCTTTCCTGTTCCAGCAATACCATCCGCGGGATCAGATTATTTTTTGCTAAGGTACGCTGTGCATCTAGCCGGTTCTTAATATTCGCCGCCAGTTCACCTAGGCCTGTAATTTCCTTTCTACGCGCTTGCTGATTAGCTAAATTAACGCCCATTTCGCCGTTAATACTCTCTATATTAGCCTTAACTTCAGACCATTCACTACGCAGGTGGGCGCGTGCAATTTTAACCTGTAATGGGCTCACTCCTGTAGGGACAATAAAACTGCTTAGCGGCTCATCACTCAACAGTGCCTGCAAACGGGCTAGCTCTAATTTTTTAAAATTTAACCGCTCCTGTATCTCCTGAATCTCCGCTTTAATACCAATAGGATTGAGTTCAATCAGCACATCCCCTTTTTTTACCCACTGGCCATCGCGGACATTAATAGCAGCCACTTCACCGGATTCAATTGACTGAATTACTTTAGAATTGCTGGAGACTAATAAACGCCCGGCGGCACTAGCATGGATATCCAGCCTGCCAATCACCGACCAGAGCAGTGTCAGCAAAAGTAGCAGTGTCAATGCCAATGCCGTACGTCGTGTCCAAGGCGCAGGTGGACGCTCTACAATTTCTAAGTAGCCAGGTTGAAACTCATATTCATCACGAGAACGCTTAATATCAGCAGGCTCGTTGCGTTGCGATTTTAGCGCCTGACGAATGACTCTTAAGTATTTGATAGACATTAGTCTGTTTCCTTACGTAATTCCTGCTGCATTTGCCATAAACGGGCGTAACATCCCTTCAGCGCTAATAATTGTTGATGACTGCCAGACTCAGTAATATGGCCTTTTTCTAAGGTTATAATACGGTCGCAATGACGTACTGTAGATAACCGATGAGCAACAATAATAACGGTACGACAGCGGGATATTTCTTGCATATTCTTCTGAATAATCGCCTGCGATTCATCATCAAGTGCACTTGTTGCCTCATCGAAAATAAGAATTTTAGGCTTGGCCATTAGCGCTCGAGCAATAGCGACCCGTTGCCGCTGCCCACCTGATAATGAGCTGCCCGCTTCCGCTAAAATAGTGTCGTAACCAAGCGGAAGTTGTAAAATAAAATCATGCGCCCCTGCTAACTTAGCCATCGCTACCACATCTTCTAAACAGGCACTGGGATCTTTTATCGCAATGTTGTTACGAACACTGCGGTTGAATAAGTAGTTATCCTGTAACACTACGCCTATCTGGCTTCGCAGGTAATCAGGAGCTAAGCTATGCAGCGGTATACCATCGATTAAAATACTGCCGCTTTGCGGGGTATAAAGCTTCTGCAACAGGCGCGTCAGCGTCGACTTGCCAGAGCCAGAGGGACCAACAATACCCAGACTTTCACCAGCCTTGATATGTAAATTGATATCACACAGTACGGGGGCTAGATTAGGTTGATATTGAAAGGACACGTTCTGCATCCGTAATTCTCCGCAAAGTACAGAAGTAGGAACTTCATTTCCCTGATCTTGCTCCATCGGCAGGTTCAGCATTTCCCCCAGTTTATCGACAGCAACGCGGGTCTGTATAAATTGCTGCCAAAGCTCAACAAGCTTGGCAATCGGTTGACTAACATGTGAGGTCATCATATTAAATGCGATCAACTGACCGATCGTTAGTTCTAATGACATCACCAGGTTCGCTCCGACCCATATAACAGCCACCCCGGTTACTTTCTGCAGCAGTGTTACTACATGGCTGATCACGCCATTTAATGTCTGCGTCTGAAAACCAGCTTCCACCATTTCCTGAGTCTGCGATTCCCAGCGTCTCTGCATGCTCGGTTCTACCGCTAAGCTCTTAATGGTTTCAACACCACTCACCGACTCATTCAAAAATGAAGTATTCATCGCCGAGGTCTGAAACTGACGTTCAATACGCTCCTGCAGAGGACGAGTGCTAAGCCAGGCCAACACAAAGTAAAAAGGCAGACTTGCTAATACAATGCAGGTCAACAGCGGCGACAACCAGGCCATCACACCGAAAAAAACAAAAGTAAACATAACATCAACGCAAAGGGTGAGCATCGAGCCAGTCAGGAAGTCTCGAATACTATCAAGTTCCTGAACACGGGTAATGATCGCTCCGACTTGACGCTCTTTGAAATAAAGGAGCGGCAGACCCAGCAAATGATGAAACAGTTTAATGCCAAGTTCGATATCAATACGGTTGGAGGTATGCGCAAACAGGTATTCTCGCATCCCTTTTAACACCACTTCAAAAATACCAATAATGACCAGTATCATCACTAACACATCAAGGGTAGACAAAGCGTTATGAACCAAAACCTTATCCATAACTACTTGAAAGAAAAGCGGGGTGGCTAAAGCGAGCAACTGTAACATCAATGAAAATAGCAGCACTTCAGCAAATAATTTACGGTGGCGAACAAACTCAGGAATAAACCAGGATATATCGAAACGCAGAGCGGCACCTTGCAAAAGTATCACTTGTCCTCCCCACTGTGTTTGCAACTCATCGATACTCAGCAGCGTCGGACCTGAAGCCTCAGGAGACTGGATCAAAGCCTGATCTGAAGATATTTTAGCCAACACAACAAACAAACCTGCACGGTTTTTAAAGGATAGCGGTAAGATTTCAGGAGAAATTTTGGTCAGAGTTAATTTAGAAAGCACTAAGTTAACACTGTTGGTTCTAGCAAACTGCTTAATAGCCTTTTTAAGAGATAAGCTGTCATCGAATTTTTCGCAGGGCTTTTCCTTAGTTCCCGATAACTTCAAAAGTAATGCTGAGCATGCCAATGCTGAAGATATGCTCTTGTATTCTGAAGACAAATTGGAGTCGCTGTAGGTAAAACTTTTCATAACGTAAATAATCTTCGCCTAATAAATTACTGCAAGCCACAAAATGTAACTAAGAATTATTACTACTACCATTACTATTTATGACAAGGTTACTGTGACAACAAGTCATATCTAATGAATATACCTTCATATTTAGTAACGTACTGTAACAAATCGTTACATATAGTAAGGCCCGGGTTACACCTGCGTATTACAGCTTCAAATATAACAAGTGGTCACATTTATAATGGGCATCACATTAAAATTTATAAATAGTTCAAATAGCGTTCAAAAATGAAACTCTATTTTTTAATTACTTTTAATTAGGTTTTTCAATTGATAGAGGCACTTAATATTAGGTAGGTCAAGACGTCGATATATCGTAAAAGAAGATTGTTTAAACTTATTTTGGTGGGAATATGATCCTCAGGACTAAGTTGCAGTTCTGAGGATCATAAGTGTTAACTTATACTTTATTCAACACTAGCTATCGCTGAGCATGTTACCTTTATCTTCTAACCAAGCTCGGCGATCTGCAGAGCGTTTTTTGGCAAGTAGCATATCCATCATGGCGAATGTTTCGTCTGCATCATCAATCGTTAAACGGACTAAACGGCGGGTATTAGGATCCATGGTGGTTTCCCGCAATTGTAACGGATTCATTTCACCCAGTCCTTTAAAACGTTGCACGTTGATCTTACCGCGTTTTTTCTCGGACTCGATACGATCGATAATGCCATTTTTCTCGGCTTCATCTAGTGCATAAAAGACCTCTTTACCAATATCGATACGATATAACGGCGGCATTGCGACAAACGCATGCCCGGCTTCAACCATGGCTCTAAAATGTTTATAAAATAATGCACATAGCAAGGTCGCAATATGCAGACCGTCGGAATCGGCATCCGCTAAAATACAGATTTTGCCATAACGTAACCCGGAAATATCATCCGAGTCAGGGTCAATACCCAGCGCCACAGAAATATTATGAACTTCTTCTGAAGCCAGTACTTGGGCAGAGTCAACTTCCCAGGTATTTAAGATCTTACCGCGCAATGGCATGACCGCTTGAAACTCACGATCACGGGCTTGTTTCGCCGAACCACCAGCAGAGTCACCTTCCACCAAGAACAGTTCTGAACGCATTGGGTCTTGACCCGAACAATCGGTTAATTTACCCGGCAATGCAGGGCCACTAGTCACCCGCTTACGCGCCACTTTCTTACTGGCTTTTAAGCGTTTCTGGGCGTTGTTAATACACACTTCAGCCAGCAGTTCAGCCAGATCGGTATTGGAATTTAACCATAATGAAAACGAATCTTTAACCACACCAGAAACAAACGCAGCACACTGACGTGATGACAAACGTTCTTTGGTTTGTCCGGCAAATTGTGGATCTTGCATTTTAACCGACAAGATATAAGAGCAACGATCCCAAATATCATCCGGCGTTAACTTCACGCCACGTGGCAATAAGCTACGGAATTCACAGAACTCACGCATGGCATCGAGCAGCCCTTGACGTAAACCATTAACATGGGTACCACCGAGCACTGTCGGGATCAAGTTAACATAACTTTCCGTCACCGACTCACCGCCTTCAGGCAACCAGATCACCGCCCAATCAGCCGCTTCATTGTTGGCTGAAAAACTGCCCACAAACGGCGTTTCAGGTATTGTCGGCCACTTATCTAGTGACTCCATCAAATAATCTTCTAGGCCTTTTTCAAAGCACCAGGCATGTTTTTCTTTATTAACTTTGTCGTCAAACTTAATGTTTAAACCAGGACACAATACCGCTTTAGCGCGTAAGTTATGCACCAAGCGTTTAGCGGAGAAGTTACCCGAATCAAAATAGCTCGGATCCGGCCAGAAATGGACCTTGGTACCCGTGGTACGAATGCCAATGGTACCAATCACTTCTAATTCAGACACCTTTTCGCCATGTTCAAAGGCGATTTGATAGATTTGGCCACCTCGGCGAATGGTGATTTCAACTCGTTTAGATAATGCGTTTACAACCGAAATACCTACCCCGTGTAGACCACCGGAGAATTGATAACTATCGTTCGAGAATTTACCACCCGCATGTAACTTAGATAAAATCAGCTCAACACCACTCACCCCTTCCACAGGATGAATATCCACCGGCATACCACGACCATCATCGCTCACTTCTAGCGATTGGTCTGCATGTAAGGTAACGGTAATGCTCTGAGCATGACCAGCTAACGCTTCATCGACACTGTTATCGATAACTTCTTGGCCAAGGTGATTAGGGCGTACTGTGTCGGTATACATACCGGGTCTACGACGTACTGGTTCGAGACCATTTAGGACTTCAATCGAGCCCGCGTTATATTCTTGAGTCATGAGTTTCTTTTATGCTGTTCGTTACATCTACTTGAATGCAAGAAAGGTTAAAATATCGCTAAGATAACGTTCAAATCCGATAAAAGCATGATCACCGCCCTGCTCTACCGTTAATTTTGCCGCATTATATTTTGCTGTTGCTTGGCTATAGTCTAACACTTCATCATCGGTCTGTAATAGTGCCCAAATCGTTTCAGGGTGAACTAATACCGGACAATCCAATGCACGTAGTTCATCTATGTGCTGTTCGGTAAGGATAAATACGTTGTCAGTATACTGATTGGTGTTCTCACCTAAATAATCCACCAGCAACTCGTAAGGTTTGACTGCCGGATTAACAATGACCGCAGGACGATTAAATACCTGATTCACTTTCGTCGCATAATAACCGCCGAGTGAACTGCCCACCACGCCTAACTGATAACCAGGATAACGGGCCACAATCGCTTCTATCTGTAACCACGCTTGTTGCGGATAAGGCGATAGATTCGGAATTTCAATGGTTATCTCTGGGTGGTATAAGCCAAGATAATCGGCCATTTGTTGTGCTTTAATCGACTTTGGCGAACTATTAAAACCGTGTAAATAGAGCAGAAGCATGGGAGCCATGTATTCATTTACCTCAGCGTAATGGGTGAGTATCGAGGCGTGTCATTACCTCGATAACGTTGTTAGATCAGGACAAGGCTAGCCAGAATATTAGTAACCTGTGGACTCTAGGTCGGGATTAAAATCGTTGTTCGACAAACGCCAAACTTGACTGTTAATCGAACCATCACTGTGCAGCTGCAAATAACGCCAACCCGGCGCACGGGCATCAAGCGTAAATTCATCACAATGCGGTTTAAATTGGAAGCACGTCGATGGTGATGCCATAAAGTGAATACCAGCATAGGTTTTATCCAATTGCTGATGAACATGGCCAAATAACACATGATTGGCTTGCGAGTGTTTCGCAAGTATCGCTAAGAATGCATCCGCATTACGTAAGAGATGTTGGTCTAGCCATTTACACCCGACAGGATAAACATTGTGATGTAATACCACTAATGCGTATTTATCTGGGTGCGCGCTAAGTTGTTCGTCAAGCAGAAGCAGTTGTTCGGGCGCAAGATAACCAGCTGGAGAGCCCGTTAACTGTGAATCGAGTAAAATAATCTGCCAGTCACCCACAATTTTATATTTATCCGCCAGAACCCCTTCGGCTCTTAAAGCATCGGCCATCAATGGAATATTGTCGTGATTACCCGGCAACCAATAACACGGCTTATTTAGACGTTTAATATGTTGAGCAAAGTATTGATAAGACGCAGGCGTATTGTCTTGAGAAATGTCACCCGTAGCAAGCACAGCATCAAACGGTTGTTGATTCTGGAGAATGGCATCAATGACATGGCGATAACTCGATTGCGTTTGCACCCCGAGCAGATCTTTCTCAGCGGTGGCAAACAAATGAGTATCTGTCACTTGTAATAAATTAATCACATTATGCTTTACAGTTAACTTAGAAATGTCCGCACCCACAATAATCTTTAACCCTTATCCTTATATGTTGTCTAATAATGACGAATACTGCCAATCGACACACTGATTACAAGATTACTTAGCTATTAGCATACCCTAATACAGGCTAATAAATCTGTTGTCCAGCACACATTTCCACAATTCTAATCATCATAGATTCAAATGACTTAGCGACAGATAAGCCGATTCACCATTGTAGCGCTACAGCCAAGACTTTTGCAATGTTTGAAAATTCAATTGTAACCACTGGATACCAATAATAGTCGAGGCGTTATTTATTCGCCCTGTTTGTACCATATTATAAGCAGTTTCGCGACTCACCACATGTACGCGTATATCTTCACCTTCACTTGCTAAACCATGAACGCCTTCCGCGGTGCTGCTATCGACCTCACCCACGTATAAATCGATAACTTCACTGCTGCCACCGGGACTAACAAGAAACTGCATAATGAAATCACAACGGCCAATCGTCACACCGGCTTCTTCTAATGCTTCACGTTTCACGACTTCGGCAGAATCTTCACCTTGTTTATCTATCATGCCTGCCACTAATTCCAGTAACCAAGGTTGTGAGCTTGATTCTATAGCCGGAATTCTTATCTGCTCTATCAGAACCACTTCATCACGACCCGCATCATAAGGGATCACTGCCGCCGCATTACCACGTTCAAATACTTCTCGGCTTATTTCACCACTCCAACCACCAGCAAACAGCCTATGTTTAAAGGTATAAGTGTTAATCTTAAAGAAACCATTAAAAACCTGTTGTTTGTTTATGATCTCAATATCAGCAATATCATACTCAGATTGTATTTCTAACTTTCGACTTTTCATTTACATCTCCTAAAATATACTGATAATAAAGGGTTGCGGTGAATACCATGTGGACAGCTAGCGGTTAAGGATTATTCCTAGTAGATATACTAATAATTCCATATCGACATTAATTCAACGTTTAAAACTCGAGCGTTGAGATAACACCTAGTATAAGATGGAAATCATCCTATTAATCTAACTATCTCTTTTGGATAATTATTAATTTGACTAAGCAGTATCATTATTTATTGTTATGCGAATTCATAACTGCCACTATTTACACTTAAGGTAACCACCAATGAAGTTTAATAAAATTCTTCTAGCCTGCGGTCTGGCATTTTTTGCTCACTCAGCCAGTGCTGATAATCTACAGCAAATATTTCAACAAGCCTTGACCAAAGATCCTCTTTACTTAGAAGCACAAGCAAACCGTGATGCCGCACTAGAGAAAATTACTGAACAAGAAGCAGCTAACTTACCACAAATTGGGCTAAGTGCTGATCTGGGTTACGGCATTACGAGTGATTATACTACCGCAAATACAACCTCTAACGGTAATGCATTAACAGGCTCAGTTGGCATTGGTTTAACCCAATCATTATATGAAGAAAGTAATTTCATTAATGTTAGCCAAGCTGCTAAGCAAGCAGAACAAAGTGAACTTGCTGTGCAAGCTGAACTGCAAAATCTGATTTTACGCGTAGCAAATGCGTACTTCAGCGTATTGAGCGCTAACGATACCTTAGAATTCTCTAACCGTAATAAAGAAGCGGTAGAGCGTCAACTTGAGCAAACAACGCAACGTTATAATGTCGGTCTAACGGATAAAACAGACGTTTTAGAAGCGCAATCTAGCTTTGATTTATCGGTGGCAGAGGTCATTAATGCTGAAAATACCTTAGCCAATAGTTACGAATCATTAACTGAAATTACCGGTTTAATCCATATTGACATTGCAACGTTAAATACCTCACGCTTTAGCCCTACAGAACCAGACGGTCACCGTGATAGCTGGTTAGCCACCGCTAACAACCAAAACTTAGCCATTCAGATCCAACGTATTGCCAAGCAAATTGCCGAAGGTAATGTTGATCTAGCCAGCTCTACCGATAACATGTCATTGAACTTAGTGGCAAATGCAGGCGCTAAATACAGCGATTACGGCGATAAAAATAGCAGTAACAATGCGGGTCTAGAAAGCACAGTTTCTTCTGCTAATGTCGGCATCGAATTTAGCATGCCGCTATACACAGGTGGCGCGGTAACGTCGGCAGAGAAACAAGCCGCTTACCAAGTCACAGCAAGTCAAGAGCAATTAACCAGAGCGAGTCGTGAAGTACAAACTAAAATTCGTACTTTTTACAATAACGTAACCGCCGGATTAAGCTCTATTAAAGCTTACGAGCAAACGGTTAAGTCCTCTCAAAGTGCTTTAGAAGCAACGCAGGCTGGCTTTGGTGTTGGTACCCGTACCATCATTGATGTATTAGATGCGACAAAAACGTTATATCAATCGAAGCAATCATTATCCGCATCGCGTTATAAGTACATCATTAGTATGTTACAGTTGAAACAAGCCGCTGGTACGTTGAACGCTGAAGATATTGATTTAGTCAATGCTGGGTTAGAAACGAGCAACTAAGTAAAACGTAACACTGAATATCCAGGCGACCATGTGTGTCGCCTTTTTTATAACTAAAATCTTCTGTAACAGCCAAACACAAACCAATTAAACGTATAAATATAAGTTACTTGCTTGTATTTATAATATTAACTCGCGCGAATGAGATGTTTCCATGACAGACAAGAATAAAACCAACACCCCCATGGTAAGTAAAGAAAATACCAAGTTTGAAGGACGATTTCTGCATCCTAAACACTGGCCATTACTGTTAGCTGCCACTGTTTTGTGGTTTATCTCCTTATTACCGAACAATATTCAAAATGTTCTGGGTCGTGCGTTAGGCCGATTGGTCGCGAAAATTGTACCCAAGCGTCTAAAAACAGCGCAACAAAACCTAGCACTGAGTTTTCCGGATAAATCTGTTGACGAAATTACGGCATTAGCAAAAGAAAATTTTGAATACACAGGTTTAGCCGTTATTGATACTGCCAATGCCTGGTTCTGGCCTGATTGGCGTATTAAGCAAAATATGGTTATCGAAGGACAAGAACATATCGACCAAGCCAAAGCGGATGGTAACGGTATGCTGATCTTGGGATCGCATTTTTTATCGCTGGAAATATCAGCGCGTATCTTTGGTCTATTACGACCAGCCTATGCAATCTATCGTCCGAACAAAAATCCATTGATGGAATATTTACAATGCCGTGGTCGCACCCTGTCAAATAAAGCCTTAATCAATCGCCGAGATATCAAAGGCATGTTACGCGTACTCGATGAAGGTGAACCACTATGGTATGCCCCAGACCATGATTATGGTCCTCGTCGCAGCGTATTTGTGCCCTTCTTTGCGGTTGATAAAGCCTGTACCATTACCGGTACCACACTGTTTGCCTCGGGTAAAAATACGAAAACCTACCCTGCATCGTCTTGTCGTCTGCCGGATGGCCGTTACAAGTTAACGATCCGTGCACCACTGGAAAATTTCCCAACTGGGAACGAAGTGGAAGATGCCACTATCTGTAATAAAGAATGTGAAAAATCTATTTTAGAGCAGGTGCCGCAATACATGTGGTTGCATCGCCGCTTTAAAACCCGTCCAGAAGGTGAGCCGAGCTTGTATAAGTAATCGGTTACATAAACATAGACCAATAAATAAAAATCCTATTGATGAAACACGGTAATGTGCACATCAATAGGATTTTTTCGTTTAACTACAGCGCAAATAACTGCTGCCAATAGTCGGTCACGACTTTTCGCTGCACCGTAAATTCACTATTGGCAACAATCCCTTTCTTACCTAATAAATTAAGTCGGTGGATCTCATCACGCATTTGGCAGTAACTTGCGGTTAAATCCTCCCCCAATGTTTGGCTAATTAAACCTTCCGCCACACAACGGCTAATAATACGGACATTATCAGGCCACAGCTGCAGCTTGGGTATCTGCGCTGCATGATTTAACACAATATACTGCATCATAAATTCAATATCGGTAATGCCGCCAGATGATTGCTTAATATCAAATTGTTCGGCATTGGCGGTGAGTAAATGGTTACGCATTTTCAAGCGCATTTCCACCACTTGTTTTTGCAATTCGGCGGTATCTCGCGGTTTGGCAAGAATACTGCGTTTCACCTCGTTAAACCGTTTTTGAATCAACTTATCACCATAAACAATACGCGTACGCACTAATGATTGATGCTCCCAGGTCCATGCTTCGTTACTCTGATAATCCAAGAAACGTGATACCGGACAAGCCAGTACCCCAGAGTTACCCGATGGACGCAAACGCATATCCACTTCATACAAAATACCAGTGCTGGTGCGGGTACTAAAAATATGAATAATACGTTGCGCAAGACGTAGGTAGAACTGACGACTATCAATCTCTTTGGCGCCGTTGGTCATACCTGCAGTTTCACAATTATGAATGAACACCAGATCCAGATCCGAACCATAACCCAGTTCAATACCACCCAGCTTACCGTAAGCGACAACGGCAAAACCTTTCTCACCAGTTTCCACGACATTGTGCGGTATACCGTGTTTCTCTTCTAACTGTTGCCATGCTAGGTTGACCACGTTATCAATCACAGCTTCCGCTAACCAAGTCAGGTGATCACTCACTTTCATTAACGCTAGCTCACCGGCAATATCGGCGGCAGCAATACGCAGTAATTGGGTTTGTTTAAATTGACGTAATGCTTCGAGCTGCTGTTCCTGATCTTCTTCAGGGATACGTAACATAAACTGACGTAATTCACTGCGATATTCATGTAATGGCGTGGGGTGATACAAATGCGATGGCACCAACAGCTCATCTAATAAAATCGGGTGACTCGACAGCTGCTTCGCCACCATAGGACTCGCACCACATAAACGTAATAACTGGGTTAATGCTAAGTCATTTTCGACTAACAATTCTAAATACGCAGTGCGATTTAAGATCTTTAATAACAACGCAATAATACGCGGTAACAACGCCACAGGGTCATCCGCTTTCAGGATCGAAAATAGCAGCTTAGGCAATAATTTCTCTATCGTTTGTCGACCTCGAGGGCCCACGGTTTTACGGGCATAGTCGCTCTTAAAATGATTTAAGTCGTGCGCAAAAGTTTGTGCATCTTGCTGTGTTAAACCATATTCAGCCAATAAAGTGACCACTTCATCCGTTGATAGCTCCAAATGCCATAAATCTAATGCTGGTTGTGACTCTTCATTATCCTCATCATCCCCACCAATCACCTGACTAAACTCGCGATGGATCGCCGCCATCACTTGATAAACATGCACATAAAAACTATCCCAATCAGCGTAACCTAATATACTAATTAACCGACTGCGATCTAACGCTGACTGCGGTAAGGTTTGTGTCTGCGTATCATTTATTTGCTGGAGAATATTCTCGACTTGGCGCAAGTAACAATAGCTGTCGGTAAGTACGGTATAACTCTCTGCAGAGATCTCACCAAGCGACTGCAATACTTTCAACGTTGCTAACAAGGATTTAATTTGTAGTACCGGTTCACGCCCACCCCGAATAAGCTGAAAGGTTTGTGCCACAAATTCAACTTCTCGAATACCACCACTACCCAGCTTAATATTATCTTTCAATCCCTTACGACGTACATCTGCTTTAATCATGGCCTTCATATTACGCAGCGCATCAATGGCACTAAAATCCACATAACGGCGATAGATAAACGGACGGAGCATTTTTTCGAGTTCAACTCTGGTTTCTGCATTACCACCCAAAGCACGGGCTTTCACCATGGCATAGCGTTCCCAGTCTCGACCTTGGTTCTGGTAATATTCTTCAAACGCATTAAAACTCATGACTAAGGGGCCAGAATCGCCAAACGGACGCAAACGCATATCGACACGGTAAGCAAAACCATCGGCAGTAACTTGGTGTAATGCGGCAATTAATCGCTGGCCTAAGCGCTGGAAGAATTTTTGATTCGTCACCGTACGGCCAGCGCCGACAGTCTCGCCGGATTCTGGATAAGTAAAAATAAGATCAATGTCAGATGAGAAATTCAGTTCGCCCCCCCCTAACTTGCCCATTGCTAAAATAACCAACTGCTGCTTTACGCCTTCGGGGTTAACAGGTGTGCCCTGCTCTTGACATTGCAGTTGATATAACCAGTCCAATGCACCTTCAATTAAACGGTCAGCAAGGTGAGAGGTGTGGGTAAAACTTTCCGTTAGCTGGGCTAATTGTAATAGCTCTCGCCAAGCGATAATGCACATATGGAAACGGCGAAATTTTCGTATCGTACGTAATAATGCCGGTTCAGAATCACAAGCCGTTAACTGCTCATTTAAGTGTGCTTCGACGTGTGAAGTTCGGGATACTTGTGAGAGTAGACCAGACTGCCAAATATCGTTAAGTAAACCAGTATTGTTAATACAGCTTTCCGCAATAAAATCACTTAACGAAAACACCCGTTGGCTCTGCGCAATTTGTTCTGCAGACAATAAGGCTAAGTCACGCTCATTGCGCTCACACCAACGCTGCCAATACATACTTCCTGTATCCGCTAATACATCAACAATTTGACATTCTGTACTCATAAACGACATCCATATAATTAAGGCTTGAGATCCAATTAATTCAACAATTTAAACCGGCTGTTTATATCAACAATGCACAGATAGACATGCTATGCCTTACATGCTATTACTTAGCGATATTAATTTATCATTAGTAAACGATTATGGCAGCTAAAATCGTAAAAGAAGGTAACCTTTAATGTCTGTGTTTGAAACTCTCTTGTCGTCGGATCTGTTGCTGTTTTTACTTGCCGACCTCATCATCGCCTTAGCATTTTTATTCGCAATGCGCTTTTTCACCGGCACTGTCGACAACATAGATACCATAGACGAACTGGCCAAGCGTGACAATTTTGCTTTTGGTATTAGTTTAGCGGGTGCCATTTTTGGTTTAGGCATCGTGCTTTCTGGGGCTATTTCAGGTGAAAAAGCCGCCACGCTACCCATCGAAATATTAGGGATGAGCCTGTATGGGCTCGCCGGATTAGTACTGATCAAACTGGGGCGCTGGATCCATGATCGCGTCTCTCTCAATCGACTCGATAAAAATGCCGAAATTGCCCGACGTAACGTCGCCGTGGCGATTGTCGATGCCTGTGCCGCGATTTCCACCGCCATCATTATTCGTTCGACACTGGTTTGGGCTGAAGGCTTAGAACTCATCACCTTCATCGCGATCTTCTGTGGTTTCCTTATTTATCAAACTATTATGTTACTCATGACCCGTTACCGTGAACACCGTTATTCACGCGGCAATCTCGGTACTTCTATGCAACAGGCTTTTAAAGATAATAATATTGCAGCGGCACTGCGGCATGGCGGCTATCTTATTGGGGTGGCCATTGCGGTAACGATAGCCAGCAACTATATCTATTATGATACCGCCAATCTGTTGACCACATTAGGCTCGTGGATGCTGTTTAGCTTGGTGATGCTAACCACCTTTACTCTCCTTGCCATCATCGCCAAAAAAATAATTCTCAATGGCGTGAATATTAATAAAGAAGTGGATTTACAAAATAACATTGGCATCGCCGCGATGGATATGGCCATCAATTTATCCATCGCTGTCATCCTTATGGCATTATTAATTTAATGTTTCGACGTGCGATATAGCAGCTAGTTTATGAATACAATGAACTTTTATATCAGTTTCCGGACCAAACAAAGTAATCGTTACATATATAAATGCTATAAATAGTATAAATTAAGCGCAAGTCGCTTGACATATTATGTCTTGGGGCTTAAAGTTAAACTTACTTAGACATAATATGTCAAAAAGGAACCAGATGAACATACATAAAATTGCAAATTATCTTAATGATCTTGGCGACAAGTCTGACACCGGTTATAAGTTTGACTGTACCCCCATTTCTGGTGATGTTGATGTACTACGAGTCGACGTTGAAGGTCGTGAAGAAATTCCCATTTTTGTTTCTGTCACTGATGAGCAAATTCTTTGTATTGCTTATTTATGGGGCGAAAACGAAGTTAAAGCAGAAAAACGAGTCGACATGCTAGAAGCGATGTTAGAACTTAACATCCCAATGCCGCTATCATCATTCGCTAAAATCGGCGATATGTATGTGGTTTATGGTGCACTGTCAGTACAGTCCACCATCGCCGATATCGAGCATGAATTAGTTGTATTAAGTGATAACAGTCTCGAAGTTATTACTGAATTATCAGATTATTTAGTTTAATCCCTACTTCGAAGGAGAAGTTTATGAGCATTTTTAAGAAAATTATGACCGCGATCCGTGGTGGCGCCCGTGAAGTAGGTGAAGGTATTGTTGATGCAAACTCAATGCGTATCTTCGAACAAGAAATTCGCGATGCCCAAACGCATTTAACCAATGCTAAACGTAATTTAACGGACGTGATGGCAAAGCAAATGCAATCAAGCCGTGAGCTTGATCGGGTTAAAGCTAACCTAACAGAGCACGAAGGTTATGCGGTACAAGCATTAAATGCCGGTAACGAAGCGTTAGCGCTAGAAGTTGCTGAAAAAATTGCGCAACTAGAGCAAGAAGTTATCGAACAGCAACAAAATCTAGATAGCTTTACCAGCAGCGCAACGAAACTAAAAGACTTAGTGAAGAGAAGTGAACGTCAATTGTCTGAGCATCAACGCCAACTAACGATGGTGAAAACCACTGATAGCGTACAAAAAGCCACATCCGCTATCACTGACAATTTTAGCGCCAGCAATTCAAAACTGCTCAGTGCCAAAGATTCACTCGAGCGCATCAAGCAAAAACAGCAAGATTTTGATGATCGTATGCTTGCCGCTGATGAATTACAAGCAGAAGGCAGCGACCAATCATTAAAAGCGAAACTAGCTGAAGCAGGTATTGGCCAGCAGCAAAGCAGCGCTAACTCGGTACTAGAACGTTTGAAAGCAAAGCAAAATAGCTAAACTTAATAACAAAATAGACTGATCACAGCCATAACGTTAATGGCGCAGCAACAACGCCATTAATTTTTAATAGGAACAGCCGACGTGAAAACGAGCTGTTCCTTTTTGTCATTCAGCTATATGACAGGAATAATAATGAGCTTCTTCAAAAAATTATTTAAAAAATCCGCAGCAACAACCCCAACCCGCGACCTCAACCACGCCAGCAAGTTAATTATTGGTGATATTATCGAATTTAGCGACAGTTTCACTTTACCCAGTGAAGTACGTCAGCAAAAATTTGAAGTGATCGCGGTTGAAACACTGGAGTTCGAACACCAACATTACCCACGCTTTAAGCTACAAGGTGAACAGCAGACGTATGTTTGGTTATCCCTGCCTGGTCACGATCACAACAATTTCCAACTCAGTCTGGAGCTCACACGTGAAGAAGTCTCACAGTTATTCGATTTAGACTTATTTAGTGATGTGTTCGAAGAAGGTTTTACTGAGTTACCTAGCCAACTGCCCGTCTCGTTAGGTGATTGGCATGCTGAACGTTATTACCAGCAAGATATTGCTACTGTCGGTTATCACCATAGAACCGACTTTAGAACCTCAGCGCCGTCGCAATATACCGATAAAAACCCAGGCCGGGAGTTTGAGTTTTATCACTTACATGACGCTAAAGAAAACAAACTAATCGATATTATGGTACATAATAACGGTGATACAGATGTGTACTTGACCGTACAGCTTGGTAATGACAGTATTACTGGATACTGGCCAATAGCATAAACACAGTACAAGGCAGATTAAAAATGGTTAAATCACGTGAGTTACCGGAAAAATGGCTATCGTCCCAGAAGGCGATGAAAGCGGTTCAGGTAGCATTTGATATGGATGAAAAGATCCAATACAAGATCCGAAAAGCGGCGCTAGATCATAACTTAAGCCCATCAGAACAGATCCGCGACATTCTCGGTTTAACCGTGAATAAACGGCCGAAAAGACCGCGTCTGACCGTGTCGTTAAACAACCAAGATTATATTGAGTTAGCTGAAAAATATGGCTTACAACCAGAGCAGCAATTAGAAATTAAAAAATTAGTGATTGAAGATCTGGTGAAATTTTCAGAATAACCCGTCAAACGAGACTTTATCGGCTCTCATTGGTATCTCGCCCTGTGGGGTGAGAGAATGAGCTATTAACTATTAATAATCAGTGACAGTGACATCTACATGCCACTGCTCACCACTTATTTACTCTGTTAACCAATAGGGGCGCATGGTTAATGCTTGATGCCGCGTTTGCTCCATCGCATCCAGTAATGAATGCTGACGACGGTCTAACAGCTTATTAATTTGCAACGCAATCGCTTCCGGTTGTTGCCGAACCACGATCATCAACATATCTAATACCGCTAAATCCTCAATGCCTTGCAAAATATCTTGCCAAGGTAACCGAAATTTATCACGACATTCAGATGCATAATGGTGGCTAAAACAGTGCCCAGTTAACAAGTTTTGTTTTAATTTTGTCTGCAGCTGTAAATAACCAGCAGCATCCAATTGCGCTTCTGATAAAGGCGAATCAAGTACATTTTGCCAACTTGCTTGTAAATGACTATTTGAAAATGACAGAATATTACCACTATCAAGCTTGACACTGCTTAAACCTTGGCTTAATAACTGACTGACCGCCAGCATAATGCGGGCATATCTTGCGCTATTAAACAGTGTGTCAATGTCGGTAAAATCAATATAACTGCTTTGTAGTGCTTGTAACTCTTTACTAATGCGCTTATGTTCTGGGAATTTACGAATCAATTGGCCATTATGGATCAGCACATGCTGTAATTGTGTCGCACAATCAACATTTGACAACTGCTGTTGCAACCAATTTAATTCCGTCTGCTTAAGGGCAATCTCAGGCAAGATATTAATATACGTTTGCATGGTCTGTTGGATCAAGGTTACCCCAACTAATACTTCTCCGAGTGCAGCGATATCCTGAGTATCCAAATACAACTGTTCATGATGCTGCCAATGCGCATAACTTTGAGTCAGTGTCGTTAAAAATATATCGGCTAAGGTTTCTGCTTCGCGTTTCGGTATCGTTAGCACCAGGGGCTTAACTTTAGGATGATATAAACCCGCGAGTTGATAACCTCGTTTTGCTTTACTGACATTACCCAAACGCACGTTATCTAATTGGGTGATCTGCTGGGCTAGTGTAAAGAGATCAGCAATAGTACCGCGCACCAATTCTAATTCAATTTCACAGATCGGGTAGCTATTGTCACCACTGCGCGCCATACCTTGATCAAATACCACTTCAATCTCAGCACTGTTAGACAACTGTATATGCCACATAGTCCGTTCAAAATCTGTGGTGAATAAATCGACAAGATCTGCCTGTAATTGGGCTACATTGGTCTCTGGCGGCCATATTCCCGCGGGAAAATCCACCAATGTTGGTACGTCACCAACTAAGGGTAAATTATATTCTGGGCGCTGATGTAACCCGCCACGCACAATGCCGGCGGTTTTAATCGTTTGCTCGGCAAAATTTAAACTTTTACGCGTGCGTAAACCAAAGTCGAATTGACGAAATTGGGATGTCGTTGTATCAAAATAGGTATTAGATAAAGGCTTAACAGCCTGCTCAATTATCACATAATTAGCTAATAGTTTTTCTAATTGTGACTTAACCTGTGGTTTAACAACAAATTTTATTTCAACTTCCGTGCTCATCCGGCCTCGCTAGACTCATAAACGATAAAATAATGCCAAGATAAAACAGCGTATCCCGCACTTAAAGTATAAAACTTACCAATTATTTTAAAAGCTGTCTAAGGTTAAATACCTAATTAGTGAATATTATTAGCAGTTAAAAAAAGAAATATATTGATATTGGTCTAATTCAATCGCTAATTAAGCAATTTTTATATTGCAAACTCGTGAGAGTGGTTTAACATTCCCGACATCTTTAAAAGTGTACATATTATTGTCACATACATGGATTATGGCTATGCCAGTAAATACGATTTTAGGACTTTTTGCTAAGTCGCCGATTACCCCATTACAAGAACACATCACGAAAGTGCATGAGACTTGTGAATTGTTAGTTCCATTCTTTATTGCAACAGCACAACAAGACTGGGATAAAGCGGAAATAATCCGCCAGCAAATTTCTCAATGTGAGCGAGATGCTGACGTATTGAAACGTGAAATTCGTTTGAAGTTACCACGTGGTATCTTTATGCCTGTCGATCGTACTGATATGTTAGACCTGCTTACTCAGCAAGATAAGATCGCCAATCGTGCGAAAGATATTGCCGGTCGTGTTATCGGTCGCAACTTGCAACTTCCGACCGAAATTTCGGATGATTTCACGCTGTACCTAAAACGTTGCATTGATGCAACCGCGCAGGCTAAAAAAGCCATTAATGAATTAGATGAGCTACTTGAAACTGGCTTTAGAGGCCGTGAAGTAGATCTTGTTGAAAACATGATCAACGAACTTGATTGTATCGAAGATGATACCGATGCAATGCAGATCGTATTACGTCAGAAACTACGTAAAATTGAAAATAACTACAATCCAATTGATGTTATGTTCCTTTACAAAATCTTAGAGTGGGTTGGCGGCTTAGCCGATCAAGCCGAAACTGTTGGCGCACGCCTCGAACTAATGCTAGCGCGTAATTAAGATCACTATAGGTATATAAATAATGGAAATCATTCAAGCATACGGTCCTTATCTACTGTTTCTTGCGGCTGTCTTCGGTCTTTATATGGCATGGGGCATTGGTGCCAATGACGTAGCAAATGCGATGGGGACCTCTGTAGGTACCAAATCACTAACCGTAAAACAAGCGATCTTTATCGCCATCATCTTTGAATTTGCTGGCGCTTATTTAGCCGGTGGTGAAGTAACCGATACCGTGCGTAAAGGTATCGTTGACCTTGCCGTATTTAAAGAACAAGGCCGCCCTGATGCATTAGCATTTGGTATGATCGCTTCGCTACTTGCGGCGGGTACTTGGTTAATGATCGCATCAATTTTTGGCTGGCCAGTATCAACGACACACTCAATTATCGGGGCCATCATAGGTTTTGCGGTTGTCAGTGTTGGTCCAGAAGCCGTACAGTGGGATAAAGCCGGTGGTATTGTTGGCAGTTGGGTGCTCACCCCCGTACTCTCCGGTGTCATCGCTTATTTCACCTTTATGAGTATTCAAAAACTCATTTTTGATACTAAAGATCCGCTGGCTAACGCCAAACGTTACGTGCCTTTCTACATGGCTCTAACGACATTTGTTATTGCAATGGTCACGATTAAAAAAGGCCTAAAACATGTCGGTTTACATTTAACCACAGGTGAAGCTTTAGTTGCTTCGGCAGTGATCAGTCTACTGGTTGCTATTGTTGGTGCTATTTATATCAGCAAACAGAACTACAACCCAAGTAATGACAAAGACATGCACTTCTCTAATGTAGAGAAAGTATTTGGTATCTTAATGATCATTACCGCTTGTGCTATGGCATTTGCGCACGGCTCTAACGATGTTGCCAATGCGATTGGTCCATTAGCAGCGGTGGTCTCTATTGTTCAACACGGTGGCGAAATTGCCGAAAAAGCCGAGCTAGCATGGTGGATCTTACCACTGGGTGGTTTCGGTATCGTGGTTGGTCTAGCGACTATGGGTCATAAAGTAATGTCAACTATCGGCACTGGTATCACCGAACTAACCCCAAGCCGTGGCTTTGCAGCACAGCTAGCGACGGCGACAACGGTTGTTATTGCCTCAGGTTCAGGTTTACCTATTTCTACCACACAAACGCTCGTAGGGGCTGTGTTAGGTGTAGGTATGGCGCGTGGTATTGCGGCACTGAATCTCAACGTTGTCAGAACGATCGTGGTTTCTTGGGTCGTAACACTACCTGCTGGTGCAGTGCTCTCAATTATTTTCTACAAGATCTTAGAAGCTGTCTTTGTAGTGTAATTGGTTACATTGTGATGAAAAGGCCATCAGAAAATTGATGGCCTTTTTTGTAAATCCACTCAATTTATATTTTTGTGACGGTAAATTAGCATCTGAGGCTTGTCGAAATTCGATTTTATACTTATGATGCTTATCATAATACTTCGTCTACGGGACATTTTGTGAAGATTAAACAACTCATTATCGCAACACTGCTAACACTCGTTAGCGTATCTAGCTTTGCGAAAGAAACACGTTATATCAGTGATGATGTGGCGATTTATATGCATTCAGGTCCAGGGACCCAATATCGGATTATTGGTACGGTCAAAGCCGGTGAAGCGGTCACCTATTTACAAACGAATGCAGGCTCTAACTTTACGCAGATCATCACTAGCAAAGACAAAACCGCGTGGATTGACGGTAAATCACTGTCACGACAAGTGAGTTTGAAAGTACGAACACCTAAGCTACAAGCTGAACTGGTAAAAACCAAAGCAGCATTAGCGAAAATCAGCAGTAAAAACACCGCGGCTATCGCAACGTTAACGGATGCTAACCGTGATGTACTCGCAGAAAAAGAAGCTGGCATCGCTGCACAAGCGAATAATATTGCTTCTTTAACGGCAGAGAACAGCGCATTAACTGAAGAAGCAGTGCGTTTACGTGAAGAAAATGAGCAATTATCTACCCGCCTAGATACCAAAGAAGAAGATGAACAACATCGCTTCATGATCCTCGGTGCGCTCATTCTTGCTGCCGGTTTAATTGCTGGATTAATCATTCCATCAATTCGCTTCCGTCGCAAGAAAAATAACGGCTGGGATTAATGATTTATTCACAATTCTAAGTAACTAAACACCCTATCCCTGAATCTGTATAAACCGCCTATCCTTAATTATAGTAAGGATAGGCGGTTTGCTACAGTCTGTATCTTCACGGCATTACGATGCTGAAATGGTCAACCCATCTGCTTTTGTATTACTTACCTTATTCGATTTTCTGTTCGCACTTGGTTATCGTTACGAACAAGAAAAGTATAGATACAAGGTGAAAATTTCCGGTTTAATTGCTACAAAATTACGAACCCTAATAATATCAGGATTCGTAATTCAATTTACAGTTAACTTCTTAGATTAGAACTTAACAATGTCTTTAATGATTCAATAAAGCATTATTAATGCATACGCTGTCGCAACACATTGAGTGCATTTTTCTGTGCTGCAATCACCTGGTTCATGAGTGAATGATTACTCCGCATAACATTTCCAGCCGTATTATAGTCCATTAGATTAAGCTCATCCGGTAGTGAGAACTCATTAATCACTCGATCGTGAGCCTCCTCCAAACTTAACCCTCTCGCCATATGTTGCGTCATCAATGTAGTCAGCGGCGTGATGACTCTAGATTGAGGAACTGTTGTGAGCATGACTAGCTGCGCCTCACCAGTTCTAGTATCTACACCATTAATAAGCTTAATCAAACCATCACGCTCATCAATCAAACCATCGGCATTCTTATCAAAATACTGATAAGGAATATTAAACGTTGAACGCCCCTGACTATCAGTGAAACTAATCGGTTCATTGGTATCCCATAGATTATTACCATTAGCATCAAAGAATACGGTCCCCCCAACAATACTAGCCTGCTCCATCACTGCCGTATTACCAGCCCATTTAACACCCTCGAGTGTAAAATCATAAAGTCGGAAAATACCCAAGGTTTCTTCCCACACCCTTATTTTCAAAGCTTCAACATACGCTTTAAGTTCAACATATAAAGTAAAACCAAGTTCAAACGCATCCTTAGGATCCGTTATCAACTGCATAGCAAGGTCATAAGCACGTAATTTACCATCATACTGACCACCAGCGGTAAATCGACCATTTTTAAGTGGTTCACAAGCATTCGGTGTTGTTGCTTCACAAATATCAACCAAATCAACACCTCCAGCTAGACCGGGTCCCCCTTGGAAGAAGGAACCAAATACAATGAGATCAAGACCTGCACCAAGATAAACCTTTGCATCTCCTGAAAGTTCATATTTGTCCCACACATTTTTATCCGATAATTCCCGCTCGTAGCCACCCCACCAATCTTGATCGGTACTATCGTCACCACCAGCATAATAACTTTGCTCAGACCAATCCTTAATATAAATGCTATTTAACAAACGTAATGACCGATCTCCAGCTGAAAGTTCTCCTTGGCAATCCCAAATTCGTTCTGGTGTATTACTACCACAAATACTTTGTAATAACCCCCCAGTATCTACACCTACTTTAATATCAGTCGCTATTTTCATACTACCGCCAATATATCCAACAAAGATAGGGATAGGCGTAGGACG
The DNA here is from genome assembly GCF_013215705.1 of Moritella sp. Classification (GTDB taxonomy): domain Bacteria; phylum Pseudomonadota; class Gammaproteobacteria; order Enterobacterales; family Moritellaceae; genus Moritella. The sequence continues at coordinate 28,785 of NZ_JABSQR010000020.1, read as the reverse complement.
GAACTTCTGATCAATTTCAAAACTAAGATCCACATCAGGCACATCAATCAAAATTAGTTCTGCTGGATCACCAAATATAAATTTAAGTATGTCCAACGGTGAACTTAAAATTGGGAATGAAATAATTCCGCGACTACGTAATTCGTTAAAGCGCCCTTTTACTTTACTCTTGTTTTTATTTGGTTTTATATTAGCTCGTGGGGGCTCAGGACGCTCGGGTGAACTCTGCTTAACTTTACTTGGTCCAACCTTACCCGTTGCCGTTTTGGTGAATTCAAAATTCTTATCACTACCAATAATGATATGCCCTTGTTGATTAACATAAGGAACCAAAGATGTATCAACACCAGGTAAATTTGATGTATCACGATAAGGTGTCACACGAATATCTTTAGGCGAGACCAAGAAACCATCTGATGATACGATCCTTGCCTCCAGCGCTTTTGCACCAGATAATTCATCACCTAAGTCAGCAGCGATTTCAATCAACTGAAAAATATCCGCTGTAAACTCAAGAAAACGGTTCGCATTCTTAAGCATATTCGCATATTTCTTTGCTTTGGCAGAACCCTGCGATTTCAAAAATGGCGTGGGTATTTCCAGTACTGTTACCTTACCATCATTATTTGAATCAAATACATGTTGAAGGCTAAGCTTTGAAAACAACTTCATATCTGCAGTTAACGCATTCGCAATCGGTCGTATTGGTGCCATTTCAGTCGCCACATGCGAGAGTGGTTCCACTAATTGATCCGATAATAAAGAACCAAGATCAAGGCCTAGATTATAAATTCCAAAGATAAACTCACCGCCTCGGCTCGATACATTAGAAAATAGACCTGTGCCAGAATAACGTGCTGTTAATCCTAAATTGGCAATAACAGAAGGTAAAGGAAAATCAATATCCCCCCCAACTCTATCCCCATTATTATTACCCATTGCGGTATCTATTTGCGCATAGAGCGCCGCATCACCACCCAGTGTGAATTTGACAACACTCTGTTTTTCCTTGCGGATTTCAGTCCAATAAAGTATCCCATTGGTACTTTCAAGAGCCCACTCAGCAAATAAGTTTGCTTTTGCCATCGGCTGAATCAATCCTGGACCTGCTTTTATCATCGCGCCGATACCAGGTTCTAAAGTTGATAAATTATCACCCGTCCAACCATTCACACCATCATTGAAACTACCGATATATGTCATTTCTAGCTTATCATCGAAACTGACCATAAGTTTATTTTGACCCCGAATCATTAAACTCAATTTACGGAAAGTAAGGTCGTTTTGAGTCGAAATAAAGAAGTCATCTTGCAGTTGAGTTATACCATAAGTCGTATCTTCAGTCGTATCTTCAGTCGATCTCGCAATAATTCGATTATAAAATTCATTCAATGTTGATTTATTTGACAAGTTTGACGAGGTTTCCCAGTTCGGTATCCCCTCTCCCATAATATCAATTGCATTTTCTAATGACGCTACACCTTTGAGCTTAAGATCATCTTCTGTCGTTTTCGTCATCAGAATATTAGGGCTATGTACTTTACAATCTTGCCCTTCACTTACTTTTTCTTCGTCCGTACAATAAATTTTATATCCTTGAAACAGGGCTTTAATTTTATATTTATACTGATCTTCTTTTTGTTCTTCCTCCGTCATTGAAATAAATTCACTTTTCACTAAATCTTTACACAGTACTTTATCTGCTGCCTCTTGCTCTGTTGTTGGCGGCTTAACTTCCCAATCACGACAATTCAAGATATAGCTAGACTCAGAAACATCACGTTTTAAATAATAGTTATAATCACCCTGTTTAGTTAGAGATAAGACCCCGTATTGACCAACAATATAAGCGGCTAAATTGACGTCTACATTAGCATCAGTGATTTCAGCAACTTGATCACGGTCCTCATAGTTACCAACCAGTGTTTTAAATACTTTAGCAGGAGATGTCTGCCCTGTATCACTCACATTTGCCGGTTGCATTGGCGCCTGACTAATACTTACACTCGCAATAAATAACTGCATATCACCGCTAAAATCGAGCGCCGAAGATAAACTAAGAGATAATTTACTTACCGTATCAACGCTAGGCGTATCTGTATTTTCTGATTTAAAAAACATCATTCTATACTTAGAAAGCGTGTACTGAACGATTGTCCACTGAGTGTCGCCGGCACCTTTTAATTGAATATCATCAATGTTTTTTAATTTATCTTTACCCTTAAAGGCCACATTTTCAGCCGAAAGTGATGAAAACTCCCATGTCCATTCAATATGATAGTCATTGCCTGTTTTCTTTAAGGTACCTATCACTTTCAGATCACCATCCTCAAGTTTCAGCGTATCAGACCAGACTGATTTCTTCTTGAATACATTCATATCACTCGGGACCGATTTAGTCGTACCTGTCAGTGCATTCAACCAAGGTGCTTTAATGTTTAATTTTTCAGGTTTACAGCGATTATCCGCTGTTTTTTTACAACTTGTTTTCAAAATGACACTTGGGTCTTTATGCGTAGTTGACAGCATGACTAAGGTTCTATCAGTCTTGAGCTCTACTGCAGGTTTTATCTCACTAACGATAATATCTGCGGTAAATGTGCTATTCCTTGGTCCAAATAATGTTGAATCAATGGCTTCAATAACATTAATATTAAAATTAAAATTCAGTGCTTGAGAGCCTCGATTGTTATCCTTATCATTAAAATCGGTCGCTTTAATGGACCGTTTTTTAAACTGCAATCCGTCCTTAAGCGTCGACAAATAATCCAATACCGCTACAATATTTTGCCTTTCCTGATTAGTCGAAGCCTTATTGATATTATGATCCGGATCCACTTCATTACTAATAATAATAGCTACATTCTTATTCGGTCCTATTGACTCAGGTTGCTTGAGTGATATTTCAATAAAGGGCGCATCATGACTGTCTTTACCATATATCACATCTTCCTCACTCAATAATGTTTTTACTATGCCCTCTATAACACTAAAATCATATATCGGCTTATCTTGATAAGGATCGCTGTGTCTTGGATTAACCCGTTTCCATTGCCAATAAACCTCAATCTTCTTCTTCTTCAGATCAGCATTAATAGAAGCCATATTTTCAGGTTTTGCTGGTTTACTGTTTATACCTGGAATATTTCCCTGCTGATTAATAAAAATAATACCATTAGAGGCAATCGATATTCCTTCCCAAGTTTGTAATGAATAAAGCTCAACAGGTTCAGATACCGGACTACCAAGCAACCTATCCAGCGCAGCACGGTCTGTTACAATAAATATGCTAGGCCTTGCTGCTTTCTGATCACCTGTATCTTTTTTATTACGATCGAACTTAATGCCAAACACCAGATCCGACGTAAATTTAAATGTGCCTCTTGCGGCTCCAGTAAAGTGTCCCATTCCCGGCATTCCCCAGTCTGTCACAAATTCATCTGTCTGAGCACTAAACCCGGCAGTAAAGGAAAGTTTTAGCATGAGTTTTTCATTATCAAACTTTAAGATCTGCACTGGAATATGATAATAACCAAAAGTGGCTTGTAATGCTTTAGTGAATATCTTCTGTATCTCTGTCGTCGTTAAATGTGGTTGTTTGAGTAATTCACTCACTACAATATCTTGGATTCGCTCAGAAAAGCTCGGTATATTCGCATGACTAGCATCACCAGATGTAAGTCCTGTTGGACCTCCCCCTAATCGCCCGAGTAAAGGCACGCTGGTATCATACAAACGCTCCTGAAGGAATCCTAAAACTTCCGATATTCCTTGAGCAATTTCGATAGGATCTAACGCGGCCTCCTGTAAATAAACACTGCTAGTCGCCTGCCCGGCTCGAACGAGTTTAATGCTGCTGTCTTTATCCAAAAGCTTACCACTGAACTGCAGTTTTTTACCTTCAACAGAAGATAACAGCTCACTATCAACCTGCACCTGCACCTGACTAGCACCACCAGACTGCTTATAGGTGACAGTCAGTGCCAGTACATTGTCAGAATGATTATTGAGTATATAATTAAAGCGTTCAGTGACGGTGCGCTCATCAATATTATCAAGCCCAGCCTTAATTAGGGTTTCATCTAGCGTATAAATATAACTCGCATCTTGACTCAGTATTAATTCACCATACTGACCAGCCAAATTAATCTCATTATCCACAGCGATTAAACTTGCTACTGAATTAAGTGGATTTGCTGTAAATAATGGATTTGTCGTGAGTAATCCCTTTCCAACCCAGAGATCCTTATCATCCAGATCACGTAATGACATATTGGTTACTTTAGGTAGCACATATGTTCGGCCATACTGGCTTACGTCGATTCGAATATTTTCTTCTAATTCTGAACCTGTATCTAGCGTCGAAGATATTATCTGCCCGGTAATATATGGTGCTCCTTCACCATCAATACAAACAGTTAAATTATTTTCACTATCACAAACGCCTGGACTATAACCATTCACCTGTGCCGATAATGTTTTTCCTGCAGACGTAGCCGTATGCTTAGTTAAATCAACATTAAATGCGAAGTTCTCAACGATCTCACCTTCACTATCATTATTGCCTAAGCTGTAAATAAATGAGTCAGAAAAAGTCCAATGTGATTGCGTGTAATCACTACTATCAGTGTTTAATGTATATCTATAACTATTTTTAGCTAAATCAAATGTTAATGTACCATTATCTCCATCGGGAAAAATGATTGTTGCTGTAGATGAAGGGACTGAAGTAAGTACAGCTTGATTTACGGCACTAATCTCAACAGCTAATTTTTGTGTTAGCGTATCGTTTTTATTTCGAGCGATCTGATACTCGAATACATCATAAATCTTACCAATAGAAGCTTTTGCAATAGCGGTAAGTATGGCCTGTTGAGAATCTGAACTGCCAAATTTCCCATCAGAAATACGATAAATAAAATCACCTAAATAATCTTTACTGCCCTTTATTGTCGTTAATGAAACTGTTCCATAATCTCCTTTGGCAGAGGTCGCACCAGAAAAACTGACTGCGCCTTCGATGACGAGTGCGTCTTTGCCTTCAACGTCTGTCGGACTGGTTAAATTCAGCGCCCCCTTCATGGTATTGTAAAAAGGTTCACACTCAGAAGGATTGGCATAATCCTGCTGACAGGCATTACTTTCATCAAGCAATGTGAAATAAATATTGCTATAACGTGGCGCTAACGCATCATCATTACTGATCAAATTATTAAACAAGTGAATATCTACCGTCTGCCACTGATTCCAATTATTTGTACTAAATACAATCGGTTCAATATTCATAAAGGTACGATCACGCTGATTTTGATAACGGACATCCTCGTAGTAAAATGCTAATTTCACGTCAGTCTGTGGCTGAGATTTTAAGCCAACCCTAAATCCGTTATATCGCCCTTCTTCTACAGTTAGACCGCCTTCTGGCATGACAATTTTCAGACCGATATCTTCATTATCTAAAATACGAACAGCAGCTTTATGTGTCTCTGGATGTACCAAATCTAAGCGATATTGATCAGCATGCTCAGGATTATCTTCATTCGATACTGGTGGATTAATCACGACGACTACTTTCTCATAGCGTGCAGCTAAAGACTCTTCCGGTGTTAGATCATCAATCGGAAAAATAGGGAAACTAACCCGTTTTTTATCTTCCGGTATATAAAGAGTACCTGACATTAACGTATCATAACCTTGAAAATCAGGGCCGGGATCGGCCAATACATCGCTGCCTTTTGGTGGCTTAGATTCTGCTGTTGCGCCATGTGAGTCCGAAGAGTTATACCCATAAAGTGTATAGTTAACCGGCAAACCACCCGGGTAGCCTACATTTTCCAGTACACTGAAAGTAAAATAACCGGGATGAGTGTTTTCACCCGCATTAAGATCCACACCCGCACGCACAATCGGTTTATCATTATCTTCAATATTCACGACCAATGGTAGCGTCGTTGTCATTTGATAGACCGGGTCCAATAAATCACTGCTCATGCCAGATAGTCGCCCACCCGTGGTGCCTGTAAACGTTTGCTCTTTGACATTATCAAGACTCTTGAAACAATCGCGATCTGACTTATAATTTTCACGATCTATACAAGAATGAACAGCTATATCGACACCACTTTCATTAACTGTGCTAACGATTGCTATATCCAATGTGTGAGATTGTTTGTTATCAATTTGGGTAAAATAAAGCCGTTGTTCCTGATAGACACTCTCAGACAGGTCCCTAGACAAACGATACTGATAACTACCATCACTATTCCACTTTATCTGACCATAATTCCCCTGAATCATTTGCTGAGGATCTGTCAGTAATAGTTCAATATGTCGAATATGATTATATTCCACAATATCATCATCAACAGCAGCCACCGCAACAGTTCGAGTTAAATCCCAATTTTCTGGAGTAAATATTAAATCAATTGACTGCCCAGCTAACGAATTAGCATTAAAAAATAAATTACCACTTTTACTTAATATAACAGGATCATTCTGCTGCTTATCTTCAGTATTCATCAATGTAATACTGAGACTATCACTTGATAAACGACCATAACCATTATCAATCACATAAGAGAAATTCTCATTAGCTTGCCCCTCTTCAACGACGGTTTCTTGCTGATAGGTATAATCGCCATTCGACTTCCAACATAAGGTTCCATAAACTCCTTTTGTGTCAGTACATGCCTTATCGCTACGAGCCATGATAGTTTTGACCTGACGACTCACAGCATCAACATCAACCATTTTTATAATACGTCGTTGCGGAAAGAAGGTTAACTGGTTATCTTCTGGCACCAGTGACACCTTCACGGCCTGAGTCGGTTTACTCGTTAAACGAACCTCAACAGCGTTAATTTCTCCTTCTGTAGCATGTATGCTACCCGGTGCTATCGCAGCCGTTGGTAAACTTGAAAAACGGACATTTATCGCAGCGTGATCATTATTCTCAATTCCTGTTGCTGGTAGCACATTTGCCAAATTATCATAATTTATATCTTCACTCTTAGTAATAAACAAATAACTAAAGAGTGTAGATTCATCGTCAACTAAGTCATCAACACCTTTAACCCAAAATAACTGATCGGTGTTCCAATTATCGCCTTCAGGATTAAACTTAAAGGAAATTGTATCTTTAAAGCCTTCTCCTTCGACTTTACTCACTAATCCACCGAGCTCAGGAGCCGTCGTCGCAATTTTGACTTTCACGACATTATTTGGCTGGCTCGCTAAATGGACCTTATAAAGCTTAGATCGAGTCTCTGTCTCAGATACTTCAATACGCACATTTGGATCATTAAGTGTGAGAACCGAATTATTTCCCCGCTTCACGACCAGACCCACTTGGTCATTATCTTTAATATCAATACGAACTAAGTCACTGCCCGTTTTAGTATAATAATCAGCTTGATTGACATTACCTTCGACAATTTGTAGTTGAATAAATTCAAGAGGCTCTGCGCGTTGATCATCTTTAAGCTTAATGAGGATATTCGCTTCCGAATTTCCCTCGTCAATGGTGACAAAAGAAAAGCCCTGTGTTTCCTTCAAACTAATCACACCCTGATGATTACTTTGGAACAAATCATCATCGCCATCTCCGTCCCAATCAAAAAATTGATAGAGCTCAACTTGGTCATAAGCATGCTGCATCGTTATGTTATCACCACCTATATCTGTATCAAGATGTCTCAGATAATTGGCAATATTACTGTGGGGAGCCGCTACATAATAAGGCTGTTCCGCATTTCCGTAATTTTCAAAATACTTCAGTCCCCCTGGTAACTGCCCCGGTTTATTACCGATATAATCAATGACTGCATCTTTATCACCATCATTATCCAAATCAACAAATTGAATAAAATAGCCTTGTTCCATCTGTGTCAACTTAGGTAAATTGAGAAGACTTGTATGACTACGAGTCAATACGCTATACCCTTTTCCCTCAGCGTTTGCTAAACCTTTCTCAATAGAAAAATGGACTGTTTTCCCTTCATTACTTATTACAACGAGTTCTAATTTACCATCATTATTCAAATCAACGAGCGTTGGAGACAACATACTCGTTAGCTCTGGCTGACTACCTTTTTGATAAAGGCTATGAGCCTGTAAAAATTTCGGTTGTTTCAAATCGCCCGTATTTGTTAGCTGATATAAGAGACCATCACTAGTACCTAAAATCAGATCGACGTCCCCATCTTGATCTACATCGCCAGCCGTCATTGATACCGTATTTTTCAATATTAAATTAAGTGGTTTTATCTGGAATTGAGGGTTCTGATTAATTTTTTTATTTAAATTAAGATGTAAATAAAGCTGACCTGAATCATCCATAATCACTGCATCAGGTAAGTTGTCACCATTAAAATCAGCAATGGTGAACAGCCGGCCTCGGCTAACAGTTTCAAGATTAAATAAATTGCTTGAACGAGTGACAAAACCCGTAAGCATTTCATAGTCATCCCCTTCCTGTGCACTTTGTTTAACCAACCAAACCTCTTGTTTTACAACCGGATCTTCGAGATCTAATTCGTCTCCCTGGCTATTTACCAATGTCGATTGAGTATTTTCATTACCTATATTAGCTAAACTCAATTGGTTAAAATGCCACAAACCACTTAATGATGGATAATCGTCATTCAAACCAGCAGTAGGTAATGTAATTGAATAACTGCTGCGGATCTGCATATCAGTTCGAGGTTGAGTCCAAATACGGACTTCATCTATTTCCCCTGAAAAATACTCAGTTTTATTTTTAGCCCGACCAATCGCGCGTAAATGAGTCGGAATAGAGGCAATAACATTGGCATTGTTTGTTGCAACTTTCTCTCCATTTACATACCACACTTCACCTAGAGCTGAAGACGTATAAGCGATATGAAACCACTGTTTTTTTATCACACTATCAGGTAAATCAAAGGTGAAACCATTGAATGAGGTCAAAACCTTATTCTTTATCGTCAATAAATTACTTTCTTCATTATTGTTGTCACCAACGAATAACCCTTGCTGGCTATTACTTATTTTTGGATATAGCCACATTTCTAAAGTTATGCCTGCACTGTCTTCCCCCCTTAATAGCACACTTTCATCCGCCACTTCGAGCGCATAACCTTTAGTTTTATCTTTCAGTTTTAGCGCTATATTTGATGGCTCATTTGAACTTGCCGTATTTATATTAAAATAAACGCGGGTCGCTTGCGTAGCAGGTTCTGAAAGTCTTGCCGTTATTGCAATTTTACCACTGTCTTCAGTAAAGCTATTATCCGAAATTGACAAAGTAGCAAGCGGTTTACTCGGATCACTTAACGCGACATAACTGGTAATAATCCTTGGCTGCTTATTAATATCAACTAAGCTGATCGTTTTTTCCGTGACATTTTCAGCATTCGAGATATTAAAGCTGATCAAATCGGCTTGTGGACGAGGATTGGCTTCAAAAGACCAAGCAGCATATCCATTTTGATTCAATACGGTTAATGAACCAAACTCAGTTAATAATATTTCACCCACATTCGCTATTATATTATCTTCGACACTTGATGATAAGGCATGATAAGAGAAAGTCTTAGGTTGCTTTAAGTCAGGATCTTCATCTGTAATATGACTGAGAATAACAATCTTTGGTAGACCATTTGTTAACATTAAACTCACGTCAGCACTCACCGTTGTTCGCTCGCCTTTAGCCTCTAATCGGATCCCTGCAATATGGAGATTCCCTTGCCATTTAGGTTCTTGCTTGAACAATGCCGAAGTCACTACCGCTTGAGCCGTTAAGGTTATAGGATCAACACCCGCGTTAATACCAGCATCAATACTACCCGCTTCCTCTGTAGAATAAGGTAATAATGTTAACAATTCAGCGCCATTTTTTGATGCCACAAGTTGCTTATCTTTAAATACCCATGTCCACCCTTCAACCTCTGCGCCTGTATTATCCGTTACAATTATATTGCCAACACTCGATGAAGAAAAACGTATCTCATTAATTTTTTCTTCATTCGATTTAACAAAATAGATCCGGTGCGTGTTTAAACTACCTGGAAATATCTGTATTTTTATCGAGTCCTGAATATAAATAGGACTATCCCGGAGACTATTATTTTGTTTGGCGGTCAAATTAATATAAGATAAATTCGGTGAATAATTGCCTTGCTGATCCGTACCTACAGACTTAGCTATTACGTTAACAAACTGAGGTTGATCCCAATCTTCTGCGGTAAAGTTAAACTTGGAGCAGTCGTCACTGGAGACATGATCACAAGATAAACTAATCGCAGCACTATTATTTTCATCACTACCGACACCACTCTGCTCTAATATTATGGTTACTTTCGCATTAGGTAATGGTTGCGATTTTAATCTAAAGCCTAATCGTTGCTGTTGACCAACAGTTAAATTCATTTCATCAGCGTCACTAACCTGGTCGCGTAAAATCAAATTAACAGGTGTCGCAGCCTCAGTAAGAACAACATCCTGACTCACAGATCCACTAAATCCAGAATTAAATTGCATAAAGGTCGACGCAGATAGCGTACCATCTAAATTAGTAGCGCCCTTTAACGTAATACTTTTTACTATATACTCTTGTCCCAACAAAAATACGGATTTACCAGAAAGCTTAAGGGATACCGACACAGAATCTGGTGTTGTTGCTAATGCCGATTTGTTTATATTTGATGTAGTCGCTAACAATTCAATGGGTAGCAACACCTGAGGAAGAGAGAGACTATCTGCACTCAGTAACACCAAACCAGTATCGGATGGTTTCTGCCAAGCAACAGATAAGTGTTGCGCCTCTAAGCTGTTGATCTGCAATACTTCTAGCGTATATTGCTGACCTTTAATTAGGTGGACCCCTAGAGAACGCTGTTGGGAATTTTTCTGCCCCTCTGTTTGAGTTTCAGTTTCAATTGCTGCATCCCACCACCAATCATGCTCTTTAGGATAATCAGCTGGGTCATCCAGATCATGACCATCAACAATAAACTTAACGTAATCATCCGCAGTTACATTTTTTATGTTTTCCTGGAAAATAAACGTGATACTTTTACCGTCATAGTTAGGATATAGACCATCATTTGGATTGTCTTTACAGGTATCTGGCTTCGAATAAGTAGGAGGACGCCCTATATATAATTCATTATTTAATACCGGTTTATCAGCCTGTCCATACCAAGTAAGAGTATCTGAATTAATAAAAAAATATTCACTACAAATCGTGGTAACACCTGTCAAGTCTGGTAATAGTGACAGTTTTTTATTATTGCCGAGTGGTAATGTGCCTTTATTCTCACCCATGGTATATTCTACCGTCCAAGGGTCTTCCGCTGTAATCGCATGATTAAATCGTGACAATTCAAATTGAACTCGAGTGTATTTAGTATGACTTTCAACCTTCACCTCATATTTACCATACTTCTCATTACCATCAATATAAGCAAGGATACGAGGTTCAAGTTCTTCCCCTTGTAGTGCTAGCTGAGCATCACCATCTGATGCTAAAGCAAATATATATTCACCGGTTTCCGGCGCGGTTAATATCGTTCTAATGCGGCGGCCAATTTTATCTTCATCATTTAATGGGATATCTAAAGCACGAGTTAACATTTTGCTGTTATCCGGTGATTTATTCAGATATGACTGGCTAGCTGTAAATTCAGCAATAGAATCAACAGCGATATCCTGCCAAGTTTCGACCATAAATCCACTCGTCAGTGTACCTGGGATCAAATTATCTTTGGATATAGTCACTAACTCAAAAAAAGGACCTTCTGATACATCACTAAATTGCCAGCTAACAGAAAACTCACCAACTGGTTGCGTCGAGGCGTTTTGATACAATGCTTCTATATAATAACTCTGTTCCATATCAAGTAGATAGCTGATTTCCTTATCATCTTTCACACCCAATACCGGCGCTTTATTTAAAGACGCAATTAATCCTTTATTCTGTCTATCTCCACCAACAGGGTTAAGCCATAATTCAGCCAATGCAGTTGCCGGTCCCGCTAAATTAAAACGATAATATCCTGTTTGAGTTACTTTTAATTGACCTCGATAACGAACAACGGTATTTCCGACTAGATCGTTACGTGTAAAAGGTGCTTCATTACGAGTAAATTCAGCTTCTAAAGGTAGTATAGGAAAATAAATGGAGGGGCTATCTGATTGTTCATTCGGTGCTATTTCTTGCAATAAACCATGTCGGGCTACAACTGATGAAGCAAGCTTACCTGCACCTTTTTTCTCAATAACGATGTCTTTTATCAATGGGTCATAGTGTTGAATCATCAAATCGCCATTGTCTTTAAAACCGATAACAGCCACTTCTGGTGATAAGATGACCTTATCGCCGACGGTTGGTTTTTCTGTCTGATGCTGGCTAATTAAAATGGTTGCAATATCATCATCTTGGATAGTAAAACTCGCAATATCACCACCCTGAGAGTAAGAAACACCCGCCAATGGTTCATCGCTAAGATTGGTTATTCCCGTCAATTTAATATTGATTTTACGGATACCATTTATTATATCATCATCAATAATGAGATAAGGTACCGCGATACTAGAGTCGTATGCCGTCAGAAGAATACTTTCAGGTTCACCGTCATCAATTTTATATAGTACCTTGATCCCATAAGGTAGCGCTTGTCCAAGGCTAATAACAAATTCAGGCTGATCTTTACTTCCTTCCGTATACTCTGCAAGACCAGGAAGCACTTGAATACTCACATCACGTTGTGTTACATCCGGTATTTTACCTTCCGTTATTTTTAATTTTTTTGCATCAGTTTCTGGATATATCGCAAGCGTAAAATCATTATAAAATTGGTCGCTACTAACAGTGCTAACATTTATCACATCCCCCCATGAACTAATGTTAACCTTTTGATAAGTAAACCAGTTATCTGCAGAGAAAGTTAATTTTACATCCCCCTTAAGGTCGACATCAGCACTGGGTTGGCTACTTAATTTAACCCAAAATATTGCACGTCCATCTTCCGCTAATAATAACGGATTATCCGTTGTGTTTACCTGTTCGCCATTAATATTATCGGAAATAATAATACCAGGAGAAAACTCACCACTATCAAGTAACGTAAATATAGCGTTTTTTGCTGTACTTTTAGGCTGATAAAACTGATATTCTCCGGCAGGCGTATTAGCTAAGATCGCATTTAGTTGTGTGCTATCATAGCTAGGATCGGTAAATTTCTGGAGTGTTAACGTATAGTTCTGACTTTCTTCTTTGATAGCATCAGGTAAAGCCGAAAAATAAATACGCGCCGCCCCAGCAGGAAGTTCACTCTCTGTATTTTCACTCTCTGTATCTGAGACCGGGATAATGACAGCATTAAATATTTGAGCTCCTGCTAAGTCATCAAGCTTTCCATCAGTAATTTGTTCATATCGATCATTATTATAATTTATCTGATTAGACAAGAACTGAACCCCAGCTCCTGACTCTGTAATATTATAATGCACTGGCAATCCACCCGCTAATGCATTATTAAAAAATGCCCCCTGGACAGCTGTTGAGTACTGACTGACATTCGAATCCCAATTTTCAGGCAAGTGGCCATCTTTTGATGTTCGTTGAACGTTAATAGGTCGCTTGGCTTGCAAGGTTACGTAGCCCAAACTTTTAATATCATCAAGATTAATTTTATTACGAGCTGTTGATGACGTAACTTGTTCACAAGGAGAATCAGAAGAGGCTAAACCATCAGCAAGATCACAAATAGTCGTGCGAGATAGGTCTGATAATATTTCGACTTGAAAGTTTACATCTTCTATTATTACTTGCTGTGAGAAATTGTCCACATCAATGGCATAACCATCACTTGCTAATAAATTGACGGTAAAAGACTCATCACCTTCTAAACGCTTGTCTAAATAAGTTTGAATCCCAGTATAAGCACCTAATTCATCACCAACATGGCGTCTAGGAATATTAAGATAAATATCGCCTGCAGTTCCAGCAGATACGGCCACAGAGTAGATAAATTGTGATCCCCAAGCAAAATCAGCTTTAGTTTGCTGGCCAATATCCGCCGGATCATCACTATTACCTGGATTTGCATAAGCATCAGGATCACTAAGATAAAAATATAATCTAGTCTGAGTAGCAAAAGGCTGAGAGAGATTAATTTTTAGATTAGCGCGTTCACCTTCATAGATCCTATCGGTAAGGTCGTTATTAAGGTTAACTAAACTCAAGCCGACGGTAGGAACTGATTCTGATGCGGGATAATCAGAGAGGTTATCACCATAATTCAGATCTTGCTCACGCTGATCTTTTGCTACGAATAACGCAGATCCTTTGGCTTGTGCTAAATGCCCACTTCCTGATACACCGTTATTTACAGTATTATTATTAAAATTACTTGATCGCATTGTAAGCTGAGCATTATTATCTTCTCTTATAAAGATTGCACCGCCTAAGCCAGCACCACCACCGCCGAATTTAGCATCACCACCGGTAAAATAACCCTTAATACCATCATTCGCTTCCCCACCGTAACCGGAATTAGTCTTATCGACACTATATCCACCAGAACCACCATCACCTGGTTCGGGGTTGCCTTCACCAAATTGATAATCATCTCCACCACCAGAACCACCTGCACCACCACCAGCGCCAAATCCACCATCAGCACCTGCTCCACCAGTACGACCACCATCTTGACTAGAATGTTCTCGGCAATCGCCACCGCCACCGCCACCAGAGCCCCCTCCAGTACCCCAGCTCCCCTTAGTTCCATTCTGTTTAGGTTGAGCAGTGCAACTCTTGCCTGAATTATTGCAGGGGTCTCCTTTATCACCACCTACACCGGAATTTGTTTGCTGGAATTTAGCATTGATATTAAATCCACCACCAGAGCCACCAGAATGTGCAGTAGAGCTATTAACATTACAGCTATCAGTATGATTTCCACCTTTACCGCCAGGTTCAGTACTCTTACCACCTTGTGCTTTATTCTGACTAAAACTTGTTTGCTCAAGAACGACTTTTCCTTTATTAATAAAAATAGCACCACCAGCACCGAGTCCACCACCACCAGCATTTGTTCCCTCCTGTCCCTTTGCAAGACCATTAATAAACTTAATCCCAAAAAAAGAAATAAATCCGGTATTTGTGTCACTATTAATCGATATTATTTGATGTTTACCCTGTCCATTAATGACTGCTGGTTTCTTAGGTTCACCAATTACCCATATAGGATGAGACAAATTAGTAACCGTATCTAACGACTTATCTAACATAATATCGTGATCTAATATTCTTAAATCTACGATACAGCCCTCGGAACATTCCGATGCACTGCCTGCTAATTTAATGGCGTCACTTAGAACCGAGCCTAATGGCGAAATAACGCGGATGATGCCCTTGTCAATGTCAGTACAATCAAGACCCGTAGCGCAGGAACTATTATTATTCACTGATGAAGATGAAGGCCTGTCTATTAACCCATATAAAACCGAGATAGAAAGAAGCAGCAGGACGGTAACTAAGATCATTGATTTGTTTATTTTAAGCATATTGATAATCCCTTCCATAAAATAAATAATATCAACTAGCTAACCCATAATTTATATACATAATCATTAAAAATGAATAGGTATATAAGTTATGGGTCTCACCAGTCTTCCTTGACTAGGGCTAACACACCGCCCGATACCCCATAATGGGTATTTGGAGTTACAATTGAAACTAAAAAATAACAAATTTAGTATCACGTGATATTCATGTGATCCATAACCATTTAAATATATTTTTTAGTGATGCACATCACGTTGTAAACTTCGTTTTAGTTTCAACTTAACGAATAATTCAGAGTAAAAAAAAAGATATTCAAATATGAATATCTTTTTTTTATCACTACAATTTAAAATTTAAGTTAGTTATTAAAAACGCTCGTCACGCTTAAACACCAATTCAATGTCCGTTGATTCCGCTTCACAATAGTAATAACCATCACTATCAAACGCCTTCAACTGCTCGATATCTGTTAACTGGTTAGCAATAATGTACCGCGCCATAAGACCTCGTGCTTTCTTGGCATAAAAACTAATGATCTTAAATTTACCCGCTTTACAGTCTTTAAATACTGGCGTGATCACTTGTCCATGCAGACGCTTCTTTTGCACCGCTTTAAAGTATTCATTAGACGCTAAGTTAATTAACACTTTATCGCCTTGTGCGATAAGTGTTTCGTTAACTTTATCGGTAATGATATCCCCCCAGAATTGATACAAGTTAGTACCACGTCCATTAGCAAGCTTCGTGCCCATTTCTAAACGGTAAGCTTTAATCAGATCCAGCGGTCGTAACAAACCATATAAACCAGATAATATACGGAAATGTTGCTGCGCAAACACCATATCGTCAGCACTAAAGCTTTCAACATCTAAACCCGTATAAACATCACCTTTAAACGCAAACACGGCTTGTTTGGCATTCTCAGGGGTAAAGTCACTCGACCACTCGGTAAAACGAGCGGTGTTTAATCCCGCTAATTTATCACTGATTTTCATCAACGAAGATAAATCCATTGGCGTTAATTGACGACAAACATCAATCAGCTCTGCCGAATCAACCATCAAGTCAGCTTGGCTATACTGCTCTATTACAGACGGCGTTTCAAAATCGAGGGTTTTAGCCGGTGATACCACTATTAACATAATTATTCCTTACTTATTTTTAACTGACGTTGGCTATTACAAGGCTTCAATCGTTACCCCATCCAACATCCCATCACTGCTCCCTTGACCTTGATTTAACTTAATCATTAAGCGTAAATCATTGGCTGAATCAGCGTGATGTAGGGCTTCTGTATAACTGATCATGCTACTGTTATAAAGCGCTAATAACGCTTGGTCAAAGGTCTGCATACCCAACTCTACCGATTTCGCCATGACATCTTTAATTTTATGCAGCTCATTTTTGCGGATCAGTTCACTGACCAATGGCGTATTCAATAAGATCTCAAATGCACCTCGTCGGCTTGTACCACCCTGCACGGGAATTAATTGCTGCGCAACAATCGCTTTTAAATTTAACGACAAATCATATAACAATTGCGCATGTTTTTCTTTTGGTACTAAGTGCAAAATACGATCGATGGCTTGGTTAGCATTGGTGGCATGTAACGTCGCCATACATAAGTGACCCGTTTCTGCAAACGCCAAGGCAAATTCCATGGTTTCTTGCGAGCGGATCTCACCAATAAGAATAACATCAGGCGCTTGGCGCAAGGAACTCTTTAACGCATCTTCAAACGACTCGGTATCAATACCTACTTCACGCTGGGTGATAATACAACTGCCATGTTCATGCACAAACTCAATCGGATCTTCAATGGTTAAGATATGTCCCGATGAGTTTTGATTACGATAACCCACCATCGCGGCTTGGGTGGTCGATTTACCCGAACCAGTCGCACCAACCACCAATATTAAACCACGCTTTTCGAGTGCCGTGTGTTTTAATATTGGTGGTAGGTGTAAGTCATCCATGGCTGGAATTTCGGTTTCAATTCGACGAATAACCATGCCAGCTTTTTCTAATTGCCAAAATGCACTGACACGGAAACGACCAATATCTGGCATGAAAATACCAAAATTAGATTCTTTGGTGCGACAAAAAGAAGCATACTCATCCTCTGACATGGCTTCTTTGACTAAGGCTAACGATTGCTCTGCGGTTAATTTATGTTCCGAGATTGCACGTAATGAACCATGTACTTTGATTGTCGGCGCAATACCCGCAGAAATATACATATCAGAGCCTGCCAGCTTTTTCATTGCACTAAAGAGTTGCGGTAGCATCCCCATGTTATCCATCCTTAAAAATTTTGTTGATCAACGGCTCTAATGCGCGCTTCTTCGCTGGTGACAATGCCCATATTAACCAATTCTCGTAACGATTGATCTAAGGTTTGCATACCGTGCATCATACCGGTTTGGATCACCGAATACATCTGTGCGACCTTATCTTCACGGATCAAATTACGAATAGCAGGTGTACCTAGCATGATCTCATGTGCTGCAACACGGCCACCACCAGTACGTTTTAATAGGGTTTGCGAAATGACTGCTCGCAATGATTCGGACAGCATAGAACGCACCATGTCTTTTTCTTGTCCTGGAAATACATCCACAATACGGTCAATGGTTTTCGCTGCGGAAGTGGTATGCAAGGTACCAAATACCAAGTGTCCCGTTTCAGCGGCGGTTAATGCCAGACGAATAGTTTCTAAATCGCGCATTTCTCCCACTAAGATGATGTCGGGATCTTCACGTAACGCCGAACGTAATGCCGCATTAAAACTTTTAGTATCGCGATACACTTCACGCTGATTAATTAAGCTTTTTTTATTTTGGTGAACAAATTCAATTGGATCTTCAATGGTCAAAATGTGCTTATGCTGGTGCTCATTAATATGGTCTATCATCGCAGCCAATGTGGTTGATTTACCTGAACCAGTCGGCCCGGTCACCAATACTAAACCACGTGGCAAGTTGACCAGATCATGCAAAATATCTGGCACACTTAATTCGGCCATGGTTTTTATGTCACTGGGAATAGTACGAAAGGTTGCTGCTGGACCTCGGTGTTGATTGAATGCATTAACACGAAAACGGGCAACGTTATTAATTTCAAAAGAAAAATCGACTTCCAAATGTTCTTCATAGTCTTTGCGTTGTTTATCATCCATAATGTCATAAATCAGCGCATGTACTTGTTTAGCGTCAAAAGCCGGTAAGTTTATTTTACGTACATCTCCATCCACGCGGATCATCGGAGACACACCCGAAGAAAGGTGTAGATCTGATGCGTTATGCTTTACACTAAATGTAAGTAACTCTGTAACATCCATATTCTTTTTAACCTCATTTGCAAGTAACATCATGAATAGTATATCAGCACGATTACAACAGGTTCTGACTCAAATTGAAAACGCGGCAAGCACATCTTGCAAAAAAAGGTGTGAAATTAACCTGCTTGCAGTAAGTAAAACCAAGCCCGTCGAACAAGTGATGGCAGTTTACGCACTCGGACAGCGTAAATTTGGTGAAAACTACCTGCAAGAGGCGGTAGAAAAAATTACTCACCTGCAGCAAGACGGCAACTACGACGATATAGAGTGGCATTTTATTGGTCCTATCCAGTCGAATAAAACCCGTCCAATTGCCGAACATTTTGATTGGGTGCAGAGTATCGACCGTTTGAAAGTGGCGCAACGGCTCAATAATCAACGTCCAGCAGATATGCCTAAATTAAACGTGTGTATTCAGATTAATATCAGTGCCGAAGACAGCAAGTCTGGCGCTGACGTGCAACAAGCACGCCTGTTAGCTGAACAAGTGGCTAATTTACCTAACTTGGTGTTACGTGGGATCATGGCGGTCCCAGAAAAAACAGCTGATATCGACAAGCTTAAATCACAATTTAGCCAGCTTGAATCGTTGTATTTATCACTTCAGCACCAATATAACCAAATAGACACTTTATCGATGGGCATGACCAACGATATGGAACTTGCGATTGCCCAAGGCAGCAACATGGTACGTGTTGGCACTGCCATTTTTGGCGCACGCGACTGATCACTTCGTTTTATGGAATTAAACAGTAATGATCACGTATAAGGAATTAAACAGTAATGATCACGAATAAAAAAATCGCCTTTATTGGTGCAGGAAATATGGCAAGCAGCCTTATCACAGGCATGATCACAGATGGTTACCCTGCAGAATTAATTTATGCAGCCAGTCCGACACGTACTCGCTTAGATGTATTAGCAGAAAAATTTGCCATTCATACCACCCAAGACAATCACGCTGCTGTGGCGGCGGCAGATATCATTATTCTGGCAGTAAAGCCGCAATTGATGGCAGAGGTTTGCTCCCACCTTGCAGAGCAAAGTAACAATTACCGTGGTAAGTTATTTGTGTCTGTTGCCGCTGGCGTAACCGTTGAACGTTTGCAGAGTTTACTGGCTGATAATCAACCTATCGTACGGTCGATGCCAAATACCCCAGCGTTAGTACAAAAAGGCATGACGGGTTTATTCCCATCACCAGAAGTGTCTGATAACGATATCAAAACCATTGATCAGATCATGATGGCGGTTGGTAAGACATGCTGGGTAGATAACGAAGCTGATTTAAATACCATTATTGCCGCAACGGGCAGTTCACCGGCTTATTTCTTCCTCTTCATGGAAGCAATGCAAGAAAGCATTATCGGCATGGGATTCAGCCAGCAACAAGCAAGAGAGTTAGTCCAGCAAGCGGCGGCTGGTTCAGCCGAATTAGTGATCCAAAATCCACACATTGATTTAGCCACATTACGCCAAAATGTCACCTCAAAAGGTGGCACAACCGCTGAAGCAATTCGTACTTTTGAGGAACAAAATCTACGCGGTACTGTCAATACCGCAATGCAAGCAGCGGTGTCCCGCGCTGAAGAAATGCAAAAACTATTTTAACGATTAACCAACGAACAATTAACTCACAACCAATTAACTTGAAGGGTAATTTATGAACGCGGCTAACTTTTTGGTCAGTATCTTATTTGAAACATACATCCTCATCATACTACTACGCGTATGGTTACAACTGGCCCGTGCCGATTTTTATAATCCAATGAGCCAATTTATTGTCAAAGCAACCCAACCAGTTGTCAGACCATTACGTCGCGTGATCCCAAGCCTAGGCGGCCTCGACCTCGCGTCAGTGATATTTGCTTATGCAGTAGCCTGCGTGATGATTTATACCTTATACGGTCTGCAAACAGGTGCGGTAGCACCTATTCAAGATGTATTAATCTTAGCTGCGATCAAACTGGTTAAGCAATGCTTTAGCTTAGTATTCTACGTATTGATCTTACGTGCAATTTTAAGCTGGGTTAGCCAAGGCAACAGCCCAGTTGAAAACGTACTATCACAACTAAGTGAGCCAATTTTAACGCCTATCCGTCGTATCATTCCTGCTATTGGTGGTCTTGATCTATCAATGTTAGTGGCGATTTTAGGTCTGCAGTTTTTACAAATGTTAATTGGCGATCTGACCGGTCTACCATTCTAATAAAGCAGTATCAATGCCGGGGAAACCTTGCATTGATATTCTTCCAATTCAAGTTAGCTATACTATTTATATCCTAACTATATATATCCTATTTGCTCAAATTTAATTTCGGAGCCAACATGCCAACATTATTCAAATCTTTATTACTCGCTATTACCTTACTCGTTTCAGCAGCAGCCAATGCAGAACAAATGCAAAAGCTGGGTGATTGGGATGTGCATTACATTGCTTTTCCAAGCACATTCTTAACCTCTGACATCGCCTCGGATTATGATATCAACCGTAGTAAATACCTCGGTATTATCAACATTTCTGTGCTTGATAGCGAAACCTTAAAAGCGCAAGCGGTGACAATGACAGTGACAGCACGTAATTTACTCGGCAATATCCGCGAATTAGACGTGCGTGAAATTCGCGAACAGAATGCTATTTACTACATTGCTGAAGTGCCACACCGTAACGAAGAAACTTACCGTATCAAGGTCACGATAAGCAGCGGTAATCAAACCCAAGAACTAAAATTCCAACAGAAATTTTATGTTGATTAGGCTTTATCAGTAATCGCAGATCCTGTATAACCTGACCCGTAGATGAGTGGTATAGCTCATCTCATTTAACTTTTTTTAATAAATAATAAAGGCGCACCATGTCTAAAGTTGTTCTCGCTACTGGTAATCCAGGCAAAGTTCGTGAAATGTCAGCACTGCTTGCTGAGTTTGGTCTGGAAGTACTGCCACAAAGCAACTTCAATATTGTCGAAGCGGATGAAACTGGCACCACCTTTATTGAAAATGCCATCATCAAAGCGAAACATACGGCAGCATTAACGGGTCTGCCTGCTATTGCTGATGATTCAGGCTTAGCAGTTGATGCGCTGCAAGGTGTACCCGGTATCTACTCTGCACGTTACGCCGGTGTGGATGCTAGTGACCGTGATAACCTACTTAAGTTATTAGACGCACTTAAAGGTGTTCCAACGGCGCAACGTACCGCACGTTTTCATTGTGTATTGGTCTACATGACCCATGCAGAAGATCCAACACCGTTAGTCTGTCACGGCAGCTGGGATGGCGTTATAACCGAGCAGCCAAGTGGTGAAGATGGCTTTGGTTACGATCCTATTTTCTTTGTGGAGTCGGAAGGCTGCACATCCGCAGAACTAACTAAACAACGTAAAAGTGAACTCAGTCACCGTGGCCAAGCGTTAACCAAATTGTTAGCGGCAATGCATGAACAACAAACTCGATTAGCTGCAAAATAATGACCGATACCATGATGACGACAATCGATACAGTAACAACTGTAGATCAGATTACAAATATGCCAATGCGACTACCACCATTGAGCTTATATGTGCATATTCCATGGTGCGTGCAAAAATGTCCGTACTGTGATTTCAACTCGCATACGCAGAAGGGTAAGATCCCGGAAGACGAATACATTGCCGATCTATTGGCTGACTTACGCAGTGAATTACCACGCGTATTCCAACGTTCATTGTATTCGATCTTTATTGGCGGCGGTACACCAAGTTTGATCAGCGCTGCAGGTATCGGCAAAATACTTGATGGTATTGAAGCCATGATCCCGTTTAGTGACAATATCGAGATCACCATGGAAGCGAACCCTGGGACCGTCGAAGCCGATCGTTTTCACGGTTATGTCTCAGCCGGTGTTAACCGCATCTCGATTGGTGTGCAAAGTTTACAAGCCGAAAAGCTTAATTTATTAGGCCGTATCCACGATCCTGATGAAGCGATCCGCGCGGCCAACATTGCTAGTGAATCAGCGTTAAACTCGTTCAATTTAGATCTGATGCATGGCCTGCCACATCAAGACCTGAAGGATGCCTTATATGATTTGAATAAAGCGGTAGAATTAGCGCCTAATCATCTGTCTTGGTATCAATTAACCATTGAGCAGAACACCCAATTTCACTCTAAACCGCCCACCTTGCCGGATGAAGATATCCTTTGGGATATTTTTGAACAAGGCCATGCACTATTGAGTGAAGCCGGTTATGAGCAATATGAGATATCAGGTTACGCTAAAGCCGGTAAACAATGTCAGCACAATTTAAACTATTGGCGTTTTGGTGACTATATCGGTATTGGCTGTGGCGCGCACGGTAAGCTCACCGACCCAGAAACGGGCAAGATATATCGCCGTAGTAAGGTAAAGCATCCACGCGGTTATATGGACGCTGATAAAGCCTTTTTAGACAATGAACATGTAGTCGTCCAAGATGAACTGCCATTTGAATTCTTCATGAATCGTTTTCGGTTAACCGAAGCAACACCAAAGCAGGATTTTTGTGACTTTACCGGATTGCCATTGGCCACGGTTAGTGAGCAGATTAACGCTGCGATAAAAAAAGGCTTACTCACTGAAACCGAAACCCATTGGCAAGTGACCAAACTGGGCCATCGCTATCTAAATAGCTTATTCGATCTGTTTATTTAATTGGCTATTAACCTTTGCGGTAATCATAGCGGCAGTAGCAATCACCTGTAGAACATAAAAAGGGGCGCAATAATTAATTATTCCGCCCCTTTACTATTTTATTCCATCACTGAATGCAATAAATAACAGCCACTCACGAGCAGCCGTTATCGTTAGAAAATTGAATGGCCAAAACGCTCACTAAACAGCTCTAACAATGCAGTGCCCGCTAACGAATTACCAGAATCATTCAATTCTGGCGACCACACACAAACCGTTAGTTCGCCAGGGATCACGGCAGCAATACCGCCGCCAACCCCACTTTTTGCCGGCATACCGACACGGAAAGCAAAGTCACCGGATTCATCATATAAACCACACGTCGCCAACAACGCATTTAAGCGGCGCGTACAACGCTCACTAACCAGGCTCTTGTGACGATGACAAGGTATCCCTTTTTTCGCTAAAAAAGAGAAGGCAGTTGCCAATTCCACACAATTCATATTAATCGCACAATAGCTAAAATAGCTCTGTAATACCGTTTCGACGCTATTATTAAAGTTACCGTGTGATTTCATCAAATAAGCGATAGCCGCATTACGCGCCATGTGTTCAAATTCTGAATCAGCTACGTTGTGATCAATATAGATATCGGTCGAGTTAGCCAGTTTGCGCAGTAATTCCAACATCCGTTGTTTCGGTGCAGACAGGCGACTTTGCAACATATCTGCCACCACCAATGCGCCCGCATTAATAAACGGATTACGCGGTTTGCCTTTTTCAAACTCTAATTGAATAAGGGAATTATAGGCTTGGCCAGAAGGTTCTCGCCCCACCCTTGTCCATAGTTCATCTTCAGAAAAACGGGTTAACGCCGCAGTCAATGCAAAGACTTTGGAAATACTTTGGATTGAAAAACGGGTATCTGCATCACCCGCCGTAAACACATCACCGTTTGCCATACATACAGCAATGCCCAGCTGATTCGGATCTACATTTGCCAATGCAGGAATGTAATCGGCAACATTACCTTTGCCAATGAGTGGGCGTATTTCGGCGAGCAGTTCTTCTAGAGATGCGTTAGATAGCATAAATAACCTATTTAAAATGCGATGTTCGATGAGCTGTAGAAAGCGGGAACAAAAATGGAAAAATAGCAGCTGTCGAACGTAGGCATAAGACAACAAATAACCGACCGTTTAAGGAGATGCTCTTGAAAAACAGTCGGTTTTAGTGATTAGTGAAAAAACTTATTCGCCTTCTTCACCGTACCACAAATCAAATAATGGACTAACAATTAGGTTTTGAACACCTTTTGCTTCTAACCAAATTTTCACTTGTTCACGTTGCTCTTCAGTACATTTACCGTGGGTCTCAGTACAAATCATACCATCCCATTGCAAGTTACCGTCAGCAGCAAAAGCCAGTTTGTTCGGATCGATAACTTCAGCAATGAAACCATCTAAAATAGCGTCAATTTGCGCTTCAGTTGTCCCTTCCGCGAAGTCCCAAGAAAGATCAAAACCCAATTCTTTAAATTCATCAACACGAAGTTTTTTACGTAGACGACGATTACGATTTTTAGCCATTATTACCTCTAATTACTTAGTACGTTTATAAATAATATCCCAAACGCCGTGCCCTAAACGGTGGCCACGTTGTTCGAATTTAGTTAATGGACGCCAGTCTGGACGTGGCACAAAATTCCCTTCTGTTGCGGTATTTTCATAACCGGGTGCAACAGCCATTATTTCAATCATATGCTCGGCATAGTGTTCCCAGTCCGTCGCCATATGGAAGATACCACCTAAACGAAGTTTTTGGCGAATACTTTCTGCAAATTCTGCTTGTACAATACGACGTTTGTGATGACGCTTCTTATGCCAAGGATCAGGGAAGAATAACTGCATGCCACCTAAGCTAGTATCAGGAATACAATCCGCTAATACTTCAACGGCATCATGGCAAAATACGCGCAAGTTGGTAATGCCCTGTTCACCCGCAGCCATCAGACATGCACCAACACCCGGTGAATGCACTTCGATACCGATAAAGTTTTTCTCTGGTGAGCCCGCAGCCATCTCGACTAACGATGCGCCCATACCAAAGCCAATTTCTAATGTTACTGGGTTATCGTTACCAAAAACTTCAGCAAAATCGAGCATGCCCATGTCATGATCTAGACCCATAGTCGGCCAAAAATCTTTCATCGCGGCTTCCTGGCCTTTGGTTAAACGCCCTTCACGTAATACAAAACTTCTAATTTTACGGATGCGTTTACCGTCTTCTGTTAATTCAGGTTCAGCAATTCTTTTATGTTCAGTCATCTTTTATCCAGTCGCCGTTATGACAGTTTAATCGCCATAAACATTATAAATTTATCGGTTAATTTGGGCATTATCCAAAGATAGCTGAATTTGGCAAGTTTTGTGTGGCATAATTTCCCCCTAAATTCCCCATATTTGCTAAAAACACCCGATGACATCGCTATTAGAGAATAATAAAGACACATTTGCCCCGCGGGTACTCGCTTGGTTTAAAGACTTTGGCCGTAAGAATTTACCTTGGCAACAATATCACGAACCTTATCCTACATGGCTAAGTGAAGTAATGTTACAACAAACCCAAGTCAGCACAGTGATCCCTTATTTCACCACTTTTATGCAAAAATTCCCTACCGTAACCGATTTGGCCAATGCGCACATCGATGAGGTTTTACACTTATGGACAGGACTGGGTTATTACGCACGCGGCCGTAATTTACATAAAGCTGCGCAGTTGATCCGCGATGAATATCAAGGCCAGTTCCCAACCGAGTTTGAACAAGTATTAGCGTTACCCGGTGTAGGCCGCTCAACCGCGGGTGCAATCTTGTCATTATCGTTAAATCAACCACACCCAATTTTAGATGGCAACGTCAAACGCGTATTAACGCGTTGGGGCGCAATTGAAGGCTGGTATGGTAAGAAGGCGGTTGAAAATACCCTGTGGGCGTTATCTGAAGCACTGACACCGCAACAACAAACGGCTAATTATAATCAGGTGATGATGGATATTGGCGCAACGGTGTGTACCCGCAGTCGGCCTGACTGTGATATTTGTCCGGTGAATGAAGATTGTAAAGCACATGCTATGGGCACGCCAACGGCATTCCCAACCCCGAAACCGAAAAAAACAATCCCAGTAAGAACCGTGCAAATGTTATTACTAAAGCAAGGTTCTACACTGTGTTTACAGCAGCGTCCACCGGCAGGGATTTGGGGGGGATTATGGTGTTTCCCTGAACGCGATGACAATTTATCGCTGGAAGAACAGCTAGCACAATTTGGTATTAGTGAGTTTACCACCCTAGAGTTACCTGGATTTAGACACACTTTTAGTCACTTCCATCTTGATATCAGCCCATTGTTAGTGAAAATAAATGCCACAACAAGTACGCAAATAATGGAACCTCAAGGGACTCTTTGGTATAACATAGAGCAACCGGCAACTGTGGGATTAGCAGCTGCAACTAAAAAATTATTAACATCTCAAGCATTGAGAGAGGCATAACATGGCTAGAATGGTTTTCTGCACACGCTTACAAAAAGAAGCGGAAGGTTTACGTTTTCAACTTTATCCTGGTGAAGTAGGTAAACGTATTTTTGATCATATTTCCCAAGAGGCATGGTCTGAATGGCAGCAAAAACAAACTATGCTGCTGAACGAAAAAAAATTAAACATGATGGATGAAAATGACCGCATATTTCTTGAACAAGAAATGGTCAAATACCTGTTTGAAGGTCAAGACGTGATCATTGACGGCTTTACCCCAAAAGCTTAATCCGATTGCCTAGCGTGATACTCTAGCGCTAGGCAAGTTTAACCCTGAGAACCCATCAGTCCCATGGCAATATTCCGTACACTATTAATCGCTGTCAGTTGCAGTGTCTTAAGCGCCTGCTCGATGAGTGATTATCAGCATTCAGTCGAACTCGCGAGTCTCAATAATACCACTCAAGCACTAGAACGACTTTCTTATCAGCAGTCAAATTACCGCGCCAAAACCGAAAAATCCGACGACAAAGACAATACAGCTCTTAACACCTTACAAGACAATTTCCGCAGCCAAGTAACCAGCCTTTGGGGTGATACTGAACAGTCGTTTTCAACCAATTATCGCTATATCAAATATACCAACGATTACCGCAGTCGCTCAATTATCGACTTTCAACAAGGTAACGTCCGTGTCGAGACACTCGCACAACCAAATAGTCAGCAGTACCTTAAGCAGGCGATAGAGTACACTCTACTTGCCCCTGAGCAACCTGCATACACAGATTTCTACACCAGTTACAGCTCTGAAATTAAAGGGAAGCCATTTCTTTATCTACAAGTTCAAGATAATGATGGCAAAGCCATAAAATGGCATTGGCGCGCCTCTCGTTATGCTAACTATCTTATTAAGCACCAGCGTAAGCAAATAACGATAAATGGTCGTTCGGTAGACGCAGTAACGTTTAAGTTAACCGCGAACCATACCAAAGTGCGCATGCAGCGTTATCAAACCCAGATTAAACAATCCGCACAACACTATGGCATTGATAGCAACATCGTCACCGCCATGATCCAAGTCGATAGCTTGTTTAACCCCTACGCATTAAATCGTAATGGCCGCATTGGCCTAATGCAGATATCAGACTCGATTGGCAGAGATGTATTTCATCAACAAAAGAAATATCCTTTTAAGCCACAACCAAACTGGCTATTTAATAACAATAACAATCTAGATATCGGTATTAGTTATTTAAATTTGTTAGACAAACAGTACCTTAAAAATATTAGCAATCCAAAATCTCGCTACTATGCCACCCTAGCAAGTTATATTGCAGGCCCTCAAAATATGCTGCAAACCTTCTCAAAGAACAAAAATGAAGCACTAAGCATAATAAATGGCTTATCTTCTTATGAGGTCTACCAAAGTTTCACTAATGCGCAATCTCGAGCTGATATAAAAAACTATGTGTATGAGGTAAACCGTCATTTTCGTCAACAGAGCAGTTAAACGTCAACAAAATACACGTATTGATGATTAATCAGGCAGCGCATAGGGTTAACCCATATTATTTTCACTAAACAGGGTGAAACAGTTGACGGATCGGCCTAAATTCTATTTAATGACGCTCCATTGCCCGAATAGCTCAGTCGGTAGAGCAGAGGATTGAAAATCCTCGTGTCCCTGGTTCAATTCCGGGTTCGGGCACC
>NZ_JABSQR010000019.1 GCF_013215705.1 Moritella sp. | reverse complement strand
TGGGAGACAGCCACGTCGAGCAGGTACGAAAGTAGGTCTTAGTGATCCGGTGGTTCTGAATGGAAGGGCCATCGCTCAACGGATAAAAGGTACTCCGGGGATAACAGGCTGATACCGCCCAAGAGTTCATATCGACGGCGGTGTTTGGCACCTCGATGTCGGCTCATCACATCCTGGGGCTGAAGTTGGTCCCAAGGGTATGGCTGTTCGCCATTTAAAGTGGTACGCGAGCTGGGTTTAGAACGTCGTGAGACAGTTCGGTCCCTATCTGCCGTGGGCGTTTGAGAATTGAGAGGAGCTGCTCCTAGTACGAGAGGACCGGAGTGGACGAACCACTGGTGTTCGGGTTGTCATGCCAATGGCATTGCCCGGTAGCTAAGTTCGGAACTGATAACCGCTGAAAGCATCTAAGCGGGAAGCAGGCCTCGAGATGAGTTCTCACTGGAGCTTTAAGCTCCCTGAAGGGCCGTTGGAGACTACAACGTTGATAGGCAAGGTGTGTAAGTGCTGTGAGGCATTGAGCTAACTTGTACTAATTACCCGTGAGGCTTAACCATACAAATTAAAGTATGATTAATTGAAATATCGACTTAAGAATAGAATTGAATACTTTATGTTTTAAAGACTTCTTTATTTATAGCTTTTCAGATTTACAATAGAAACGAAAGTTTCTTATAGAAAGCAAACCAGATTTGCTTGGTGACCATAGTGTTGCGGTACCACCTGATTCCATTCCGAACTCAGTAGTGAAACGTAATAACGCCGATGGTAGTGTGGGGTTTCCCCATGTGAGAGTAGGGCATCGCCAAGCGCCAAATTAGAGAGAGCCGATATCAGCAATGATATCGGCTTTTTTGTGTCTGAAATTTAAGGCAGTGGCGTGATCACTGTGAGATTGAATTAAAGGTCACTAGCTTAAGCTGCTGAACATAAAAAATTACAACAATAAAAAACCAGCCTACGGCTGGTTTTTGTGTATTTGGGGTTAGCAATGTTTACCTTTTAAATGATAAAGACCGTTAATCTCTGCGCTTTTAGTTTCATCTAGGAGTAGGTTTTCATAT
Organism: Moritella sp.; assembly: GCF_013215705.1. Taxonomy (GTDB): domain Bacteria; phylum Pseudomonadota; class Gammaproteobacteria; order Enterobacterales; family Moritellaceae; genus Moritella. The sequence continues at coordinate 105,190 of NZ_JABSQR010000019.1, read as the reverse complement.
TTCTGTCGCAAAAACCAACATGTCGTTTTTTCTACATTGCATACTGAGTTCGTATGCTCCACAATTCCAATAGGTTATCAGTCTGGAGTTACCGTGTTTAATCTTTATCATTCGAATCAATTAGATATTTTAAAAGAGCTAATGGCTCACTTTATTGCGAAAGATCCACTTGCCGACCCTTTTGTCGAAGAGCAAGTTTTAGTTCAAAGTCCAGGTATGGCGCAATGGGTGAAGATGGAATTGGCAAAGTCGATGGGCATCTCGGCTAATATTACCTTCCCATTACCTGCTTCTTTTATTTGGAAAATGTTCCAAAAGGTATTGCCTGACATTCCCGACAAGAGTGCATTTAATAAAGAGGCTATGTCTTGGAAGTTAATGTTAATCCTTCCTGAGTTATTAGTGCTACCTGAGTTCGAATCATTAAAGCATTATCTAGCGGATGATCAAGATGATTACCGTCTATTCCAACTTTGCCAGAAAATATCCGACACATTTGACCAATATTTAGTGTATCGACCAGATTGGATAGCTAAATGGGAAGCTGGTGAAAATATTCATGCCGATACGCATCCTTGGCAGCCATTATTATGGCGTGAATTAGTGGCTAAAACAGCAGCTCTGGGTCAATCTCATTATCACCGTGCCAACTTATATGATCAATTTATCGCTTGTCTGAATAGTTCTACTTTTGATGCCAAGCTGCTACCTGATCGGATATTTGTATTTGGTGTATCGGCATTACCACCGCGTTATTTAGATGCACTGCGTGCTCTTGGTATGCATACTGAAATACACTTTATGTTATCGAACCCTTGTCGCTTGTACTGGGGTGATCTGATAGACCCTAAATGGCTGCTAAAGCAACGTACTATGGTTAATCATAACAATGAAACCCTTGGTATGAGTGATAAGGTGAGTGCTGATGATGAACAAACTGTGCGCGCTCTCTTTGATGAAGATGACGCATTTAAAGTGGGTAATCCACTACTCGCGTCTATGGGTAAATTGGGTCGCGATAATTTAGCGTTATTGACGGGTTTTGGTTGTCAGGAATTAGATGTTTTTGTGGAACCGACCGATGATGGACTACTTGCAAGTATTCAGCGCGATATTTTAGACTTGGCTGATCGCAGTATGGCAGAGTTTGATGTTTCACTACAGGATGCCAATACACGCGATAGTCGTTATAAACTCCCTATTAATCCTGCAGACACTTCACTTGAACTGCACAGCTGTCATAGTCCAATGCGAGAAATAGAAGTATTACATAATAATTTGCTCACTATGTTTTCGGAAAATCCAGATCTTAATCCCCGAGATGTGGTTATCATGATGCCTGATGTAAATGGTTACAGTCCTTATATTCAAGCGGTGTTTGGTGCGATGGACCGTTATGATGAACGGTATATTCCGTTTTCTATCTCAGATAGTGGCGCGCAGTATGATAATCCTATTTTACTCAGTTTTTTACAATTACTGGCGCTACCTTTATCGCGTTGTAACGTATCTGAATTATTGTCGTTATTAGAAGTACCGGCGGTACTGGCGCGTTTTGCTATTACGCCGGATGAGTTTAACCGATTACGCCAATGGATTGATGAATCTGGTATTCGCTGGGGTTTAGATGAAGATGATGCAACGCGTTTTGATTTACCGGGGATGAAACAAAATACTTGGTTATTTGGCTTACATCGTATGTTGCTGGGTTACGCTTATGGTGGTGATGATATTTATCAAGGCATATTGCCTTATCAAGAAGTGCAGGGGATCGAAGCTGAACTACTCGGTAAATTAGCTCACTTTATTGAAGCATTATTAGATAGTCTAACGTCATTACAAGATCCGAAACCGATAGCAGACTGGATCAAGTTAGGTAATACGCTGATAGATAGTTTTTATAAAATTGATGTGGATGATGAGCAATCAATAAAAATGATTCGAGATGCTTTTTCACATTTAGATGAGCAATTAAAAAGTGCCAGTTATGACAAACAAATCACTCCGTTAGTATTACGTGATTATTTAAATAATGCGTTATCACAAGCCGGTGCTAGTCAAAAATTTCTCGCGGGTCAAATTAACTTCTGTACCCTAATGCCGATGCGTTCAATTCCGTTTAAAGTTATTTGTTTGCTTGGTATGAATGATGGTGTTTATCCACGCTCAATTCCGCCAATGGGTTTTGATTTAATGGCTAACGATCATAAACAGGGGGATCGTAGTCGCCGTGATGATGACCGTTATTTATTTTTGGAAGCGTTGATTTCAGCCCAAAGTAAATTATATATCAGCTATATTGGCAGTAGTATTCGCGATAAGAGTGAACGTCTGCCATCTGTGTTAATAACTGAATTATTACAGTATTGTCAGCAAAGTTTTTGTATTACCGGTGATGAGGGCTTGTCGCCAGATGAATCCGCGAAAAAATTATTGATACATCTCATTCAGCAGCATGCTTTACAGCCATTTGATGCACGTTATTTTAATCCTGAAGCACCGACCTCTTTTGCCAAAGAGTGGCTACCTGCGCTTGCCCCCGCTGAAGAATTAAGACAATTTATGACGGAACCGCTGCCTGCGTTAATCCCCAATGATGATATGCAAGAGGTAGAGTTAGCTGAACTACTACGTTTTTATCGCCATCCGACTAAGTACTTCTTTAACCGCCGTTTAAAAGTTTATTTTAATCAGGCCAGTCTCGATGTGCTTGATGACGAACCTTTTGATGTTGATAACTTAGAAAAATATCACCTTAAAGCGCAATTGTTGGAAACTGAATTGATGGGTGGCGACATTAGTGTGGTGACTGAACGCTTGGTTGCCTCTGGACGTTTACCACTTGGTCGTTTTGGGCAGATCTCGCTGGATAAAGAAGTGAGCACCGTCAATCAACTTGCTCAGGTATTAATGCCGTTATTAACCAACAGTAATGATGATCTCGAAGTCGATATCCCTTTGGTTTCAGGGCGTTTAGTGGGTTGGTTAAAACAAATATATAACGGTGGTTTAGTACGACATAAACCGAGTGGTTTTAACGGTAAGGATTACCTGCAAGTTTGGCTGGAGCATTTATGTTTCTGTATTAGTATTAAAAACCCGGTTGCGACAACGCTTGTCCACCTTACGGCGGGTAAACCAGTTGTGCAACGACTTAGAGTCATTGAGCAATCTCGGGCGAGAGAATTACTATTTCAATTATTTGAGGTTTATAACGATGGCTGCTGCCAGCCTTTGGCGTTATTCCCTAAAACTGGCTGGGGTTGGGCAAAAACTAAATGTACAACTGCAGCGCCGGATGATTATAAATTAAGATCGGAAGCGTTATTGAATTTTGAAGGTGGTTATAACCGCATGGGTGAAAATGCGGATGATTATCTGCAACGTAGTTTTCCACGTTTAAATGATGAGGTATATACATTAATGTCAGCGTCTTCAGAGTCGGTGTTATTTCCAATATTTGAATACCTAGAGGATGTTGAATAATGGCTGACGTAAATATCCTTAATGCGATGACGTTTCCTCTCTATGGTGAGCGTTTGATCGAAGCATCTGCCGGTACAGGTAAAACGTTTACCATTGCCAGTTTATATTTGCGGTTATTATTGGGTCATGGCGGCGATAATGCTTATAACAAAGAAGGTCAAATCGAAGCATTAAATGTCGACCAAATATTGGTAGTAACATTTACAGAAGCGGCAACGGCTGAATTACGCGATCGTATTCGGGCTCGTATTCATCAAGCACGCATTGCCTTTAGTATTGGCTATAGTGATGATCCGGTGATTAATCTGTTACTGGCTGATACCCACGCTCAGGATTATGCGCGTTGTGCTAAATCATTATTGGCTGCAGAAAGGCAGATGGATGAAGCGGCTATTTATACCATTCATGGTTTTTGTCAGCGTATGCTGAAGCAAAATGCATTTGAGTCCGGGGCATTATTTGAAAGTGAATTTATTACTGATGAATCGCAGCTGAAATTTAATGCTATTGCTGATTTTTGGCGTAGTCATTTCTATCGTTATAAAGACGGTATGATTGATATGGTGCATAGCTTTTGGCCTTCACCACAAGCACTGCTGCGCGATATTTCGGGGTACTTATCTAATACCGATATCGAGTTTATTGCTAAAACCGGCAGTGATGATATTGAGCAGAGTTACGATAAATTAATTTTATCGATTCAGCAGGTCAAAGACGCATGGTTTACCAATGCCAGTGATCTCTGTGAATTAATTCAAGCGGGTAACTTGAATGGCAATAGTTATCGTGTTGCTAGCGTGGCAAAGTGGCTAAATGAAATGCTCAGTTGGTCGCAATCAGAAACTAAGCAAAATGACTTACCTGATAGTATCGTTAAATTTGCCCAGCATGCTTTAACCGCTAAAACTAAAAAAGGCAAACAATCGCCAGAGCATCCAGTGTTCTGCGATATTGAAGTCTTATTAGAGCAGCCATTATCACTTAAAGATTGTTTTATTGTGAGAGCTGTTGAGTACGTGCGTGCGCGTGTGATGAAAACCAAAAATCAATCACAGCTATTATCTTTTGATGATCTGTTGTCGGGATTATCTGCAGCATTAGTGGGCGATCAAGCTGCGAGTTTAGCTGAATGTATTCGCAGCCAATATCCGGTTGCCATGATTGATGAATTCCAAGATACCGATCAGCAACAATACGATATTTTTAATACTATCTACGGTAAACAAGATGGTGCTGGTTTATTTATGATTGGTGATCCGAAACAAGCTATTTATAGTTTCCGTGGTGCAGATATTTTTACCTATATGCAAGCCCGTGAAAATGTTGATGATCATTACACCTTAGCTAAAAATTGGCGTTCTTCGACTGCGATGGTCAGTGCGGTAAACCGTGTGTTTGGGCATGCCAATAAACCTTTCATTTATGAAGACAGTATTAGTTTTCAGCCTGTTGAGTCGCAAGGTAAAAGTAAACCTTTGTTATTGAATGGTGTTGAACCTGCAGCGTTACAACTTTGGTTACACGAAGACGAAGGTCAGAAAAATATGACCAAGGGCCTCTATCAACAAGTCTATGCCAAAGCGACGGCTAATCAGATTGCGACATTATTAACTGATGCGCAGCAAGGTAACGCGATATTAGCGGGTAGGGCTGTAAAAGCCGGTGATATTGCTATCCTTGTGCGAACGGGAGCGGAAGCTAAATTAGTGCGTGAGCAGCTTGATGCTTTATCTATTCCTAGTGTTTATATGTCGAATCGTGAAAGTGTATTCGCAACCCGTGAAGCGCGCGAGTTGTATCATATTTTTGCTGCTATTTTGAATCCTGAAGATGAAGGTTTATTGCGAGCGGCATTAGCGACCGCTATTTTTGAGAAACCAGCGATTGAGTTAGACCAGCTGAGTAATGATGAAAAAGTCTGGGAACAAACCGTTGCAGAATTTAAGCAATATCAAAATACCCTACAGTGGCAAGGATTTTTACCAGCATTAAGATTATTACTTAATCAGCAAAATATTGCCGCGATCATGCTCTCAGGACTGGGCGGTGATAGACGTTTGACTGATGTTCTGCATTTGGGCGAATTATTGCAAGAAGCGAGTTTGGAATTAGATGGCGAGTATAGTTTGTTCCGCTGGTTTGGTGAAAAAATTGAAAACCCAAATAGTGATGCACAAGAGCAGCTGGTTCGTTTAGAAAGTGAAGCCGATCTCGTACAAGTAGTGACGATCCATAAATCAAAAGGACTGGAATATAACTTAGTATTCCTGCCGTTTATTTGTGCGACAAGACAAGCGTCAACGCCACTTTATCATCAGGATGGTCATACTTATGTACATCTTGATTTAGATGATGAAGAGGCGTTAGAGTCAGCGAAAGAACAAGCTGATCAAGAGCGTCTTGCTGAAGATCTACGGCTGTTATATGTGGCATTAACGCGGGGTGTTTATGCAACTTGGCTAGGCTTAGGTGCGGTTAAAATGGGTAACTCTCATAACAAAATGCACTTAAATGCGATGGGCTATTTATTACAGCAAGGTGAAGAATGCAAAGATACTGAATTTAAAGCCTGTGTCGAAAAACTTGCCGAACAGCAGACTTGTGTTGATGTAGTGTCTCCTCCGTTAGCGGCGGTTGATGTTTATCAACCCATCGTTGCACCACCTGTGGTTTATCAAGCTAGGACGATGACCAATCCGATTAGTAAAAACTGGTGGGTAACGAGTTATTCTGCACTATCTCGCCATAGCCATGGTAATCGTCATTCTAGTTATGACGCATCACTGGAATTGCCGGGATTTGATGCCGAAGTGGATACCGAAAAAGAAGATGAACAAGAAGCCAGTTGGGATATTTTTAGTTTCCCGCGTGGTGCTGCGGCCGGTACCTTATTACATACGGTGTTTGAGCACATTGATTTTTCCAATGTTGACGAAGACATACTTACCGAGCAAATATTACAACTGCTTGAGCGCGAAGGGTATGACTTAGCTTGGTTGCCAGTATTACTTGAACTGGTTAACCAAGTACTGGATTGTCCATTGCAGGATGGCTTTAGTTTACGTCAGTTAACGCCAACCCAGAAAAAAGTGGAGATGGAATTCTTTATGCCGATTTCATCACTTAATTGTGATGATTTAAATTCATTGATAAAGCAGCATGATGGACTTTCTCAACAGGCTGGTGAACTTGATTTTCAACAAGTGAGCGGCATGCTAAAAGGGTTTATCGATCTGGTATTCGTCTATGAAGGTCGTTATTACGTACTGGATTATAAATCCAATCATTTAGGTGACAGCCAAGCGGATTATACCTTTGGTGCGATTAATCAGGTGATGATTGAGCATAGATATGAACTGCAGTACCAACTGTATACCTTAGCGTTACACCGTTTCTTACGTTCACGTATTTCAGATTACAACTATGAGCAACATTTCGGTGGCGTTTATTATTTGTTCTTACGTGGCATGCAAGTCGAAACTGCGGCTGAATACGGCGTCTTCTTCACCAAACCATCACTTGATTTTGTTATGCAGTTAGATGATTTATTTTTAGGAGAACTCGCATCATGAGTGTACTTCAATGTCTCAAAGAATTAGCCAACGAAAATAAAATTCGTCAATTGGATTACCAGTTTGCTCGTTTTATCAGTAATTATGAATCTGATCCCGCTATTATTTTATTAGCCTGCTTAACCAGTTATCAACTGGGAAAAGGGCATGTCTGTATTGATTTAAAAAATATAGACACTAGTGCGTTATTTGATTTGAATGTAACCCGTTCACATCTATTACTGGCTGAAGTACCGAGTCGTAGCACTACTTGGCCGACATTATTAGCAAATTCGGTGGTGGTTGGTGAGTCGGCACCATTACAGTTTGTGAACGATGCCAATAAATTATATTTACAGCGCTACTGGGCTTACGAGCTACAAGTAGCGCAGCAATTAAAAGACTTAGCAAAACAAAGTCAGCAACCGGATTTAAGCGCCAGTCTAAATCGTTTGTTCAAGCGTGATTATGGTTTTCTATTTCCTATTTTAGCGAAAGAACGAGAAGCGAACTTTAGTGCGCAAGCATTTGTGGCGAAATATCTCGATGTGGTGAAGAAAGGCCGGATTAGTTGGCAGGATGTGGAGCAGGTATTACTCACGGCTAAAAATGCCCAAGAGTTACATGCATTGGATAGTTTAATACCTGAAGCATACTGTTTAAATTGGCAAAAATTATCGGTGGCCGTTGCTGCTACTCGTCATTTTTCCGTTATCTCAGGGGGGCCAGGTACAGGTAAAACCACCACAGTAACCAAGTTATTAGCGTTATTAATCGAACAGGGATTATTAGCGCAACAAGCGTTAACCATTAAACTTGTAGCGCCAACTGGTAAAGCAGCTGCACGGTTAACTGAATCGATTGCGGGTGCCAAAGGTAAACTCGATTTACACGTTAGCGTCGCGGATCTCATCCCCGAGCAAGCGGGTACGATACATAGGTTATTAGGTGTTATCCCGAATAGACAAGCATTTCGCCATCATAAAGAAAACCCCTTACATCTTGATGTATTGGTGGTTGATGAAGCCTCGATGGTTGACTTACCCTTGATGGCAAAATTGTTAGCGGCATTACCACCGCATGCGCGGTTGATATTGTTGGGCGATAAAGATCAGCTTGCCTCGGTAGAAGCGGGGTCGGTATTGGCAGATATTTGTGCCTATGCTGAATCCGGTTATTCGGTAGAGCAGATTAACTGGCTGTCGAAGATCACTGACTATGAACTGAGTCAATATCAGGCCTCTGATGCAACCGCGATTTATGACAGTTTGTGTTTATTACGTAAGAGTTATCGTTTTGATGCGGAATCCGGTATTGGCTGTTTAGCTGGCGCGGTGAATCGAGGTGATCTGAATGAGTTTGATCGTGTTTGGGAAAATCAGCACGATGATATTCACTTGCATCCGTTGTCTACCGAAACCTACGACGCGCTAATTACAATGGCGAAGCAAGGTTATCAAGATTACCTTGCTAAGGTGGTGGTATCACCGAGCGATGACGAAGCTAAATCGATATTACGTAGTTTTAATGATTTTCAGATTCTAACGGCGATCAGAGAGGGTGACTTTGGTGTACATGGTTTAAATCAGCGTATCGAAAAGGCGTTACAGTCGGCGCGTAAGATCCGTAAACATCAGTCTGAATGGTATGCGGGTAGACCGATTATGATCACCAATAACGACCATGGCCTCGGTTTATACAATGGTGACATTGGCATTTGCATGCAAGATGACGATGATCGTATGCGGGTTTATTTTGAAATGGCGGATGGTAATGTGCAGTCTTTTCTACCAAGCAGATTGCCGCCACATCAAACGGTCTTTGCGATGACCATCCATAAATCGCAGGGTTCTGAATTTAGACATACGGTAATGATACTACCAAATCGCTTTAATCCGGTGCTAACCAGAGAGCTGGTTTATACCGGTATTACCCGTGCAAAAGAGAAGCTAGACATATTTACCAACGTCACGGTACTGAAAAAAGCGATTAAATTACGTACGGAACGGGTGAGTGGATTAATGGCATTACTTAATCAAGATTGATGGATCTGAGATTTAGACCCTTAATTATCATTTATCCTAAAAAGGCAGTGCTTTGTTATCGATATTGCAAGTATACAGTTAAAAAGTTAGCGTTTGATCACGTTTATGGTCAACTTACTGTGTTATCTTCGCCGCGTTTTTTCGTCAACGTATAATATATTGCTTAAAGCCTTGTTAGGAGAGTGTTTTGCTTAAGGATAAAAAAAGTCTAGTTAAAAATATTGGATTTCAAGTTGTAGTCGCTATGATTATCGGTACTGCGGTTGGTGCCTTTATGGGTGAAGGCGCTGCCATTTTTGCGCCATTGGGTGCCTTGTTCATTAATCTGATCAAAATGTTAGTGATCCCACTTGTTGCAGTATCGATTATTGCGGGTGCGGCGAATCTAGGTGATAGTCCTTCTGCCGGTAAAATCGGTGTGGGTACATTTGTATTCTTCATGTTGACGTCTGCGATTGCTGTGGCACTTGCGTTAGTCATGGGTACCGTATTTGAACCCGGCGCTGGTGTTGATTTTTCTCAACATGGTGTAGGTTTAGCCGTCGTAACTGCTGAGCAGGGTACACTGCCGGGTGTATTTGATACTATTATTGGCATGATCCCAACTAACGTATTTAGTGCGTTAAGCAGTGGTAACATTCTCCAAATTTTAGTATTCAGTATCTTCTTTGGTATTGCATTAACGAAAGTTGAACGTAAACGTGCCAAACCAATTATGGATGGCTTAAATACCATTATCGATGCATTCGTGTGGATGATTAACTGCGTGATGATTATTGCCCCAATTGGTGTATTTGGTCTGATGGCGGAATCGGTTGGTACGTTTGGTTTTAGTGCGCTAGCTGTGGTAATGAAACTATTTGTTGTTTATATTGCTGCGATTATTATCTATGGCTTTATTTTCTATCCACTTGTTGTGAAATTCTTCTCTGATACGCCAGTACTAAAATTCATGTCTGCGATGAAGAAACCACAAGCGTTAGCATTATCGACAGCGTCATCAATGGCGACATTGCCAGTGACATTGGAAGTATGTGAAAAAGAATTGAACATTGCTAACTCAACGGCATCGTTTGTATTGCCGTTAGGTGCGACGATCAACATGAGTGGTAATGCTATTTATTACGGGCTAGTCGCCGTGTTCTTTGCACAAATGTTTAATGTTGAATTAGGGATGGCGGCTTATGCTGCGATTATCTTCACATCGACATTAGGTGCGATTGGTCAAGCGGGTGTTCCTGGACCGTCTTTCCTTGTTGTTGCAGTATTATTGGCGGCGGGCATTCCAATCGAAGGTTTACCACTATTATTCGCGTTAGACCGTATCTTTGACATGGTGCGTACTGCATTGAATATTACCGGTGATGCGGTTTGTGCCGTGGTGATGGATAAATATAACCCTGAACATCAAGTAACTAAATAATAAAGATTTAGGACTACATATTCAAATGAATAAAATAAAAAGCCACACCCGTTCGGTGTGGCTTTTTTATGTTTGGAATTTATAGTTAATATCTAGTTAGACTTGATTAAATTGACTCAGTACATGTTGAGCTTGTTCATTGATATCTTTGGTGCCATCCAACCAATGTATTTTAGCTCCGTTACGTTCCATCCTTCTAAACCAAGTATCTTGGCGTTTGGCGTATTTATGGATCGCGACATTGAGTTTATCAAACATGTCTTCATAACTAATCTTACCCGCAACATACTGACTGACAAAGCGATATTCAAGGCCAAAATATTCTAGTTTTTCATGTGTGACACCTTGCGCTAACAAGCCTTTCACTTCTTCTATCATGCCGTTTTCTAAGCGCTCTTTTAAACGTAGGGTAATACGTTGGCGTAATACACTGCGTTCCCATTTAATGCCAAAATAAAGCGGTTTGATATCAGGTAAAGGGGTTTTAACCGCAGGCGTGGTTAGCGATGTTGCATGCTGGGCTATTTCAATGGCGCGGTATAAGCGTGGTCGTACGGTAATATCGGCTGCTTGATATGCATCGCTGTCTAACTCAAGTAAGATTTGTTGTACGGCTTCGAGTGCCATGTTGGCAAACTGTTCACGCTGGCTAATGTTTTTATCCACTTGCACAAATTCATAACCAGCAACCACCGCATCTATGTATAAGCCGGTACCGCCGACAAGGAGGGGTAATTTACCGCGTTGGTTAATGTCTTTAAATACCTTGAAGAAATCGCGTTGAAATTGAAAGGCGTTATATTCTTTACCGGGTTCGATAATATCAATTAAATGATAAGGTATCTCGCCATATTCAGCTAAGTCTTTGCCTGATCCAATATCTAAACCAGTATATACCTGTCGAGAATCACCCGAGATCACTTCCCCGTTTAATTGTTTCGCCAGATCGACACCTAAACGTGTTTTCCCCGATGCGGTCGCGCCGAGTACGACGATAAGATTGTATTGTTGTTGAGACATTAAATTACCTGAATGAAAAATTGTGCTGTGTGCAGGCCGAAATGGTAACTCAAGCTTGCTATGTGACCAATAGTCTTTTTCACTTTGTCGTGAAACTTATTTTAATTTAGATGAAATTCAAAGGTTAATTAATGGAATATTGGATAAATCTCAGTTATGCAGTCAAAAAGGTGGTATTTTTTCAAGATTATTCAAATTATACGCTAGATGATTAGGGTTTTAGCGTTATAATCGACTTCTTGAATTGTTACTTATGATCGGAAAAGTTGTAATGTCGCTTAATGCTAATCTTGATGAATTAGATAAAAAAATCCTTAATGCACTCATGGTTAACGCGCGTGTACCTTATGCTGAACTGGCGAAAAAGTTTAACGTAAGTGCGGGTACTATTCATGTTCGTGTCGAAAAAATGAAAACAACAGGTGTGATTCTTGGCACTAAAGTTGAAGTTTGCCCGAAAAAGCTTGGTTACGACGTGTGTTGTTTTATTGGTATTAATCTAAAAAGCGCAAAGGATTACCCTTCTGCGTTGGCGCAATTAAAAGCGTTAGATGAAGTTGTTGAAGCGTATTACACAACGGGTAATTACAATATTTTTGTTAAGTTGATGACGCGCTCGATTGATGAACTACAAAAAGTACTGATTGATAAAATTCAACAGATTGAAGAAGTACAATCGACCGAAACATTGATCTCATTACAAAACCCAATTAGTCGTGGTGTTCACCCATAACCTTCACCGCTAATTATAAATGACATAAATGCTATAAGTTAACCTCATCCTGATCAATAATGAGGTTAACGTCAATTTGTTGTATGAAGGAATAACAATGAAAGAGCAGGGATTCACGACTCATTTAGTTCATCATGATCACAACCAAAATTTAGAGTTTGGGGCTATTCATGCACCCATTTATAACTCTGCAACTTACGGTTATGATGACATTCACGATCTTATCGATATCTTCCAAGGCCGCCAAGCTGGCCAAGCCTATGCTCGTCAAGCGACGCCAACGATTGATATGTTACAAAACATGATCTGCGAAATGGAGCAGGGTAAAGCATCATTATGTTTTAGCTCTGGTATGGCGGCGATTGTCGCGGTATTTTTGACTTTATTAAAAGGTGGCGATCATATTGTTGCCAGCCGTTTCTTATTTGGTAATACCTCAAGTGTATTTGGTACCTTAAAAAGTTTTGGCATTGAAGTGACACTTGTTGATGCGACAGATGTGGCTAACGTTGCTGCAGCTTGCCAAGCCAATACCAAAATGGTGTTTGTAGAAACAATTGCTAATCCGGCGACCCAAGTTTGTGACTTAGCCGAAATCGGCGAGTTATGTGATGCCAAAGGTTTACTATATGTTGTTGATAATACCTTAACATCAGCCTATTTATTCCAGCCTAAAGCGGTGAAATGTCATCTTATTGTGACGTCACTATCCAAGTACTTTGGTGGTCACGGTAATGTTATCGGTGGTTCTGTCACTGATACTGGGTTATTTGATTGGTCACAATATCCAAATATCTTCGAAGCGTACCGTAAAGGTGATCCGGCTATGTGGGGTTATACGCAAATGAAGAAGAAAGGTCTGCGTGACATGGGCGCCTGCCTTAGTTCTGAAGCGGCTGGCCAATTAGCGCTAGGCTCAGAAACAATGGCGCTGCGTATAAAACAATCGTCAAGTTCGGCACTGGCTTTAGCATTAATGTTAGAGAATCATCCAAAAGTTGAACGTGTTTATTATCCAGGTTTAGAATCGCATCCTGAATATGTCCGTGCTAAATCATTATTTTCTGCATCAGGGGCTATGTTAAGCTTAGATTTGAAAGAAGGCTTGGATTGCTGCCAATTTTTGAATGAATTGAAATTGGTGATTAGTGCCACGCATTTAGGTGATAACCGTAGCTTAGCACTGCCTGTCGCACCGACTATTTTCCATGAAATCGGTCTCGCGGCACGTCAAGAGTCGGGTATCAGTGAAAGCATGATCCGTTGTTCGATTGGTATTGAAGATACCGATGATTTACTGGCTGATTTTACTCAAGCATTAGCCAGTCTTTAAATCTGTTAAGTTTGAACTATATTGAAAGAAAGGCCTAAGTGATCACTTAGGCCTTTTTGTTTATGATGGTATTAATTGATATGAATTATTTATCGTTACCTAGTCGTACTTGCTATAATCAAAGTCAATTTGCTTATCTTTATGGATCACTCGACAAGGACCGTATTCACGCTGAGTTATTGTTGTTGCTGAGCCGATATGTAAGGTTACATTATCAAAAATACATTTCCCGACGTTAATGTGATGTTCTTGGTAGTATTGCTCTAGCTCAAGTTGCAACTGCTGTAACTCCACCTCATCATCAAAGCGTTGCTGGTTGAATCTATTTTTTTCATACAACATTTCTTTTATTTTAGTAACGACACCGTGATCGTGTTTCCATTGTTCTTTGGGTGGTAGATTATTAATCTTAATCCACAGTGAGTTGTCTTGTTCAACTAAGGTCTTTAATTTTTCGCTCCGGTCTTGTACTTGAACCCGGACCTTGTCTTCTTGCATTGCGCAAAAAATTTCAGTTTTTGTACCTGATGTGGCGCCAATGCTGACCACGTTAATACCATTATTTGCATTAACAGTGCCGCCCACGATATCACCATGGCGGTTAAAACCATCGCTTACGGTAAGTTTCCCTTTAGTATGGGTAACACTGTGCAGTAACTGCTTGGTGATGGTGATGTCCCCGGTCGCGGTTAGTTCTGAGTATTGTACGAATTGAGCGCGTATTTGCCCTTGAGCACTAATTTTGGTAGCGAGTTGATGATTGTAATTGTTATTTTTATTGGTTAATTGCCGTCCTAAAATACCTTTGTTGACAATAATATCGCCTTTGGCTTCTAGGGTTGCGGAATCAACAAATCCCATCACGGTGATATCACCACTACTTTTAACGATCATTTCGGCATCAACGTTACCTGTGATCAGGATGCTGCCTTTAAACTCAATATGACCTGTGCCGACATCAACATTTTTAATTGTCAGCATATCATCAATTTGCAATACGTCCCTGACCTCGACTGCTTGACCTGTCATGGTGGCAAGTAATCTTAATGGATTGTTAGGGTCGATACAGGTGCCTGGACCCGCTTGTAGCTTGGTGTCTTTACCTGATTTTGGTAACAGTTCTTTACCGAGTAGATCAAACCCTTTGGTGCCATCATCAGCGGGTATTTTTTCGATTAATACATCGTTCACCTGTACCATGTTTATTTCACCCAGATTACGCATATCAACATTACCATCCGTTTTGACTTTCGGTTGTAATAAACGTTCTCGGGCCAATGATACTTGACGTTTTAATTCGGCATTTTTACCATGAATAGGGAGCTGACCTTCAGCAACAATAATCTTAACGTGTTCACCGGGAGCGAGTATTGAGAGTTGTTTTAGTTGTTCGGTGATCTTTTGCTTATCAATACCGATATGGATATTATTGTTATTTAGTTCATCTAAAATATCAGCAAGTGCAATTTGATGATCGCCCCAGCCCGCGGTTAAATTTACTTCCGCTTGCATGTTATCTTTGTTCAGTAAGATTTCAATCTTACCGTTATGTCGCTCTGCTAAAATAAATAAAAACTCTTCAGCACCTGCGGATTTACCCGTTAGTTTATTTATTTGGGCGACGGCTTCTTCAAGATTCGCAAGAATAGGGGATAATTGATTGAAAGGCTCAACATGGAGTAAGCCAAGTAAATTCGGAACTGTTAGTGGCGCGTGTGTATTTGGGACCAGACGAATTTCGACTTGATTATGGTCTTCGCTTAACCTAATTAATTCTGCGTCCAGCATACAAGTTCCTAAAATTATTAGGGGGAAATCGTTTCTCGATTATAGCAGTATAAACTCAGCCAAAAGTAGTATTAACGTATTGAAATACTCGGTTTAGTGATCTTAAACTGACTTTTTTAACAAATCGATTCATTGTATTGTCATGTGGTGATACGTTGGTTTTTAACTCTGGTTAAGGCGAAGGTTATAGCTGTTGGTTGATATATTATAATGTGTTTTCTGAATAATGTAGTTGATACTTGTTCATCACTTACTTACAAAAATAGCGAGCCAAGATAGTAAAATGCGATGTTTGCGTTTATAGAACGACTCTTTCCTCTTTCTTCTTTCTTCAATGCTCAATGAATCCTGATGCTTTTAGTTATGTGCATTTACTTGTTGTGATAAGGCTGGCATGGTATTATCCGCACCCGTTAATTATACTGTTGTTGCCCGGTCGCAGGCAGCAGTTAAAAGACGCTTACTTATCTGGATTCAGTCCAGATCTAAATATTACTACTTATATTAGGAAAAGATTATGTCTTTCACTTTTGAAGCACAAGTACGTTCAGACCTTGGGAAAGGTGCGAGCCGCCGCCTACGTCACGCTAACAAATTCCCTGCTGTAATCTACGGTAAAGGCGAAGAAGCTATCTCTATCGAATTAGAGCACGATGTTGTTAACAACGCACAACGTAACGAAGAGTTCTTCTCTTCAGTTATTACGCTTGTAGTTGACGGTACTGAAATGGCTGTTACAGTTAAAGCTATGCAACGCCACGCGTTCAAGCCAAAAGTTCAACACATTGATTTCATCCGCGCTTAATATCGGATTGTTATACTTGTGATAAGAGCGCCATGTTGATGATTCGACATGGCGCTTTTTTTATGGTTTTTTACAGACTATCTGTGCAATAGCGCGGTCAGGATCTCGTTCAATCCCTTCAAAATAATGCAAACATTCCCAGTCACTGAACATCGCTTTTAATTCCCCCAACTGTAATAGAAATGCATCACGATTAGGTCGACCAAATTGTCTGTTTTCGACAGTGAACGTTTCATAGATCACGATACCACCAGAACATACCGCTTGCTTGATAGCGTCAATGAGTGGTCGATGTAAATATCGAAACACCACTATACCTTGATAGTGATTAGCGGGTAATTGTTGTTCACCATTTTCAAAGTCAATTTGCCAGCATTGCTCGGTACTCACACCCGATACAGCCGCTATACTGGTTAATGCAGTCTGGTTTTGATCGGAAAAAATAGTCGGTATCTGCTGTTGATGCAGGTACAAACCATTGCGACCGGCGCCACAGGCTAAATCCAATACCGGTTTACCTGACGGCTGGAACAAGGTGCTGTATTGTTGTAATAGTGCCGATGCTGTCATATAAACCCCTTAAGCGAGTGCTAACCACGACATCACATCATGACTTTTTGCGACACCCAGAATATAAGCAAAAATTGCTATCGCAGCTACACTTGCCCATAAACGTATGATAGCTGTCTTACCGCGTTTAATGGCAATGGTTCCCACTATAATATAAGCGATAAGGGCGATTAACTTTGCGGTTAACCAAGCATCAGCAAACGGATATTGTTGGATTGTCATCATTAAGTGACCCGCTAATAAAATAACTAGCGTATCAATGATGTGCGGTAATATTTTGATTACCTTATGCTGTAATAATGCAGATTCTGTGACCGACAAAATTGAACGAAAAATAAAGAAAGTGATACTAAGGTAAGCCATGCCCATGTGCATGTGTTTAACAAATGCGTAATCCATTTTAATTGCCCATTGTAAAAAGTAATGTGATTAAATCGATTAAGGGGGGGGGATTTAGTATCCACCTTAATACGCGTGTTAGTGACGTCTTCGCGAGAAGTATATCTAATTATGGCGGGGTTAGATAATGAATGAGGTATACATACATTTTTAATTTTATATCTTAAGGCTGCTGACTTAAGATAGGTGTAGTGTCAAAATTGGGAACTTATTGAATGCGATTTTATATTTTAATCTGCCTATTACTTTCTTCTTTCGTTTATGCCGAGCAAAGTGCAACTGCGTTTGATCCTGCGGCGACAGTGGCTAGTGCGCAGTTATTATCCACGGCGAACGGCGTTAATGGTGCCACGATATTGTCTATGGGCTTAAAAATAACCTTAGATGATGAGTGGAAAACCTATTGGAGTTCACCTGGGCTAGCCGGGGCTCCCCCGAGTATTGACTGGCAAGGATCTGAAAATTTAGCGGGTGTTGAATGGTTATGGCCGGTACCGCAGCGCATGATGGTGTATGACGTTGAGACGTATGGTTACAAACACGAAGTTATTTATCCTCTGCAAGTGAGTATTATTGATCCCAGTAAAGCGTTAGCGTTACAAGCTAAAACTACCATGTTAGTGTGTCGTGAAGTGTGCATTCGTGCGCAAGTGGATCTGGTCTTAAATCTCCCCGCGACCGCAAGCAGTATTGATAAAGCCTCAAGTGCGCAGCTACAGCCTTACGTCGCCAATGTCCCGGTGGATATTAGTGCTACGTCGGCCTCTATCCAGCAGTTTGGCTGGGACAGTGCATCATCGCAATTATTAATTGAAGTGGCAGGGCTAACCACGCCAGTGCTTGATGGTTTCGTTGAAGGGGTGGATTTTACTTTATTTAGTCAGCCGCAAATAAGCCAGCAAGATGGGGTGACGCGGTTAATTATACGGGTTGAAGACATGGCGGGCACGCCTGCTCGTTTAGATCCTCAACAAGCGTTAAAAGTGACGCTAACCAATGCACACGGGGGCATTACATTTACAGATACCATTAAACCCACCGTGATTGAACAAACCTTACCAAGTTGGATATACATGTTGCTGCTGGCGGTTGTTGGTGGTTTGATTCTTAATTTAATGCCGTGTGTATTACCGGTATTGTCGATTAAATTATTAGGTGTGGTCGAATCGGTCAGTGAATCGAGTGCGCAACGACGGGTTAACTTTTTATTAAGCGCTGCTGGTATTTTTGTGGCGTTTTGGTTACTGGCATTACTCTTTATAGGCTTAAAGTACTTTGGTATTGGTTTTGGTTGGGGAGTGCAATTCCAGTCGGCCACATTTTTATTGATCATGATCCCGGTATTACTGTTATTTGCATTAAATCTATTGGATAAATTTGATGTGCAGTTACCACAAAGTTTAATGGATAGGTTGTCTGGCTCTAATAAGGGGCATTTTTATCAAGGTATCTTTGCGGTGTTATTAGCAACGCCTTGCTCTGCGCCTTTTTTAGGTACCGCGGTTGCCTTTGCCTTAGCTGGTTCAAGCTGGCAGATTATGGTGATATTTAGTGGTTTAGCCTTGGGTTTATCTCTGCCATATTTACTTATCGCGATGTGGCCAAATAGCGTGAACGTGATGCCAAAGCCGGGTCTGTGGATGGTGCGCTTTCGTCAGTTTTTAGCGGCCTTATTGTGCGCTACGTTAGTGTGGCTGATTTGGCTACTGCAAGCACATCTAAGCATGATGTTGTGGGTTGTTTTTAGCATCATTATTTGTGCCATGGTGATACTCTTGATCGTGAAACCTGGGCCTAAATCACTGGTCACGACATTGGCACTATATCTGCTGTTGGCGAATACCATTATTTGGTCGCCTGAATCAGAGACGTTATTACAGCGTAATGATATTCAGTCTGGATCAGAAATTCATTGGCAGGTATTTGAGCCAGAAAAAATTGCGGGATATGTAGCGGAAGGAAAAACCGTGTTTATCGATATTACCGCAGATTGGTGTATTACCTGTGTGGTGAATGAACGTGCAGTGCTGCAACGTAGTGATATTATCGCCCGTTTAAATGCGGATAACGTGGTGGCGATGAAAGGAGATTGGACTAAACCGGATAGTCAAATTGAAGCGTATTTAAAACGCCATGGTCGTTATGCAATTCCATTTAATCAGGTGTTTGGTCCGGCATTACCACAAGGGAAGTTGTTACCGGAGTTATTAACCAAAGATGCCGTCACTATCGCATTGGTACAGGCTGGACAGTAATTCAGACATATTGTTGTGTTATTACGGCATTAAAAATTGGGGCAGGGCAAAAAACGAATGCAAACTAAACGCATGGTTTTTTGTCTTGCAGTTCGATTATTTTGCTGTTCTAATTGCGCTCTTCTGAATTTATACAAGACTCATTTTATTGTTGAACCAAGTGATTAACGAATGTATTAAATCGTTAGATTGGCGAAAAATAAAATAGATATACGATGAAAACAGTTACTGAAACTTTAGCGCAGCCACGTTTAAACCGTGAAATGCGCCTGCAAAATGCAATGATCACTATGTACTGTAAACAGCATCATGTTTACCAAGGTAAAGTGTGTCGTGAGTGCGAACGTTTACAACAAATGACTGCGCGTAAACTGGCATTTTGTGAAAGTGGTATAGAAAAACCCACCTGTGCAACCTGCACTGCTGTATGTTATACCCCTGTTGTCACCAAACAAGTAAAGACTATTTCTCGTTGGGGTCGCCTGCGCATTTGGTTTCGTCATCCTATTCTCATGTCGTTATATTGTTTTGATAGTCTCAAACCAAGCCAAATGCCAAAGCCTAAGTTACTAAATCTGTAGCTGACGGGTGGCTAAATTGGTAGTTTAATCGTTGCTTTAACTTCTCGTTGGCAATGATGCAATGTGGTTTGCTGTTCTCGGCGGTAAAGCTGGGCATGGTAATACCGAGTTGTTTGGCCGCTTGCTGATAGAAATCTTGTCTGCTGGCATGGTGATCGCAACAGGCATTGAATACTTCTCCCCAACATTGTTGTTTGATCACTTGCTCAATGACCCCAACTGCATCATGTTTATGAATCAGGTTTACTGGCGATTCTCCCGCGTCAAAGATATGTCCGTCGGTGCTCTTTTTCGATAAACTTCGCGTTGGATTTCTATCTTCGCTAATAAGCCCTGCAAAGCGGATAATGGTGCAATCAATATTTTGTTGTTGCTGAATTAACTGTTCTGCCGCATACACAGTACTGCTTGAATTTAAGGGGGATGTTTCGGTCAATGCTTGGTCTGTTTTGTGGTAAATGCTGGTGGAGCTAATAAAGATTAATTTTCCCACTTGGTATTCTTTGAGTAGTGCTAACAACTGCTCTATTTGTACCGCTAATGGGGCGCTGGCATGATTACCTCTACTGGCTGGTAGTAGACAAATGGCAATATCCTTATTACTTAACAAGCTTGCCCAATCCCCTTGTGGTTCATCGCTAAGGGTGGCGCTTACTGCTGGGATACCTTGAACAACTAAACTTGCTGCTTTTTCTGTATGGCTACAACTGACTGTAAGCGGATAGTCTTGCGATAATAACTGTCGTGCTAGCGGTTTACCTAACCAGCCCGCGCCTATGATTGCAATCTTCGGTTGTTTATTTGTGCTCATATCCGTTGCCTGTATTATCTAGTTAGATACAAGCGTAACGATTTTTGGTTATAATAGCGATTGATAATCTGTCGTTACATAAACTAAAGAGAAAACCATGAGTAGATCTACAGATAGCTGGGCTATCGTGCATATTGATGATTCTTACAATGCATCCGTATTAGGCAGCAGAGGCACTAAGCTACACTGGTGTAATAGCCGTGCACAGGCCATTGAGTTTATTTATGATGAGTATCTGGCTATTTTGGCCGACACCGGCGAAATGGATGGCGCGTTAGTTCATGCTGCGAAACAGCGCTTTAAAGTACTGCAACAGCAAGCGTACTCAGATGCGGAATGGATCGAAAACGTGAATGAGTTAACGGTTGATTTACGCCATATTATTTGGTTTGGTAGCATTGCCGAGATGGCTGAATTAAACAATGACTTTGCGTGTGCAGTACGTGAAGTGTATTGGGAAGAATTTGGTGACTATGATGAAGATGATCCAAGTGCATATGTGCCTGAAGATGAATGGTTAAACCTTTCTGAAGCCTTAGTTGAATATTTAGGCCGCGCAATCGTGTAAGTAAATATAGACCCAAGCTATCTTCATTCGGTTTGCCCTACGGGAGGCTAGCATCTTGCAGTAGCTTGGGTATAAATGTTGCGTGTCGTAAAAATAAAGGCGCACATTGATACCTCCTGCCTCGTTATCTCAGCGCCGTCCAATATTTATATATTTTTTTTAACCTTCTCCAAATAAGTAATTCAAGCGCTTAAAAGTACATATTTATAGAATTGACTGATTTTGTTTCTGCGTCGTTGGCAGATATAAAATTTGCATCTATCATTTAATCAAATATGCTTTTTGGTCATGGATAACCGAAATATAACATCAAAAAACACAATTTAACCACATCATTATCTGTCTGAGCGGTATTTGCAGCGAATTGTGAACTTGTGTATTTGTTACAATTAAGGTTATCTATGCGATTAATAAGGTATATAAAACCATTTATTATATGGTGTTTTTTAAGCGCAAATGCTCACGCTAATTCACTTGCAGATGTAGTCACATTTTCTAACGCCGTTGAACAACCTAAATCTATCGTTTTTTACTACAATGCCATTGATTCTGTTCGTGAGCTGATGAGCTATGACCGTGTCGTGGTTAACCCTGTTCTTATCAGCGAAAAACAACTTAAAACCCTGCATCTTGCACAAACGAGGGTATTTGCTTATATCAGCGTTGGTGAATTTGCCAATGCTCAATTGCCCGCATCATTACGCAATGCAGCCATGACTGAAAATACCACCTGGCAGAGTTACGCCATGGACCTCACCGACCCCATTTGGCAATCCCATTTACTCCAGCAAGCACAAGTGTATTTAGATAAAGGTTTTGATGGCTTATTTTTAGATACACTCGATAGCTACATGTTATTTGCGCAGGGTGTTGCGCAGCAAGAACAGCAAGATGCCTTAATTAATATTGTTCGACGTTTTCAGCAGTTAACGCCGCAACCTAAGCTGATCCTTAATCGTGGTTTTGCCATTGTACCGCAACTTGAAAAACCGATTGAAGCGGTTGCAGCAGAATCATTGTGGCAGAGTTATGACCCGATAAAAGGTATATATCATCCTGTCGAGGAGAGTGACAGTCGCTGGTTACAAGACCAACTCGATGCGGTTAAAGCGCAAGGCATTGAAGCCATCGTTATTGATTATTTACCGACGCGTTCACGTAAAGCACAAATTAAACTTGCGAAGCGATTGATTCGTGCTGGCTACACACCTTATGTCAGTGATGGATTATTGTATGAGTTTGGGGTTAGTACGATTGAACCTATACCTAAGCGGATATTTGGTTTATATAATGGGAAAAACGAACGTAAAGTTGATTCATATTGTCATCGTTTAGTGTCGATGCCAATTGAATATCAAGGTTATGTGCTTGACTGTAAAGATATTAATATACTTGATTTTAGTCATGTTGATACCAGTAAATATGCCGGTGCCGTTATTTGGTTAGATCAAGCTGTCTATACTCAATATCCCAAACTATCGCAGTGGTTAATGCAAGAATTATATCGTTGGCCAATCTTATTTATCAGTTCATTACCAACGGATAAAGCATTACTGGCTAAATTAGGCATACGTTTAAACGGGCAGCTTGAGGGTGAAATAAGGATTACCAAGGGCAAAAAATGGCTTGAAGATCGTTATCCTCTGTTGTTCAGTGAGTTTGACTCGCATCCTCGCTGGCAAGTCGAGAGTGATGGATTGAAGCAGTATGTGACGGTTGCGGATGCGCATAATAACACATCGACCTTATTTTTCAGTGCCGACTGGGGTGGGGCGATTATGGCACCATTACCGGTATCTAACTTAGCTAACCATAAAGAAAAGTGGCTGCTTGATCCTTTTAAGCTACTTAAATTAACGCTGAAATTACCTGTTATTCCTGCGCCAGATGTAACGACCGAATCGGGTCTGCGGATTTTAACCAGCCATGTTGATGGCGATGGTTTTTTATCTAAAGGTTGGTTTCCGGGTAACCCTTATACCGCCGAAGTATTGCGTGATCATGTGTTTAAGCCTTATACCTTTCCGCAAACCGTGTCGGTAATTGAAGGGGAAGTTGGCATGCGTGGCTTACATCCAAAACAAAGCCCGAAACTCGAAGCAATAGCCCGAGATATTTTTAAATTACCACACATCGAAATTGCGTCACATACCTTTAGTCATCCATTTTTTTGGGATAACAGTCATAAAGTGGTCACTAAAAAATACGGTGAACATTTACCGATCCCAAATTACGAGCTTGATTATGAACAAGAAGTACTGGGTTCAATTCGTTACATTAGGGAGACGCTAGCCCCCAAAGGCAAAAAAGTGAACGTTATCTTATGGTCAGGGAAAGCAGACCCTGATGAAGCGACACTCGCTATGGCTGATAATGCGGGATTATTTAATTTAAACGGCGGCAATACCTTTGCAGTGGTCGGTGATCATGATTGGTCAAACGTGTCTCCCACGATCGTTTGGTATCCTTCTAGTGTGCAAGTTTATGCGCCGGTATTAAATGAAAATTTGTATACCAATTTATGGAGTGAAAACCATGATGGTTACGAGAGAACAATTGAAACGTTTTATTTGTTAGGTCATCCACGTCGCTTAAAATCCATTAGTATTTATTATCATATGTATTCAGGCGCTTACCCTGCGTCATTAAATAGCCTGATTAACGTTTATGATTGGGCGCTGGCCCAAAAAGTGAACCCTTTATATATCAGTGAGTATTCTGCAAGAGCAAGACAACTGTATGAAACCAGTTTAGCGAAAACCTTAGACGGTCGTTGGTTGGTGAACTCCACCGGTATACGGAGTATTAGATTAGCTAATGAACTCGGTTTTCCGGTTATAAAACAGAGCAATATAGCAGGTTGGAATAATGGACCTGATGGTAAATACATTACCTTAATCTCACCTCGAACACTGCTGACACTTTCAGACAAAAATCATCAAAAAGTACGATTATCCAGCGCCAACGGGATACTGACTAAATGGGTTGAAAACGGTAATAATATTAACTGGGGATTTCACAGTTATGTACCATTCCAGTTGGAAATTGCCAATGCCAGCCACTGTACCGTTCAGGTGAATAAACCATTAAAATTATCACGATTGGCGGATAAAACATTGGTTTTAAAATCGTCACAGTCAGGGCAATTCTCTGGCTCAATATATTGTAAATAAGGGACGTTAACTCAGTAAGGGATGTTAGATAAATAACAGATGTTAGATAAATAAGGTCTATTATGAAAAGTAGTTCTAACGAAGTAACCCCCAAAAAAAACCGATCACGTATTCGGATCTTAGCACTTGGCCCGCTCACTTTGCTCGTGCTATCCGCAGTCTATGCGTTATGGTTAATTGCCCCGACGAAAGCGACATTACTGACACTAATTTCGCGTTCGACATCCCCTGAAATATCCTTGTCATTTTTGGCTGTGTTGTTAGACAGGGAACCTGATAATCGACAAATAAAATTGCTGATAGCGAAAAATATTCATCAATTAGGGAATGTTCGAGGGGCAATTGATGTCATTGAACCGCTGCTGAACGGCGCTGAAAGTAACCAAGACTGGCATGCTCATGCGCTTTATTTAGATGCTGTTATGGCGGGGGCATACTCTGAAAACCCCCTGTTAAATGCCTATGCAATTAGTAAAATTGAGCTGTTGTTTGATAATACCAACCACATTCCCAACGTGCTATTAGCCCGCAGGTTTGCTGACCTAGCACTTTCATTGAACATGCCTATACACGCATTAACTATATTGAAACCACACTTAGGTAGTGATGAAACAAGCTATGACGAGTTGATCTCGTTGGCATTACAAATTTCCGATTATACGACAGCGTTAGCGCTGCTCTCTGAAAGCCTTGGTTTGACGTATGATAAAAGTGGTATAGCGGCGAATGTTAAGGCCAATAGTCCGCACAATAAACAACAAATCAAAGATGACTTACTTAGCCTGCATAACATTTATCGCTGGCAGGGAGACATAACTAAAGCATTTGAAATAAGTTTATTGCTGGTTGACAAATATCCTTCGGGACCACAATTACGTGATGCGATCGAAGAGGCTAAAGCGTTAGGCGATATCTATCATGAAGGACAATTTTATGATGAACTAGCCAATATAGACCGATTATTACCGGATGAATATACAGAGTGGTTAAACGCATTAGAAAAATCAAAAGGCACAGCAGTGACGGTATTAAGTGTCAAAAAGTTAATGCGTAAACACCCTGATGATACGGACTTGATAATGGAACTTGCCCGTTTGTATAGCTATAGCAATGAATATTCTCGCATGATCAAACTTTATCAGCAACTCAGAAAGTATCGTTCATTAGGGTTCTCTGAGGCTGTACGGTTTGCTGAAGCCTATATTATGCTTAATCAGCCAAAGGATGCGCTAAGAGTGCTCGTTGAGCCTGTTAATTGGCTGAATGCGGATGATGAATATTTACGCATGGTGGCATTTTTATCATGGGAATTGAGTCAAAAACCGTTGGCATTAGCAAGTCAGGAAGCATTGATGAAGCGCTCGGTTCACAACATAGATGTATATCGTTATATCCAGTTGCACAGCCCCTTTACCGAACAAGATATCCCCACACTCGTGCAGTTATATGCTAAAACTGAAAATCAAGCCTTGCTGCTGGAAGCGATCAATATTGCCTATCAGTCTGAGGTCTCGGCTGGTTCTCGTTCTGATCGCACGGTGAAGCATGATTTTGGTTTGAAAGCGTTGATGGCGCTCGCATTACAAAATGACGCGATGAAAGATCGAGCCGATGTCTATTATTACCGAGCTATGTATGCTGTTCAGCAACAGCAATATAAAGATGCGCATCATTTCTTTCGGTTATCACTGAACTCAGAACATTTATTTACCCCAACGATAAACAGCTATATATGGTGGGCTATTGAGATCCAAGACGTTAATACGATGCGTGAACTGTATGATACATACGGTATTGTATTAAGGGATAATCCGGAATTTGAGCTGACCTTTGCGGTGCTAACACAACAGCTCGCTAATCGCCAACATGCTGATATGTGGTATCGAAAATATTTAATCACCAATGATAAAACGGATAAGACGGATATTACGGTATTGATCCACTATGCTTCATTACTAGAAGAGTTAAAGTTATACGAACATGCTTATAAATTACGCCGTTATTTTGCCGAAAATCTGTCACAGACACTTGATAGGTTACCAAGTGATTATGTACCCGAATACTCGTTATTAGAGTTGGTTGCGGGTGATGCCGCCGCTGCTGTGCTGACCACATCACGGGCATTGTTAAACCCAAGTGTAAATTCAGTCGCGCAATTTTTTCAATATCAGCAGCTTTCCGGTAATCGCGATACGATCCGGTTTTGGCAGCAGCGTACTTCATTAGCGGATTACTTTTTGGAAAATTCGACGAATGAGCAAGGTCAGGTGCAGCTTGACACACTAACGACAGCATCATACCAATATGGCAAAGAGTACACCTCACTATCCCAGCCTTCCCGGGGCAATCAAGATGATAGTGGTAAAGATGGCTATATTACCGTGATGCATGGTCGCTCTGCATGGCGAGGCCAATACATAGCCAATACTACGTGGGATATAAATACCTTACAGCTCGATTATTATCAACTGCTTAAACACGGAGATTGGCAACTCAGTAGTTATTACCAAACGGCAGAGCCATCAGGCATTTTTTCTGATAGCAGTATTGATGATGAGTTTCGTTTAAGTGGGCTTATACGCTATCAATTTAACCGTAATGAATGGTTATTTGGGGTGGATATAGCAGACGGTTTTGGCGATCAACGTCTTGGTTTTAATGTAAATTATATTCATCAGTTTGATCGGATGTGGCGGGCAGAATTAGGCGCAGGGTTAAACAATGATATACGTGCTAGTCAAGCATTGGCACTTGCAGGCAGTGATGATGTGGTTAATGCTGGACTTTATTATCAGCCCAGCAATCGTACTAATATGGCATTAACGTTAGGCTATCACCAAATGTCGACCCGTTTTGATGATGAGATAGGCACTGGTTGGAGTGGCTCATTACGTGTCGCTGAACAGTTGTTTTTTAGCTCACCTGCATGGCAGGTATATGCTGATTATAGTATGCATGACACAGATTTAAATTCAGGGCCCCTGCTTGGTATTTCGGACTGGTTGCAAGGTACGCAGCAAATAACCAGTAGTGACTTTATTAGTTCAAGTTATCAACGGTTAGCGATAGGTCAGCGGTTATATAGAGGGGCGACTGGCGTTCCTGAACAGCTAAGGCAGTTCAATGGCTTAGCGCAACCCCGTTACTGGTTAGATACTGCCGTTGGTTATAACTTTGTTACTTCAGAGCCTGAACTGTTGTTAGGTCTGGGGCTCGGGTGGCCTATTATTGGCAACGATGAACTCTATTTTCATCTTGATTGGCAAAGCCATGATCGTAACGGCGAGCAGTCATTGGAAATATCTGTTGGTTACTTTTATTCTTTTTAATAAAGGGGATTTGAATGAAATTGACATTAATTTTCACCATGATATTAACGCTATCGGCGTGTTCAACTTATAACGCACCTGATAGTCCGTTACTAAATGCCTCTGCTGTATGGGTTATTATGCCGTTACAAAATAACTCGAGTACACCGCTCGCAGCAGAAAAAGCGGAGCAGATATTAAGTTCTCAGCTATATCGTAAAGGCATTAATGCGGTGATCTATCCAAAAACACCGCTCAAGAGTTTAACCGATATTCTCGATCAGACCTCGAAGTATAAACACGCTGAAGCATGGTTAGCCACATACCCCGCCGATTATATAATTACCGGTTCTGTCGAAGAGTGGCATTATAAAAATGGCTTAGATGCCGAGCCTGCAGTCGGATTGACACTAGAAGTTAAAAACGCAACCAATAAACAGTCCTTGTGGCGAGCGAGCGGTAGTCGTGTTGGTTGGGGGAGAGAAAGCGTCAGTGGCGCAGGGATCGTCGTTGTTGAAACGTTAGTTAATGGGCTCAATTTTGCCCCTGCTGCCACTACAGAGTAGTCGGACTTGCCTATGAATAAATTACTGGATATTTTTATAAAACCTTTTCAAGGTGATAACTTTGTTTGGATAGAGATCATTATTATCACGGCTATTTCTGCAACTAGCTGGATCTATTTTTATTCATTACCCGCAGGGGTAGAGGCTAATCATTTTTTTTGGCCGCTATTAGGACCACTCCTTATTGCATTGCGCTACGGGTTTGCTAAAGGTTTCATCTGTACACTTGGTATGACTGCAGTATTAGTATCGATAATGAAAGACGGAGGCATGTTGCCATTATTTCCTTTTTCGCTAATTGTAGGTACTTTTTTTGTTGTCATGATAGCTGGGGAATTTCGAGATCACTGGCAGCGTAGCATTGATAAATATGGAATTGAGCATAAACATATGCAGCAGGAATTGACTAGTTTTACTAAAAACTATCATCTGCTCAAAGTGTCCCATGATCAATTGGAATTACGTAACGCGGGACAGCCTGCTAGTCTGCGCGCGGAAATAAATTCATTGCAGCGTATCGCCCTACAATATAGCGAGCGACGTCTCGCGCATATTGGCGAGCCGTTGTTAGCCTTGTTCGCCCATGTTGGCGGTATACATGTTGCTGGTATTTATAAGGTGACGAATAATGAAGTTGAGGCGCAACCTCATGCCGTATTAGGCGATAGTCATACGCTTAATATTAATGATTGTATGTTACAAGATATGCTGGTGAACAAAAAACTACTTTCACCTGTTACATTTCATGCTCAGCATGAGTCATGCTATCAGTTATGTATTCCTCTTGTAGATACTGCTGGCGTATTGCAGGCTGTGGTATTAGCTGAGAGTGTTAAATTCTTTTTATTAACCCCTGCTAATGTCGTGTTGCTGTCTCTGATTGCGGATAATGCGGCTGATTTATTAAGTGATGAATTATTAACACCGGTATTAGCGACGCATCAAGATGATTTATTTATGCGTTATGTGCAACGAGCACATTACAATAGTCGCGAATATGCCCTCGATAGTAGTTTAATTATTTTTCATGATCACACGGGGAAGAACCCGGACGAACTCGATGCATTAACAAATCACCGTCGAGGTAGTGACGTCTACTGGACATATCAACCGCCCAATAAAAAATTATGCTTGATGGTGTTGTTACCATTAACAACGGCCACTGATAGCCAGCTATTTATCACCCGAATGCAACAAATATTATTTAATGCCTTGGGCGAACACTGCAATGATATTGATATTATTGGCCCTTTTTCTTTTGAAGACAGTAAGCATGATATTGATAGCATAATTAAAATATGGGGGCCAAATAATGATCGCATGCTTGTTCCTAGTCGTGCTAACAGCTGAGTTATTCAGTTTTCATATCTTATTTGGTGCTGATTTTTCGTGGTTTAACTGGGCCTATTATATCGCTGTGCATGGAACCGCGAGCATTATTTTTACGTGTGGAACCTGGTTACTGTTACCACATCGTTATAAGTTTCCGATATTACATACTGGTTTGTTTTTATTTTGTTTTTCGTTTTTTATCCCGCTTTTTGGCATGATCGGGGGTATATTTTCATTATTGTTGGGTTTATATCGATTAAATACACCTGCAGAGGTTACCTGGGTTGAATGTGAGCGGCCCTCACTCGTGAACGAATCTGATGAGTTTAGATCTTCGCGAACCAGTATTGGCGGATTACGTGAAATATTAACGCATGATCTTGATCCTGTTCGGCGGTTACAAGCGGTGAATGCTGTTTGTTATTTACCTCAGCAGCAGGCTATACCGCTGTTACAATTGGCGTTAAAAGATTTATCAGACGATGTACGATTATTTTCTTATTCGTCATTAGAAACGATAGAAGCTAAAATTAATCTTTCGATTTCATTGCTAAAGGCGCAATTCACACATTATCAAGAGCCTAGCCTCGCATTTAATATTGCTCAGCAATACTGGGAGTTATGTTACCTCGGTTTAGCTGAAAGTGTGTTATGTGCACATTACCTCGAACAAGCCTCTATTTATCTTATGCGCTCTAATCAACTTGTTGAAAATGCAGCAAGTAATCTGT
Source organism: Moritella sp. (assembly GCF_013215705.1). Classification (GTDB taxonomy): domain Bacteria; phylum Pseudomonadota; class Gammaproteobacteria; order Enterobacterales; family Moritellaceae; genus Moritella. Next base: position 74,712 of record NZ_JABSQR010000019.1, on the reverse strand, counting down.
TGCTTGGTCGTATTATGTTGGCGCAATCAGATCCAAAACAAGCGTTGATATATCTAACTCAAGCATTTGATGCTGGTTTATTAAAAGAACAAGTTATCCCTTATTTAGCAGAGGCAAGTTTTGCACTTGGAAATTATGAGTTAACCAAATATTACATGGCGCAATTACCTGCATTCAAAAAAGGCCGGTTACAGCAACTGAGGGAGTACTGGCTATGACCAAAGAGGTTGATATTTGTTTATTGTTGGAAGGTACTTATCCTTATGTACGTGGTGGGGTATCAACCTGGATGCATCAGATCATTAAGGGGTTACCTGAATTTTCTTTTCATATTATTTTTCTTGGCAGTTCGCCGGAATTATATGACGAGCCTGCATATGAACTTCCCGATAATGTTGTCGGTTTTGAAATTCATTATTTATTAGCGGCTGACGATAAAGTGATGCCAACACCAACCGCTGGCTCACCCAATCTATTTCAATCATGGCAGTATTTTTTATCTTTTTTTGATCAACGTGGAGAACCGATACCGAGTGAGTTATTAAGTAATATCGCTGATTTTATCGGCCAAAAAAATAGATTAACCTTGACCGATTTTCTTAATAGTCGTGCATCATGGGAAGTGCTTACCAATCATTATTTTCAACAGGATGCGAACCAATCTTTTGTCGATTATTTTTGGACTTATCGAAATATTTATCAGCCCCTATTTGTGTTAGCAAGTATCTCTCAGTCATTACCTAATGCGCGGGTCTATCACAGTGTATCAACAGGATACGCAGGGTTTTTAGGTGCACTCTGTCGCCAGAAAAGTAATCGTCCATTTTTGCTTACTGAGCATGGTATTTATACTAAAGAGCGAAAAATAGATTTATCACAAGCCAGTTGGATAAAAGATAAACATAACTTGATTGATGTCAGTATGCACAAAGATATGGATGCCACCAGACAAACCTGGATACGTTTTTTTGAACAGCTTGGTGTATCTGCCTATCATCAAGCAGATCGTATTGTTGCGCTGTTTGAAGGGAACCGACAGCGGCAGCATGAAGATGGTGCGGATAATGATAAAACGCAAGTAATTGCCAATGGTATTGATGTGGAGCGTTTTACCAAGGCCTATGTTCGTCGTCCTAGCTCTCCACCTATGGTTGTTGGTTTAGTTGGTCGGGTGGTACCAATTAAAGATATTAAAACGTTTATACGCACTATCTGTGGTGTTGCCAAAAAAATCCCCACGATTGAAGGTTGGATTATTGGTCCGGCGGAAGAGAATAAAGCGTATGCCCATGAGTGCCAGCTATTAATTGAAAGTTTAGGGTTGGAAGGCAAAGTTAAAATGTTAGGCAGTAAAGATGTTGCTGAGATAATGCCAGAGCTTGGCATTATGATGCTGACATCGATTAGTGAAGCTCAACCTCTGGTGTTGCTTGAAGCAATGGCATCTGGAATCCCTTGTATTGCGACTGAAGTAGGCGCTTGTCGTGAGATCCTTGATGGTGCCGCTGGCGAAGATGCGAGTTTGGGATCGTGTGGTGCCATAATTCCAATCGCGAACCCTTCAGAAGGTACTAATGCGATTGTTAATTTATTATCCGATGCTGGCATATGGCGAAAAACGGGTGATATCGGCAAAATAAGGGTGGCAAAATATTATGATCAGACGTTGATGTATGATTTGTATCGACGCTTATATAGAGGAGCTGTTGATGGCGGGTATCGGCTTTGAGTTAAGAAAAATACTGAAAAAAAAGACGTTATTATCCATTGTTGAGGCCTATGGCCTCGCCGGTGTAATCAGTTCAGGTCCTTGGGTATTGTCTATTTTGGCATTATTGATGATTGGCATTGTGAGTTTGGGCGAGTTTCAATCTTATGTGCTCAGGCAATTTTTGATACTTGTCACCTATTTAATGGCGGGATCGTTGATTATTAGTGGTTTGTTCCAATTGTTATTAACACGTTTCATTTCTGATTTGATTTACCTTAAGCAAGAAAATCGTATTGTTCCTAATTTATTAGGTGCTATGTTAGTGATGACGTTATTGTCGGCAGTGCTTGCTGGCGCTGTTTTAGCGATGGCCTCAGAGATTAATCCGTTGACTAAAGTTATTATATTTTCAGCTTTTATTATTCTTTGCAACCAGTGGCTTATACTGATTTTATTGAGCGGTACCAAAGAATATTACCGCGTATTTATGACGATGCTGATGTGTTATGGCTTGATGATTGGGTTATGTATGACTGTGCCTGCTTATGGTCTGACGGGGTTAATTAGTATTTTTACGTTATGTCAGGCATTACTGACGTTTATTTTTCTTTATCATATAGTGCGGAATTATCCAGCCAAACAATTAATTTCATTTGATTTTTTACAACCTGGTAAAGTATTTTATTCACTGCTATTTTGTGGTTTATTTTATAATTTAGGGGTATGGCTAGATAAATTTGTATTTTGGAGTCGAGAAGAAACATCGCATAAAGTATTTAGTATTTTTAATGCGTCTTATATTTATGACTTGCCCATTTTTATTGCTTACCTGGCGATTGTGCCAGGCATGGCCGTGTTTATTATGCGAATGGAAACGGATTTTTCACAAGCGTGTTTGAAATTTTATGATGCGGTTCGGGATGGGGGCACGTTAAGTGATATTTATCGATTAAAAGATAAAATGGTATTGGCATGTCGACACAGTATTTATGAAATATTTAAAGTACAAGGCATGACGCTTGTTCTGTTAATGCTCTGGGCTGAAGATATCCTTATTGCTCTGAATATTAATCTTGCCTATTTACATTTACTTTATGTTGACCTGATTGGGGTTAGCTTTCAAGTATTAGTCATGGCGATCCTAAATATTATGTATTACCTTGATAAACGTTATGCCGCCTTGGCATTAACTGTGTTTATGGCGTTGAGTAATTTTATTTTGGCTCACATAAGTATTGAATTAGGACCGCTATTTTATGGTTATGGCTTTACATTGACCATGCTGTTAACCACGATCATTGGCTTTATTGTATTAGATAAACAATTTTCTGACTTAGAGTATCAAACCTTTATGTTACAGCGTTCATAAACAACTCTCTCTATAATTATCATTAAGCGCAAGGGGTAATATTAAGGTGCTAAATTGCATGTTGTTGGCATCTAAGCATAATTCATTACGCACATCTTGGTCATTAATGTATTTTTTCTGATATTCAGCATTAAAGACAGGTTTTCCGGCGTCGATGAAAGGGCTGAGTATTGCGCATTCGTTATATTGAAAGCATTGCTCATTAACAGCAAAATCATAATGTGATACCAGATCGTTGACTTGGTCTAAATTATTTTTAAGGCCGATAGATAATGCTTGTTGGTGGGCTTCGTTTGCCATCCAAATATTATAGTCGAGTTGATCTACGGCGCTGAAATCTAGACCTGGATTATTAGTATAACCATCGACATTGTCTGGCTCAACACCATCACAGCCTTTATTCTGCGCTAAGATTAGCCGTTCTTTCATAATGTTTCGGACATTGTCAGAGCGAACATCGATCCAGCGCTCGCCCTCCCATTCATCAAGTGGGTTACCGAGATCGGACGAGGTGAATAGACTTGCATCATTACGCCAATCTTCGTAGGTGCCTGCAGAGAAATAGCAAATGACCTTTTTGTTTTGACTGTGTAGTTCCGCGATCTGCTGCATACTGGTATCAAACAAATCAATATCATAAATATCCACATTATAACTAGTATTAAGACTACCTTGTAACTGCCATTGCCAAGTTGACATGACCGCTGGCTGATACCATGATGGAAGCTCCGGCTCCGGCTCCGGCTCCGGCTTTGGTTCAGGTTTTGGTTCAGGTTTTGGGTCAGGTTTTGGCTCAGGTTTTGGCTCAGGTTTTGGCTCAGGCTTTGGCTCAGGCTTTGGCTCAGGCTTAGGCTCAGGCTTAGGTTCGGGCTCAGGATCCGGTTTGGGCGCTGGTATTTCTGTTCCCTGATGATTATCTGATGAATTATCATCACTAGAGCAGCTACCAAAGCCGATTAGCATTAAGGCCGCTAGCAGATATAGAAGAAAATTTTTCATGGTTTACTCATTAGCTTGATCAACAATTAAAGTACGGCCGTGATTATTGATATCGGTCGTGATGAGATGTTGTCCACCGTAAAAATTACCGCCTGCAATCCCTGTCATTCTGCCTTTGATTGCGTCATCGGCGATTAAGGACACGGTATTATTATTACGATCCCAAGTGCCTCGTAGGTTTGCTTTTTGTGCGGCTAACTTTTCTTCGACCATAACGCCTATGCTGTAATAATCCATATTTATGATCGGTAAGTTGAGTAACTGATTAAAGTAATCTGTTACTGCATATAACCAATCATATTGCAGGCTATCTCCGTTACCATAATCGTGTAGATTCGTTGCATGGAAGTAATGGGGCCAAGGGCGGAAGGTCAGCATATGTCTGAAGGTTGTTTGTGCTTCGGCCGCTAAGATCTCGTTGTAGCTGCGAGGTTGACAAATAGCACCAGAAATTGTGCAGGGGTTATCACCTGCATCAATGTGGCGCTCATAGAAGATATAATTGTATTCGTCTGTTAACTCCTCTGGTGTAGTGACGTTATAAAATAAAGAGGTTGGATAACGGGGCAGTAGTAAAATATTTGTCTCTGGGACATAAGAAGGAATATCTTGATTTGGACGGGAGATATCTGATGCCATATAACGAATACCTAGGTCCATCATACTCTCAAATAATGCCGGGTTACGACCTTCAGGGTAATCAACAAATATCGATGATGCTTGGTTGGACCCCTCAGAATCCTCTAAGCCGGAATGATTACCTGTCACTAGGGTTTGAGTCGCGGTGGTGAATTCTGGAAACCCTAACCGTTGCCATACTCCGATATTGTCATTAATTTCTTGAAACGCAATATTATAAGTGGCCCTTGAACTCTTATACATATCTCTATGGCTAAAGGTATGGTTCAAAAAGCGAAAACTATCTTTATGTCTGACAATCGCATCAGTGAGAGGTTCATTGGTACTGAAGGCGATATTTACTTGTGGATGTCGGCTTTCTATATCTGTGTTGCTGTTATATATCTCAATGTCTGCGCCACTCGTTGCGATGACTATTAACGAAAAAGTAAATGAATCGGTGGTTTTCCAGTGGTTGATTAATGCCGTTACATCAATGTTTATCTGATTTTGATTCACGGTATAAGGGATACAATGATCAGGGGCGAATGAGCCGCCCATTGTTTGCCAATTGTTGCCATCATTTCTGTTATTCCAGGTTGCTTGGCTTGTCCATGTTTCTGTTATTAGGCAGATATTACCTTTACTTTGACCTGTGCTACCGATGACTGTTTCGGAGGTTAATGTTAGTGTGGCAGAGGCTACAAGATTAATGATTTCACTGGGATAGTCGAATTGCAATAATCCCCGCTCTTGTTTCGTTGTCGACGTTGTAACCTTGAATTTATGATCACTGCTGAGATTGCTATTCGGTGTTACTGAATTTATTGATAATGCGATGACCGCATCCAAGGACTCAGGACTGGGTAATACTTGTGCTGCGCCCGAACCATTAAAGGCAAGATCGAGTTTGAAGCTTTTCTGGTTGTGGTATTTATTCTTAAATTTATTATTAGCACTGACGATATTTTCGATGTCGTGGGCACTATTACGGTAACGTTTCTCTTCTGTTGTGGTATTTGTTTCTGGGTTCCATAGTTCATCATGAATGAATACATCATCTATGTGGGCGGCAAGGTAAATATACCTAGAACCAATAAATACCCCCTGTGTGGCAAAGTTTAAAAACTCGTAGTTTAATACTTGTGAATAAAGCAAATACCAGGCATTGCTGATACTTGAAAATAACACTTGGCGGCCGTCAGCATATACCAGCGTCGATATCATTATTTTACCTGATGCTTTATCGGTGAGTAGCGGGGTGACAACGGGTCCATCGGGGTCAAAGTTTGGATGTGTTGCTATGGTGTAATCGGTAATTGGGAGGTGGCTGGTCTTATTGACGTATTCAAATATGTCATTGTTATTGGTTAGTTGCCAAACCCCGGTAAAGGCAAAACCAGCGGACATAGAGGTCATATCCATACCATAATCTAAATCATAAGTGACGCGGAAATATTCTCCTGACATTGGGTAGCCTGATAATACCGATTCGCGTACCTGATAGTCGCGTTCGTAAGCGTGTAATATTTTCCATTCGTCTAATGTAAATGCAGAGCCATTGACACTGCCACTACCCCAATTATATAACGAGCTATCGGTTAAAATAATGCCGTTGTAGTTACCTTGGCTATTTGTCACTAACAAATCGGTTGTTAGCGTTGTCTGTGTTGCATCAAGGACATCGTAGGGCACACCCATTTCATCGAGCATATCATCGATTAAATCAAGCCCCTGATCTTGTTCGGCAGATCCAGTGGTAATAACCAGTAGTTTCAATTGTACAATTGGTGTGGCACTGGCCGCGAACAGGTATAATAAGAACATAATGGATAACAAGTTAATCTTGCTTGGTATAATGGTTCGCACCTTACTTAGTCGCATGATGTTACTCCGTTCAATGTTTAAAAATAGGTGACGGTAAGTAAGTGTTATTAAGTGTTGAGAATTGCGTTTTAAATAACATTTTTAAGTGTAGACATGAAAATTAATAGTGTAAAATGCCGTTTTGTGGCATTTTAATATATTATCATCTACGCTTGTAAGGTTTAGTGTCTGCATATTTTTCTATTACCTAGCGTCCCCATAGACTTAGATAGCAAAATTCGCTACATTAACTGTTTATTCATACAGTCCGTAATTATTCACATCATGAAACTTTATATTGCCGAAAAACCCAGCCTTGGCCGTGCTATTGCCGACGTATTACCTAAACCACACAAGAAACAACAAGGTTATATTGAAGTTGGTAACGGTGATGTGGTGTCTTGGTGTATTGGCCATTTGCTCGAACAAGCAGAGCCGGATGCCTATGATGACGCGTTTAAAAAATGGCGTTTAGAACACCTGCCGATTGTGCCTGAAACCTGGCAACTGAAGAAAAAACCCAACACCAGTAAACAACTGACCGTATTAAGAGGTCTGGTAAAAAAAGCCACCAGTCTTGTGCATGCCGGCGATCCGGATCGAGAAGGGCAATTACTGGTGGATGAGGTGATTGAATTTCTTAAAACGCCGGCGAAAAAGAAAAATACTGCCCAACGTTTATTGATCAGTGATCTCAACCCCGCTGCAGTGACAAAAGCGCTGAATAATCTGCAACCTAACAGTGACTTTATTCCTTTATCGGTGTCGGCATTAGCGCGCTCACGTGCCGACTGGTTATATGGCATGAACATGACCCGCGCTTATACTTTGCAAGGTCAAAAAGTAGGTTACCAAGGGGTATTATCAGTAGGGCGCGTACAAACCCCTATTTTGGGTTTAGTGGTGAGACGTGATATTGAGATCGCTAACTTTGTCAGTAAACCTTTTTATGAAGTGTTGGCGCATTTACAAACCCAGCAGCAAGAGATGTTCACTGCCAAGTGGAAACCGAGTGAAGCTTGTCGTCCGTATATGGATGAAGACGGTCGAGTACTGGTAAAAAAACTGGCCGAAAACGTGGTCAGTCGCGTCCAGGGTCAAACGGGCGAAGTCACTAAGTTGGAAAAGAAAAATAAACAACAAGCAGCGCCACTGCCATATAATTTATCGTCACTGCAAATTGATGGAGCGAAACGTTTTGGTATGAGTGCACAGCAAGTATTAGATACCTGCCAAGCATTGTACGAACGGCATAAACTCATTACTTATCCACGTTCAGACAGTCGTTATTTACCCAAGGAACATTACGGGCACCGTGGTGGTGTGATTAGCGCAATAGCCAAAACCAGTGCATCATTGCAGCAAGCTGCGGTCAATGCCGATCAAAGTTTACGGAGTAAAGCCTGGAATGACAGTAAAATTGAGGCTCATCATGCCATTATCCCCACCGAAAAAAGCAGTAGTGTAGAGCGTCTTAACAGCAGTGAAAAAAACATTTATGAATTAGTCGCAAGGCAATATTTATGTCAGTTTTACCCGCCTTATGAATACGCAGACACGGTTGCAGAGATAACTATCGCTGGTGGTTTGTTCATCGCGAAAGCCAAAATGACCTTAAAACAAGGCTGGAAAATATTATTTCCGAAATCAGCAGCGAGTAATGCCAAACAAACTGAAGCTGAGAAAGAATTGGCCGCGCAATTACCGACTATTAAAAGAGGTGAACAGGTGTTATGTCAACACGCTGAGTGTGTTGAAAAACAAACCCAACCACCGAAACATTTTAGTGATGCCACTTTACTTGCGGCGATGACTGGGATCTCCCGTTATGTCAAAGACCGTGAGATCCGTAAGATCTTAAAAGACACCGATGGGCTAGGCACCGAAGCTACGCGGGCAGGCATTATTGAACTGTTATTTAGACGTAACTTCCTAGTGCGTAATAACAAACTTATTTTATCCACGGATGCGGGTAAAGGCTTGATTAATGCCTTACCTGAATCGGCAACCTTACCGGATATGACGGCGCAATGGGAATCTGTACTTGATGGTATCAGTAAAAAAGAAGCCAGCTACCAGCATTTTATGGGCGGTTTATTACAGCAGCTAGGAGGCATGATTGAGCAGGCTAAAGCAACGCTACCGGATGGCTTACGCGGTCTATCTAGTAGTAAGCCTGCTGGTGGCCGTTTTAAGAAAAAACCGACAAAAAAACGGTCTTATAAAAAATCATAAAAGCAACGTGAGAACTGAGACTGTATTTATATAAGATTGTGCCGCTATTGTGATAATTCTGTGATGAACAATTTGCTTAAATAGCTCATGATTACTATATGGGAAGTTAACCAAGCAGGTAACGGAATGATTATTAAATGTAAAAAAAAATCTCAAGCAAGTGAAAATGATATTATTGCTGAACCTGTTTATCAGCAACGTCGACAATTCCTCAAACAATTAGGCCTTGCTGGTGTAGGTTTGGCCGCTGCGAGTCCAGCGCAAGCGAGTATCTTTGATATTTTTGATAGCGGTAAGAAAAAAGCTAACAGTCAGGCGTTTGTGCAATCGCCATTGACACTCATTGGCAGTAAAGATTATGCCGATGGTGAGATCTGGACGCCTGAAAAAAAAGTACTGTCACATAATAACTTTTATGAGTTTGGCACGGCGAAAACAGATCCACAAAAAAATGCGCAGAACTTTAAAGTTGAGCCATGGACGTTGACGATCACCGGTGCGGTGGAAAAAGAAATTACTTTCGGCTACGATGATTTATTTAAAGTGGCAGATTTGGAAGAACGGATTTACCGTATGCGTTGTGTGGAAGCGTGGTCGATGGTTATCCCGTGGACGGGTTTTTCATTAGCTGAAATTATTAAAAAAGCCAATCCAACCTCAAAAGCCAAATATGTCGCGTTTGAAACCTTATATGATCCGGAACAAATGCCGGGACAAGCATCTTCTTATTTAGGCGGTAGTCTGGATTGGCCCTATGTTGAAGGATTGCGTATGGATGAAGCTATGCATCCGTTAACTATGTTGTCTGTGGGTACGTTTGGTAAAACCCTAGCGCCGCAAAATGGCGCGCCTATCCGCTTGGTTGTGCCGTGGAAGTATGGTTTTAAAGGCATCAAATCAATCGTTAAAATTCACTTGTTAGAAAAAGAGCCTCCAACGACGTGGAATCGTCTTGCTGCTGGTGAATATGGATTTTATGCCAATGTTAATCCTACAGTCGATCATCCGCGTTGGAGTCAAGCATCTGAACGTCGCATCGGTAGTGGCAGCATTTTTAGTTCTAAACGCATAGAAACCTTACCTTTTAATGGTTACGCTGAAGAAGTCGCTGACTTGTATCGTGGTATGGATTTGAAAAGGTACATTTAATTATGGCAATGCTAACTTACAAACGGTTGCCGTACCTTAAGGCCTATATTCATGTACTGGGCATTATGCCGTTAGTATATTTAGGGCTAGCCATTGATGCTGATGCATTGGGTGGCGACCCTGTGCAAGCAGTGATCCACTTTTTAGGTAAAGGTGCGTTAAATTTATTACTCGCCACCTTGGTTATTTCACCTTTAGCAAAGCGTTATAAAGAAGGCTTGTTAATTTCGACGCGCCGTCTGGTCGGTTTATACTGTTTCTTTTATGCAAGTTTACATTTAGTTGCTTTTGTCTGGCTTGATTTGGGGTGGGATCTCGGTTTATTTCTTCAAGAGCTGATAAAAAGACCGTATATTTGGCTTGGCATGATCGCGTTTGTGATCTTACTATTATTAGCACTGACCTCTCCGCTGTGGGTGCGTCGAAAAATGCAGCGGAATTGGCAAAAATTGCACAATTTCATTTATCTCGCCGCTATTTTAACCCCTGTTCATTACTATCTTTCAGTCAAATCCGGGTGGATAGAACCTAGCATATACGTTCTATTAGTGGTGTTATTGCTGTCACAAAGAAGAAAGTAGTGATAAAGTTACTAGGCAATATTTACGGTTTTTTATGACACTATAAAGTTCTGATCTTTGGCGATTAACCGACCTTACACGCCTCTAATTTACGTCGCCAAAAACAAAAAATACAAACTTCTCCTGAGCAAAACATTATTACCACCCAGTAAAAGTGTTTTACATATATCATATATAGTTACACTTTTTAAGAAAACATAATCTTCCAGTGCATAGATATTTTGGCGTTTTTAAACTAATGTAGTGGTATATCACGGCCTGATGCGAGAGAGAAGTACGGGTTAATTATTATGTGATGAGATCATTTGTGGCCACCTGACATAAGTTGACGCAATTAGACATAACTCTTCACAAGTTGTCACATCCCCATGGTTGTTTTATATAAAATGACACAAAATGACACAAAATGACACAAATTGACGCAATTAAGCGTTGTTTTATAAAGCATTTTTAGAATTAAGTTTTCTTTGATCTGTTACAGTTTTTTCTTCGTTACCTTACTTTACACTGTTCTAAACGCTATAATCACCCCTTATTTCTTAGATCATCATTGTTGCAGGAATTAAAATGAAACAACAGACAAGCAGTTCAGGTGCCGAAAAAAAAGGTGAGTGGAAGTTATTTCTCTTCTTAACCGTATTTTTATTTCCAATCCTAGCCACCATTAGTGTATTTGGTTATGGCTTTGTCATTTGGATGAGTCATATCCTTTTTGGCCTACCTACGCATTAATCAAATTAATCATTATCCAGGTATTACAGTAATGAAAAAATTATTCTCTATAATCGCTCGCTCTTGGCGTGTGTTTAATAAACCAAGTAAACATATCTCTTTAGGTGTTGTGACTTGTGGTGCTTTTATTGCCGGCGTTATTTTTTGGGGTGGTTTCAATACTGCTTTAGAAGCGACCAATACCGAAGCATTTTGTATTTCTTGTCACAGTATGAGAGAAAATAACTATCAAGAAATTCAAAGTACGATCCACTGGTCAAACCGTAGTGGTGTCCGTGCTACTTGCCCTGATTGTCACGTTCCACACAAATGGTCTGACAAAATGGCTGCCAAAGCGCGTGCCAGTAAAGATGTATTTGGTTGGTTGTTAGGTACGGTGAATACTAAAGAAAAATTCGAATCTAAGCGTTTACATTTAGCGCAAAACGAATGGGCTCGATTCAAAGCCAATGGTTCACTCGAATGTCGTAACTGTCATGACTATAAGAGCATGGATTTCACCAAAATGTCTGAACGTGCGCAAGTTCAAATGCGTAAAGCGGCAGAGCGTGATCAATCTTGCCTTGATTGTCATAAAGGTATTGCCCACCACCTACCTGAAATGGATTCATCTGCAATCAGTGAACTGGGTAAAATGGCGAGAAACCTGGAAGGTCACTCATTTGAAATTGGTAAAGAGTACTATTCTCTGGTGCAAACACCACTTTATATAGATGCTAAAGAACCTGAGTACCTAGGTGTATTAACACCTGCGACTAAGTTTAAAGTTATCGCGGAGTCTGGTAAACGTCTGCAAGTTGAACTAGTGACGTGGCATAAAGCCAAAGGTTACGGTCGCGTACTGTACTTTGATTTTGCTAAAAACATTGTGCAAGCCACATTATCAAAAGAAGCATCACAAGATGAATCGCTATTCGTTCGTGGTGATAAGAAAGAAGATGATTTAACGGGTCTACCTTGGGAACAAGTAACGTTCACATTATGGGTTGATAAAAAAGGTTATGAAGAAAATCTACAAAACATTTGGGATTACGCGAAAGAGGCTTACCAAACCACCTGTAGTGTTTGTCATACCCAACCAGCAGAAGCTCATTTTGATGCAAATACTTGGGTTGGTATGTTTGCTGGCATGCAAGGTTTTGTGAACTTAGATGGTGATACACACGATGTTATCTTGAAATATCTACAAAACCATTCATCAGATTACAGCAAAGATGCTCACTAATTCAAAGAGAAGTATGACTATGTTTAATAAAGACAAAAAGTCTAAAAATGAAAATGTATCTGTCAGTCGTCGCTCTTTTCTAAAAGGTATGATGGCGACATCAGCAGTGGCGGTGATTGGTCCTAGTTTATTAGTACCAAAAACAGCAAGCGCAGCGACAATAGCTGAGCGTGCTGAATGGAAGTTAACTGGTTCGCACTGGGGGGCATTCCGCGCTAAAATCCACGGCGGCAAGGTTACAGAAGTTAAAGCCTTTGAGTTAGATAAATATCCAACGGACATGCTGCAAGGCATTGAAGGAATTATCTATAGTCCATCACGTGTTCGTTACCCTATGGTTCGTTTAGATTGGTATCTGAACCGTGAGAAGAGTGATACAAAACAACGTGGTGATAATCGCTTCATCCGTGTTACTTGGGATCAAGCGTTAGATATGTTCTACGAAGAATTAGAACGTGTTCAGAATACGTATGGCCCATCAGGTCTACATACAGGTGCTAACGGTTGGCGTGCAACAGGTCAACTACATAGCTGTGGTAGCCACATGGCGCGTGCCATCGCAATGCACGGTGCATCAGTAAAAGATGTTGGCGATTACTCAACGGGTGCCGGTCAAACAATTCTGCCTTATGTACTTGGTTCTACAGAAGTATATGCACCGGGTACATCATGGCAGTTAATTCTAGATAATAGTAAAACTATTATCTTATGGGCAACGGATCCAGTGAAAAACCTACAAGTAGGTTGGAACTGTGAAACTCATGATAGTTTTGAATATCTGGAAGCGCTAAGAGATAAAGTTGCTGAAAAGAAAATCCGCGTGATCAGTGTTGATCCGGTTAAGAACAAAACGCAAAACTTCTTAGGTAATGAACACCGATACATCAATCCACATACCGATGTACCCTTCATGCTTGCTGTAGCACATACTATGGTAAAAGAAGATCTACATGATAAGAAATTCTTAGATACTTATGCACTTGGTTTTGACGAATTCTTGAAATACGTGCAGGGTGAAACAGAAGATAAAGTTGAGAAAACCCCGGAATGGGCGAGCGAAATTTGTGGTGTATCGCCTGATGACATCCGTGACTTCGCTCGTTTAATTACTAACGGTCGTACTCAATTATTATTTGGCTGGTCGATTCAACGTCAGGAACATGGTGAACAACCCTATTGGATGGGCGCGGTATTAGCTGCCATGATTGGTCAAATTGGCTTACCTGGCGGTGGCATCAGCTATGGTCATCACTATAGCTCTATTGGTGTTCCTACTTCTGGTGCAGTTGGTGCGGGTGCATTCCCACGTAACCCTGATTCAGGCCAAAAACCACGTCACGAAAGTAAAGACTTCAAAGGCGCAAGTTCTACGATCCCTGTAGCACGCTTTGTTGATGCGCTGCAAAATCCAGGCAAAGTGATTGAAGCCAATGGTTCAAAAATCACCTTCCCTGATATCAAAATGATGGTATTCACGGGTTGTAACCCTTGGCATCGTCATCAAGATCGCAACAACATGAAAGTGGCATTCCAGAAACTGGAAACTGTGATCGCGATTGATTATAACTGGACAGCAACGTGTCGTTTTTCTGATATCGTATTACCAGCTTGTACGCAGTACGAACGTAACGATTTAGATATCTATGGTTCATACCGTGCCAAAGGTTTACTGGGTATGAAGAAACTCGTTGACCCGCTATTCCAATCTAAAACTGACTTTGAGATCTTTACTGAACTAACGAAACGTTGGGGTAAGAGTAAAGAGTATACTCAAGGTAAGAGTGAAGTTCAGTGGTTAGAAAAGCTATATAACAAATCAAAAGATGCGAATGTTGGTAAATGGGATATGCCTGACTTCCATGAATTCTGGAAAGAAGGTTACTTCCACTTTGGTGACGGTGAAAACTGGACGCGTCATGCCGACTTCCGTGAAGATCCTGAAGTTAATGCACTGGGTACACCATCTGGTTTCATTGAAATTTACAGCCGTAAGATTGCGCGTTTTGGTTATGAGCACTGTAAAGGCCACCCTATGTGGTTCGAGAAAACAGAACGTTCACACGGTGGTCCTAAATCAGCTGAATTCCCTGTATGGATGCAGTCTTGTCACCCGAATAAACGCCTGCATTCACAAATGTGTGAATCAGAAAAATTCCGTGCAACGTACACAGTGCAAGGTCGTGAACCCGTTTACATGAACTCTGTAGACGCGAAGAAACGTGGTATTAAAGACGGCGACATCGTGCGTGTATTTAACGACCGTGGTCAGCTACTAGCAGGTGCCGTCATTGATGATAACTACCCGGTGAGTGTGATTCGTATTGAAGAGGGTGCTTGGTATAGCCCTGAAGACGAAAGTATCGGCTCACTTTGTACTTATGGCGATCCAAACAACTTAACAATGGATGTGGGTACCTCTGAACTTGCGCAAGCAACCTCGGCAAATACATGTCAGGTAGAGTTTGAGAAATTCAAAGGTAAAGCTCCGGCCGTTAATGCCTTCGGTGGTCCAATCGAAATCGTTTAATGATGTTGTAAAACACTAATTAAATAGATCGTTAAACCGGTCCGGTAAAGCCTAATAGTTGGCAGATTGTGAAAGCAATTTGCGATTATTAGGCTTTTTTTTTGACCTGAGCTTTCTTGATCTAAAGACTGGTGTATCATGCCTGTCATATTCCTTTTATTAGTGACGTCCATGGCATTAACAGCAACAATTTTAAAAGCAAAAGTATCAATCGTTGATCTTGATAATCATGTTTATCTTAATGATATTCCCCTGACGCTGGCTCAGCATCCATCTGAGACCGATAATCGTCTGATGTTACGTCTACTTGCTTGGATGCTAAATGTTGATGCTGAAGCGCGTTTAAGCTTTACTAAAGGCTTAGGCGAAGATGAAGAACCGGATATCTGGTTTAAATCTGATATTGGTGTGATTGAGCAGTGGATTGATTTAGGTCAGCCATCAGAAAAACGGCTGAAAAAAGCCAGCAACCAGGCACAGAAAGCGACGATTTATACCTATGGCGATCGCAGTGCAGCATTATGGTTTAAGAAGCTAAAATACAGCGCAGATAACTTATCTATTCAGTTTATTAATGATGAAACTGCAGAGAAAATGGCGCAGTTATATAGCCGTAATATGGAGCTACAATTGATGATCCAAGATGGAGATATTCAAGTGTTATCTGGCGAGACCAGTATTGTGATTAAACCTGAAGTTTGGTGTTAAGCCTTAACGTTTAATACGAATATTGACTGATGAGTAACGACGGTGACGCTGATGTATGTTGGTGTCCTCATTATCGTTACTCATGCTGTTTATGTAGTTAAGTTCTTATTTTTTTTATACCCGTCACCACCATCAACACAATAAAACCTGCCAGTAACCCCACTAAGCCATCAATCAACACCGCTGTCACTCCGGTCACAATAGTATTATACGCTAATGCATCAGGTAACATCGTCAGTAGTGTGTGGATAATATCGTGAGAGCCTGGAATACTGTGAATGACAATACTGCCGCCAACAAGAAACATTGCAATTGTCCCGATCACTGCTAATGAACGCATTAGTTTTGGCGCGAAAGTCAGTAGCCCATTACCGAGATAGTGTCTAATACTTTTTGCTTGGCTGTTATTAACGAGATATAAACCGACATCATCCATTTTGACGATCGCGCCAACAAGACCATAAACACCGACGGTCATTAATACGGCGATTAAACTTACCACGGTTAACTGGGTTGTTAAGGATTGTATTTGTACTGTGCCCAAGGCAATAACAATAATCTCGGCAGACAAAATGAAGTCTGTTCTAATTGCGCCTTTGACTTTTTTATCTTCAAATTCTTCAACGGATAGTCCCGCTAATGCATCATCATCGCTGTTATCTTCATGAGCGGATGTGGATTTAGCATGATGGAGTTTCTCGGCACCTTCAAAGCATAAAAACAAGCCACCGATAAGTAATAATGGGGTAATTAACCACGGTGCAATAGCGCTTATGAGTAGGGCGGCAGGTACTAAGATCGCTTTGTTCTTAAAAGAACCTTTAGCCACTTTCCAAACAACGGGGAGTTCACGGTCAGCACTCACGCCTGACACTTGCTGAGCATTAAGTGCGAGATCATCACCTAATACACCAGCCGTCTTCTTTGCGGCGACTTTGGTCATCAGTGCTACATCATCCAGTACCGATGCAATATCATCGAGTAGGGCGATTAAACTTAATCCTGCCATGGTTGCTCTCCTATGAGCTAAATTGGTTAATCAGTTTCATAACAAGCCTTATAAAAACTGGATAAACAAAAAGAGACAACCAGTATAAATAAAAAAACCTGCTCGGGAGCAGGTTTTTAGGATTAATCTTCTTCGTGACCATCGTCGATGATTTCAGCTCTTGGCTTTCTCTTCATCGGTGCGAAACCACCATCCACGGCACTTGCCATTGAATCGCGCATCCCTTGTTTCTTATCTTGTTTCGGTGCCGTATTCTGCTTTTGTTTCGGTGCGTTTTTATCACCTTTACGCGCCAGTTTAGCCGGACGACCTTTATTACTTACTGGTAAACGTTTCTTCGCTGGTTTTGGTTTAAAGCCTTTAAATTTAGCTTCAAAACCTTCTAACATAGTGCAAGGCAGTTTAACTTTTAAGTAGCTTTGGATCTTCCCAAATGAAGTCCAATCTTTTGGACTTACGAGTGAGATTGCAATACCTGTTGCGCCTGCACGACCAGTACGACCAGTACGGTGGATAAAGTCTTCAGGGTTAATCGGTAAATCAAAGTTGATCACATGGCTTAATGTACGAATATCAAGACCACGCGCGGCAACGTCTGTTGCTACTAATACTCCAACACGTCCACGACGGAAATCTTCCAATGTACGCTTACGTTGATTTTGTAACATGTCACCGTGAATCGAAGTGGCATCGATATCGTTATCCATTAATAGTTTTGCCAGACGTTCTGTATCTAACTTTGTTGCGGTGAAGATAAGCAGTTGGCGATAGTCTTCATTTTTAACCAGATGAACTAGCTGTTCTTCTTTGTGCGTCAGGTTGTCAGAGAAAAATAGACGTTGCTCAATCTTCTCGTGTTGATCGTTCGAGCGGTTAATCTCGATACGTTCTGGTGCACGTAATACTTGATTACAAATATTAGCGACGTCAACGTGCTCGAGTGTTGCCGAGAACAACATTGTTTGACGTTTTACGTTTGGCGCGCTGTTTGAAATAGCAGATACGTCATCACGGAAACCCATGTCTAACATACGGTCAGCTTCATCCAGCACTAAGAATTCTAAGTGCTCCAGTGAAATTGATTTTTCACGGATATGATCAAGCAGACGGCCTGGTGTCGCAATTAATACTTCTGGGTTTTTACGCAGTAATTTTTCTTGGTGCTGAAATGATTCACGACCAATAATCAATTGGATTTGATAATCCAGGCTCATGCCTAAATGCTTCATGTTTGCATGTACTTGGATCGCAAGCTCACGCGTTGGCGCTAAGATCACTGCACGTACCGCGCGGTGTTCGAAACGACGTTGCTTTAACATACGTTGTAATATTGGCAGACCATAAGCAATGGTTTTACCACTACCCGTTTGCGATGTAGCCATGATGTCACAGCCACCTAAAATAAGTGGAATAGCTGCTTCCTGCACCTCTGTTGCTTGTTCAAATCCTAAATGCTCGATTGAACTGATTAAACGTGGATCGATACCGAAATCTTGAAAGCGCAAAGAAGCTACCTCTTAAAATAGAATAAAAATAATTGCTAGAAATTATTTAGGGGCGAGAACTATATAGGAGCACAGCTCAAATTCCAAGCCTATTTTCTAGTCACTCGTTACTATTGTACAGCATAAACGGAACATGCTCGCAGAAATAAATGATTATCCCTTTTAAAAGCGCATTACAGATTTGCTATTCGCGAAAAAATAGGAGTTATTGCAGCAATTTTGACAATATTGGCTAAATTTATTAAATAGGAAAGAGAAGGATATATGCTATGCGGGCAAACAAGGTTGATTCAGGTAAAGTCATTTTACAATCTTCGTTATTTAACAAAATACGAACGCTACTGCTCGTTATGCTAGCCGCGGTGATTGCCAGTATATTTATTACTATTGAAGTGCTGAGTCAACAAGCCGCACCACTACACTCCGAGTTATTGACGACGCTTAAAGTCAATATACTGCTTGTGGTATTACCGCTATTACTTGCCGCACTGGTTATCTCCAAGCTCGTACTACACAAATTAGTTTCTCAGCCGTTGGCGGTTCTGCAACAAAGATGCCAAGCGGTAACGACGAATAATGACCATCATTATGAACGATTTAGTTCGCCTTATATTGAGTTAGATGGGGTGGTGGAGTTATTAAATTCGCAGCTTCAAACCATGACTGAACCTAAGGTAAATAAATTGCTTTTGGCGAAGTCAAAACAACAGTTTGTCGAGAGCTTAACGAATGACATTCGAACGCCAATGAATAGTATTTTAGGCACTGCGGAGTTATTGTGTGAAATGCAGCAAGGCATGAAGTCGATGGAATATTTGAAATTAATGAAACACTCAGCCAATCACATGCAGATGGTGCTTAACGATGTTGCTGATTATTCTAAAATAGAGTCAGGGAATTTAGAGTTAGGAAAAGTACGGTTTGACTTATTAGCCATACTTGATCAAGTTTATACCTCGCTTCGTCCATTAATCTGTCATAACTTACGCGTACGTTTTAGCTTGAATTATAACGAGAATTTACATCGTTTCTATATTGGTGATCCTGTTCGTCTTCAGCAAGTCTTAATAAATTTAGTTGCCAATGCGTTGAAATTTACTGATAGAGGATTTGTTGAGCTTAAAGTTGATTGTACAAATGTTGATGGCACGAATGAGCAGGATGAAATGGCGGAACTGGTATTTACTATCAGTGATACTGGTATCGGCATACCAGCGACTAAACTGGCGGATTTATTTGATAGCAAGCAACAGGCTTATCATCATAAATCAAATAATTTGCCAAGCGGGGGGTTAAGCTTACCGACGTGTTCACGTCTCATTAATTTGATGCATGGGTGCTTACAAGTCGACAGCACATTAGGCGACGGCGCACAGTTTAAAATAAATTTAAGATTACCTCGAGCTTATCAATTACGAACCCAGCATATTGTCGGCAGCAATGATCTCGCCGTTGATAAATTAGCGGGATTAAAAGTATTATTGGTTGAGGATAATAAGATCAATCAGATTGTCTTTCAGCAAACGATGATGCAACTACACATGCAGGTATTTACCGCAAATACAGGTTTAGAAGCACTAGAACTTATTCCTAAGTATAAGTTTGATGTTATTTATATGCAGATACCGGGGACTGATGAAATTGCGACCTCGAAAGTGCTGCGTTCTGGTAGCAGTGATAATAATAACACCCCCATCATTGCACTGGCTGAAGATACGGCTAAGTTTGATTTAGTGAAGTGCAAACATGCAGAGATGCAAGGCTGTATTAATAAACCGATATCCAAACAAGCCTTAATTGACGAGACTGTACGTGTGCTCGGTTTTGAAATGCCACTCTCCGATGTAGTATTACCGATCAATAAAAAAATTAAAACCGGTTCAGAAGAATAGCGTTATCCGAGCATTTTCAGCTATTTACGGCTTACCTATGCCACCATCATGCTTTTTAGGGCAAGCTGGTCAGTAATATCAAGATCCAGTTCTTCACAAGCTTCTTCAAATGTTTTACCTAAATGGCAAATATACATTTCAATCGCGATAAGATGATTGTGTAATGCTTGTTGCTGTTCCATGGTGATAATCTCCATCCGTGCTATGAGAAGTTTTATGAGTGAATAAATTAGACTAGTTCGCTAATTTCTGTCTACTATTTTAGTAATATTACAGGTTGTTATGTTTGTAAGTGTTAACCCGCGCACATATATCGCATTTTAATACTTGTATGTGATGATGGAAATGACTCAGAATCGAGTATTTATTCGATGCAATGGAAGAGTCAAAATGGAACTTACAACGACGTTAATGATGAGCTCTGTGATTATTTCTGTGTGTGCATTGCTGCATCTGTATGGTGCTTACCAAGACCGAAAATGGTTATTCTATGTATTCAAGCCCGTCACGACACTTGCGATCACTGCACTGTGTTGGTATCTAGCGCCTGAACTTAATGATTATGTCTGGCTGATCTTACTGGGTTTATTGCTCTCAACCTTGGGCGATATATTTCTTATGTTACCCAAAGATAGATTTATTCCCGGTTTATTGAGTTTTTTGGTAGCTCACCTTACGTATATTATTGCGTTCTCGATGCACGTTGAACTGAGTTATTCTTGGGCGCTTATCTTGCCCTTAACCATCATAGCAATGGTGTATTTAACCATACTATGGCCATCGTTAGCGGCAATGAAAGTGCCTGTTTTTGTGTATATGAGTATCATCGTGGTCATGGCGTGGATCAGTGGCGAACGTTACTTTAGCTTGGATAATACCGCCAGTCTTTATGCTTTTATTGGTGCGCTAGTATTTTTGTGTTCAGATGCGACCCTGGCATTCGATAGATTTAAAAAACAGTTCCATAGTGCTTATGGCGTTATTATTGTAAGCTATTATCTTGCTCAGTATTTTATTGCGCTCTCAGTTATATGACCAGTTATCTGAAGGTGTTAACGTCGTTACAGTAAGGGAATTAATTCGTGGCTAAAATAAAATTATCAGCACTTGCTATTTATCCATTAAAATCGGCAAAAGCAATTAACTTAACGCATTCTCAAGTCAGTGAAATGGGCTTAGAGCATGATCGCCGCTTTATTATTAGTGACATGCAAGGACACTTTATTACCGGTCGAACTCAACCTAAAATATCGACCATCAAGATTGAAGTTTCTGCGCAAGGTATTATGCTTTCTGCGCCACACATGCCCCCGATTGCTTTCATCTTTAAAGAGCTGCAACAAGATTATACGGATGTCACTGTTTGGGGGACGGCTATTCAAGGGCAACGCTGCAGTGATGACATGAATCGATGGTTAACTAAGTTTTTGGGCGTTGACTGCCAGTTACTTTATTTTGGCGACAAATCGTCACGCCAAGTTGCTAACGTTGATAAACAAGTCGGTTTTGCTGATGGTTACCCGCTGTTATTAATCTCACAAGCCTCCCTCGATGAACTAAACCGTAGCACCTCGCGAGCAATAGACATGCGTCAATTTCGGACTAATTTGGTGGTCACGGGTTGTGAGCCTTTTGCTGAAGATACTTGGAAACGGATCAAAATTGGTGATGCTGAATTTGAATTAGTTAAAGCTTGTGAGCGCTGTATTTTTACAACCTTGAGTCCTGGTGAAACCCGTTTTGCTGACGACAAAGAACCGCTTAAAACATTGAATTTATTCCGTAAAGATAATGATGGTCGGATTGATTTCGGCCAAAATTTGATTAGTCATAATACGGCCGAGATTAAGCTTGGCGACAGTATCGAAGTATTGGAGTATCACCAGCCGAAGTTTTATGCCGACCATCGACCTAAACAGAAATCCGTGGTATCAGCGCCCAAAGCGATAGTGAAACACCCCGCAGTGCAACAAGCCAAAACCTTATGGGGTAAAGGTGAAACCCGACAGCTATGTTGTGTCGCGGTTATTGATGAAACGCCAGATACTAAAACTTTTCGTTTTCGTGTTGAACCTGCCGCGTTATTAAATTATAAACCCGGTCAATTTATTACCCTTAATTTAAAAATTGGTCAGGATCTGGTGATGCGCAACTATACCTTGTCATCTTCACCAAGCAGACCTGATTTATTAGCTATTACGGTAAAACGCGTACCTGATGGTAAAGCATCGAATTGGTTGAATGACAATTTAACGGTTGGCAGTCGTTTAGGGGCGTCATCACCACGTGGCGCTTTCCATGCGTTTACTGCGACGACGCACAAGTTATTACTGCTGTCAGCGGGGAGTGGCATCACCCCGATGTTATCGATGGCGCGTTATTATGCGGATACTGAATGTGATAAAGACATCGTGTTCTTCTACAGTGCTAAAACCTCTGCGGATTTGATTGCCCTTGATGAGTTACAGTTACTGACTCGTCAACATACCAATATGCGCTTGGTACTGACTCTGACGGGGGAAAGTATCCACAGCGATTGGAGTGGTTTAAGAGGACGTGTTGATCAGCAAATGTTGGCTGATGTGGTGCGTGATATTAGCGACCGCTCTGCGTATGTCTGTGGTCCAGAAACCTTTATGACGACAATGGCGACTGCACTCACGGCATTGAATGTGCCTGCTGACCAGCAGTTCCAAGAGAGTTTTGGCGATCATAAACATTCTGATACCCCAGGTAAACCAGTGACTATCTTATTGGATAGTTGGGATACCAGTTTTGTTGGTGATAACAAAACCACGTTATTAGAACAAGCTGAAAAAAATGGTGTCAACATTCCCTATAACTGCCGTGCGGGTTATTGTGGCGTTTGCCGAGTGACGTTAGAGTCCGGTGAAGTGCGCGTGCTTGCCGACCATGCATTGACGGATGATGGTAAAAAGGCGAAGAAGATATTAGCGTGTAGCTGCATTCCACAAACGGATGTGGTGATTAGCGCATAATGATGCTGTTGTATTGGGAGTGCTTAGTTTTAGATATTAGATTTAAATATTAAGACTCTCAAATTGTAATTAAGTAGGTGGTACTTTAAAGTGTACCTATTTATATATAGGAATTAAGAGATGAATCGTACACTTGCCATTGAATTTTCGCGTGTTGTTGAAGCCGCTGCTCTTGCTGGTTATAAATGGTTAGGCCGCGGTGATAAGAATATTGCTGATGGAGCTGCTGTTGAAGCCATGCGTGTGATGCTAAATAAAATCGACATTGATGGTGAAATTGTTATTGGTGAAGGCGAAATCGATGAAGCGCCAATGCTGTATATCGGTGAGAAAGTCGGCACCCAAATAGCCGGCGCTGACGCAGTTGATATTGCCGTTGATCCGATTGAAGGTACGCGGATGACGGCAATGGGGCAATCTAATGCTGTGGCCGTATTGGCTGTCGGTGAACAAGGCGCATTTCTAAAAGCACCTGACATGTATATGGAAAAATTAGTGGTTGGCCCAGGCGCTAAAGACGCCATTGATTTAAGTTTATCGCTGGAAGACAATATTCGTAATGTTGCTAAAGTATTGAATAAAGATATTCGTGAGTTAACCGTTGTTACGTTAGCCAAACCTCGTCACGATAATAAAATTAAAGCCATGCAAGCCATGGGCGTACGGGTATTTGCATTAGCTGATGGTGATGTTGCCGCATCTATCTTGTGCTGCATGCCAGATAGTGACGTCGATATGATGTATTGTATCGGTGGTGCGCCAGAAGGGGTAATTTCAGCCGCGGCTATTCGGGCAATGGGTGGCAACATGCAAGCGCGATTATTAGCACGCCATGATGTCAAAGGAGATACTCCTGAAAACCGCGCGGCAGGTGAAATTGAAATTTCACGTTGTCAGGCGCTCGGTTTGGTGGTGGGTGAGATCTTACCATTGGATAGATTAGCGAAAACAGATAATGTAATTTTTGCCGCAACAGGGATCACTAAAGGCGATCTGGTGGAAGGTGTGCAACGTAAAGGTAATATTGCCACGACGGAAACTTTGGTTATTAGTGGTAAGTCGGGCACCATTCGTCGTATTCAATCAACGCATATGCTTAACCGAAAAAGTGCAGATTTACAAAAAATCATTTTATAATACATCATTTTATAAAATTAGAAGCGTGATTGATGAGATAACAAAAAGCCGCGTGATGAACGCGGCTTTTTAGCATGGTCTATATGTAATACTGATTCTATTATATACCCATGACCATTCAAAATGCAGAAATCAGCAAGTCGAGAGGTGACCAGATTCAAGGCATGAAGTTGATGATCTAGTTATTCTAAATCAAGACTTCATAACACCGAAGATGGTTACCTCTCGCCTTGCCCTGCGGGAGACCAGCTTGAAAACCAGCACTGCGTTGCAATATTTGAAAAGGGAATAACCATTCTCTGCATATTGCGCCTTATTCTGGTGTTCAAGCTGGCCTCTGAATTAGCATTTTGAATGGCCATGGGTATAGTACTGAGCTTATACGATGGCGATGCGATCACTTGCTGCTTGGGCAAGGTCTGCCAGTAATTTTTCAGTATCTTGCCAATGGAGGCAAGCATCGGTAATACTCTTACCATAAACAAGCGGTTTGCCAGCTACAACGGCTTGGTTGCCTTCTTCGATAAAACTTTCAGCCATAATACCTGAAATCTGCATACTACCGGTACGCATTTGCGCCATCACATCTTCAGCAACAAGTAGCTGATTGGTGTGGAGCTTTTGGCTATTACCGTGACTAAAATCAACCACGACAGACGGTGTTAAACCTGCATCACTTAATGCTTTGGTCGCCACGTCGATGTGTGATTTGTCATAGTTCGGCTCTTTACCACCACGTAAAATCACATGACCAAATGGATTACCGTGGGTTTGGTATACCGTCATGAAACCATCTTTATCGGGCGAGTAGAATATATGTGATACTTGTGCTGCACGTACTGCATCAATGGCAATTTTGGTATTACCATCAGTACCGTTTTTGAAACCCACAGGACAAGATAACGCGGATGCCATTTCACGGTGCACTTGGCTTTCGGTGGTTCTCGCGCCAATGGCACCCCAGCTAATTAAGTCCGCAATGTATTGACCGTTGACCATGTCTAAAAATTCGGTAGCGATTGGTAAGCCGATTTCACTGATATCAACTAACAGTTTACGAGCTAAACGTAAGCCTTTATTCGCTTGGTATTTACCGTTTAAATCAGGGTCGCTGATCAAACCCTTCCAGCCCACAATGGTACGTGGTTTTTCAAAGTACACACGCATTGCAATGACTAAGCTGTCTTTGTACTGTTCTTGCAATGGTTTTAGACGGCGAGCGTAATCTAAGGCGGCGCTAGTATCATGAATTGAGCAAGGGCCAATGATAACCAGCAGGCGGTTATCTTTGCCTGCAATAATCGCTTCGATTTCACGACGACTGTTGATGATCTGCTGTGCGGCATTATCAGATAATGGAAACTCTTTAACCAGTTGACTTGGAGTGATCACCTGGTCGATATAGGTAGTTCTAAGTTCGTCTGTTTTAATTGTCATGATGTCTATTAATCTAATTATGGGCTGTGATCAGCTTAACGTAATTTCATATTATTATAAAGATAATCAGATGTCAGCTTGATTAGAATCATCAAAGCCTAATAACAGCAGTGTTTTTCCTTGTTTTTGATAGGCTAAAAAACGCTGTTGGATATCGTTTGGCGCTTGCGCTGTGGGATAAAAATCATGCTGACGATAAAAGTGTTCAAGATGAGGCAGGGCAAAAGTAAAGGTCTTATTATTCTCAAAGTGCGGGCGCATATCGCGTAATAATTGATGACCGAGTTGTTGACCACGGTAGTCGGGCGATACCAACATCCCTGTTAATAAAGATAACTCACCGATAGGGCGCAGTCTCGCGCAGGCGATAATGGTATTGCCCTGTTTTCTATTATCTTTTAAAACGGCAATATGCTCGGCTTTATTGGGTCTTGAATAGGGTAGGTATTGCTTATAGAAGGGCTTAACTAGCGGGTTCTCTATTTTATTTAACCATTGAAACTGCATCTCGTGACCTTTTATTATTCGGTTTTGCCTGCAGATACGTTACTATCTGCAGGGAATTATGCCTTATGAGTGTTAATTATTTCATGCAAATACTAAAAAATCACAATTTAAAACCCTATACCAGTTTTGGAGTTGATGCTTATGCCTCGCAGTTCGTCACAGTGACGACGTTAAGTGAGCTTAAGTTAGCGCTGCAACTCCCCGCGCCCCAGCGCTTAATTCTGGGTGGCGGCAGTAATTTGTTATTTTGTGATGACTTTGATGGACTCGTTATTCGTATTTTCTTAACGGGTATCACAGTGAATGAAGCGGCTGAGGATGCGGTGTACTTACACGTAGCAGCTGGTGAAAATTGGCATGAATTTGTGCAATGGACATTGGCTCAAGGTTATGATGGATTAGAAAATCTAGCGTTGATCCCGGGAGTCGTCGGTGCCGCGCCAGTACAAAACATTGGTGCTTATGGTGTTGAATTGAAGGATGTCTGCGATTATGTTGATGTACTTGATATTGAGACTCTAACGGTACATCGGTATGCACCAGCAGAATGTCAATTTGGCTACCGAGACAGTATTTTTAAAGGTGAACTTAAAAATAGCGCCGTGATCACCGCTGTCGGTATTAAATTACACAAACCTTGGATTGCCAAAATAAATTATGGCCCGTTAGCGAGTTTAGGGGATAAAACCTCGGCATTGGCGATCTTTAAACAGGTTTGCCTGACGCGTCAACAAAAACTACCCGATCCCAATAAACTGGGTAATGCGGGCAGTTTCTTTAAGAACCCGATCATCAATAAAGCACAATTTAACGCAATCGTCGCCCTGCATCCCAATATCCCGCATTATCCAGCCGGTGGTGATATAAAATTAGCCGCGGGTTGGTTGATAGACCAATGTGCACTAAAAGGTTATCAACAAGGTGGCGCGCAAGTACATACCGAGCAAGCGCTGGTTATTGTCAATACGGGAACTGCGACAGCGGGTGATATTGTCGCGTTAGCGAAACATATCCAAACTACAGTGCAGACACGCTTTGGTGTTGAATTACAGCATGAGGTTAGATTTATGGGGCGTGACGGAGAGACTAACTTAGCGGAGGTGTGTCGTGGTTAATATGACGACTTCACGGCAGCAACTTATTCGCTTACTTGCTGATGGTGAGTTTCATTCGGGTGAAGCGTTAGGTGCAACGCTCGGTGTAAGCCGCATGGCCGTGAGTAAGCAGATCAAGGTACTAGAAACAATAGGCCTAGATGTATTTAAGGTGACAGGTAAAGGTTATAAACTATCTGCTCCGCTGCAATTACTCGATGCTGAGCAGATTGCTGCAGGGAGTGGTGTGACTGTCGAGAGCCATCAAGTGCTAGGCTCGACCAATCAGCATTTATTAGATAAAGCCGCGTTATTACAGAAAGGCCACAGCTGCTTTGCCGAATATCAGACTGCCGGGCGCGGACGCCGTGGTAAAAAATGGGTGTCACCTTATGGCTCGCACCTTTATACCAGTACTTACTGGAGTTTAGATGCTGGGATCCAAGCTGCCTCCGGTTTAAGTTTAGTCATCGGCATTGCTGTTGCACGCACACTCACCGACCTGGGTATTGTTAATACCCAATTGAAATGGCCGAACGATGTGTATGTGGATGGTAAAAAGATTGCAGGTGTACTGGTCGAAATCATTGCTACTGCTGGTGGTGAATGCCATTTAGTCATCGGCTTGGGGCTTAACGTTAATATGCCATTGCAAGCAGGGCTAGAGATAGACCAAGCTTGGACTGATATCAATCAACAATTACCGCACTCGCTTGATCGTAATGCATTAGCGACGTCTTATTTAACTCACTTAATCAAAATTTTGACTGATTTCGAGTCGTTTGGTTTTGGACACTTTGTTGAAGAGTGGAATTGTTGTGATGCGTTTAGAGATAGCCCTGTGGTATTGACTATAGGTAACAAGAAAAAATACGGTATCGCGAAAGGGATCGATCATAGTGGCGCATTATTGTTAGAAATTGACGGTGTTATTAGCCCATTCGTTGGTGGTGAAGTATCATTGCGACGCGCTGAAATATAACCAAAATGGATTTTATTCATGTTTTCGAGTCGAAGCTTAGTCGAAATGGCTAATAATTCGCCATGTAAATAAAAAAAAACTGGTTTTTATCGATTAAGGTTGCAAGAGGTAGGGGCTTACTCTAATATCCCTCCTCGTTAAGTGACGCCGCCGACTTAGCTCAGTAGGTAGAGCAACTGACTTGTAATCAGTAGGTCGCCAGTTCGACTCCGGCAGTCGGCACCATTTAACTCGTTACTGAAGTACAATATGTGGAGGGGTTCCCGAGTGGCCAAAGGGATCAGACTGTAAATCTGACGGCTCAGCCTTCGAAGGTTCGAATCCTTCTCCCTCCACCACTTTGTATTCAAGACGCATGCGGGCGTCGTATAATGGCTATTACTCCAGCCTTCCAAGCTGATAATGCGGGTTCGATTCCCGCCGCCCGCTCCAAATTCGCTGATATGGCTCAGTCGGTAGAGCGCATCCTTGGTAAGGATGAGGTCCCCAGTTCGATTCTGGGTATCAGCACCATTTTTTCAGGTTAATTGTTTTCTTCTTCTGTTTATTCTTCATATCAAATGACTACGCCTTAAAAATAACCACACGTTAAAAAAAATCAAAAACAAATTTAATCATAATCTATTTAAGCTATTTGTAATTCAAATATTATTCATAATTATTTACGAATGACTTGCATGAAAAATGAAAGCCCCTATAATTAGGTGCTCCGTTTGTAGGGGTAGCTCAAATTGGTAGAAAGGCGGTCTCCAAACTGATGTTTGTGAGTTCGATTCTCTTCCTCCTGCCACTGCCATCACCGTGTAACAGCGGATTTTTTTGTCTTAAGGTACAGGTTAGTAGTATGACTTCAAATACTGAAAACCAAGGAAAAGCACTAGAAACCGTAAAATGGGTACTAGTTGCGATAATTCTAATTGGCACAGTTATTGGTAACAATATTTTTAGTGAAGAATCAGTGTTAATCCGCGCAGTTGCTGTAATTATTGCCGCTGTTATTGCTGGTGGCATTGCATTGCAGACAAGTAAAGGGCGCAATGCGCTTGAATTTGCATCTGAATCAAGAACAGAAGTACGTAAAGTAGTTTGGCCTACGCGCCAAGAGGCGATCCAAACTACACTTATCGTATTAGTTGTTACCGCTATTATGGCGTTAGTGCTATGGGGACTAGATGGTATTCTAGTTCGTGTAGTTGCATTTATCACAGATGTAAAGGTATAAGTTCATGTCTGAACAGAAAATGAGATGGTACGTAGTTCAAGCCTTTTCCGGTTTTGAAGGTCGTGTTCAAAAAACATTACTTGAACATATTAAGATCCACGAAATGGAAGAATATTTCGGCGACATACTTGTTCCAACGGAAGAAGTTGTTGAAATGCGTGCCGGTCAACGTCGCAAGAGTGAACGTAAGTTCTTTCCTGGTTACGTTTTAGTTCAAATGGTAATGAACGATGAATCATGGCACTTGGTAAGCAGTTTACCGCGTGTACTTGGTTTCATTGGTGGTACTAAAGAGCGTCCAGCTCCAATCACCCAAAAAGAAGCTGACCGCATTCTTAACCGTCTTCAGGACGCGATTGATAAGCCGCGTCCTAAAACGTTATTTGAAGTGGGTGAAGTGGTTCGTGTATCTGACGGCCCATTTGCTGACTTTAATGGTGTGGTTGAAGAAGTTGACTATGAAAAAAGTCGCTTAAAAGTTTCTGTATTGATCTTCGGTCGTTCTACACCGGTTGAATTAGATTTCGGTCAAGTAGAAAAAGGCTAATACCATTAACCTATTAGGTTAATGGTAAAGTTCAAAACAATAAAGATTGCGTTTTATTGAATGAAACTTCAACAAAATGCTTGGCAAGGGCAGCGATTATATCTATAATTCGCTGCCCTTGTTTTTCGGGAAGCTAGTATTCATGTCGGATACAGCGTTCGCACCCATATTTAAGGTAAATTAAAATGGCTAAAAAAGTTACTGCATATATTAAGCTGCAAGTTTCAGCTGGTATGGCGAATCCTAGTCCACCAGTTGGTCCTGCACTAGGTCAACACGGTGTTAACATCATGGAATTCTGTAAAGCGTTTAACGCAAAAACAGATTCTGTAGAGAAGGGTTCACCTACTCCAGTTGTTATCACAGTTTATTCTGATCGTTCGTTTACGTTCGTTACAAAGACTTCTCCAGCATCTTTCTTACTTAAGAAAGCGGCAGGTATCAAGTCTGGTTCTGGTCGTCCTAACACTGATAAAGTGGGTACTGTTACTCGCGCTCAGCTGGAAGAGATTTCAAACACTAAACAACCAGACCTTACGGGCGCTGATCTAGATGCAATGGTTCGCACTATTGCTGGAACAGCTCGCTCAATGGGCTTGAACGTAGAAGGATAATACTGAACATGGCTAAACTTTCTAAACGTATGCGTACTATCCGCGAAAAAGTGGAAGTAACTAAGCAATATGAAATCACTGAAGCAGTTGAACTTCTTAAAGAATTAGCATCTGCTAAATTCAAAGAAAGCATCGACGTTTCTATCAATTTAGGTATTGATTCACGTAAATCTGACCAAAACGTTCGTGGCGCTACTGTGCTACCACACGGTACTGGTCGTGACGTACGTGTTGCAGTATTTACACAAGGTGCTAACGCGGAAGCGGCTAAAGCTGCTGGCGCTGACATCGTAGGTATGGAAGATCTAGCTGCACAAGTTAAAGCCGGTGAGCTTAACTTTGATGTTGTTATCGCATCTCCAGACGCTATGCGTGTTGTTGGTCAACTAGGTCAAATCCTAGGTCCACGTGGTTTAATGCCAAACCCTAAAGTTGGTACAGTAACTCCTGACGTTGCGACTGCAGTTAAAAATGCTAAGTCTGGTCAAGTTCGTTACCGTAACGACAAAGCTGGCATCATCCACACTACTATCGGTAAAGTGGATTTTGAAGCTAGTAACATCAAAGAAAACCTTGAAGCTCTACTTAAAGCATTGACTAAGTCGAAGCCTGCTTCTGCTAAAGGTCAATTCATCAAGAAGATCAGCCTATCTACTACGATGGGTGCTGGTCTAACTGTTGATGTTGCAACTGTAGAGACTAAATAATTTACAGGAACGAAATTATTTAGTATAATTTGGTTCCTTAAATTTAGCTGGTCGGTTAATACTAATTTATTAATATTAACCGATGAGCAAAAAATGTGGGTTGAAGTAGGTACATCAAGTTTAATACTTAGTGTTACTTGCTTCCGTCCAAGACCGTAGGAGTTGTGCTTACTCTGTAAGAATGACTTAATCATGATCGGCTATTTTAGTTAATACTTGATCTTTCCTACGTAGATGGTGCAGGACCTCTGAAGAATTTATTTTTTCTGGAATCCAAGCCGTAATGGTTCGACTGATGTGACTGCTAAGGCAAGATATTGGTCGGAAATTTTTAATACCGATTTTATCGGTTTTATCCAGGAGTATAGACCATGGCATTAGGTCTCGACGACAAAAAAGCAATTGTTGCTGAAGTCAACGAAGCTGCCAAGGCTGCGCTTTCTGCAGTAGTTGCTGATTCACGTGGCGTTACTGTAGGTGCAATGACTGGTCTTCGCAAGCTAGCTCGTGAGAATGGCGTCTACATCCGTGTAGTACGTAACACTCTTATGAAGCGTGCTGTTGAAGGTACTGAATTTGAGTGCCTTAGCGAAGTATTTACCGGTCCAACTCTGATCGCATTCTCTAATGAGCACCCAGGTGCTGCAGCTCGTCTATTAAAAGACTTCGCTGCACAAGAAGAATCTTTCACAGTTAAAGCGTTAGCATTTGAAGGCGAATTTATCGGTGCAGAAAACATTGATAAACTAGCAACACTACCAACATACGACGAAGCAATTGCTCAGTTAATGATGACTATGAAAGAAGCATCAGCTGGCAAACTTGTACGTACATTGGCTGCTTTACGCGATCAAAAAGAGCAAGAAGCTGCTTAATTTAGCTGCTTTGTCTAAAATAAATTTTACAATACTAGGAATGACACATGTCTATTACTAAAGACCAAATCATCGACGCAATTGCTGAACTTTCTGTTATGGAAGTTGTTGAATTAATCGAAGCAATGGAAGAAAAATTCGGCGTATCAGCTGCTGCTGCAGTTGTTGCTGGCGGCGCTGCTGCTGCTGCTGAAGAAGAGCAAACAGAATTCGACGTAATTCTTGCTTCTTTCGGCGAAAACAAAGTTAAAGCTATTAAAGCTGTACGTGCTGCTACAGGTCTAGGCCTTAAAGAAGCTAAAGGTGTTGTTGAATCTGCACCTGTAGCTGTTAAAGAAGCTGTAGAAAAAGCTGAAGCTGAAGAACTTAAGAAAGTTCTAGAAGAAGCTGGTTGTACTGTTGAGATCAAATAGTCTATTCTTAAATAGATTATTGCCCTCATAAGGCATTGGCTGGTGATTCTTTAATCGCCGGCCTTTTTGCGCTATAGGATGTTTGGATATTTCACATCATTTCAACCAAAATTCTGCGCACTGTTTAGCCCAATTCATTTGGTCGAGACAGGATAAAAAACATATAATGATGTTGTTAGAGCTGTCCTTATTCAGGGCAGAGTGGGTCACTTATCAGCGAGCTGAGGAACCAAATGGTTTACTCTAATACCGAAAAAAAACGTATCCGTAAAGACTTTGGTAAAAGTGCACCAGTTGTGGCTAAGCCGCAAATGTTGGCTATCCAAACGAGCTCTTTTAAAAAGTTTTTAGAAATGGATCACACAGGTGAATACGGCCTGGAAGCAGCATTCCGTAGCGTGTTCCCTATTAAAAGTTACTCTGGAACTTCTGAACTTCAATATGTATCGTACCGTTTAGGTGAACCCGTATTTGAAGTTAAAGAATGTCAAACCCGAGGTATTACTTATTCTGCACCGCTGCGTGTTAAATTACGTCTTGTATTATACGATCGTGATGCACCAGCAGGTACTATTAAAGATATCAAAGAACAAGAAGTCTACATGGGCGAAATCCCATTAATGACTCATACTGGTACTTTTGTTATTAATGGTACAGAGCGTGTAATCGTATCTCAGTTACACCGTAGTCCTGGTGTATTCTTCGATCACGACAAAGGTAAAACTCATTCATCAGGTAAAGTACTATATAACGCACGCGTTATTCCTTACCGTGGTTCATGGTTAGACTTTGAATTCGATCCGAAAGATTGCTTATTCGTTCGTATTGACCGTCGACGTAAATTACCATCATCAATTATTCTTCGTGCACTTGAGTTTACGACGGAAGAAATCTTAGCAATCTTCTTCGACACTACACGTTTTGAAGTGAAAGATGGCAAGATATTGATGGAACTACTGCCGGAACGCCTACGTGGCGAAACAGCTGTATTTGACATCGTTGCTAACGGTGAAGTATACGTTGAAAATGGTCGTCGTATTACTGCTCGTCATATCAAGAAATTTGAAAAAGCCGGCATAACCGAAATCGAAGTACCATTAGAGTATATCGCTGGTAAAGTAGCTTCTAAAGATTATATCAATGAAGAAACAGGCGAAGTGATTGTTGCAGCGAATGCTGAACTAACACTCGAGTCTGTGGCTGAATTGTCTCAAGCTGGTATCAAGGTAATTGATGTTCTTTATACGAACGACCTTGATGTAGGTAGTTACATGTCTGACACATTACGTGTTGACTCAACTACTAACAAACTTGAAGCGTTAGTTGAAATCTACCGCATGATGCGTCCTGGTGAACCACCAACGCGTGAAGCGGCAGAAGGATTATTTAATAATCTATTCTTCGCAGAAGAACGTTATGACCTATCTACTGTTGGTCGTATGAAGTTCAACCGCCGTATTGGCCGCGAAGAAGATACTGGCTCTGGCATCCTGAATAAAGAAGATATTGTTGAAGTGATGAAAACTTTGATTAATATCCGTAACGGTAAAGGCGAGGTTGATGATATCGATCACCTTGGTAACCGTCGTATTCGTTCAGTTGGCGAAATGGCAGAAAACCAATTCCGTGTTGGTTTAGTTCGTGTAGAACGTGCTGTTCGTGAACGTCTAAGTCTTGGTGATCTTGATGCAGTAATGCCACAAGATTTAATCAATGCTAAGCCGATTTCAGCTGCGATTAAAGAGTTCTTTGGTTCATCACAACTGTCTCAGTTTATGGATCAAAATAACCCATTGTCAGAAGTGACGCACAAACGTCGTATTTCTGCTTTAGGGCCTGGTGGTCTAACACGTGAACGTGCTGGTTTTGAGGTACGTGACGTACATCCAACTCACTACGGTCGTTTATGTCCGATTGAGACTCCAGAGGGACCAAACATTGGTCTAATTAACTCACTAGCTGTATTTGCCCGTACTAACGATTATGGTTTCTTAGAAACGCCATTCCGTAAAGTAATCAACGGTAAAGTCACTAATGACGTTCAATACCTTTCGGCTATCGAAGAAGGTCTGTATGCAGTAGCACAGGCTAACGCGACTATCGATACAAACGGTATGTTACAAGATGAATTTATCCCATGTCGTCATAAAGGTGAAACTACCTTTATGTCAGCGGATAACATCCAGTATATGGACGTATCTCCACAGCAAATTATTTCTGTGGCGGCATCGCTAATTCCGTTCCTAGAACACGATGATGCTAACCGTGCATTGATGGGTGCGAACATGCAACGTCAAGCCGTACCAACACTAAACGCTGATAAGCCATTAGTAGGTACTGGTATTGAACGCGCGGTAGCAATCGATTCTGGTGTAACTGTTGTTGCGCTACGTGGCGGTTCAATCGACTATGCTGATGCAAGTCGTATCATCGTTAAAGTTAACGAAGAAGAACTGGTACCAGGTGAAGCGGGTATTGATATCTACACGCTAACTAAGTACACACGTTCGAACCAAAACACATGTATTAACCAACGCCCAACAGTATTAACTGGTGAAGCTGTGGTTAAAGGTGACGTGCTTGCTGACGGTCCTTCAACAGACCTAGGTGAATTAGCACTTGGCCAAAACATGCGTATCGCATTCATGCCTTGGAATGGTTACAACTTCGAAGATTCAATTCTTGTATCTGAACGTGTTGTAAAAGAAGATCGTCTAACGACTATCCACATTCAAGAGTTATCATCGATTGCTCGTGATACTAAACTTGGTAGCGAAGAGATCACTGCGGATATCCCTAACGTGGGTGAAAGCGCATTATCTAAGCTAGATGAGTCTGGTATCGTTTATGTTGGTGCTGAAGTTAAGCCGGGTGATATCCTGGTAGGTAAAGTAACCCCTAAAGGTGAAACACAATTAACGCCTGAAGAAAAGCTTCTACGAGCTATCTTCGGTGAAAAAGCGTCTGATGTAAAAGACAGTTCATTACGTGTACCTAACTCTGTTTACGGTACTGTAATTGACGTGCAAGTATTTACCCGTGATGGCGTAGATAAAGATAAACGTGCACAAGACATCGAGCAGATGCAATTACGTGAAGCGAAAAAAGACTTAACTGAAGAATTATCTATCTTCGAAGAGAGCTTATTCGGTCGCGTTAAAAACTTACTATTAGCTGCTGGCAAAACAGAAGAGCAACTTACTGCTATTTCTCGTGGTCAATGGTTAGAGATGGTTCTTGTTGATGAAGAACAACAGACTCAATTAGAAAGCTTAGCGAAGCAACATGATGAGCTAAGAGCTGACTTTGATTCTAAGTTTGATATCAAACGCCGTAAAATTACCCAAGGTGATGACCTAGCACCAGGTGTACTTAAGATCGTTAAAGTATATCTAGCTGTTAAACGTCGTATCCAACCGGGTGATAAAATGGCCGGTCGTCATGG
Source organism: Moritella sp. (assembly GCF_013215705.1). Lineage (GTDB taxonomy): Bacteria > Pseudomonadota > Gammaproteobacteria > Enterobacterales > Moritellaceae > Moritella. The sequence goes on along the minus strand of NZ_JABSQR010000019.1, from coordinate 38,607 downwards.
TAACAAAGGTGTGATTTCAACAATCGTGCCTATTGAAGACATGCCGCACGATAAGTTTGGTGAGCCAGTTGATATCGTACTGAACCCGCTGGGTGTACCATCGCGTATGAACATCGGTCAGGTACTTGAAGTTCACTTGGGTCTTGCTGCTCGTGGTATCGGTACTAAAATCGATAACATGATCAAAGAGCAACAAGATCTTGCTAAGATCCGTGAGTTTATGCAAAAAGCATACGACATCGGTGATTCGCATCAGAAAGTTGATTTATCAACTTACTCTGACGAGGAAGTTCGTGTTCTTGCGCACAACTTACGTAAAGGTCTGCCAATGGCAACACCGGCGTTTGATGGTGCTGCAGAAGCTGAAATCAAAGAAATGCTGAGACTAGCTGATTTACCAGAATCTGGTCAATTAGAGTTATACGATGGCCGTACTGGTGATCTATTCGAACGTCCAGTTACCGTTGGTTACATGTACATGCTGAAACTGAATCACTTGGTTGATGACAAGATGCATGCACGTTCTACCGGTTCTTACAGCCTAGTTACTCAGCAGCCGCTGGGTGGTAAAGCTCAGTTCGGTGGTCAGCGTTTCGGTGAGATGGAAGTATGGGCTCTGGAAGCATACGGTGCAGCATATACTCTACAAGAGATGCTAACTGTTAAGTCTGATGACGTGAACGGTCGTACTAAGATGTATAAGAGCATCGTAGACGGCGATCATCGTATGGACCCAGGTATGCCTGAATCATTCAACGTATTGTTGAAAGAGATCCGCTCATTGGGTATCAACATCGAACTAGATGAAAACAAAGGTAAGAAATAAGCTCTTATTAAGAGATTATTCAAACTTTTGAATTAGCATTGCGCCTCGACTCATTCTGTGAGTTGAGGCTGCGTAGTTTTCACTCCCAGTGGAGAAAAACGTGAAAGACTTATTAAAGTTTCTAAAACAGCAAGGTAAGACCGAAGAGTTCGATGGTATCAAGATTGGTCTAGCATCACCTGAGCAGATCCGTTCTTGGTCTTTTGGTGAAGTTAAAAAGCCAGAAACCATCAACTACCGTACCTTCAAACCAGAACGTGACGGTTTATTCTGTGCGCGTATTTTCGGCCCAGTAAAAGATTACGAATGTCTTTGCGGAAAATATAAGCGTCTGAAACACCGTGGTGTTATCTGTGAAAAATGTGGCGTAGAAGTAACGCAAACTAAAGTTCGTCGTGACCGTATGGGCCACATCGAATTAGCGTCTCCTGTTGCACACATTTGGTTCTTGAAATCATTACCGTCTCGTATCGGTCTATTACTAGACATGACACTGCGTGATATCGAACGTATTCTTTACTTCGAATCATATGTTGTTATCGAACCAGGTATGACTTCGCTAGAGCGTGGCATGATGCTGACTGAAGAGCAGTATCTTGACAACCTAGAAGAATGGGGTGATGAATTTGATGCGAAGATGGGTGCTGAAGCTGTACTTTCTTTGTTACAAGATCTAAACCTAACCCAAGACATTGAAGAAATGCGTGAAGAATTAGAGACTACAAACTCTGAAACTAAACGTAAGAAGATCACTAAACGTCTTAAATTAATGGAAGCATTCGCTATCTCTGGTAACAAACCAGAGTGGATGATCATGAACGTACTGCCGGTATTACCGCCAGATCTTCGTCCATTAGTACCACTAGATGGTGGTCGTTTTGCTACTTCTGATCTAAACGACCTTTACCGTCGTGTGATCAACCGTAACAACCGTCTAAAACGTCTATTAGACTTAGCTGCTCCAGATATTATCGTACGTAACGAAAAACGTATGTTACAAGAATCTGTTGATGCGCTATTAGATAATGGTCGTCGTGGTCGTGCGATTACAGGTTCTAACAAACGTCCTCTTAAATCTCTTGCTGATATGATCAAGGGTAAACAAGGTCGTTTCCGTCAGAATCTACTCGGTAAACGTGTAGATTACTCTGGTCGTTCTGTAATTACAGTTGGTCCAACGTTACGCTTACACCAATGTGGTTTACCTAAGAAAATGGCACTTGAGTTATTCAAACCATTCATCTACGGTAAATTAGAATCACTTGGTTTTGCAACAACGATTAAAGCCGCTAAGAAAATGGTTGAACGTGAAGGCCCTGAAGTTTGGGATATCCTAGACGGCGTGATCCGCGAACATCCAGTAATGCTTAACCGTGCACCAACACTGCACAGACTTGGTATTCAAGCATTCGAACCTGTTCTAATTGAAGGTAAAGCGATTCAGTTACACCCATTAGTATGTTCTGCATACAACGCCGATTTCGATGGCGATCAGATGGCTGTACACGTACCGTTAACAATTGAAGCTCAATTGGAAGCGCGTACACTGATGATGTCTACGAATAACATTCTTTCACCTGCGAATGGTGAACCGGTTATCGTACCTTCTCAAGACGTTGTATTAGGTCTTTACTACATGACTCGTTCTGGCGTTGGCGCTAAGGGTGAAGGCATGGTACTAGGTAGCCCTGAAGAAGCTGAAAAGCTTTATCGTAGCCACCTAGTTGAACTACATGCACGTGTTAAAGTACGTATTACGGAACATCTTAAAGATGAAGACACTGGTGAAGTTACAGTTCGCACTGAACTGAAAAACACCACTGTTGGTCGTGCGATTCTTTCTTTAGTAGCACCTAAGGGTCTACCATACGCATTAATTGATCCGATCAAAACTTTATCTGCTGAAGAAGAAGCTAAACTTGCAGCGAATCCAGCTAACTGGTTCCTGAAAGTATCTAACGAAGCGTTAGGTAAAAAGCAGATTGGTAAGCTACTGAATGACTGTTACCGTCTATTAGGTCCGAAAGATACTGTTGTTTTCGCTGACCAAATAATGTACACCGGTTTCCATTATGCTGCGCTTTCTGGTGCATCAGTTGGTATCGATGACATGGTTATTCCGGATGCGAAGAAAACGCTAATTGAAGCAGCTGAAGTTGAAGTAACTCAAATCCAAGAACAATTCCAGTCTGGTCTTGTTACTGCGGGTGAGCGTTACAATAAAGTGATTGATATTTGGGCGCGTGCCAATGAGCACATCTCAAAAGCAATGATGGATAACTTGTCTACGGAAACTAGAGTGAACTCTTTAGGTGATACTGAGACACAGAAATCATTCAACAGTATTTACATGATGGCCGACTCTGGTGCTCGTGGTAGTGCCGCTCAGATTCGTCAGTTAGCGGGTATGCGTGGTCTGATGGCGAAACCAGATGGTTCGATCATTGAAACACCAATTACTGCCAACTTCCGTGAAGGTCTAAACGTACTTCAGTACTTCATCTCAACGCATGGTGCACGTAAAGGTCTAGCCGATACAGCACTTAAAACAGCAAACTCGGGTTACCTAACTCGTCGTCTTGTTGACGTTGCACAAGATCTTGTGATTAACGAGATTGATTGTGGTACTGAAAATGGTCTAATCATTACTCCTCATATTGAAGGTGGTGATGTTGTTGAACCACTACGCGATCGTGTTCTTGGTCGTGTTGTTGCTGAAGATGTTGTGAATCCAAGTACTGGTGAAGTAATATTGCCACGTAATACATTGCTTGACGAAAAACTTTGTGATTTCTTAGAAGAGCACTCAGTTGATCAAATGAAAGTACGTTCTGTAATTACTTGTGACAATGACTTCGGTGTTTGTGCAGCTTGTTACGGTCGTGATTTAGCACGTGGTGTTATGGTTGGTCAAGGTGAAGCCGTTGGTGTTGTTGCAGCACAATCAATTGGTGAACCTGGTACACAGTTAACGATGCGTACATTCCACATTGGTGGTGCGGCATCGAGAGCCTCTGCAGAAAATAATATCCAAGTTAAAAACACGGGTACGATTAAATTCCACAACGAGAAATACGTTGAGAATGTAGAAGGCAAGCTGGTTATTACGTCACGTTCATCAGAAATTACGATTATTGATGAAAACGGTCGTACTAAAGAAAGCCATAAATTACCTTACGGTTCTGTTGTTGAATATAAAGACGGCGCAGCTGTTGTATCTGGTGACATTATTGCTAACTGGGACCCGCATACTCATCCAATCATCACTGAGGTGGCTGGTCAAATTAAGTTTGTTGACTTAATTGAGAGTATTACGGTTACTAAGCAAACGGATGATCTAACGGGTCTATCTAGCACGGTAATTCTGGATCCTGCAGCACGTGTTGCCGCTGGTAAAGATTTACGTCCTATGGTTAAGCTTGTTGATGCAGCAGGTAATGATTTATTCATTCCTGGTACTGAAGTTGTTGCACAATACTTCTTACCTTCAAATGCAATCGTTAACTTAGAAGATGGCGCATTAGTGACTATTGGTGAAGCGTTAGCGCGTATTCCTCAAGAAAGCTCGAAAACACGTGATATTACGGGTGGTTTACCACGCGTAGCGGATCTGTTCGAAGCTCGTCAGCCTAAAGATGCTGCTATCTTAGCGGAAATCTCAGGTACTATTAGTTTCGGTAAAGAAACTAAAGGTAAACGTCGTCTAGTTATCACACCGACTGATGGTGCTGAAGCTTACGAAGAGATGATCCATAAATGGCGTCACTTGAACGTGTTCGAAGGTGAGAAGGTCAATAAAGGCGAAGTTATCGCCGATGGTCCTGAATCAGCACACGATATCTTACGTCTACGTGGTATTAGCCATGTTGCGAACTATATCGCGAACGAAGTTCAAGAAGTATACCGTTTACAAGGTGTAAAGATTAACGATAAGCACATTGAAACTATCGTTCGTCAAATGCTACGTAAAGCTAACGTAATCTCTGCTGGTGATAGTCACTTCCTAGAAGGTGAGCAAGCTGAAGTTTCACGTCTGAAAATTGCTAACCGTCAGCTAGTAGCTGAAGGCAAGCAACCAGCCGTGTATCAGCACATCCTTATGGGTATTACTAAAGCGTCTCTTGCAACTGAATCATTTATCTCAGCTGCATCGTTCCAAGAAACAACACGTGTTCTAACCGACGCTGCTGTTCATGGTAAGATTGATGACCTTCGTGGTCTGAAAGAGAACGTTATCGTTGGTCGTCTAATTCCTGCAGGTACAGGCTTCTCTTATCACCAAGATCGTGCGAAAAAACGTGCTGGTAAAGTAGAAGAAGTAATGCAAGAAATTACGACTGATGAAGCTGAACAGAACTTAGCGAACCTACTAAATAACCTTTAATTGATTTGCTGAATGCAATTAAAGTAAAAAGGAAGAGTCACAGACCCACTGATACTTTTCCTTTTATATTGAGTAGATAAAGTTGTAGTCTTTTACAGCTAACACAAATCCCCAATACTATTTCGATAGTCTTGGGGATTTTTTTATGCCTGTTGAAAATGCTTATTAGTTACTTTACTGACTATCATCAACAATGCGCAATCAGTATTAATGGCTCTGCAGATCGACCTTCGTTGTCAGATATGACCTGTACAAAACCAGTAGAAAGAGAGGATTAATCACGGTTACTCTTGTTTCCACTTCACATTTTAGTCTATACTCGTGCATCTTGTCGGAGTGCTTTAGGGCTGAGACCATTTAAATATGGGATCCGTGGAACCTGATCAGGCTAATACCTGCGTAAGGAAACAAGAGTGATTAATACAATAATGTGAGTGCGATTCTAGGTTTGCCAGAGGGATTTTAAGGCGGCTTTGATAACATAAACAATCACCATATCTGTATCACTACTCTCCACACATACTCAACGACAAGCAATCATCTTATTAGAAAGGAATGAATGCTATGTCTACTACCAATGTTAACCAAACCAGCAAAACAAAAAAACCTACACGTCGTGAAAATCGCGAAAATGCCCAAGAGTTTATTAACAATCTCAGTTGCCAACCGTTTCCTAATTCAGAAAAATTTCATCTCACAGGTAGCCGTGACGATATCCAAGTCGCGATGCGCAAGATTAATCTTGATGAGACGTTAGTTGCTGGCAGTAAAGACGATCCGATTTATGAGCAAAATGAATCGATTCCAATCTACGATACATCAGGTGCCTATACTGATCCTGCGATTGAAATAAACGTACATCAAGGTTTACCAAAATTAAGACAGGGATGGATCGCAGAGCGTAACGACGTTGAAGCATTAGAAATAGTGACGTCGCACTTTGCTCAGCAACGTCTTGCTGATGACGGTATTGATCATATCCGTTTTGAACATCTACCAAAACCACTCAAAGCCATTGGCGGTCAAAACGTTACCCAGATGCATTATGCCCGTAAAGGCATCATCACCCCGGAAATGGAATACATCGCGATCCGTGAAAACATGGGTCGAGAGTTGATCCATAATGAGCTGTTATTAAAACAGCATGCAGGTAATGATTTTGGCGCCAGTATTCCGGAAAAGATCACGCCTGAATTTGTCCGTGATGAAGTGGCGCGTGGTCGTGCGATCATCCCTGCCAACATCAATCATCCAGAATCTGAGCCGATGATCATCGGTCGTAACTTCTTAGTTAAAGTAAACGCCAATATTGGTAATTCGTCGGTGACATCGTCGATTGAAGAAGAAGTCGAGAAGCTAGTGTGGGCGACACGCTGGGGTGCTGACACGGTAATGGACTTATCCACAGGCCGTAATATTCATGAGACTCGTGAGTGGATCCTGCGTAATTCACCGGTGCCAATCGGTACAGTGCCGATCTATCAGGCGTTAGAGAAGGTAAATGGGATCGCTGAAGATCTTACTTGGGAAGTATTCCGCGATACCTTGATCGAACAAGCAGAGCAGGGCGTTGATTACTTCACTATTCATGCGGGTGTATTGTTGCGTTATGTACCAATGACGGCAAAACGCCTTACCGGGATCGTGTCACGTGGTGGTTCGATCATGGCGAAATGGTGTTTGACCCATCATAAAGAAAACTTTGCTTATGACCATTTCGAAGAGATCTGCGCGATTTGTAAAGCCTACGATGTATCTCTGTCGTTAGGTGATGGCATGCGTCCAGGTTGTGCAGCTGATGCCAATGATGAAGCCCAATTTGCTGAATTAGCAACCTTAGGTGAGTTAACGAAAGTGGCGTGGGAGCAAGACGTACAAGTTATTATCGAAGGCCCCGGTCATATCCCAATGCACATGATTAAAGTGAATGTTGAAAAGCAACTCGATATTTGTCATGAAGCGCCTTTCTATACCTTAGGTCCATTGACGACTGATATTGCTCCTGGTTACGATCATTTTACTTCGGGTATTGGTGCGGCACAAATCGGCTGGTACGGTTGTGCCATGTTGTGTTATGTGACACCCAAAGAACATTTAGGTTTGCCGAATAAAGAAGACGTTAAGCAAGGCATGATCACCTATAAGATCTCTGCGCATGCGGCTGATTTAGCGAAAGGTTTCCCGGGTGCTCAAATCCGTGACAATGCCATGTCGAAAGCGCGTTTTGAATTCCGTTGGAATGATCAATTTAATCTGGCATTAGACCCTGATACTGCACGCGCTTATCACGATGAAAATATCCCCCAAGAATCCGGTAAAGTTGCGCATTTCTGTTCTATGTGTGGACCAAAATTCTGTTCAATGAAGATCTCACAAGATGTCCGTGATTACACTGCCGAGCAAGAAAAAATCAGTATTCAATTGCTCGATGAAGTGGTTGTCATTGATGCTCAAGCGGGAATGCAGATGATGTCGGAAGAATTTAAAAAGCACGGTGCTGAATTATACCTGCCACCAACACATGATGCGGTAAATGGTCGTGTGCCTGAATCTACAACTGAGAACGTGGAATAATAACTTAATGACTCAAGCCATTATTTGGACTATCGCGAGCCTTGATGCTCGCGATAATGCTGCTACTCAAGCCGATATTAATACCATTAATGCGTTGGGTGGGAGTGGTTATCATGTATCGACGACACTGTTATCTGATACTGATTTTGCTGCTGAGTTAGCGATATTGACTGCCGCACCTGTGGCATCTGCCATTAAAATAGGGGTGATAGCGACAACCTCGCATGTGGAGATATTAGCTGGTTTTTTACAAGCTTATAAGCAACTACATCCAGAACTCAGTGTTATCTATGAGCCGTTATCCATTTCATTATCCGATATGGCAAAGGCTGAATCGACAGACACAGTGCTGATTAATACGATTAAAATACGCTTATTACCGATCGTGGATGTATTGATCCTACCGCAAGAGCAAGGCGGAACTGACGCTGCGAAGTTATTCAGTGCGACGAAACAAGCGATCAACACACTACTGAGTGTCGGTGTCAAAGGAGTTTGTGCGAAAGCGCTTACTGTTAATTGCCATCATGATAATAAGCCGCAATCTATCGCCCTCGATGTTTATATTGACGGACAACATGAAATCTTATTATCGTCAGCAAGCGCGACATTAACGCCACCAAGCAAAGATGAAAACAGTGGTATGTTTTCTTCGGCATTGGCAACGGTGATCGCCCAAGATTATCCCATTGATGATGCATTGGTGGTAGCCAGAGCTTACTTAAATCAAATCGCAGACGCATGGCCTACCGATCGCCGTGATTTCCCACAGGTTGTATTACCGAACACAGGATTGGGCGATCAACTGGGCTTAGCACAGCAAATGCAATTGGCTTATGATTTTGCGCCTTGTGATACGAACAGACTCGGACTGTATCCGGTGGTGGATACAGTGGCATGGTTAGAAAAAGTATTGCAGCAAGGGGTGAAGACCCTGCAATTACGCATTAAAGATAAAACCCCAACCGAGGTGGTTGATGATATTAAAGCGGCTGTGGCATTAGGCCGTCAATATCAAGCACGGTTGTTTATCAATGATTACTGGCAATTAGCGATTGAACATGGTGCTTATGGCGTGCATTTAGGTCAAGAAGATATGCTCATCGCTGATTTTGTGGCAATCAAAAAGGCAGGATTGAAATTAGGTCTGAGCACACATGGTTATTATGAAATATTACGTGCCCATCAGATAAAACCGAGTTATATCGCCCTCGGTCATATCTATCCGACAGTCACCAAAGTCATGCCATCAAAACCGCAGGGATTACGACGTTTACAGCGTTATGCTGACTTAATGCAGGATTATCCTTTAGTGGCCATCGGCGGTATTAGCATCGCGCGTGCACCGCAAGTTGCTGCGACAGGGGTGGGTAGTGTCGCCGTGGTCACGGCGATCACTTGTGCTGACGATTATAAGCAAGCCATTGCCGATTTATTGGCGATCGTTGAACCGCAATCATCCTTAACCTCTGTGAGTTGTTGATATGACCGGATTAAGTGATCAGGAATATATGCGTTATAGCGCGCACTTACTGCTTGGTGACATCGGCGAACAGGGACAATTAGCATTGCGCAATGCCAACGTATTGATTGTCGGTGTGGGTGGCCTTGGTGCGCCTGTTGCTCTGTATTTGGCTGCTGCTGGTGTTGGCCATTTAGTTTTAGCCGATGATGATCATGTTGAGTTAAGTAATCTGCAACGACAAATTATTTTTACGCAGCAGCAGTTAAAGCAAACTAAGGTTAGCGCGGCAAAAGCCTCGTTAGCGCAGCTTAATCCCCATGTGAATGTCACCACGATCGCACAGCGGTTAACCCTCGATAGTGCGAACAATGAAATGGCAGACATGTTGACCCGAATTGATTTAGTCATTGATTGCAGCGATAACATGCCGACTAGGCAAGCGATAAACAAGATCTGTGTGACCCAGAAACTACCGTTAATAATCGGGGCGGGTATTCGCATGGAAGGGCAACTGATCGCGTTTAACGCCCAACAAGCTGATTCGGCATGTTACCACTGTTTATATCCTTTCGAAGATACAGTGGAAGTCAATAATTGCAGTACTTCGGGTGTGCTTGGGCCGTTGGTCGGGGTTATTGGTTCTTTGCAGGCATTGGAAGCGATTAAATATTTAACCGGCATGCCGCTGTCTTCACTAAATCGGTTAATGCGTTTTGATGGTAAAACCTTGCAATGGCAGCACCTCTCAGTCATGAAAGATCCCGACTGCGCTGTGTGTGCAGGTCGCTAATACCAATATGAAATATAAGTGCTGAATATAAATAGTAAAACTAAGCCGTTAATTAAATAACCTCATGGCTTAATATTTGGATTTGAGGGACAGGAAGATAAGATGAAATTAATCATTAACGATGAAATACACAACCTCGCGGTGACGACTATTACGTCATTATTGACAGTATTAGAACAGCCGGGAAAAGGCATTGCGGTAGCGGTGAACCAAGCCATTATAACACGTCAAAAATGGGGAGATTTTCAGTTGTCAGAAAATGATCAAGTGACTTTATTTCAAGCTATTGCAGGAGGCTAAATGTCAGTAACAACGTTAAACCCAGCATTCTTATTACCAAGCGATGAGCTTATCATTGCCGATAAAACCTTTTCATCACGGTTGTTTACCGGTACGGGGAAGTTTAGCGATCAAAACATAATGGCTGCTGCCTTGATTGCATCTCAATCCCAGTTAGTGACAATGGCATTAAAACGCATTGATTTAGCTAATCAAGAGGATGATATTCTTAAGCCTTTGATTGCAGCAGGCATGCACTTATTACCCAATACATCTGGTGCGCGTAATGCCAAAGAAGCGGTATATGCTGCGCAATTAGCACGTGAAGCATTGCAAACCAATTGGATTAAATTAGAAATTCATCCGGATCCTAAATATTTACTACCTGATCCTATTGAAACTTTAAAGGCCACAGAACAATTAGCGCGAGATGGTTTCCATGTGTTGCCATACATTCATGCCGACCCGGTATTGTGTAAGCGTCTGGAAGCCGTAGGTACTGCTGCCGTCATGCCATTAGGTGCGCCGATTGGTTCAAACAAAGGTATTCTCACGGCAGAGTTCTTAGAGATTATTATTGAGCAATCGACAGTCCCTGTGATTGTTGATGCCGGGATTGGCGCGCCCTCACATGCGGCGTTAGCCATGGAAATGGGCGCGGATGCGGTACTGGTTAATACTGCGATTGCGGTGGCTAAAGATCCAGTGGCAATGAGTCAAGCATTTGCGTTAGCCGTGCAAGCTGGTCGCCAAGCTTATTTAGCTGGGTTAGGTAGTCAGGCGCAGACTGCGGTTGCTTCTAGTCCATTGACGGCATTTTTAGATCTGTAATAACGCCAATTTAAGGGTTAAATATGAGCTTTTACGAGCAATTACAAAAATTAGATTGGGATGATATTCGCTTATCTATTTATGCCAAAACGGCAGCAGATGTTGAACGAGCATTATCGAAGTCTCGACTCGATCTGGATGACTTTCAAGCCTTAATTTCACCTGCGGCAGAACCTTATTTAGAGCAGATGGCCCAACGTAGTGTCCAGTTAACTCGCCAACGTTTTGGTAATACTATCCAATTCTATGTGCCGTTATACCTTTCTAATATGTGCTCTAATATTTGTACCTATTGTGGTTTTTCGATGCATAACAAAATTCGTCGTACTACGCTGGATATGAAGCAGTTAAACAGTGAAGCGCGAGCGATTAAAAAAATGGGTTTTGATCATTTGTTATTAGTGGCGGGTGAGTCGGAACGTAAAGTGGGGATGCCGTATTTTCGTCAGGTATTTAATGAATTGAAATCGCAGTTCTCGCATTTATCCTTGGAAGTGCAGCCATTAGAACAAGCCGATTATGAAGAACTAAAAGAATTGGGGTTAGATTCAGTCTTAGTGTATCAAGAAACGTATCATCCCCGGACGTATGCCGAGCACCATCTCAAAGGTAAGAAGTCCGATTTTAAATATCGAATTGAAACTCCAGACCGGTTAGGCAAAGCCGGTATTCATAAAATGGGGCTAGGTGCATTAATTGGCTTGGATGAATGGCGTACCGACTGTTTCCATGTTGCTGCGCATTTAGATTATTTGCAAAAACGTTATTGGCAAACCAAGTATTCAATTTCTTTCCCACGTTTAAGACCGTGTGAAGGTGCATTTCAGCCGAAGTCGATTATGAATGATCGCCAATTAGTACAGTTGATTTGTGCTTATAGATTGTTTAATCCGGATGTGGAATTATCGTTATCGACTCGAGAGTCCGAGCATTTTCGTGACAATGTTATTCCCTTGGGCATAACGACTATCAGTGCGGGTTCGAAAACCCAACCCGGTGGTTATTCTGACGATACAGAGAAAGCTTTAGAGCAGTTTGAAATTGATGATGACCGTTCACCAAGTGAAATGGCAGAGCTAGTCAAAACCATGGGCTTAGAAGTGGTTTGGAAAGATTGGGACCGGTCGTTAACGGCACTGAAATAACGGAACATAGGCTGCGCTTACGAATGTGAATACAGCCTATGTTTATTATTTAGTGATGATTATTACTTTTCTACGTTTACCGCTGTTCTCGCGAAACGTTTACTGATTAATTCAATCGGTAATTTACACAGTAAAACACCTGCCGTTAGCATTATCATCATGATTAATGATTCGTGGCTAATCGTTCTGCCGTTGATTACACTGTCTAGGCCAAGCGCGATAACAGGGAACACAAGAAAACAGATTGATGCTTGAAACGGACTTGCTACTTTATTTAATTGGAAGTAAGCCATGATGCCGCCAATACCAGCAATAACGCCAAGGTAAATAACCGATAACCAAGATGTTGATGTGAATGTGCTAAAGTCTGGTTGCTCTGTGAATACGCCAACAGTCAATAATAGTACTGCAGCAACAAGACACGGTAGTGCATTATACGTCAGTACGTGAATACCCTGACAACGCGTTTGTACACTGGTATAAATCGTCGCATGCATTAATACGGCTAGCACTAATGCACCAACACCAATCAGGCTACCATTGGCACTCACGCCCATCTCATTACTAATAATTGTAATTAAGCTGAACAAAGCAATGGCAAGACCAGCGACCTGATGAATGTGTACTTTTTGGCGGTGTACTAATACCGCAAACGCTAATACTACAACCGGCATAGTGGCAAAAATAATTGATGCTAAGCCTGATGAAATATATTGCTCACCAAAAATCATTAAGGTAAATGGTGCAGCAAAATAAAACACACTGATTAACGCAAATTCAAGTTTTTTACCTTTAGGGAACATCAACGGGATATTGAGCTTGCGAGCAGCTAAAATTAATAGCGGTGCAGCTAATGCAAAGCGTAATCCTGTTGCTGTAATTGGTGGTATTGAATGTACTGCAATTTCCATTGCCATCCAGGTAGTACCCCAGATCAAACATACAGATGCAAATAATAATGTGGCGACGAGTTTTGTATTCATAAGATGATCTCTATATAAGCTGGGATATTCAATACGATAATTCTATGCCTTTTGTTGAGGTATATGCTTTCCTATTTCCTTTTAAAACAATATTAAACAGGTAATAAATACTCCATATATATTAAATTGTGAAAATAATTGGTTTACTACCTATTTTTATCACTGTATTTATTTTTCAATATCGCATTTTTTGCAATAAAACGTTCGTAGACTGGTTAAACTTATCGACAGTTCAAATTCAAGGTTAGATTGGCGGTATTTACCCCAAACCCATCTTTATCATGGGTGAGAACACACCCATTTTCAGCATGTGCTTAGTGCTACGCCTTTGTTAAGATGTTGTTGTTTAGGGTTTTTATTTTAAAATTAAAATGTGGACTAATGGTTGCTATATGGTTATCACACTGTTAATTGGGCGGTTTTTTCTTGGTTAACAACGTTATAATTATATGGAGATTATTATGTTTAAATACGCTACGGCAATATCGATAGTACTGGCGAGCATGACCACTTTTACGGCTCAAGCCTCTTCAGGTGCGTGTGATCCGGGTGAGATCGTAATTAAATTTAGTCATGTGACGAATACGAGTAAGCACCCGAAAGGTATTGCTGCGTCATTACTTGAGGAACGAGTAAATAAAGAGATGAATGGTAAAGCTTGTATGCAAGTTTTCCCTAACTCAACACTTTACGATGATAATAAAGTGCTTGAAGCATTATTAAGCGGTGATGTGCAATTAGCGGCACCGTCACTGTCTAAATTTGAGAAAGTCACCAAAAAATTCCGCATTTTTGATTTACCTTTCCTGTTTGATGACGTTGATGCTGTTGATCGTTTTCAAAACTCTGAATCCGGTGAGAAATTGAAAAATTCAATGCGCCGCCGTGGATTGCAGGGCTTAGCATTTTGGCATAATGGCATGAAGCAAATGTCAGCTAACCGTCCACTTATTTCTCCTGAAGATGCCCAAGGTTTGAAATTCCGAGTTCAGGCATCTGATGTACTGGTTGCGCAGTTTGAGCAGCTTGGAGCTAACCCACAAAAAATGTCATTCAAAGAAGTATACGGCGGTCTACAAACCAACGTTATTGATGGTCAGGAGAATACTTGGTCGAATACCTATGGCAAAAAATTCTTCGAAGTTCAGGACGGTGTAACCGAAACCAATCACGGTATTCTTGATTATCTATTGGTTACGTCAAACCGCTGGTGGGCTAAATTACCGAACGATGTAAAAGTGCAACTGCGTCAAATTATTGTAGAGGTAACTGCAACACGTAATGCCGAATCTGCGCGTATTAATAATGAAAATAGAAATAATATTATCGCGGCTGGTGGCGTTGTACGTACGTTAACGCCAGAACAACGTCAAGCTTGGGTTACTAAGCTACAACCTGTTTGGTCTAAGTTCGAGAAAGATATTGGTAGTGACTTGATCCAGAAAGCATTAGCGTCGAATAAATCATAATACCAAGCGGCATAAGTGATTTATGCCGCGTTAAGCTAATCGAAGGGAACCAGTATGAATAATGGATTATGGACGCGCTTAGGGCGTGTCACCGACAACCTTGAAGAGCTGAATATTGCCCTGTCATTAGGTGTGATGACCTTGCTCACTTTTGCCAATGTGGTGTTTCGGTATTTATTTAATGGCAATATTTTATGGGCGTTAGAATTAACCGTATTTTTATTTGCTTGGTTAGTGTTAGTGGGGGCTTCGTACGGGGTAAAAAAACATTCTCATATCGGCGTTGATATTTTAATTAATATAGCGTCAGTGAAATTACGTAAAATTTATGCCGTTATCGCAGTAAGTGCGTGCTTACTTTTCTCTGTGTTGTTATTGATCGGATCGTGGAATTATTGGTATCCGTTTATTACTGATCAAGCATGGTATGAAACCGATGATATTCCGATGCCAGAATTCTTACAGTTCCTTTCCGATTGGTTTAATGAGGGAGAACGTTATGAAAAATTACCTCGTTTTATTCCTTATTTTTCCTTACCGCTAGGTACTGCATTGCTGACATTTAGGTTTGCACAGCTGTTATGGCAAGTGCTTACTAATAAAATTGACCGTGTGATCGCAAGTCACGAAGCTGAAGAAGCGTTGGCGGTATTAGAACAAGAAGATAACAAGGATTAAGTTATGGTTTTAGTTGTATTGTTATTGATGATCATCGGGTTCATGATGTTCGGTGTGCCAATTGCGGTGTCACTTGGTTTATCAAGTATCCTGTTTTTGCTGGTTAATTCCGATGCTAGCTTAGCATCTGTTGCACAAACATTATTTAATGCGTTTGCTGGCCACTACACCTTATTGGCGATCCCGTTTTTCATTTTGGCCTCGACCTTTATGTCCACTGGTGGTGTTGCTCAGCGCATCATTCGTTTTGCCATTGCTATCGTTGGCTGGTTCCCTGGCGGTTTAGCGATTGCTTCTGTGGTCGCGTGTATGATGTTCGCAGCGTTGTCTGGTTCATCACCAGCAACGGTTGTCGCTATCGGTAGTTTAGTTATCGCAGGTATGGTTAAAAATGGCTACAGCAAAGAGTTTGCTGCCGGGGTTATTTGTAATGCTGGTACCTTAGGCATCTTAATTCCGCCTTCCATTGTGATGGTGGTGTATGCCGCCGCTACGGATGTATCTGTTGGCCGCATGTTTTTAGCGGGTGTAGTTCCGGGAATGCTAGCGGGACTGATGCTTATTATCGCGATTTTTATTACCGCGAAAGTTAAAAAATTACCCGCGCAACCGTTTGTTGGTTGGAGTGAAGTTTTTCGTTCAGCGAAGGATGCATCGTGGGGGTTGATGTTAATTGTTATTATTCTCGGTGGTATTTACGGCGGTATCTTTACGCCGACAGAAGCGGCGGCAGTTGCTGCTGTGTATGCGTTTGTGATTGCTAACTTTGTGTATAAAGACATGGGGCCTTTTGCCGATAAGAAAAGCAGTCAATCGGTGATCGTTAAATCACTGCACGTATTATGTCATCCAGATACCAAGAAAAGTTTATTTGATGCCGGTAAAATGACCATCATGTTGTTGTTCATTGTTGCTAATGCATTAATTTTGAAGCATGTATTAACCGAAGAACGTATTCCACAAATGATCACTGAAACCATGTTAAGTGCCGGTCTTGGACCTATTACATTTTTGATCGTGGTGAATGTTTTACTCTTGATTGGTGGTCAGTTTATGGAACCATCGGGTTTGTTGATTATTGTCGCGCCCTTGGTATTTCCGATTGCATTAGAACTCGGTATTGATCCGATCCATCTTGGTATCATTATGGTGGTGAATATGGAAATTGGCATGATCACACCGCCCGTGGGCTTGAATCTGTTTGTTACCTCGGGTGTCGCCAATATGTCGATGCTGCAAGTGGTGAAAGCGGTGATGCCGTGGGTGGCATTGATGTTAGTATTCTTAATCATGGTGACGTATGTACCTTGGATATCAACGTGGTTACCAACCTTGATGATGGGACCTGAATTGATAATTCGTTAAGGTGTCAGTCAGTACTAAGGTAATAACAAAATGGCCAGCCTATGCTGGCCATTTTTAGTTGTGCTTTTTTACAGGTTATTGCTGCATAGATCGTTATTTAACAGCCTGTTCTTTAAAAGCTTGTTTATCGATTTGATGCTTTTGCATTTTGTCATACAAGGTTTTACGCGCTAAGTTAAGCTGATGCATCGTGTCTTTTATACTGCCATTACAGCTTGTTAGCGCTTGTTCAATCAGAATTTTCTCGAAGGCTTCAACTTGCTCGGATAAGTTTTTCGTCAATGTTACTTGGACTTCGTTAACCGAGTTTAGACCGGTGAGTTTACCCAGCAATATATAGCGCTCGGCAGCGTTCCTTAACTCACGCACATTACCTGGCCAATCATGCGCAAGCAATGTTTGTACATCTTGAGGTGGTAATGCTGGGGCGGCTTTACTATACCGGGCAGCAGCAACCAATAAGAAATGATGGAACAGGCTTTGAATATCATCGAAACGTTGGCGCAGCGGTGGTAAGTTTAGGGTTACTATATTAAGGCGATAATACAGATCTTGGCGAAATACCCCGGTGTTGGCTGCTTGTTTTAGATCGACTTTAGTGGCTGCAATAATACGAATATCCAGTGGTATTTCTTTATTCGAGCCAAGGCGTTCGAGGGTACGTTCTTGTAAGATACGTAATAGTTTTATTTGCGCCTGCATGGGCATTGACTCTATTTCATCGAGAAATAAAGTGCCGCCTTGGGCATATTCAAATTTGCCAATACGCCTGCCTGATGCACCCGAAAAAGCGCCTTTTTCATGACCAAATAATTCACTTTCAATGAGGTTTTCTGGTACTGCGCCGCAATTGATGGCGACAAAATTATGGGTTCGACGGCTACTTTGTTCATGCAGCGAACGGGCCACGAGTTCTTTACCGGTACCTGTCTCCCCAAATAATAGAATATCGGCAGGAGTATCAGCAATTTGGGTAATCATTTCACGTAATTCTACAATCGCTTGAGTGGTACCTATGATCCGAGGACCCAGTGTTTCTTTGGCTTGCAGGGCTTTTTTTAAGGTTTTGTTTTCTTCGGTTAACATGCGTTTTTCGATAGCGCGTTTTACCGATTCTGTGAGTCGTACTGAGGCAAATGGCTTCTCAATGAAATCATAAGCCCCATCCTGCATCGCTTGTACCGCAAGTGAAATATCACCGTGCCCAGTAATTAAAATAACCGGTAGGCTAGGGTCTTGTTGCATCAGTTTTAGCAATAATTTATGACCAGATAAACCGGGTAAACGGATATCCGTGATCACCACTAAAGGTGTTTCTACCGCTAGCTGAGTGAGCGCTGATTCAGCATCGGCAAAACAGGTTACGCTAATTCCAGCAAGTTCTAGGGTTTGCTGATTAGCGAACCGTAGATCTTCTTCGTCATCAATAAAAAAAACCTGACTCATTATTTATCCTATGCTTGTCTTGTAATAGCGCTGTGATGGCACTGTCATTGTTTTATGCTAGCTCGGTGATTACTGCGATAGGCAAGCTAAGGCTGAATCTGGCTCCGGAATTAGGGCGGTTTTCTGCTTTAATATTGCCGTGCATATTACGCATTATTTTGTGGGATATAGATAAACCCAGACCGAGACCTGTGTCCTTGGTGGTAAAAAATGGATCAAACAGTTGCGGTAAATTTGCTGGGTTTATGCCTGAGCCTGAATCATCAACTTGGACAATGACTTGCTCTTGATGTCGGCACAAAATAATATGAATGTTTTTTTCACTGGCGTCTTCAACCGCTTGCATGGCATTGGATAATAAATTCACCAGCACTTGCTCTAACTGTACCTGGTCGACATTAACCTGAACATCAATGTTGGCGTCATCCACAGTAATACTGATCTGGTTATTTTTTAATTGTGGTTTGACTAACTCGACGGCCATGTTAATCACATTCCGCAGTGGCACTGTGTGCAATTCACCGCTGGATTTACGGGCGAAAAATTTTAACTGTGAACTTATTTTTGCCATGCGCTCAGTTAAATGAATAATGCGTTGGAGATTATCTTGAGTTGACTGATGTTGTTCGCGTTGTAAAAATACCAAAGCATTATCGGCATAACTACGGATGGCGGCGAGTGGGTTATTTAATTCATGACTGATGCTCGCTGACAGCTGACCCAATACCGCTAACTTAGCGGTCTGGATCAGTTCTTTTTGGGTATCACGCAGGGTTTGTTCCATTTTCTGCCGTTCAATGATCTCGTTATTTAGATCTGCGGTGCGGCGTTTAACTTCTTGTTCTAATTTGTGCTTGGTTTTGATGCGCTGTACTTCTTTGTCCTGGTCGCGCTGACGTTTATGCATGGATAATCTTAAGCGTAAATTGAGCAACCAAAAAACGAGTGACAGTAATACCATGCCAATAGCAATATCGATGAAGATCGCGGTTAATGGGGCGAATACTCTTACCGTCCAGCCCGCTGCGGGCATATATTTACTGATGGAAAGATAATTAGTCGCAAACGGTTTACTTGTCGTTAGCTGTAATAGTGTGGGGTTATCCTCGAGCGGACCTGAGAAATTTAGGGCGGCTATTGCCTTGTCACCATAACGGCGGCTACGCGTTATTTGGTGTCGTTTTTCGGTACTCAGCGGCGTTAAACTATGCAGCAGCCATGACTGGGTATTCGAGATGAAAATAATATTGTCATCATCCGTCACCATAAAGTGAGCTTGTTTGCCGGTCCACTCTTTTTCAATTTTTGATAGATCCATTTTCACCACGACAACACCAATAATTTTATCTGCGTTGATAACGGGAGAGGAAAAATAATACCCGCGTTGTCCCGATGTCGTGCCTAACGCAAAATAGCGGCCTTGTTGTCCGCTAACGGCTTGCTGAAAGTAAGGACGGAAAGCAAAGTTTTTACCTATGAAGGTTTGTTCATCGCGCCAGTTATTGGCGGCGATGGTGGTGCCATTAAGATCGATAAGATAAGTATCTGACGCGCTAATGGTATTGTTAACATGGTTTAAATAACGATTGGTTTTTGCTTGCAGTTGCGCGTTGTCGGTATCTTGTAAGCTTGCTACCACTAATTTTTGATCGAACAGTAATCTGGGGATCGCGTCAAAGCGTTGTAATTGACTTTGTAAGTGAGCCGCAAAAATATCTAATTGCTGATTGCTTTGGCTGACTAATTTAGCGTAACCGGATCGCCAAACCCAGGTGGATAAAATAATTACACTGATGAGATAACAAGCAATCAAAAACTTTCGTGTTATTAACATTATTACACCTCTAGGCATACAATAACGTAACATGGTTAAATTTCCAATCAATGGCGGCCAGAGTGCGAGCCAGGTACTTATTCTAGTGTTATTTTATCTATTTATTAAGCGGTTTATCCTACGTGTACCGCAACTATCCCCGAAACTATTTACCAAGCACGATGGTTGAGATTAGAATGTCCTTAATTGGATTTTTAAAGAAAGGAATTACTTCACTATGTTAGATTCGAAGGATAAATTGATTTTAGATTTGTTGCAGCGCGATGCATCGCTGTCAATTGCTGATCTTGCCGACAAAGTAAGTTTAACGGTCTCACCTTGCTGGAAACGATTAAAACGTTTAGAAGATAATGGCTATATTTTACGCCGTGTGGCTTTACTTAATGAGCAAAAACTCGGCCTCGCACTGACCGCCTTTGTTAATATCAAAACTCAAAATCACAGTGATAGTTGGTTTAAGAAATTTGTTGTTAGTGTCAATGAGTTTGCTGAAGTGATCGAGTTTTATCGTATGGCCGGAGAATACGATTACATGATGAAGGTATTAGTAAAAGACATGGCGGCATTTGATGTGTTTTATAAACGATTGGTTAATTGTGTCGATGGTTTAACCGATGTGACTTCGTCCTTTGCCATGGAAAGGTTAAAAAATACGACGCAATTACCGATCTCTTAATAACGAGCTCTGCATTATTATAACTTAAGCAGGTCTGCCGCTATTTTTCTCGCGCTATGGGGCGGTGCAAATGCCGCTACATACTTTCCTGCTGGATTAACTAAATATAATCGAGAAGAATGGTTAATCAAATAGCTTTCACGCTGGTCTTCTGGAATTGGACTACTGTAAGGCACAGAGACATACTGACCATTATTAGCTAAAAACGTTTTTTGATAAATAACCCCAAAGCTAGCCACTAATTTATCTATCTCGCTGGTTTCACCTGTGATCCCGATGAATTCATCGTTATAAAATTGCGCGTACGTGGTCAGCATCTCATTACTATCTCGTTGTGGGTCGACAGAGATAAAGACCACTTGTGGCATGGTTTTACCAGCCGCAGTCATGATGCTTGCAATATTATTGAGATTGTATAGCTCGGTCGGACAAACGTCTGGGCAGCTAGCATAACCGAAGAATACTAATGACCATTTATCTTTAAACAAGGCACTAGTGTGTACTTGATTATTGCCGAGAACGACATCTGGCAGGGTTACTTGCTGAGGTTGTGCGTAAGCTGTCGTGAATGTCGGTAAACTTGGCTGTTGCATATTATTGGCAACCAGAGCGCCAAGCGCGCTAAGGCCGATAATACCCGCAGCGATGATAGCCTTAGATTTTTTCATTCGAGTCCCTTTGTCGAAACTAATTATGTTTCATATTCGCGTGGTCCATTTTGCTATGATCCATTTTGTTGTGATCCATTTTAGCTTGACTGTTGTCACGCTTAACAGGCATTTTAGCAGTGATTGTTTCACCATTTAATAACGTAAACGATACATTAACCACTTCACCCGGCGCTGCGATCTTGCTTGGTTCTAATAACATCACATGGTAGCCACCCGGCTTAAACTGAAAAATAGTGTTTGCAGGGATCGTTATTTGCTGCTGCTTTTGCATTGTCATCATGCCGTCTTTTTTGCCAGATAAATGCAGCTCGCTACGGCCAAAACCTTGTGCTTCAACATTGGTGATCACGATTGGTTTATTATTGTGATTCATCACGTTGAAAAAAGCGGCTTGCACTTTTGCTGATGATGGCGCTGCACGAACCCAGGCATCCATGATCATGATGTTAGTTTTTTCAGCTGCAAACGTCGGTGCTGCGGAAAAGATAGCAGTCGCGATCAGTGTGGTTATTATTGATTTTTGCATTATTTTGTCCTGAGTTAATTAGTCGTCGTGGTAAATTGAAACGGTATCAAATAAGGTTGACCAGCAACTGTGATGGTTAAATCTGCTTGCCATAACATTTCACCTAATACGCAGATCGCTAGCGCTGTCTCAGCGTGGTATTTATCCTTCTCAATCGCATTCAGTGCGGTAGGAAAGCCGGGCATGCTCATATTCATCCCGTTAATCGTAATGCTGGCATTATCAATGCGAGTGCCGTTTAAATTTATCGATAATGGCGTCATCGGCTTTGCATTGAATGGTGTGATCGACAGCGAAATTGTTTGTTCTGGCGTTAACTGAACCTGACATTCTTGTTGATTAACACGACAGTCTTGCTGCAGTGGTAATTGAATGCGGTTGAGATCCTGCTGGGGCTGATAGAAGACGTTGAAATAACCGACTACGGCGATAGAGATAATACTCACACCAGCTGTTAACCATTTAGACATGGATAAAGACTCTTATACTTATAATTAGATTCGAAAAAGGATATTCGTTTTATAATAAAACGATGAATAACATAATATTACTTTATTTTTTGATGTAGATAAACTGTAAATATAGGAAAGCGTAGGTTAGCACTTGTTTTGACGGTATTTAAAGGGAGGGAAAGATTGTTAGCCCGAAGCAAGGCGATGCCGTTAACTATATTTTTGGCATCAACCGTATTGATAGCGTGAGTATTTATCATTAATTTTTGTTGTTCTTGATTATCTTATAATGTGTTTGTATCAGTCCCGACCGATAGGATTGAGAGGATAATAGTGTGACCCCTAGTTCTGGTAGGGGGGCGTTAAATAAACGTATACCGTTGCCGAGTAAGATAGGAATGGTGGACAACATTAATTCATCTACAAGATCAAGACGTAATAAGGAATCGGCCAAGTTTGCGCCCCCAAGTAACCAAATATTCCCCTTCGAGCTGGCTTTTAATTGTTTGATCGTTGCTGCAGGATCGGTAATAAAAGTAACGTTATCATTCGGGGTAATATCGGGTGAGTGAGAAGCGACAAAGCATTGCTTGTCGGCGTATGGCCAATCATCAAAATCTTTGATGACCTGAAAGGATGTGTTACCCATAATGACGGCACTGATACCATCGAAAAAATCTCGATAGCCATAATCCTCACCTTTTACTTCTACATTTGAGAGCCATGAAATGTCATGGTCCATTTTGGCAATATAGCCATCAAGGCTAGTCGCTATATACAAAATTACGTTAGACATAATCATCGCTCCCGGTTGTATGTAAGTTAATTCATCAATGTATCTAGTTCTGTTTGAGAAGGGGCAAACCAGTATGATCCTGTTACTGCATCTGAATAATCAATGAGTCTATCAGTGATGCCATCAGGTATTCCGTACATACGTTGTAGTTGAGTGGTAAAGCGTAATTGTTCACATGCGAATGCTAAAAAGTATAGTCCGTGTTCGGATGCGTTACCATAAGGTGAACTACGACGGTATATTTTCATGCCCGATACGTCGGTACGGCTAACGTGTGAATTCGCTGGCATCGCATCGCCGGATAACTCGATATCATCTTCTTTGGTACGGCCTACAACTGCTTCTTGTTCCGGTACTGGCATCGCATTGAAGCTTGCTAAATCATGTACCCATTTTTGTGATAACACGAAGCTACCACCCACGCCTGGCTGACCTTCGGGGATCAGTGAGGCTAATTGGCGCGCATCTTCTTTGGGATTGGCTGTGCCATCAACAAAACCAATTAAATCACGGTTTTTATGGTACTGGAACCCGGAAATATCCAACTGGTTATCGGCAATTTTACTTAGCGCTGATTGGATATGAAATGCTTGCTCTAAGGTATGGCTGGCATTGTCGCTGTGGATCCAAAACATGACATCACCTTGACTAGCGATGGCTTTTTTTCCATGCGGACTCGCTATCTCGGTAAAGTCGTCAAATGCGTTAAGTTGTAAATCAGGTAATAGGGTATTGGTGGCGTTACGACCAAAAGCAACAACAATGTTCATGTCAGCGGTTCGTTTGCATAGTGCCGTTTGCAGTGCACTCTGAATGTTTGCTAAATAAACATCGTCTTTAAATTTGTACTCTAAATGATGGTAGCTTTGACTTTGTTCGTTAAAAATAGCGTTTTGTGGTTGGGTCATGCCAACTCCTTTTAATGCATAACCAATCTAATCGCTTAGATTGGTTATAGAATATATATACCCAAGTTACTTCAAGATGCTATATCAGAGACTAGCTTGGGTATAAACTTAAATAGTGCGTGTAGCCTGAGATAACCAGTGTAAATCAGCACCGGTTAACAATGGTGATAATGCGGCACGTACTTGCGTGTGATAAGCATTGATCCAGTTTACTTCGTCTTGTGAGAGTCGTTGTTGATCTATCAGATGCAAATCAAAAGGAACCAGTGTTAATGTTTCAAATTCGTAAAATACTTTACCATCATGGCCATTATCTTTAGCAACCACATAAATTAGATTCTCACAACGGATGCCGTATTCATCTTGTTTGTAGTAACCCGGCTCATTGGATACCACCATGCCTGGCTCTAATGCTACGCCGTTCGAGTTCTTACCAATACGGTGTGGACCTTCGTGTACATTCAAGAAGCAGCCAACACCGTGTCCAGTTCCGTGGTCATAGTCATAACCTTGTTGCCATAAAAATTGACGCGCCAGTGAATCCAACTGACCACCGTTAGTGCCTGCTGGGAACTTCATTTTAGCCAGTGCGATATGACCTTTTAATACCAGGGTGAACATTTTTTTGTGTTCGGCACTTGGTGACCCAATCGCAACGGTACGGGTGATATCGGTTGTGCCATCAAGATATTGGGCTCCAGAGTCAACTAAGTAAATGCTGTCCATTGGTAACTGTGCTGGTACACCATTGTTATGATTGTAGTGGCACATTGCGGCGTTAGCACCAGCAGCCGAAATAGTGTCAAAACTTAATTCAACGAAGTTCTCGTTCGATGCGCGGAAATTTGTCAGTTTGTCAGACAGATAGGCTTCATCATGCAAACGGCCCGCGGCTACTTCTGTTTCTAGCCAATTTAGGAAGCGTACTTCAGAAGCTCCATCACGAATATGTGAGGCACGCATACCCGCAAGTTCAACGGCATTTTTACACGCTTTTGGTAATGCGACTGGATCATTGCCAGCAATTAGGGTGGCACCAGCTTGTTGTGCGGTTAACTGGCTAAATGCATTTGATGCTTCTGGATCGGCCAATACCTGCAGTTGTTGCTCACCTAGGGCTTGGTAAGTGGCTGTTGCTTGTGCTTCATCAACAATCTCGACACCTGCGCCAACGTGTTCCTGGAAACCTGCCGGGATCTTCGCTGGATTGGTGAAGAACGTCATGGAACCATCTTTACGTAATACCGCACTGCCTAAGATCACGCAGAAACAATGAATGTCTTTACCTCGGATATTTAATAACCAAGCAATAGAATCTAACGCGCTGATAATAACTGCATCAGCACCTTGCTTGGCGATATCAACGCCGATCTGTTGGCGTTTTTTTAAACTGGATTGACCTGTGTATTGCTCGTCGAGTAACAGGCCTACATTTTCTGTTGGTGTCGGTCTATCTGACCAGCTTAAATCAATTGGGTTAGCATCGACTGCCACTAAGTTTATTTGTTTATCTGCTAAGGTATTTTTGCTGGCGTTATGCCAATTTAAATTATGTACTTTGGCGTCATAACCGACATTGGCATTAGCGGACAGTTGTTCACTTAACCAAGCAACATGTGGTGTGTCGATAAGATGATAAAACTCAAAACACTCGCCATTAACTTGCTGCTTAACCTGAATAGTATAACGACCATCGGTAAAAATGGCGGCGCGGTCTTTTAAAATGATGACTGTGCCTGCAGAGCCGGTAAAGTCACTGCACCATAATAAACGTTCGTTATGTGCTGGTACATACTCGCCAAGGTATTCATCTGCGCGGGGAACGATAAATGCGTCTAAGTTTGCGGCATCCATATGTGCACGTATTGCTGCTAATTTCTGTTCTATTGCTTGAGGCATCTTGCTGTCCGGTTTGTCATGTCACCTGACGCGATATTCTGCATTTTATAGGTTCATGTTCTGGTTATAGAAAGAGATAATACTGAAACATTAACCTGTTAGGCTTTAGATATGCAAGAGGAGGTAATGGGGATTGTGATATTTTCAGTAATTAAATTGCGATTAAGTCACTATTTACTGCTTCATTTAACGTTGCTGGTGGCTGAACTTGGTTATCAGCCACCGAGTGTCGCTATTATTTCGCTGTTACGGTACGACGTTTTTTACGCCAGTTAATTTGTTGGATCACGAGCCCCACGATAATGGTCACTAAGCCGATAAAGGTTGATGGGTGGATCTCTTCACCCACAATTCGACTGAGTAAGAAGAGTGATATAAACGGCGAGATAAAGATAAGATTACTGACTTGCGCGGTATTCGTCGCTAATTTAATGGCCATTAACCACAATATAAATGAAATACCCATTTCAAAAAAACCGATATAAATCGCACCAAGGATCCCCTCTATGGAGTCAAAATTAAAATCAGCGAGTAATGCGGTAGCGACGAAGGTAAACGGGAGACTTAATAAAAATCCAAGTAATAAACTAACGATAGGATCATTGTTATTCCTGGCATTAACGATCCAATAACTGGCCCAAATCAAGGTGCTTAATAATGCCAGTGCCACCCCAAGTGGACTTTCAAAATTCAGCCCTAACAGATCACCTTTAGTGGCAATGATTAGTGCCCCGGTATAGCTGAATAAGATAGCCACCCAGTCTTTTTTCCGGATCTTCTGCCCTAAGAAAGGCACTGACAATAATGTGAGGGTGATTGCCCAAGTGTAATTTAATGCTTGCGCTTGTGATGCGGGCAATAAGTCATAAGCCTTAAACAACACTAAATAATAGAGAAATGGATTAATTATCCCAAGCGTTAAATAGAACAACGGTTGTTTGATAAAGTATTGCTTGAGTAGGTGCAGTTTTTTTTGTTGGTAGGCAATTCCCAGTAATAAAACGATACTGGTCAGTGAGGCAATTAAAACCATTTGAATTGGCGCAAAATGGCTAAGGGTAATTTTAAATGCAGAGGCCACCGTGGACCAGAGTAATACCGCTATCAAGCCGAACAGCATTGCCTTTTTTTGATTTTTCATGAGTACCAATTTCGAGGGGGAGGAAAATGCGTGTTAGCAGTGTAATCGGCAAGTTTATTCAGATCTAGTGTTTCATGCTGGAAAATTATATTCAAATAAATAAGTGGTAGCTTAAAGCAATAAAAACACGCTCAAGCCACCACTTTACTTAATCCAAGAGTGCTAATACGGTGATTTTAAAAAACGTATTCCTCGGCTACTTCCGATAATTTATCTGCCACGGTTAACAAGTTATGTGCGGACTGGGTCGCTCCTGTCGCGACCGCGCGAGCAGAGTCTGCTCCCGCTGATACATTACTGACATTACGCTCTATTTCTTCTGCGGCGAGACTTTGTTCTTCAATCGCACTGGCTATTTGGTTATTGAGTGAAACGATCTTATCGACGGATAAGGTAATGGCTTCAAAAGTATTTGAGGCTTCTTTGGCCTGCATTACGCCCATGTTGGCTTGCTCTCTACCTATGGCCATCACTTTTACGGATTCTTTCGCGCCAGCTTGGACACGCTCAATCATCACTTGGATCTCATTCGTCGATTGCTGTGTACGGCTTGCTAGCGTTCTCACTTCATCGGCTACCACGGCAAAACCTCGACCTTGCTCTCCGGCTCTGGCAGCTTCAATCGCAGCATTGAGTGCTAACAAATTAGTCTGGTCGGCAATACTCCTGATCACTTCAACCACACCCCCAATATCGGTGCAATGATTTTCCAGTTTCTGGATGGTTTCACTTGATGTTTGTACCTCTGAAGCAATGGCATTAATGGCGATGATCGTTTGGTCAACAACTTGTTTACCTTCTAAAACAGCCCGTTCTGCATCACGTGTGGCACAGGTTGCATCATTGGCATTAATGGCCATCTCCGTTGATGTGGCCGCCATCAGTTTTATTGCCGCCGCTATTTGATGGGTTTCCGTTTGTTGTGCAGTAATGGTGGTTTCTGCTGAGTTGGTTTTATCTTTAATGTCCTGGACTGAACTATGCACATCAACGGCACTGCTATTGAGTTGCTTGACTAACGTGCGCATGCCATCAATGGTGCTGTTGAAGTGTTGGGCAATAATAGCCAGTTCGTCATTGCTGACAATCTTCACATTTTGCGACAGGTCGCCATTTGATACATTTTGGGCGACTTGACTGATACTGCGAAGAGTCTCTGTTAGTGAGATATAAATACTTAATAAGATCACCACACAAACCACGAATAAGACGATCAGTATGGTGTAAAAAATATTTAGCTCGCTGTTTTTTTCACTGAGTCTAACGGTTATTTCATTACCGAGCGTGTGAAAGGCAACTTGATACAAATTATTGATTTTGATCCGTAACGCTTCACCCAAACGATAAAGGGTATTTGGATCAATTTTGATCTCGGCGGATACGGTATTGATTAACTGGCGGTCGAGTAGGTCTTCGAGGGTTGCCATGGTGGTTTTTATCTGATCGAGAGGTGTGATTAAGGTGTTGCGATAATCAGGATTAATTGCCACTAATACTTGCACATCATTGTCGGCTGCAGAAAAGATAATACTAAGTTGATCAATGCGGCGACTTAAATCATCGAAGCTGTTGGCTGTAAACGCGGCAAACGCGGCTGTTTCAGCGGCTTTGTCTGTTACTTGATAAGCGAAATCGGTTAATTTTGGCAACTGACTTTGGGTTAAATTAATCAGGTAATAGCTACTGAGCTGTGAATCAAACAATAATTTACTTTCGCTGTTGATCTCACGGGTACCGATACGCAGGTTTTCTAACATCAAATCGATAGCGTAGAAAATCTCTTCTGGTAATAAAAAATCACTGTCTGCTTTGAGTTGTTGCCAATCGGTCGTGATCTTATCAAACGCCGATAATTGTAATCCAGTTGCCGCGGTATAGCTGCGGTAATATTGATTGAAGGTGTTTTCTGCGAGCACTTGTGCTTGTTGTATTTTGTCATCACCTGGTTCGAGCTCTGCGACTTCTACACTGAGCAAATGGCGATAATCAATCAGCTTGTTGGCAACCTCTGGTAAGGCTTGCAGTAGTTGATAACCTTGCAGTTCTGATTCTGCAAAAGCAATATCTTTTTGGGTTTGCGAGATAATTGTAAATGAAAAAAATACAATCGGTGTAGCAAGTAGCAAGACAACTAATCCAAACTTTTTCTGAAATGATAATCGACTAATCAGGTAGGTGATTGGTTGTAATAATGTGCCCATAAAAATATCCTTATCAATATGGTGAGTGAATAGTTAGTCTTCTAAGTATGGTTAAATGACTAATGCCAAAGCATGAGTAATATATCTAGTTGTTGAATGAATGTTAAGTATTTTGTGTACGTATTTAACAAGGAAGGTGTCGTTTCGTGATCTCTATAGCGAGATAAAGAATATTATTGAAATGAAAGAGGGAAAGTTGGTGCGCATAGCAATTATATGCACACCAGAATACGAGTTAGATCTAGCGCATTGTCACAAATTCTTCTGAGCCAGTCGGGTGGATGGCAACGACGCTATCGAAATCTGCTTTGGTTGCGCCCATTTTCATCGCGACACCAAAACCTTGGATCATTTCGTCAGCAGCAAAGCCAATGCCGTGTAGACCGACAACGGTTTCTTCTTCACCGGCACAAACCAATTTCATTTTACAAGGCTGGCGGTTTGAAGTAATTGCGGTATACATAGCAGTAAAACCAGATTGGTATACTTTTACGTTGTCTTCGCCGTACTGGGCAATGGCTTCTGCTTCTGTTAAACCGATAGTACCAATCGGTGGGTGGCTAAATACCACGGTAGGGATCAGGTTGTAATCCATTTTAGCGGTGGTTTTACCGTTAAATAAGCGTTCTGACAATTGACGGCCCGCTTTAACAGCGACAGGTGTTAGCTCAACACCACCTGCCATGATATCACCCACACAATAGATGCCATCAACATTGGTGTTTTGGTATTCATCTACTTTGATGTAACCACGGTCATCGGTTTCAACGCCCGTTACTGCAAGGTTTATTTTGTCTGTTGAAGGATGACGACCGATAGCCCAGATTAGGGTATCAACATTTTGTGATTCGCCATTCTCAAGATGTAAGGTGATAGAGCCATCTGCTTCTTTCACGACTTCTTTGGGTACTGAATGGGTATGTAATTTTGGACCTGTGGTATTCATTACCTCAACCAGCGTATCAATCAAAATTGGATCAAAGCTACGCAGTGGCGATTCTTTACGCACAAATAAATGTGTTTCGCTGCCGAGTCCGTGTAATACGCCTGCGAGTTCAACCGCAATATAACCGGCACCGATAACTGCAACGCGTTTTGGTTGTTCTGTTAACTCAAAGAAACCATTTGAATCAATACCGTGCTCAGCGCCAGGTACATTCGGAATTGTTGGTGCGCCACCAGTTGCGATCAGGATATGATCGGCGGTGTACGTTTCACCATTTACGCTTACTGTGTTTTTATCTACAAAGGTAGCAAAACCTTTGATCACAGTAACCTTGTTGTTGCCCAGTACATTGTCATAAGAGGTGTGAATGCGACCAATGTAAGCTTCGCGAGCAGCAACTAATTTACCCCAATCAAGGCCTTTATTTTCAACATCAAAGCCATAGTCTTTTGCATAAAGGTGCATTGCTTCGGCGATCTGAGCGCCATGCCACATCACTTTTTTCGGTACGCAACCAACATTAACACAAGTGCCGCCCAGCGCATTGGCTTCGATGATGGCCACTTTTTTACCGTACATTGACGCTCTGTTTGCAGATGCAATACCGCCGCTACCACCACCAATGGCAATATAATCAAAATGCTGTGACATATTTATAGTCCTTAATTGAGGAGATGAACTTATTATATGTCTAAGTTCATGCCTTGTTTTTAATAAAGTTAATTACACAGTTTAAACTGAATTGACAGATATTATTAGTAGGTAAAGCCATTCACGGCCATTACTTTTACCTATCAATGCAAAATGTTATGCGTAAAGCGTTTCCCGATATTTACTCGCTATACTTGAAATTATCATTTTATAGCCGCATTAACTAATTAATATCATTATAAATAGGATGACTCTATGACTAACCCACTTTTGACTATGACAGGTTTACCCCCATTTGCGAGTATTAAACCCGAGCATATTGTGCCTGCCGTAACGCAGGCAATTGCCGATTGTGAAGCGGTTATTGTTAACGTATTAGCGAATGAAGATACTGTTACTTGGGCTAATTTGGTTGCGCCTTTAGAAGAAAGTGATGATCGGTTAGGACGTGTTTGGTCGCCTATTGGCCACTTAAATGCAGTGGTGAGCGGTGATGAATTACGTGAAGCCCATGATGCTTGCTTACCATTACTGTCTGAATACCAAACTAAGGTTGGGCAGAACCAAGCTTTGTTTTTAGCGTATCAGCGTTTACATGACAGCAGTGAATTCGCCACGTTATCAACAGCGCAGCAAAAAGTGATCACCAATGCACTGCGTGATTTTAGATTATCTGGGATTGATTTAGTTGATAATGACAAACAGCGTTATGGTGAAATCAGTAAACGTTTATCTCAGTTAACATCAACATTTAGTAATAATGTCATGGATGCCACGTTAGGTTGGCAGAAAGAGATCACTGACGAAGCTCTGCTTATCGGTTTACCAGAGTCTGCAAAAGCAGCCGCCAAAGCAACGGCAGAAAGTAAGTCATTAACGGGTTATCTATTTACCTTAGATTTCCCAAGCTACTTACCGGTGATGATGTATTCTGAAAATCGAGAATTACGCCGTGAAGTATACGAAGCATTCTGTACTCGTGCATCGGATGTTGGTCCAAATGCAGGTAAATGGGATAATTCGGCGATAATGGACGAGATCATTGCACTGCGTCATGAGCTTGCGGAATTATTAGGCTTTGCTCACTTTGCCGAAAAATCATTAGCCACTAAAATGGCCGAAACACCAGCGCAAGTAATAGAATTTTTATCTGACCTTGCCGATAAGTCGTTTTCTCAAGCAGAAGTTGAATTAGCTGAAATCCAAGCTTTTGCCAAAGATAACTTTATGGCGCAAAAATTAGAAGCATGGGATCTGACATTTTATGCTGAAAAGTTAAAACAAGCTAAATACACCATCTCTGATGAAGAACTACGTCCGTATTTTCCTGAAGATCGCGTTGTCAAAGGCATGTTCGAAGTGGTTAAGCGTTTATTTGGCCTAAATATTATCGAAGAGCTTGGTGTAGAGTCTTGGCACAAAGATGTGCGTTTCTTTGAGATATTTGATGACGAGGGCGAGTTACGCGGTAGTTTTTATCTGGATTTGTACGCGCGTGAACATAAACGTGGCGGTGCTTGGATGAATGATTGCCTAACGCATCGTATTAAAGCCGATGGCGAATTACAAAAACCTGTTGCTTACTTAACCTGTAACTTTAATAAACCGGTGGGTGATAAACCTGCGCTATTTACCCATAATGAAGTGACCACGTTATTCCATGAATTTGGCCATGGTTTGCATCACATGTTAACTAAAGTGATCCCGGCTGCGGTATCGGGTATTAACGGTGTGCCTTGGGATGCTGTTGAACTACCAAGTCAGTTTATGGAAAACTGGTGCTGGCAAGAAGAAGCACTGGCGTTTATTTCGGGTCATTACGAAACCGATGAACCATTACCACAAGCTATGTTAGACAAACTATTAGCCGCGAAGAACTTTAACTCAGCAATGGGCATGTTACGCCAAATTGAATTGGGCTTATTTGATTTCCGTATGCACATGGAATATAACCCCGCGCAAGGTTCAAATATTCAATCGGTATTAAATTCGGTAAGAGACAAGGTATCGGTATTATCGGCACCAGAATTTAATCGTTTCCAAAATGGTTTTTCACATATTTTTGCTGGTGGTTATGCAGCCGGTTATTACAGCTATAAATGGGCTGAAGTGTTATCCGCTGACGCATTCTCTCGTTTTGAAGACGAAGGTATTTTTAATGCCGAGACAGGTCGTGACTTTATGCGTTGCGTACTTGAACGTGGCGGTAGCGATACGCCAATGTCATTATTTGTGAAGTTCCGCGGACGTAAACCAAGCACGTATGCGTTATTAAATCATTCTGGCATTAGCTAACGCAATGGATAACTTGCTATAACTGATAGGTTGTAGAGGTTATCGTTCGGTTTTGATTTTAAAATAGTGGTAAATTGTGTATTATCTCCGCGTGATATTTACCACTTTATTTTTAGTGCTAAAGTATTACCATAGTTTTAGATGAGCTATGGTAATAATTGAAAAGGATATCAATCTACTGCAGCTAAACTAATCGAATTTGTGGATAAGGATGTATGGTTGAAACTCTCACACTTAGTGATATAAATATTGATACGACACAATTGTTGGAAACTAATCATCTTGATTTTTTTCTGACTAATTTAGCGTCATTACTGCGTATTGATACGCTTTATGTCGCGACTGTTTGTCCTCAAACTTTTGACTTATCTATTTTGTCTTGTCTACAACAAGGTGTTCTTGATGCTGATGTTGTTATCGATTTTAAATCCATGCCTTGTTTTGCAGCTTATCAACATGGCTATGCTGAATATGAGCAAGGTTTAGTACCTCGATTTCCAGAACAAACGCAATTACATGAATGGCACGCTGAAGCTTATTTAGGTATCCGCCTTAATGATTCATGCGGAAGAGCTATTGGTATTTTATCTGCATTTTTCCCTCGTAAACTGTCTAAACATAAACTCGAATTAAATTTAATCCGGTTAGTGTCTGGTTTTTTAGAAAGAGAACTCCAACCTAAACAAATTAACATGCTACCGATAACGGCTACTACTTCCGATATGCCAGCGGAGTTGAGTGCGTATACTTTGTGGTTGGAAGACAATATAGCCAAAGGTCGATTAAGCAGTTGGAGCTATTTTATAGAGCAAGATAGATTAGAATGCTCTGACTCTGTGGCGAATATTATTGAAACGGATAACGTCAAAGAGATTAATCAATTTGATGCGTTATTAGCCTTGGTTGATTTTTTTGATAAACCTAGTGTATTACGTGATTTTCAATCTGCGATGGCATCAAACTCAACAACCTCGATACGCACTATTTTTAATATCACCACATTAAAGGGAAATTCCAAGCGTATCCAAAGTGATATCTATCCTATTGCCGATGAAAGAGGGAAAGTGTATCGCCTTGATTGCATCAGTAAGGATATTACAGCTGAAGAATTAACCAAGAAAAGAGCATCAGCGCAAGAGCGTATTCTTGAAACTGTTTTAGCCACAACACCGGTAGGATTAATTAAACTTAATGCTAATCGTGAAATTAAATGGGTAAATAAACAAGCATGTCACATGTTTGGTTATGAATTGGAAGATTTTCATCGTTTACGTGAGCAAGGTACGTTGAATACCAGTAGCTTACACTTATATTTTGATGAAGATAAAGAACAGTTTGAAGAGTACTATCAAGAAATATATGCCAATAAGCGTAATAACTTTACCCTTAATACACGCTATCGTCATCGTGACGGCAGTATATTATGGACGAAGTTAACGGTGACAGCGATAAGAGATAATGCTAATAATATTCAGTATTTTATGAATACCATTCAAGATATCACTGAAGAACAAGATAATCGGCAACGTCTGTCTATTATTGAAAGTGTATACAGACACAGTGCTGAAGGCATTATGTTGTGTGATGCCAATGAAAAAATTATTGATGTTAATCCGGCATTTGAAACTATCACAGGTTATAGCGCCGAAGATGCGATAGGGCGTACGCATGATTTATTACGATCAGGTGTCCATGATGAACAGTTCTATCATGATATAGCCGAAGCATTGCTAAAGCACAATGAATGGAAAGGTGTTATCTGGAGTCGTAACCGTGCTGGCGAGATATTTGCACAACAAGTGACTCTGTCGAGTATTAAAGAAGGCGATAAGCTTAAATATTTCTTTGCCGTTTTTAGTGATGTGACCGAAGACAAGAAAACAGAACAGCAGATTATTACCCAGTCTAACTTTGATACGCTGACCGGTTTACCTAACCGCCAATATTTTAGTGCTGAGATGCGTCATATTATCGATAAATCAGCTAAACATGACCAAAAATTTGCCATCATTTACATTGATCTTGATGACTTCAAATCAATAAATAATTCAGAAGATTTCATGGCTGGTGATCGCTTATTAAAAGAGACGACTGAACGACTAAAATACCGTAGTAGAGATAGTGATTTTCTTGCCCGTATTGATGGAGATGAATTCGCCTTCATTATCCCTGATGTGGTCAATAAGCGCCAAGCAGAAGTTTATGCGAAACAGTTACAAGGTGTATTTGCGCAAGCTTATCAACTCTCAAATCAGCAGCGTTATATAACCGCATCGGTCGGTATTACTATGTACCCTGAAGATGGGTTATCGGTCGAAGCATTAATGCAAAGTGCAGAACAAGCAATATTTGAAGCCAAGCGTAAAGGTCGTAATCAATGTGTCTCTTTTACACAGGCGTTAAGTGATGCTGCGATCCTTAAACATCAAACCGTTGTTGAATTAGCGGAAGCAATAAAACACGGTAGTCTTGACGTTTATTATCAACCTATTGTTGATAACGTTACGGGTAAAATAGATAAACTAGAAGCTTTAGTTCGTTGGCTGCATCCGGATAGAGGTTTTATTTCACCCGCTGAGTTTATTCCGCTTGCTGAAGAGGGCGGACTTATCCAAAGCTTGGGCGAATATGTACTCGATCAGGCATGTTGTGATCTGAACATATTGCATGAAGCAGGCTTTCCGTATATGGAAATGAGTATTAATCGTTCCAGTTTGGAATTTAAGACGATTGATATGCAAGCGTCAGAATGGTTGAAGGTGATATCTTCACATAACCTGCCTTATGGCTCGGTAACTATGGAGATCACCGAAAGTTTACTGATGGATATGGACGGTCAGTATATGCAACGTATTAATGCGTTAAAACAAGCGGGTGTAAAAATCGCGATCGATGATTTTGGTACTGGTTATTCATCATTAAATTATCTCCGTAGTTTGCCTGCGGATATTGTTAAAATTGATCGTAGTTTTATAATGAATATTCCAGAGAACCAACAAGATAACTTATTGTTAGATGGCATCATTACTATTGTGCATAATCTAGGGATGAAAGTCGTCACCGAGGGCGTGGAAACACAAGCGCAATTAAGTTACTTACGAGAGAAACAAAGTGACTATTCACAGGGCTTTCTATTGTGTCGTCCTATTCCATTGCATGAGCTACTCGAGTTTATCACTCAAAATAAAAGCGTTTTTTAAATAACCTTCACTATCTTCATTTTATCATCAACTGAATTTAGGTTGTATTCGAATTTTTTGCTAATATAGGCATTCTAACCCGAATAATTAAATCTTATCTTATCAGGCTTACATGAACAGCATACAAATAATCACAACAGAACCACTCTTTTCTGACCACATTGCAGGACTTGCTAAACAGTGGGGATTTTCTCTTGAACCTATGGCCGATGCTCAATTTCAATTAGTATATTCGAATAAGGGCCTTGAGTTATTTAAACTCGATGAACCGAAACTCGGCGCTGTGTATGTTGATTTTGCTGGTGGCGCCGTGAATCATCGTCGTAAATACGGCGGTGGTAAAGGGCAAGCGATTGCAAAAGCAGTGGGTTTAAAATCAGGCGTGACACCGTCAGTACTTGATGGCACCGCCGGTTTAGGACGCGATGCATTTGTATTAGCATCTTTAGGCTGTAACGTGACGATGTTGGAACGTTCACCTATCGTTGCGGCATTACTAGAAGATGGATTAAAGCGTGCAGAGCAAGATGAAGAAATAGGTAGTTGGATTGCAACACGATTAAAATTGGTGTTTGCATCTAGTTTATCCGAGTTAGAAGGTTTGGGCATTTCTCCTGATGTGGTTTACCTTGATCCTATGTACCCACATAAGAAGAAATCAGCGTTAGTGAAAAAAGAAATGCGCGTATTTCAATCATTAGTTGGCGCAGATTTAGATGCAGATGGTTTGTTTGAACCGGCAATGCGTGTTGCAACGAAGCGTGTTGTTGTTAAACGTCCTGATTATGCTGAACATATCGCAAATGCGGAACCAAGTATGGCAATTGAAACAAAAAAAAATCGCTTTGATGTTTATATAAAGCAAGCAATGAAATAACTCATTTTGTTTGCTAGGTAGTTATTAATATCGGGTAGATATTTTATTTTAATATAATATATGGAGTCAGGCTCAAGGTTTTTAATGTTTAGCTATGCTAACTTGGCGACCCCAATGGGCCTAACTATAGACGAGGGATAGTTGTGCTACTTGAACTAGATAGTATTGAGAATGAATTGACAAGTTCATATACGTTTACAGATGAAGATCATCGTCTTTTAAGATCATATGATGGTGTTATCGAAGGTATTGCTGCTTTATTTGGTAAGCAATGTGAAGTGATCCTACACTCATTAGAAAGTGTAGATCGTTCTGTTATTAAGATTGAGAATGGTTTTAATACAGGTCGTGTTGAAGGTTCACCTATTACCGATTTAGCACTTAAGATGCTACAAGATATATCTGCACAAAATAAGCAATGTTCTAAAGCGTATTTTACGCAGACGAAAGATGGCCAAATGATGCGCTCTATGACGATCGCAATCAAAAACCGTTCAGAAAAAACTATTGGCTTAATTTGTATTAACATTAATATTGGTGCATCGTTTATTGATTTTGTTCAGGAGCTTTTACCTACGCCTGAAGCAAGAGAGACTGAACTATCTTCTGAGAATTTTGCGACAACAGTCGAAGAGTTGGTTGACCGCTCTGTAGAAGAAACAATTACTGATATTAACAATCGTACTGATATCGCGAATAATGCTAAAAATAAGCACATCGTTATATCATTACATCAGCAAGGTATTTTTGATATTAAAGATGCGATCAACATGGTTGCTGATAAACTTAATATTTCGAAACATACTGTGTACTTATATATACGCCAAATAAAATCGGATGAAGCAGAGCTGTAATAAGCCATACATTTAGATTGTGTATATAAAGAAGATGTATATACGCGTTGTAGAAGGTGATTATTGTATAAATAATCACCTTTTTTTTACTTTGGTTTTGTTATCCGACACTTAATACACACCGTGTGTAGTATTATCATACAGATCAACCATTATGAATTAATGCGACATATAAAACTTGCCAACCAAGTGAAGATCTCTATAATGCGACCTCACTGACACGGCAACAGCCGCTAAGTAAAGGTGTTTAAGGGATTCGAATGTTTCGCTTTAAACCTCTTGAAAGAAAGTTCAAATATGTTCTTGACTTCAAAGCTGGTTGCCGTATTATACGCAGCCTGACTACGACGCGAGACGTCAAGGTCAACGCTCTTTAACAATTTATTCAAGCAATCTGTGTGAGCACTTGCAGAGATATAATGACCAAATATTATATCAATGTAAT
>NZ_JABSQR010000018.1 GCF_013215705.1 Moritella sp. | reverse complement strand
TTAGATTTGGAGGGCTGTTAAATGGGAGGTGGTGGCAGTACTCAAAGTACCAATAAAACAACCAATACCAATACCTCGGGTTCGAGTGCCATTAGTGGTGACAACCTCGGGACTGTGCTGACTGGTGTCAATATTGCGAAAGGCTCAAGCCTTAACATTATGGCCACTGACCACGGCGCAGTAAAAAGTGCGGGTGATATTGCCAAGGCGGCATTACTGAGTAATACCGCTGCGATGAAAGAAGCCAGTGATTTAGGCTCAAAGGCGATTGATGCCAATACTGAAACATTGGGTGCTGCGTTTGATTTTGGCCGTGATGCGCTGAAAGAAAGCAGCAACACGGCGCAAAACGCTATGGCCGAAAATGGCGCAGTCAGTCGTGGTGCCATGGATAACATGCGAAAAAATAGCGAAAGTTCAATGTCAGCGGTTAAAGCAATGGCCTCGCAATCGGGAGAGAACACCCGTGCTGCGTTGGTCATGGCTGAAAATACCGCTAGTCGTAGCCAAATTGGTGCGGCGGGTGAAATGAGTAAAGTCGCTATTGCGGTAGCCGTTGTGCTTGGCGTTGGTTTTACCGTCATGGCGATTAAGGGGGCTAAATGAAAAAGCTAACCTTACAACCCAGTGGAACTAAACGCTTTGCCGTTAGTTCGGCCAAATGGCTGATTGTGCGTGAATCACAAGAATATTTATATATTCGCAGTGATAACGGTGAGCGTATCCGTGTTGATGCGGGGGATACCTTAGATATATCCAGTTTTAAAGAACTGGAAATATCTAATCCACATACAGCCGTTATTAATGCCGTCATTCAATTGGCTAAACATAAAATTATTACTACGCCACCTGCAAAAGTGAAGTTTGCAGAGAGCATGGCGATTAGTGAAATTAGAGCTGTGGTTAATACCAGAACTGAAATTGCACAACGTTTTATTAGCCGCCCTCATATAGAAATTCAACCGAACAGTAAGACCCGTTTGTTTAATGCCTCAGTCGTGCGACTTGAGGCCATTATCCAAAATATCAGCGATGCAGAAACCGAAGCAATGCTAGGTGATAAAGATGTATCAGCGGTGGCGGGTTTACCTGTGTTAGGGGACAGAAAAGCCCCTGCGGGAATGACTATCACGGGCGGTGGTGAATTGTGGGCATATAACAACAGTAATACGGTGTTAAAAATTGCGCTATTGGAGATACACCGATGAGTCAAATGTTACCCCGTAGAACGGTCATTACCTTTGACCCACTTACGGAACATTTAAAAAACTTACAGCCCGATGAAGTAAACGCACTGCAAATGATGCAGGGCGTTTACAGCAATCAGATAGCCCTGACTACTGCGGTTATCTCATTGCAACATCAGGCTATTAATTCAGATGACGATTTGCACGGATTAGCCGATTCAGTCGCAGCCAATACGCTGCCACGGTTAACCCCAATTTGTAACGAAATTAAGGAACATTTAAACAATGGATAATTTCCAAGCCATTGGGCAGTTGGTTATAAAAGCCCAGGACTTATTAGACAGCATCAAAGGCGGCGCAATCCGAGCGATGCAAACAACCTTTGATACCTTGGTTAATACCAGTAAAACTACATTGGATAATTTTATCACTGCTCAATATGGCCGTGTTAGCAGTGTTTTAAATGACGTACACGGTGAATTACCACATGTGCTTTTAACGCGTAATCAAAGACTCGAAGTCGTTAACGATTCTTCAATTCTCGGCATGAGAACACTTTATTGTGAAGAACTGACCGTTACTAAAGAGGCGATTATTTATGCCGGCAGTGGAAATGATACTGATTTTACGGGCAAAGGTATTGCAGCTGATTTTAGAGCAAATGTTATTGGTAATAGCTATGTGAATAGTTCGTTTACCATACTGCGCGTTAAGTTTAGACGCTCTGCAAATACCCATCCTAGTCGCTTAGATAATTTTTTTGCACGTGGTAATCATCAAGGTGCGATGACGGGTGCGGCGATTGTTAAAGTTATTTCAGGTTCATTAACCGGATGGGCAAGTCAAATCAGTCATGGCAACGGATGGGAAACGAGAGGCGCTCAAGCTAAAGCGACGTCTAGAGCGGGAAACCTTAGCGGTGGAATTGGTCATGGTTCAATTAATTTAGGCGATAACTCTATCCCTAATGATGAAGGTGAATTCTTAATTTGTCTTTATGGCGTGGTTAATGGCGTTGTTGATTTTGACCGTTGGGGTGTATTCCCTGAGTTAGATAAAAGTTGGAGAGCATAATCATGATTGTATTAGTTGGTAATAAACAAATTGCTGTTGTGGGTGGCTTAATTTCAATTTCAGAAGCTGTGAGTATGTTACTTGATGATGTCAGTGAAAGTGATGTGACATTGAAATTCTCTGATTTCACTGAAGTACGACAAGCGCGTGAGCCTCTTTTAAAATCTGCAGACGACCTTATTAATGCGGCAGAAGATAAAAGTGTTGATGTGACACCATTTCGCCAATACCGCCAAGCACTGCGCGATATTCCACAAACTTTTAACGATGCACAGGACGTGGTATGGCCAACAAAACCATCATTGTCGCAAGCATCTGTTTAATTGGGGGACTTAGCTACATGACCTATAAAGCAACTTTACCGCTTGGCGTAAAAAACAATAACCCGCTTAATATTGAATATAACAAGCGCAATGATTGGAACGGCCAGTTAAGTAATAACGGCGAACGATTCGCCCGTTTTAAAAATCCCGCTTACGGTTTTAGAGCCGCGGCGAAAGTGCTGCGCTCTTATGCTCGACAGGGTTTCACTACGCTTGAGCAAATGATTAATCGCTTTGCCCCAAGCCATGAAAACGATACTAACCTGTATGCGAAAAATGTCAGCGATTGGACGGGCATTGCGCAAAGCCAAGTTGTTAACGTTAATGATGATGCTGAATTAGCTAAAGTTATTCACGCTATGTCACGCATGGAAGTCGGTAAATACTACGGCTTAACCATGGCGCAAAAAGGGGTAGCGATGGCATGACCAAGACTGACTATAAAAATATAGCGATAACAATTGTGGGCGGCGTAGCTGCCGCTTATTCAATTAAATATCTTAAGCAGTGGGGACTTTTATAATGTTTACATTATTAACAGCCTTAGTGACTGGCGGGTTTAGTGCGTTCAATGCAGTACGTAAAAATAAGGCCGATGAAATTAAACAAGACGGCGTATTAAAAGCTGCTATTTCTGAGGCAAAAGCAAAACGAGTCGCGCAAGGTGACACGAACGCGGCCAAGCTGGATGAAATTAGTCTTAATGGACGTGGCTGGAAAGATGAATATTTATTATTACTGACCACTGCGCCGTTAATTCTGTGTTTCATTCCTGATTATGCCAATTACGTGTCTTTGGGTTTTGATTCATTGGATAAAGTACCGGAATATTACTGGTATGGCTTGGCGATGGTTTATATCGACACCTTTGGATTTAGACGGATGTTACGCACGGCCATGGAACAATGGGTAAATAAACGGGCGGTGCTGTAATGGATTTTCCTGCTATTTCCCTGCTAAACAGCCTCGGCATTAATCCGATTGTCGTTTTTACTTGTTGGGTAGGCTGGCAATTAGTCAAAGTAAGCAAAGGTATTCAAAACACCTTAACCGCGCATGATAAACGCATTGATAAAGTGGAATGGGAACAAGAACGCGCACAGACAAAAGCTAAATAAAACAAAAAGCCATTGAATAACGCTATTTAATGGCTTTTTTTATATCTGAAATATAATTTTATTGAATTGAAGGTCAGCTTTTGTATAATGCCCGTCCGCCTCCTTTCACTTGAAAAAGGCGGATACAATTTGCATGGGTTCCCTAACCCCATGAATTTAACTAAAAAGGTTTATTATGCGTGAATTAACTGCAATGCAGACGCGTCAAGCGTTGATCTGTCTCTCTTGTTTTCATATTTTAGTGATCACAGCGAGCAACTATCTAGTCCAACTGCCAATCAATATATTTGGTTTCCACACCACGTGGGGAGCATTTACTTTTCCGTTTATCTTTTTAGCGACCGATCTGACTATTCGAGTATTTGGTGCTGGCATGGCGAAACGCATTATTGCGCAAGTTATGCTACCGGCATTGTTGGTCTCGTATGCGTTATCTGTGGTGTTCTTTGAAGGTAGTTATCAGGGGTTCGCTGGTTTAAGCGAGTTTAATAGTTTTGTTGGCCGTATTGCGCTGGCAAGCTTTTTGGCTTATTTATTCGGACAGGCGCTGGATATTGTTGTTTTTAATCGTTTAAGACAATTAAAAAAATGGTGGGTTGCACCAGTATTATCAACGGTATTTGGTAATCTAATTGATACTATCATTTTCTTCGCCGTGGCATTTTATCAAAGTGCCGATCCGTTTATGGCGGCTAACTGGGTTGAAATTGCGACGGTTGATTATGGGTTTAAACTGCTGATCAGTTTGATAATATTCTTACCACTTTATGGTGTGTTATTAACCAAACTGGCACGTGTTATTACATTCGAAGCGAATATAACAGCAAATGCTCCGCTGCAAAATTGAGTTAATGTAACTTAGTTTTGCTCGAGGGCGAAAGGCGCTAAACTTACTCACCTATAAGTGTAAAGTTTAGCGCCTTTTTGTTTTAGTACAGTAATGTATTCGTAGTTTAAGGTATAATCGCCAGGTTTGAAATTTTACGTTTTTAATTTACACGCAATTGAGGTGCCGAATGGCAACAGCCGTGGGTTTATATGATGATATTCGTCCTTTTAATGATGACGAAATAGCAAGTGTTGTTGAACGCTTAGTTAACGATAACGAATTTATTACTGCGATCGCGCATTTCCAGTTTCCGCGCTTGATCAAGCATTTTAGCTGGGTGATATTCCCAATGATCCGCATGGCTCTGCGCCGTAAATGTCGCAACATCACCAGTGTGAGTGAAATACAGCACGAAGTGATCGCTTATATGCAAAAAATGATTGCGAACACCACCACTCAGGTTACCTTTAATGGTACCGAGAAGTTGGATAAAGATAAGAATTATTTATTCATTTCTAATCACCGTGATATTGCCATGGATCCGGCATTTTTAAACTGGGCTTTGCATCACCATGGTTTTGATACTGTGCGTATTGCGATTGGTGATAATTTATTGAAAAAGCCATTTGTATCCGACTTGATGCGCTTAAATAAAAGTTTCATCGTCAAACGTTCAGTCAAGGGTGTACGTGAAATGATGGCCGCATTTAAGTCATTATCGGGTTATATTGCGCATTCAATACAAACGGAGCAACAGTCGATTTGGAT
The DNA here is from genome assembly GCF_013215705.1 of Moritella sp. GTDB lineage: Bacteria > Pseudomonadota > Gammaproteobacteria > Enterobacterales > Moritellaceae > Moritella. The sequence goes on along the minus strand of NZ_JABSQR010000018.1, from coordinate 105,510 downwards.
TGCTCAAAAAGAAGGTCGTGCTAAAGATGGCAATGACCAAACGGATCCTGCGATTTTAAAAATGATGTATATGCATGGTAAGGGCCAGAAAATCAGCTTTCCAGAATACATGAAATCATTAAATATCGTGCCCGTGACTATCTCTTATGAATACGATCCAAACGATGCGGCGAAAGCCAATGAGCTTTGTCAATTAGCAACAGCTGGTGAGTATAATAAAGCTGAATTTGAAGACATCGACAGTATCGTGCAAGGTATTAACGGTTTTAAAGGTCACGTTAATATTACTTTTGGTGATGTCATTGTCGATGATATTGCTGATGCGAATGAATTGGCTGAGCGTATCGATCAAACGATAGATACGAATTACTACCTGCATGCGACTAATTTATTAGCTGCTGAGCAATTATATGCAACTGCGGCATATAAACAAGCGGCAAGTAGCGTGTCTGCAGAGCAACGGGCTAAATTTGCTGCACACTTGCAAGCAATACCGGCCACGTTACATGCCACTGTGCTTGCTGGTTATGCTAAGTCAGTCGAGAAACAGTTAGGAAAATAATCATAATCAGAGATAGCCTCAGGTTATCTCTGATTAAAATGTTTTTCGTAGCCCCAAATTAAATCCTAATGCATTAGCTTCAGTGGTGATCGCAATATCGGTAAACTGATAGTCTAAGCCAAATCCCCAAGCCACCGCAGTATTACTATCTTCAAACGTCATATTGTTATAGACAGAATTTTGATCTTGGAGTTGATATTGCCAAGCGAAATGGTCAATACCTGACGTTGCATATACAGTGAAGGTATCGTTAATCGCATAATTTAGCTTAATAACCAGTGAGGCTGCGTAAGTTAATTTACCCTCTCTGATGACATAACCACTGTTATAATCATCAATGTGTTGCTCGCCCTTTAAACCAAAAGACAATTTACTTTCTGCCGCAATGGAAAAATCACTGTTATCTAACCATGTAGGCGCAAATTGATGCCCCAACAGTATATAACCGCCAGTCGTCGCAAAAGATGCATTTAATGCGACAGGGTCTAGGTAGCTAACACCGAGTGAATAATAATTTTGGCTGATTTTATTTTCTATTTGTTCAGCTGCAATGCTACTTTTTACTTGCTCAGCACTAATGCCACTTAGTGGAAAACTCAATATAAGCAAACCGATTAGATATCTTTTCACAATAAATCCCGTCTATGTCTAATAAAACAGCTTTATCTTAGCGTTTACTGTGATGCGCGTTGTATTAAATTTATTTTATATTGCTGCAGCTCAATTGCTGAGAGTAGGTAACTTTATCATGAGCTAAGTATGGAGTTTCATGCTTATGAGTGAGGGTTATTACCTTTTCGGATAACGTCTGGGAGCATTCATAGTTAATCACTCATTAAAAATAATTAACCCTAGGGTTTATGTGACAACCTGTTACTAACTGGTATTGTTTCAATCAACAGCTTAGTTAGGCTTAAACAACCTGTTTATCATGGTCACTTGGTTGTAAACGTTTAATTAAATTATCTTTAGACTCATGTTATTAGCACTTTTCATCAATTTATTTTCAACATTTTTTCATATTGATCAAATTCGTTATTTCTTCAGAATAACGCTTTAAATTACCGAAAAATATCAATCTTGATTAATTGTTTTAAAGGAATGAAACGATGATAATAAGTAAAAAAACACTGCTTTCAACAGCGGTTAAAGCGGCATTAATTGGTGCGATCACTATCCCTATGGTTGGTTGTGATGATGCTGAAACTTACAATCAGCAACAGTATGTTGAAGCTGAATCAAATTTTGTGCAGCAACAACGCCAGCAACTGGTTGGTAATGTGCAAGGTGTGGTACTGGATTCAAATGGTAACCCACTAGAGGGCGCTAATGTGTCTATCGGTACGCAAACGACAACAACGGATGCGTTAGGTTATTATGCATTTTCTGATGTTGCTGCGGTGAATGTAGCGTTAAATGCAGATAGTAATGTATTGGCTGCAGTGCCATTAGTGATCAGTGTTTCTGCTGAGAGTCACTTAGGTGGTCGCACTCAAGCTTCGCCAACAGCTATTTCAGATACTTTGCAATATGTTTATATCGACGGTTTTACGGCTCAAGCAAAAAACTTATATTTACCCGAATTAACGGCGTCAGTAAAAGCGACATTACGTAGTAGTGTAACGGGTGAAGCGATTGCTAATCAAAAAGTAACGCTTGAATTCGTTGGTGTTGACGAAGGTCTAACAAGTAATAATAATGACGGTGATGGTGAATTTTCTGATATCGCATCAACTTATTTCGCTGTAACTACTGATGCAAACGGTGCATTTGTGGCTGAAAATTTACCAGCTAATTCAAGCTTTAATGTGTTAGTTGAAGATTATCGCGTTGATGGTGAATCAATACTAGATGAAACCGGTGACGTAAGCATTATTGTAGCTTTAACTACGGGGAAAGAAGCAATTGTCTCGAACTGGGGTGAGATTTTTGTAACAAGAGAAGTTGTTGCAGATGAAATTCATCCGTTTGTAATTAATATTGAAAAAGCATCATCTGCAGGGGTTCTAGCAAAAGGAGAAGATGGTACTGCGCTTAAAGGCGGCTTAGTATTTTATTTTTCTGAATCTGTTAGTGTTTTGAACACAACTGCAGGTGGGTTAGACGAGAGTACTATTAAAGTCGTTTTCAAAAATTCGGACGGTACAAGTAAATATGTAACTGCAACGAGTATTATCACAAATAATTCTATCCAGTTGAACTTAGCGCAAGCGATTCTTCCTGGGCAGGAAGTTTATGTGTACTTTGAACGTGCGGATTTTGTGGATGCGAGTGAAAATGAATTAGTGGAAGATGATTCTGGTACTGGCAACGCATTTGATGAAAATGATGTAAAAGATCAACTAGCGCTTAATGATAAATATATCAAGTATACATTAACAGGTTATGAAGCTTCAGCGGAACTAGCTGGCGATCTGACGATAATTCAAACATTTGCTGACACGCTAGAATTTTCGGAATTGAGTACGCATAATGCGGCGCTTGTTACTGTTGCGGATTCTCATTCAATTGAACAACTGAATGATAATTCAGGTCATACTCAAACGTTATTAAAAGCACTTGCTACTCAACTAGTGACAGTATCTGGTGTTGATGGACCTGTATCGAATGTATTAGTGACTACAACCGCAAGAGTTGTAATTAACCTCCCTGATAATACGGCTTTCGCTTTTATTAATGTAACAGATGAAGAGGGTGACTCAGTTGGTTCTGTTATTAGAACTGAAGATGGAACTCTTACTTCTACTACTGTAGATAATATTACTACTTCTAATATTGAGAGCGATGATACAGTATTTTATATCAGTGACACTGCACCAGGGCATATTGTGACGGTTACTGCAACGGATGTATTTGGTGTTGTAGGTGTACCAGCATCAACACAGCTTGTTGACAAAGTTGCACCAACGACTGTTATTCAAAATTCATACCTTGTTGACGTTGCTGGTAACCTAGTCACAGGTGTTTCAGCTTCCAATGTGGAAATTGATGGTGGTCAGAATGTAACATCTGGTGTTACTGGTAGTCTTGGTTATCCATACATTACACTTGCTCCTGCTATTTTAGACCTAGAGACTCTAGTGGCTGATGATAATGAGACTTCTAACTCTTCAGGTGCAAGTGTCTATGATCAGGGTGAGTTCACCGCATGGGAAGGAAGCGATATCGTAACTGCAGTAGCTTTCTCTGAAAATATAAGCTGGAAAACAGGTGCACCAACACAAACTGCTGTAGCGAGTTTAACTGAGACTTTATTGACTTCATTTGATATTGTTAATGGCGTGCCTGCTAACGGTAACGGTGGGGGCGTTGATAACTCTGTAGCACAAGATTTTGTTACCTTTAACGTAAATAATATCTTTACGCTTGCAAACGATAACCATGGTGCAGAATTATCGTTTGATGGTTTAGTGATTGATTCAAACGGTATTGATGCATCAGCGGCTAAAGTTGTTGTTCGTGATGCCTTACCTCCGATGATTGCAAGTGCAGTGTTCAGTGGTAGATATACCGATAATGTTGTTCCTGCTGATATTACGGACACTCGGAAGTTAGTTATAACCTTTAATGAAGCTATATCCCCTAAAGCTAATTATACAGCAACAACTGAACCGTCTGTCTTTAGAATGGTACTTGATGGCAAAACATATTCAACAGATACAGCAGATACAGCAGATGTTGATATAGATGCTTCTGATATTGAGTTTGGTGCTTACAGCATTACTCTTGACGTTGAACATTTAGATTCATCGTATAGCGTGGATTATACCGCTGCGGAAGCTTTGGAAGGTCAGGCTATTACAGATCTTAAAGTTAACATCGCTGACCTACATGGTAATTCAGGTGATAGTCAGTATGGTAATACTTCATATAACTATAATGGCAACACTGATGAATTAATGTTTAAAGTAAATAATATTACTATTGCTACACAGTAAGCTTATATATCTAAACACCAAACCCAGCCTCGGCTGGGTTTTTTATTACCTGCAAAAAATAATATAAAGAAATATACTTTCTTAGCGAATAAAGCTTGCAAACGCTAATGAGAATGATTACTATTAACTTGTTCTTCAGGAAGTCAGTATTTATTTCGGCAGGACAAGACATTGCTCACATTGCTTCCGGGTTAATTTTAATCCATTACTCCTTGCAGGGTAAACCGAATTTTTTCGGGCCGGTAGATCAAACTTCTTATCCCTCGATAAAAGTGAAGTTTGATTAATACCGGCTTTTTATTTTCTGCTGCTTTATAATTCCAACGCTTCTGTATTAACGCGCTATTCTCGATTATCCGCATCACTTTACGCCGTCAGCTATTCTGTGTTTCAGTCTTTGAACATGATACTAAATGAGGCTTTTATATTTTTGTGATTAACTGCAATTATGTTGGTTTTATATAAATAAACACTTGCAAACGCAAATGAGAATCGTTATTATTAACTTGTTCTTCAGGAAGTTAGTATTTATTTCGGCAGGACAAGACATTGCTCACATTGCTTCCGGGTTAATTTTAATCCATTACTCCTTGCAGGGTAAACCGAATTTTTTCGGGCCGGTAGATCAAACTTCTTATCCCTCGATAAAAGTGAAGTTTGATTGATACCGGCTTTTTATTTTCTGCTGCTTTATAATTCCAACGCTTCCGTATTAACGCGCTATTCTCGATTATCCGCATTGCTTTACGCCGTCAGCTATTCTGTGTTTCAGTCTTTGAACATGATACTTAATGAAGCTTTTTTATTTTTGTGACTAACTGCAATTATTTTAGCTTTATATAAATAAACACTTGCCAACGCAAATGAGAATCGTTATTGTTAACCTGTTCTTCAGGAAGTTAGTATTTATTTCGGTAGGACAAGACATTGCTCACATTGCTTCCGGGTTAATTTTAATCCATTACTCCTTGCAGGGTAAACCGAATTTTTTCGGGCCGGTAGATCAAACTTCTTATCCCTCGATAATAGAGAAGTTTGATTGATACCGGCTTTTTATTTTCTGCCATAAATCATTCTTTATTAACATAAATCAAACATTCCAATACTTACCTAGTGTATTATTTTTAATCATCATGACTTCTTTTTGCACATAAAATACCGTGGTGTAAGATTCTTTTCCACATATTCTAAAATCGTTAGATAACTTTGGATCTTACGGGTTGTTCGTGTAAGTGGTTGTTATTAACTGATTTTTAGTTGTTGCGATTAAGATCTTTATAGATTTCCTATTTTTTTGATCGTCATTGTTAACAGAGTTATCCACAGTTAGATCAAGATCTATGATCGAATGGTTAAGATCTGATCGCGAGATATATTTTAATCATCAACATAGCGTGAATTCGCGGCTTGTGGCATGCTTAGTCTATCCATCATTTAATTCATTGAGTTTAATTTTTATGTCTACGATCCCTAACAATCCCCTTGTGCTTGTCGATGGCTCTTCGTATCTGTTTCGCGCTTTCTATTCGCCTCCGCATTTAACTAATGCTGAAGGTATGGCAACGGGCGCTGTGTATGGTGTCGTTAACATGTTAAAGAGTTTATTAACCCAGTTTGACCCTAGCCATATCGCGGTGATCTTCGATGCCAAAGGTCCGACCTTCCGTAATGAAATGTACTCAGAATATAAAGCTAATCGTCCACCGATGCCGGATGATCTCCGTTGTCAGATCGAGCCTGTGCATAATGCTGTTAAAGCATTGGGTTTGCCGCTGATCTGTATTTCGGGTGTGGAAGCCGATGATGTGATCGGTACGATCGCCAAACAAGCCAGTGCCGAAGGTCGGGCTGTTTTGATCAGCACCGGTGATAAAGATATGGCGCAGTTGGTTGATGAGAATGTCACGCTGATCAACACCATGACGGATACCGTGTTAGATCCACAAGGCGTTGAAGAAAAATTTGGTGTGCCGCCAGAGTTGATCATTGATCTGTTAGCTCTCATGGGTGATACGGCCGATAATATTCCGGGCGTACCGGGTGTCGGCGAAAAAACCGCATTAGGTCTATTGCAGGGATTGGGTAGTATTAAGGATATCTACAAAAACTTAGAGGGCATTGCCCCTTTAGGTTTCCGTGGTTCGAAAACGCTGGCTAAAAAGATGATCGAACATCAAGACAGTGCAGAAATGTCTTATGCATTAGCAACGATCAAGCTCGATGTTGAAACGGGTGTAACCCTTGATGATCTGGCGATCGCAGAAACAGATACCGCTGCATTGGCTGAGTTATACCAGCAGATGGGCTTTAAACGTTGGTTAGCGGCGTTATTAGATGGTGCTGATGCAACTAAGCATGTGTATGCGGGTAAAGCAGCAAAATCGAGTTCAGCGGCAAGTGAGTCTGACAGTAATGACGTTGTTGCGCCTTGTACAATTGATCGCAGTAATTATGAAACGATTTTAACCCAAGCCGATTTTGATCGCTGGTTAGAGAAGTTACAAAAAGCCGATCTGTTTGCGTTCGATACTGAAACCACCAGTCTTAATTATATACAAGCTGAGTTAGTGGGTCTGTCATTTGCCGTGGCAGAAGGCGAAGCCGCTTATTTACCGGTTGCACATGACTACATTGACGCACCTGAACAATTAGATCGAGACCATGTATTAGCGTCATTAAAAACATTGCTTGAAGACAGTAATGCCAAAAAAGTTGGCCAAAATTTAAAATACGACAAATCAGTGTTAGCAAACTACGGCATTAACTTAGCGGGTATTGCGTATGACACCATGATTGAATCGTATGTTTATAACAGTATTGCCACGCGCCATGATATGGACAGTTTAGCGGATAAATACTTAGGGCATAAAACCATTAGCTTTGAAGAGATCGCCGGTAAAGGTAAAAAACAATTAACCTTTAACCAGATTGAATTAGAGCAAGCGTCACCGTATGCAGCAGAAGATGCCGATGTTACGTTACGCTTACACAATGTATTGTGGAAAAAAATTGAAGCAGAACCAACATTAGTGGCGTTGTTTAACGAAGTTGAATTACCACTAGTCAGTATTTTATCGACTGTTGAACGCCAAGGTGTATTGATTGATAAATCAAAACTTGATGCGCAAAGTGTTGAACTCGGAGCGCGTATGTTGGAGCTGGAAGCTAAAGCACACGAAATTGCCGAGCAACCATTTAACCTAAGCTCGCCAAAACAACTGCAAGAAATTCTATTTGTGAAAATGGAATTGCCGGTGATTAAGAAAACGCCAAAAGGTGCCGCGTCGACAGCAGAAGACGTGTTACAAGAACTGGCACTCAATTATCCATTACCAAAAATCATCTTAGAATACCGCAGTTTAAGTAAACTGAAATCAACCTATACCGATAAACTACCTACCTTGATTGAAGAAAAAACCGGGCGGGTACATACCTCTTATCATCAAGCGGTTACTGCGACTGGTCGTTTATCATCAAGCGATCCAAATCTACAGAACATTCCTGTTCGTGCCGGTGAAGGTCGACGTATTCGTCAGGCATTTATTCCTGAAACGGGTTATAAATATGTCGCTGTGGATTACAGCCAAATTGAATTACGTATTATGGCGCATTTATCCCAAGATAAAGGGCTGCTAACGGCGTTTTCGGAAGGTAAAGATATTCACCGCGCAACAGCAGCGGAAGTATTCTCTGTTGAGCTTGATGCAGTCACTAGTGATCAACGTCGTAGTGCCAAAGCGATTAACTTCGGGCTTATTTATGGCATGAGTGCATTCGGCTTAGGTCGTCAGTTAAACATCCCACAGAAAGAAGCCAAGCAATACATGATGCGCTATTTCGAGCGTTACCCGGGTGTATTAATCTACATGGACGAAACGCGTAAAGTAGCTAAAGATAAGGGTTATGTTGAAACGTTATCGGGTCGCCGTTTATATCTACCAGAAATTAACGCGCGTAATAAAATGCGCCAAATGGCGGCGGAACGTGCGGCGATCAACGCACCAATGCAAGGTACCGCATCTGACATTATCAAAAAAGCGATGATTAATGTTGCCGGTTGGATGGAGACTGTAGAAACAGATTCTATTCGTATGCTTATGCAGGTGCACGATGAATTAGTCTTCGAAATTAAAGCAGAACATGTTGAAGCGTATGTTGTGAAGATCAAAGAACTGATGGCTGCGGCAATGTCGTTAGATGTACCACTGCTTGCTGAAGCGGGTGTGGGTGATAACTGGGATGAAGCGCATTAATGTCTAATGAAGCGCTAAAGCAGCGCTAATCGACTTCAATTATTATATTAAATATGAAATTAAAACCAGTCTTAAGGCTGGTTTTGTTGTTTTTATACATAAAATAACGCTCCAGGTGCGCCCTGTCACAAAAAATGTAACTAAATAACGTTTTTTACTTTCGGTGGAAATAAGTTTGCCGTATATTAACGGGGTAGGGTATGGAGGTTCGAAATTATGTTTCAAACCTTTTGTTTCAAATTGAATTTATTATTCATCGCCACGTCACTTTTTGACGAGGCGTTTTTTTTGCCTAAAATTCAGTGTTTGAATTAGTCTTCGTCAACGTAGTCAACATCGCTATCTTCAAACGCTTCATCGTCGTCACTGGCAATGTTTGTTGCAGGTTCCAAAGCATACCATTCGCATAGTTTGTTTTTAAGCACATCGATACCGGTATGTTTCAATGATGAGAAGGGTGCTACTGTTACGTCACCACCAAATTCTTTTACCGCTTCTTTGACTTCTTTAACTGTTTTACTGCGCACGCCTTGTTTTAACTTATCTGCTTTGGTTAATAGCGCCATCACTGGGATCTCAGAGTCGACAGCCCACAGAATTAATTGTTTATCTAAATCTTTTAATGGGTGACGAATATCCATTAATACCACGATGCCTTTTAATGACTGACGTTTTTGTAAGTATTCACCTAAGGCTTTCTGCCATTTCTTCTTTACTTCAAAAGGTACTTTAGCAAAACCGTAACCCGGTAAATCGATGAGGCGTTTGCCCTCTTCGATTTCAAATACGTTAATAAGTTGCGTTCGGCCAGGGGTTTTACTGGTTCTTGCTAAGCTTTTTTGGCGTGTCAGCGTGTTCAATGCACTTGATTTTCCTGCATTAGATCGCCCTGCGAAAGCAATTTCAATGCCCGAATCATCTGTTAGGTGACTAATGTCTGGCGCACTAATCCTAAACGCAGCGTTTTCGAAGTGTATCTTTTTGTTATCCAATCTAATATCTCTCATTGAAATTGTGTTAAATGATTACTTTTTTTTGAAAATGTGTAAAATAGTCAAATAGAATAATAATAAGTGTAACATGTCACGCCGTGACATGGGATCGGAAGCTGAAAATAACAAGTGGAATGCTATGAAAAGTCTTGTCTTATCTTTTGCAATGTTAATCGGATTAATGGGTACCGCTCAAGCTGCAGGGGATGTAGCTGCGGGTGAAGCCATTTCCGCTACATGTGCAGCGTGTCATGGTGCTGATGGTAATAGTCCAGTCAGTATCTATCCTAAGTTAGCGGGGCAAAATGCGTCGTATATTGTTAAGCAGTTGAAAGATTTTCAACTGGCGATGCAAACCGGTGGTGAAAAGGGTCGTAATGATCCAACCATGATGGGTATGTCGGCAATGTTAACTGAACAAAACATCCAGGATCTTGCGGCGTTTTATGCGTCGAAAACCATGAAACCTGAAGAAACACCTGAAGATGTGGTTGCTGCTGGAGAACGATTATATCGTGGTGGCGATCTCGAACGTGGCATCACGGCTTGTGCCGCATGTCATGGTCCACGTGGTAACGGCAGTGAAACGGCTAAGTTCCCGAAAATATCTAGCCAACATGCCGATTATATTAAAGCGCAACTAGAGAAATTTAGCAGCCAAGAACGTGCAAATGACCAAAACGGCATGATGCATGATATCGCATATAAAATGAAACCAGCAGATATGGAAATTATTTCTAAATATCTAGGTGGTCTTCACTAATCATTTTTGTTTAGTGAGTGCATTTTAATATCGTCAAAAACTCAGCTTCGGCTGAGTTTTTTATTTTCATCTTATCTAAATTATCTTTTTTCTTCCTTGCTTTTTTGGTAGTCTGCGCTCACTTAAAGAATTGCCTACTTATGTCCTTAATAAAGATCGGTAAATTGACTATCTTTAAATAAGGCGAAATACGATACCCACTAATCAACAATGTTGTAAACAAGCTTATTGTGAACCTTGTTATTAGACAGATTTAAAACAGAGAAAACTATGACTCGTAAAAGAAAAGAACGTTCAGGCGGCCCGTTGGCTATTGCTAAATCAGATCGTAAAAAACGTGAAACCAATACCCAAGCGGTAGAAGCGCGCAAGCACAAACGTTTAAAAAAGCGTAAAGGTTTAGCATCAGGTAATAAAACCACTGAAGCTGTAAAAGGTAAAAAAGGCACGGGTGGTTCACGTAAGTCGGGCGATCCAAGAGTGGGCAGTAAAGCTCCGATTCAATTGCTAACGACACCGACGCCAGTTGCACAACCTGCGATTATTAAAGTGAAACAACCGAAAGCTGAAGTTAAGTCTGTTGCACCAGTATTAACGTTTGAGCAAGAGTTAGACAAACTAGAAAATGATGCACGCTTAAGTGGTCTATTACTACGTTTAGATAACAATGAAGTGTTAAACAGTGATGACCAAGCCTATGTCGATCAAGGTGTGGAACGCCATCAATTCTTACTTGAAGAACTTGGCTATGCTGATGACGAAGAGTTTGAAGAAGATTACGACGAAGATGAGTGGGATGAAGAGATGATGGCTGAACTTGATGCTAAATCACTGCAAACTAATCATGAAAAATTATCGGAAGATGAGTTGTATGAACGTTTCTTAGCAACAGAGAAGAAGTTAAAGAATAACGACGCAGAGGACTAATAATGCAAGCGAGTTGGATGATATTAATGGGCATCGGATGCCTGATCATTCTGGCATTATCAGTGTATGCGGGACGTTTACTGTATCGTGTGAAAGCACAGCAAGTGCAGCAGCTAAATCAACAAAATGAAGCCATTGCTGCACGTAAAGTCCGTATCACTGAAAGTGTACAGATCATTGCCAAAGCGATGGGACGTGAAGAATGTGACCTGTCAGAAGGCACTATTCGTATCAGTAAATTATTGGCGGCTATACCTGCTGCAGAACCTGTTGATTGGGTGCTGCAATATCCTGATTTACATGCGTTTTATGATAAGGTAAAACATATGCCAATCATGGATGCTCGCAGTGAAATATCAAAAAAAGCACGTATGCAATTTGATTTAGATCGTTTTCGTTTTGAAGGTGAATATGCAGAACGTGTGCAAAAAGACGTAGCCCGCTTAACAACGTTTGAATGTTAATAAATAACGGTGTTAATCGGTAATATTATGATGTAAGACAAACGGCATGATGTTTATTTTCGGCATACTGCCGTGATATGTCTTAGGGGATGAATATGCTAAATCAAAAATTAGTCTGGGATCAGGCTATGATCGAAAAATATAATTACAGTGGTCCAAGATATACATCTTATCCAACTGCGTTGGAATTTGATGAAGCTTTTGGTTATCAAGACTTTCGCTTTGCTTGCGACGAGACACCAGATAAGCCGTTGTCATTGTATGTGCATATTCCTTTCTGCCATAAGCTTTGTTATTACTGTGGTTGTAATAAGGTTATTACTCGCCATCGACATAAAGCCGATCAGTACCTTGATGTACTCGAGGCCGAGATCAAGCAACAGGCACCATTTTTCAAAAATCGTAATGTATCGCAATTACATTGGGGTGGTGGTACACCAACATTTTTAACGCAGCCACAAATTCAACGTTTGATTGATGTGCTACGTGACAGCTTTAATTTTGATGATGATGCAGAAATTTCGATTGAAGTTGACCCGCGTGAAATTGAACTGAGTACTATCGATTTATTAGCTGAAGTTGGTTTTAATCGTTTAAGTCTTGGTGTGCAAGATTTTGATAAAAAAGTGCAAGTTGCAGTAAACCGTGAGCAGGATGAAGAATTTATTTTTGCGATCATTAAACGGGCACACGAACTCGGTTTTAAATCGACCAATATTGATTTAATTTATGGCTTGCCACATCAAACCAAAGCAACCTTTCATAAAACCTTAGAGCGTGTGCTTGATTTAGATCCGGCCCGTTTAACCGTGTTTAATTATGCGCATTTACCAAGCTTGTTTGCTGGTCAGCGTAAAATGAAAGAAGAAGATATGCCGTCGCCTTCTGATCGTTTAGCTATCTTAGAAGATTCGATTGCATTTTTAACTGACAACGGTTATCAATTTATCGGTATGGATCATTTTGCAAAACCGGATGATGAGCTTGCGGTTGCACAGCGCAACGGGATATTACACCGTAACTTCCAAGGTTATACCACTCAAGGTGAAAGTGATTTATTGGGTTTAGGTGTATCATCAATTAGCCAAATAGGTAATGCCTATTCGCAAAACCAAAAAGAGCTGAAAAAATATTATAAGCAAGTGGACGAACTTGGTCATGCGCAATGGCGTGGCGTTGGTTTGAATGAAGATGATTCTATTCGTCGTGCTGTGATCAAGCAATTGATGTGTAATTTTGAACTTGATATGGACAAAATTGCAGAGACATTCAACCTTGATTTTGCCACTTACTTTGCTGAAGACATGGCATTATTACAAACCTTCATTAACGATGAACTGGTTATTATTGAAGGCAATATGCTACAAGTAGCGCCGAAAGGTAAACTATTGATCCGTAATATTTGCATGTGTTTTGATGTGTATTTACGTCAACGTGCACGTCAACAACAGTTTTCTCGCGTGATTTAATTCCCGCAGAGAGATTAAATAATAATGAGGCACCTAAGGGTGCCTTTTTAATGCCTGTTTGCATGTAATCATTACGGTTTTAAGGAAAATAGTGCTCTAGATTTTCTGACTATTACGTTAGTATTGGATACCTGATTTCATAGAAGTTAAATATACATAACTTGGTATCTATGTAATATTGTTCTTCAGTTTATGTCATTTTATTTTATATTGTTTATCAGAATATAAAAGATCACAAAATATGGAAATACGCCTATGAAAGCGATAGTCATTGATATTGATGATACGGTATTAGATTTTGGTTCTCGGTTACGTGAGTTTGTTAATCACCAATATAATAAAAAAGTGACTGGTAAACCCTTAGCATGGGATTTATGCGAATGGTTAGGTGTTAAAGAAGGTCAAGATGTTAAAATATTAAAAGAGTTTGCATCTAGTTGGCAGTTTGGTGCATTAGATGCGCTGCCTGGTGCTTCGCGAATTCTAACTAAACTAATCCAAGAAGGTTATGATATTTTTTGTATTACCGCGTGTAGTCGTGACCCTCAGGTGGAAGCGCTGCGTCGAGCAAACATGTATCATTGCTTCGGTAATATTTTTCAAGATATATTTTTTGTTGAGTTTGGTGAGTCAAAAGCGACTTATTTAAACAAGATTAAGCAGACGCATGAGATCCATGCTTTTGTAGATGATAAATATGATAACTTGCTGGATGCGAAAAATGCTGGGGTTGATAATTGCATTATGATAAAACAACCGCATAATAAAGCGTTCAGAGAAAGAGTAACGAGTGCACACGACTGGTATGAAATTTCCTATATCATACAAACGTGGCATGAAAAAACATGGTCGGTACAATAAGCTAAACTTAGTATTAGCGATGAAGCTCTCAGTTATACTATGTATTTGAGTGTTTCAATTTGTAGTTTTAATTAGTACTTATGACTTTCAGGTGAAAGTGGTACTATCTGTTTAATAGGTAACTTAAATTGTGTGGGATATGAGCAATCATGCAGCAACGACATACTGATATTATTAATCTTGTAAATGAAAAGGGACGTGCTTCTGTTGGCGAAATGTCGACTAAGCTGGGTGTTTCAGAAGTTACGATCCGTCATGATCTGAACAAGTTAGAAAAAGAAGGTTTCATCCGTCGTGTTCATGGTGGTGCTACTCCACATAATACCGATAACGTGTCTCATCGTATTACGGTTAATTATGAACACAAGCGTAAAATGGCGATGTGTGCAGCAAGCCTTGTTGAACATGGTGAAACCGTGATGATTGAAGGCGGTAGTGCGAATGCATTACTGGCTAAAGAATTAGGTAAACGTAGTGATGTTACTATCATTACACCAAGTAGTTACATTGCCCATTTAATGAAAGAAACTGATGTTAAGATCATCGTGTTAGGTGGTCTTTACCAACATGAAAGTGAAAGTATGGTAGGTACCTTGACGCGTCTTTGTATCAAACATACTCACTTTACCAAAGCCTTCTTAGGCATCGATGGTCTGCATCCAAATACCGGTTTTACCAGTCGTAATATGATGCGTGCTGATGTTGGTGTGGCTATTTTAGAGAAAGGTGCACAAAATATTGTTATCACTGACTCTTCTAAATTTGGTCAAGTGCACAATACGCCATTATATCAATTCGATCAGGTTGATATGGTCATTACTGACGAAGATGCGTCGTTAGAATATGTACATTTATTAGAAAAACATAACATTAAAGTTATAAAATAATTCTCCTCTACGGCTGATTAAAGCTATTTTTTATTAATGCCAGCCAGAATTGTTATAAGATAACAATTCTGGCTGGCATCAGTCACGGCTGTTATGTTATATTATAACACCTGTTTACTGACCTCGTGTTTATACCATGTCTTTACTTTTATTTCTGAGCATCGCGACGCTCTTCCTTGGCCCTTATTTATGTAAATTTGTCGGTTCTAAATCTGATCGTTTTGCTTTCTTTGATAGTTTTATCTTTGTTTCCATTGGCGGTTTGGTGTTATTCCATATCTTGCCTGAATTACTGGAAAGTGGCGGTATTGCCGTTCTCGGACTGATGCTCGTTGGCTTATTTGGCCCGGGTATGGTAGAAAAAATATTCCATAAAGTCGCAAAGCAAACTCATTCTATTACCTTGATATTAGGTGTGTTCGGTCTTGTATTACACGCGCTCACCGATGGTGGTGCGCTGGCGATTAGAGATGATCAAACGGCTTATTTATTGGCAATCGGTGTGGTACTGCATCGTTTTCCCGTTGGTCTTACCGTATGGTGGCTGTTACGTCCGCATTATGGCAGGGCGTTACCGCTAGCGGTATTAACGGCGATGTCAGTAGCAACGGTTGCCGGTACTTGGCTAGGTGGAGAACTGATTGCACATGATAGTGGTAACTGGTTGATCTGGTTCCAAGCGTTAGTGATGGGTTCTATTCTACATGTGGTATTTCATCAGCCGTATAAGCAGGAACATGGTGAAGAAACTCAACGTGATAAATTTGCCGCTGGTACGGGGAGCTTGATTGGTGCTATCTGTTTACTTGCGGTATTACTGCCACATTGGTTAGGTTATGCGCCGCATGATCACGGTTCGGAAGACGTGGCCGTTGTATCACAAACGACGATATCACAAATGACGGTTTCATCTGCGTTACACGCGGATGACCACGCAGGACATGATGAGCATGTAGGGCACGATGAGCATGTAGGGCACGATGACCATGTAGGACACGATGACCATGTAGGACACGATGACCATGTAGGACACGATGACCATGTAGGACACGATGACCACGTCGGACATGATGATCATGTAGGACACGATGACCACGTAGGACATGATGACCACGGTAATGAAACAGCTGAAACCTTATTACGATTTGTGAGCTTGTCGTTACATGCGGCCCCCGCATTATTGTTTGCTTATATCCTGACATGGCTGATTAACTTTGTGAAACCTGCATTCAATCTGGTTGGCCAATTACGCAGTACTGGCCCAGTCGCTGGCGCATTAAAAGGCACACTGATTGGTTTACCTCTGCCGATCTGTATTCCAGATGCATCAAGCATGTATAAGCAGTTGATTAAAGCGGGCTGCGGCTCTGCATTAGCAGTGTCATTTTTGGTGGCGTCGCCTGTGATAGGGTTTGATGCATTACTTATTTCATTGCCGTTATTAGGTGCTGAGTGGGTTGGTATTCGTTTAGTGATGGCGATTATTTTAGCGGTAACCTTGGGTTTATTGATTGGGTTATTGTTTAAGAAAGATGATTCAAATACCAAAATATGTGCGACACCTGAACAGCTAAAACAATCTACATCGCGTTTGAAGCATGCTTTTGAACATGGCTTTGCGCATTTAATTGATCACACCGCGCCTTGGGTATTGTTTGGATTAATTGCCGCTGCAACATTTACTCCGACGATTGGTTGGCAGTTTTTACAGCAAGAACCTTGGTTGCAAGTGGTTCTCGCGATCTTGATCGCGTTACCTTTTCATTTTTGTGCGACGGGTATTACCCCTGTATTAGCGATTATGCTTATTGCTGGCGTATCGCCAGGTGCTGTTGTTGCCTTTAGTTTAGTAGGACCAACGCTTAATTTAGATTTATACCGCTTTATTAAAGATAACCAAAGTAAGCACATCGCAATAGCGGTGGTGATGGCGATTGTCACTGTAGCCTTGTTATTGGGTCTGGGAATTATGTATTGGGTACCTGAATTACCCAAACCTTGGTTAACACTAGCACCACATTGGCAAGATGATTGGTGGCGTTATTTAAGTTTAGTCATTGTGACGATTCTATTTGCGATAAGTATTTTACGTCGCGGTGCGCGTAGCTTTATGTTGGAATTATTACCGCATAGTTTTAGACATGCCAAACCGCACCATCACCATCATTAGATTGTAATATCAATCTTGTTTCTATGGATGCTACGTCGATTGTGTAATCGACGCTCGTAACGAGAACAGTGATTTGATTGACGTTGCCGCCGCTCATGGCGGTGACGTTGCTCTATGATAAACTCACCTGCTATTTCTATCGTGTCGATGACATTGATTCCTTGATTTACAGCGTCTTGCTTTGCGTCCATGCTTGGCCTACTTGTTATGCTATAGAAATAGCGCCTTGTTAACGCTCGATTTTATGTCTTAACTTCAATCTTACGGTTTTTATATTTGCAAGGTTAAATTAGTTCTGGTTTACTAAGGTTAGTATAATTAAGTGTAAATTTAGTACCAATCATTGGTGAATTTTGTATGACGGATAAGGATATTTGTATGCAAAAGCATAAAAGGTTATGTCATGCCAAAAAAAATTAGCGATGTATTAACCCAAGATGAACTCAGTTTATTACAGGAAGTGATTGATAGTCAGGATGATGATGAGCATCACGATGTGTTTATATCGCATATATCTAAGCAGATGCTGAGCCGATTGACTGACTCTGACGATATTGTACTGGTGACATCGAATCAAAAGGAAGAGTTTCGTTTTCCGTTATATCTGGTGAGTGATGGTTTTCATGGTGAGCTAAAAGAGTTAGGACCACCGGATATTATTGATCATAACGGTAGTGAAGGACGTTACTGGCGGTTAGCTGATCCGCGAGGGGTAAAAATATTTGACCGACAAGGTGAAACATTACTTGGCGCGGTGATGAATATTTCAACGTCGGGTTTGTTTATGTTGTGCAGTGCGCAACAATTCTCGTCTATCGACTTTAATTTAAAGGATGGCGATAATCTGCGTTTTTATTTAAAGATCCCGCAGCGTGGTTTTCATTTGGTTGAAGCGAGAGTGGTACGGATTGAAAATGAACATAATAATGGCAAAGGACTGGCACTAAATTTTGATATTAACAATGAACTTGAGTTGATATTGCATGATTATATTATTGAGTGCCATGATTCATCGACTGCATCAGACTAGCAGTTGATTACAGTCAATTAACTGCGATAAGAATGATGATTGATTGATTTCGCTTAACCCCGTCATCATCAGTGCATGCTGTCACGTCGAGTGATAATGACGGGGTTAATTAACGCTATCTATTAACGATATAATTAATTGATATCGAGTTCTTTTAACTTACGGGTGAGGGTATTTCTGCCCCAGCCTAGCAGTTTAGCAGCATCTTGCTTATGACCCTGAGTATACTCCAATGCCGTCTGTAACATGATACGCTCAAAATCTGGCATTGCCTCCGCAAGAATGTCGCTGTGTCCTGAGGCGAGTTGTTGTGCTGTCCAGGTTTTCAATTGGCTGCGCCAATCGCCATGTAGAGCACTGCCAGGACTGTTGAGTTTAGTCGGTTTTTCATCGGTAATTTCATGTGGTAAGTCAGCAATAAACACTTCTTGGCCGCTGGCCATCACGGTTAACCAGCGACAAATATTTTCGAGTTGGCGGACGTTACCGGACCAGTGGTGATTGGCTAAGTAAGTTTCAGCTTCTTTACTGAGTATTTTGGTTTCGACACCGAGTTCTTTACCCGCACTGATCAAAAAGTGATTGGCCAATTTAGGAATATCTTCACGACGTTCATTAAGTGACGGAATATGGATACGAATGACATTCAAACGATGAAATAAATCTTCACGAAAACTACCATCCGCCACTTTCTGTTCTAAATTTTGGTGCGTGGCGGCAATGATACGTACATCGACACTCACTGGCGAATGACCACCGACACGGTAAAATTGACCATCCGACAATACCCGCAACAGTCGGGTTTGAATATCAATCGGCATATCACCGATCTCATCTAAAAATAGCGTACCACCATTGGCTTGCTCAAAACGGCCATTACGCACACCTGCGGCACCGGTAAATGCGCCTTTTTCATGGCCAAATAGTTCTGATTCAATTAAGTCTTTGGGGATAGCAGCCATGTTTAAAGCAATGAATTCGTTGTTTACGCGTGGGCTGTGTTTGTGTAACGCTTGTGCGACAAGCTCTTTCCCCGTGCCAGATTCACCATTAATTAACACACTGATAGAAGAACGCGATAATCGACCAATAGCGCGAAACACTTCTTGCATGGCCGGTGCTTCGCCAATAATTTCAGGCACTGGTTCTACTTTATTATTTTTACGGCGATTTTTAGTTTGTTCTTTGGCATGGGTTACCGCGCGGGTGGCTAAAGATACAGCTTCATCAATATCAAATGGTTTTGGCAGGTATTCAAATGCGCCGGCCTGATAAGCGCTTACCGCGCTATCTAGATCGGAGTGCGCAGTCATGATGATGATCGGCAGGTCAGGATGAGTGGCGTGCACTTTAGCCATTAACTCTAGTCCGCTCATTTTGGGCATGCGAATATCAGAAATAATAATATCTGGTTGTTCGAATTCGAGTTTGTTTAATAAGGCATGCGCATCACTGAATGCAGACGTTTCAAACTGTTGTGATTTTAATGCTTTGTCGAGAACCCAGCGGATTGAACTATCGTCGTCGACAATCCAAATTGTAGATGTTGTCATAGTCTAATCCTTTATTTTCTTAGTGGCAGATAAATGGCAAATTCGGTATGACCAGGCCAACTATGGCACTCAATTTTACCTTTATGTTGTTTAATCAGGTTTTGAGCAATAGAAAGGCCGAGTCCGGTGCCACCTTCACGTGCAGTGACCATCGGGTAGAACAGGGTATCTTTAATATGTTCAGGAATACCTGGCCCGTTATCGATGATTTTTATTTCAACACATAAGCGATATTTCTGTCCCTGAATATTCACTTGATGTGCTGTTCGAGTAATGATTTTTATCGAGCCATGACCTTTCAGTATTTGAATGGCATTGCTAATGATATTCAGTAGTGCTTGTTGTAATAAGTCCGGCTCCATCTCAAAATCAGGGATGGATGGATCGTAATCTCGCTCGATAATAATGCCAGTTGGTAAATCAAACTCGACTAATTGTTTTACTTTTTCAATCACGGAATGAATATTTAAAATAGTTTGTTTACCGGGCTTTTGTGGCCCTAATAAACGGTCAACAAGGGCCCGTAATCGATCGGCTTGTTCGATGATAATACCAGTGAATTCTTTTAATTCAGCGGTTGGTAACTCTTTTTCAAGTAATTGGGCTGCGCCACGCAGGCCACCCAATGGATTTTTAATTTCATGCGCTAAACCACGAACGAGCTCTTGTGCAGCTTGTTGTTGGACGTGTTGATAAAGCTCTTGACTGATTTTTTTTTGTAAATCAATTTGCCTTGCTTCAATCAAAATACAGGTCTCGGAATCAAAAATCGTCAAGGTTGCTGATATTTCGACTAACAACTGGCGATCATCAATCACTAATGATACTTCATTGTCAGTAAATCCTTGCCCGGTTTTTATCGTACTTGCCAGTAATGAAAGGTCTAAGCTTGTGTGTTCGATAATGTCGGTTATCTTGATATCGAGTACCCGGCTGGCACTGGAGCCGAGTAGCTGCTCAGCGGCTGGATTAAGATATTTAATATACAGATCATGATTAAGCACGAATACCGACGAAATTAAGTTATTCAGTAATGATTGTTGGGGTTCTGGGATCATTATCATGACATTTCCTTATTAGGATCAATATCCCGCTACAGATTGCACTAGTTTGGTGCTAACTCTGAAATATTACTGTACAGCGTGATAAAATTAAAGCAGTAATGAGTTAGTTGGCCTTAAAACGATGCAAATAAACAGTAATTAACTCTGATGATGCAATTACCTTGCCTAAATTATTAATTATTTGTAGCTGTAATGTATGTGTACCCATGGGTACCTGACTGACCTTAAATTGGTTGTCTATTTGTTCGCTATGGATCACGCCATCAATTAATAAGCGAATATTTAAACCGTAGGTTAGTGTGGCACTGAGTGTGGCTGATACTGTTATCTCACCGCTATTACTGCGTATGGTTTGCTGATCGATAGGACTGTTAATACTAACGCCAATCGGTATTAAAGGCATGTCAGTATTACTTGCATTTGCAGCACTTGCTTCTGGTGTTCTTGACTGAATCAGTGATGCTATAGATGGCGGTGTGAGCTTCACATCAATTTCTGTGGCAGATTCAGGTTTACTTTCATCATCAGAAAAATGGGTAATACCTTGTTCATCAGTCCATTGATAAATAGCTGATACACTCGGGTAGCTTGATAATAATAATATTAATAGCATCATGTGTTTCATTACGACATCCTGTCTTTTGATTACTTGATTTATATAGTTATTTTCACCCAGTTATATAAAATTAACAAATAAAAAACCCGCTTATTAGCGGGTTTTTTTGTATTTATTTATTAAAATTATACGCTATAGTACATTTCAAACTCAATTGGATGAGTCGTCATGTTCAGTCTTTCAACTTCTTGTTCTTTTATTGCAATGTAAGCATCGATAGTATCGTCTGCCATTACATCGCCAACCGTTAAGAATTCACGGTCAGTATCGAGTGCTGATAGTGCTTCTTCTAGTGAAGAGGCAACCTGTGGAATTTCTGCTGCTTCTTCTGCTGGTAGATTGTATAAATCTTTATCCATTGCATCACCAGGGTGGATGCGGTTTTTAATACCGTCAATACCCGCCATTAACATTGCAGAGAATGCTAAATATGGGTTGGCTGCTGGATCTGGGAAACGTACTTCAATACGTGTCGCTTTTGGCGATGGTACGATTGGGATACGAATTGATGCTGAACGATTACGTGCAGAGTAAGCCAGCATTACTGGTGCTTCAAAACCAGGAACTAAACGTTTGTACGAGTTAGTTGTTGGGTTAGCAAATGCGTTAATTGCTTTTGCGTGCTTGATGATACCACCAATGTAATAAAGTGCAGTTTCAGATAGACCGCCATACAGATCACCAGAAAAAATGTTTTCGCCATTTTTCTGTAGTGATTGGTGACAATGCATACCAGAACCGTTATCACCTACCAATGGCTTAGGCATAAATGTTGCTGTTTTGCCGTAAGCGTGTGCCACATTATGGATCACGTATTTGGTAATTTGAACTTCATCCGCTTTTTCAACGATTGAGTTGTATAGTGCTGCGATCTCGTTTTGACCAGCTGTTGCTACTTCATGGTGATGTGCTTCAACTGTTAAGCCCATTTCTTCCATTATTAGGCACATTGCGCTACGGATGTCTTGTGCAGAGTCAACTGGTGATACTGGGAAGTAACCCCCTTTAACGCCTGGACGGTGACCCATGTTGCCGCCTTCGTACTCTTTATCAGAGTTCCAAGAAGCTTCTTCAGCGTCAATCTTGTACATACTACCGGACATGTCAGTTTTATACTTAACATCATCAAATAGGAAAAATTCTGGTTCCGGACCGAAGAATACATCATCAGCGATACCAGTTGAGCGTAAATATGCAAGTGCACGTTTTGCTACTGAACGAGGGTCACGGCTATAACCTTGCATTGTTGCAGGCTCTAGTACATCACAACGTAGATTCAGAGTTGTTGCTTCTGTGAACGGGTCAAGTACGGCTGTTGCCGGATCTGGCATTAAAATCATGTCAGATTCGTTGATGCCTTTCCAACCTTCAATTGATGAACCATCAAACATTTTGCCTTCTTCAAAGAAGCCGGCATTTACTTGATGATGTGGTAGAGAAACGTGCTGCTCTTTACCTTTCGTATCTGTAAAACGTAAATCTACAAATTTAACGTCTTGTTCTTTAATTAGAGCTAATACGCTTTCTGCTGACATAATAAAATAACCTCCGGTGTCATCAATATGATGGCTTCATTTAAAGTTGTTGACTGTAAACAATCATGAACTAGATAATGCCATATATGTGCCAACTATTTAAGTTGTTGATTTAAAAGTTTTAATGTACTTGTTGTTGGTTGCATAAATCCGTCACTGCACGAATGCTGTGCGTTTCTTGCACCTTTTTGGTGCGGTGGTTGTTGCAGCCATTAAACTCATACGTTTGCTATTACCAAGATCGATATTATGGTTTATTTTCAGTGATTACCAGTAAAATCGTATTCAAATATTATTGATAAAAGACAGGCAATATAAGCCTCAGTATTTACCATCTGGTAAGGTTTAGATGCATTTTTTGCTGTTTGCGAAAAGCCATGTGCTGTTTCGTGCACAATTTTAAATAAAATAAATTGCAATCATTTTACTCTGTGCCAAAATTTTGCTAGGTAGATCACAGCGAGGCGGTTACAATACCGCCTAATTTTTACCCATATAAAATATACAGAGGCATCACAGTGCTAGAGAAACTACGCAACATTGCGATTATCGCTCACGTTGACCATGGTAAAACCACTTTAGTTGACAAGTTATTAGAACAGTCAGGTACTTTACAAACACGTGGTGGTAATGAAGAACGTGTAATGGATTCTAATGATCTTGAAAAAGAACGTGGTATTACTATTCTTGCTAAAAACACAGCAATTATGTGGAAAGATTACCGTATCAACATCGTAGATACTCCAGGACACGCCGATTTCGGTGGTGAAGTTGAGCGTATTATGTCTATGGTAGACAGTGTTTGTTTGATCGTTGATGCAGTTGATGGCCCTATGCCACAAACGCGTTTCGTAACACAAAAAGCATTTGCACACGGTCTTAAGCCAATTGTTGTTATCAACAAAATCGATAAGCCTGGTGCTCGCCCTGATTGGGTTATGGATCAAATCTTTGATTTATTCGACAACCTAGGCGCAACTGATGAACAGTTAGACTTTAAAGTTGTTTACGCTTCAGCACTAAATGGCTGGGCTAACGGTGAGTCAGATGAACCAACTGAAAACATGGAACCTTTGTTCCAAGCTATTGTTGACCATGTTGCTCCACCTGAAGGCGATCGTGACGGTGATTTCCAAATGCAAATCTCGCAACTTGATCACAACGCATATGTTGGCGTGATCGGTGTTGGCCGTGTAACGCGTGGTTCTGTTAAAGTAAATCAACAAGTTACTATTATTGGTTCTGACGGTAAACAGCGTAAAGGTAAAGTTGGCCAAGTATTAGGTTACTTAGGTCTTGAACGTCATGATGTTGAACTTGCAGAAGCGGGCGATATCATTGCAGTAACTGGCTTAGGCGAACTTAAAATTTCTGACACTATCTGTGCACAGAATAATGTTGAAGCGCTACCACCGTTATCAGTTGATGAACCAACTGTAACAATGACGTTCCAAGTAAACAACTCACCATTCTGTGGTAAAGAAGGTAAATTTGTTACATCACGTAACATCCTTGACCGTCTGAACAAAGAGTTAGTACACAACGTTGCACTTAAAGTAGAAGAAACTGCTGATCCAGATAAATTCAAAGTATCTGGTCGTGGTGAACTTCACCTAGGTATCTTAATTGAAACTATGCGTCGTGAAGGTTTCGAGCTAGCAGTATCTCGTCCTGAAGTTATCGAACGTATGGTTGACGGTAAGCTACATGAGCCAATGGAAACATTGACGATTGATTGTGAAGATCAACATCAAGGTTCTGTAATGGAACAGTTAGGTATCCGTAAAGCGGAACTAACTAACATGATTCCAGATGGTAAAGGTCGTATTCGTTTAGACTTTATGATCCCAAGCCGTGGTTTAATCGGTTTCCAAACTGAATTCCTAACAATGACATCTGGTTCTGGTCTTCTATACCATAGCTTCGATCACTACGGCCCCCATAAAGGCGGTACAATTGGTCAACGTCAAAATGGTGTATTAGTTTGTAATCAAACTGGTAAAGCTGTTACTTACTCTCTATTCTTCTTACAAGATCGTGGTCGCCTGTTCTTAGGTCACGCTACAGAAGTATATGAAGGTCAAATTGTTGGTATTCATAACCGTTCTAACGATTTAACAGTTAACTGTATTCGTGGTAAACAGCTTACTAACGTACGTTCTTCTGGTACTGATGAAGCACAAACGCTTTCACCAGCAATCGTTTTGACTCTTGAGCAAGCGCTTGAATTCATCGATATTGATGAATTAGTAGAAGTAACACCGTTAAGCATTCGTATCCGTAAGAAACTTCTTTCAGAAAACGATCGTAAACGTGCTAGCCGTCCAGCTAAATAATAATAGTTAACAAGGTTATGAATTAATAATCTTGGCGCTATTTCAAAAAAAGGTGATACTTAGGTATCACCTTTTTTTTACCCTAAAATAACCAAGGAGGGAACCTGTGGTTAAGTTTCCGAATCAACAATCATTGCTATTACTCGCCAAAACAAAAATCAATATCTGGTCGTTCCTACTCACTTGTTTTGCCTTTCTGCGCTATCTTGGTAAACGCATAAGTGATGATAGGTTAACGGTTAACGCCAGCTCTCTGGCCTATACAACACTACTTTCTCTGGTGCCGTTAATTACCGTGTTGTTTTCTGTCATGTCTGCGTTTCCTATTTTTGAAACCTGGCAACAGAGCGTTGAATCGTTTTTGTATACCAATCTTGTACCGCATGCGACAGGTACTATTCAAGAGTACTTACAGGATTTTGTCGCCAATACTGGCAAGATGACCTCAATCGGTTCGGGGGCATTATTCATTGTGGCCTTGTTACTTATTAACACCATAGATAAGCACATTAATCATATTTGGCGTTGTAAAATAGAACGTAGTTTCTTTTTATCTTTCGCCGTGTATTGGCTGATTCTAACCTTTGGCCCACTGTTTATTGCCATTAGTTTAGGTGTGTCTTCCTATTTATTATCACTGTCATTTGTTACTGATGTGACCGAAGTGACGGGCTCTGTGAGCTTATTAAAACTGGTGCCAGCCTTGTTAGGTACACTGGGTTTGTTTGTTATGTATGTGGTGATCCCACACCGCCGAGTACCGTTGCGTTATGCATTTATAGGTGCGTGTTTTAGTGCCTTTTTGTTTGAAAGTATTAAACGTGCCTTTACTTGGTATTTAGTACAATTTCCGTCTTATGAAGTGATTTATGGTGCATTAGCAACTATACCTATCTTATTGGTTTGGATTTATCTGTGCTGGTTAATTGTGTTGTTAGGGGCTGAAATTACGGCGTCATTAACAGAGTTTAATGACCAGTTAAAACACAAAAAGGCACAGTTGGAATGATAAAAATAGTCACAAGTTCAGCAACAAGTACACCTATCTATGGATGACCGTTCTGACTAAGCAAGGTAATTTAAGTACGCAAACGCGTTACAAATTACCTCGCGTTCACGTTAGGTTCAACTATCAGCTTCTGGTGTCCGTGCTGTGGGAAAGGAGGTTGATATTGCTATGATTGGACTGTACCCCGCCATTCAGCATTATGCTGAACATTATTTACCTGTAGCTAATCGTTATTGTCTTTATATTGAAGAAGTCGGTAACCCAGACGGTATACCGTTATTATTCCTGCATGATGGTCCCGGTAAAGGGATTATGGCCGATGATAGGCGCTTATTCGACCCTAAGCTATATCGCATAATTTTGTTTGACCAGCGTGGCTGTGGGCGCTCAAAACCGTATGCGAGTATTGAAGATAATACCACCCAACATTTATTGCAGGATATTAGCACTATCTTAAGCTTGCTCGACATTCAGCGCTGTGTTTTGTTTGGTGAAGGTTGGGGTGCGACGTTAGCGTTACTGTATAACTTGCTCCATCGCGATAAGGTACAAGGGCTAATATTACACAGTTTATTCTTCGCGCGTCATCAGGACCTCACTTGGCAATTTTCAGCATCCGGTGGTGCGGCGCAGTTATTCCCCGATCATTTTGACCGTTTTATCCGTCGTGCCAATGGCAATGATTATGCGGCACTACTATCCTCTTATAGTCAGTTATTGGCCAGTGATAATGACATTGAAAAAATGACAGCGGCAAAAGCTTGGGTGGAATGGCAGGCGCAGATTGGTAATCCGCATCCGGAGTTTCGCAGCAAGGTCGACTTGATTGATGCCGATGTGGCATTAAGCATGTCGACATTACAATGCCATTATTTTTCTCAGAACTGTTTTATTGCTGATAACTATATTTTTCAGCGCTTAGATTCATTAGCGCAAGTGCCGATGATTATGGTGCACGGCCGTTTTGATATCTCTAATCCACTCGGGCCTGCTTATGAATTATGTCAGCGTTTACCGTTAGCTCAGCTGTTTATCGTGCCTTATGCTGGGCACTTTGACTGTGAGCCCGGCATGATCGATGCGTTACGAAAAGCGACAGAGCTCATGGCTGAGATTATTACCTTTGAGTTTGTCAGTGATTAATTTAAGCAGTTTCGGTATTATCAATAACATTAAATTTAATAATGATTATTGAGGCAAGGCATGATCGCATTGATCCAGCGTGTGCGCAAAGCAGATGTAAGCGTTGAAGATGAAGTTATCGGTAATATAGGCCAAGGTTTATTGGTGTTATTAGGTATTGAAAAAGGCGATACCGAAGCGAAAGCGAAACGTTTGAGTGAGAAGTTATTAGCTTATCGTGTGTTTAGTGATAGCGATGATAAAATGAATTTAAATGTGCAGCAAGTTAACGGTGAGCTGTTGGTGGTATCGCAATTTACCCTCGCAGCAGATACCAATTCAGGTACCCGTCCAAGCTTTTCGACGGCTGCCGCACCTGCTGATGCCAACCATTTATATGAGTATTTTGTTGGTCAATGCCGGCAGAAACAGATAACGACAGAAACAGGACGCTTTGCTGCAGATATGCAAGTGTCGTTAGTCAATGATGGACCCGTTACTTTTTGGCTGCAAGTGTAGATCCTAAGCCATGAGTGATAGTAATAGACAAGGAGAGACTATGTTTCACGTGCATGTACCTGAAACGGAACAAGAGTTAGAAGATTATTATCATTTACGCTGGTCGCTGTTAAGAGCGCCACTACAGCGTCCGCGTGGCACCGAGAAAGACATTTATGATGAACACAGTGAACATCGTATGATCTTGGATAATAGCGGCAGGCCAATCGCGTGTGGCCGGATCTATACTGCTGGTGCCGACGAATCACAAATTCACTATATGGCCGTTGATCCCAAGCACCGTAAGCAAGGTTTGGGTAGTTTGCTGATCTCGGCATTGGAAGATGAAGCGTACAAAGCGGGTAGCGAACGAATTGTCATGAATGCGCGTGTTGAAGCGGTGCCATTTTATGAAAAATGTGGCTTTTCTTTGGTTGGTAGTGGTCAAATCAGTGAGGGTGTTCGCCATCGTCAGATGATTAAAGAAGTGAACGCCATGGATAAGATCTTACGCCATCCAGAATGGTGTGCTGAGCTGCAACAAGAGTGGGCAACTAAGATCCCGATTAGCCAACACATGGGTATTAACATTCGGCAATATAGCGGCTGGCGATTTGAAACTGCAGCCCCATTAAACGCCAATGTGAACGTTCACGATACCATGTTTGCAGGCAGTATTTATAGCCAAGCGACGCTAACAGGCTGGGGATTAGTCTGGTTAATGTTAAAAGAACAGGGGTTACTAGGGAATATAGTGCTGTCGAAAGGTAATATTCATTATAAACGCCCGATTAATTTGGAGCCGTTTGCGGTCGCACATAAATACCGAATGAAGGGCAGTTTGCGGGAATTAATCGAAGGGCGTAACGCCAAACTTGATATTGACGTTGATGTTTATAGTGGCCCGAAATTGGCCGCGGTTTTTAGCGCGACCTTTGTGGTGATGCCTATCGGTGCGTAACCTCGCGCTGAGCCTACTTCGTTATCAAAAACCGCGTCAGGCGTTGGAATAAATGTCCTTGTCTGCCATCCAACGTTGGGTGATTGCATGGGCATTCTCAGGGTGTTGTTGCAGTAAGTGGCGAGCAATATTTTGTACCAATGGGATCAAGTGTTGGTCACGGACTAAGTCCGCCACTTTTAGATCTGCAATCCCGGTTTGCTTACTCCCGAGCATTTCGCCAGGGCCACGGATCTCGAGGTCTCGTTGTGCAATTTTGAACCCGTCTGTGGTTTCCCGTAATACCGATAAACGCTTGCTACCGGTATCGGACAGTGGTGCATGATAAAGCAGTACACAGTGACTGGCGACTTTACCACGGCCCACACGACCGCGCAGTTGATGTAATTGTGCCAGACCTAAACGTTCTGGATTTTCGATGATCATCAAACTGGCATTCGGTACATCCACCCCAACTTCAATCACGGTGGTGGCGACCAGTAAATCCAATTGTTTGGTTTTAAACGCGTCCATGACGTATTGTTTTTCAATGGATTTCATCCGGCCGTGCACTAAGCCAATCCGTAAATCGGGTAACTGTTTTTGTAAATCATTGGCGGTATCTTCAGCCGCTTGCGCTTCTAATACGTCCGACTCTTCAATCAGGGTACATACCCAATAGACTTGACGACCTTCATTTTTAACCGCTAATTCGACGCGTTCAATGATTTTACTGCGTTTGGTATCGGGCATGACGACTGTGGTGATCGGCGTTCGTCCCGGTGGTAGTTCATCAATAACCGAGGTATTTAAGTCTGCATAAGCGGTCATGGCTAAAGTGCGCGGGATCGGGGTTGCCGTCATAAATAACTGGTGCGGGTATAAACCATTGACCGCCCCCTTTTCACGTAGGGCAAGGCGTTGCTCGACACCAAAGCGATGTTGCTCATCAATAATCACTAAGGTTAAATTGAAGAATTTCACTGCTGCTTGGAAAATGGCATGGGTGCCGACTATCATCTGTGTTTCGCCACTGGCAATCGATGCGAGCTCTGCTTCTCGGGCTTTGCCTTTTTGTTTACCGGATAACCAACCGACTTTGATGCCCAGTTGATTGAACCAGCCTTTGAAATTAAGCGCATGTTGCTCGGCTAATATTTCAGTGGGTGCCATCAATGCCACTTGATAGCCATTACCGATGGCCTGTAGTGCCGCTAGCGCTGCGACAAGAGTTTTTCCTGATCCTACGTCACCTTGGATTAATCGCATCATAGGGTAGCCTTTCTGGAGGTCCTGCTGGATCTCACCGACCACACGTTGTTGCGCATTGGTTGGCGTAAAAGGCAATTGTGCTAAAAATTTATTGGTAATGGTTTTGCTCGCTGGCAATTTGATGGCGGGATGCTGCTGCATTTTCTTACGCAATTGCAGCATACTGATATTTTGCGCCAGCAGTTCTTCGATAATCAGGCGTTGTTGCGCGGGATGCTGACCTTGTTCTAACAGCTCAAGCGACACATCGGGTGTTGGTCGGTGCAATAATTTGATCGCATGATTCAACTCGATTTGCCCTGTATACAGTCCTTTCGGTAGCAATTCTTGTAATGTGGTTTGGCTGAGGTGCTGCAGTGCTTGGTCGGTCAGATTACGCAAGGTTAATTGCTTTAAGCCTTCTGTGGAAGGATATATTGGTGTCAGCGTTTCTGCACTCATCTCTGAGCTGGTTGCATGTGCGAGTTTATATTCAGGATGGACAATTTCATAACCAAAGCGGCCACGGCGGAATTCGCCAAATGCGGTGATGGTTTTACCCACGGTGAAACTGTTTTTTTGTCCGGCATTAAAATGGAAAAATAATAACGTGATGATGCCGGTGCCGTCGTTGACTTTACAAGACATGATCTTGCGTTTACCAAAGGTGACATCGCAGCTGACGATCTCGCCTTCGATAGTGCCATGCAGACCGGGTAATAGGTCTTGGATAGGATAGATGGTGGTGCGATCCTGATAGCGACTTGGCAGGTGAAAAAGCAGATCCTGAACCGTCATTAGGTTCAGCTTCGCTAACTTGTCGGCCATTTTGGCGCCAACACCTTTTAATTCGATAACCGGGATCTTATCTAATCGCATAATTACTCACGAATCTACTGTATATATAAACATATATTATCAGAAGACTTATACCCAAGCTACTTCAAAATGATATAGCATCTTGAAGTCACTTGGGATGGATTATATTAGCCTATTTTGAACTACGTAGTGCATCCCACCACGATTCGTCAGCAACAATTTGGCCTTCTGCATCTAACTCAGGGTAAGTTAAACCTTTACGCTTGCATGCTTTCGCATAGACAGGGTGGCCGCCTTCAAAGAAGATTTTATGCTGCTCTTCAGCGGGTAGTTTGCTTTCGCCTTGGTACATGCCAGCATTGTCACGTTGACGCTGTGCTTCATACAAGATAGTCGCAGTCGCTACTGATACGTTTAACGATTGCACCATGCCAACCATAGGGATGATGATATCTTGATCGGCAAGTGCCAATGCTTCGGCACTGATACCGGTCTTTTCTTGACCCATTAAGATCGCCGTTGGTTTGGTATAGTCAATGTCACGGAAGTCAACGGCAGTGTCAGACAGGTTAGTTGCAAGTACTTGCATGCCTTGGGCTTTTAATTCTTTGATTGCTGCAGCAATGTTATCGTGAGAGTGTACTTTTACCCAGTTTTGGCTGCCTGTTGCAGTGCCACCCGATACCTTTGTTGGACGTATAGACCATACCGCGTGAACATTATTGACACCCACAGCATCACAAGTTCTTACTACGGCGGCAAGGTTATGTGGTTTATGCACAGATTCCATACACACAGTAAGATCTGGTTGGCGGTGTTGGAGCATTTTAGTAATGCGTTCGAGACGTTCTGGGGTCATGGTCTTACTCTATCAGATTTAATTGGCGAGGTATTATACCCAAATCACGCGCTAATGCGAGTATCGGAATTTGGCTTAGATGGGTTTGGGACGGTTGAATGAGGCTTGCATAGCTAAGCCATCTTTCACAACGGCTTCGCTATCATTGAACTAACACTTTGTTATACACGCATTACATTGCTAGTTGCAGGCTTAGTTATAACTGCGTGATATTTTTAGTACGTCTTGTAATTTACGGATTTTTTTCATCACATCGGCCACATGTTTGCGGTTTTTCGCGGTAATGAGAATATCAACGTTATACACACGGGCATCTTTTTCATCGGTAACAATGTTATGAATATTGGCGCCAGTCGAGGCTACGGTATTGGTCAGTTTTGCTAATACACCTTGGTGATTAACCACTTGAATACGGATCTCAGTTTTAAACTCTTGACTAGGATCGATATTTTCGTCCCATTCAACAGGGATATAACGATCCGGTTCATTTTGATAACCGTGAATATTACGACAGGTCTCAATATGTATCACCAGACCTTTACCCGGGCTTAAATGAGCCACAATGGCATCACCTGGAATTGGGTGACAGCAGTTAGCAAAACTAACCAGCATGCCTTCTGCACCCTTAATCGGCATTTTGCCTTGTTCTTCCGAGCGTGGTGTCAGGTCGGTAAGTTCATCTACCCGGCCTTGTAGACGACGGGCAATGACAATGCTCATCATGTTACCTAAACCGATCTCGATAAGCAGCGCATCTAGGTTTTCGCATTTAGTATCAGCCAGTACTTGGGTTAAATTGTCTACGGCAATATCATCAATTTTAACCCCGTTGAGGGCATGATTTAAGAGACGGCGCCCCAGGATGATCGAATCTTCGGTGCGCATGTTTTTCAATTGCTGACGGACACGCGCACGCGCTCTACCAGTGACAATAAAGTTTAACCATGCTGCATTTGGACGTGCACCTGGTGCGGTAATAATTTCGACTGTTTGACCATTTTTCAACGGTTGACTAAGCGCGTGTGGCTGACGGTTTACACGCGCGCCTACACAGGTATGTCCGACATCGGTATGGATTGAATAAGCCACGTCTACAGGGGTGGCACCGCGTGGTAGTTCGATGATCTTACCTTTCGGGGTGAACACATAAATTTCATCTGGGAACAGATCGGTTTTCACACTCTCGATAAATTCAAACGACGAACCGGCACTTTGCTGTAATTCGAGTAAGCTTTGCATCCACTTCTGCGCACGTAATTGTGCGGTGGTATTAATTTTGTCTGCGCCTTGTTTATAGGACCAATGCGCAGCAACACCACGGTCAGCCATCAGATCCATATCTTTGGTACGGATTTGAATTTCCAGCGGTACGCCGTGTGGGCCAACCAACGAAGTATGCAGAGATTGATAACCATTGGTTTTTGGAATGGCAATATAATCTTTAAAGCGGGTTATCTTGGGTTTGTACAAACTGTGCATTTGACCAAGCACGCGATAACAAGTATCCAGGTCGTCAACGATGATCCTAAACGCATAAATGTCGACAACTTCATGGAACTGAACGCGTTTCTTCTTCATCTTGTTGTAGATACTAAAGATCAGTTTTTCGCGGCCATGAATCGTCGCTGGTACACCTGCTTCTGCTAAACGGCCTTCAATTTCTTGACTGATATTAGACATTACTTCTTTGCGATTACCCCGTGCTGATTTGACTGACTCAGCAAGAATCCGGTAACGCATTGGGTACATGGCTTCTAACCCAAGTTCTTCTAATTCATTTTTTATATTATGAATACCAAGGCGATTAGCAATCGGGGCAAAAATTTCTAATGTTTCGCTAGCAATACGGCGGCGTTTGTCAGGTCTTAATGCGCCTATGGTGCGCATGTTGTGGGTGCGATCGGCTAGTTTGATTAAGATAACGCGAATGTCTTGCACCATCGCCATGAACATTTTGCGGAAATTTTCGGCTTGTGCTTCTTTGCGATCGCGGAATTTTAGCTTATCTAGCTTAGAGACACCTTCCACTAATTCAGCAACTGTGCTGCCAAATAATGACGCAAGATCTTCTTGAGTCGTTGGCGTATCTTCAATCACATCATGGAGCAGGGCTGCCATAATCGTTTTATGATCAAGACGCATTTCAGCAAGAATTTCAGCAACGGCAACGGGGTGAATAATATAAGGTTCACCCGTACTTCTTTGTTGAGGTCGGTGGGCTTCCCGCGCGACTAAATAAGCATGCTCAATGAGTTCGACTTGTTCAATCGATAGATAGGTTGATGTCGTTGCTTTTAAATTTGCGAATATATGCAAGTACAGCCTCGTTACTGAAAAGTTGATATAAATGAGATGGTATTATTAGCAAGATAATAAAAAGTGCGAGCAATTGCACCTTTAAATTTACATCTTCGTTATATTTTGCCAACTCAATCTAGAATTAGCAATTTTGGTATTTGAAATATGAAAAAGTATAAACCCGTTTTTGGCTGGATCATAGGTATTAAAAAAGGTGCAATATGCACCTTTTTTATAAAATCACCAAAAAGACGATTCGGTATTAACCACGACCTTCAGCGATTGCGGCTACTGCTGCAATTTGCTGTGCTTCGTGTTCTTGCTGCTCTTGACGATCGCCAGCATCCATCAATTCGTTAGTAATTAGACCTGCTTCAATTTCACGAAGGGCTATTACAGTAGGCTTGTCATTCTCTGGTGCTACCAGAGGTTCTTTACCATGAATCTGTAATTGACGAGCGCGACGTGCCGCCATTAATATTAGGTCGAAACGATTACCAACCTGTTGTACAGCATTTTCTACAGTTACGCGTGCCATGCAGGATCTCCCAGTGAATTAAGTCTAAAAAATGACGAGAAACTATACTTTATTTTTGCCTAATTAACCAGCAAATCTTTCATTATTACGTTGTTTTTTGCTGCTTGCTTCGTTGAACCGAGTCGTTCGGCACGTACAATCGCGTGCAGATCTTCGAGTGCAGTCGAAAAATCATCGTTAATTATAAGGTAATCATATTCATTATAGTGTGACATTTCAGCTTTTGCTTCTGCCATGCGATTAGCAATGATCTCATCACTGTCTTGACCGCGACTATTCAGACGACGTTCTAATTCTTCACGACTGGGTGGCAGGATGAAAATACCGCGCGCATCAGTCATTTGTGCTTTGATTTGACGTGCACCTTGCCAGTCGATATCAAGGAAAATATCAATACCACGTGCCAATGTGTTTTCAATCATCACGCGTGATGTGCCGTAGTAATTACCGAATACTTCCGCCCATTCAAAAAATTCTTCATTTTCTATTTGCTGCTTGAAATCAGATACTTGGATGTAGTTGTAGTGAATTCCGTCTACTTCACCAGGGCGCATTGCTCGAGTCGTGTGAGAAACTGACACTTTCATATCGCTGCTTGGGTTTGCATCTAAAAGTGCTTTGATAAGACTTGATTTTCCTGCGCCACTTGGAGCAGATACAATAAATAGAGTGCCTTTACGTGCCATGGTGAGCCTTTGATGAGCATTAAAAGCGATCCAAGATAGCATAAATACAAGGGGGAATTAAACTGCTTTCATGCTTTACTCAGTAACAACGCACAAAAAAGTGCTGGAAACTGTTAGTAAAACAGCTTAATGGGTGTGTGGGATCGATGACAGATTGATTAAAGCAATGCCGACAGCGATAAATAACATGCCGACCCACACTTTAGCATCGAGGTGTTGCTTATAGACTAAGCTCGACATATAGGTCACTAAAATTATCGCTAATCCAGCCCATGAAGCATGGACGATACCGACAGGTAAATTCTTAACGGCTTGTCCTAAGAATAAAAATGCTAGCAGGTGTCCAAAGATAACAATGACACTTGGCCAGAAGTTGCTAAATCCATTGGTCGCTTTCAGTGCTACGTGTGATGTGGCTTCTGCCAATACGCCTAATAAAAGAAATAACCAACCCATAATGATGCCTGCTCACGATTTAATATAGATAATTTTGAAGATTAAAAGCCGCCTTCACACCGCGAATCCGCTATGAAGGCGTAGCCATAAAGTTGTTAATTTATGACTTGTCGAAGGTACGATGACCAACGATATTATGTTTTATCAAAGATACTATTTATCAAAGTGAATGACGGTGCGGATGCTTTCGCCTTTGTGCATCAATTCAAATGACTCGTTAATATCTTCTAAGCCCATCGTATGGGTAATGAAATCGTTTAGCTTGAAGTCACCTGCCATGTAGCGCTCTACAATTTCTGGTAACTCTGAACGACCTTTCACACCACCGAATGCAGAACCGCGCCATACACGACCTGTTACCAGTTGAAATGGACGGGTTGAGATCTCTTTACCCGCACCGGCTACGCCGATAACAATCGATTCACCCCAACCTTTATGGCAGCACTCTAATGCCGAACGCATGACGTCAACGTTACCGATACATTCGAATGAGTAGTCAACACCACCGTCCGTTAATTCAACGATCACGTCTTGAATTGGCTTATCGTAGTCTTTCGGGTTGATGCAATCTGTTGCGCCTAATTGACGGGCCAGTTCGAACTTGCTTTCGTTAATGTCGATAGCAATGATACGCCCTGCTTTTGCCATTTGTGCGCCAATAATTGCAGAAAGACCAATACCACCCAGACCAAATACAGCTACAGTATCGCCTTCTTGTACTTTGGCAGTATTCAGTACTGCGCCCATACCTGTCGTTACACCACAGCCTAATAGACAAACTTCTTCTAATGGTGCTTCTTTGTTTACTTTTGCTAATGAAATTTCTGGTAATACTGTGTATTCAGAAAACGTTGAGCAGCCCATGTAATGGAAAATTGGTTGACCGTCTTTGTAAAAACGCGTCGTGCCATCTGGCATTACGCCTTTACCTTGTGTCTCACGAATCTTTTGACAAAGGTTTGTTTTACCTGATTTACAGAACTTACATTCGCCACATTCTGGTGTGTAAAGCGGGATAACATGGTCGCCAACTGCAACACTTGTTACACCTTCACCAATTTGTTCAACGACACCGCCACCTTCATGTCCAAGTATCACTGGGAAGATACCTTCTGGATCATCTCCTGACATAGTGAATGCGTCGGTGTGGCATACGCCAGTTGCGATAATGCGCACTAATACTTCACCAGCGCGGGGTAACATCACATCTACTTCTTCAATAGAAAGTGGTTGGTTAGGGCCCCAAGCAATTGCCGCTTTTGATTTAATAAATTTGTCAGTCATTGTATTTTATCTCTAATTTATACTGTCAGTTGGGAGGTCACACTGAGGTCCCCTCGTTTTGTTGGAGCCATTATAGTTATTTCTGTGGTATTGATAATCCTATGAAATAGTAAATTACTTTTACTGAGTGGTAATAATATGGGCGTGTGTATGCTGATTGGGGCGTAATAATCGTTGAATAGAGGCTAGGTAGGGGTTATTTGCCGATATTTCTAATAGCGTTATCGAGTTGTTCGCCGTGGTTGTCCATTAATATTTGAATACTTTTGGCATCTTCTAAGGTATTAAATGCATTGCTGAGAGGGTGTGCCGATAGGGACTCGGTTGCAGGTGCTTGCGGTTGTTTGTTATCAGTTTCAACCGTCTCTGTATGTGCTGTCTTCTTCACGGCTATGGATGAGTTTGCAGTGATAGTAATAGCGTTGGCTTGAGCGTTCTCGTTGCTATTAGGGGGCTATTTTCTTTATCGGTAAAGTGCCATTGACCTTGGCTATCCTGCCAGCGATAAAGCGTCACTGATTTGGGATTATCATTGGTGTCGCTAAACAGTCCGAATTCGAGACCAGTAATATCTATTTTTACTTGTTCAAAGGCGCGGACAACATCTTGGAGTATGACGGTAGAGTTCAGTAATTTTTGACCATTAGGTTTGCTAATAAAAAACAGTGAAATGATGGCGCAGAGCATTAATGAAATCAGAAATTTATAAAACATCGCTATCACAATCCTTGTTTAGCTGTTGTTTACATTATTATTGTGTTTTTCACCAATTGCAAAAAAACAGC
This sequence comes from Moritella sp., assembly GCF_013215705.1. Taxonomy (GTDB): domain Bacteria; phylum Pseudomonadota; class Gammaproteobacteria; order Enterobacterales; family Moritellaceae; genus Moritella. The sequence goes on along the minus strand of NZ_JABSQR010000018.1, from coordinate 67,545 downwards.
GAACCACTGGTTTAATGCAATTGGGGGGAGCACATTTATTTAGTTAAAAACTGGCTAAATTAAGCAAATTTCTTTTCTAAGTGCGCAATGATGTCACTTGATTCATACATCCATTGTACTTGACCATTTTCTTCGATACGTAGGCAAGGTACTTTACGTTTACCGCCTTGTTGCTCGAGTTCATTACCAAACGTGGCATCGTTTTTCGCGTCACGTACGGTGATATCTAAGTTTAAACGCTTCATACTACGACGTACTTTTACACAAAATGGGCAGGCTTTAAATTGGTACAGTGACATGTTATTGATCTCACTATCAACCTTTGCTTGTTCGTCAGCAGGGCGTTTCATGCTTTTTGGTGAGAAGATGAAATTAAGCGTTAAAATAAGACGGCCGAGTAGCCAGCGAATAACTTTCATGAATATGGTCCTGTTAAGAGGGCTAATAATGGAGTGCAATGCTAGCATATTCGTTCGAATAAATACCACATAATAAATATTGGATATATGTTATGTGGTATTTTCTGATAGCAATTAAGTACTAGCCATTCTTTAATGCCGCGGAACGAGCCAGGATCGCGAGCGTGGTACCGTTATGAAGTAGTGCACTCATCGCGGGGCTTAGCATTCCGAGTGCTGCTGCTAACATAATACCGCTGTTAACATATTCAGCGGCTTTGATGTTTGAGTTGATCATCGACATTGCAATTTGTGCCAATTGGCGTGCTTCAGCGACACCATAAAGCGTATCTTTTAATAACACTACATCAGCGGCTTGTCTTGCTAGTTCAGTGCCTTTACACATAGCAATGCCTACATCCGCAGCCGTTAATGCGGGTGCATCATTGACGCCATCACCAATAAACATCACTGTTTTACCAGCTTGTTTAAGTTGTTCAATAATACTGGCTTTACTTTCAGGAGTGGCTTCGGCATAAACTCGATCAAGTTTAAGTTCATCTGCGAGGGTTTGGGCTTTATAAGCACGATCGCCTGAGATCATAATTAACTCTTTGATACCTAAATGACGTAACATGTTCAGTGTTTTTTCTACATCTTCGCGCAAATGATCACGTAATCCGAGCATCCCGATTAGCTTACCTTGATGGGAAATAAACACTAAATGACGTCCTATTTCTTCAAGTTCACGAATTTGTGTTTCAAAGGGGGTGAAGTCAACATTTTCATGCATTTCAAGGAAGTGGCGGCTACCCATTACAAGACAATGTCCGTTGAGGGTACTTTTAAGGCCATGGGCAATGACATATTCCACCTCCCCGTGTTCTATGTGTGGGAGTTTATTGTGTTTTGCTGCATTGACCACGGATTGTGATAATGGGTGATTACTGTGCTCTTCTACAGACGCTGCAATTGCTAATAAGTCACGGGCATCGTTGTTTTGGCAAAATGGCACAACATCTGTCACTTCCATATCGCCATAAGTTAAGGTGCCGGTTTTATCAAACACGCAAGTATCGACCTTGACGATCTTCTCAATTGCACTTCCGCCTTTGAGTAAAATCCCGTTTTGTGCTGCCCGGTACATTATTGATTTAAATGTTACAGGCGTGCTTAATTTTAGTGCACAGGAATAATCGACAAGAAATACTGAGGCCACGCGATTAATATCTTGGGTTAGGGCAAATACTGCAGCGCCTATCCCTAAGGTTATTTTGACACGGCGATCTGCCATGTCTTGAGTGACTTGCTGTGTTTCACTTTTTTCGCTTAGCGAATCGTAAATTAACTGTGCTATTTTAGCCGTTGTAGCTTCACTTCCGACTTTTTCGACTCGTACTTTTATCGTGCCTTCATAAATGCTGGTGCCTGAATAAACGATAGCATCAATTTCACGCCGTACAGGTACGCTCTCGCCCGTTAGAGCAGATTGATTGATAAGTGCGGCACCTGCTATTACTACACCGTCGACAGGGATTGAGTCGCCAGGTGCAAGCTCGATAATATCATCGGCCTTAAGTTCATCGGAGTTAACTTGGCTTTTTCCTGATTCATCAATGCGCCACACGACAGATTGTTGAGGATGCATGAGTTCAGCCAGTAGTTGATCACTGTTTCGGCAGGTTTTCTGTTCCATGTACTCGCCTAAGCTGATTAAGCTTTGCGTGACCATGGCTGTTTTATAGTCGCCACGCCAGACGGATAAACCGACGGCAATTGCATCTAAAACCTCAACAGAGATACGTTTTTCTTTGATTTTATTAATACCTTCAAAGAGTGTCGGTGCAACAAGTGTTGCGGTTGTTAAAGCTCCCCATTTATTTGGTAATAAAGCGGTTGAAAGAATGCCAATAACATTCATGGCAATATCACCACGTGTGTATTGATGCTCTATTTCAGTCTGCTCTGCTTGAGTAAAATCAAGTTGTGACAAACGCGCTTCAAGGGTCTCTACATGCAATAATTGCGTATCATAATGGACGACGATGGAAGCCGCTGCCTGATTGATACGCACGTCACGAATCCCTTGAATAGCTAATAAGCTTTGTTTGATCCACTCTTCAATATCTGGAAAGTGGATCAGTGCCGCTACTTTGAAACGTATTCGCCCTGACAGGTGGTGCTTAACGACCAAGTCGATCATTTTTCGCCTTTATTTAAGTTACGGTAGTAATCTAGTTCTGCTTGTGTGTCTTCTAGACGTTCTTTTAATTCTTCTACTTCACCGCGTACCGCTGACCACGCTTTTTCGCCTGTTGAGCTAACGCCTTGCTGGAATTTTTTATTCGATAGTAAATAAGCGACGGCAGCGCCAGCTGCAAGACCCATGGCAAAGTGGGTTTTACTGTTTTGTTGCTTGTAACTTGGAGCCTGTTTTACTTCACCTTGCGGATAACCGTAATAAGGTGCATAAGAATAAGGTTGTTTATTATTCATGTTTTTTCCTTTCCGACATTTGATCTATCATGTATAAGCCAGCTGCGCCTACACTCAATATTGTGAGCAAAGATAATGCTGGCCGGCCCGCCATATTTTCGGCTATATAGGTAGATGTTCCACTGATCGCCCCCGCCTTAATTGCCGATTTTACAGCATTCATTGCGACATCATTGGTTGCTAATATCCCATTTTGGTGATCACGCCATTGGCCAGCTAATGAAGCGCCCCCGCCAGCCATTGCCCCAATGAGCATCGCTCGGTGGCTTGCGCTTAATTTGTCTGATGAATTACTCATAATTTAACTATTAGCTTTAGGTTGTTCTTCTTGATGGCGTTCTACTGATTCTTGAAAGCCTTGTTTACCAGCAGCATATGTATCACGGAAGATTTCGCTATTTGTTGTTACGTTATCTTTTACCGATGCGGCGGTTTGCGTTGCTGTATCTTTAACGTTTGAACCACCTGATTTAAGCATATCGCTGGCGCCTGCAACTAAATCGACTAATTTACCACGTACGTTTTCGTTGCTTAGTAATAGGGCTGCTGCCGCGCCAACCATTGCGCCTTTCCAAAATTCTTTATCATTCATACCAAAGTTTCCTAATAAGTCTTTAAACATTCCTACTTCTTCACCGAGCGCACCTTCAAGCATTGCTTGGGCTTGTTCAATGAAAGCATTGTTTTCTTCTTGTTGCTGAGCAGGGGGTTCTTGCTGTGGGTGCATACCTGAGTGCATACCTGGGTGCATACCTGGATGCATACCTGGGTGCATACCTGGGTGCATACCTGGGTGGTTATAACCGTATACAGGCATCATGTAAGGTGAATATCCACCATTAGTAGCATAAGGATCTGTTTGCTCGGTGTTCTGTGTATAAGGGATATCGTGTGAACCATATTTAGGACCATCACTCATCATTTACTCCATCTATCTTAAGACTTGCAGCAATATTCAAATAAGCTTGTTGCACGTCGACCTCTGATTCTGAAAACAGCTGATTGATAAATTCTGGTTTGATGATGCCAGCATCGTATTCAATCAGAATGCTACCCGTATCGCTGTTTATTTTATAATTTTTAAACGCAGGTATATCAGCTAACGCTTGCTCAATGTCAGTGATTTTTATCGTCATTAAATGGGCCATAATACCCATTTTGTATTTAAGTCGGATACGTCCTGGGATGTGGTGCGCTAGTGTTAACCAGCGTCTTATTTTTAAAGCTTTTTTAATTTTATCTTTCATCATAAAATTATATATAAGAAGAGAGGGGATGCGAATAGTGATCAATTGTTAATTGAATTTGATTGAGTTTTCTTTGCGCAGGGTCAACTTTGATGTTACCTTATTGATAATCATTATCGCTTGCATTTGAGTAGTTATGAACACGTATATTCACAAAACATCCCAACGATTACGCGTCAGATCCGACTATATTCGCCATAATCCAAAGGCCGTTATGGCATTGATTGAACAATTGCAGCAAATAGATGCGATCACGAATATTAAGCATAAATATCATGCAGGTTCAGTAGCCATTCATTTTGATCGTGAAGAACTTGATTGTGACAGTTTATTAGAGATTTTAGAGACGCATGAATGGACTAAAAGTGATGAAAAACCTTCATTTGTTGAAAACGCAGTGGTTAATGGTACAAAAACGCTAACCAAAGGTTTAGCTACAATGGCATTAAAACGTTTAGTTGGCCCCTCCGTTAGCCGTATGATTATGAGTTTTTAAATTTTTTGGCTGCACATTTGCATATTCCATTGGCTCGTGCGGGACATTTTTTACAAGCGGGTGATTTCAACGGAATATTAAGCACGGAGCGAGTTGCTGTGCGTTGTTGATGTTTAGCCAGCGTTAATATTTGGCCACTAGCGATAACGTCTTCATTGTACTCAACATTGTCTGAATCTTTTTTAAACCAAGATATAACAGGTTCTAACGGTGTTTTTAATTCTGACATCATACTGGCAATGACGTCTTGCGATAAATCCTTGATCTCGTAGTGCCATTCACTGTTATTAGCTGCGACTTGAGTAGTGATTCTAGATAATTTATGTAGTTGTTTTAGTGATTTTCTTTCAAGCTTATGACTTTGTTTTTTTAATTTTTTTAATGCTTTTTTTGCACTCATAACTACGCCTACTTGCTGACTTTTATATAATCTAACAAGTTATCAACTGCAAATAAATCTCATTCTCACATTTATATTTTTTTTATGTCATTAAACATGAAATTAGTGATCTTAATTAAGCGATCAGAGCTGCATTTTAATTAAGTTATCTTTCTACGCCCAGCAATATTCTAGGCGTATATATTGTGTCCTTTCTGCTTAAGCACGGCGTTTTCTAAATGCGTAGCTTCCTGCACTATAGATGGTTTTGAAAAATACTGGCCAAGTGCCTAAATTAGCTTTTGGCTGTTGCTGATTAGCAATACGCGCGAGCTGGGCTTCGTACCACGTAATCTCTAACATCGCGATGCGATCAATGGCTTTAACACCTGTGGTTAAGTTCGGTAAACTGATCTTGTGGTCGTCAGATGCCATTAATTTATTTGGCAACTGGGTATCTAACGACATAGGGCGCGCAAGTCCAATAAAGTCCGTGGCATTGTTTTGTAGTGCGGAAAGCATGGCTTTACTGGAACGGAAGCCCCCCGTTACCACTAATGGAGTGTCAGTAATGGCACGTACTTTTTCAGCATAAGCAAGAAAGTAAGCTTCACGCGCCAACGTTGACTTCTTCACTTTATGACCGGTCATCGTTGGGCTTTCATAAGTACCACCACTGATTTCGATTTGATCGATACCAGCATCAGATAATGCTTTGACTACTTGCATGGACTCTTCTTCGGTAAAACCACCACGCATAAAGTCGGCAGAATTCAGTTTAATGCCAATCGGGAATGCGTCACCCACTTCGGCACGTATTGCTTGATAGATTGATAGCACAAAGCGCATGCGGTTTTCAATTGTTCCGCCCCATTGATCATCACGTTGGTTATGACGTGGAGACAGGAATTGATTAACTAAATAACCATGGGCACCGTGAATTTGTACGCCAGTAAACCCGACTTGTTTGGCCAATTTGGCACTGGTTTGGAACTGACCAATAATGTTTAATATCTCTGATTCGGTCAGCGCGCGTGGGGTATTAAAACCTTTTTCCAAACCATTGGTCAGTGCGATTGCCGACGGTGCAACAGGCTCTGCATTAATAAAATTTGGTGTTTGTTTGCCGGGATGATTTAGCTGCGCCCATAGCTGGGTATCGTTAACGCTACCTTGTTGAGCCCAGCGTTTAAACTCAGTTAAATCACTCTGTTCATCTAACACCACTTGCTTTGGTTCGCCTAATGCATTGCGATCAACCATGAGATTACCAGTCACTGATAATCCTAAACCGCCAAGAGCCCAAGCGTGATAAAGCGTTGCGAGTCCCGGTAATGGATTATGTTTAGCATCACTCAGTTGCTCGCTCATTGCCGATTTAAATAAACGGTTTTTAATATATGTGCCATTTTTTAAGGTAAAACCTTGTTGTAATGTAATTGCTGCTGTCATTATCAATCCTACTTTAAATAAATAATTAGACCGGTCGTCTCGGTGTTGGGCCGAAAAAAGCGATATTATCATTCGACTCATAATATCGCGGTCTGCTTTTCTGCTTATTAAGTTAGCTAGCTTTTAAAATGTCATCAAAAATGAAATCAGTGATCTGAGTGAGATTATCGGTATTACCGGCGATCTTCATTTCGATTAAGCTGCCTTCCCACGCTGTCCACATCAGTGTTGCAAGTTGCTTCGCAGGTAAGTCAGTACGGATCAATTGCTGTGTTTGCGCATCGCTGATTAATCCAGACAATAGTGTGTTTAATGCTTTGACTGAGCGTTGCATTGCTTGTTGGCATAACTCACTCGAGTTACCAATGTCGTTAGCCACACTTGCGACTAAGCAACCTTGCTTCCCTTGGTGCTCGCTGTATTTTTGACGTTGTTTTTCAAACAATGCGCGCAATTTTTCAATTGGATTCAGGTTAGCGTTATCCAATAGCGGCTGCATTTGTTGTGCTTGCGCGTGCATATCGGCTTCGATTAGCTCGGCAACAAAAGCTTCTTTGCTATTAAAATAATTATAAAAGGACCCTTTCGGTACTTTTAGCTCATCTAGGATCTGTTTTATCCCAGTGCCGTGATAACCGTGTTGAGAGATATGCTTGATACCAACTTCAATCAGGGCTTCGCGGGTATGTTCGTTTTGTTTAGGTCTTGGCATTTGGTTATTCTATGACCGATCGTCTTGAAATGCAATCGTTAGGCGGATTACATGTAAAGACGCTTAACTTTATGCGCGTAAAAAGCAATGAAAGCATAACAAAGTAGCTCGATTGTCTCTTCGGAAATATTTTTTACATCACGTACATAGTGCTCCCCCATTACCGCTTCCCAAAAATCACCCATGCCATAAAGCCGTGAAAATATGAATAGCAGCACAATAAAGGTAATAAGCGTTTGCATGTTTTTATCAGCGAGTAAGGTCGACATTTGCTCGGCTAACTTGCCTTCCCGCAATGCATATACCAGACACCAAAAAGTGACATTTAAAGCGGGATAAATCCAAAATCCATGGAAGATAAGGTCAAAGTAGGCATCAAACTCTCTGATCAGTAACACCGCAAAAAAACCACTGACTAACATTGTTGCTAGTGGTAGGTAATTAGCGCGTTTTAGTTGATAAAAACACAGTATTGAAAATAATAACAATACTGCCTGTAATAATTCAGTAATGGATTGTTCACCTAATGAATTTTCTAACCAGAAATAATCTAATCGTTGTGCTGCTATCACGGATAAGCACAATAAAGTCGTGATCATTATGTTTTTTACTGTCTGTAAAATAGCAGTATTATTTTGTTTATTATTATCAATCAGTGCTGTGTTATTCGATGAAATCGGATTCATTTCTATATTCATTGGAACCTCAAGTAGTAAATCATCCGTGTTAATTAAATCCTGTAAAATAATGATGATTTTGCTGATTAGCTTTTATTCTGCTGCCATTTATCAACAACCAGCGCAGCGACAAGATCGCCTTCGACATTAACCGCGGTTCTGAACGTATCCAGTGGACGTTCGATAATAAGTAAAATAGCGATACCTTCAAGAGGTATACCTGCGGCTAGCATTACTAATTGCATACCAGACATAGATCCTGATGGCATTCCGGGTGCACCGACTGACGATACCATCGCCATGATAAATATCATCACGATGCCAGTGGTACTTAAATCAATACCAAATAATTGCGCCAGGAAAATAGCTGCAACGCCTTCAAATAAAGCCGTACCATCCATGTTCATGACCGCGCCAAGCGGTAGAACAAAGCTGCTAGTACTTTGTGATATGCCGAGCTCTTTTTCTGCTGCTTGCATTGATAACGGTAGTGTTGCCGAGCTTGATGAGGTTGCAAACGCCATCGCTAGTGGCGCTGATATGGCTTTAAATAAAGTGCTAAATTTAATCCCGGTAAAAATCTTGGCTAAGGTCGGTAAGACAATCAGACCATGAATAAGGGTGAGTACAAATACCAGTAATGCAAACAACGCCAACTGACCAAATAAACCCGTATTACCCCGGATGGTAAATTCAAATACGATAGCAAAAACAGCAATCGGCGCGAGACGGATAATGCCTTGGACTAATTTATTTAACCCTTTATTCAACCCTTCGATAACATCAAATACCACATGTTTTGGTGGTAATGATAATAATAACGATACCGAAAATAACAATGAGAATAGGACTATGGCTAATAAGTTGCCGTTAACCAAGGCTGAAAAAGGATTCACTAGCGCCATAGCCAGTAACTTAGCGGTAATGCTGGAGCCTGTGACTGTATCTTGTTCGATAAGCCTGATGTGATCTGCGACGGTCACAGGTTCAACAAGCGGCTGCCATTCTGGCATTAATAGTGCTGCACCAAGCCCTAAGCTGATGGCGATAATCGACGTTAGGCTATAAAAAATCAGCGTACTTACACCCAGCGTTTTTAATTTTAGCGTTGAGCCTATATTGGTAATGCCTTGCATTAAGGACAGCATCACCACCAAACCGATGATCATTTTTAGCAAGCCGATATACGTGGTCTTGCCTAACAAGATCAATTGATACCAAGCTTGTTCTGTAACTGGTTCGGTAATATTGGCTACTGTTGGTATTATTGTGGCAAAAAACCAAGCCATGATAGCGGCCGTCAGTAATTGCAACGGCAATGAACGCTTGATAGTTGATAACATAAAATTTCTCGTCAGTCTGATTTAGTATAAGTAAATGATGCGCGATTATATTGGAGTTATCCTGTGATAACAATTAACTTGATGAGCAAATCACTTTTACTGGTAAGTAATAATGTAGGTTTATTGAAGGAGATAACATATAATTATTACCTAATGGTTTAATAAGAGAACGTATTGATGAGTGATTGGTCTGGCGTCAGTGAGTTTGTTGCGGTTGCTGAAACCGAAAGTTTTACCGCGGCGGCAAAGCGTTTAGGGATCTCTACAGCGCAGGTAAGTCGACAAGTTTCTGCCCTTGAAGAACGGTTATCGGCAAAATTATTTTATCGTACCACGCGTAAAGTATCGGTGACCGAGGTAGGGGGGATTTACTATCAACATTGTCGTCAGGTCATGGATGGATTGGCCGATGCCGAGCGCGCGATCACCAATTTACAAAGTACGCCCAAGGGTAAATTAAAAATAACCGCCCCGATCACCTATGGTGAACGCAGTGTTGCGCCATTAGTGAATGATTTTGTGACGCAATATCCTGAATTAGAAGTAGAGCTGGTATTATCCAATCAACAAATTGATTTAATCGATGAAGGTTTTGATTTAGCGATCCGTTTGGGTCAGTTAGGTGATTCGACAATGATCGGTAAACGTCTAGCGACCCGTAAACAATATGTTTGTGCGGCACCTGAGTATTTAAGTGCGTTTGGTGCGCCGCATACCTTGTCAGAGTTAGATCGTCATAACTGCTTGTCAGGCACATTAGACTACTGGCGTTTTCAGGAAAAAGGCAAAGCCCGTAATATTCGCGTGAAAGGGAACTTTAGTTGTAATAGTGGACCGGTGTTAGTGGATGCGGCGCTGAAGGGGATGGGTATTGTGCAATTGCCAGATTATTATGTGCAGGAATACATTAATCAAGGTCAGCTCATTGAATTACTACCGAACTACCGCGAGCCGGATGATGCGGTATGGGCGTTATACCCACAGAATCGTCATCTATCTCCGAAAGTACGTATGTTAGTAGACTATTTAGCGAAAGAGTTGGCTGTCACGGCGCTATAATCGCGTTTGTTTGCAGGACATAAAAAGAGCGTCGGCAGTTAACGACGCTCTTCTCAGTACTAAGACGATTATTCAGTTAATGCCGCTACGGTTGCTTGTAATTCAGTTAATTGTGCTGTTAGCGTTGCCACCTCTTGCTCTAATCCAGCCACTCTTACAGTTAATGCCGCGTTTTCATCGGCGCTAAGTGCTGAGTTAGCTGTTGTGGTTGCAGCCACAACAGCTTCAGACGTTACCGGGCCACTAAATAAGTGGGCGTAACGACAAGCACTTTGTCCTGGCACACGCGCCAACTTCACTACAAATGGATATAACTCATGGTTAATCAGCTGGTCTAATGCGGTTTCAACTTCGTGCACATCGTTAAACTGACATTGACGTGCAGAGCGAGTTCTTAGTTCACCTGGGGTTTGTGGCCCACGTAAAAATAGCAGTGTTAGAATCGCTAATTGTTGCGGGTTGAAACGAATTTTACTGAACTCGGTATTACCAAAACGATGGCGGATTTTGGCGCTGCGTTTACCGCCATGTTCGTCATTCACCACTAAGCGTTTTTTGACTAAATCATCAACAATGTTTTGTACGTCGTCTTGGCTTAATGACAGTACTGGCTCACGACTGCTTTTTTGATTACAGGCCGAGGTTAATGAGTTTAACGACAGTGGGTAATTATCTGGTGTGGTGTGTTCTTTTTCGATTAACACGCCTAATACGCGGGTTTCATGTAGTGATAGTTCATCCATTACCAGTCGATTCCTATTTGCGCTTTAATACCTGAGCGAAAGGCGTGTTTTTCTTCTCTGACTTCACTCACTGTGTCGGCGATTGCGACTAACTCTTTGTGGGCGCTGCGGCCGGTGACGATAACCGTTTGATCGACAGGGCGGTTGCGAATAGCACTAAGTACTTCTTCTAGATCTAAATATTGGTAACTGAGCATGTAAGTCAGTTCGTCTAATAGCACCATTTTAAGATCTGGATTAGCTAACATCGCTTTAGCATGAACCCATGCAGCTTCTGCGGCGGCGATATCTGCGGCTTTATCTTGGGTATCCCAGGTAAAGCCGGTTTTCATGGCATGATAAGGCATATCAGGGCGTACTTGCTGGATAAATTTAACTTCACCGGCTTCCCAAGTGCCTTTGATGAATTGCACCACACCGGCATTAAAACCATGGCCAATACAACGAATAATATTACCAAAACCAGCGCAGGTTTTACCTTTACCATTGCCCGTCATCACGATCAAAATACCACGTTCTTCCGTGGCTTTATCAACACGTTTAGCAACAGTGCTTTGGATCTTCTGCATCTTTTGTTGGTGTTTATCTTGGCTATTTTCTTCCGTCATTGTGCATTCCTTTCATGCCTTGAACTGTTAACTTCAGTGTAAGGCTTTTATCATTAAATGGAAGTAGATAAGTTAAAAATCACCTTGAATTAGTTTTTGATAAATCTGGTCTTTTAAGGCGACACGGCGACTTTTTAATTCGCTAAAGTGACTGTCTGTGGTGGGTATATCACTGGCTTCGAGGCCGTAAATATGATGATCGAGTTTATGATATTCTTTGGCGAGGGCGGCAAATACGGGGTCATCGCTTTTTAATTGAGTGATGTCGATGGCGTGTTCTGGAAATTCATGGGTTAAAGGGTGTTTTTCATTCTGCATTATAATGACCATGTAGTGATGAACGGATCCTTTTAGTTTAGTCGAACCCGTTCATTGCGGTATTTAATGTTGAGTTTGCGCAACTTCTTGATAAACTTTTAAGTCGGTGTGTAATTCATCTTTAAGTGGACGCAGTTTACGCGTACGGATCTTATGGAATTGATACACAAATACCCCGATGTTAAATAAAATACTGAGGGTGCTAACAAGCCACATAGCATCAGTATTATGAGATGATTTAACCGCAAACATTGTGGTATCAACAAATGCAGGAAAGGTCATCACAAACATCATCCAGAAACCTAATGTGTGCGCACGATGTTGTAACCAGGCGCCTTTTTTGATGAAAAAGGCTGGAATGGTACAAGATAGTAGCAGGCATAACCCAGCATAGAATGCATGATCGGGTACACAGTTATACACATAAGCAAAATTCCATAAGTCATAAGCTATGATCCAGAACCAAAGCATATCTGGCCAAACCATATCCTTGTATTTGTCTTTGCTAATGTAGATACCAGCCCAACCACAGATCGTCACAATATTCAGGATCCCGGCGATGCCATTGAGGATATTCCACTCACCGCCAATAATCATCATTCCATCATGCATCCCTTCAAAAGAGAATGTTTGGAATTCACGTATGACAGCTTCAAAAATATTAAAACCTAAGATAAAAGCGGGAAAAAATAGTAGGTATTTATTGTTTACTGCGCCTTTAATGTAACGTAACGCCATGAAGCCAAGGCAACCAGCTAATGCTGAGTAGGCTTTAACCCAGGCAAACCAGCTACCTACAGTTGTACCTTCTGCGGCTGTTGTTGGCCAAACAAAAATCGTTAATAGTATGGGTAAGATCAAAAAGCAAAATCCTGCTGCCAGTTTACTGCGTCTAGATATCTCGTTTAGTAGGATTAATGCCAGTGTGACTGTAACCCCAGCTACTGCGCTGTACCAAGGGATTGATTCAAATAAAAACATATTTTTCTTCCTTTAAAAACATAAAATAATGAATTTGTTTCATATTCATTATTTTCGTTTTTACTATATTAAGTCAAAACATAAATATGATTCATGTTTACGTTTGTGTCTGGCGTCACGAAATGATGGTGGAAATATTATGTGTTACAATCTTGCAAGCATATCCCCATTTACTTTAATAAGAGTTCAGTTTGATGGATTTAAAACAAGCCACTAACCGTCGCAATCCACGCCAACATCGCAGTAAAGAACGTGTTGCGATTATTCTTGAGGCTGTAAAAGCTTTGATTGAAGAGAATGGCATCGCTAATCTTAAAATTAATGATATCGCCAAGCGTGCGAATACCTCGCCGAGCTCTATTTACCAATATTTTTCAGATAAAGAGACGATTATCCTGTCTTTGGCCGAGCATTTCATGGCAAAGATCCATGTTATTATTGATAAGCACATTCAGGAACTCCACTCTATCCAGGACCTCGCTCAGGTCTTAAATGATAATTTTGATGATATTTATTTATTACATAAAAATGAATCGGCATTACGCCAACTTTGGTTTGATGCGATTAATATAGAGCTGATCAACCTTGCTACGCTCGATAGTTATATTAAGGCAGATAAGATTTATCAACGTGTAGTGGAAGTGGCTACACCGATAAATTCGCAGGAGTTGAAACAATTTATCTTACTGATGAGTATTCAATTTAGCGCTGTTATGCGTTTATGCTTTGCTAATGATGCTGGAGGAACACCTGAACAGTTTAAAAAAATATACGTTGATACTGTGACTCTCGGGATCGCGAACTATCTTGAATAAAATTAAATAATTTTTATACTTGGTGAGCGCTGTATTCGTATGCGCAGAGAGATGAACGGATTCTTCAGTGTAGTCGAACCCATTCATTGCGGCATTTAATGCGTTGTTTGTTCTTGATGCCAATGATCGAGACGCGGGGTCAACATTATCGCCAGTAATACCAAGGATAAACCTCCCATCAATACGATCACCGCGTAAGGGGCTGTAAGATCAGTTTGTTGGATTAATCCGGCAAGCAATGCTGCACCGCTCATTTGGATGCAACCTAGCATTGCTGCAGCCGTACCCGCGCGTTCGCCAAATGCGGCCAATGCCATGCTTGTGGCTGGCCCTAGCAATAAAGCAAAACCAATACAAAGCAACATCATAGGTAACATAAAGCTAAAAGCCGCAGCCATTCCCGCTGTTGGTCCCCATTGTTGTACCGCCAATTGCAATGCTGCCGATGATAACAAGGCCAGCAGGGCTATGATCACCGTTGGGCGATTGCCAAAGCGTTTAATGACTAAAGGTGCAGCAAAACACGCGACAATATTAACGATGGCATTTAGGCCAAATAAAGCACTGAACTCTAATTCTGCGATGCCTAAGTGACGGATCAGCCAATCGGGTGCATAGGATACATAGGTCAAGATAGCAGCCATACCGACCATGCAAGCAATGGCGTAAAACATAAAGTGCGCATCGTGTAACACCGGTTTAAAGCGAGACCAGTGATACAGTGGCCCGGAAGTATCAGTATTCTCTGGTCGTGTTTCTGGCAGTTTGTTGATGATTAGCGCTAATATTATTAAGCCGTATAGCATCATAAAAATAAAAGTAGAGCGCCAACCAAATTGCAGCGCCAATAAGCCGCCTAGGGTAGGGGCAAGTGCTGGGACCACACAAATAACACCGTTTAGATAACTGTAATAATGCGCGCCTTTTTTAGAGTCAAAGCTGTCACGTACGGCACTAAATACCACGATAGATGTCGCACACGCGGCTATACCTTGAAGAACTCGGGCTATTTGTAACCAGTGAAATTCAATCGCGCCAGCGGCAAGGACACTACTCAAGCAATACAGCATCACACCGCCAATCGCGACAGGGCGACGGCCAAAACGGTCTGCCAGTGGTCCAATGAATATCTGACCAATACCCATGGCAAATAAGAACAATACTAATGTTGATTGCATTTCACTTGAGGACACCTGAAACTCGGTTGCCATGGTTGGCATTGAGGGCAGGTAGATATCGATGGCGAGGGGGCTTAACACCACCATGGCCATTAAAATAGGTAATATATTTCGGCGCATTGTTATTCTCAAATAAAAGCATGGATTAATGTGCGCCAGTTTACGTAATGCATGATATGAATGGAAGTGGTATAATTTCAATACTGAATTTCCTTTAAGGAATATCTTATGAATCTAGATAACCTTGCCAAAATAGATCTTAATTTATTGGTGATATTACAAATATTACTCGAAGAAGAAAGCGTTACCCGTGCCGCGAATCGCTTGCATTTGAGTCAATCGGCGTTAAGTAAAAGCCTTAATCGTTTACGGGATACCTTGGGTGATCCGTTATTCTTGCGTACCGCTCATGGCCTGAAACCTACGGCCCATGCGTTGCAATTAAAAGCCCAACTACCAACCCTATTACAGGGCTTATATCAGATAAGTCTACCGCCGAGTTTTACCCCCGCGACCAGCCATCGGCAGTTTTCGTTTGCGATGTTAGAAAGTGCGTACGAGACTTCGTTACCTTATTATATCGGGCCGATCTTATCGCAAGCACCTCAGCTTAATTTAGAAATTTACGGTTGGAATGAGAAATCATTATTAGACTTACAACAAGGGCAAATTGATTTTGGTATTACCGCCAGAGAATTACATCCAACGGCGGATTTTCGTTTAAATAATTTGCCTGATGGCATAGCCCATCAACGCTTATTTACTGATAACCAGGTGTGTCTAGTGCGTCGTGATCATCCCGTGTTCGCGACGCTGAATGTGGATAAGAGTACGGATGATAATGTTGAACCTTGGGATTTAGAGACTTATTTAGCGATGTCACATGTGCAAGTCCGGTGTGAAGGCAATGATTGGTGGTTGCTGGATTATCAATTAGCCGAATCAGGACAGCATCGTCATATCTGCGCGACGTTACCAGACTTTTACGGTGCAGCTAGTGTTTGCGCGAACAGTGATCTGGTATTGACCTTACCGTCGAGTTTTGTGCCCCAAGCGCAGAAATTATATGACTTGGTGCAGTTACCTTTGCCGATAGACTTTTCTTCACTGGTGTATGTGCTGTTATGGCATGAACGTAATAATGATGAACCCGGACATAAATGGGTAAGGGAAACCATATGTGAAAGTATTGAGAAGGCGAGGGTGATGTTATAATGTCGTGGCGATTTACCAGCTGGATATTTTGTAAAAAGACACAATAAAACAATTTGTTAGCATAATACTTTGTTTTATTGTTAAGCGTTTATTTACGGTTGCAGAATACGTGATTTCGCTTAGACTCCCTTATGTGATTTAACATTTATCTCACATCGTTTTTTGGATTAATTAGTTAACTGGAGGTACACATGAAACACTTAAATTTTGTTCAACTTGTTTGTGTATCTTTTGATCATACCTGTCCCATGATGGCCGTTCATCGCGCCTTCCTGACCAGTTCCGATCGAAAACCTAGCACCAATAACTAACTAATCCGTACCCCTTAAAGGCTGCGGAAAAATGGCAGCTTGATAGGGTTATAACCTCATTAATATCTCTCGATAGCCGAATCGTTTCACGCCATTTTTCCCAGTGTTTTTTATATACCAAAACTATATACTGGAGAATTATTATGCGTCATTCACTTTATTTACACCTTGCTGTTTTCTTTGTTCGTGCCGATATCCGTCGTGAAGAACGGGTGTGGGTAGCAAAAGTTCGTCGTGCTACCAGCGAGATCCCATTGGGTAATGCGTATCTGTTAAAAGATATTGGACTTAATGCCGATGGTCGTCCACTTTGTAGCTCAGAACCACGTGCTGTAACCGCTAAACGTCGAGTGCGTCATCTACGCCGCGCTTGCCGATTGAAAATAGCAACGTAATGATAGGGGCGAAGCAATATGGACTGCTTCGCCCCCGTTCTACTTCCTTATTTATCTTTTTCATCGCGGTTGTTTGCATTCTGGTATTAAAAATAATTATGCTTGTGATTACAACTAGCTAACGCAGCTGGACTGACACAAGGGAAATTAGCAACTAAACTATTAGCAACTAGGGTATAAACAAAATCTATACTCGATCACCATTTTAGTGTTCCTGAGACGTGTTCATGTGCGAGGCTTAAATTAATCCGTCTTGCTGTACGGCACATTTGGGAGGAGGATCCGTATGAGAGATAATTCTGCCATCGAAGCATACCGTAAAGACCATGGATTGGAACAACTCACTTACCACACGGTTGAAGAGATTCAATCTGGCCATTTTGATTTAGACAAGGCGCAAGCTTTTCTGGCCTTTCAAGCGCGTATCAATAACGAATTACTTAATCATAAGGTGATCACGGCTAATCCCTATACCCAGTGGTTTTGCGATGCGTCACTCAATGATGCACAGATTAAACAGTTGATCGTGCAATTCTCGGTTTTTTCCAATCAATTCCTCGTCGCGCAGCTGGAAAAAATGCTGAATGCCGAAACCCTTGAAGAGATGCGTGCCTCGAAAGAAATTTTAGCCAATGAAATTGGGGTTGTGTACAAAAATCCGAAGCGCAACCGTGCTACGCAATTGACCCCGGAGGAACGTGATTTTGGTGATATAGAAGGCAGTATTGATGGTGGCGCGTTCCATTTTAAAGCCGCGCATTTTGAACTGTTAAGTCAGTTAGCTGATTATTTTGGGATCGGCTTTAATCAGATTGGACGACGCCAGTTTGGTTCTGCCAAGACCTTGTTCTTTTGTGATGAATTAGTGCGGCTTTATGGCTCGGCAAGTTATGCCACGTCAACGGCAGCCTCTTATGCCGTTGAGAACTGGGCGGCGGCAGGGTTCTGGGATGAACTGGTCGCAGGATTTAATAATTATCGCCAAACGCGTGATTTGAAAGGATTACCGCTGACCTTTTTTACTTGGCATGCCAAACTCGAAGCTAATCATGCCAACCATACTCAGGAAGAACTCGAGGCTTATTATTTTAATAATGAGGTAGATGAAGAACACTTTATTGTCAGTGGTAACGAAATGCTTGATGGTGTCTATGCGTTTTGGCAAGGGCTTGATGAAGAAAGAAAACGTATTCATTAATATACGTAATTTAGTCATTTACATAAGTAGTTTAGTGATGACTCTGCGTCAGCCTACTTGTCTACATCCGGTTGCAGTTCTGGCGCTGCGTCGCTAAATGCAGGCAATTGAATACAGTGTTGATAGATACGGTTGATTGCAGGATAGGGGGTCATATCAAGTTTAAACCGCAGCGCGTTATAAACTTGGGGTATCAAATAGGCATCTGCGATGGTCAGTTGGTCGTCGTAACAATAGTGGGTACTGCCTTTGCTGGTGAGTTGTGCTTCAATGGCTGCAAAACCGCTGGTCAGCCAATGGTGATACCAGGTCATTTTTTCGGGTCCATCGCAGTCGAAAGACTCTTCGATATAATGTAATACCCGTAAGTTATTCAGTGGATGCATATCGCAGGCAATGATTTGCGTTAATGTACGTATATAAGCGCGCTGGGTTAAATTAATGGGCAATAAGGCCGGTTGCGGGAAAGCTTCTTCTAGATATTCAATAATCGCGCCTGACTGCGTGATTATTTGCGGTTTAGACTCTGGATCTACAACATCAAAGTTCGGTGCTGTGATATCAAGGCTTGGTACCAGACCTTGTGGATTAACATTAAGATATTCTACCGAGTGTTGCTCTCCGCCATTACGTATTAAATGTACGGGCACAATGGTATAACTGATCTGCTTTAAATTTAATACGATCCTAACGCGGTAAGCGGCAGTTGAACGGAAATAGCTATAAAGTTTCATCTTGCACTGCCACCATTTGTTCTATCGCGCCGAAAATGGATTGTCCGGTCTTATCCAGCATTTCAATTTTTATTTTGTCCCCATCTTGCAGAAAGGGCGTGCTGATCTCACCTGTGGCAATTTTTTCTAACATTCTTTTTTCTGCGATACAGGATGAACCAACCGTGCGATCACAATTAGACACAGTGCCGGAACCAATAATGGTGCCCGCTGTTAAGGTGCGGGTTTTGGCTGCGTGCGCAATTAAGCGTGGGAAATCAAATGTCATATCCGTGCCTGCGTCAGGTTTGCCAAATAAGGCGTCATTGAGATAACTGTATAGCGGTAAATGCAATTTAGCACCGTCCCAGGCATCGCCGAGTTCATCTGGGGTAACGGCAACCGGAGAGAAGGCGGTGGAGGGTTTACTGTGAAAGAAGCCAAAACCCTTGGCTAATTCATTGGGGATCAAATTACGTAATGATACGTCGTTGACTAAGGTCATTAATAAGATGGCCTGACTGGCCACGGCAGTAGTTACGCCCCGTTTTACATCACTGGTGATCACGGCTACCTCAGCCTCAAAATCCAGCCCCCAATCTGGGTCTAGCAGGGGGATATTGTCTTGGGGGCCTAAAAAACTGTCACCACCACCTTGGTACATTAATGGATCTGACCAAAACGACTCTGGCATTTTAGCGCCTCTGGCTTTACGTACTAACTCGACATGATTAACGTAAGCACTGCCGTCAGCCCATTGGTATGCTCTGGGCAGTGGCGACTCCAGTGGGCAATTTGAAAACTGAATGATATCGTCTAATGCCTGGTTATTTAATTGCGTATAATAAGCTTGTAACTGGGGTTCGACAGTCGGCCAATTTTCTAACGCCCATTGTAAGTTTTCCGCTATCGAGGCAACACACACTGCTGCTTGTAAGTCTTTACTGACGAGATATAAGCTGCCATCTCTAGCACCATTTCGTAATGTCGCTAATTTCATCTCAACCTCTTGCCACTGTGTTCGTTAAATGTTTTATCTGTTGTAGGTGTATTTTTAATCACGTCATTCTTTCCAGCTTTCGACATAACCGTGCCATTCCACATCTTGCATCAGGGAGCCAATATCCAGGCCATCGCGAGTATCAATCATCACTGCTACTTCATCTGTTGCTTTGCGCTGCGACTTACAACCGGCGCGATAGGCTTTAGGATGAGGGCCATGCGTAAAACCACAAGGGTGGAAGGTCAACATGCCGGGGTCAATATTGTCGCGACTAAAGAACTCGCCTTGGTGATAAAAGATAACCTCATCAAAGTCATCATTGTTGTGGTAAAAGGGCACTTTCAATGCGCCCGGATCGGTTTCCATTGGTCTGGGCACGAAAGTACACACCACAAATCGGCTGGTGACAAAAGTGGAATGCGCAGACGGTGGCAGGTGACAACGGTGGCTCATTAACGGGCGAATATCTTGCCAATTGATCCGGACTACCGACACATCGCCATGCCAGCCCACCACATCAAGCGGGTTGAAAGGGTACTCAATAATCGATAGTTCATTAAAACGTTTAAGCACCACTTGCCAGGGCTGTTCGTCTTGTTGTTGCAGGTAGGCGGTGTCTATTTCTGGGGTATCCAGTACCGCTTGATCAAATATGGCATGCTGGCCGACAATGGTTTTATCCGGTAAACCATAATAATCATTGGTGGCTTCGATCATCAATAATGTGATGGGTTCGGCAGGTTCTAAGCGCCATAAACAAGAACGTGGAATTAATACGTAATCGCCTTGTTTAACACTCAAATGACCGTAATCACAAAACAATTCGCCGTGACCTTGATGGATAAATAACAGATCATCCCCGTCAGCATTTCTGACCAAGGTTTGCATGTTTTCGTTACATCGCCAGAAGCGGATCTGACAATGGGCATTTTGTAACAGCAGTGGCGCATCCCAAGGCGATATTTGCGAGTAGGACAGTTTTAATAGGTTATATGCCCTTGGTCTGTGATTACCTGACCATGCACTCCAGCCTGTCGGTGGATGTTTATGATGCAGGTGTGTTGCGGGCCCATAGAAACCTTCCCGACTGACTTCTCGCTCAAATATACCTTGTTCAGGCAGATCTGCATGCGCCTGCCGAGAATAGGTGCCTTTGCGTAGTGGAAAGCTGATTCTACGGATCATAGTTATTCCTGTTAGCCACTGTGTTTATTTATATTTTGTCGAAAGTACACCGCGCGCAAGCTGGTCTCTTTCAATTGATTCGAATAAAGCTTGAAAATTACCTTCGCCAAATCCTTCATCGCCTTTACGTTGGATAATTTCGAAGAAAATAGGGCCGATTAAGGTCTTGGTGAAGATTTGCAGTAATAGGACTAATTTGCCCGATTCGATATGACCATCAATGAGAATACGATTTTTTCTAAGTTGCTCAATCGCTTCATGATGACCGGGCAAACGCTCTGTGATCATGTCGTAATAGGTGTCGGGTATATCCAAAAACTCGATACCGTTAGCCCTTAACGTCGAAACAGTTTGATAAATATCATCTGTGCCTAAGGCGATATGTTGGATCCCTTCGCCGTGGTACTCCTGCAAGAACTCTTCAATTTGTGATTTATTATCGCTGCTTTCATTTATGGGAATGCGCAGATTTCCGCACGGGCTGGTCATGGCGCGGCTGCGCAACCCGGTCATGGTGCCTTTAATATCAAAATAACGGATTTCTCGAAAGTTAAAGATGCGCTCATAAAATTCAGCCCACGGATCCATATGGCCACATTGCACATTGTGAGTCAGGTGGTCGATATAAGTGAGTCCTGCCGATTTAGATGCATCTTCAGTTTCGCCAGTTAATTGAAATTGTTCCTGATAAAGCCGTTTCCTCACATCATCATCGACTAAATACAGCAGGCTTTCGCCAATACCGTAAATAGCCGGTACACCGAACTCAAGAATTTTACGCTTACACGGTTTGGCTTCACGGTTTAACGCATGTTGATAGGCTTTATTCGCATCGGTGACTTTAAAACCCATGGCACAGGCAGAAGGACCATGTTGCTCTGCAAATTCAGAGGCGAAACCGCGACCTTCTGTGCTGACCAGAAAGTGGATTTCACCTTGTTTGAACCAAGTTAACGGGCGTGTTTTATGTTGGGCAAAAGGATAAAAACCTAGTTGCTGGAAAAGCGCGGCAAGTTGTTTTGGATCGGGAGACGAGAATTCGACAAATTCGAAGCCTTCGGTCCCAGCAGGATTACTAAACAGCTGTTTAGTATCATCATACGCGTGGTCCATTTTGACCTCCTTTGCAGACTCTCGAGTTGCAAAAAGCCTACAAATTTAAAAGGAACTTAGAAGCTAGTATGGACGATTTATGGTGGTTTTGCTTTAGTGAGGCCTCAAAAGAAAGTATTCGATTAAGGCCTCATTCTATTTATTGAATTGCTTAGGCGGTCGTTGGTGCTGTATTGGCTGTTACTTTCAATAATTTTGCTGTGTACAGGCTGGTCCAGATGAGACCTAAAATTTGTGAGGGTAAGATAGTAATAATAATATTGGGTGTGTCATTCAAATAATGTGAATAATAACTGACAAATAAGGTGAGTAATAATGGGGTAATAACTGACGCTGGAATCATAATAAATCGCGGTGTTCGTTTACTCGCACAGATCTGGTCCATAATAAACGTCATGAAAAACCCCAGCAAAGCACTACAGATAAACTGCACTGCTGCAGCTTGGGACGCAATTATAATTCCGTCGGTATAATTGGCATATAACGCCCAGCTGCCATATAACAATCCCGCGATAATACCGGTAACAACCGCTGCTTTGGTGATTCTGTTTTTAATTGCATTCATTTTAAAATCCTTTTATAAGCAAACAATCCATTTAAAATCCGTCTGTTAATAGAGTGCGTGATCAGTGATGTTATTTCTTTTTTGGAACCCATGCCCAAATGAATTCAGCATCAACGGGATTATTACCAGCACTATCTGTAATAACAACTTGTACAGATGTCTCACCTTTGGCTGTATTTTTTATCTCTGATATTTGAGCTTCGGTTAAACTTGCTGCCGCTTTTAAATTGCCGTCTGCGCGACGGGTATAATTAATATTCATCGACTTGAGTAACGGAATACGATCGTCAGGAACGTGCATGCCAACTAAAAATCCAGTTGCAGACTCGCCCAATAATGCCGTTGCTGCAGCATGAATACCACCAATATGATTTTGTACAATGTCGTTATTTTCGAGTGTTAGTACTGCATTGTTAACATCAAGTGATTCAACTTGAATACCGGCTCTACCAAAGTATTGAATGGTTTCACCAAACATTGACGATAGCTGTCGTGAACTTTTGTCTGCTGGTTGAGATGAAATTTTATTTACAATTGTGCTCAAATTGTTAGTCGTCATTAATTAGATTCCTTAATTTATATATCGTTATATCCGTATCAAAATATTAACTGCGCTGGTTAACTTTGTCGGGGGGGATTTAATGAAAATCAGTGGTTTAATCTAGTTTCAATTTAAAGGTAAATCAACTTCTACTGATTGTTTAGCCTATTTTGGTGTACCTATTTGGGGATGAGTTTGATTTGTTGGATTTAATTGTGAGGAATGTCTCAAATGAAATGAACTTGGTATGGATAAAACCGATATGCGTATTGCTATGAAGTGGTAACGCTCTACATTGCTCAATCCTTAATGAATGATCTTTAAAGTCGTGCAATATTTTCATGGCGGTTCAGGAATTGTATTGATGATTCAGTGATAAAATAATAAATACAACACTTAAGTTGTTTAGATGAGATTTAACAACTACGATGTTGTAAATGGCATGGTTTACAGCGTATAGGTTGTTTGAGGTTATAATGGATAAGATTGAAGAGATTACTAAGGTACTTAGCGATAGACGTAAAGAACTTGGCATGGAACAAGCCGATATGTATATGCGTATTGGCATGAAGCAGCAACAATATCAGCGAATTGAAGCGGGCAGTGATATTAAGCTTTCAACATTATTACGAGTACTGGAAGGGTTAGAACTCGAACTTTCTATTTCCCCAAAAGGTAAATCAAAGCCACTTCAGCAAATTAAAGTCGCAACGCCAGACACTGTTCAATCCTTAGAAGATGATACCGACGACCCCGATTTCTGGTTTGGTTCTGAGGGTAGAAAATGAGTAAACAGATGGACATGCTAAAAACTTTTCACTGTTTATTGATGCCAACGGTGCTTATCGACTAACTCCTTTTTACGATATTTTATCCAAACAGCTAAAGCAGTCGGTTTTTAAATCGATACGATGAGCGCTATTTTAAGGGCGGTCGCAGCCAGTATAGACCCCGTTATTGCCAAGGTTAGAGCGCAGTTGCCCGCAGACTTTCCTGTACATATTAGAGATGTAATATTGGACGGTTTAAAAGCCAGATCAAGTCGATGAAGTAAAGTGGACGAAAGTTAATAAGTAGAGATGAAATAAAACTTACCTGTTATAGCGTGTTAAATTGTTTTTAACGGTTGTAGCGTGTAAAAATTAAAAGGCGATAAAATGAAAGTAGGACGCAATGACCAATGCCCCTGTGGTAGTGGTAAAAAATACAAACGTTGCTGTATGGACGCAGCTGCAAAACAACATACAGAAGTCATCGATGACATCAGCCAAACCATGGCAATGAATCCGAACCTCAACATGGATGATTTGAACTTGGTGATCCAGCATAAAACGGCTGAGCGTAATAACCGCCCTAATGAGGATTTCTGTGGCCTCACGCCAACGCAAATAGCCAACTGGCTGTATGCACCGTTTAGCGAATTAAAGGACGTTAATATCACTACGCCTGAGGACTTGGCAACCAGTCCGGTAATGCAGTATTTGTCTTTGCTCTTAGAAGACGCAATGCAGCAAACAGGCTCGATAAAAGCCACTGAGAAAGGCAATCTTCCCACCAAATTGGTTAAGCAAGCCAGCGCGTTATTGCCAGAATTTGCAGTGGCTAAGTATCAGACTTTGCCGAGCATTAGCGAGTTTACTGGCAGTGACGAAGATAAATTTAATGCGCTGCATTATACCCGTGTATTAGCAGAACTAGCCGGGATCCTGCATTTAAAAGGCGGGCGTTTTCATGTGAAAAAAACGGCGCGAAAACAATATCAACAGCACGGTATTAGCGCGTTCTTCCTGCCCATGTTAGAGGCTGCTACTAGTCAATATAACTGGGGCTACATGGATGCATGGTCTTCTGATATTGATGTGCGTACGTTCTGGGTGTTTATGCTCTGGCGCCTGCAAATTCATGGTTCAATGGAAACATTAAGTGATGAAGTGTGCCGTGCTTTTCCCGACTTATTAAAGCCGCTGCCAAGGGCGGATCATCTTTCATCTCAGGAGCAGTTAGCTAGTATCATTGAGTCTCGTTTTATAACTCGATTTTTGCAATTCTGGGGTTTTGTCACGCTTGATCCTAGAATGTATGTCGATGGGGTCAAAGTGCCGCGAGATCTACAGATTCAGCCGTTACTAAAACAAAGCTTCGGGTTTGACGCATAGGGTTAATATTGGTGGTGATTGATTACGTTTATCGAGTTTGTGGGGAACCGGTGCTGAAGATAACAAATCGGTCACTAATTTATAGGGTGTTAATGTTACTTTTATGAAATCTAGAAACGAGTAACCCCTCGCGGTGCGCTGTTCTTACGGATAGCGGGAGGGGTATTGTCGGGTTAATTGTAGGCTCCCTTAGTTTTTTATCAAGTTCGTTTCAAATTCATTTTCAGTATAACTTGAACGCGTGGCTGATGTTAATTACAGAAATGTTTAATTAAAAGCAGTATGATGTATAACATTGAAATCGACAAATTTAATGGAAACGTATCACCTAATGCCAAATCTTATTTTAAACCAATTATCTGATATTGAGTTATTACAAGAAAGTTGCGAGGTTGAATGCAAGCTTGCTGGTGGCCGAGATGGCTGTGGTGCAGTCCCTGGTGACATGTGGGAAAGCTATAGTGCATTTGCCAATACCCGTGGCGGTGAGATATTACTTGGCATTAAAGAGAAGAAAGGGAAATTTACTCTCGAAGGCATTAAAAACCCTGCGCCTTTAGTTAAAAATATTTGGGATACGGTTAATAACACCAACAAGGTGAGCCATAACTTATTAAATGAAGTAGATGTTTCTGTTATTACGATAGCTGGAAAACAGCTTATTAGAATTTTAGTGCCCCGTGCACCAAGAGAAGTTCGTCCAATTTTTATTAACGGTAATCCACTCGCTGGATCTTATGTTAGACGCTATGAAGCCGATCAAAAGTGCTTGCCTGACACTGTAAGTCGTATGATAGCTGAACGTGAAGATATACGAGATAACCGCATTTTAGAAGGTTATGGCTTAGATGATATCGACGTCGAGTCATTGCGAATTTATCGGCAAATGTTTATCGACGCGAAACCACAGGGTCACCCATTTTTAGAACAGGATACTGCGGGTTTTCTACGAAGCATTAAAGCATGGAGAAAAGACCGAAAGACTCAACAAGAAGGCTTAACCTTAGCGGGTTTAGTCATGTTTGGTACTTGGGATGCTATTCAAGACGCCTTGCCTAATTACTTTGTTGATTACCAAGAAAAAGACGACAGCTCACACCGCTGGATTGATAGAGTATTTCCCGATGGTTCTTGGTCGGGTAATATTTTTGATTTCTATCGCAAGATTTTTCGTAAACTGACTGCTGATTTTAAAATAGGTTTTCAGTTAAAAGATGGGCAACGTATTGATGATACACCTGCACATGAGGCAATTCGTGAAGCTTTGGTTAATATGCTTGCGCACGCAGACTACACCAGTGATAGTCCATTATTTATAGAGAAACATCCCGACTTTATTGGATTTCGTAACCCCGGTTTAATGCGCGTTCCGGTTAAAGACGCGATTGCGGGAGGTGATAGCCTTTGCCGTAATCCTGCGATCCATCAAATGTTTCTTAACATTGGTTTAAGTGAGAAAGCAGGCTCGGGCATCCCTAAAATTTACAGTAATAGTCGCAGCCAGAATTGGCAAACACCGAACCTTTATGAAAAAGACTCACCAGAGCAAACTCTGTTAGAGTTGAGAATGGTGAATCTAGTCTCTGAAGAGATGCACTCTAATTTAATTGAACTCTTTGGATCTAGTTATAATGCACTTAGCGAGCTAAAGCGGTCGATTCTAATTACTGCAGCTACCGAGTCTTGGTTTAACCATGAGCGCATTTTCTCGTTAACATCAAAGCACACAAGAGATATCACTTTAGCCCTATCGCAACTTGTAA
This sequence comes from Moritella sp., assembly GCF_013215705.1. GTDB lineage: Bacteria > Pseudomonadota > Gammaproteobacteria > Enterobacterales > Moritellaceae > Moritella. The sequence goes on along the minus strand of NZ_JABSQR010000018.1, from coordinate 40,485 downwards.
AAGGTGGCTATTTGGCATCAGGTGGTAACCACAAGGGAAAGGTTTACCACCTAAAAGGTGTTGATGTCCCGACACCAGATAATGATGCTGGAAAAGGCATTACCTTTGTTTCTTCGCCCGATCTTTCACAATTATCACTGTTTGGCGAAAATGAAGAGTTTGATAGCAAAAGCCCGGACCTAAACGTCGAAAGCCCGGACTTTGATAGCAAAAGCCCGGACCTAAATGTCGAAAATCCGGATTTTGATAGCAAAAGCCCGGACTTCAATATTGAAAGCCCGGACCTCAACGAAGAAAAGCAGCTATGGCAAGAACTACTTGAAATAGCGTCGCCAATTCGAAATGGATCATATCGAGCCAAACGTAACGATATCGAAAAAGTAATAATTCAATTATGCGAAAAATCGGATCAGAAGTACTTAGGGCTGGCTGATATAGCAAAGTTATTAGGCAGGAATACGGATACATTAAGAAAAAGTTACCTTAGTCCAATGTTAAAAAATCAGCAATTGACGTTGGCGTATCCAACTAAACCAAATCATCCAAATCAGGGCTATAAGATTAAGAAAGGAAGCTAATGATAACCAAAGAGCAACTAGGATTGTTGTACCTAGATTGGTTTTAGCTTAAAGGTTTCCGTTGAGTATGTTGTACATATTAGGGTGTAGCAACAAAAAAGCCTCGTAATCACGAGGCTTATCAGGTGGCTGCGTTCTATTGGAAACGTATCAAAACATCATTCTATATTCTGTAACTGCTCTCTCATTTGCTCAATTAAAACTTTAAGCTCTACCGCGGACTTAGTAATATCTGTACTAATCGATTTTGAACCTAAGGTATTTGATTCACGATTGAATTCTTGCATCATGAAATCAAGACGACGGCCACAAGCGCCACCTTTCTTCAAGATACTGTGCGTTTCTGTTACGTGGGCATTTAAGCGATCGATTTCTTCGGCTACATCTAACTTCTGCGCCATTAAAATAAGTTCTTGTTCAACGCGGGTTTCATCTAGTTCGATCTTCGCATCGGCGAATTTCTTTTGAATGCGTTCACGTTGCCATTCGATGATTTCTGGCATTTTACTGTGCACAAACGCCGCTTGTTCTGTGATGCCGGCTAAACGTTGTTCTAGCATGGCTTGCAGTTTTTCACCTTCAGATGCACGAGACTCTAAAAATTCAGTCAGGGTTTCGTTGAAAAAGCTTAATAGGTCAGTTGATAACTCGCCCATGTCTTTTTCTTCGGCTTCCATTACGCCAGGCCAGCGTAGAATATCAACCGGGTTCAGTTTGGCTTTACCGGCTTTTTTCGATACCCAGTTGGCACTTTCAATTAATTTTTCGGCTAACGCTTCATTGAGTTGTAATGCACCGCTGTTTGTTGAGCTGGCTTCAAAACGCATGCTACATTCTACTTTTCCGCGTTGTAATTGTTTACGGAAACGCTCACGTAGTACCGCTTCTAAACCACGAAATTGTTCTGGTAATCGGATGTACGTTTCCAGGTAACGTTGGTTAACCGAACGGATCTCCCATACAGCTGTACCCCAATCGCCTTTAAACTCTTTACGGGCATATGCCGTCATACTATGAATCATGTTAAATCCGTTAATTAAGTAAATTAAGCTAATTATACCTGTAGGTTATTACAACTTGCTATAGCGATAGTTTAGCTTAGCTCATATAATATTGGTTAATCATCCTTGAAGAGTCAAAATAATGCGTCCAAGTCAAAGAACATTAGGTCAAGTTCGACCTGTAACAATTACCCGTAACTTCACCGCGAATGCAGAAGGTTCTGTCTTAGTTGAGTTCGGTGGTACGAAAGTATTGTGTACTGCGACTGTTGAAAAGGGTGTACCACGTTTCTTAAAAGGCAAAGGCCAAGGTTGGGTGACAGCTGAATACGGCATGTTACCGCGCTCTACGCACAAACGTATGCATCGTGAAGCCGCACGTGGTCAACAAACGGGACGTACGATGGAAATTCAACGTCTGATCGCGCGTTCATTACGTGCTTGTATCGATCTTGAGTCATTAGGTGAGCACACAATTATCATCGATTGTGATGTTATTCAAGCTGACGGTGGCACGCGTACGGCTGCTATTACAGGCGCTTGTGTGGCATTGGCGGACGCGATTGAATTTCTGATCCGTAAAGGTAAATTAACTGTCAGCCCAATCAAATTTATGATCGCAGCTGTGTCTGTGGGTATCTATAAAGGTGAAGCTGTTTGCGATTTAGATTACGCAGAAGATTCTGACGCTGAAACAGACATGAACGTAGTGATGACTGAAACCGGTAAATTTATCGAAATTCAAGGTACTGCAGAAGGCGTGCCGTTTAGCCACGAAGAAATGTTAGACATGCTGGCGTTAGCGAAAGAGGGTATCGAGATGATCATTATCGAACAAAAGAAAGCACTCGGTGATAGTTTGATTAAAGCGTAAAGCTTGTTAGAATAGCGGCGCTTATCGTTAGCCGCTCACGCTAACAATATTAATTGCCTAATAATATGCCCCATATTATTAGGCTTTTTAGGTGAAATAGCGTTTAGCTAACTAATCATAATAGGGGAAAACGATGAAAGATTATCAACGCGAATTTATTGAGTTTGCTTTAGAAAAAGAAGTGCTTAAGTTTGGTGAATTCACTCTAAAGTCTGGTCGTACTAGCCCTTATTTCTTCAATGCCGGTTTGTTTAACACGGGTCGTGACTTGTCCCGTCTTGGTCGTTTCTATGCCGCTGCTTTAGTTGATTCTGGTATCGAATACGATGTGGTATTTGGTCCTGCCTACAAAGGTATCCCAATTGCGACGACAACTGTGGTGGCGCTGAACGATCATCATGATATTGATGCACCTTATTGCTTTAACCGTAAAGAGAAAAAAGACCACGGTGAAGGAGGTACATTAGTCGGCGCTGCGCTTGAAGGTCGTATTATGCTGGTTGATGACGTGATCACTGCAGGTACCGCAATCCGTGAATCAATGGACATCATCCAAGCACATAACGCGGAACTTTCGGGTGTGTTAATTGCGCTAGACCGCCAAGAAAAAGGCAACGGCGAGTTATCTGCAATCCAAGAAATCGAACGTGATTATGGTTGTAAAGTATTATCAATTGTGACGTTAGCTGATCTTGTTTCTTTCTTAGCGGATAAGCCGGAAATGCAACAGCATCTTGAAACTGTAAAAACATACCGTGAAAACTACGGTATCTAATCAGCATCTTTAACCGCACGGTTAGACGTTGTTGGTTAGACATGAGCTGTTATGAATATACAGCTGTATAAAAAATAAAAGGCTACCTCGGTAGCCTTTGTTGTTTTTACACTTCGCAATTGGAATTACACATTAATGTTGTCGTGATTAACGTTGTAACTATTAACTTTGTAATAGCTGCTTGTGTAAGAAGTCCCACTGCTGATCAAAATCGGTGGTTGGTTTTAACGCAAAGCGGGTACGTACATATTGATTAATACGCCCTTCTGCATACGCCAGTAATAAATTTGCCAACATACTTTCATCTAAATTAAAGCCAGTGCCGTCACGCATTTTCTTTTCACGTAGCACTTGTTTTAAATGGGTTTCAATCTTTGCGTACAGTGTGCTGATCTGCTGGCTAAGACGCTCGTGCTCACCTTGCAGTGCATCGCCAGTCATAATGCGGGTGATGCCGGGGTTACGCTCGGTAAAGACCAACAGCAGATGCAGGATGTGATGACAACGCGTAATGGTATCTTTCTCTTCATTTAATATTTGATTAATACCGGCTAATATTGAATCTTCGATAAAGGTAATTAAACCTTCAAACATACGCGCTTTGCTTGGGAAGTGACGATAGAGGGCTGCCTCTGACACGCCGACTTCTTTGGCAAGTTTAGCGGTCGTGATACGCTGACCTGGATGGGTCTCCAGCATATGTGCTAACGCTTGTAAAATCTGTTCTCGACGATTCTTTTTAGTGCTTGTTGACATCTTTTTCATCCTAGAATGGTGTTAACCGTTATTGCTTACCCGAATGGCCAAAGCCACCTTCGCCGCGTTCACTACTATCAAACTCTTCAACTATGGTGAGTTGTGCTTGGATCACTGGCACTATCATCATCTGAGCAATACGATCGCCCGGTTGAATACTGAAGCTATCTTGACCGCGATTCCAACATGAGATCATTAACTCACCTTGATAATCAGAATCAATTAAACCCACTAAGTTACCCAATACAATACCGTGTTTATGGCCTAAGCCTGAACGCGGTAAAATGGTTGCTGCCATGCTTGGGTCGGCAATATGAATGGCAATGCCCGTTGGGATCAAATGCGTTTCGCCGGGGTTAACCGTTAATGGTTGTGCCAGGCACGCACGCAGATCTAAACCTGCCGAACCCGGTGTTGCATAACTTGGTAATGGAAATTCGGTACCCACGCGTGGATTTAATATTTTAACTTCTATTTTTTTCATTGTTTGCTTCACTGAATATATCAATTGATGGCTCGACTGTGCCTTGCGTTAGCGCAACACACGGTAAACTTTTGAGTATAATTTTAATTATGGCTAGGTATTCGCATTGAACTGCGTGGCAATTAACTGCAATAATTGTGCTGCCACATCTTGTTTGCTCGCTAATGCAATTTGCGTCATGCCTTGTGGCCAGAATACGGTTAATGCGTTGTCTTCGGCATTAAATCCTTGGCCGGATTGTGACACGTCATTTGCGGCGATCATAGCAAGATTTTTACGTTGCATTTTGTCGCGTGCATAATGTTCAACATCTTGTGTTTCTGCAGCAAAACCGACAGTAAAAGGATAATTTTCGAGCGCTGCGACATTGGCAACGATATCGGGATTTTTGATCATGCGCACGATCATTTCGTCGTTATTGGTCTTTTTGATTTTTTGTTCGGCAATTGTTTCTGGGCGATAATCGGCTACCGCTGCACAAGCAATGAAAATGTCTTGTTGATGAATGTCAGACATAACGGCATCGTGCATATCCAGTGCACTGATCACTTTTACTATATTGCATTCGGCTGGTGCGGCTAGTGCCACTGGACCGCTTACGACGGTCACATTGGCGCCGAGTGAACGCGCGGCTTGGGCAAGGGCATAACCCATCTTACCGGAACTGTGATTACTGATGTAGCGCACCGGATCAATTGCCTCGCGGGTTGGTCCGGCGGTGATCATGACATTTTTACCCGCTAATAATTGCGGTTGTGCTTGTTGGATAAAGTAATCAACAACCGCGGTCACGAGTTCATCTGGATTCACCATTCTACCGGGACCTACATCGCCACAAGCTTGCGCGCCTGCGGCTGGGCCCCAAAGTGTTATTTGGCGTTGTTTGAGTGTGGCTAAGTTCGCTTGGGTTGCTGGCGCTTGATACATCACTTGATTCATCGCGGGTGCAATGGCAATCGGTGCTGGCGTCGCTAAGCATAATGTCGAGAGTAAATCATCGGCAATACCGGCGGTTAACTTGGCTATAAAATTAGCAGTGGCGGGCGCGATCAATACTAAGTCTGCCCATTTAGCTAATTCAATGTGGCCCATGCCGGCTTCGGCTGCAGGGTCGAGTAAACTATGTGAAACGGGGAATCCAGAGACTGCTTGCAGGGTAAGCGGGGTAATAAACTCTTGCGCCGATTGGGTCATTACAACACGGACTTCTGCGCCGCGTTCCGTTAATCGACGGGTTAATTCCGCACATTTATAAGCGGCTATGCCACCTGTAATTCCGAGCAAAATGCGTTTATTGGCAATAGCAGTCATTGTGTATTCCACGTTAAAATCTGAAAGGATATTCTAATAACGCAATAACAATACCATAATTAAATTCGCAGATGCTAAGGTTTGTTGTTAATTTTATATGCAGCATTATTAAATTCATAAATTTGAACTATTTCACTGTTTTATCATTAGCCGCCCCTTTTTTTCAGCTAATTACTAAGCTAACGGGATGTTATGTTAAATGGTGGGGAACAGATGAAATTAAAAGCGTTACCTAGGGATGAAATGCCACGCGAAAAATTGGTTAAATTAGGCGCAAGTTCATTATCGGATGCCGAATTGTTGGCGATATTCTTACGCACCGGCATCAAAGGCACCAATGTCGTTGCACTGGCGAGTAATATTCTCGCTGATTTTGGCACCTTGCGGGCGTTACTGGCGGCGAGTGAGCATGAATTCTGCCAAACTAAGGGACTGGGGGTGGCGAAATATGTGCAATTACAAGCCGTGGTGGAAATGTCACGCCGATTTTTAGCCGAAAAATTGGAACGGAGTAACGTGTTAACCAGCCCACAAGAAAGTCGCGATTACATCCGTGCTAAATTGCGCGATCAGCCTCATGAAGTATTCGCGGTATTATTTTTAGACAATAAGCACCGAGTTATTCGCTTTGAGGAGTTGTTTTATGGCACAATAGACAGTGCTAGTGTTTATCCGAGAGTGGTGGTTAAAAAAGCGTTGGAAAGAAACGCGGCGGCAGTCATTTTTGCCCATAATCATCCCTCTGGCATTGCTGAACCCAGCCATGCCGATCGTATGATCACAGATAAACTTATCTCAGCCTTACAATTAATTGATGTTAAAGTACTCGATCATTTTGTTATAGGCGACAGTGACATAGCAAGCTTTGCAGAGAGAGGGTGGGTGTGAAATTGCGATTTTCACTCATCATTGAAATATAAAAAGCTTGCTCTATGTTTTTATTTACTGTATAAAATGCGGCCTTTAGCACGCGTCTTGGGCGACGGCCAACAAGACGCTGTATATTTGCTCGAGCAAGAAAATATTTGGAGAAGACGACATGTCTAAAGTATGCCAAGTCACTGGTAAAAAACCAGCTGTTGGTAATAACGTTTCTCACGCAAAAAACCGCACTCGTCGCCGTTTTTTGCCAAACCTACATACACACCGTTTTTGGGTTGAGAGCGAAAACCGCTTTGTAAAATTACGCCTTACTTGTAAAGGTATGCGTATTATTGATAAAAAGGGTATCGATTCAGTTCTTGCTGAAATGCGTGCCCGTGGTGAGAAGGTTTAAGGAACTCTATTATGCGCGATAAAATTCGTTTGAATTCATCTGCTGGTACTGGTCACTTCTATACCACTACTAAGAACAAAAAAAACATGCCTGAGAAAATGGAGATCAAGAAATTTGATCCTGTAGTTCGCAAGCACGTTATGTACAAAGAAGGTAAAATCAAGTAATCCTTGGTTTTATGTACAAATATTTAAAACTCAGCTTTTGCTGGGTTTTTTTTTGCCTAAAATTCCTTATTCCTCGCTTGCCCAATCCGGCGTTTTCACGTAATTTGCATATACTTATTGAAAAATCAGCAAGAAAGGATTTGCGCGTGCAGTTATCACGACGAGGTTGGAATAACGTATTAATATTTGCAATATTGGCGATGATGCTGATATTTCAATATTCAGGAAAAAAAATAGGCGGTGGTGGTGATGCTGTTAGTTATTATCAAACTGCGCTACCCCAGAATGCGATCGTATTGTCGATGCAGTTTGATAATATTCAAATTCAACGTGTTGGTAGTCAGTTGGCGACTAAACCAGAACTGGGCTTATCACAGCCGCAATTGCAGCAAATTATTAAAGCGTGGGAAACGGCCACGTTTAAACCTGTGGCCGAGGGTGTTGTCATCGCGAATCTCGCTTATGGTATTAACATTTCCTTCGAATTGGCGAACTTAGCCGAGCCTGTTACGCTGATTTTATATCAAATTAATAACGGTTATTTGTTACAAAATTGGCAGCGTCAGTTATTGCACATCGATGAGTCTGAATTACAAGTGTTATTACCTCGCTAGTCACCTCGCTAATCGTTTTATATTGTTCTCTATTCTTTAATCGATCTCATTAGTTGATTTAGATTTTACCTATTGGATGTCACCATGCCTGAATTACCGGAAGTGGAAGTAAGCCGTCAAGGCATTGCCCCTTATCTCGAAAACGCCCAAATCACGCAGATAATTGTGCGTAATGGGCAATTACGTTGGCCGGTGCCAATGGCGTTGCAAGATGCGGTGGGCTGTACTGTGATAAGTGTGCGTCGCCGGGCTAAATATTTATTATTAGAGACGGAAAAAGGCACCATCATTATTCACTTGGGCATGTCTGGTAGTCTAAGAGTGCTTGATTCAAGCGTAGCAGTCGAAAAACATGATCATGTAGACATAGTGTTGAATTCAGGTAAATGTCTTCGCCTGAACGATCCTAGGCGTTTTGGTTCGGTATTGTGGCAAGTCGGTGATGTACTTGAACATAAGTTATTAGCCAGTTTAGGACCAGAGCCGTTAACCGATGATTTTACTGCGCAATGTTTGTTTGACCGTTCTCGATCACGCAAGATACCGGTTAAGTCATTCCTGATGGATAACCATATTGTGGTGGGCGTCGGTAATATTTATGCTAACGAAGCGTTATTCTCGGCGGGGATTAATCCGAAACGGGCGGCGGGTAATGTGTCTTTACAACGTTACCAGATACTTGTTGAGGAAGTGAAACTGGTATTGGCTAAAGCGATTGCGCAAGGCGGCACCACGTTGAAAGATTTTACCCAGACCGATGGTAAACCGGGTTATTTTGTACAGGAATTACAGGTATACGGCAAAGCAGGAAAACCGTGTCCCAAGTGTGGTGAGGAATTACAAGCGATGAAGATCGGCCAGCGCAACACGATTTATTGTAATCAATGCCAGCGCTAGCTTAAGCTTTACTTAACGGGCTGTATTTTCGGCAATTTTATCTAAAATGGCCTGGCACACGATGGGGTCGACAAACTGAGCCACATCACCGTTGTGAATCGCGACTTCTTTCACCAATGTTGAAGAGATAAATGAATTCTCTTCCGACGGTGTTAGGAACACGCTTTCTAAATCGGGGCTTAAACGACGGTTCATATTCGCCAGTTGGAATTCGTACTCAAAATCAGACACTGCTCGTAATCCACGGATCAGTACTGATGCGTTATATTCTTTTGCAAAATCAACTAACAAACCGCTAAATCCGACCACTTCCACATTGTCTAAATGTGCCGTCACGTCTTTGGCTAATTGCACGCGTTCCTCAAGGTCAAAGAAGGGTTTCTTGGTGGCGTTGAAGGCCACCCCAACAATCACGTGGTCAAACAATTTTGCTGCACGTTCGATTAAATCGGTATGACCATTGGTGACGGGATCAAATGTACCTGGGTAAATTACTTTTACTGTCATGATAGTTTCCAGTATCCTAATTTTTTTCTTAATTTCAGTTGGCGTAATAGGTTTAATGGCTTGGTTTTTAATGAGTCAAAAGTGAAGTTATCAACTGCATCTAATACTCTGGCACTTGAATTACCATCTGTATACGCATGAATATGTTTTATGTAATCATCAATGTGTCGCATGAGTTCATCTGGCTGTGTTAACGCTTCTGTTAACGCCGATTCAATTTGCTCTGGAGTGCTGACATTGATGAGGTGCTCTCCTTGCTGGTTACCTTTAAAGGTGACCACTGGTTTTCTTTGTAGTAAGAACATCAATAATACTGATGACGTATCACACAGCATCACATCGGCAGTTTGTAATATCGGAATGACGTTATCGGTCTCAATAAATTGTAAATTATCACTGCCTAATGCTTTATATTTTTCAACAATTTCGCGATCCATTTTAGGATGGAATTGTACTAACCAGCGCCACTTACCTGTTTTTGATAAGCGTGCGATCGTATCATAAACGTGAGGTGCGCAAGTTAAATTACGAGAAAATGTTGAGCATAACAATACAGTCTTACGATTATCGTTGAGAGCGTGATAAGGGTTATTGGCTGGTGCTAATGAAAATAGCGGGTCGACAGCTGGCCAGCCCGTATCTGTGATTTTAAAGGTTTGCTCTGATTTAGCCAATTTAGAAAATTGCTGAGTTACTTTATGCCCAAATGTACAATATAAGTCAAAACATCCTCGGATTTGATAATGATCTTCTTCACCTCGACGATTCAATTTTCCTGCATCAAAGCCATGGAAAATGCCAACTTTAATACCCGGTATGAAACTAGGTACAACGTTACCAGGTACAAATACAGCAAAAGGGTTGAAAGACTGTATTGCTTCTACTGTGATTAACTGTGCTTCATCCGCCGCTAAATAACTCGCGTTAACATTGGGTTCTAGATACCACTTTACAGCACCACCTCGACGTTGAATTTCGGCTTGTAAAGGTCTTAATATTGCGAAGCTGTAATTTTGGCTAATGTAAAAAAGATATTTTTTTGGCATGATCGCATAACTCGTATTCTGATTTTTATTTGTGAGTAACCTATAAGGTACAGCTGAATTCTATATAATTCTAATATAAATTGACTATTTAAAGCCATCTTTGTAAACGAGACTTTACTTGAGCAACCGAAATTTCATCCATTAAATTAGGACCTTTCGCTCGTTGTCCCCATTCACTGTTGGGTAAATGTTGGTGATAGACTTCGGCGACATCGTTAAGGTTATTGTAAGGGCCTGTACGGCCTGGATTGCTGTGCGCATATAATCCAATTACAGGTGTACCGACGGTGGTACTCATGTGTGCTGGGCCGGTATCTGGTGCTAATACCAGGTCGGCATGTTTTAAAATAGCGAGTAATTGTTTTAACGATGTGTGACCAACAAGGTTGTTAATCGGTGCCATCGCAATCTGAATTATATCTTTAGCAAGTTGTTTTTCGCTGTCAGTTGGGCCGCCACAGATAGATACTTGATAATTATTTTCATGCATATAATTGGCTATTTCAGCATAACCTTTGGTCGACCAATTACGTTCTGCTTTACTTGCTGATGGGCAAATAATAAAATTTTTCTTTTCGTGGCTTAACTGCGAATGCGCCCATAAATTATCTTGGGTTGAAAGCGGGATGTTCCATTGTGGTGGTGCGACTGGGACACCAATTGCTTCGGCAAATGCCATAAAGCCATCGAGTACATGCGGTTGTGATTGGGGTTTTATTTTATGATTGGTAAATAACCACTGGCCTTCTTTGGCTCTGGTTTGATCAAAACCCCAGCGCTGTGTAGCTTTAATGCATAAACTCGCGATGCTGGCTCTGAGTGCGACTTGCATATGCAGTAGTATATCAAACTGACGGTTATTTAATTTTTTACGCAGATCTGAATAACCCTTTAAACCGGTTTTTTTATCAAAAATAATGAATTCAACATTGTCGATGTCCCCAACTAACATGGCTTCAATTTTTCCGATAACCCAAGTGATCTTTGCTTTAGGGTATTGTCGCTGAATTGCTTGTACAACAGAAACAGCATGGCAAACATCACCAATTGCGGAAAAACGTAAAATACAGATACTCTGTGGAGGGGTCATATTCATCATTTCTAGTCGTTGAATGTAAAAGGCTATTATGCAAATCGTTTGAGGTAATGTAAAATTTATCGGTGAAGTATTTTTTGGAGAGCACATGTTAATACAGACACAAGGCAATCGAGTCTTATTTTTTCAGGACGAATTAAACGCTGAGATCACCCCAGAATATTTTGACGGGGCACATTGGCAACATAACAATGCGATAATTGGATCCGCGTTTGGTCGCGGTATTACCTGGTTTTTTAAAATAAATAATGATGAATTTGTACTACGCCATTATCACCGTGGAGGCCTTATTTCCAAGTTGATTAAAGATGCCTATGTTTATACTGGACTTAAAAATTCCCGAGCATATCAAGAGTTTGTTGTTACGCAGCAACTGGTAGATAAAAAATTACCCGCGCCAAAACCCGTTGCCGGTCAGATCATTAAGCAAGGGCTGTTTTATCAAGCTGATTTGATTACCGAGAAGATCTCTGGTGCCAAAGATTTAGTCGCTGTGTTAAAAGAGCGCGCGTTGAGTGATGTTGAGTATCAGCAGATTGGTATTATGATCAAACGCTTTCATGATGTTAATTTATGGCATGCTGATTTAAATACCCATAATATTATTCTCGATGGGCAAGGTAAGTGGTGGCTGATCGATTTTGATCGCTGCAAGTTTAAACCTGCTGCAGATAGCTGGAAACAAGCCAATCTAGCTCGGCTTAAACGTTCTTTTGTGAAAGAACAAACTAAAGATACGGCGTTCAAATGGCAGTTGTCTGACTGGGATTTGTTATTGGCTGGTTATCAACGTTGAGCGAATGTTCTAACAATAAAATATTACACTGTGTCATTTCGCACTAAATGTGCGAGTATTAAGAAATCTATTATAAATCAAAGTGGTCATTTTCATGAAAACCAGAGATAAGATCATTCATGCGGCTCTTGAGTTGTTCAATGAATGTGGAGAGCGGAATGTCACTACCAACCATATTGCCGCGCATTTAGGCATTAGCCCTGGCAATCTTTATTATCATTTTCGTAATAAAGAAGACATTATTGACTCAATTTTTGATCAGTATGTAAATTATTTAGCTGACAATTTTCAACCTCACAATGAAGGTGAAGTGACATTGGAAGTGATGATGCGTTATTTAGATTCAATGTTTGAAACGATGTGGCGTTTTCGCTTCTTGTATTACAGTTTACCGAGCTTGTTATCTCGAGACCCGAACTTACATAAGAAGTATTTAAAATTTCAAGAAATTTCTGCGCAGCGTGAAGTTGATCTGCTCTTTTCTTTACAAAAAAATAATGTGGTCAATATCCAAATGGAAGATCTGGACGAGTTGGCCAATTCTATTAAGGTTGTACTGGTTTCTTGGGTAAGTTATCGCACCACAATCAGTAAAGATGCAAAAGTATATAAGACTGATATTTATTGCGGTATTCTGAAGTCACTCTTTATGATGAAACCCTATTTCACTGAGCAAGCCCTTGTTGATTATAAGCATATGCGTGAATATTATTTACGCTTAGCCACGGCTGAAACAGTTGTCCCTGATATTAATGGTTAATTGTTTTAACGCGAGTCGATAGATGTACAATATGGTTTTTCTTATCGCTAATAATGTTGTCGATTAAGATAAACCATATTGATGATAGCCACTATTTGGTATTGGCGTGATTGATCGTTTGGTCGATGTAATAGGTTAGTGTTTGCATTATTTTGCTTAGTGCGCCTTTGTTCTTCTCCACGACATGCTTTGCTTGTTGACCCATCGTTACTGCAATCTCTGGTTGTGACATCAATTCATTTATCTTATTGGCCAATTCAAGCTCATCATTGACGACTGCAACGCCATTACAATCGAGTAATTGCGCCGTTACATCAGCAAAGTTAAAATAACTTGGACCGGTAATACAGGCTTTTGATAGTGCCGCAGGTTCTAATAAGTTATGTCCACCGACTTTATCACCAATTAAACTGCCACCCATAAAGCAGATATCACTGGCAGCGAGTAGGATCGGCATTTCACCCATGCTATCCCCTAAATAAACATCAATATTACTTAGGTCATCAGTTGCCTGACCTTGGCTTCGTCGCTGAGTTTTCGGGAACTTACTTAAGCACAGAGTCGCAACATCATCAAAGCGTTCTGGATGGCGAGGCACTAATATTAAAACCGCATTAATATGTTGCTGTTTTACTTTCTCAAATGCCGCAAGCACTATCTCATCTTCACCTTTATGTGTACTGGAGGCAATGACGACTGGACGTTGTTTGCCAAGTTGTTGGCGCAGTGATAAGCCGTTATTGATGATGCTCTCTGAGAATTGAATATCAAATTTAACGGTACCTGTGACAGAAAGTTGGGATTGGCTTAAGCCTAACGTTTTAAAACGACGCTGATCATTTTCATCCTGACATAATATATGGGTTAACTTTTGTAATGGTGCTGAAAACAATGACTGAAAACGCTGGTATTTTTGTTGCGATTTTTCAGACAAGCGCGCATTAACCACTATGGTCGGAATACCTTGGTCTTTACAGATCGTCAGCATGTTAGGCCATAACTCGGTTTCCATGATTAAACACAGTGCTGGATTCATACGCTTGATAAATTGTTTTACTGCACAAGGATAATCGGCAGGGAAGTATCTGTGTTCAATGTTGCCTGTTAAAGCCGCTACACGCTCTGCACCAGTACTTGTGGTCGTGGTGATAAGTAATGGTAGCGCTGGATATTGCTGTTGCAAGGCGTTGATAATTGGCGTTGCTGCAATCACTTCCCCAACTGACACCGCGTGGATCCAAATTGGTTGCTGTGCTTGGGCTAATTCAGGGGCGATACCGACAAATTCTTTCCAACGCTCACCAATGGGCGGTTTACCTTTCTTAGTTTTCAACAATAAAGAAAATATCAACGGTGAAGTTGCATAAAGTAGCGTGGTGTAGAGAGTTCGGCTAAGCATTCAATATTCCCTTCTGTATCAATATAAGCAATGTGATAATATCATCATAAACTAATAGTTCGTTCGTGAATCATTAAATTCAATCTTTAATGTGGACATCATCGAACGAAAAAAATTATATTTAAGGTGTAGCATGGATAGTTTTAAACATATTTCAATTAATGAGGTCCAACAATTAATCAGCAATAGTACAGGCGTTAAAATTGTCGATATTCGTGACCCTCAATCATTTACAGATGCACATATCGCAGATTCATTGCATCTTACTGATTCAGTGTTAGGTAACTTTATGCAACAAACTGACTTTGATAACCCTGTTGTTGTGGTTTGCTATCACGGTCGTAGTAGTCAAGGTGCAGCGCAATATTTAGTTGAACAAGGTTTTGAAGAGGTTTATAGCATGGACGGTGGGTTTGAAGCTTGGCGTCGAGAATGTGCATTTGTATCAAAATAGGTAAATAGTAATGATCGAGATTGGTGTAATTAATAATCCACGCATGGCGCAGGCTTTTGTGGATTATTTAGCGGTACAAAAAATTGAGGCAAAAGTTGCACAGACAGACGATGGTTTTGCAATTTGTTTACCTGCGATGACCCATGTTGACGTTGCATCGCAAGAACTTGATTTGTTTTTGGCTGATCCTTACCAAGATAAATACCAAGCGGCCTCTTGGGATGTTGCTGATACGCGTACCGCGAACTTCAGTTATGGCTCGGGTAATATGTTGGCTAACTTTTTGATGCATGCAGGTAAAGTGACGCTCACCGTTTTTGTCTTAAGTGTGATTGTCTTTGTGGCGATGTATTTTAGTATGTTGACACAAAATGAATTTATTTATGCTGCGCTGCATTTTCCTTTTGAGTTAAGTGCTAGTTCACTGAGTGAAGTTTGGCGTTTATTTACGCCTGCGCTCATACATTTTTCAGTCTTACACCTGGTATTTAATTTATTATGGTGGTGGTATCTTGGTGGTCAGATTGAAAACAAGCTAGGTAGTAAAAAGTTGTTACTGTTGTTTTTAGTTGCCGCGTTAATACCCAATATCGGTCAGTTTTTATTATCTGGTCCTAATTTTGGTGGTTTATCGGGTGTGGTTTATGCGCTGGTCGGTTATATTTGGTGGACTGGTTGGTTAGCGCCGACACAAGGTCTTAATTTACCTAAACCTTATGTTGGTTTTATGCTGGTTTGGCTGGTACTGGGGTTTTTCCCTATCTTTGGCCTTAATGTTGCGAATGCCGCACATGTACTTGGTTTAATGGTTGGTTGTGGCCAAGCATTTTTAGACCATAAATTTAAATCTTCTAATTAGAAATTATCGAGAGAACAATGGAAATCATTTTACCTGACTTTAACAATGCAAAAATATTAGTCGTTGGCGATGTCATGTTAGATCGTTATTGGACGGGCGATTCGAGTCGTATTTCTCCAGAGGCACCAGTGCCTATTGTTAAAGTGAATAATGTTGAAGATCGTCCTGGTGGTGCCGCTAACGTGGCGCTTAACCTTGCGGCGTTAGGCGCGAGTGCGAAACTTTTAGGCTTAACGGGTAATGATGAAGCTGCACAAGCGTTATGCGGTAAAATGAATGCTGTCGATGTTATTTGTGATTTTTTGCAATTAGATGATTACCCAACGATCACTAAATTACGGGTATTAAGCCGTGGCCAGCAAGTGATTCGATTAGATTTCGAAGAATCTGTGGCGGCGGTGGACACGCAACCGCTTGTTGCTAAAACTATCGCTAACTTAGCCGATTATTCCGTGATGATTGTGTCGGACTATAACAAAGGCGCTTTGGTTGAAGTGCAACAAATGATCCAGGCCGCAAAGCAACAAGGCGTTAAAGTTTTTGTTGATCCAAAAGGCTGTGATTTTGAAAAATACCGTGGGGCGACCTTATTAACGCCAAATTTATCGGAGTTTGAAGCGGTTGTTGGGCATTGTAAAAGTGAACAAGAACTGGTTGAAAAGGGCCGTCAGTTAATTGCACAATATGATTTTGGAGCATTACTGGTTACGCGTAGTGAAAAGGGCATGACGTTAATTCGTGCAGAGCAAGATGAGTTTCATTTACCTGCATTAGCACAAGAGGTGTATGACGTGACAGGTGCGGGTGATACGGTTATTTCGGTATTAGCTGCGGCTGTATCAGCGGGTTCATCACTCGAAGAAGCTTGCGCATTAGCAAACGCGGGGGCCAGTGTTGTGGTTGCGAAAATTGGTACTTCGACGGTAAGCCCGATTGAATTAGCTAACTCTGTCTACGGTTCTCATGAAAGCGGCTTTGGGGTATTAAGCGAAGAACAGCTAAAGATTGCGGTTAAATTGGCTAAGTTACGTGGCGAAAATATTGTCATGACTAATGGATGTTTTGATATTCTGCATGCGGGTCACGTGTCTTATTTAAATTCTGCGCGTAAATTAGGCCAACGTTTAATTTTGGCGGTTAATTCCGATGCTTCAGTGCGAGGGTTGAAAGGCTCTGGTCGTCCGATCAATACTTGTGACCGCCGTATGACGGTACTTGCTGCATTAGGTGCGGTGGATTGGGTCGTTGAATTTACTGAAGAAACACCAGAGCGCTTAATCTCTGAATTGCTACCTGATGTATTAGTTAAAGGTGGTGATTACAAAGTGGAAGAGATCGCAGGGCATAAACAGGTATTGGCGAATGGTGGCAAGGTTCGAATTTTACAATTTGAAGATGGTTGTTCTACGACTGCGATCATTAATGCGATTAAAGGTTAACGCTATTTCAGATAATGAGTGACTAGCTGATGTTGTGACGACGTCAATTGATAAAGGAGTAGGCCACGCGGCATACTCCTTTTTTATTACATTAATAAATATTTGGTAAATAATAGATTTTCAATAACGGCTTCGCCAGTCTCTTGTTTCAGTAAGCTGTTCACTTCATTTTGGATCTCTTTTCTGATCTCTTCTCGACCAGTCAGTGAACGTAAATGTTGAGGTGATTGTTGACCCAATAATGAAATTATTTTATCTCTGATCAAGGGTTCATGCATTTCAATAATGTCCAAACCGTTATTGTCAGCCAGCATAAATTCTACAGATACATTGATAAAACCAATCTTGTTCGTTTCACTGGTATAGTTAGTTATAATATCGGGTTCTAAACCGAAATAAATATACACAGGTTGGTGATCGTTAGCTGATACGGCGGTGGATAGTGAAGCTGTGACCATACTTAATAGCCAGAATAATTTATTCATTTACCGTATCCTTAGTAAAATGAGAGATGAAAAAACAAGGTTGTGACTCAGTATACTCATTTTCAATTAATTAATTACATAAATCAGCCAACAAGTTACGTCCTTGCTTACAATCTTGAGCTGAATAGCAGATAATTACGCCAGATCTTGTTGTTAAAAAAGTAATTTATACTATGCCTGAAAATATAAATAAGAAGCGAATAAGTTCGTTGTCGTTACCAAATTATCCGATTGGCTGTGAGTCTAAATGGTTATGGCCTACCATATTAGAAGATAAACTATCTGCGCGCCTTTATGATTGGTTAGTTGATACGGGTTCACTAACAGCAAGACTGAAACAATATTGTCAGGAATTTACTGTTGAAATATTAACGGAAGGCAATTATCCATTATCTGATGATGAAAAGATAAAATTAAACCTAGTTGAAAATGTCGGCTTTGTGCGTGAAGTGCTGTTAAAATTGGACGGTACCCCTTGGGTTTTTGCGCGTAGTGTGATGCCGCTTAATATGTTGACTGCGCCTGGTGGTGAACTAGAGCAATTAGGTAATCGGTCATTAGGTAGTGTGTTATTTAGTGCGCCAGATATGCAGCGCAGTGAAATTGAGATAGCCGAGTTTGATGCTCAGAGTAACGTTTATGGCTTATCTTGCCAGTTAACGTCAAGCCTGAAAACATCATTATTTGGTCGTCGCTCATGTTTCCTGCTCGGTGGGAAATCATTACTGGTATCCGAAGTGTTTTTACCTGATGCATTGGCATATAAATAAAAAAGGATGTGAAGTATATGTCGTTGATAACGGTGAAAATAAAAGATTACATCCAGCTTACTCGTGTGGATAAACCAATCGGTACCTTGCTTTTATTGTGGCCTACGTTGTGGGCACTGTGGATAGCGGCTGAAGGATTACCAAAATTAGATGTATTGCTGGTATTTACATTGGGCGTGATCTTAATGCGCTCGGCAGGTTGTGTTATCAATGATTTTGCCGATCGACGTGTTGATGCTCATGTAAAACGCACTGAGAATAGACCGATTGCCGCTGGACGTATATCGAGTCGTGCGGCATTGATATTTTTCTTTGTCTTGACCTTATTGGCATTTTTGCTCGTACTCACCATGAATAAATTGACGATAATATTATCGTTTGTGGCAGTGGGTCTTGCCGCGTGTTATCCGTTTATGAAGCGCTATACGCACTTGCCACAAGTGGTATTAGGGATGGCATTTGGTTGGGCTATTCCGATGGGATTTGCGGCGCAATTAGATACAGTTCCGAACTATGCATGGTTATTATTTGTCGCTAATATTTTATGGACCGTGGCGTATGACACCTTATATGCCATGGTTGATCGTGATGATGATTTAAAGATTGGTATTAAATCTACGGCGATATTATTTGCAGAAAATGACAAATTGATTGTTGGTTTATTACAGTTATCATCATTATTATGTCTTGGTATGCTTGGCTGGTTATTAGTATTACCTAGCGTGTATTTTATGGGGTTAACGATAGTCGCTGGTTTGTTTGTTTATCAACAGAAATTGATTGTTGAGCGTGACCGAGAATCTTGTTTTAAGGCGTTTTTACATAATAACTATGTTGGTATGGTTATGTTTGTGAGTCTGTTTTTAAGCTACTTGTAAGCGTTTAATGCACATGATACACAATAACAAAAAAGGAGCCGCAGCTCCTCTTTTTGTTATTGGCAATAAGCAATACAAAGATCGCGTTATATTAACGAAATACCCATCGTTTAGACTTCACTAGATTGCTGACTCAGCATCACATCCGATATTGTTTGTTTTACTTCGAGGGTTGTTAACCCTCGCACAACATTCGCGAGCGGACTGATCTTATCTGCTTTTACAGTACCAGCATCAGACAAGTAATGTAATTCTTGCAGTTTATTGATAAAGATAGCGAATACTTTTTTATCAAAGAACTCTGGTGCACTGACGCCATTAAGCGAGGATAAACGCTCTGCAATCATCTGGCTGCGATCTTCCAGTTTTGTTCTTTCAATCACTTGGTCATGCTCTAACACGGTGAGTACAATTGCATAACGTTGTAATGTTTCTTGAATACTGGCAGCAAGGAGTTTCAGTGACATTAAGCGTTCATTCACAGGGGTTATTACATTATCACAGTTATTAATTATCCCTTGTTCTTGCATTTCAGTTAATGTGTCAGAGATACACGTACTCAATTCATCTGCGGAATATTTCAAGAATAGCTCAGCTTGAATTAACGGGTACAGTTGGTAAACCTTCGCATTAATTTCTTCTATACTGGTTTGCGCTTTCTCTGTCACTATCGCAGCGATTAATGACGGCAGTGCAAACAGGTGTAGAATATTGTTACGGTAGAAAGTTAATAGCACTGCTTGTTCGTATGACATAGATAGCATTTGTCCTAAGCTATCTTCACGTACGGTGAATTTTTTCAGTGCGATTGCTTGATCCAGAATTTCTTCTGCACTGTTTTCCGGCAAGGTACTGAATTCGCTATACGGATTATTACGCAGTAGCTTTAAATAACTATCAATTTGTTTAACTAAAATTTCTCGGCTCAATGCCTTGTGTGGCGCGGCGTGTAAAATTAATGCGCAAATAGTTAAGGCGTTTACTGCTGCGGCACTGTTAATATTCACCATGACTTGATTGGCGAGTTCACGGGTTGTTTGGTTTAACCAAGCAGGTTGTTCTTCAACAGGCATATTTATGTCATCACGCCAGTTTTCCACGTGTTTATTTAAATATTGGTTAAGGTTGATTGGCTCACCAAAGTTAACAAATGCTTGGCCGTAATTTTTAAGTTTTTTGGCGATCCCAAATATTTGGAATACACTTTCTTTTTTCTTATTGGCTCCGGATAATTCTTTTACGTAGGTACTTACTTCCATCACGTGATCGTAGCCTAGATATACCGGGACTAATGTAATCGGTCGGCTTTGTTCTCTTAACATAGCTTGTAAGGTCATGTTAAGCATGCCGGTTTTTGGCGGTAATAAACGTCCGGTACGACTGCGACCACCCTCAGTAAAGAATTCAACAGAATAACCTTTTGAGAATAATAAGCTGAGGTATTCTCTGAAGATTGTTGCATAGAGTTTATTGCCCTTAAACGTGCGGCGTAAGAAGAATGCACCACCACGACGGAACATCGGCCCAGCAGGGAAGAAGTTAAGGTTAATGCCAGCGGCAATGTGTGGGGGGATCAAGCCTTCATTGTAAATAACATAAGAGATAAGCAAGTAATCCATGTGGCTGCGATGACAAGGCATGAAGACAATCTCATGACCATCGGCAGCCAGCTTACGCACTTGTTCGGCGTTGTTAACCTTGATACCACTGTAGATCTTATTCCATATCCAGCCCAGAAAATTACTGGTGTTTTTTACAAATTTATAAGAAAAGTCACTGACAATTTCATCGATATAACCATTAGCCCGTTTTTTCGCTTTTTGCGCTGAAATATTATGTTCTTCGATTTCAATTTGGATGGCTTTTTTAACTTCTGGATTACGTAGCAGTTGCTCAAATAGTTGATAACGATTCGGCAGTTTCGGTCCCGATGCGGCTAGTTTTTGACGACTAAAGTGGATCTTGGCGACACGAATTAATTTTTGTGCAAGTTTTTCATCACTACCATGCTGATCGGCCATGAAACGTAGTGATACGGGTTTATTAAAACGGACTAAGTTGTCTTTGCGATTAAGCCCAACAATGATGGTTTTACGTAAACGACTTGGAGAAATACTGTTGGCTAATGACAGTAGTGGTACTTGACCTTCTTTACCCGGTGCGCGTCCCCAAAATAATGAGACGGGCATTAACTGAATATCAAGAACTTTATCATCTTTGTGTAAGCGTAATAGCTGTTGAAATTCGCTAAAAAATACGTTTTTATCTTTTACTTGGCCAAACAGTGGCGCCGGATTATCTAAGCAAACATAGCTGGGAATGATGACGCCATTCACTTTAATTGGCGTAAGTGGGTCTGGTAAGCCTCGTTCTTTACAGGCCCGTTGTAATGCGACCAGATCTGTCATCGATTTAGTTTTCAAAACATAAACAATAGGACGCGTTAAATCTAACTTTAGTGCATCAACTGGGTTGTCTGGTACGTATTGAGATTTAACTAAGCCGTTAACGAAACTTCGACTTAACATTGACGGTGTTTGTTGCATAAGTGTTATCATTCTGTTGATTGAAGTGCGAGAGTGCTTACTCCAATAATATCAGATGTGTAGTCATAAATCTGTGTTTAAGCGTCGGCAAGTGATTAATTCATTATTATCCAGATATCCCCACTGCTGATATTGCAAACTTGATATTACTGTATATAATTACAAGAAACTGTATATAAAACCAGTTAGGGTTCATGATGAAAGCATTAACACAAAGACAAGCAGAAGTACTTGAATTAGTTAAACAACATATTAAAAATACCGGTATGCCACCGACTCGAGCTGAAATTGCGAAGGAACTTGGTTTTCGTTCACCTAATGCGGCTGAAGAACATTTAAAAGCATTAGCACGAAAAGGTCATATTGAAATTCTAGCTGGCACCTCACGTGGTATTCGTTTGTTGGTTAATGCTGAAGACGCCAACAATGATAAGGGTTTACCTTTAATCGGACAAGTTGCTGCCGGCGAACCAATTTTAGCGCAAGAGCATATTGAAGCACACTACAATGTCGATCCATCGATGTTCACGCCAAATGCAGATTTTTTATTGCGGGTACGCGGTGAGAGCATGCGTAACATTGGTATTATGGATGGTGATTTATTAGCGGTACATAAAACCAAAAATGTCAGTAAAGGCCAAGTTGTGGTTGCACGTGTTGATGATGAAGTCACCGTTAAACGTTTTGAGCAACAAGGCAATGAAATTTTACTGCATCCTGAAAATGATGAAATGAGCACAATACGTGTTGATTTAAATTTCCAAAGCTTTGACATTGAGGGGGTTGCTGTCGGTATTATTCGTAATACAGACTGGATGTAATCATACTTATCTCGACTACTTTGAGGGTAGATAGTTAATGTTCTCATGATTGACTATCTCTCTATCTATCTCTATCTATCTCTATCTTGTCTTCCCGATTATGCTGTAATTTATATAAAACTATTTCCAATCCTGTTCTCAGATCACAGTTCTCTGCATTGCCTGCTTATTTATAAAATCTTTTCCTATACTCAACACGAGTTATAAAATAATTAATGAATTTACTTTCTGATACGCTTGCGTATATACAGGATTAGTTTTATGGAACAAAGCCCTATCACCATGGAATTAGGTGAGAAAATCGATATCACCGCGATTGCTAGACTCAAGACAACACTTGCTCAGTTACCGATCAATGCGGAACCTCAACTTCTCGATGCGCGTCATGTTACTCATATTGACAGTGCTTCTTGCCAACTTTTTTATGCTTACGCTCAACATCTTGCGATACATAACACCACACTGGTGTTTCTATCGCCATCGGATAAATTTATGGCGGTGGTGAAAGCGTTAGGATTTGAAACCGACTTTAATTATGCATCAATGTAAGGATCTGTAATGAAACGAATATTAGCGGTAGATGATTCGGTATCCATTCGTGAAATGGTGCTGTTTACTTTAAAGCAGGCGGGTTACCAGGTTGACTCTGCCGTCGATGGTGTAGATGGGTTAGCAAAAGCTAAAACCGGAAACTTTGATCTTATTATTTCAGATATTAATATGCCACGGATGGACGGCATTAGCTTAATTCGTAAATTACGTAGTGAAAGTGCGTATAAGTTCACGCCAATTCTAATGTTAACGACTGAATCGGGTACAGATAAAAAAATGGCAGGTAAATCTGCAGGTGCAACTGGCTGGATTGTGAAGCCATTTAATCCAGAAAAACTCATTGCGACTGTCAAAAAAGTATTGAGGTAAGCATGGACATTGATCTTAAACAGTTTCAACAAGTGTTTATTGAAGAGTGTCTAGAAGGACTGGAGGTGATGGAAGCTGAACTGCTAAAGTTAAATCCTGGCTCGGTAGATAGCGAAGTCATAAATACCATTTTTAGAGTCGCTCACTCGATTAAGGGTGGCGCGGGCACATTCGGATTTCATCAATTAACGGAATTTACCCACGTAGCCGAAACCTTACTTGATGATTTACGCGCAGAAAAACTTCCCCTTATCGATGCTCATATTAACCTTTTTTTACAAACTGTAGATTGTTTAAGAGCGTGGATCCAACTGTTAGCGGATGATTCGGAATCAATTCCTGATGCGGCAGAAAGCTTAAAACAGCAATATAATCAATTCTTACAACTCGATGTTAATCAGGACGTATTATCTACGGGTGATGAGCTGCTAGCTAAGCCACCGGTGATGAAGGGACTTGGCGATGGTGATTGGTTGATTCACTTTGTTCCTGGGCAAGATATTTTAAAGCAAGGTAACGAGCCGCGTTTAATTTTTGCTGAGTTACAAGATATGGGTGAACTTAAGGTGATGCCTAAACTTGACAATATACCTTCGTGGAACAATTTATCACCTGAAGATATCTATGTAACTTGGGAGCTTGAATTAATCAGTCAGGTAAGTGAAGCGCAAATAAAAGAAGCCTTTGAGTGGGTCGAAGATGAATCAACCATTATCATTACAGCGCCAAGTACGCAATCTCAAGCAATAGCAAGTGAAGCATTGGCTACTGATAGTAAGATGTTAGCAGAGTCGAAACCTTCTCCAGTTGCAACAAACAAAATAACGAAGGCTAAATCGCCTGAAACGAATTCAATTCGCGTATCCATTGATAAAGTCGATGCTTTAATCAATATGGTTGGTGAACTTGTGATCACGCAAGCGATGTTGGAAGAACTCGGGCAAGATTTTTCTGTTGAAAAACTACCGGAATTGAAAAAAGGGCTGACTCAGCTCTCTCAACATACCCGAGAAATACAAGATAGTGTAATGAAAATTAGGATGTTACCGATCCAATTTGCCTTTAATCGGATTCCTCGAATGGTTCGAGATTTAACCGCTCAATTAGGTAAAAATGTCGTGCTTAGAATACACGGCGAAGAAACGGAGCTGGATAAGATCATGCTGGAAAAGCTTTCTGATCCCATTGTGCATCTTGTTCGTAACGCCTTAGACCATGGTATTGAAACCATTGACGAGCGGAAACTTGCAGGGAAAAGTGACGTCGCTTACCTTGATATTAATGCTTTCCATCAAGGTGGCGAGATTATTGTTGAGATCCGAGATGATGGCCGAGGGTTAAACAGAGATAAGATCCATGCCAAGGCTATTGAAAAAGGCATCGCGAATAAAGGTCAGCGTTATAGTGATAATCAAATCGATGAATTTATATTTTTGCCTGGTTTTTCAACCGTCGAAACGGTGAGTGATATCTCTGGGCGTGGGGTTGGTATGGATGTCGTAAAGCGCAACATTGAATCGCTCGGTGGTGATATTAAAATTGAATCCACGGCGGGGGAAGGCAGTTGTTTCTCGATCCGTTTACCGTTGACGCTCTCTATTATGGATGGCCAACTCGTCAAAATCGGCAGTAAAACGTATATATTACCGATCATGTCAATTATTGAATCGTTGCAGTTAAAAGATGGCATGGTAACCAAGTTGGCCGATGATACCGAAGTTTTTAAACTCCGAGATGAATTCATTCCTATTATTCGCTTATATAAAGTACTGAATCATGACACCAACCTTAAGCGTATTACCGATGGTTTATTAGTGGTTGTTGAAAATGGCAATCATAAATATGGCTTATTAGTTGACGATTTAGCGGCGCAACAACAGGTCGTTATAAAAAATCTAGAAGATAATTTTATGAAGGTAAGCTGTGTATCCGGCGCGACTATTTTAGGTAATGGCACGGTTGCATTAATTTTAGATATTGCTGATATTGTAAAGCGTGTGACCAATGAACGCCATCAACATCAACAGCAGCAAGGTCGGGGTGCACATGTTGCCGCTTAAAATAGGACGGAATAGATATGGATAATAATACGCTGACCGACATTGAAATGGGTGAACAATCCACGCAATTTCTGACTTTTATTATGGCAGAAGAAGAATATGGTGTGGAAATATTAGATGTACAAGAGATCCGTGGTTGGGAGGTATGTACAGAGATCCCCAATATGCCTGCTTATGTTAAAGGCGTTATTAATTTACGCGGCACGATTGTCCCGATAGTCGATTTACGCCAGAAATTTGGTTTAGAACATATTGAATACAGTGCCATCACTGTCGTGATCGTAGTAAAAGTGTTGGTCGATGACAAATCCAAGGTGATGGGACTTGTTGTTGATGCGGTTTCAGATGTACACACGATTGCACATAGTGAGATTAATTTACCGCCACAATTAGGTCCAGATAATGGCCCGAGTGTCATTCGTGGACTGGTCTCAATTAAAGATAAAATGGTGGTGTTATTAAGCTCAAGTTTATTGTTGGATTTAGAGCAATTTCAAGATATTGAAAATATGAATATGCATCATACACCGGCATCAATGATTGCCAATGGTTAGCCTCGTCACATCACGATTAAGTGGTGATATTATGGGTATGCTATCAAATAGCCTGATTATGCAGGATGCTGAATTTCAGTATCTATCGCAACTGGCTTTTAAACAATCAGGTATTGTGATCAATGGATCCAAGCGCGATATGCTTTATGGCCGAGTCATGAAAAGGATCCGTCATCTGAGATTAACTGACTTTTCAGCATACTGTGAGTTATTACAAGATAATTACACTGGTGAATTGAGCGAATTTATTAATGCGATCACGACGAATTTAACCGCTTTCTTTCGTGAAGCATATCATTTTGATTTTTTACAGAAAGTGGCGTTACCAGAATTTAAGTCCAATAACACAAATAAGAAACTAAGGATCTGGTCTGCGGGTTGTTCCACGGGACAGGAGCCATATTCAATTGCTATGAGTATTGAGAGTCAATTGCCTCATTGGGATGCAAAGATATTAGCAACAGATTTAGATAGTGATGTGTTACGTCGTGCGCACCAGGGTATTTATGCTGATCTTGTGGGTATTCCAATCGCTTATCGCACCCAGTATTGCTCTGATATGAATACCCATCAGCAGTATGTTATGGATGACAAAGTGAAACAGTTGATTTCGTTTAAACAGCTGAATTTACTAGAACCATGGCCAATGTCAGGTCTTTTTGATGCGATATTTTGCCGTAATGTTTTAATTTATTTTAATGATGAAACGAAGAAAAAACTGGTACAAAGGTTCTACTCATTACTTAAACCGAGTGGTTATCTTTTTATTGGCCATTCTGAAAGTCTGCAAAGTTATAACACCCATTTTAGTCTTGTCGGTCAAACGATTTATCAACGTTAATCTTGTTATTATTTTCATATATTAACGACACTATAAGGATCCTTTTATGCCGAAAATAAAAGTGCTTGTTGTCGATGACTCTGCATTAATGCGAAAAATATTAACCACTCTACTCAGTTCAGATCCGGGCATTGATGTCGTTGGTAGTGCTATTGACCCTTTTGATGCGCGCGAAAAAATTAAAAAATTACATCCCGATGTATTAACGCTTGATGTTGAAATGCCGGGAATGAACGGTTTATCTTTTTTAGATAATTTAATGCGCTTACGTCCTATGCCTGTTGTCATGGTCTCAACATTGACGTCACAAGGTGCGCCTGTGACATTAAAAGCACTGGAATTAGGGGCGTTTGATTTTATTGCCAAACCGACTGATAACACGACTCAATCATTGGGCCATTTTGGTGATGAACTTTGCACTAAAGTTAAATTAGCCTGCCGTGCAAATTTGCGTGTCATGCGAGAACCGCCGACAACTTTGCTTACAAGCCAAGACATACAAGCAGATAGGTTAATCGCTATTGGTGCATCAACGGGGGGAACTGAAGCGTTAAGAGCGTTATTAACCCCATTAGTACCGCCTTTTCCTCCGATTGTTGTGGCTCAGCATATTCCCAAACATTTTAGCGGGGCATTCGCCAAACGCCTAAATGATAATTGCAGCTTAACTGTGATTGAAGTAACAAGTGAAGAAGTCATTAAACCTAACCATGTGTATATAGCGCCCGGAGATTGCCACTTAAAAGTGCAGCGTGCAGGACGGCGTTATACTTGCCAATTAGACGATGGTCCAGCTGTAAATCGACACAAACCGTCTGTTGATGTGTTACTGGGATCTGTCGCTCAGACCTATGGTGATAAAGCCATCGGTGTGATGTTGACCGGAATGGGGAAGGATGGTGCCGGAGGATTATTGGCGATGCGTCAAGCCGGCGCCTTAACCATAGCACAAGATGAAGCATCATCTGTGGTCTGGGGGATGCCTGGTGCCGCAGTCAGACTTGGCGCTGCTATGGACGTATTAAGCTTACCGCTCATTGCGCCTAAGCTAGCCGCATTAGTGCAGAAGAAAACAGACAAAGTTAAAAGGGCTGCTTATGACACGATTTAGTTTATTTCAAGGTACTGCGCTATTGCCATTATTGCTCATGTTAGTTCTGCAAGAGTGGCTTGCTGCAGGTGCCGTTGTCGTGACATTAATATTTATGTTGATAGCGGTTGCTTCAGCTAAAAAACGGTTAGAGAAGCAAAGGTTAGAGGCGCAGGATCAAGAAGTACTTGAAAATAGCACATCGGTGAATACCAAAGCGATGTTGGTCAGTTTGCTACAGGAAGAGATCCCTCCACGTATCGATGAATTAAAAGATGATTTGAATAAAACACAGCAAATTAATAGCGAGTCATTTACCACCTTAAACAGATCTTTTTATCAGTTATTACGTATGTCAGCAGAGCAATCTGCATCTTTGCATAAAGTACTGCTCAGTATTTCTAAAGATAAAGCGTTAGCCTTATCAGGGGTGGAACATGATGATCCTGACGCTATGGATTTAAAAATATTCATTGAGTCAACGCACCAGTTTCTTAATATTTGTTCTGATTTAATGATAGAAACGACCGCGCAGAGTAACGAGGCGGTAAATAAGATCGCAGTGATGGAAAGCCAGATGAATAATATTAATGGGCTTGTTGATAATGCACAGAAAATCGCTAGTCAAACCAATTTACTTTCCTTGAACGCCGCCATTGAAGCCGCTCGGGCTGGTGAGATGGGACGTGGATTTGCCGTTGTAGCACAAGAAATTAGATTGTTATCTGATACTTCAAATAAATTTAATGAGCAGATCCGAGCACAAGTGACGCAAGCGATGACCACATTTGTCGAAGCGAAATTAATGGTTGAATCATTAGCGAAAGATAATGCTGAAAAATCGTCGCAGACCCAAGCGCGGTTACACCAAGAATTAATTAAATTTGCGCAGTTAGAAGCAAACTTAGAAATGAACTTAGATAACCTCATGAGTTTATCTGTAGATACCCAAGCATGTGTTAATGATTCAGTCAGAAGTCTGCAGGTTGAAGATATTATCAACCAATTATCGGAACATAATGTGTTGCAAGCGGAGAATATGAAACAAGTATTACTGGCGTGTAGTGAATTGCTCTCTGCAGAGAAACATGCCGAACAAGACACCTTTATTGATAAATTGAAAGCTGCCGCGGAACAGCTCAAGCAGCAGTCACTGCAAGTGCAAAACAAGACCATTAGTTCGGGGTCTATGGATGAAGGTGAAATTGAACTGTTTTAGACGATCCGGTTAATAATCCCTGTAAATAATAATATGGCTAATATTTTGTTTCATAATTGAAGTTAGATAGACTCTGGCATCTTTGCTTCCCTTATAAAGTTGAACTCGTCGATGTTGTTATCCCCGTCGCTACAAGATAAGACCATGTAATAAAATCTTATTGACTATACTGATATAGATTTAAGTCTTCCTGATAATACAGCACTGTTATCAAGCTCGTTATTAACGAAAAGCAAAGATGAAATTACCGCGATATTTTTGCTTTTTTTTCTATTGTTACACCTGGGTAAAAGTAATTTGTGTTTCAAGGGTATTATCATTTCTGTGCAAGTGAATATAATGAGCGCCATACAGTATGACTGGCCGAATACATAGATAGGTATTACGGCATATTAATTTTATCCCAATGGAGATGAACATGACTGACAAATTTATTAAATCTAAAGCCGCGATTGCTTGGGGCCCAAACCAACCACTATCCATCGAAGAAGTGGATGTAATGTTACCAAGAAAAGGTGAAGTGTTGGTTAAGGTTATCGCTTCTGGTGTCTGTCATACCGATGCATTCACCTTATCGGGTGATGATCCAGAAGGTATCTTCCCTGTCATTCTTGGTCACGAGGGGGGGGGTATAGTAGAACAAATTGGTGAAGGCGTTACTAGCGTGCAAGTTGGCGATCATGTTATTCCTTTATATACACCAGAATGTGGCGAATGTAAGTTCTGTAAATCAGGTAAAACTAACCTTTGCCAACAGATCCGTGAAACACAGGGTAAAGGTTTAATGCCTGATGGCACGACTCGTTTCTATAAAGACGGTCAACCAATCTTCCATTATATGGGTTGTTCAACATTCTCTGAATACACGGTATTACCAGAAATCTCGTTAGCGAAAGTGAACAAAGCTGCCCCGCTTGAAGAAGTATGTCTACTTGGTTGTGGTGTCACAACGGGGATGGGCGCGGTAATGAACACAGCTAAAGTTGAAGAAGGCGCAACTGTTGCTATCTTCGGTTTAGGTGGTATCGGTCTTTCTGCTGTTATCGGTGCGACTATGGCGAAAGCTAGTCGTATTATTGCTATCGATATTAACGAAAGTAAATTCGAATTAGCGAAGAAATTGGGTGCAACAGACTTCATCAATCCAAAAGATTATGACAAGCCAATTCAAGACGTTATTGTGGAACTAACAGACGGCGGTGTCGATTACTCGTTTGAATGTATTGGTAACGTTGACTTAATGCGCTCAGCATTAGAATGTTGCCATAAAGGTTGGGGCGAATCAGTCATTATCGGTGTAGCCGGTGCAGGCAAAGAGATCTCAACCCGTCCATTCCAACTAGTAACCGGCCGTGTATGGCGTGGTTCTGCATTCGGTGGTGTTAAAGGCCGTACCGAGTTACCTGATTACGTTGAGCGTTATCTACAGGGTGAGTTCAAATTAAGTGATTTCATTACCCATACCATGGGTCTTGAAGATATTAATGAAGCATTTGACTTAATGCACCGCGGTGAAAGTATTCGCAGCGTTATCCACTTCGATAAATAATTAAAATATGCCCCGCTATTGAGCATCTAAATAGCGGGGCGACGAGTAAAGGTTTGTCATGTCTATAGAAGTGGTTAGTAGTAATAAAATGTTTGGCGGTTGGCAGCATCAATATAATCATGCGTCGAGCGTATTAAATTGTCAGATGCGTTTTGCTGTGTATTTACCACCGCAAGCATCAAATATGCGTAAAGTTCCTGTGATGTATTGGTTGTCTGGCCTGACGTGTACGGATGAGAACTTTATGCAAAAAGCCGGCGCTCAGCGTATTGCTGCAGAACTGGGTATTGCGATCGTGGCACCGGATACGAGTCCGCGTGGTGAAGGTGTACCTGATGATGTTGACCAAGCGTATGATTTTGGTTTAGGTGCTGGATTCTATGTGAATGCTACACAAGCACCGTGGAATACGCATTATCAAATGTATGACTATGTGCTCAATGAATTACCAGCATTAATTGAAGCCAATTTCCCGGTGACACAAGAACGAGTGATCAGTGGTCATTCGATGGGTGGACACGGCGCGTTAGTGATGGCATTACGCAATCCAGAACGCTATCGTTCCGTGACTGCATTTAGTCCGATTAGTAATCCAATCAATTGTCCTTGGGGACAAAAAGCATTACAAAATTATCTCGGTAAAGATAAAGCAACGTGGCAACAATACGATGCGAGCTTACTGATGGCGAAAGCGGATAAATTTGTACCTGCGATGGTTGAGCAAGGCAAAGATGATTCATTCTTGGACGAGCAACTTAAGCCGAATATGCTGACCGCTGCGGCTGAGAAAAAGGGTTATCCTCTCACACTAGAAATGCATGATGGTTATGATCATAGTTACTATTTCATCGCCACATTTATTGAAAAACATATGCGTTTTCATGCGGCTAATTTAGCGAAATAAGTATTATAAATAATCTTATGATAAGGGTGATGGAGCTTGTATCTATCACCCTTTCTTTTTATTTTGAACCGGCAAAACCCAGCTGGCGCCAGCTTTCATAGATAAACACAGATACCGCGTTCGATAAATTCATACTGCGACTTTCTGGTAGCATCGGAATTCTTACCTTTTGCTCTTGTGGCAATGTATCTAGCACTTCTGGCGGTAGACCACGTGTTTCAGGTCCAAATAATAACACATCACCTGCTTGATATTGCGCTTCATGATGGTATTTCGTGCCTTTGGTGGTACAGGCAAAAATACGCGCATCCCCCACACAATCTAAAAATGCTTGATAATTAGCATGACGTTTTACGTCTGCAAATTCATGATAATCCAGTCCCGCACGTTTTACCCTTTTATCATCCCACTCAAAGCCAAGCGGCTCGATTAAATGCAATTTGAAACCAGAGTTGGCACAAAGGCGAATGATATTACCTGTATTAGGTGGGATCTCAGGTTCAAATAGTGCTATTTGTAACATAATAAAGTCTCAGTTCAGGGTTATATAACGTGGGTACTTTGCGTAGAATAGCAAATTTAACAACCTAATGGTAAAAGTGATGAAAAAGCGTAGTACTTTGATCGTAGCAGGCTTGATTATATTAAGCGCGATACCTTTTAGCTTAAATATTTTGATTAATATGTTCTTTGCAGATCTGGATACAGAAATGTATGAGAAGAAAAAAGCCCGGGTGGAACAGCGTCGACAAATAGAAAAAATGTTCCCTGAGTTAAATACTAAAGATCCATTACGTCCGCAATTCACTATTGATAACGTAGCAGAAGAGAAGCAATAAGCGACTTCTCTTCTGTATTTGTCAAGTATTGATGTAGATGTTAGCTGATTGGTATAGTGATAGTGATTTTCAAACCGTGAGTTTCTCTATTGCTTGCCACTATCTTACCATGATGTTGCCTGATCGCATTTTCTGTAATAGCCAGCCCCAAACCTGCACCGCCAGATTCACGGTCTCGGGCTTGTGATACGCGATAAAAAGGTTTGAAGATCTGCTCAATTTCGTCTTCTGGTACGCCTGGACCATCATCTGTGATCACAAACGTTATCTTATCGGTGTCGCTGCTGATAGCTAGATGAACCTGCTGGTTGGCATAGCGTAATGCGTTGCGAATGACGTTTTCTATGGCACTGCCGAAAAGTGCTGGAAAGCCTTTGATATCTAAATCCGGAATTAGTTGATGACTGAAACTTTTGTCTAATTGTTCCGCTTCGAAAATCGCATCATCGCAAATAGGCTGTAACAGTGAGTCCAGATTAAAGGATTCTTTGGTTGTGGCATTTAACTGGGTTTTCGATAAGTTTAATAATGCGGAGATCATTTCTTCTAAACGCTGCGATTCGTTATCAATACGCAAGATCTCTTTGGTCTCTCCATAATGGCGTTTAGATAATGCAACTGACATTTTTAACCGCGTTAAGGGCGATCTTAATTCATGGGAGATATCACTCAACAGGCGATGTTGTAGCGAGATATGCTCCCGAATAGAGAACATCATAGTACGTAAACTTCGTGCTAATTCACCAATTTCATCTTGTCTTTGCGTTGCTGGCACAACAGCATCTAAATTACCATCGGTGATCTCGGCTGCGGTTCGTTGTAACTTTTGTAATGGTTTCGAAATATGCCAGGCGAGTGACGCACATAATGGCATACTGACAAACATGGTAATGAAAAGTAATAGAAATGGTCTATCTAAGACATTTATTAACCATATATTGTGCTCAGCTGGTAACTGTTGTGCTGCATACAATTGGAATGGTTCACCGCGTAGTTTTATGGGGATCGGTCCGGTCATTAACCAGTTTTTATATTGTTTTACTTTCGGTTGTGGCGATTCTTCACTTTGCAAAATAAAGCGGCGAATAGCCTTAGAGGCTTTGCTACTTGAAATGATATCGCCATTCATACGGACTAAATAAAAATGTTTTGTTTGTGCTTCTTTAGGGGTTATTAACACTTGTAATGGGATGTTCGGATAGCGATCTGCTGAGCTGGCAATATTATGGGCAATGCTATTTAAAATGCTGACTGAGCGCGGGTCGAGTTGTCTCATGACACGGCTATCTAACGTCGGTAGTGCTATAACGACGGCAACAACGAGTAGTAGCATACACCAAAACCAAACAAAAATTTTAACGAATAATTGATTCAATTTGCGTCTAAGCACGTGTTAATAACCTTATTTCAAAAATGATAGAAGTGTAAGCAGGTCTGATTATGTATCTAACCACATATAACCACGGCCTCGAAGTGTGCGAATGCGCATTTTTTCATCTTTTCTTTCAGGTAACTTTTTACGTAAATTACTTAAATGCATATCAATACTACGGTCAAACGGCGTCAGTTTTTTCCCCAGTACTTGCTCGCTTAAATCGGCTTTGGTTAGGATCGTGCCTGGAGATGAGATGAGTGCTTCTAATAACATTAGTTCGGTGCTGGTTAAGTCAAGCAGAATGGTTTGACACCATGCCTCTTGGGTTCGGCTGTTTATTTCAATATCTAAGTGTGTCAGCAATTCTGTTTTTTTAGTTGTTGTTGGTGGTTCGATGCGACGTAATACAGCTCTAATTCGGGCTAATAATTCTCGTTCACTGAAGGGTTTTGGTAAATAATCATCGGCACCCATTTCTAAGCCAAGTACGCGGTCAATCTCATCACCTTTCGCTGTTAACATTAAGACTGGAATGTTGTTATCAACACGCAGTTTTTTTAATACTTCAAAACCGTTTAGTTTTGGCATCATGACATCTAAAAGGACCATATCATATTGATTGCCTCTGATTGCGGCTAAACCGGCTTCACCATCATGCACCATATCGACATCGAAATCTTCGAGACTCAAAAATTCGGCTAGCAGTTCGGCCAATTCTCTATCATCATCAATTAATAATAGTTTAGTCATATTAGGTACTCTGTTAAGTGTTCTTATGGTATAGGATACTGGGTTATGCAGTAAATAATTTGAAGATTTACTTTGTTTTACATTTTTTGGCGCAACCCAAAATTGGTGATGCCACGTCAGTTTAACTAAGATAGTATAATAAACAATGCTATCTGCCACTAAGGGGCGGAGATTGTGACCGCTACATGATGGCTTTATTTATGATGAGAAGTTAATTACGTAATATTTGTTACTATTATTTTAGATGAAGAGGCTAGTATAAAAGTCTTATTTATATCTATATGCCTTTGCTATCCATAATAACAACATAATATTTTATTATGCCTATTATCTTTGATTTTCAGCGGGTTTAGATGAATAACTTGACGTTGTTTTTCTACTGCCTCGGTTTATAATATACGCAAGAGAATGTAAAAGGTAAGCTTGTGATAGATTCTGATCATGAACAGTTAGTCAAACGTGCGAGTTATGCATCGGTCGCGACTGCTGTTATTTTATTATGCAGTAAATTATTTGTCTGGTTTGCGACGGGGTCATCGTCGATACTCGCGTCATTGACGGATTCTTTTTTAGATATTGGTGCATCCATTATTAATGTGTTTGCGATTAAATACGCATTAGTCCCCGCTGATGAAGGGCATCGTTTTGGCCACGGTAAAGCTGAATCTTTGGCAGGGTTGGTGCAATCAGCATTAATCGTTGGGTCTTCGATTCTATTGATGTTACACGGTATTAGCGCCTTATTAGACCCGCAGCCAATTGTACGTTCAGAACTTGGTATCGCAGTCTCGATTTTTGCATTATTACTTACTTTTTTATTAATACGTTATCAAACATTTGTAGTCACTAAAACTGGCAGTATTGCGATTAAAGCGGATTCACTCCATTACAAGTCAGATTTATGGCTTAATGCTGCGGTATTAATTGCACTTAGCTTATCTGCTTACGGCTTTTATTGGGTTGATGGTTTAGCCACAATCTTGATATCCTGTTACATATTATACAGTGCGTATGAGATCGGTATGGAATCAATTCAGACGCTTCTGGATCATGAATTAGCGGCTGAAGATATTACTAAAATAACGACTATTGTTACGAATACGGAAAATGTACTGGGATTACATGAGTTACGGACTAGGCAATCCGGTTATATGCGTTTTATTCAATTGCATATTGAACTTGATGACCACCTTACTTTATTCCAAGCGCACGCGATTGCTGATAATGTCGAAACTAATTTACTCCGTGAATTTGCGAATACGGAAGTGCTTATTCACCAAGACCCGATTTCAATTGTAAAGATGAAAAATGATTAATATAAACGTGAACTCTAAATGTTGTAGAGGAATGAACATGGAAGATAAACTTTCAATGTCTTGGCTTAAAATTAGAGGTGAGGCTAAATTATTAGTTGAACAGGAACCTATGCTCGCGAGCTTTTTCCATTCAACAATACTAAATCACGATAGTTTAAAATGCTCATTGAGTTTTCAATTAGCAAATAAGCTCGATAGCGCGACAATGCCTGCTATTTTATTACGTGAAGTGATTGAAGAAGCATTAAAAGCAGAACCGGATATCTTACATGCGGTTGCTGCTGATTTATGTGCAGTACAGGAACGAGATCCGGCGGTAGAATATTTCTCGACACCGCTCTTATATTTGAAAGGATTTTTGGCCCTGCAGTCGTATCGAATTGCGAACTGGCTCTGGAACCAAAAGCGCGAAGCATTAGCGATTTATTTACAAAACCAAATATCAGTGGTATTTGCTGTTGATATTCATCCTGCGGCGCGAATAGGCAAAGGTATTATGCTTGATCACGCAACCGGTATTGTGATTGGCGAAACGGCAATTATAGAAGATGATGTGTCAATTTTACAAAATGTGACGCTTGGTGGTACCGGTAAAGAAAGTGGCGATCGTCATCCCAAAATTAGAGCTGGTGTGATGATTGGTGCTGGCGCTAAAGTGCTGGGTAATATTGAAGTCGGCAGAGGAGCTAAAGTCGGTGCTGGTAGTGTGGTTCTCGAGTCGGTACCTGAACACACAACTGTCGCAGGTGTCCCGGCTAAAGTTGTTGGTAAACCTGATTCTGATATGCCTTCATTAGCGATGAATCAAACAATTTGATGCATAAATGGCAGGGCTCACAATCAAAAACTAAATTCTGCTTGGGCGTATCATAAATTAACTAATAAGACTTGTTGTCGGTTAATTAGCGTTGTATTCTTCTAGTTAAGGGATAAGCCCTCTCAGCACGATATTGAATTCTTAAATCATGGGTGAAAAAATGAATTTTGACGTATTAGATAAATTAGAAAGTAAAGTTCAAACAGCAGTTGATACCATTACCCTTTTACAAATGGAATTAGAAGAGCTAAAAGAAGAAAACAACCAACTATTAGCGAATAATTCTGAACTTAAAAGCCAGCAAGACGTGTGGCAAGATCGTTTACGTTCTTTGCTAGGCAGAATGGATGAAGTTCAAGAACTAGAAGAGCTAGAAGAAGTATAATTTGATTCAGAGGTATGGTTGAGAACGCCGATACCTCTGTTTCGATCTATTTATTCAATATCAAGTGGATCAGGGGATAATATAATACCTGTGCTGTCTGCATAAACATGATCTTCAGGTAAGAATGTCACGCCGCCAAAGTTAACCGCCACATCGAGTTCACCAGTACGATTATCGTCTGCACCAACTGGAATAGAAGCAAGACTTTGAATACCGATGTTGATGTTGTCTAATTGATCGACTTCTCTAATACTTCCGTAAACTATAATACCTTCCCATTCATTCTCAAATGCTGTCTGCGCAATATCAGAATCAATCAATGCTCTTCTTAGCGAACCACCACCGTCAATAAGTAACACCTTACCCAACCCTGGCTGTTGAACGGTTTCAGCGATCAGCCCTAAGCTTTCAAAGCATTTGATAGTGGTGATTTTACCGCCGAATGATGACTTACCACCGAAATTCATAAACATAGGTTCAACAACATCAATCATATCAGCGTAAATGTCGCATAGTTCAGAAGTATTGTATTCCATGAGCAGCACCTTTTAAGAAGGAAAGTTAGGTCATTAGCAATAAATCATAGCACTGTTAGCATATAAATTAAGCCTTTATTATCATTAGATAAATCAAAATTTGACTTGCTACATAAAATATACATCGATGTTTAGCAAATATCGTGTTAACCCCGAATAGAACGATGTGATGGTCTATTCTTTATGATAATAGAATAGATCATCGATGAGTGGGTCGTTATGACAATTATTAATGCATTAACTATCAATGTGGAAGATTATTTTCAAGCCCCAGCGTTTCAATGCAGCATTAAAGAAAGCGATTGGGGTTTATTCTCACCTCGTATTGAATATGCAGTCGATAGAGTTCTACTATTATTAAGTGAGCATCATGTAACTGCCACATTTTTTGTTTATGGATGGACGGTTACTCACTTTCCTTTGATGTTAAAGAAGATAGTGGAACAGGGGCATGAACTTGCCTATCGACATTACTGTCCACTTGATATGAAGTATCTTAATCAGCGTGACATTATCGAAAATTTTAACCGTTATAAAGATCAGTTATCACAAGTAACGGGTCGTGGTGTTGTCGGTTATCGGAGCAATATGCAACTATGCAGCGCAACTTTGGCATGGTTAGAAGAAGAATTAGTGCTAGCTGGGTATGAATATAGTAGCGCGAATGGTCCAAATAAGGTCAATAAATCGGAGGGTGTCATAAATTGTGTTGTGGATAATTTTCAGCATTTAAATGTATCGACGCATAAAGTGCTAACGAAACAGTATGAAATTATTAATACCAATAGTATCCGCCTCAGAAAATATGAATTAAGTCGTAAGCTTGTGGCGTGTTTTATAGAGGAGACTAGAACACCGGTGCTAGGTTGTATATCAACTTGGGTTATGGATAACCTGCAGCCTAATATTCGAGCCGATAGTTTATTCAAAAAATGGCTACATGGTTATCACATTCGTGAGACGCCCCTCATACTACATCAATTATTTTCTGAATATGACTGGCAAACCGTCAGCGATATATATCTACATAAAGTATTACAGTTAAACAGTATGAAAAAAAGGAAAGGGCGCTGTGTAAGTTAATAATAAGGATATTATGGAAATGAAAATTTTGCATGTGATAGAGAGTGGTGGTTTTTATGGTGCTGAAAGAGTTTTAATTGAATTGATGATAGGTATAAAGGAACTAGGTCATGAAGCTGCGTTGCTTAGTTTTGGCTATAAGGGACAAGAAGAAAAAGAGTTTGAAATCATTTGTCGTCAACATGGTATAGCTGTAAATTCTATTCGAGTGAATAAAGTGGAATCTTTTTGTATTATTGGTTACATAAAAGATTTTGTAGATAAAAATAATTTTGATGTTGTGCATTCTCACGGTTATAAATTCAACATACTGTTTGGCTTAATGTCGAAAAGGAACAATTTTAAATGTTTCTGTTCAACAGTACATGGTTATGTCTCTGCACCTAAATTTAGTAAAATGGCATTGTATCAATATCTAGATAAATACTCGTTAAAACGATTAAATAGGATTTTTCTTGTTAGTCAGCATATGACCAATATACCCAGTATCCAAGGATTAGAAGCGAATCAATATAGAGTTATTGAGAATGGTATCGGTGGTTACATGCCAACTTGTGAAATAGAAGAGCGCTTAGTCACTTTTCTTCATGATAAAACGACACGGTTAATGGCCGTTGGCCGTCTTGCTGTTGAAAAAAGTTTTGATACGCTTATCGATGCTTTACCTAAGTTAATTGAACGTGATCGGAATACTGCACTTGTTATATTTGGTGCGGGAAGTGAAGAACATCGATTACGAGAAAAAGTTAGGCTATTGGACTTAAATGAACATGTTCTATTGTTTGGCTTTGTAGAGTCACTATCGAGTTATTTTAACCTATTTGATGTTTTTGTAATGCCTTCTATTACAGAGGGCACTCCTATCGCCCTACTTGAGGCAATGCAAGCGAAAGTTCCTTGTGTTGTCACTAATGTGGGAGGTATGCCGCATATACTCGCGCATGGAGATGGAGGCTGGATTGTGCCGCCTAAAGATCCATTAGCATTACAAATTGCAATTTCAAAAAGTCTTGTCAAAAATCAAAGCCAGATTAAAACTACCTTTGCTTATGATCGTGTGATGCATGAATTCAATTATCTTCATATGAGTCGACAATATTTAAGTGAATACAAAAGTGTGCTTACGGCAGCGTCCCTCACAACGTAATTGATCTTTCCTGCCCTCTCGCCATACCGTAATTGTTTAATGATTATATTGCCGCAGGAAATGTTCCTGTCATTGATATCAATAAGTTGTTAACCAGCATAGGCGAGTGCAAGGCATTGCAAAGGCTGGAATGTAGTAGGTATTTAATGAATACAGTACCAAGTAGATGATTTATTGTACATAAAGAGGGGTTTTGAAACGTATCCTTTTTGTTTTGTACGTTTTTATCATCAATGATAGAAAGTACTTGCTTGGAACAACTAAATCTCTATAATGCGACCTCACTGACACGGCAACAGCCGCTAAGTAAAGGTGTTTAAGCGTTTCGAAAGTTACTTTTAAATATCCTGAAATAAAGTGTAATATATGCTTTACTTCAAATCTGGTTTGCGTATAATACGCAGCCTGACTACGGCGCAAGGCGTCAAGGTCAATGCTCTTTAACAATTTATTCAAGCAATCTGTGTGAGCACTTGCAGAGATATAATGACCAAATATTATATCAATGTA
>NZ_JABSQR010000017.1:50688-117800 GCF_013215705.1 Moritella sp. | reverse complement strand
AAGAAACCAAGCGGCCATAATACATTCACAAGCACCTCGGCTGTGGCCAATAAAATTAAATGTATCCGCTTTACTCGCTGCTGCAATATTGGCACCGTGTAATGCTAAAGCCGGCATTGTCCAGCCCAGTATCGATTCTTTATAGCTTGAGCGCTGATCGCCACTGGTATAACCACTAATATCATCGAGTAAATCATCAGGAGCCTTAAGGGGACCGCTTATTAATAACGGTTCGCTTGTATTTCTTGTATGAGCCCAGTCATTCTCTCCAGCCCCTCTTACCGTCTTTCCGACACCACTTAGTTCATTAATAATTCTCACTGGAATATATCCAGTTGAAGGCAAATATATATCTTTGTCACTCCCCTCCCGAGACACCTCTCCTTCATCTCGAGTACAAGCAGTGCCCGAGAACGAAACCGTCATAACACCAGTTTGCTCAGATAATGAAAATTGAGGTAAAGCAGAAAGAGGTGAACTAAGAAATATCCCCGACCCACCCAATAATCCAGTCTTAATAAAATCACGTCTTTGAAAATTCATAGCGGTTTACCAGAAGGTGTAAACACCTGTGACGAGGTTATAATGACAACTTCACTCTGTAATTGAGTAAATACTATATTTTTCATTTTATTTCCTTATTTTTTAATGACATGAAAAACACAAACAACCACTTATATCATATTTACAAAAATAGTAATGTAAGAAAATGTAACGTCAATCAACATGTATGCCATTAATTTTATTGAAATAATATAACAGAGACCATTAAGTGAACACTTTTCAATAATGATTAAAAAAAGGAGTTAATCACAACAATATATGAATTTACACATAAGCCTGTATTTACCATTTAAATCAGCCTTTAACCGCCTGTAAATAGTTAGCTATACAATTGTTTATTATACAAATTTAAATATAATCAATATTGTTTAATGTTAAGGCTTTAACCGTAAGTTACAATTTATCCAGGTTATAAATCAATCACATCAAAAAGAAGGTAGTAAATAAAATATAAGCCAATATAATTATTGCTACTGGCTCTTTGACGTAAATAAAAATACAATGAGTCTTAACTCATCGGGGTGCTACTCGACTTTTTATAAAAGAGTCACAGTGGCTGAGATAACACCCGTAATAACTTGAACCAGATAATGCTGGCATAGGAATGAGATTCGACCAACTGAGTCATAAGTTCTATGCTTCACATTCTAGGAGTACCCGTGAAGCACACGATCAAAAAATTAGCACTTTGCACAGCCCTACTATTACCTTCGCTATCATTACAAGTCGCTAACGCAGCTGACAAACCTGTATTAAATGTTTATACCTACGATTCATTTG
Source organism: Moritella sp. (assembly GCF_013215705.1). GTDB lineage: Bacteria > Pseudomonadota > Gammaproteobacteria > Enterobacterales > Moritellaceae > Moritella. Next base: position 116,456 of record NZ_JABSQR010000017.1, on the reverse strand, counting down.
CATCTGATTGGGGCCCAGGTCCAAAAGTAAAAGCCGCATTTGAAGCGGAATGTAATTGCGAACTGAACTTAGTGGCACTAGAAGACGGTGTTAGTATTCTGAATCGTGTGAAACTGGAAGGTAAATACACCAAGGCTGATGTATTATTAGGCTTAGACAACAACCTGATGGCTGAAGCAGTAAAAACCAAACTGCTTGCTCCGCACCAACAAGATACCAGCACATTAACACTGCCAAACGTATGGACGAATAAGTACTTTATCCCATTCGATTACGGTCACTTTGCATTTATCTACGACAGTGAAAAACTGGCCAATCCACCAGCAAGTTTAGCCGAACTTGTCGAACGTAAAGATCTGAGCATTATCTATCAAGATCCACGCACCAGCACCCCGGGTCTTGGTTTCATGTTATGGGTTAAAGCGGTTTACGGTGATAAAGCACCACAAGCATGGCAGAAAATTGCAGCTAAAACCGTCACCATAACCAAAGGCTGGAGCCAAGCTTACGGCATGTTCTTGAAAGGCGAAGCGGACATGGTATTAAGCTATACCACATCACCGGCATACCACATGGTCGCAGAGAAAGAATTCAAATATAAAGCAGCTGAATTCAGTGAAGGCCACTATCAACAAACAGAAGTGGTTGCGCGTTTAAAAGATGCTGCGAATCCTGAGTTAGCCGATCAATTCATGGCATTTGTGCTCACCGCTGCGTTCCAAGATGTGATTGCAACAGGTAACTGGATGCTACCAGCTAAACAAGCGGCCGCACTACCAAGTGAGTTCGACCAATTAATTACGCCAGCAAAAAATTTAGAGTTCACACCAGAAGAAGTGGCTCAATCCCGTAAATCTTGGGTGAAGGAATGGCGTAACGCTGTGACTAATAACTAGTCAATAATTAGTCCATTATGAGTAAATAATTAATCAAAAATTATGATCGCGAATTCGCATAAATACTGGTGGTGTAGCGCAGTGCTCGCCATCAGCATCATTTTACTTCTGGTGGGTGGTAGCTTTACAGCCCTACTTAATTTTTCACAAGCCGAGTTAGACTTCAGCAGTGTGCTGGCTGACTCGTATACCCAACATGTCATTCGCTTTAGTTTTTACCAAGCGGCCTTATCAACGGGCTTGAGTATTGGTTTAGCGATCCCGTTAGCACGCGCGTTCTCGCGTCGAGAGTTCGCGGGTAAAAAAATGATCATCAAACTGTTTAACTTATCACTGGTACTGCCCATTATCATTGCCATCTTTGGTATTATTGCTGTCCACGGTAAAAGTGGTTGGATTAATCAACTACTCGGTTTTTTCAACATAGAAACAGGCCATTATATTTATGGCTTAACCGGTATTCTGCTTGCTCATTTATTTTTTAATGTGCCGTTAGCTACACGTATTTTATTACAAACATTAGATTCTATTCCCAGTGAATCTTGGCGTTTAGCCAGTCAACTTAACTTACAATCTCGGCACATCTTTATCATCTTAGAATGGCCGAAGATAAAACAACAATTACCTTCGTTAATCAGTCTTATTTTCATGCTGTGCTTTACCAGTTTCGCCATTGTGATGTCACTCGGTGGTGGTCCTGACTATGCCACGTTAGAAGTGGCTATCTACCAAGCGTTAAAATTTGAGTTTGATATCGAGCAAGCCGTGGCCTTAGCGATCATCCAAGTCGCGATCACCGTGGCGTTAATGCTTTTTAGTGCGGTATTTTTAAAGTCACAACCTATGTCTACGCCATCAGGTAATTATTTTCGTCGCCCCGATTGCCATACGCTAAGCAGTAAAATTGGTGATGCGATCAGCTTTATTTTAGCCAGCTGTTTATTAGTACCACCGATACTGGCTATTTTCATCAGTGGCATCAACAACAAGACTCTCGCCGTTCTTAGCGATCCTATGTTGTGGCAAGCCACAGCTATCTCACTACAAATAGCCCTGAGCTCGGGTTTATTAAGTTTGTTACTGGCCTGCTCAATTTTATTCTCGACACGGATACTAAAAGTACGCTTTAAGCTCATGGCATTCGCGTATGGCATCGAAAATATTGGCGCGATTATTTTAGTGGTACCGGCACTGGTACTCGGTACGGGCTTGTTCTTATTATTACGCCCCTATGTCGATGTATTTAGCATTGCAGCTTGGTTAGTGATCCTCGTCAATGCGCTGATGGCATTACCTTACATATTACGTGTATTGAACCAACCGATCCAAGATAGTTTTACCGCATATGACAAACTCGCAATCAGTTTAGGATTATCACGCCTGCAGCGTCTGCGTATTATCGAATGGCCATTATTACGTAAACCAGTGGCGATGGGATTAGGGCTGGCGTGTGTATTATCACTGGGTGATTTAAGTGTGATCGCGTTATTTGGTAGCCAAGATATGCAAACCTTACCTTTGGTGCTCTACCGCCAGTTAGGCAGCTATCAACTCGATGCCGCCGCGGTGACTGCGATTTTCTTATTGACCCTTTGCGGTGTTATTTTCTATCTGTTCGAACGTATTATTGGAGGCAAAAATGCCTAAGACTACTCAGCTAAGTAACGCTAATACAAATGTATTATTACAGGTCGATAATGTTTTATTGCAAGTAAACAATATTACCTTTGCTTATGAACAAATGCCGATGCACTTTGATTTAACGGTTAATAGAGGCGAAACCTTAGCGATACTCGGCGCAAGTGGTTCAGGTAAATCTACTCTGCTAAACCTTATTGCCGGTTTTAATCAGCCTTTGTCTGGAGATATCCGTTTTCAACAAAATTCGATATTAACCAAAACACCTGCGCAGCGACCGATCACCACGTTATTTCAAGAGCATAATTTGTTTAATCACTTAACCGTCAAACAAAATATTGCCATTGGGTTAGCACCCAGCATGAAGTTAAATGCCGAGCAACAAACGGCGTTAGAAACCGCAGCACAACAAGTGGAGATGACTGATTTACTGCATCGATTACCCGCTGACTTGAGTGGTGGTCAACGTCAGCGCGTTGGTATTGCCCGCTGTCTCGCTCGTAAAAAACCGCTATTACTGTTAGATGAACCCTTTAGTTCGCTCGATCCGGCATTACGTCAAGAGATGTTACGTTTGATCGCCAAGCTGAATAAAGAACATGGCATTACCGTGTTAATGGTCACCCATAACCCACATGATGCCCTGCAGATAGCCGACAATATTGCCTTTATAGAAAACGGTAAGATCGCACTGCATGCACCCGCCGCTATTTTGGCTGATCAAGATGCACCGGATATGCTGAAACGTTATTTGGGGACGCTGAATAAGTAAGAGCCTATAAAAAACCGCGTGCTTTGAGCAATGCAGTTTTAAAATCATCTTCTTGATCCTTCGCCAAGCCAGGGATCATGTCATTCTTTGCTGCATTGCGCATTTTAAGGTGATAAATAAGCGCATCATCACTCAGCTCAACTAATTGCCCTTCAAATTTCATCTCTTGCGCTAGGGTAGATAAAAACTGTAACAGATTCACATCCGGTGTTTTCTGCCATTCAGGCTGTAACAGTTCGATGATCTCATTTAAGCGATGATATTTCATTTTATAATCCTTATTTTAACTTCGGCCATTATACCCACTTATAGGCACAAGTTAAGAAAAACACAGAGACTAAACTTAAAGCGCTAACTGCCAGCGTTGTAATGGCTTATCAGCGTTAATGCCACGGCCCCAACGATCGATACTATCGATAGTTAAGATACGCGCCGGATTAGGCACTAAGGTTTTTAACTGCTTACTGGCTCTTTTCGAGGTCAGTATCCATAAGCTATCATCGTCAGTTAATAGCTCAACAAGCTGCTGCTTATCTGCTGCTGACCACTCTAATTCCGGTTTGGTTAAGCGTTCAACCACAAATAATTGATTGCCCGACGCAAAGTCTTCTAACTCACTCGACAGCAATACCACAGAATCAATCTCATGGTCTAATAACATGGCTTGCTGTTGATTGATCAAGTGACGAACAGACATCATCAAGGCTTGCTGGTTACTCGCAATCGTCGCAGCTTGCTGCGGCCATACTTGTTGCAGATCTTGACTTACAATCGCCGTCATACGGGTTAAATTAGTCGGGTTAAGCCAAGTGTAAGGCGAAATACTACCGTCTTCTAAACGCAGTGCTGCGACGCCTTGCGCACGTGGTGAAATAGCTTGAGATGCATCCACTTCGATCATGCGAATGTTACCTTTACGCGCATGCACGAATAATGGATCTTGCGACCATACTGCACCTAGGGTAATACTCACTTGCGCATTAAGGGCCGCTTTTTCTGTTAACGCCGCCCCTTTCGAGCTAAACCAATTGGGTAAACGCGATAAACCATAACGTTTTGGAGGCAAATATTGCGTGGTAATGTCCGTGCCTTTAGTTAGCTCCGTCGCTAACATGTAAGTCACAGGTGTTGCGGTAAGAATATCTGCGGCATCGACCTTCTGGCTAAAACCTAGCGTTGATACCAGTAGCAAACATGCTGAGCTGATGGTAAATAATGAAGCAGTCATAATCGGTTATCCCTTACGCACAATACGGTAGCAAGTGGCAATTAAGAAGAAGCTCGTCGATACAATAATGATCGCCGCGCCAGAAGGAATCGGTAGTTTTAATTCCATTGGTAAGATCGTGCCTAGCAGGCAGCTGATCGTCGCTAACAATGCTGACATAAGCACAAAGCTACCCATATTTTTGGTTAATAGGCGTGCAGTTGCCCCTGGGATCAATAGCAATGCTCCCACTAATACCGCACCGACAATTTTTACCGAGGCAATCGTCACTAGGGTGATCATCATGACAAATAAATAGTCATAAAAATTAGTCGCATAACCACGTACTTTGGCAATATCAGGGCTGATACAGGTTAATAAAATACGGTTAAAGGTCGGTATCAATACCAATAAAATAACCCCGCAAGTCACCGCTAAGATCAATAAATCATAATCGGTGATCGTTAAAACCGAACCGAACAACACATTCTCTAACATGTGAATATTAATCTTACGTGCCACATACATCAGCAATGCCGCACCCACCGCTAATGCAAATGCCAAAAACACACCAACCAAGGTATCGTATGGCACATTAGTACGGTTACGCACAAAATGCAGTAGCAAGGCGAAGATCATACAAAAGCTAAATAAGCCGATGATTGGATTCTCAGCAGGCTCACCTAATAATACGCCTAAGGCAATACCCGTTAACGCGGCATGACCAACCGCTTCAGAAAAAAAGGCTAAGCGCTTGGCGATCACTAACGTACCTAAACCACCCAGTAGTGGCCCCAGTAATAACGCGGCAACCACCGCATTCACCATAAACGAATAAGAAAAGCTCTCACTCAACCAACCAGCATCCACGCCCAGTTGTGCCCAATGACGGATCGTATCCATTATTTAACTCCTTGCGCGAACTTGATTGCAGGCGTACTTGTACCCGTATAATGATTGAATAAGCGCTCGATCTTATCGGCTCTTAACACCTCAGATACCGGGCCAGTATCAACCAGCTGCCGATTAACCACATGCACTTGGCCACCGAAACGACGAACGGCGGTCACGTCATGATGCACCGCTAATATGGTTTTATTGTCGCGCACTAATTCGTGGATCAAGGATTCAAGGTAACGCACGCCTTGTTCATCCATGCCCGTTGTTGGTTCATCAAGTACCAACAAGTCTGGATCATCTAATAATGACTGCGCGAATAATACTCGCTGCTGCTCACCACCCGATAACTGCCCCATACGGCGGTCGGTACGGTTAGCCATACCGACTCGATCGAGTTGTGCCAATGCATCGTCTTGTTCTTTTTTACGCTTACGCCAAAACAGTGGATTTCGACTTTGATTTAAAAGAATAAAATCCATCACGGTAAAAGGTAAGCTCGACTCAAACGAGGCCTTTTGTGGTACATAACCGATATTGCCTTTACGCTCTGGCCATTGAATATCAATATTGCCAGTGAAAGGGGTTAACCCTAAAATAGAGCGCAGTAACGATGTCTTACCACCACCATTGGGTCCCATGATCACATGGCATTGCCCCGCGGCTAAATAATGTGAAATGTCTTCTAAAATGACATTGTCGCCGTATTTCAAACCGACATTTTGTAAACGAATTGCAGGTCCCACGATTAACTTCCTTGCTGCTTGTTGATAGAGGCATGAGTGGTTGAAGGAACTATTGTTGAGGGAGCTGTTGCTGCAGTGTCAGCCAGTGAACGCTTGGCTGCAAACTTCATCGCTTCAACTAAGGTCGCGAGGTTACTTTTCATTTCAATTGCCACTTTGTTTTCTTCATACGCGCCATGGGTCATGTGCGAGAAACGGTAAAGTTGTACACCCGTTGCGGCTTCAATGGTTTCCACATAACGGCTTGGCATATTTAGTTCGTAGAACAACACATCGATCTTCGACGCGCGGATCTTTTCGATAGTTTCTTGTAACTGACTCGCACTCGGCTCAACACCGTGCGCGGGTTCAATCACCGCAGCTACGTCAACACCAAACTCTTGCAGGATATAACCATAAGCATTGTGCGTCGTTGCCACCAGCATGCCGGATGTATCTAAGTCACCCAGCGTTAGCATGGCTTGGCGTTTCATCTTGCGAAATTCAGTTGCATATTTACGGGCATTTTTACGGTAAGTACGCGCATTTTCAGGGTCGATCTTTGATAGCTCAGTCGCTATGGTGTAAACCTTTTGGATCGTTGTTGATAGACCAACAAAGGTATGCGGGTTTACCGCACCGTCACCAACTGATTGTCCAATAGCAGGTAACAAGGGCACGTCTTTATTGGCTTGGATCACAATCAAGTCATCACGGTTTGCGGCTTTAATTACTTTTAAAGCAAAGTCATCATGGCCAATCCCATTTACCACGATCACGTCCATCTGTTTAAGACGGCGTAAGTCATTCGGCTGTGGTTGGTAATTGTGAGGATTAAAGCCTTCATCAACCAAAGGTAATACGTTGGCTTTATCACCTACAACCGCTTTCACGTAGCTATAATAAGGCTGCAAGGTAATACCAATCGTGAGCTTATCCGCAGCTTGTACTTGCAGGCTCATCAGCAATACAGCTGTAGTGCTGCACAGCGCGAATATATTTTTGCAGGTCTGACTGATTACGTTACTCATTCTGCTTTTCTTTATTATTGCCATTTTCATCATTACAGTTTTCATTATGACTATTCTCATTGTCGCTACCGTCGAACCTTAATGGCTGTCGTTATCTGCGTGATCTGCATTTTCTGACGAAGTATCATCAGCAAACACCACTTGTTTCCAACCTGCGTTAATCAGCGCAGCCATATCAAGCAGAGCAGGTTCATTAGTAAGATCGCTTTCCGCCATCGGCGCAGGTACTGGCATATCAAGAGCTAACCACACTTCAGGTCGTGCATCTTGGCTATTTAATAACACCGCAACACTGCCCGTTGTCAGCGTCGGAATGCCTTGATATAAAGCCGGAGCGACTTTACGCCAGTCATGTTTACCTTTACGTTCCCAGCTTTTATCCATGATAAAAGGTGCTAACCACAGATCTTTGAGTTCAGCCAATTCAGGCCAAACATCTGCGCCTTCAAACTCGACACTTTCTAGCTCAAGACTTTCTAGTTCAAGACTGTCTTGATGAATATTGCGGATCTCTTCGTGTGCTAAGCGCAGTTCAGCGATCATAGCCAATTCAACAGACGGTAAATCTTTAATCGAGATCTGATGGCTCGCGAGCACTCGTTCGCTCGATGCGTTTTGATGATAAGGTAAAAGTAATGCCCCTATCGCTAAGATTAAGATGATTAATAACGCCACCCACTTACCTTCACGACCACCATCGTCGGCCTGGACTGATTGACTGATCATTTTTCGCTGATCTCAACAACATCGACTTCAACTGGGTTTTCATGGCCCGCATCGAATACTAAATAAAAGTCCGTGTCTGGTTTACTAAATTCTGCAATTGAACGCTTATCGGTCACTGCTTTAGCAATCAGATTGTCATCGTAGTCATACATATTTACAGCGTAGTCAACGGCAGTACTGGCATCACTGTAACCGGCTTCACAAGCTACTTTGTCAGACTCGAACCAACAGCTCATTAAGGGGAAATGGGCACTTGCCGTCCCTGAAAATAAACCAGTCATCAATGAAAGCGCTAACAGCGTCGATTTGATTGGCATTTTTGTCATGAAAACCTCAACGATTAATAAGTAATAAGTAATAGCTAAAAAGCCTGTCATCAGATTGCGTCTAATTACAGGCCATAATATAAATAATTCAGCACCACACAGCGCTGACTTAGTCGTCGTTAAAAACTACTGTAATAGTGCTTCAAAGGTGAAATGCACGTTCACACTGGCTTTATCTGCCATCGGATCATTTTTCAATTCACCTTTGTAGTTAGCTTTCATCAGATAACGACCCGCAACATTTGGCGTGAATGTCACGTTACCGTCCTTGTCACTCACCACATTAATTTGCTCTTGGTGGTTACGGTATAACGTACCTTCACGGGTAATATCAGCAACAACACCAGCTTGAGGTTCGCCGTTAAAGAAGAATTGGAAGCTTACCTCTTCACCTTCAACAATGTCAGATGGGTGAGTCAGTGGACGCATCTCTAGGTATTTACCTTCAATTTCTAATGCTTTTTCTGTTGGCATACCCACAGTTACATAGCTCTCTGCACGGGTATAACTTAATTGTGTACTTACGTCGCGTGCTTTTTCTGGTAGCAGGTTGCTACGCTCAGCTTTATTCGCTTTAACGTATTTAACGGTATCGCGACGACCCGCTTTATAATATGTGTAATAAGACGGTACGTTGTTGATTGCTACTTTATGCGTGCCTTCTTCAACAAAATAAAAGTCAAAGATAGAACGGCGTTTACCGCGGATCACAAAATTAGGACATTCTTTACGACCGTCGGGCATGATAACTTGTGCAAATTCACTGCCCGCAGGTTTATCAAATACAAAGGTACCGTGTGATGCAGTTACATCAAACGTTAACCAATCACCGCCCTCTTTCGATACCGTGAAGTGTGATGGTAATACCCAACGTGGATGGGCGTTTGCAGTTGTGGTAGCCGCTAGTCCTGCGATAACCGTACAGGCTAAACCTAATACTTTTAATTTGTTTCTTGTAGACATCATCTTTCTCGCTCTATTATTTAATTAGGTAGTTGATACGGATATCGCCAGTTTCTTCTGTCGGCGCAATGCTGTGACTAAACGGCTTATCACCTAACGTCATTTTTTGGCGGATGAAATTACGGCCGCCGTGTTCACGTACTACTTCAACATAAAATGTATACTTGCCCGCTGCTACGCGGTTGCCATCATTGTCTAAACCATCCCACGTGAAACGATAATCTCCGGCAGGACGTGTTGCCGATGTAACGCCGTCAACTAAAGCACGATCATAGCGACCCACTTTTCGCCACCAGCTACGTAAATCTTTTAGCCATTCATCTTTACCCACCCATAACTCAATGGTACGCACAGATTTACGCTTAGAATTTTCGATCCATATCGCCACATAAGGGCGGGCATACATGGTGGTATCAATCTTAGGCAGACTAAATTCAACATCGAGTGTGGCAGTGGCCGGAATTGGCGCGGCCGAGGCAAAAAAAGCCGGTAATAACAGGCAACTTAACAGTGCAACGCACTGAGTAAGACGCTTAAATAACAAAGTCATATAAGATCCTTTAAGGAACGGCCACCACAAAAATAGCCAAGGTAACGAGAGAACCAAACAAGGTCCATTTCAATGAGGTTGCGAAGGTTTTCTTTTTTGGTACCAGTAAACACACACCCGTTAATACAAAGAACACCATCAACAGCGCGGTAACATCAATAAACAACTTCCATACGTCACCGCTGTTACGGCCTTTATGTAAGTCGTTTAATACTGCAATAACACCATAATGAGTTTTCTCAATCACCGCTTCAGTCGTGGTCATATCAATAAATACCGCCACGTTATACCCCGGCCCCTTGTAGTCCATGGCGATCTCACCTTCAATTAATTCACCGTCTTCAACTTCGGTAAATACGTCTAATGCAGAAGGTTGACCAGAAAGCTTAGCGTGTTCGGTAAGGTAATGAATAATACCGGCTTTATCGACAGCAACGCCGCCATTGGCATCGCTGAATAAACCTTGCGGAAGGGTAATAATAGTCTCTTGGATATCAGGCTGACTGCTGACAAATAGACTTGGACGGTTTAAGGTAATGCCGGTGATCGAGAAAAACAACACGACCAACAATAACGCCATGGAAATATAGATATGTAAGCGACGCGCCCATAATTGCACTTGTTTGTTTTTTAAGAATGTTTTGTTCTTTGAATTAGCCGCTTTGTTTTTCGATCTTGCAGGTGTCTGGGTGAGCGGTTGACTGAGGGAAGACATGATCGTAATAACACTGCTTGATTATGGGATTTAAGTACAGGCAATGTAATTGATAATTGTTTTCATTGGCATTGAATTTACATTATTTACGTTAACTCATGCCAATGTGCTAGTAGTGATAGTTAAGTCCATTGACTCCTTCATCATCTTCAATATCATCGTCATCAATAATGTCACAATAAGTCTTAACTTCAGCTTCGGTATGAAGAATGCCGACTGCATCAGCAAGCTCCCACGAACGCTCACAGCGTTGAGTTCGTTCACACCACAAATAACCCGCGGAAGGCAAGCAACCATATTCGTCACGATCGCCGCCGATAGGCTTAGACTCTAAGTCAGAATTACTGCAGGCTGTGATACTTAATACTAACAAGGTGAATAAACCATATTTTAAATGCATAGTGCGCTCCTGATCCTATATAAAAAATTCTGGTTCATCGTTAGTATCCTTGCATAATAAAAGTCGCACTTTTAGCAGAATCCGTATGGGTTAAGATGCAAGTCGCGGTGGTACTTTCAGCAATGCTCATTGGCGTAACAGTGTAACCTAAAGGTAATGATGAACCACTGAGTAGACTTCCGGCATCATCACAATTATCAATGTGTACAGCCTCCCCCGTCGATAATCCCGATTTCGAAATCATCTTGGCAGCGTAATTAAACGTATTTGCACTTTCAATACTGCGAGCAATATTAATCACACTGACCTCTAATGCTGCATCGGCAAGATCAATAAATCGGGGTACAGCCATCGCACCTAATATGCCTGATATAACTACAACAGCACTTAATTCAACTAACGTAACTCCAGCTTGTTTTTTCATATCTTAGACCATCCATGATCATGAATTCACGATTATTTTTGCTGATAAATATAGACAGCAAAAACTCACAGCCAATTACGATATTAATTGGTAAATCTTACGCCAACAACTAAGAGTATAGCTACAAAACAACAAAGCATAACCATTGATACATAACTGGTTTCATACATAGTAACTGTAGTGCTACAATTTTTGTTTTGCATTCTAAAATTAAAAAAACTACAAAAAAACGGGCTTAAAAGCCCGTTATCGGTATCATGAAAACCGGATTATTAATTACATATTATGCTCAGCAAAAGAGGCTAAGCGACTACGTTGCACACCTTTTAAGAACACATTGGCACTGCCATCAAAGTCTTTAAAACGTTCCACTATATAGGTGAGACCGGAGGTGACGGCGGTTAAATAACTGCTGTCAATTTGCGATAGATTACCAGAACAGACTATTTTAGTGCCCTCGCCACAACGGGTAATGATGGTTTTCAATTGTGCCGCAGTCAGGTTTTGACACTCATCCAATAATACAAAGGCATTTTGAATCGAACGGCCACGCATAAAGTTTACTGACTTAAACTGTAAATTGGCTTTTTGTTTGATGTACTCCACTGAACCATCTTTACACTCATCGTATTTATGTAAAACTTCTAAGGTATCAGTGATCGCAGCCAGCCAAGGCAGCATTTTTTCTTCTTCGGTACCAGGTAAAAAACCAATACTTTCAGCAATCTCAGGGGTATTACGGGTCACGATCACCTTGTCATACATTTTGCGTTCCACGACTTGTTCGAGAGCTGCGGCCATGGCCAAAAGAGTTTTACCACTGCCCGCAGGACCCGTTAAGATCACCAAATCAATATGTGGATTCAGTAAGGCCTCCAGCGCCATGCCTTGGTAAATGTTTTTAGGATGTATGCCCCAGGCTTTTTTTGACATCAGGCGTTCACGCCCTAAATCAACAAAACTAATTTCCCCCTTGTCCTTTCCGACAACACGGGCGGCAAAGTGATCAGTTTCGTCAATCAAGTATTGGTTAATAAAAGTATCTTTCAACAATTCCGTTTCGACCGTATGAATGGTTTTCGAACCCATAGTTTCACTTTTCATACTTTCACTGTGACATTCATTTATTTCTTGCCAAAAGTCACCGGTAAACTTATGAAATCCGGTGGCTAAAAACTTAATATCATCAATCAATTGATCAGAGCGGTAATCTTCAACATGTCTCAGCCCCGCACCTTTGGCTTTTAAGCGCATGTTGATGTCTTTGGTCACTAAGACAATTTCTCGCTCTGACTGGCCTTGTAAAAACAACGCCGCGTTAATAATACGATTATCCGGTTCGTTATCAGTAAAAAAAGCATCTGGATGCATGACACTATGATCGGCAAAAATTGAGATTTTACCCAGCTTATTTTTATTTTCGACTTTTTGTAGTGGCACCCCTTCGCTAATTTCTTCGGGGGTCGCATTTGAAAAAATATCTTCTAGTGCACGAATAGCCACACGCGCATCGCGGCTGACATCTCTTCCTCGATCTTTAATATTATCGAGCTCTTCTAAAACCGTCATGGGGATCATGACATCGTGTTCTTGAAAGGTGAAGATAGACAAGGGGGCGTGCAACAAGACATTAGTATCGAGAATGAACACTTTATTGTTGGTACTTTCCATAGAAACACCTCATTTAGTTCGACTAACTCTTAAAGTTTAGTCGTTGACCTCGTTGATTTCATTTTTAGCCATTTTTTTACAATTTCTGTGCTGCAATACGATATACTTACAAAATACATATCTCTGATGACCCTATCAGGCTTTTATTACGGAAATAAGATGACAGCAACCAAGACAGCACTCGATCCTAAACTATTTAAAAAAATCGAAATCATTTGTGAGAAAGGTGAAGAGCAGCTCGAAGCTGAAGAATACAAGATTGCGATAGAGACTTTCATGCAAGCTTATGATCTTGTTCCTGAGCCAAAGATCCACTGGAACGTTTCAACTTGGATCTTAACTGCGTTAGGTGATGCTCATTTCATGTTAGGCGACTGGGCTTCATTAGAAGAAGCAACAGGCTTTGCTATGTTATGCCCTGAAGGTGCGATAAACCCTTATTTACACCTGCGTTTAGGTCAAGCACACTTTGAACTAGGTAACATGGAACCAGCTAAAGAACAGCTAGTAAAAGCGTTTGAAGCGGAAGGAGCTGAGCTCTTTGGTGACGACGATCCAAAATATTTAGCATTCGCACAAGCTGCATAGTGAGTTAATTACTCATCACGAGCTTAATAACTCAGTCGATAGCGAATACCACCCACAGCAGATCCACTGTGGGTGGTATTATCGACTTTATACTATCTCAGCCGCAACCACTGATATTTCAACCAATAACGCTTCACGCGCCATACTCGCTTGTACACATGCACGTGCAGGTGCGTGACCAGCAGGAACCCAAGCATCCCAAACCGCATTCATTTCAGCAAAATCTGCCATGTCTTTAATATAAATAGTTGCCGATAACATGTGATTTTTATCACTGCCCGCTTGGCCTAATAGCTCAGTCACTTTTGCTAACATAGTTTCTGTTTGCTCTTTGATACCATACGTTGCATCTGCGCATACTTGGCCACATAAGTAGATAGTGCCGTTATGCTTTACAATACGACTCATTCTTGGTTTCGTTCCCATACGTTCTATCATGCTAAATTCTCTTCGTTAAATATCAAGGTGAATACCCAAGCATTGGGCTAATCTATTAGTTTAGTTTACCTTGCCTAACGAATAAACTTCAGCAAAAAATTAATAGTTATGCTCTAGACTCCATTTACGTAAAATTTTGTTTTCCACTTTCGGCTCAATTTGCATGATCGCCTTGTCTAGAATTTTACGTAACATGGCTTGGTCTTTACGTACCCCAAAACGATAACGGTTCACGTATTTGGTACGTCCTGAAACGGTTAAATTCTTTAGCCCCAGTTTAGCGATTTTGTAACGCAGTACGAATAAGGATTCTATGGTCGCGACGATCTCACCCTTAGCCGTTTTCAGCAGTGCTTCATCCGTGTTATCGACTCGGCTGACGATCACTCTGGGATAGTTGTTACGGAGATATTCTTCATACACATAACCTTCAACGACAGCGACGGTTTTACCACGAAGAGACTTTAAATTACGGATCCCGTGCATATTTTTCAAGGTTGCTAGTGCAGCCTCAGCTTCAACATAAGGCGCAGTAAAGATCAACCATTGCGAACGTCTTGGCGTTTGATTAAGAAATGACAGTAGATCACAACCACCATTACGAGTGACATCTAAACTTTGTTGCCAAGTCTTGGTTTGTCGCACTTTAAATTCGACATCGAGCATCGCCGAAAACACCGCAATATAATCAGCAGCAATACCAATATAACCAAGTTTAGGATCCCACGCTTCATACGGCATCCAGTTAGGATCAATACACAGCTTTATCGGTGCTCGATCAGAAAGATAGTTACGCTCTTCAGCTGTAAGGCGTATTTTATCAATCCGGGCATGGGCAGATAGACTAATACTGGCTAAACTTAGTGAACATAATAGCGCGATAATACAGCTCGTTTTTGTCATCGTGATACTTACCTCATATTGCGTTTATCCAATATAAGTTAAGACTATAAATCACCAGCTATCTAGTAAATAGTCACAATTATCCATCTGTAATACCGATAAACAGCGTAACAAAACCGCCTAATAGATAAATCAGGCTAAAAATAAATGTCTTTAAGTCAGTGATAGAATTATAATTAAAGCAAATATCATTTGATGAATATGCCATGAAATATTTACTATTACTGACGATACTCTTGAGCGGTTGCAGCAACTACCCGCTACAAACCAACTTAGATAAAAATAACTTTACCGAATACTTCTCAATTTCTGGCGTCGAGTATTACACCGCTAGCGCATTACAAAATTATCACGTTGAACAGCTTGGTTTAGTGGAAAGCGAAAGCTGTCAATCTGCCAAAAATCTGCCACCAGCAGAACAACAACAAGCTAAAATAACCGCCAAGCGCAAGGCCGCAGCACTTAATGCCAATGGTATTATTATCCGTTCATGTATCGCCCCACCTGCATCAAAAGCCTGCCTCAGCAGTTATGTGTGTTATGGCGATGCAATCAAAGTAACCCCTTTAACCAGCAGTAATAACGATAGCCAATAATGAAACTAGAACTCGATACAGTTGGGATCATCCATACCCCATATAAAGAAAAATTTGCCGTACCGCGTCAACCAGGTTTGGTTTCTGCCGCAAAAGCAAAGCTCATTTTAACGCCACCCTATGATGAAGCCGATGCGCTGCGCGGCATTGAACAATTTAGTCATGTGTGGCTGATTTTTGCTTTTCATGAAACCATGGATAAAGGTTGGAACCCGACCGTACGTCCGCCACGTTTAGGTGGCAATGAACGTTTAGGTGTCTTTGCCACACGTTCGACTTTCCGTCCGAACCCATTAGGTTTATCGGTAGCGAAGTTAGATGGTATTACGATTAAAAATAATCAGTGTATTTTGAATCTATCTGGTGTTGACCTGGTCGATGGCACGCCAATTTTAGACATCAAACCTTATGTACCTTATGCCGACAGTTTACCTGATGCCGAAGCGGGTTACGCGACGGATGCGCCCATTGCTGATATGCCTGTCGAGTTTACCGATGAAGCCTTAACACAAATATCGGCGCAGCGAAAAAAGCATCCTGAATTGCAGATCTTTATTGCACAAGTACTGGCGCAAGATCCGCGTCCGGCCTATAAAAAGAATAAAACAGCACGCCAAGAATACGGGGTAAAACTGTATGACTTTAATGTGCGTTGGGCAGTGGAAGATAATATCACCACTGTATTTTCTGTCATGAAAACAGTAGCTAAAGCCGTCACTGAATCGGAAAGCAGCAATGATTGATTATATTGCTCAGCATAAGCGCCGCTTGGCGTGGATGCCGGGCTTATATTACAAACTCAAACCGAAAGCATTAAGCTGGGCAAGAACATGGCAAGCCGATTTGCAGGCTTATGTCATGTCGGTCGAAACGGTGGAGTTTGGTCACCACTGTTTTATTGCCCCCGATTGCCATATGTTTGCCGAACCCGGTCGTAAAATTACCATGGGCGATCATTGTTTCTTTGCTTCGGCGAGTTTTATGCACGGGCCAATGACGCTGGGAAACAACGTTGCAATCAACCACAGTTGCTCTTTCGATGGCGGTAAAAATGGCATTAGCATTGGTGATGATACCCGTATTGCCAATAATTGCGTTATTCATGCCTCTAATCACGGTATGCATCCTGACCAAGTGATCTGGCAACAAGCCTCGACTTCCCAAGGGGTGTGCATAGGTAAAGATGTGTGGATAGGGGCGAATGTCGGTATTGTCGATGGTGTGACGATTGCTGACCATGCCGTGATTGGTATGCACAGCATGATCACCAAAGATGTGCCGCGGTGGGCGATAATGGCAGGCAATCCCGCGCGCCAAATTGGCGACAGACGAGATAAACAAGACAGTCTGCTCAAACACATTCAGGCAGACTAATGCTGATTTAACCGCGACAGTCGCCTAAACTATGCCCTGCTATGACAACATTCGCCGTTATAAGAAGAATAGACGCCACAACCAATTGGAGTCTAAATCATCTTTACAGGTACGATATTGGCCCGCGTATTTTAATGAACGCTTATTCACTTTCTTGGCGACTTTCTTCAACCAAGGTTTCTTATTATAGCTTTTACGCTTATAACCGCCCCACCCTTCGTGGTAATTCAAGTATTGTTTTTCTGCATCCCACTTAGATACACCGTTGATTTTTTGGGATTTATTAATAAACCAGCCCATAAAATCCATGGCATCATGAAAATCAGAACGACTTGACCAACTATTGCCAGTTTCCTTCACGTAATCACCCCAGGTCACCGTTTTTGCCTGGGCATAACCATAAGCAGAGCTGGCGCGACCTGTCGGAATGATCCACCAATACTGCATTGGCGGCTGGGCATTATGCTTAAATGAGCTTTCTTGGTACATCATCGCCATAGGCACGTGTACAGGCACGCCCCATTTGTCTTTACTGTCGATGGCAGCTTCGTACCAATCGTATTTTTCAATAAAGATATCGCAAATATTTTCCGGATTACGAGGTTGCGAAGCACAACCAAATAATAAACTGCTGACCATTATAAGTGCAGCTAACCTCAGTATTTTATTCATTTTTAATAACACAAATCCAATTTTGGCTGCCAGTATATGACCTCCGAGAAACGAATAAAAGGACAGCAGTCAAAAATAAATAAAACTAATCATTAACTTTTACTGTTTACTCTGGCGTCGCCCTGTTAAAATCACGCTCTTAAATCGATTTTATTAGTAAATAAAGGAACGTTATGCGCAGCAGCAATTACTTGCTTTCAACTTTGAAAGAAACTCCAAATGACGCAGAAGTAATTAGCCACCAGCTAATGCTTCGTGCAGGTATGGTTCGTCGTCTTGCATCAGGTCTATATACTTGGTTACCGACAGGCTTACGAGTTTTACGCAAAGTAGAAAACATCGTACGTGAAGAGATGGACAAAGCAGGTGCTGTTGAAACTCTAATGCCAATGGTTCAACCAGCAGATTTATGGCAAGAAACAGGCCGTATTGATAAGTTTGGTCCAGAGTTGTTACGCATTAACGATCGCCACAACCGTTCTTTTGTTTTAGGTCCAACGCACGAAGAAGTGATCACCGACATTGCACGTAAAGAGATCAACAGCTACAAACAACTGCCGTTGACCCTTTACCAGATCCAAACGAAATTCCGTGATGAAGTTCGTCCTCGTTTCGGTGTGATGCGTTCACGTGAATTCATCATGAAAGATGCGTATTCGTTCCATATATCAGATGAATGTCTAAACGATACGTACAACAAAATGCATCAAGCATATTGCAACATCTTCGATCGTATTGGCCTAGAGTACCGTCCTGTACTTGCTGATACCGGTTCAATTGGTGGTGCTGTATCTCACGAATTCCACGTACTTGCAGAAAGCGGCGAAGACGATATCGTCTTCTCTGACGGCAGTGATTACGCAGCAAACATCGAAAAAGCAGAAGCACTAGCACCTGCTGGCGAACGTCCTGCAGCAACGCAAGAATTAACAGTTGTTGATACACCAGATACGCACAGCATCGAAGACGTTTGTAAATTGTTAAGCGTTGACGCAACACAAACAGTAAAAACACTGCTTGTTGCTGCTGAAGCAGAAGAAGGCGCAGTACAAGGCGTTATCGCACTTGTTCTACGTGGCGACCATGAACTAAACGAAGTAAAAGCAGAAAAAATTGCAGGCGTTGCGTCTCCGTTAACATTTGCTAACGAAGAACAAATCCAAGCAGCAGCAAACTGCGATGCGGGTTCTATCGGTCCTAAAGGTCTGAACTGCCCTGTTATTGTTGATCGTTCTGCAGCACACCTAGCAGACTTTGTTTGTGGTGCTAACGTTAATGGTCAACACATGACTGGCGCTAACTGGGATCGTGATATTAGCGATTACACAGTTGCAGATATCCGTAACGTGGTTGAAGGTGAAGCAAGCCCATGTGGTAAGGGTACACTTTCTATTAAACGTGGTATTGAAGTGGGTCATATCTTCCAACTTGGTACGCAATACGCAGAATCAATGAAAGCTGGCGTATTAAACATGCAAGGCAAACAGCAAATCATGACAATGGGTTGTTATGGTATTGGTGTTTCTCGTATCGTTGCAGCGGCAATCGAACAGAACCACGATGAAAACGGTATTATCTGGAACGAGTCAATCGCACCATACAAAGTATCTATCATCCCAATGAACATGCACAAATCAGCAGACGTGAAAGAAGCAGCAGAGAAGATCTACGCTGACCTGCAAGCGGCTGGCATCGAAGTGTTCTTCGATGATCGTAAAGAGCGTCCAGGTGTTATGTTCGCAGACTCTGAACTTATCGGTATCCCACACAACATCATCATCGGCGATCGTAGCCTGAAGAATGGCCTGGTTGAACATAAACTACGTCTAACAGGTGATAAGACTGAAGTTGCTGTTGCTGATATCGTCGCGCACGTTAAAAGCCTACTAGCATAAGCTAATAGACAATTAACTGACATCGGTTAAATCAACAATCAAAGCCAAGCATCTGCTTGGCTTTTTAACATCTAGAGAAATATGACAATATTTTTTTAGATAATCATACTTAAAATCTGAGAGTTTAAACTCGTGCAACATACAGATTGTTAATATAGTTTATACTTGTTTTTTAGTTTCACTGTCGTTTTTAAAATAGTTATATTGACGCCTGCATAACAAGCGCAATAGATAGGTATTTATTCGTTAAGTGTAAGTAGTCAAAAAGAAAAGGTCATCACCATGAAACGGTTTTTTACTAACCTATTAATACTTTTAAGCGTGTTGTCTTTCAACGCTTGGTCAAATGACGGCGTCTTGAAGCGTGCTTATCAATCGCAGCAAAGTGATATTCAAGTTAAGGGCTCAGGTAAGGTGACGCGAATATTGCCCGATGACAATGACGGTTCCCGCCATCAAAAATTCATCTTACGTTTAAAGAATCGTCAAACCATCTTAGTCGCCCGTAATATTGACTTAGCACCTCGTATTAACAAGTTAAACGTCGGTGATTTTGTGCAATTTTACGGTGAGTATGAGTGGAACAGCAGAGGTGGAGTCATTCATTGGACCCATAAAGATCCGCGTAATAATCATCAGCACGGTTGGTTGAAGCATCGAGGTCGGGTTTATAACTGATTCACCTAAATTCGATTAAGTGAACAATAAAGCCAAGCATTTTCTTGGCTTTATTGTATTTTATTTAACTATTTCCAATCAATTTAGTTTTTGATTTCTCTTTTACAATACTTGATGTAATTTTGAATATGTCCACTAAAATCTATTCCATCTGGAAGTGGATAATCAGCTTCATTATAAACACTTTCAACTTCACAGGTCAGTTGTAAAAAACTATGCTGTAAATACCTATAATGAAATTCTTTTGAAAGCATGACCCCTTCTTGATTAATTTCATCAAAACTCGGCAAGTTATTTTTTTTCAGCCATTTAGCATATAAATAAAGAGCCTCTACATAAGAAAACTTAATATGAATTAATTCAGGTAAGCTCAATTCAAAAAATTTTTTACTTTGCTCTATATCATCACAATGTCCTGCATACAGTAGGTATTTAATACCTTGAGTATAAGGGTTTACCACAACTAACGAGTCTATTTCAGTAATATTTAAAGGTACTAATTTGGATTTTATAAACAAAAAGTTCGCTATGGACAGATGATTTTTAGGGTGAATATGTTCAAAAGCAGCGTTAAATTCTTTTATACTTAATTGACCTAAAGCAAGTTTGACATCAATGCTAGATTCATCTTGTAATGCAGAACCAGCATAGTCAGCATCAAATACACCCAAATGACTTAATTGGGGATTATACCAACTAGACATTTTATTTTTTTTATCAAAATGGTTAAGAATAGTTTCCATCTCATACCCCTCATTTAAGTATATTGCTGAAGCAGTATTCCAACAACCATATTCAATATCATCAGATACATTAAAAGCACACCAATCATCAATAGAAAGAAGCTCTTTTAATTCATACAAGGCACGATTAAAGTCACCTGAAAAGTATCTCAATGTAAGCAAGAGTATTTTTATATATAAGTTCAACTTTTTTGACCGATTAAAAATAGATGAAATCCTTGATAAAGCATCTCGAAACTCACTATAAGCACCAACTTTAAATACTAACAAACTGACTAAATTTAAAAAATATGCAACTGTGTGATCGTCATAATTCTCATTTATATTTTCTACTGACGTTAAAATATTCCTGAGCTGTGCATCAAATATCATATCGGCCTTAGCTCGTTTTTTTACATCACCAGATCTGCCAAGTTGATTAAGTGATGAAGCTAATGCTGCATTATAATCAAATACAATTTTTAGATATGTTACTTCTTCTTCATTCCTAACTACCCCCCTCGCAAATCTTACAACTAAAGGATGCAAGCGAATATGTTTGTTGTTGGTTTGCACTAATGATTTATCTTGTAGAACTTTAATTGTCGCATCTTTGATCGCAGCCTTACCTCGAGCTTCAGTATCATTTTCAGTCAACTTTTTAAAATTCTCAAGATCAATTCCATCAGGAAAATACGATAGTTTAATTAATGCATCCTTCTGAGTTTCATGTAATGCCCGATAAGAATAATCAATACTATTATAAATTGAAGATTTTCTATCAATGTTACGTTCTTCAGGGTTTGTAAATGAGGCTTGTTGAATTTTCGTCAACTCAAAGAAATTATCTTCTAGTTCAGACTTTAAGGCTTCAAGACTTTTTCCTTTAACCAAAGAACTAGCGACCAATGAAATAGCTAATGGATTATTATCAAGCAACTCTTTGAGAATATGCTGTCTTAAGTATTCACGTTCGCGCTCAGTAAAGTTTCGATTTGATTTTTCTTCAAATAATACAAGAGCTTCATCAGTTACAAAATCTCGAAGCATAAATATTTTTTCTGAAGTGATATTTAATGGTTCACGGCTAGTGACTATAATCGTCGCATACTCAAGTGTACTGCCGATCAGTCTACATATTTTATCTTTCTCTGTTAATTGAAGCAGGCTCTCTGCATTATCAATTATAATTAAGCGGTCTCCTTCTTGGAGATCCTTATTTTTCTCAATATGAGCTATAAAATCAATGGCATCTTCTAATTCAAAAGCACCAGCAATGAAACGATGAAATTGTTGATAATTACCCAGGTTTTCACAATCAATAAAAGTAATACTTTGACCAAAATTCTGTCGTTGGCTATACTCAAACGCAAGTTTTTTAACTAGCGTTGTTTTACCTAGCCCTCCTGTCCCTTGGATGGTCAAACATTCTTTATAGATACTCGCATCATAAAGCGCTCGACTACAATCTTCTAAGTCCTGCTTGCGACCTATAAACTTCTTTATTTCTTCTTTTGAGATTTCTTTTGGTAATTCTTGAATAACCGCCTGCTTCTTACCTTTGAATTGCTTTACAGGTATCCCCAAGTCAAATTTACTTATATTATGCAGTAAGCAAGTACTTTCAAATGTTGTAAACGATTGTTTTTTAAATAATTGAAACCAAAGTTTATCTAAACAATTATCTGGCATATCTAATTCAGGTATAAAGAGTATAGGTAAAGTAATATTCTCAAGAGCATCCATAGCTGGATTCTTATCACAAATAACAATCACACCTTTTAGATCGTCTAATTCTAGGTTAGCTTCTAGCTCTTCAATTGTTAGGGGCTCTCTGCCCAACCATTCATTTTCAATTAATAACTTATTATTTTTGATTCGACACGCGAATACAAGATAGTCATACCCGGTAAGATCTTGTAGAGAAGCTTCAGTCAGTGGAAAAGAATGCAGATCATATGGTAGGCGTCTTTCTAACTTATTGTCTAACGCGATAAAGTCACAATATGTGCCTAATGGATTTGCACTTAAGTAAGCTATTTTTGGTTCTTGTCGTATTAAATCGTCATTTGGTTGATTAGCAGCTTGAACCGTAATTTCTTCATCGGTATCTGGTTCATTTAGGGCTGTATTTTTATGTACTGCAAGTTCGTTGATTAAATCAACGAATGGTTGACCAAAATCGGAAAAAGGGATGAGTATTATACTTGGGAAATTCTTTAACCTTTCTTTAATTACATCTTTTTCATTTTCATGAACAAATGCAAAATGTAGTTGGGTATTACCTTCAAATAAATCATGTTGAGCGGCTAACTCAGCCAATAGTTCAACATCATTTAAACTGCAGCCAATAAAAATTAGGCTGCGTGTAGCAAGCACTGTTTTTAAAGCTTTTAATGCAGCAAGATACTCTGTGTTGTCATCATATAATCGGTTATATCCATCAGGTGTTAAAACTAATTTGTCTGGCTCATCGACATGTCCATGCAAGTGCCATATCATTTTATCATCACTAACGCTTTGCATTTTATTAATACCTGCAAGCAAGTAATTTTTGATAATCTGCGTTTTACTAGAATCCGAACAGAACTCCATCACTTTATCATAATTTAAGGTGATAATTTGAGAGCTTAACTTCCAAATAGCTTTAGGTAATGCAAAACTATTTTTATCACATGCAAGTAATTCAATGTTAAATTGAGATTCTATAAACTTGAACCACTCTGAAGCAGGCAAGTTTTTTTTTGCTAAATCCGCAGCTGTATGTAGTTCATTTGCTGTAACTAAACCTTTAATCAACGGTTCGAGAGAATCTCCCACCTGAATAGCAGCATTGTTTAGCAATTCAGGCCAACTAGGAAAAACCCTTTTGCCTTCAGTATCCTTGATCGACATTGAGACTCCAGCACCAACAAGGGGTAGCAAAGTACCATCCTTAAGTGCTGAAATAAGAGTTTTATGAAATTGGCTCATGAGGTGGCTCCGGCTTGAAAAGAAACAAAAAATCACAGAATAAGGTCTGAAATAGCGTTTTGATTAACAACACAACAACGTTCCAACATTGTAAATTAAAAACACTTTAAATCATACGCTTACAGCCAATGTAAATTGATAACTGCAGAGAGTATCTAATTGAATCCCATTTATTATTTACCCAGTTCCAGTTACGTAAAGTTTTACTTCGCTCTACCACCCGAATCCCTTAAACTTCCCCCTACTCCACAGTATTAATCTGGCGAAGGCGTTAGTCTTTAACAATAATTAATAAAGCACACTACAGTTTTGATTAAACAGCGCTTTATCGATAAATTTGGGGGGATTATGACAGACACGAAACAAGGATTGTTACTGACTGGCGGTGGCGCGCGGGCGGCGTATCAAGTCGGTGCGCTCAAAGCCATTGCCGAATTTTATCCGCGTAATCACGGTACACCCTTTAAAATCATCACAGGTACATCGGCAGGGGCAATCAACAGTTGCGCCATCGCGTGTTATGCCAGTTGCTTTCGCTTAGGGGTGAAAAAGCTCGAATATATCTGGAATAACTTCCATGCCAACCAGGTATTTCAATGCCGTTTTAATGAAATATCACGGCACTTGCTGCTGACCTTCTTATCCAAATTCCAATCACCGCATGTGGCGCGCCAACCGGTATCTCTGCTTAACAATAAACCCTTACATCAACTGCTGGATCGGTATTTGGATATGCGCCGTATCGATATCAACATTCAACGCCAGCACCTGGATGCTATTTCGATTACCGCGTCTGACTATAACAACGGTGATTCCATTAGTTTCTTTCAAGGTAATCAACAATTACAAGAATGGCAGCGTGCTCGTCGCTGTGGTTTGCGTACGCGCTTACACCCCCACCATCTGTTAGCCTCGTCCGCCATCCCCTTGGTCTTTCCTTGTACCCAGATAGGCCGTGATTTTTATGGTGACGGTTCGGTGCATCAGCTATCACCACTCAGTCCTGCCATCCACCTCGGCGCAGAGAAAATACTGGTAATAGGTGCAGAGCAGCCACCGCAGACATTCAAACAAGGGGAAGAACGGCAAACCCCATCCGGGGCCGATATCGCCGGGCATCTGCTTGATACGATCTTTACCGATACCTTAAACTCGGACATCGAGCGCTTGAGCCGTATTAATGATACGCTCTCGTTAACACCCACGTCACAGCAATCGTCGTTAAGCATGAAACCCATCGGTTTGTTTCGAGTCGCCAATGAGCATGATATTAATGCTATTGCCGCTAAATACTTTCACGATCTGCCGATCACCATCCGCACCCTGCTACGTACTATTGGCGTTAACCAAGGTAGCAATTCTTCAATTACCTCTTACTTAATGTTTGAACAAAACTATACGCGGGAGTTAATTAACTTGGGCTATCAAGATGTGCTAAAACAAGAACTGGAATTAAGAGCATTTTTACATATATAACCTAACCTGCCCAACCGCCTAACAAGCAATGTTCCGCTCGTTTAACATAACGTGAAGGCCCACAAAGCAGTACCACATCGCCCACTTCGAAGATGAAATCTTGATGAACCTGAGTAAGCTCAACCCCTTGTCGACGAATGGCACGATAACTGACTTCTTTTAATTTTACTTCTGCAACGGTTTTACCAATCGCATCAGCACCAAACTCAAGGCGAATAGCGTGTAACCGTTCCAGAACTTCACTTTCTTCAAAAGACATCGTACTTTCGCCACCAAAATAAAAACCGTGTAAATGGTTATAATGGCCTTGCCGTTCGTACTGTAATCGCTTCAAAATACGTTTGATCGGCACCCCTGAAATAGCCAGTACATGCGATACCATCATCAAACTGCCCTCTAACGATTCAGGTACCACATCTGTCGCCCCCGCATCATGTAATTTTTGAATATTGGAATCATCGGTGGTTCGCACTAATACCTTGGCTTCGGTTAAAGGTTTAACGATCTTTAATAACTCGATGGCTTTTTCGGTGTCTTTGAAGGTAATAATAATCGACTTGGCTTTTTCGACCCCCAGCATCATTTGAATTTCGCGGCGACTGGCATCACCAAACTCAATTTTTTCACCTCCATTTAAAGCTTCCTGTACCCGCACGGGATCACGATCGATCACCGTATAAGGTATGCCTTCAATTTTTAAGAAACGGGCAATAGTTTGACCGCCGCGACCATAACCGCAAACAATCACATGATCCATATATTGCCCTGGAAGTGGTGGTGACAATCCGCTTTTAGATTTCGGCTTAGACTGAAATAACAACCGCCTAACGACCTCCTGGTGGCAATCAATTAACCAAGGTGTCATCGCCATACTGATGATCCCAACACCCACCAGCGTCGAAATTAACGGTAAGGGTAATAATGCTAACTTGCCTGCTAATGCCAGTAGTACAAAACCAAACTCGCCCATTTGCGCTAACACAAGTCCAGTACTAAGGGCATTACTGCTACTTTCACCGAGCAGTTTGGCAAGGATGAATACCAAGACGATCTTAGTTAACATCATCACCACCAGTACCATGATCAAGCGCGGCCAATCGGCCAGCAAACTAGGTAAGTTGAGTAGCATACCGATAGTAATAAAGAACAGCCCCATTAGTACATCACGAAAAGGGCGAATATCAGCTTCGAGCTGGTGTCGATAAGGTCCCTCGCCTAACATCATGCCCGCTAAAAAAGCCCCGAGTGCCATCGACAACCCTAACCAATGGGTGATCAGTCCTGCAATTAACGCCACTAATAGAGTCGACATCACAAACAATTCATCAGAGCGGGTTAAGGCAATCTCTTTAAACACCGCAGGTAAAATCCAACGCCCGACTGATAGGATCAGAAATACCGCAAACAAACCTTTAACTAATGCCCAGCCCATCTGCTCGGCAATCAAGATAACATTGCCACTTTGCTGCGCCAACAAAGGGATCATAATAAGGAAAGGGACTACTGCAATGTCTTGAAATAACAGTACACTGATCGACAATTTCGACATGCGGGTATTGAGTAGCTTCGATTCTGCTAACTGCTTGATCACGATCGCGGTCGATGACATTAACAACGCCGAAGCCACCACAAATGCTTGAGACCAATACAATGAAGCGAATAACCCCAGCACTGTAAAGAGCACACCGACACTCATCACCTGACCACCACCAAGCCCTAATACCAGATGCCGCATCGATAATAACCGGGGCAGAGAAAACTCTAAACCCAATGAGAACATTAGAAAAACGACGCCCAACTCGGCAAACAATTCAATATCAGCTTGTTCGACAATCAATTGAAAACCAAAAGGCCCGGCAATCACACCGGTCGCCAGATAAGCGAGGATCGGCGGTAGGTGAATACGCTGAAATAACGCGACAAGCGCAACTGCGAGAGAAAGTAATAGAATGATATCAATAAACAAATTATTACCTCCGAAACAGTTAAGCAGACGTTATCGATAAGCAACCAACAATAATAAATACAATGCCATTAAAGAATATGTACTAGCGCCCGATTTAACAAGTCAGTGCAAGGATCAATAAAAAGATCACCATTAATTTAACTATAGGGTTTTTTAAATAATGGTACGCAATATGCATATTTTATCGTGATACTAATTATTGTAATTTTTTTGACAGAGGTAAAAATGGATAACTTAAGCATCATCAATACCCCTAAAACACATACATATTATGGGTTTACTGCGCCAAAACGGCAGCAGAAATTGACGTCGTCGCAAACCATTGCTACTTTAAAAAAGTTACAGACCAGCTTAGATGTCGATTCTTTGTTACATAACTTTGCCGCTATAGCGGCACAGCATGTCCGTTTTACCGCGCTGAGCTTTACAGATGCTATGAACAACATCCATTTAAAAACAGACTGCTCTGCGACGTTTCAACAAAATTACCATTTGGCTGTCGAAGGTAAAGACCTTGGCTCCTTGCGGTATAGCTCAGTAAAACCATTTAAGATTAGTGAACTGAGCATATTAAAAGAACTACATCAGCTATTAGAGACCAACCTGATGCATGCCTTGATGTTGCAAGAAATGCAGGTCCGGATCATGAAAGATCATCTAACCGGTTTAGATAATCGCGCCAGTTTTGATGAAAACATTCAACGTTCTTACAGTCTTTGCCAACGTCATAAATCAAACATGGCGTTATTAGTGACTGACTTAAATGATTTCAAACGGGTAAATGACACTTATGGTCATCCCTTTGGCGATAAGATCCTGAAACATTATGCGCACGTATTACAACGATGTATTCGTAATAGTGATGTGGCATTTCGGTTGGGTGGTGATGAGTTTGCGATCATCTTACAACCTGCCTCAGTCCAGTCAACACGCTTAGTCATCGAGCGAATTGATAGTGAAATTAAAAATGATGCTTTGCTTAGTGAGTTCAATATCACGTCGGCAATAGGCTCGGCAACTTGGCGTGCCGGTGAAACCATTGAAAGTTTGTTTAAACTCGCAGATGAAGACCTTTATAACAATAAATTCAACACCAAATAAAAAAAGCTCAGCAAATTAAATTTGATGAGCTTCATTGAGTATAGAACAGCTTAACGTTACATTGTCTGTTATTTACGTAATAGTCTTAATGCATTTGCTGTTACCAATGCAGTCGCACCTGAATCCGCTAAGATAGCCACCCACAGTCCAGTAACCCCTAATAGGGTTGTCACCAAGAATATCGCTTTAAGCCCAACGGCTAAACTAATATTTTGTTTAATATTGGTAAGGGTCGCCTGACCCAGTTCCACCATTTGTGGTAATTCAATTAACCGATTATGCATGAGAGCTACATCGGCCGCTTCTAATGCGACATCTGTCCCACCGCCCATCGCAATACCTAAATTGGCACTTTTCATGGCTGGTGCATCGTTAATACCATCCCCTACCATCGCGGTATCTTTACCTTGGCTCAGTTCCCCGACAATGCGAGATTTGTCTTCTGGCAATAGTTCGGCGCGGAATTCCATGCCTAACGAATCGGCAATCACTTTCGCGGTGCGGCGGTTATCACCGGTTAGCATCACCGTATTAATACCGAGTTTTTGCAATTGTTCCACTGCTTGACGGGCATCGTCACGAATACTATCAGCCAGCGCGACTAAACCAATAACGTGCTCACCTTGCAGTACTACAACGGTCGTATTCCCCCCATTTTCAAGATCTTCGATAGCCGTGCGTACATGCGCTAATTCAGCCAGTTGCGCGGTCATGTGATGTGGCGCAAGCAGTTTAATTAACTGTGCCGAACCACCCAACTGTACTTCACCTTGCACACCTAAACCTGCTAATGTTTGGTCATTGCTAACCGCCAATAAAGCCACTGATTTGAGCTCCGCATGGGCGAGGATCGCAGTTGCTAATGGGTGATTTGAGGTTTGCTCAATACTGGCCGCAAGTTGTAATACTTTGGCTTCATCATCAATGAAGCTCACCACGCTTGTTACTTTTGGTACACCTTGGGTCAAGGTACCGGTTTTATCAAAGGCGATTTGTTGAATACGACCAATCTGCTCGAGCGCCGCGCCACCTTTCACTAATACACCACGTTTACTGGCTGATGATAATGCCGATGTTACCGCTGCGGGTGTTGAGATCACCAAGGCACAAGGACACGCAATCAGTAACAATGTTAAGCCTTTATATACCCACTCCGTCCAATCACCACCAAATAATAAGGGTGGCACGACGACGACCAATAACGCTAAAAACATCATTGCCGGTGTATACCAACGACTGAATCTATCGAGGAAACGTTCGATTGGCGCTTTGTTTTCTTCTGCTTCTTCAATAAGATGTAAAATACGATCAATCGCATTATTACCCGACTCTGATACCACACGTAATTGCGCGAGACGGTTCACCGCCAGACTACCAGCCATCACAATATCGTCAGCTTGGTGTTCAACAGGGACTGATTCCCCCGTTAATGCACTTTCGTCAAAGCTAATACCAGATGCTAATAACGCGCCGTCAGCAGGTAGCCTATCACCGGGTTTAATTTCGATAATATCGCCTGGTTGTAAATCACTTGCGGCGACGACGATACGCTTATCATCCACAATTGTTGTGGCTTCTTCAGGCACCAGCGACATTAATGATTTAACACCTTTACGTGCTTTACCTGCGGCAAACGATTCCAGTTTCTCACCGACCATGAACAGTACTAATACCATCGCAGATTCTGCGGTTTCGCCTAAGATAAGGGCACCGACAGTCGCCACTGCCATCAATGTTTCGATGGCAAATGGGGTACCCGAGCGGGCTAATTTAATCGAACGGTTAATAACAGGAATAACACCAAACACACTCGCAAAGGTAAATAACCACTGACTGGCATCGCCGTTAAATTGCGTCAGAATAGTGGCAATAACAATCGCGCTGACTAAGGTAATAGCATGCCAATGCTCGCGCAGGTTTTGCTTTAATGAAGCGTCATCGTCAGTGTTTGTGGGCTTTTTACCCACTTGTTGTAACTTGAAACCGACATTAACGACGGCGTCATTGACTTGCATTTTGATGCTATCAACAGCAGTACTGCTATTGTCGTGGTCAATATCAACAAGTAATTTTTCAGTCGCGAATGCAACACGGCATTGCTTAACTTGGGGTAAGGCTTGAACGGCTTTTTCTACTTTACGGGCACAACTTGGACAATCCATGCCAGTCACTAACCAAGATAAACGGGCAGTTAAACTACGGGACTCGGGTTCCTCATCATCAGCAATAATGTCATTTGATTCTGAGTGTGCGCAGCAAGAATCACGGCTACTGCTTGCAGATGTTGAATGGTGTTCATCACTGTGCTGGTGTTCGTGTACGTGCGTTTTGCTGTGATCGTTAGCACAGCATCCTGATGTTGTTTTTGCTGCAGTCGCAGTGGCAGTGGCAGCGTTACCGTTACATGACATAAGTTTATCCTCGTAAATAGAATTGGTGTTATTGATATAAATACCAGTTAAGCGTTCAAGCTAGTTAACTTACATATTAATATATATTCATATTAACTTTCATTCAAGTGTAATAACAAAAAAAAGCGAACACAAATGCTCGCTTTTCGTTTTGGTCATCACTATTTTTGAGTCTATCGGCTTAATTCGACGATAACAATTCCGACTGCAGTTGGACTAAGAAGTCACGCATATACACACTGCGTCGTTGTGCTTCCGCCTTTGCCGCTGGTGTATGCATGCGATCACCCAGCGTTAATAGCTTGGTAAAAAAATGATCTAAGGTATACACATTATCATCTGGTTCGCGTTCTGCACAAAGTGGATCAATACTGCTATACAACTGACGGTTTAACTTGCCCCCGACTAAAATACAACGGGCGATACCAATCGCACCGAGTGCATCCATACGGTCAGCATCTTGTAATATTTTCGCCTCCAACGTTTCAGGCGTAATATCAGCACTAAAGCTATGTGCGACGATGGCATGATGAATAGCCCTGTGGTATTGCTGAGGGTAGTTAATCTCTTGTAAGTACGCCACAGCGCGATCGGCAGCTAACAACGAGGCTTGCTGGCGCTGCGGGTGATCTTTAGCAACTGAAACACAATCATGCAACCAAGCAGCTGGCTCTAAGATCGCCAACTCTGCGCCTTCACGCTCGCCCAATAGCCTCACGGTCGCAACCACCCGTTCAATATGATCGATATCATGGGCGCGATCGGCACAGCCCAGTTGGGTTAAAAATTCAATAAACAGATTGCGCATGATACTCTCGTTAAAATAACGCTTTAAGCTAGGAGCTTTAATACAAATTATTCATGCTCGGTCACGTGACAAGCCAGATCATGCACCACATGACGAATATGGTGATCATCCAGTCGATAGAGGATTTGTTTACCTTGACGTTCAGAACGTAAAATACGCGCTTCACGTAAATGACGTAAATGATGGCTGGTCAGTGATTGTGACATACCAGTAACCGCTGATAACTCAGAGACAGGAACAGGTCCAGCCATACAGGCCAGCACTAAGCGGATACGGCCTTCATCGCCTAACAAATGAAAAAGATGCGCAAGAGTAGCAATATGCTGATCATCTAATGCAGGTAATTCAGCACTACATTGTGGTTCTGGGCAACATTGAGATTCTAATTTTGGCATTCTGCCCCGCTAAGATAAAAATGGATGAAAGGAAAGTGTAACACTTAAGGTCATAGGGGCAACACCTACCGGGTTTGCAGATCAAAAATGCCAGCCTAATATACACGCATCGCGCATACTCAGCTGGCACTTTTTTATCCCATTAGCGGCACACAGGTACCGTCAATGTTGGCTATCTAACGCATTAGATAAACGCGAGTTTCGCAATGAATACCACCGCCAATACATTCATACCTAAAGACACATCGGCAGAACGACCTGTACCATGCTTAATGATAGTGAATGATAAGAAGCCTAAGATAATACCGTCAGCGATTGAATACGTTAACGGCATCATGATTGCAGTGATTGCCGCTGGTACATAATCGGTGAATTCATCCCAGTTAACTTTATGTAAACTGCCAACCATTAAGAAAGCAACGTAGATCAACGCACCCGCAGTCGCATAACTAGGTACAATCTGGGCAATCGGCGCAAAGAACATCGATGCTAAGAATAACAGACCAACAACAACCGCAGTTAAACCAGTACGGCCACCTTCGGCAATACCGGCATTACTTTCAATATACGTTGTTACCGGTGGACAACCAATTACCGCACCAACCACACTTGCCACACTGTCAGCGGCTAAGGCTTTGTTTAAATTTTCAATTTTTCCATCTTCGTTATACATATTTGATTTTTCGGCCACCCCAATCATAGTGCCGGCAGTATCAAACATGTTCACAAATAGGAAGGCGAGAATAACACTTACCATCGATACGTCTAACGCACCCATGACATCCATTTTCATGAATGTTTTTGATAAACCGGTTGGTAGTGATACAAGCTGGTCAGGTAAGGAGACTAATCCCAGAACCCCACCCATCACAGTAACCGTAATAATACCAATTAATACGGCACCGAATACTTTACGTGTGGCTAAGATAGCAATAATAAGGAAACTGACGGCGCCTAAGATCACTTTCGGATCATTAAAGTCACCCAGTGTCACGAGTGTTGCAGGGCTTGCAGTGATAATACCAGCAGCTTTTAAACCAATGATACCTAAGAACAGACCAACACCCGCAGTCATTGCATAACGTAAGCTACTTGGAATGCTATCGATGATCCAGCTACGTAGTCTCGTCACACTCATCAATA
The DNA here is from genome assembly GCF_013215705.1 of Moritella sp. Classification (GTDB taxonomy): domain Bacteria; phylum Pseudomonadota; class Gammaproteobacteria; order Enterobacterales; family Moritellaceae; genus Moritella. The sequence goes on along the minus strand of NZ_JABSQR010000017.1, from coordinate 83,376 downwards.
CAAATACAATGCTTGAAATGAATACCGCACCTAATGCAACTTCCCACGTATAGTCCATGCCCTTTACGACAGCAAAGGTAAAGAAGGCGTTAAGCCCCATGCCTGGCGCTAGACCCACAGGCCAGTTCGCATAAAGACCCATGAAGATACAGCCAATTGCGGCACTTAATGCTGTTGCAACGAATACCGCTTGGTAGTCCATGCCTGCAATAGACATGATATCAGGGTTAACAAATAGGATATAAGCCATGGTAACGAAAGTCGTTAAACCTGCCATTACTTCTGTTTTAATCGTGGTGTTATGTGCTTTTAGCTTGAACAACTTTTCCATCAAAGTTGCAAAAGCAGAGGTGTTTGTTGCTGCCGGGGTAGACTGACTCGCGGAATTCATTAAGGTACTCACTTTTGGTTTTGTTCACCTTACTCACTGTATGACAGTGGCTGTCTGACCTTATTGCTCTTTAATGCAACTGATAGATACAAACCAAGGTGACTGGCTGTTTAATAAATGGCTGTCGCTTAGCGGAAAAGTGGAAAGTTCTAAGCTGACAATTATTAAATAACCGGATTTAAAATATAGGTAATTATTACCTGCTATATTCACTTTGTGAACGGGCGGGATTATCTGCTAATTCATATTAGAATGGAAGTTTTTTGTCATAAAAGCATACCTTATTACATAAAACTATGATTTCAGTAAGAATTACAAATCAAATGCCTAAAAGTATAGTTTTAATTAAAAAAATACCAGCACGAGGCTGGTATTTTCACTATAAACATATATAAAGTAGACGCTTAGTCACGAGCATAGATAACGTGGCCGTCATCTTCTTCGTCCCAGTCATCCCAATCATCATCTTCTTCGATAACGGCGTGATTAGCAATTTGATCTTTATGGTATTCATCCCATAAGAAACCAACATCACCGTCATCTTCAACTGGCATTTCAATCTTCGGACGCGGCAGTGATTCAATTTGCTCCATCATCGCGCGAACAAGATCTTTGGTACCAACACCACTTGAAGCAGACATAGTATATACTTCGCCTTCCCAATTAATCGCTTCTACAACGCGTTTAATTGTTTCGTTCGCTTCGTCTTCTAATACAAGATCGGTTTTGTTAAATACTAACCAACATGTTTTTGCTGCGAGTTTTTCACTGTATTTCTTCAGCTCACTCACAATAACTTTTGCGTTTTCTGCTGGATCACTTATGTCCTCAGGTAATAGATCAACAATGTGAACCATTAAACGACAACGTTCTAAGTGACGTAAGAAACGGATACCTAGACCAGCACCATCAGAAGCGCCTTCAATAAGACCAGGAATATCGGCAACCACGAAGCTACGTTCAGGCCCTGCACTTACTACACCTAGGTTAGGTACTAATGTGGTAAACGGGTAGTTAGCTACTTTTGGTTTCGCTGCAGAGATTGCACGAATAAAAGTAGATTTACCTGCGTTTGGTAGACCTAATAGACCTACGTCAGCAAGTAACATCAGTTCTAGGCGTAAACTACGCACTTCACCTGGTGTACCTAACGTCTTTTGACGTGGTGCACGGTTTACACTGCTTTTAAAACGGGTGTTACCAAGACCATGGAAGCCAGCTTTCGCGACCATTTGACGTTGGCCATGCATAACAAGATCGGCAATAACTTCACCAGTATCATCATCAGCAACACGCGTACCAACCGGTACACGTAAAGTAATATCTTCGCCACGTGCGCCAGTTTGATCTTTAGCACGACCATTCTCACCACGTTCAGCTTTATGGAAACGAACAAAACGAAAATCGACAAGCGTATTTAAGTTTTCATCAGCAATCATATATACATGACCACCGTCACCGCCGTCACCACCATCTGGGCCACCACGGGCAACATATTTTTCACGGCGGAAGCTTACACAACCACTGCCGCCATCACCGGCTTCAACTTTGATTCGGGTTTCATCTACAAATTTCATTTCGCTATCGCTCCTACAAATTAGGAATGCAGTTAGTTGCACGGATTAATTAATCGCGTACTGACCTCATTTTCACTCGGTTGGTGAATTAATCAATCCGTGCAACTATCAACTTATTATGGAGTATCATGACTAACCAAGCTTAACCAGCAAGTATGGGTCAATATTCTCTCTCAATGTTTACTATTTTAGTTTTTTATTGCTCATATTAATTTTAGCAATAAAAAAACCCCGCCATATAGGCGGGGTTTTAAAATTCTTAGTTTGTACTGAAATTATTCAGCTACAATGCTAATGAACTTACGGTTTTGTGGTCCTTTAATTTCGAACTGCACTTTACCGCTAGCTTTAGCGAATAGAGTGTGGTCACGACCACAACCTACGTTTGTACCAGCGTGGAATTTAGTACCACGTTGACGAACTAGAATGTTACCCGCAAGAACAGATTCGCCACCAAAGCGTTTAACGCCTAAGCGTTTACTTTCTGAATCACGACCGTTGTTGGTACTACCACCAGCTTTCTTATGTGCCATCTTTTAGAACTCCTAATTAAGCGATTTTAGTAATCTTAACTTCTGTAAACCATTGACGGTGACCCATCTGTTTACGAGAGTGCTTACGACGACGGAACTTAAGGATTTTAACCTTGTCCGCACGTCCATGAGATACCACTTCAGCAGTGATTTTCTTACCTTCAAGGTAAGGTGCGCCAACTTCGATATTCTCGCCGTTTGCAACCATTAATACTTCGTTAAATTCGATGCTTGAACCAGCTTCAACGTCTAGAAGTTCTAGACGAAGAGTTTGACCTTCAGCAACGCGGTGTTGTTTGCCACCGCTTAGGAAAACAGCATACATGTTTTCTGACTCCGATCCGTGTCCAGCATACCTTAGGTAGCGACACGTCATGATAATTTATAACAATGGCGCGAATTCTACTCAAAACTCCCCGGTTAGGCAAGCTCATTTTTAAAATAAATATAAATAAGCAGGAAAGTAGTAAATCGCGACCGCTTAATCCTTTCTGCAATTGCAATTTAGTGTACAATTACGACATAAATTTGACAGGGATTTTATCTTATCACCTACGACCAAGATAGGGCTTGCGATGAATGTAGCTATAAACATTCTTCAATAATAGTCTTAAAAAATCGTCATACAACTATAAAAGTAGCACGGAACTTATACACATGGACATTAAAGCCATTCAAGCGTTATCGAAACAAGATATGGACGCTGTCAATGAACTCATTTTAGCTCGACTGCAATCCGATGTTGCCCTCGTTAATCAAGTGGGTTATTACATTGTAAATGGTGGCGGTAAACGCATTCGTCCACTAATAGCAACGTTAAGTGCACGCGCACTGGGTTACCAAGGCCAACAACACGTAGATGTAGCTGCTATTATCGAATTTATTCATACTTCAACCTTATTACATGATGATGTGGTTGATGAGTCTGACATGCGCCGTGGTCGCAAAACTGCGAATGCGGCATTCGGCAATGCGGCAAGCGTGTTAGTGGGTGACTTCCTTTATTCACGTTCTTTCCAAATGATGGCAAAACTGAATAACAGTAAAATTATCGATATTTTATCTGATGCAACCAATGTGATTGCTGAAGGTGAAGTATTACAGTTAATGAACTGTAATGATGCCGACACTGACGAAAAGCGTTATATGGATGTTATCTATTACAAGACAGCCAAGCTATTTGAAGCGGCAACGCAACTGGCTGCAGTTATCTCTGAGCAACCAGCTGATATTGAACAAGCTATGATTGATTACGGTGTACATTTAGGCGCTGCGTTCCAGCTTATTGATGATGTAATGGACTATACTTCTGACGCCCAAGAAATGGGTAAAAACGTTGGCGATGACCTTGCCGAAGGAAAACCAACACTACCGTTAATTCATGCAATGGTTCATGGCACCGAACAAGAAGCATTAATGGTGCGTGAAGCTATCGAGAAAATGAATGGCATGGATAATCTTGAGGCGATCTTGGCAATTCTTGAACGTAACGGGTCACTGAACTATTGTTTTGATAAAGCCCAGCAAGAAGCCGAGTTAGCCGTTAAAGCAATTGCGGTACTACCTGAGTCAGAATATAAACAAGCGCTTATTTCACTGGCTTATATTGCAGCTAACCGCAGCAATTAAGCAGTAACCGATTAGCGATATTAAAAGCCGCCTGATTACTCGATAGCGAATAATCAGGCGGCTTTTTTGTACCTGAAATTCAAGATACAAAAAAGCCGCACCAGCGACCTTTTATTTATCAGTTATAACCAAATAGACTTATACGTCGTATGGGTTAACTAATATTATTGTTTCGTTACGATCTGGGCCAGTTGATACGATATGAATTGGCACGCCCGTAATTTCTTCAATACGCTTGATGTAAGCGATTGCAGCTTCTGGAAGTTGCTCTAGTGTTGTCGCACCGTATGTTACGTCGCTCCAACCTGGCATTTCTTCGTATACAGGTTCAACAAGTTCATAACCGTCAGCAGCCATAGGTGGCACGTCAAGAATTGAACCGTCTTGTTGCATGTAGCCAGTACAGATTTTCAACGTTTCTAAACCATCTAATACGTCTAGTTTAGTTAGGCAGAAACCTGTGATGCTGTTTAACTGAACTGCACGTTTTATTGCAACTGCGTCAAACCAACCACAACGACGTTCACGTCCAGTAGTTGCACCAAATTCATGGCCTTTAGTACCTAGGTGATTACCGATTTCATCATCAAGTTCAGTTGGGAATGGACCAGAACCAACACGTGTAGTGTAAGCTTTAGTAATACCAAGAACGTAATCGATGTGACATGGACCAAAACCACTACCAGTAGCTACGCCACCTGCAGTTGTATTTGACGATGTTACATACGGGTAAGTACCGTGGTCGATATCGAGTAACGTACCTTGAGCACCTTCAAACATGATGTCATCACCGCGGCGACGTGCATCATCAAGCAGTGACGTTACGTCTACGATCATGTCTAGCAGAATAGGGGCAACTTCGTGCATCTGTGCTAGCACATCTTCGTAGTTTACTTCTGGTTCGTTATAGTAATGCTGTAGTTGGAAGTTATGGTATTCCATTACTTCTTTCAATTTAACAGCAAACTGTTCCATGTTGAATAGATCGCCAACACGTAAACCACGACGCGCTACTTTATCTTCGTAAGCGGGACCGATACCACGACCAGTTGTACCGATTGCTTTTTTGCCCAGTGCTTTTTCACGGGCAGCATCTAGCGATACATGGTATGGCAGGATTAATGGACACGCTTCACTGATAAGCATACGCTCACGAGCTGGGATGCCTCGTTCTTCAAGCATTTTAACTTCAGTCATTAATGCATCAGGTGCTAGAACTACACCATTACCAATGATACATTTTACGTTTGAACGTAAAATACCAGATGGAATTAAGTGAAGAACTGTTTTTTCACCATTGATTACTAATGTGTGACCAGCATTGTGACCACCTTGGTAGCGCACAACATATTTAGCTCTGTCAGTTAGTAGATCAACTACCTTACCTTTACCTTCGTCACCCCATTGTGTGCCGAGAATAACTACATTCTTTCCCATGATACCGTCGCGGTTGTTGGTTAAAAGAGGATTCTAGCAAAAATTAAATCAAAATGTTTAAAAAATTTGATTTCTATCTCATTAAAATCAGAAAATACAAGTTTACTGGTTGTTCTGCTGTACAAAAAAATTACAACATAAACAATAAAACGACACCCGTCACCACCAGGCAACCAGCATATTTACGTACTTTGTCAGCGGGCTGCTGGGTAATCAACGAGAGCATTTGTTGCCATTGCTTAGGCAGCAACAGCGGCATAATACCTTCAATGATAAATACAATCGCTAACGCCAACCACAATTCATTACCCATCAAACCACCTCATTATAGTGTGACAAACCATAAGCACCAAAAAAATAGCATAAAAAATCCGTTCACTCAGGAACGGATTGTAAATTAGTTTAATCAGGTCTCATTTAGAGCATATGATCGACTATTTTGCGGTAGCGGCACTCACATTTGCTTGCGGGCGCATTGCAACAATCGATACTATGATAGCAAGTGCAGTCGGTAACACCCAAGCTAAACCTTGATCAAATAGTGGTAAGAAGTCAAAACCACTCATTGCAAGACCCGCCACTTTCATGCCGTCTAATACACCAAACATGAATGCAACAACCATGACGAAACGGAATGCAAACTGTGGATTAGGGAAACGTTCTTGCAATAAAATCAGCGCAACAATCGCAATAGCCAGCGGGTATACCGCAAATAATACCGGTACAGAAATACTGATTAATTGAGATAAACCAACGTTAGCAACAATCGCACATGCGATGCAGTTAATAATAACCAGCATTTTGTATGACCATTGTGGTTTTAATTCATGGAAGAATTCTGCCACTGCACTTGCTAAGCCAATAGCCGTAGTTAAACATGCTAATGTTACAACCGCCGCTAAGATGTATTGACCAGGCAACCCGAATAAGGCTTGCACATAAGTTGCTAAGATCATCGCACCATTTACATCAGCACCGACGGCAATAAGCGATTGGCTCGTTGCACCTAAGTAGAATAATGAAATATAAACAAATGCTAGACCAGCAGCAGCGATAGAACCCGCCATGACTAGATATTTAAATTGACCCGCTTTATCTGTTACGCCTTTGCTTTTAAGTACATTAATGATCAACATACCAAACATTAACGACGCAAACGTATCCATGGTGTTATAACCTTCGAGGAAGCCGGTAGTAAATGGACTATCAATATACGCTTCACGTGCTAGACCAATCTCACCTTGTGGCATAATAAATACCGAAATCGCTAATACCGCTAATAATATAATTAATACCGGTGTTAATATTTTACCAATATTATCAATCAGTTTACCTTGGCTTAAAGCGAAATAGGCGGTGATAATAAAGAAAACAACAGAATACAAAGCCAGTGTCGTATCGTTAGCAGCATCACCTAAGAAAGGCTTAATCCCCATCTCATAAGCAACTAAACTTGTTCTTGGGGCCGCAAACGCAGGACCGATAATGACATAAATAGCCACTGCAAACGCAGTTGCCGCCATTGCAGGTAAAAAACGTGTCATGGCAATTAAACCACCGCCGGCTTTTGCGACCGCGATAATTGTAATAAGAGGTAAACCGACAGCGGTAGCAAGGAAGCCCAACATTGCAGGCATGTATGATTGCCCTGCAAGGTTACCAGCTAACGGTGGAAAGATGATATTACCTGCGCCTAAAAAGAAGGCAAACGTCATAAAACCGATGGCTAAAACATCAGCTGTTTTTAACTTAGTAGTCATTAATATACTCTCTGCTTAGATATTGTTGTGTGTTCATTCATTCACTTCTTCCATGAAGCAAGCAAGGAGAAGTAGTCCCCCCAGCCGGTGTAGCACAAAGTATTATAATTATATTCTTGTAAAGAATTTTGTATTAGCCACTCACCCATTAATAATCGATACTAACAATCTGGTCATTAAGTGCAAGCGTAAATCTAATATCAGCTTAGTGAAATTACATTTTTAGATAAAACGCTTTGGTGATCCGCTGATAGTTATTAGAGTAACGGCCATCGGGATCATGAATAGTAAGCGATTGTTTTTCCAAGTTGTTATCACCGCGTTGGATATTCATCAACATACGTTTGTAAGGTTTTGTAGGGGTGGTTTTTATGTTTAAGCAAGTTATTTTCAAATCACCTAATTGTTGGCAATAAGTAACAAGTTCACATCCCGACGTATAAGGCAGTACGAGGGCAATGCGGCCATTAGGTGCTAACAGTTGCAGCGCACAATCAACCAGTTCTTGATGGGTTAAACTGCCCGTGTGTCTTGCAATTTTACGGGCGTCATCAGCAAAATTTTGGCCATGAACAAAATAAGGCGGGTTAGAGACGATAAGGTCAAACTTAGCAGATTCATCTTTGCAGGCTTGCGTGAACGCCTGTAAAGCAACATGTTTAACTGCTATCGAAGATGACCATGGTGAGTTATCTACATTGATTTTTGCCTGCTGGCATGCCGACACGTCAATATCAATCGCAATGGCCTGCATATTTCCCTGACAACGTTGCGCTAGCATTAAGCTAATAAGCCCGGAACCGGTGCCAATATCCAGTACTTTTAATGGTGCTGTGAACGCTGTTGTTACGTCTGCCCAACCACCGAGTAAAATTCCGTCGGTCCCCACTTTCATCGCACAATCGGCATGTGAAACATGAAACTGCTTAAAGCTAAAACCATTATTTTTATCGTTCACAGACTACTCTTCACTCTCTAACATAACGGTAAAATATCTCACTTATTATTACTCAGCAGTGCGCGCAAGCACTTTAGAACGCGAGAATGGGATCATTTGATGCATCGAAAAACCATTATCTAAAATAAATTCAAGCTGTTCATTTAATGGTCGCCATGGATCATAATTAAAGTAGATATAAACCCCGTAGCCGACATCATGATCTTGCACTTTGGTGGCTTCAACACCTAATTGCAATAATGGGATTGGCGTGTAATCCAGCCCCGCAGTTAGTTTATGACTATTATCCGTTGGCTCGTAATCATGACTCACTGTAATGTCATCACCAAAGAAGTATTCCAAAGAACTATGAAATTGCAAGGTCGGAGTGATAGCCCCTTCCGCACGAATATCGATGCTGTTAACCAGATCATCTTTACTGCCTTTACCTGACAAGGGGAAATAAATATTCGATGAAAGATTGAAGATATAATTTGGATCATCGTATTTACTACCGATAGATAGACGATGATTGCCCGAGTTCATTTCAACATCCCAAAAAGCATTCACACCAACGCCGACAGGACTGTCTTCAGGTAGGATACCGATACCATTAGAGATTAATATATCCTCATTTTTGTAATCGATATTCGCTTGCCAAACCAGGTCATCGGCAAAAACATTATCGAGCACATAATCAAACCCTGGGTTATTCGCTAACGATGTACCGTGTCGGTCGTAATCACCATAGTTACTGTGCAGCTGTAAACCCAAACTGAGATTAGAATAAAGTGGTTTTAAAAATTCGAAAGATTCAAATGCAGGTTCTTCTGGCGCTTCGACTACAAGCGTTGGTTTACGTTGCTCTTCACCACCAAGGTGACCACGCTGTTTACCCCAATAACCTTTATTAGAGATAGCACCATCATTCTCAGAATAATACTTATCTTCAGCAGCATGAATTGAAGGGGATAAAGACAGTAACAATGCCATAGATGACAATAATACAGCAGAAAATAGACCACGAGGGTTCATCGAAAACACACCTTAATAATAAAATAACTCCGCTAAGATAACAAAAATACAGCATTCAAGCTAATGAATATAACCAACCATCAAACATGTTTATAGCGTATTTCTAGATCCAAACTGACACTACAACCGCGCTGCTAACACCGATAAATCATAAGTTTTATAATAGTGATTATTTCGTCATTTGAGTAGAAAACCAATACCCTCCAGGCCTCATATCTGCCATAATGACTGATTAACGTTCCAAAATTTGACGTGTCATTGTTTAATTACAGCAAATGATAACCTCATCTTCCTTTTTAACCTCTTGTTATACGGTAGTTTTATGGACTTCGAAAGTCTCGATCTAGACCCTCAATTAATTGTAGCACTTACTGATAATAATCTTGTTCAACCAACATTGATTCAACAGCAAGTACTGCCAACGGCCATGGAAGGTAGAGATATCCTTGCATCTGCACCGACTGGTACAGGTAAAACGCTGGCATTTTTATTACCAGCTATTCAACATCTGCTGGACTTTCCACGTCGCGAATTAGGTCCTGGACGAGTACTTATCTTGACACCAACGCGAGAACTCGCGAGTCAGGTATTCCAACAAGCTAAAATGCTAGCGGCTTATACTGACCATAAAGTATCGATGGTCACAGGTGGTGTTGATTATGCCCTACACGCAGAAGTATTAAAAAATAACCTTGATATTGTCATTGCAACGCCGGGGCGTTTATTAGAATACATCCGCCGTGATGCATTTGAATGTGCAGCCATTGAAGTACTGATCCTAGATGAAGCTGACCGTATGTTAGATATGGGTTTCTATGATGATGTGAAAAGAATCACTAATGAAATGACCCGTCGTCAACAAACAATGCTATTTTCTGCAACCCTAGAAGGTCGCGGTATTGATCGTTTTGCTGAAGAACTATTGAATGAACCTGTTGAGTTTACAGCGAATCCTTCTCGTAGAGAAAAAGCTAAAATTCATCAGTTCATGCACCATGTTGATAATCACGCACACAAGCAAGCCTTGTTAGTGCATTGGTTACGAGATGAAAGCACAACACGTTCTATCGTGTTTGTAAAAACCCGTGAACGCCTTGCCGAGCTTGTTAGCTACCTGCAATCACAAGACATCCCGTGTGCATATTTACGTGGTGAAATGGATCAAGCGAAACGTACGCGTTCTTTGAACCAGTTCAAAAATGATAAAGTAAAAGTTCTGATTGCTACCGACGTTGCTGCTCGCGGTATTGACGTACAAGATGTAAGCCATGTATTTAACTTTGATTTACCACGTAGTGCGGAAATTTATGTTCACCGTATTGGTCGTACTGCACGTGCTGGTAAGAAAGGAACAGCGATCTCATTGGTTGAAGCGCATGATCTACGTATCTTTGGTAAAATTGAACGTTATACCGAAGAAACAATTAAGCGTCGTGTAATTCAAGATTTAAAACCAAAGAATAAAATTGCAGTATCGAAAACTAAGAAAAAAGCGAAAGTAGCGGCGACTGGTAAAAATAAAACATCAGCGAAAGCGAAGCTTAAAGCCAAAAAACGTACCAAGAAAAATAAATCTAAAAGTAAGTAATCGTTCAACCAACTATTACTTAAGTGAGTAAGAATCGATAAGGCGTTAAATTTATTTAGCGCCTTTTTTGTATCTGCATAAATCCCAGACATAGAAAAGGCGGCACAGTGTGCCGCCCTAAAGTCTATATATCTCAATCCATGAAACGCGTAGCAACCCTGCTAAATCCTGACTCTATTTATTCCGTTAAATTTCCACTTTCCAATCCGTCGGAGTGTCCTTTTGCCTTCCTAGCACAATAAATCGATCCTGATTTATTTCTGTGTTACATCCTGTAACGTAATCCTTTGGTCTTCGTCCTGAAGCTGTCCTTGTGTCGCGTCCTGCAACTTAATCCTTTGTCTTCTTCCTGAAGATGTTCCTTGTGTCGCATCCTGCAACGTAATCCTTTGGTCTTCTTCCTGAAGATGTTCCCGCCTCGTCCTTGTGCTTATAAATATACGTCATTAACTCTGAGCAACAAGCGCGTAAATTCAATTAAATTACAAAAATTTACAAGCTACAAAACACATTAAACACTAAGTTATTGATAATATTGAATATATAAATTAAATGCAAGTGTAAGACCAGGTCTAATACCGAGATAGACACAGTGATGTAACGACTATGTCCCTCACCATAAATAGTCGATGTCTTACACATCGAAATCTAGCCACTCAGTAGATAATATTGTGCATATAAAATACACAGAATAAACCCAAACTAAAGTTGTAAAACTTAAAATTTAACGATAAATAATATTGTTAAAAACAAACATACCATCAACACCTATAAGTAGATCTAAAGGTAAAAAACCAAGGAAGTAAGTTTATATAAGATGAGATGAGTTATGCCAGAAAAATAAGTTGGTGGAAAATCGTAAAAAAGCGTTTATTAAATCCCAGAAATAGAAAAGGCGGCACACTGTGCCGCCCTAAAGTCTATACTTTCAATCCATGAAACTTGTAGCAACCCTGCTAAAATCCTGACTCCATTTATTCCATTAAATTTCCACTTCCCAATCCGTCGGAGTGTCCTTTTGCCTTCCTAGCACAATAAATCGATCCTGATCTATTTCTGTGTTACATCCTGCAACTTAATCCTTTGGTCTTCTTCCTGAAGCTGTCCTTGTGTCGCGTCCTGCAACTTAATCCTTTGGTCTTCTTCCTGAAGCTGTCCGTGTGTCGCGTCCTGCAACTTAATCCTTTAGTCTTCTTCCTGAAGATGTTCCCGCCTCGTCCTTGTGCTTATAAATATACGCCATTAACGCAGCGCAACAAGTGAGACAAAACGATTAAATTACATTTATTTACAAGAAATAAAAACCACAAAGCAGTAAGCGCATGATATTAATGGTAATAGCTGTTATTTACGAGTGTAAGACCAGACATAACATCGAGATAGACACCGTGACATAACGGCTATATCCCCCACCATAAATAGTCGATGTCTTACACTTGAGGATCTGCTGACTCAGCAGATAATATTGTTGATTAACAATAGACAGGACATACCTAAACTAAAGTTGTCATTATTAAAATTTTATGATAAATAATTCTGTTAAAAATAAACATATCATTAACATCTGTATGTATTAGTGTATTTATGCTAGTTTATTTTCCAACCTTTTTTTGCATCTTGAGATAAAGTGATGAAAACACGGATTACAGAATTATTAGGGATTGAGCATCCTATCATCTTGCCAGGTATGAGTTGGATATCAAAACCAGAACTTGTTGCTGCTGTTTCCAATGCCGGTGGTTTAGGTATTTTAGCAACAGGGCCATTGAGCCAGGAAGAAACCCGCGCTGCAATTAGAAAGATCCGTGAACTCACCGATAAACCATTTGGCATTGGCGTCACGCTGCTTATGCCGGGTGCAAAAGAGAATGCTAAAGTAGGTATTGAAGAACAAGTACCTGTGATTAATTTTTCACTAGGTAAAGGTGCGTGGATCGTTGAACAGGTACATGCTTATGGCGGTAAAGTCATTGCGACAGTCGTTAACGAAAAACATGCAAAATCAGCACAGTCGATTGGTGCCGATGCCTTGATGGTAACGGGTCATGAAGCTGCTGCACATGGTGGTGAAGTTACCTCACTGGTACTTGTACCTGCAATTGCCAGTGCTGTTGATATACCAGTGATCGCAACGGGTGGCTTTGCTGATGGACGAGGCTTAGTTGCAGCGCTGTCTTTAGGCGCTGACGGTGTGGCCATGGGATCCCGTTTTGCCACCAGCCAAGAAAGTGCATTGCATCATGACGTTAAACAAGTCATCACCACTAAATCAGAAAACGATACTATTTATTCGAAGAATTTTGATGGTCTTTATGCCCGCGTACTAAAAACCCCAGCTTCGATTAAAGCAACCAAGAAACCAATGAACTTCGCTTTAGCATTATTTAAATCGGTGAAGGCCGCAAAAATGGTTGATCTACCATTTTGGAAGCTTGTAGCAGGGGTATTTGTGCAGTTCGACAAGATCAAGCAACTATCTTATTTTGGTGCCGCAACAGAGAAACTAGAAGCAGCAACGATTGCAGGTAACCTCACCACAGGCGTGCAATTTATTGGTCAATCGCAAGGTTTGATCAATGATGTACCGAGTGTTGCAGTGATCGTAGAACGTATTATGTCTGAAGCTGATAAGGTGATTAATAAATTAGCCAAGCAGTAATTATACCCAAGCTACTTCAAGATGCACAATCAGCAAACCGAATGAAGCGTATATTCAAGGCATGAAGTCGAGGATTTAGTTATTCTAAATCAAGACTTCATAACGCCGAAGATGCCTTCGTTCGTTTTGCCCTGCGGGAGGCGAGCAGGAATAACAGTACCGCGTTGCAATATATGAAAATGGAATAACCATTATCTACATATTGCGCCTTGTTCTGATATCCCTGCTCGTCTCTGATATAGCATCTTGAAATAACTTGGGTATGGACGATGCAATACTCTAGCTCAGAGACTAACTGGGATAGCGTAGATGATATAAGGGAGTATCACAACGCCCTTATATCTATATTGACCACTTAGATTAGCTGATTAAATTGATTATGCAGACCAGTCAGATAACGCTTGTAAACTGAAACTTTGCACACCAACACGCATAATCACCTCATTTTGTAATATTTCTAAGATCTCCACATCATCACTTAACCAACTACCTTCTCGTAAGTCTCGATTATTAAGACGCACACTGCGATTTTTAGCGTTCGACGAATATATATGTGAGCTATAACTAATGTCCGGTATTTGTGCGCGTAAGTACTGTGGTAAATCCGCGATAGGGACGGCATTATAACTTTCTGTAACCGCGTTGACAGGGATATTATCGTTATCATTTGTTGCTGTTAACGCACGATTAAACTTAGCCAGTAATTCTGCAGACACCTGCTCATTGGCTAATTCCGCATTCATGGTTAATAGTTCAGAGCGGCTATCCATCTTGGCTTTCGATTGACGGTTCGGTATCACGATAGTCTCTGAGTGCTTTGCTGAATATGAAGGTGTGACCACTTGTGCCGGTATCTTAACCACTGACAGCGGATGTTCAAATTCTATATCTGCTAACTTCAAAATAATAAGTGGATCAGTTTGCTCAACGCCCGCTGAAATATTGCTATTAGCGAGTAAGGTTGGGTTCCATAATGAACTAACGATCAAGCTGACAGCCAATATGCGTAATTTTTTACTAACTATAAAGTTCATTTATCCTCCGCAAGATGTGTGGCGATATTCAATTTAGGCACAGTGCTGTCAGCATAATGGACGACGGTTATCATAGTTTGAGGGCCCACAATACCATCTGCTGTTAAGCCTGACTGCTTTTGAAAACGCATCACTTTTTTCAGTAATGGCCAGTCAAACCTCGTCCCTGATAATGCATTTTCGCCAAGCGCAGCACTCACATTGTGATCTAACCAACGAATTAATTCACCTTTATCGTGTTGCTTTAAGCTATTTTCAAAACGACTTGGCGCGGTCCAAAATAAGGTAAAATCACCACTCCAGTATCGCTCAAACCAGGCCTGGCTCACCAGTAGATGACTGCTGCTTAATTGTAGTTCCACCCCCAATGGCGTAATACTCAGTAAGGTCGCGTAATAGCCTTCACCTAAATTATCTAACAGACGTACCACCGCAGGTAAATTATATTGCACTAACTGTGCATAATTACCTTGGCGCTGCAAACAACGTAAATTAGCGTGTTGTGCATTACGGCAAGTGGCATCGTTCAAGGCAATGTCGTAACCCCACTCTTTATATAAAAACTGGGTTGCCGCGCTACGTTGTCGCGCCGATTTAATATCGCTGAACAAGGCTTTGTCAGACATCACGTCATTACTAGCACGCGCTAACAGAATCTCTGCGTTAGTAGTGGCGATGATAGGTGTAACCTTGTCAACTGGCGTGGTGGCGCTGTCATCCTCAACAAAATTAAACAACCCAAACTGAAAGCCAGTGATCACCAATCCAAGACATACAGTGACTGCAAGTGCAGCTAAACTCTGCGCGTTGTTGTTGGCTTTAACCGGCGTAGTAATAGCAACGGCTGTAACCGCGGCTTTAACATGCTGAGAGGTAATTTTATCGTCCCTGGTTTTGAACGCATAATAAAGTGCTTTATCACAAACAAGGTTCACTAAACGGGGAAGCCCAGCGGTATGTCGGTGAATGAGTTTTAATATTTTACGACTAAATAACCCCGGATTACCCGATGCAATACTTAACCGATAAGCGACATAACTGGCCAGTTCTAATTCTGTTAAAGGCAATAAATGATAACGAGCGGTAATACGTTGCGCGAGTTGGCGTAACTCTGGTAGCTTTAGTTTTTGCTGTAATTCTGGCTGACCAATGAGGACGATATGTAACAGTTTTTTATGTTCAACATCGAGATTGGTTAATAAACGTAATTGCTCTAAGGCCGTTGTTGATAATAACTGTGCTTCATCAATGATAACCACACAGGCTTTATCTTGCTGACAATTATCTAACAGAAAGTAATGCAATAAATCGAACAACACTTTTA
The DNA here is from genome assembly GCF_013215705.1 of Moritella sp. Taxonomy (GTDB): domain Bacteria; phylum Pseudomonadota; class Gammaproteobacteria; order Enterobacterales; family Moritellaceae; genus Moritella. Next base: position 67,472 of record NZ_JABSQR010000017.1, on the reverse strand, counting down.
AACTCAAATTATGCTGATCATAATCAAGTTTAAATTCATCACACAAGGTCGCCAATAATTCTAATTCACTGACTGCAGGATTATGGATATAACCCACAACAGTCGTATAGGTGAGTTCTTGTATCAAGGCGCGTGATACTGTTGTTTTCCCCGTTCCAACTTCACCAGTCAACATGATAAAACCACCCGCACCTTGTAAGCCATAGGTCAGGTGCGTTAGTGCTTCTTTATGTCGATCACTCATAAAAAAGAAACGCGGATCGGGCGCAATGGAGAAAGGCATTTCTTTTAAATGAAAAAACTCAGTATACATCTATGATTATCATCCTATGGTTGATGCTTCACGTTAATAGCTAGACAACAAAATGTCAAAAATAGGCGACAGAAATACAACTTTATTCATGAATAAGTCGCTAGGAGCTCATTATCCATCAACTCAGACTTAATGACAGCAAGTAAACGCCCATAATCAACAGCAAAGATCGAGTTTCTAAGTAGTTAAGGTATAATTAATGAATACCATGTAATTATCTTGAAGCCATCAGCAAAGTAACAGGGGTTGTTTAGTGCAAATATATTTAGTCGGCGGGGCCGTTCGTGACAAATTATTATCTCTACCGGTAAAAGATAAAGATTTTGTGGTTGTTGGTGCAACACCCGCAGAAATGCTCGAACAAGGCTATCAGCAAGTCGGTAAAGATTTCCCTGTATTCCTACACCCGAGCAGTAAGCAAGAATATGCACTGGCACGAACCGAACGAAAAAGTGGTTCTGGTTATACAGGTTTTACCTGCTACGCAGCACCCGACGTGACGCTTGAGCAAGATCTTGTGCGCCGAGATCTAACCATTAATGCCATAGTTGAAGATATAAACGGTCAAATCATCGACCCACTCAATGCTAGATCAGATTTAGATAATCGCATACTGCGTCATATCTCAGAGAGCTTCAGTGAAGACCCATTACGCGTTCTACGCGTGGCCCGTTTTGCCGCGCGTTTTCATCAGCTTGGTTTTACCATTGCCAAAGAAACACTGACATTGATGCAAGAGATGACACAAGCAGGTGATCTTGCTGAATTAACCCCCGAGCGCGTATGGCAAGAAGTTGAAAAGACATTATCAGCAGCGAATCCAGAAATATTTTTCCACGTGTTAAATGAAATTGGCGCATTAGCAGTTATCTTACCCGAACTCGATGCTCTCTTTGAGCGAATGCTAAATACACATAGCGAAGGTGACAATGAAACTAAAACTGTCGGCCAGCAAGCCTTAATTCAGCTACAGAAAACGGCATTACTTTCGGCTGATTTAGCCATTCGCTTTGCTGCATTGATGCAGAAACTTGATAATTCTCAAGTCAGTATTAAAGCACTGGCCAAGCGCTGTAAAGTGCCTAACGAACACCGAGATTTAGCTTTGCTAGTTAGCGCACAACAAGAAAACATTCACAGCGCTCTAACCTTAGAGCCTACTGATATTATCAGCCTTTTCGACAATACCGACGCATGGCGTAAACCCGAACGTTTTCAGCAAATATTGTTGACCTGTTCAAGCAGCCAAGTCAGTAAATTAGTCGATGAATATAAACCGACCCAATATCTGACAAAAATGCTTCATGCGGCTTGTAATATTGCAGTACAACCGATCATTGCGGCAGGGTTCCGTGGCGCAGAAATCAAACAGCAATTAACAACCCAACGTATTGCAGCATTAACCACATTACGATCTCAATAAGTAATTGTCATAAATGATGATTAACATGCAAGATCAAAAAAGGCTGCTACCTCACTGGTAACAGCCTTTTCTCTCTTTAGTCTTTAGTCTTTAGTCTTTAGTACTAATGCTAATCGAGGGAATTAAAGCCCTTGAGTATAGATTAAATAAAACAGACCAGCGCCTAACAGTAGGCGGTAGATAACAAACGGCAACATGCCGACTTTTTCAAGCACTTTCAAAAATACATGGATACAGGCAACGGCACTAAAGAAAGAAACTACAACGCCTAAGCCCATTGCAAACCAATCAACAGCGCGTACTGTCGTAATGATGTCACCCGCTTGCAGGGTTTCAACGACATCACCATGCAGTACTAATTTCAGTGTTAAATAACCACCCGCCATGGCAATAATCGGAATCGACATTAAGAATGAGAAGCGCGCCGCGGCACTACGACTTAGCCCTAACATCAAACCAGCCGTAATGGTCACTCCCGAACGAGATGTCCCCGGGACCAGTGCTAACATTTGCGCAAAACCTATGATTAATGCGCCTTTCCAACCGGTTTTGTACTCGTCTTTTATCTGCGTCGCATTGGCATCTGCCCACCATAATAACAAGCCAAAGATGATCGTTGTCGTGGCGATCACCGTAGTACTGCGTAAATATAACTCAATAAAATCTTTACCAAAGAAGCCAAAAAATGCCGCCGGAATGGTTGCTAAAAGAATGCACCATGCCAACTGACTGTCTTTACTGTGTTGTTGTTTAAATATTGAGTGTACCCAAGCAACTGCCATTGTGCCGACTTCGTCACGAAAATAAATAAGTACCGCTAATAATGTGCCTATGTGTACGGCCACATCAAAAGCAAGACCTTGATCTGTCCAGCCTAATAATTGCGACGGTAAGATAAGGTGAGCAGAACTTGATACCGGTAAAAATTCAGTTAACCCCTGAATTAATGCCAGAACGATCACTTCCAACATACTCATTCATATTTCCTTTATGGTGATAATTAAAATAAATTAGTTTAAATAACATCAATGCTAATCAGTAATATTAACCTTAACGATTAACAATGAACAATGAACATAGTTAAGCTAGCTCAGTTATTTTCGGCCATTGCCACTCGGCTAGCCTTAATACCTGTGTTGACTTGTCAAAATCACGCCACAATTCAGCCATGGATAATCCAGACACCGGATGGCGTAAATCGGGGGCTAGCTCAGAGAGAGGCCATAGCACAAAAGCATGATAAATAATTTCAGGACGCGGTAAAACTGGGGGGGCCGATTGGATGATATTATCGAACAACAAGAGATCCAGATCTAACGTTCTCGGTGCATAACGACGATCAGTGGCTTTACGTCCATGTATGATCTCAAGATCTTTTAAACACTGCATTAATTCGTGAATAGATAACGATGTGGTAAATTCCATCACTAAATTGTAATAATTATCACCGATGCAATTAACCGCAGCACTTTCGAAAATAGGTGAAACACGACAATCATCAAACCGTTTATCCAGATCTTGCAGCGCATTCGCAACATGATATTCTTTATCAATGTTACTACCGATGCCGATATACACTAAGGCCATTACGCTAACGTTCCATCACGCTGACCACGTTCAATATACACACCGACAGTAGCAGCATTCGCCACCGCACCCGGTTTACTGAGTTTTAAGCTGATCCAAGGGATACCAAACGTCGTCATTAATAGCTCAGCCACTTGCTCAGCCATTGTTTCGACTAACTCAAAAATATTGTTTTGTGCAAAATCTGTGACTAATTTAGCCACAGCTGAATAATCCAGCGCCTTAGTAATATCATCAGTCAGTGCTGAAGGGCGATTATCGTGGCCCATTTTTAAATCAAAGACTAATCGTTGAATGATCTCTTTTTCCCAATCATATACACCGATCGTAGTAAAAACTTCCAATTTTTCAATAAATACAATGTCCATGAACTCGTCCGTAATAAACTTAATAGAGGTCGGATACCCTAGCGAATAAAAAACACGTATGATAGGTTTCTCAATTTTTATTTATATCCAAGATAAACTGCATAATTGTAAGCGGTATGGCAGTACGCAATTTATTAATCGATATAATAATGCAATAATACAGCAAACCTAGAGAAGAATTAATCAGTAATGACCCTATTGAGCTTAATCTTTATCATTTCCGCCTATCTGCTAGGTTCTATTTCTTCAGCAATTCTGATTTGCCGCCTTTTTCGCTTACCTGATCCTCGGAAATACGGCTCATTGAATCCCGGCGCGACTAACGTATTACGGTCAGGAAATAAAGTGGCCGCTGGTTTAGTGTTATTTTTTGATATGCTCAAAGGCGCATTACCGGTTTGGGTAGCTTGGTATTTTAATATGACCCCCTTTTATCTCGGACTGATTGCAATAGCAGCCTGTGTTGGTCATATTTATCCCATTTTTTTCCATTTTCAAGGTGGTAAAGGTGTGGCCACCGCATTTGGCGCACTGCTGACGATTGGATTTGATTTGGGCGCATCGATTGTCGCTAGCTGGTTACTATCCTTAGCAGTAACAGGGTATTCTTCCGCGGCGGCTATTTTCACCGCCCTCTTCGCCCCTATTTATACCTTAATATTCAAAGCCCAATATACCCTACCCGTCGCCATGTTATCTTGCCTTATTATTTTACGTCACTACGACAATATCATGCGTTTGCTGCGCGGCGAAGAAACTAAAATTTGGCATAAAAAGAAAAAACGTTAACATAACAATATAATAGCTGACGTCTATAACGCATTATCATAAAATCATAATCCATAAATATAGCTCGATTGCACTGAGTTTTTAGATTGATTGTACTAACGAAGTTAAATTCAAAGTATAAAAATACTGTTCGTGAATTTTTTATGAAAAAATCGACACAATTAATTAATTTTCAGTTAAAATGCCCCCCATCTGCGGTACGTTATATATCGAAAACACTTTAACAAGCAAATTGCTTCGTAAAGTTAGTCGATATAGAAGGGATATAGTGCAGGATGTTTCCGTAAAAGGCCCAGCCGACCTTTTCCGAAAACATCCTTCTATAAATGTACTTTGAGGTAATCGTAAAATGGACAACGCTCGACCTATTCGCCGTGCACTTATCAGTGTGTCTGATAAAACTGGTATTGTAGAATTTTCTCGCGGCCTAGTAGAACAAGGCGTCGAATTATTATCTACTGGCGGGACAGCTAAATTATTAGCTGAAAATGACATCCCAGTAATAGAAGTGTCTGACTATACAGGGCATCCAGAAATGATGGATGGTCGTGTTAAAACACTGCATCCTAAAGTACATGGTGGCATTCTTGGCCGTCGTGATATTGATGTTGAAGTAATGTCAGAGCACGGTATCAACCCGATTGATATTGTAGTTGTTAACCTTTACCCATTTGCCAACACTGTTGCCAATCCAGATTGCAGCCTTGCTGACGCCGTTGAGAATATCGACATCGGTGGTCCAACAATGGTTCGCTCTGCAGCTAAAAACCACAAAGACGTGACTATCGTCGTTAACGCGAGCGATTATGACCGCGTATTAAGTGAAATGTCTGCAAACAATACCTCACTGACTCATAAAACCCGTTTTGACCTTGCGATTACAGCCTTTGAGCACACCGCTGCTTATGATGGCATGATCGCAAACTACTTCGGTACTATGGTTCCGAGTTATGGCGACAATACTGAAGGTGATGAAGAATCTAAATTCCCACGCACATTCAACAGTCAGTTCATCAAAAAACAAGATATGCGTTACGGTGAAAACAGCCACCAAAAAGCGGCATTCTATGTTGAAAAGCATACTACTGAAGCATCTGTTGCAACAGCAACACAGCTGCAAGGTAAAGCATTATCTTATAACAACATCGCCGATACAGATGCGGCACTCGAATGTGTTAAAGAATTCGATGCACCTGCCTGTGTGATTGTAAAACACGCGAACCCATGTGGTGTTGCAATTGGTGACGATATCCTAAGTGCTTACGACAGTGCATTTAAAACCGACCCAACATCCGCATTCGGTGGCATCATTGCATTCAACCGTGAACTTGACGCAGTAACTGCACAAGCAATCGTTGACCGTCAATTCACCGAAGTGATCATTGCGCCATCAGTTAGCGCTGAAGCAAGCGTGATAGTGGCAAGCAAGAAAAATGTTCGTTTACTTGAATGTGGTGAATGGACAGCTAAAAACGGCGAGTTCGATATTAAACGTGTTAACGGCGGTATCTTAGTACAAGATCGTGACCGTGGCATGGTCGGCCTAGACGACTTAACGGTTGTATCTGAGCGTCAACCAACAGAACAAGAACTCACTGACCTGCTCTTCTGTTGGAAAGTAGCTAAGTTCGTTAAATCAAACGCTATTGTTTACGCAAAAGATGGCGTTACGGTTGGTGTTGGCGCAGGTCAAATGAGCCGTGTTTACAGTGCCAAAGTAGCTGGTATTAAAGCGGCTGACGAAGGTCTAGTCGTTGAAGGTTCAGTCATGGCATCTGATGCATTCTTCCCATTCCGTGACGGCATTGATGCGGCAGCGGCGGCGGGTATTAAATGTGTGATCCAACCAGGTGGTTCAATCCGTGATAATGAAATTATCGATGCGGCTAACGAACACGGTATGACCATGGTCTTCACCGGCATGCGTCACTTCCGTCACTAAGCACGTAAACTAAACATACAATAAGAGTGGTGACAAACCCCGCTCTTATTGTACTGCTCTCATTCAATTATAAATCTTGCTAAGTATTATAGAGTACCGCCAAGATTAGCGCATAAAGTAAAAGGAATAACAGCATTATGAACGTATTAATTATTGGTGGCGGTGGTCGTGAACACGCCCTAGGTTGGAAAGCGGCTCAGTCTAAACATGTTGAAACGGTATTTATCGCACCTGGTAATATTGGATCTTCGCTAGAAAACAAATGTAAAAATGTACCTATCCAAGTGGAAGATATTCCAGCATTGGTTGCATTCGCGCAAGAAAACAACATTGAACTAACCATTGTTGGCCCTGAAGTACCATTAGTACTTGGCGTTGTTGATGCGTTCCAAGCAGAAGGTTTAGCTATCTTTGGCCCTACTCAAGGTGCAGCGCAGTTAGAAGGTTCAAAAGCATTTTCGAAAGACTTCTTTGCGCGTCACAATATTCCAACAGCGGCATACCAAAATTTCACTGAAATCGCACCAGCGAAAGCCTACATTAGTAAAATGGGTTGCCCTATCGTGATTAAAGCAGATGGTCTAGCCGCAGGTAAAGGCGTGATCATCGCTGACACTGAAGCGCAAGCATTTGCTGCAATTGATGACATGCTTGAAGGTAACAAGTTTGGCGATGCCGGTGCCCGTGTTGTTGTCGAAGAATTTTTAGTCGGTGAAGAAGCAAGCTTCATTGTAATGGTTGATGGCGAAAATATTCTGGCCCTAGCAACAAGCCAAGATCATAAAGCGCGTGACAATGGCGATAAAGGTCCAAACACGGGTGGTATGGGTGCTTACTCACCAGCACCAGTAGTAACACAAGCTGTGCATGACTTTGCAATGAATGAAGTGATTCGACCGACGGTTGATGGCATGAAAGCAGAAGGTAATACTTACACCGGTTTCCTCTATGCAGGTCTGATGATTGCACCAGATGGTACCGCGAAAGTATTAGAATATAACTGTCGCTTTGGTGATCCAGAAACACAACCTATCATGATGCGTTTAAAATCCGATCTTGTTGAGCTTTGTCTAGCTGCGGTTGCAGGTAAACTTGATACTGTAACTGCAGATTATGACGAACGTGCTGCTGTAGGTGTGGTCATTGCGGCTGGCGGTTACCCTGCTGATTACGCAAAAGGCGACATTATTACCGGTCTACCGACAGCGGACTCAACAGAAAGCAAAGTATTCCACGCTGGTACTGCACTGCAAGGTGACAACATTGTGACTAACGGTGGTCGTGTTCTTTGTGCAACGGCACTGGGTAACACAGTGACTGAAGCGCAAGAAAATGCCTATAAACTGGCTGCACAAATCAGTTGGGAAGGTGCTTTCTACCGTACCGATATTGGTTACCGTGCCATCGCGCGTGAAAACCCAAAGTAGCATAGCAAGTAGCACAAATAGTCAGACACTATTTTGATGTTATCAAAAATGAGCAGCCATCGGTTGCTCATTTTTATTTCTGCAATACCGATTTTTCTACAATACCCAGTACGATGACCACTTAGTCAGGACTATTTGTCTACTTTAGGTGGGAATTTACTTAAGATACTTTTCACCACATCTGCAACTAATTTATCCATTTCAGCCGCATCTGTCGATTCAGGTAGACGTTTACTCCCTATGCCCCGCCAAATTAGCTCTAAGCTTGTTGGGTCAATTACATCGATAACGAGACTACCTTGCTGGTATTCGTCAATACGGGTTTCGGTGTGCGCGCTCAGTGACATGCCGCGGTATCCATAACCAACTCCCCAACCCCAACTTGGTCCGTAACCGGAATAATTATCGTAGCTGCGAATATCAGTTTTCTTTTCCGAGGTGATGCTGTAATTGATATAAAAATCAGCCGTCGTCGAAAACTTAAAACCTTGAGCAACTAATTGCTTATCAATAGCCTTAGTAATACGCACATCCATAATACGATTATTCAAATAGGCACTTTCTTTTTCAACCTTTGCCGACTCAGGTAACCAATTAAAGCCTTTTAGCGCGCTAAAATCAGCACTTTGATCGTAATCCGTACTGACTTTAACCATGGAGCATGCTGTTAAAGCTAAGCTAAACAACGCCACCAAATAAGATTTTTTATTAACCAATTGTCTTGCTTTCATAAACCCTCCTCGAGACCCAATACTTTCTATGATTAACGCGTGTTTATTGTTACTAATATGGTTCATTAACAGATAACGATAATAAAAAAGACGACTCAACTGTCGCCTCTACTGTTATTGCTTATTTAGATGCTCTGTTAAATATTATAGTTTATTTAAAATTTCATCCGCTAGCAGCAAATCATCATTTTTATTCACGCCAATACCAGCAGTAATAATCGCCTGTGCAATTTGTTTTGCTTCATCTAACGAATGCATCTGGTAAGTACCACATTGATATTCGTTTAACTCAGGGATCGCTTTTTGATCTTTAACCGTCAGCACATCTTGCATCGCAGCTAACCAAGCATCAGCAACTTGTTGCTCAGTCGGAGCGCCAATCAAACTCATGTAAAAACCAGTGCGACAGCCCATTGGTGAAAGATCAATAATTTCTACCGTTGTTGAATTAAGGTGGTCACGCATAAAGCCAGCGTAAAGATGTTCCAAGGTATGAATACCCTTTTCACTTAGAATATCTTTATTTGGTGCACAAAAACGCAGGTCAAAGACAGTGATGGTATCTTTGCTTGGCGTCGCCATGGTCTTAGCGACACGTACTGCAGGTGCATTCATGATGGTATGGTCAACCGTAAAACTATCCAGTAATGGCATTATTAACACTCCGTTGAAATAATTTAATAAACAAATAATAATTTTATGAACCATTGCTTAATGCTGACGTCAGATTAAGTGCAAGAGTTGTTTTTTCATTTTTTGGAGCCTTATTAAGGCTCCTTTTTTTTATCTATTGCACAACTTTTACAATTATTTATGAACCATAGCTTCATCCTGTAGTCTGATTCATTGCAAGAGTTGTTTTTTCATTATTTGGGGCCTTAGTAAGGCTCTTTTTTTTTAGCTATTTTTAGTTTCTGAAAAATATGCATTTAAAAACGCATCAAAATCAAGCGTATCAGCAGCTTCAATCTGCTGTTGTTGCGCAACAGACTGCTGCTGCATCTGCGCAAAGTAAACATCATCCCAATGTCCATAATCCGTTGCTAATAATTCTGCTTTATACTTATTGGCTAAGTTTAAAATAAAATCATTGTGCTCTAAACCTTGTTCTTTCATTATAGTCAGAACTTGGCCAGACAACAGCGCTTGCGGATCACAGATCAACGCTTGCTGTTCACTAACCGCTTGAGCAAAATTACTCGCTGCAGTATCGGTGGCGAGTTGCGCACCATCTAATAGCTGTGCAACTTGTTGAACTTGCGCTAATACATCGCTAGCAACATCGGTAAGTACCTGCTGTTTACCTTTTAATTCTAATGTTAAACCTGGTTTACGCCCTTCCATCACCACTTTGGTACTGTTATCACGACATACCGCCATTTCATCAGCCGTCATCGGCGCTGAAGGTTGTAGCGCCATCCACACTAGCAGACTGTCTAATACCGACATTTGTGCCGTCGTAATACCCGTGGCTGTAAATGGGTTAACATCCAAAGAACGGATCTCAATATACTCAATACCCCGATCAGCTAATGCTTCCGAAGGTTTTTCATTGGATTTAGCCACACGCTTAGGTCGGATCGGCGCATACAGTTCGTTTTCGATCTGCAGAACATTATCATTAAGCTGACGATATTCCCCATCAACTTTAATACCAATATTGGCAAACTCAGGTGCCTTGGTTTTAATCGCTTTTTTCAAACTATCGGTATAGTTATCTAAGGTATTATGGCAAATAACCAGATCGTCTTGGGCATTATTAGTATAACCTAAATCACTCATACGCAATGATGTGGCATACGGCATATATAACGTATCTTCACCCAGAGATGAAAATGGCGTTTGCTTTTCTACCGGTAAGAATGAACGGTTTAATGCTGGCGACGCACCAAATAAATAAGGTACTAACCAACCAAAACGGTAAAAATTACGGATCAAGCCCATATAACTATGAGAAATGAAATCTTGCAGTTCGCCAGTTTCACCTTTTAGATCATAAAGCGTTTGCCAAAATGGCACAGGCAATGACACATTATAATGCAGACCAGAAATGATTTGCATACTACTGCCATAACGGTGCTTTAGACCGATGCGGTAAGTGTGCTTCATTTTCCCGGTATTCGAGGTACCGTATTTAGCCAATGGGATTGCATCTACATTATTAACCTGACACGGCATGCTTGACGGCCAGAATAGCTCACCATCAAGGTTTTTTACTACGTGACGATGAATATCACTCAACTGCTGCTGGGCTGTCTCGGCACTATCGCTAACCGGGGTAATAAATTCGAGTAAGCTTTCAGAATAGTCTGTGGTAATGTGCTGATGACTTAATGCCGAACCAAACGCTGCAGGATGGTCATTCTGAGATAAATCCCCTGCTTCATTGACGCGTAAACACTCTCGTTCTATGCCACGAGTAATACCGTTTAAGGACTGTATATTGCTTGGCTCTGATAATTTCGAAATCAGAGATTCAAATGTAACGTTCAAATTAAATCCACCAATGAACTATATAAAAGTAGCACCTTAAAAATTGCGCTCTGTGAGACAATCTTTAAGGTTAATTTCAAGTCTATTATTTATCTAACAGATCAAAAACTTGAATATCTAAACCAAAGTCTTGAACCTGTTTTTCAATCAACTGACGATCACCAACCACAATAACAGAAAATTTATCGCTCGATAAGTAAGTCTTTGCCAATCCCTGAATTTCAGACTTATCCATGGTTTGAATAATATCAGCTTGCTGCTCAACAAAATCCGGAGATAAGTCCAATAACAGCAGCTGCATTAAGAAGTTAGACTTCTGTGCAGGCGTTTCATAAGACAGTGCTTCCTGTTGTGATACTGCACTCTTCATATAATCTAACTCAGAATCTGTAATACCATTTTCGGTATAATTTTTTAATTCTATGAGTGTTTCTTTAATGGCATCGCCAGTTACTTCCGCCCGAACATCCGCCGAAGCAGAGAAATAGCCGAATTCACGATCAGCATAAAATCCGGTGCTGGCGCCGTATGTATACCCCTTATCTTCACGCAAGTTCTGATTTAAGCGGCTATTAAAATTACCACCTAAGTTAAAGTTCATCAGATTGGCTTTAAAGAAATCCCCAGTTACATCATAAGAGATTGCTGGCGATACGACTTTAATTACCGATTGTACTGCATCGGGCTTATCGACAATATACAAGGTATTTGGTTGCCATAACGGTGCTTTTGCCAGCACAGGATAAGTCACCGCAGGTAATCGCGCGCCTTGTTGTAAGAAACCTAACGACTTGGTTATCGCTACTTCACTGACATCACCAACCACCACGATTTTCGCTGCCGCCAAATTATAATACTGCTGATAATAAGCCAGTACATCATCGGGGGTCAACGCCGCTTGATTTTTTAACGTACCCGAAGATGGGTTACCAGTAACACGCTCTTCACCGTACAAAATACGCTGCGTAGCTAACTGCCCTAACCAACCCACACGTTGTTGATCTTGTAATGATGCCTGTCTTGATTGTGCTTTAATGCGAATGAAATCGGCATCAACAAAACCAGGGTTAAATAATTTTTCTTCTAATATAGCCAGTGTTGCGGGCAAGTTTTTAGATAAACTATTTACACTGATAGTCGTGCCATACAAGCCTGCAGAGAAGTTAATACTACTGCCTAATGATTGCAGCTGATCATTGAGTTCTGCCGAGCTATGTAACGCTGTCGATTGATTCATCATTGCCGCCGTTAACTTAGCAATACCTAACTTATCTAAGCTTTCAACACGGCGTCCGCCTTTCAAATTGATCTGTATACTCACGGTTGGGGTTTCATCGTATTCCGTGCCAAGTACTTGAATGTCATTCGCAAGTGATTGACGCCATAACGTAGGTAATGTTTGCTGTGGGTTGCTACCCACCTTTGGCATAACCGAGCGATCAAAGTTATCTTGGGTAATACGCTCAGCCAGTAGTTCCACTGACGGCTGCGTGAGCTTATCTATATTACGCGGCGCAGGACTGAATGTCGGCTCGTGGGCGATATATTGTAATTGCCCTTTTGGTACCACACTCATAATTACTTTCGGCTTGTTTTCGAGGTATTTATGGTACCCAGCCACCCCTTCTTCAGCACGCATATGCTTAAAGACCGACAGCCCTTTGGTTAAATAATTAGGATCATTCATTAAAGTTTCACCTAACGCCAGTTCCTTGGCTTTACCGGCTACGCTCTGCATACCAAATATCGTTGAGCTTTCAATAATCGAGCGCAAACGAGTGACTTCAGAATCTGCGATACCTTGTTTTGCTAACTTTTTAATCGAGGCGTTGATCTTGTCTAGCAGAGGAGCAAGTGCCATGCCTTTGGCCGGATTAGGCTGAGTATAGATATCAAAGGTACAGCTCAGTTCACTGCAACTGTGATAAGCCGCCACACTGGTGGCATAGCCAGTTTCGACCAGATCTTTATATAACACCGAGTTTTTACCACCGCCCAGCGCGTAGGCAAATAAATCCAGAGGGGCTTCATCTTCATGCCCCATATATACAGTCGGATAGCTAATGTAAAGCATCGGCTGAGGGACGTTATCTTCTAACGTAATGTAGCGGTCCTTATCAAGGGTCACAGATACAGGCTCAACATCTTTGACTTCAGGACCTTCCGGAATGGTCGAAAAATACTTATTTACCCAAATGAGTGTTTCTGTTTTATCAAATTTACCGGCGATCGTTAAAGTTGCATTGTTCGGTCCATACCAACGTAAAAAGAACTGTTTTAAATCGTTTACATCAACACGGTCCAAATCTTCAATATAACCAATCGGTTGCCAAGAGTAAGGGTGGTCTCGTGGATATAAGGCTTCACCAACGCGTTCGCCCAGTAAACCATAAGGGCGATTATCGACACGTTGAGAGCGCTCGTTTTTAACGGTCGCACGTTGAATTTCAAACTTACGCTGGTCAACCGCATCTAATAAAAATCCCATGCGATCGGCTTCTAGCCAGAGCATCTTTTCTAATTGATTCGCCGGCACTGTTTGATAATAATTAGTCCGGTCTTGATTGGTGCTGCCATTCATCGACCCGCCAGCTTCATTGACGATTTTAAAATGTTGCTGATCGCCAACATTTTTACTGCCTTGGAACATCATATGCTCGAAGAAATGCGCGAATCCTGATTTCCCCAGTTCTTCACGTGCCGAGCCGACATGATAGGTCATATCAATATAAGTCAAAGGATCGGAATTATCTTCATGTAAGATAACCGTAAGACCATTACTTAACTGATATTTTTCATAAGGAATTAACAAGCTACCCGGTGTTTTGTCTTGCTTATCAACAAGGGTGATGCCTGCTGGTAATACCGCAACATCAGTCTCTTTATCTAATAATGAACACCCACTCAACAGCATTATTGCAGAACTCAGCACTACCACACTATAAAAAGCATTAACACGCATCAAAAATTCCCCGTCCGTTTAAAATTAAATATAACTATAAAGTCACTAACTAACTGCACTCATAAACCAGATCAAAATGGCATAACGAATTGATTTACCAAACATGATAGCGATAAAAGCAAGTAACGGATTTACACGTAACCAACCCGCTAATAAGCAAAATATATCACCAAAAATAGGCAACCAACTAAATAATAAACTACTCCAACCCCAACGCTGGATCACATCATGCACACGCTGGTAGTGCTTATTGACTGAAAAGTCGATTGGTTTTTTCGCATGAATGAAATACCCCATATAAAAAGTGAGGATAGACCCTAAAACATTGCCACTGGTGGCCATCACAAACAGTTGCCAATATGACCATGAGCCTTCAACCAGCATCGCGGTTAATAATATTTCCGAACTACCAGGTAAAATGGTCGCTGACGTAAAGCTACTGAAAAATAATAACCAAAGACCCATTTAATCCTCTAAATTCATTCACTCACAGCATGTCCAGCAAGAGTATAAGTCACACTATATATTGAAGTTAGACATATAATCAAAGTTAGGCATGTTAATATCATGGCTTAATGGACTTAACGACGTTTTTAATATCTAACAAAAACGCCAATATTAACAGTCTCATTAAAGGTGGTAGGACAGTTTAGCCACTATATAATTCAATAAACAGTGATAAATCGCTACATTGGGGAACTTATGTTTAAATTTTTTCTATTACCTTTACTGCTAAGCATCTTATGGTTTGCTTTCCTGCAATACAATGACTGGAGCATCCAGCAAGGTAAAAAGGGCTTTATCTATATTATTGGCGGCACCACAGCCATGATCGCATTTTTCAGCCTGATGATATTTTTAACTCAATAACTACCGCGTTCAAAGAACGCCCAACTTTTAGCTGCTATACAGTAATCACCTCATCCCTCCTCAATTAGAAACACAAAGTCGATAGTTAGTTACAACATGCTTATTTAATCACATAAGCATGATCTTACATTTAAAAATAATAAAATTGGAACCAGTTCGCAATCTAAGTGAAGAAGCATAGATCTGAGGTGAAAATAAGAATAGAGTAATTACTCTACCTCATTTACCCAATTAAATATTGCAACTGATAACCTTGCAGTAATAAGGAATAACTATGACAGAAAAATTCAGTATTGGTGATGTTGATGTGCTGATAGAAGGCACAGGGCAAGAAACTATTGTGATGATCCATGGTTGGCCAGATACTTATCGAATATGGGATGCTCAGGTTGCCGCATTAAAAGACACTTACCGCTGTGTGCGCTTTACACTGCCTGGTTACGCTACCGATAAACCACGTAAGTACTATGATCTTGAAGATATACTTAAGACTATTGATGCTGTTGTCAGTCAAGTGGGCGCTGGAAAACCAGTGACCTTGTTGATACATGACTGGGGCAGTTTTTTCGGTTACCAATATTATATGCGTAATAAATCTAAAGTAAGCAAAATTATTAGTATTGATATCGGCGATGCAGGTTCTCCCGACCATGTGCTCTCCAGCAAAGCTAAAGCCTTTATGTTTGCCTATCAAATTTGGCTGGCAGCAGCTTGGAAAATAGGAGGGTCCATCGGTGATAAGATGACTCGTAAGATGGCGAAGGCATTAAATGCACCAGGAGATCCTGCGAGCATAACCTCATCGATGACCTATTCCTACTACTGGAAATGGAGTCATACACTCACAGGACGTCCGTTAGGAAATCTGCCCATCGACATCACTTGTCCGCTGCTGTTTGTTTACGGTAAAAATAAACCGGGTATGTTCCATTCTCAACATTGGGAACACAAAGTGGCGGCAATCCCAGGCAATAAAGTGGTCGCGTTTGATACCCGTCACTGGGTAATGACAGAGCAACCGGAGGCGTTTAATCAGCTGGCAATCGACTGGTTAGAGAATCATCAACCCGAGAAAATTTAACGGCCATTTTAGCACCAGCGCGGAATTAATATTTTCAACCTATAGTTTCGCGTCTTTCATCTCAAGTTGACAACCAGCGCTTAAGTTGGGCATTACGTACCCGCACTGTCTTTTTTACGATTATCCAAAGCAAAATCCCCCGCCCCGTACGCAACCAAAATTAAAAAACCGCCGCTCAGCGCAATATTTTTGGAAAACATGATCATCTGCATGGTATCACTAAAATCGACATGGAATATCACCGCAGTCAATACACAAAAACCAGCTAAGGCAAAAGCCGCTATCCGGGTATAATAACCAAGGATAACCGCCAAACCACCGCCCAATTCGGTAATGATAACCAAAGGTAGCAATATACCCGGTACGCCCATGGCGACCATATAGTCAGCCGTACCTGCATAAGAAAATATCTTTCCTAATCCAGCTTGTACGAATAAGATACCAATAAGAAAGCGACCCAGCGGCGCTGCAAACTTTTGAATGGTGAGCGTGAATTGGAGCATGATAGATAGACCGACCAATAAAATAGGGTGTTTTCTAAGTCTAGCTCAATAATAGCAAGTGAAAATAATTGATGGGGTAAATTTCAGGTATAAAAAAACCGCTATTAAGCGGTTTTTTTATGTTAATGGCGGAGAGGGAGAGATTCGAACTCTCGATGGGATTTAAAGCCCATACTCCCTTAGCAGGGGAGCGCCTTCGGCCACTCGGCCACCTCTCCACACAAACTCTATTATCATGAAAAATATCAACAATGTAAAGACTTACATCGGAACAATTCATAATAATATAATAAAT
>NZ_JABSQR010000017.1:0-50588 GCF_013215705.1 Moritella sp. | reverse complement strand
GGTGCGGATGGGAGGAGTCGAACCTCCGACCGCCTGGTTCGTAGCCAGGTACTCTATCCAGCTGAGCTACATCCGCACATATTTGGTCTAACCTATAATTTTTATAACTAGATTAAGTATTTTCAACTTCTACTAATTACTTAGAATTAATTCTAATCGAAATAATGGTGCGGATGGGAGGAGTCGAACCTCCGACCGCCTGGTTCGTAGCCAGGTACTCTATCCAGCTGAGCTACATCCGCATACAATTATTTCTTCCAACGACCAAAAAGCTGACCAAAACACTATAACACATTTTCCAACATGTGATAGAAGCTAGGACAACAATGGCGGAGAGGGAGGGATTCGAACCCTCGATGGGATTTAAAGCCCATACTCCCTTAGCAGGGGAGCGCCTTCGGCCACTCGGCCACCTCTCCGTGTTGTTGGCGCTCATAATACGGATACTGGAAAATAAGTCAAATATTAATTAACCGCACTTAAGCAACTGTTTAAGTTTCAAACAACAAAACTACTATTGCAGCAAAAATAGGATGCAAAGTCCCAAAATAATCAAAAACAGATAAAAAAAAGGGTTTAGCATCGCTAAACCCAATCTGTAATAATCTTATTATTCTAATTTAGAAGTTGCCTTCAGGGCTTTCGCCTTTTTCTGCTTGAATTCGCATGTATATCTCTTCACGATGAACAGATATTTCTTTAGGCGCATTAACACCGATACGAACTTGATTTCCTTTCACACCTAAAACAGTAACAGTAACTTCGTCACCAATCATAAGCGTTTCGCCAACACGGCGCGTCAATATTAGCATTAATTTATTCCTCAACTAATTCATTATATTTTTGTTAGGCCGCTTATTATTCTATTAAAAGCTTCAATATAAAACAAGAAAAGAATAAACAAGACTTAATTTGCTGTTAATTCACTCAGTTCAAGCAACATCTAAGTTGAATGCAGCGTGCAATGCACGTACACCGAGTTCTAAATATTTCTCGTCAACGATCACTGAAATTTTAATTTCAGAGGTTGAAATCAACTGCATGTTGATCCCTTCATTACCTAAAACTTCAAACATTGTTTTAGCGACACCTGGATGATTCCACATACCGACACCTACTATTGAAATTTTAGCAATACGATCGTTACCTTGCACATTTTTTCCAGATAATTCTTCACAAGTCTTTTCCAAGAGTACTCTCGCGGCTTGGTAATCGTCACGATGTACAGTAAAAGTGAAGTCAACAAGGCCATCTTTACCATGTGCATTTTGGACGATAACGTCAACATCAATACCGGCATCACCAATTGGCGTTAAGATATTGGCTGCAACTAAAGGTTCATCAGGAATACCTGATATTGTTAAACTTGCTTCATCGCGGTTAAACGCAATGCCAGATATGATTGCTGATTCCATTTTTTTTACGTCCTCGTAAGTAATCAATGTCCCTTCACCGTCTTCAAATGAAGATAGTACACGTAAAGGTACATTGTATTTCCCTGCAAATTCGACCGAGCGAATTTGTAATACTTTGGCACCTAAGCTCGCCATTTCAAGCATCTCTTCGAAAGTGATGCGATCTAATTTCCGTGCGCGCGGTTCAACCCGAGGGTCGGTGGTATAGACGCCATTAACGTCAGTATAAATCTGACATTCATCAGCTTTCAGTACAGCTGCAATTGCAACAGCGGTAGTGTCCGAGCCGCCGCGCCCTAACGTCGTGATATTATTATCTTCATCACGACCTTGGAAACCTGCAACTACGACCACTTTACCTGCATCTAGATGACGTTGTAAGTTGTCTGTTTCAACAGTTTTGATGCGCGCCTTACCATGACTGTTATCGGTTTTCATTTGAACCTGATCACCCGTCATTGATATCGCATCGACACCTGCTTTTTGCAGGGCGATGGTTAACAAAGCGATAGTGACCTGCTCTCCTGTTGAAACTAATACATCCATTTCTCTGCGAGCTGCATGCTCATCAAGTGCTTTTGCCATACCCAGTAAACGGTTAGTTTCACCAGACATTGCCGACACGACCACAACTATTTGATTACCCTGTTCACGAGATTTTTTCACTCGCTGGGCAACAGCTTCAATTCGCTCAATTGAACCAACTGAAGTACCCCCATATTTTTGTACATACAACGCCACAACAACTTCCTTTAATAACCTTTAAATTTATCACCGCCTGTGCTCAAAACAACGAGCCGGATTGCCTGCTCGTTGCCATTACACTGTTTATTTAAACTTAGTTAATCACCATTAACGACTCGCTAATCATAGCTAACTAATTATTACTAGTACTGACTTACAGTTTTTCAGTTAACCAAGGCGTCACTGATTCAAGCGCTGCTGCTAGTGCTTCAGGCTTTGAACCACCCGCTTGCGCCATATCAGGACGACCGCCACCTTTACCACCAACTTGAACGGCAAGGAAGCTAACTAGCTCACCCGCTTTCACTTTACCGATTAAGTCTTTAGTTACACCCGTGATCAGGTTAACTTTACCTTCGCCTGGAATACCAAGCACAATAATACCGCTTTGCAGTTTGTTCTTCAGTTCATCCATCGAGCTACGTAGCGACTTAGGATCAGCACCTTTTAGGTTAGCAACAAGTACTTTAACACCGTTAATCACTTGTACCTGGTCGATCAAGTTAGCATTCGCAGCACTTGCTACTTGTACGTTTAACTTCTCAACTTCTTTTTCTAGGCTACGGTTGCGGTCAAGTACTTGACTCACTTTTGCCACAACTGTGTTTTGGTCCGCTTTCACTAAGCTTGCAGTTTCTTGCATTTTAGCAACAAGATCGTGCACATAAGCCAGTGCAGAATCACCAGTTACCGCTTCAACACGACGTACACCGGCGGCAATACCGCTCTCAGATAAGATCTTGAAGAAACCAATGTCACCAGTACGTTTAACATGCGTACCACCACATAGTTCAATTGAGAAGTCACCCATGCGTACTACACGCACTTCATCATCGTATTTCTCACCGAATAACGCCATTGCTCCCGCTTCACGCGCCGCATCAATGTCCATGACTTCCGTTACAACTTCGTGGTTAGCACGAATCTGAGCGTTAACAAGTCGTTCAACTTCAATCAGTTGCGCAGGCGTTACTCCTTCAAAATGTGAGAAGTCAAAACGTAAACGTTCAGGTAATACTAATGAACCTTTCTGTTGTACATTGTCGCCAACAACTTTACGTAATGCAGCGTGTGCTAAGTGAGTAACAGAGTGATTAAGGCCAATCGCTTTACGACGACTTACATCAACATCGGCGATAACTTGGCTATTTACTTCGATCACACCCGAAACTGACCCGAAGTGAACAGTTGCATTACCCGCTTTTTTGGTATCTGTTACCGTAAATACTGCATCACCAATTTTGATCACACCTTGGTCACCAGATTGGCCACCCGCTTCTGCGTAGAATGGTGTTTTGTTTAATACAATCGCACCTTCTTGACCGTCATTTAACAGCTCAACTTCAGCGTTATCTTTAATTAATGCCACGATTTGTGCATCAGATGTCAGCGTTTGGTAACCCAAGAATTCAGTTTTCGCATCAATTTTTAGCATTTCGTTGTAATCAGTGCCAAAGTTAGAACCTTGACGTGCGCGATTACGTTGCGCTTCCATTGCAGCTTTAAAGCCGTCTTCGTCAATGGTTAGCTCACGTTCACGGGCAATATCAGCGGTTAAATCCGATGGGAAGCCGTAGGTATCGTAAAGTTTGAATACTACATCACCCGGCACCACTTTACCGTCTAGTTGTGACAGTTCGTTGTCTAAAATGTTCAGACCACGCTCAAGTGTTTTACCAAACTGCTCTTCTTCGATAAGTAAGATTTTTTCAACAATTGCTTGTTGTTTTACCAGATCGTCAGAAATGTCGCCCATGAGTTCGACCATTTTCGCAACCAGTTTGTTGAAGAATGGACCTTTAGCGCCAAGCTTATTACCGTGACGTACTGCACGGCGGATAATACGACGTAGCACATAACCACGACCTTCATTTGATGGCATAACACCGTCAGAGATCAGGAAGCTACATGCACGGATGTGATCGGCAATGACGCGTAATGATTTATTTTCTAAATCTGTAGTACCGATAGTCTCTGCAACATGCTTGATTAAGCTTTGGAAGATATCGATTTCATAGTTTGAATGTACATTTTGCATAATTGCAGCAATACGCTCAAGACCCATACCTGTATCCACAGATGGTTTTGGTAATTCTTCCATGGTGCCGTCAGCTTGACGGTTAAACTGCATGAATACTAAGTTCCAGATCTCAATAAAACGGTCACCGTCTTCTTCTGGAGAGCCAGGAACGCCGCCCCAAATGTCTTCGCCGTGATCGTAGAATATTTCAGAACATGGACCACATGGGCCAGTATCACCCATTGACCAGAAGTTATCTGATTCGAATTTCTTCTCAGGCGATTTATCGCCAATGCGAATAATTTTATCTTCAGGCACGCCGATTTTGTTCGCCCAGAATGAAAATGCTTCATTATCACTTTCATACACAGTAACAAGTAACTTTTCTTTTGGTATTTTCAGAACAACGGTTAAAAATTCCCATGCAAATAAGATCGCATCTTCTTTAAAGTAATCACCAAAGCTGAAGTTACCTAACATTTCAAAGAATGTATGATGACGCGCAGTATAACCTACGTTATCTAAGTCATTGTGTTTACCACCAGCACGTACACAGCGTTGCGACGTTGTGGCACGTGTATATGAACGTTGTTCTGCACCGAGGAATACGTCTTTAAATTGGTTCATGCCCGCATTTGTAAATAACAAAGTTGGATCATTAGCAGGAACAAGTGAGCTACTTGTGCCTTTGTTGTGCCCTTTACTGGCAAAATAATCAAGAAACGCGTTGCGGATCTCAGCTGTAGACATAGTCATGTAATTGTCCTGGGTGCTTAAAATATGAGCGATTGTTTAGATTTAATAATATAAACGGATCTGTTAATGAAGTGATTATACCCAAACCGCGTCAAAATGCTAACTCAGAGACGCCCTTGAGGCTGTATTTTACCTGCGTTATTAATCCAATCAGTAAAGATATACCCAAGTTACTTCAAAATCCTATATCAGAGACGAGCAGGGATATCAGAACAAGGCACAATATGTAGATAATGGTTATTCCATTTTCAAATATTGTAACGCTGTGCTGTTATAACTGATTGTGCATCTTGAAGTAACTTGGGTATATATAACAAAAAAAAAGCACCGAACATAAATGCGCGGTGCTTTTCAAAAATTATATCTATTTCAGCGAGCCATCTCACTGATAATAATCAGATCGCTTCTTCGTTTTCTTCACCTGTACGAATACGGATCACACGTTCTACAGCGGTAACAAAAATCTTACCATCACCAATTTTACCCGTGTGCGCGGTTTCAACGATAGAGTCGATACAGGCATCAACATCATCGTCTTGCACTATAAGATCAAGTTTTACTTTAGGTAAGAAATCAACCATGTACTCTGCACCACGGTAAAGTTCGGTGTGGCCTTTTTGACGGCCAAAACCTTTTACTTCAGATACAGTCATCCCTGTGATACCAATCTCGGCAAGCGCTTCGCGTACATCATCCAGTTTAAACGGTTTAATAATCGCTTCAATTTTTTTCATTGTCAGTCCCTGTTTGCCCCTAAATATAACTCTTAGCATACCTAAGCAAATTCAAATTGCCAATCAGACAAGCAATTAAATCGATGAAATTGTTAAACTTATGATTTAACGCTAATCACCAGCAATCCGCGGTTACTGTATTTGCGCTATTCAACGAGGTCGTCACACCAAAATGATCAATCGTGAAAGAGGTGCAATCGGTATCATTTTCCTGCGTACTTGCAGCTTCGACAGTCGCGATTATCGTATAGTTGTTTTTAGTACTACTCGCGCCAAGTGCAAAACTGTAATAGTCACTGTCATCATGCCAGCCAGATCCAGATAAGGTATTCGTCGCGCCACTGGCTAATGACGTTGCATACTGGCCATGATCTAAATAAAACTGCTCTTGTAATAACTGTGCTTTATACAATGCCGTTTTCGCATCATTACGATTGTTACTCATAATATAAGCACTGTAAGAGGGATAACCAATCCCGGCTAAGATGCCAACAATCGCCACCACGATCATCAATTCAACCAGGGTGAAACCCGTCTGTTTATTTGCCATTATTGTACCGCCTCATTGAAGTAACGGTAGGTAGAATGTGGTACTAACTTCATATCGGTTTCCATCGTACCTGTAGGATTATTTCCGTCTTCATCAGTATCTCCTTTACCCACACCTAATAAGCGTAGTATCGATGCACCACTCGCCGACGCAGCATGCACTGAGATACTTTTTGCAAGTACATTGGGCAGTTCAATCGGTTTCTTAAACGTTATTCCTGTCAGAAGGTTAACGGAGTAATACGTGCTTGTTCCTGATTTATCAGTTCCACATTGCTCACCATTATTATTATTTTCGTCATAAGGAGTATAAGCATTAAAATGAACAATACCATTCACAACAACCGCATCACCGAGTGACTTTTCTCCTGATGTAGTTTCATCAGAATTTGTTCTACCTAATTTAAAACGCCAACCAGCTACACTTGAATTTGTCATCTCCTCGACATTACTTTTGTTATTCTCAAAGCTATAGGTCACCTCACTAAGGTTTGATATTAATATCGTGCTAGGAGCTGCACCACTTCCCCAATTAACTGGCGCTTTATTTGTATCTTGTATATTGAAGAAGTAATTATCCACTGTAAGATCTGAATTTGGCCGGGTAATATCACCACTACCAATTAATAAGCCATCATAAGCGATACCATTCTTTATTGTTCGTACAATACTCGGAGGGTTGAAAAATCGACGGTCGTCAGAGCCAGTTCCACCAAGGGATGCCAGTGTTATCATGTTCCATGTATCAAAATCGATCTTATCATTAATTCTAAAAACTGATGGCATATCAGCACGATAAATATTACCACTGGTATCCGGTGCATAAATTCGGTCGGTATAACCATCACCATTGCTGTCTAGCACGGCTACTTGGCTTGCAATACTCCCACTAATACTCCCATTAATAGTCGAACTAAATTTTTTAATAATGTCACCTGTATCTGCATCCACAATAAAAATAGCATTACCTACTGCATCATCTTCGCAAGAGTGATCGGTTCCAGCACCACATTCATCTTTTTGAACATCATAACCACCACCAAAAATCAGTACAGGTTTATCATTATCACTTTGAGTTTTATTACGCATAACTTTTGTTACAACAGGTGTCGACCAAGTTTGTCCGATCTTGTCTTCTACCTTGGTGCCTATATCATCCTCGTTCTTTGACCCCGACATTAGCCAATTAAGTTCAGGCTTACTTACACCATCCTCAAGATTTACAGTTAAAGAATAAAGTGTATTACCACCTCGGCGCATGCCAAAGGTGATGATATGATCAGAACCACTTCTGGCGAGAACAGGGCTCGAGTCGATACCATAAATGCGATCTTCCATCGTAGTGCTACCTAGATATAACTTCAGCGCATTATTAATATTTTCTTTAGGTATAAACGCCCATTCCTCTGTTACTTTTCTTTGCGTTGCGTCATCCTTAAACGCATGAAAGAAACCAGCGTTAGTACCGATAAAGATCCGCGTATTGCCGTCTGAATAATCAACAGCTAAAGGACTAGAGTGCATTGGGTCACCAAAGATATCATCTCTAAACTCACCGGATTCATTTTTGCCCTGCAACCAACGAATCGCATCATCTAATGTTACTTCGGATACACCGATTTTATTCGCAAGGTCAACATCATCACTGACACCAAATACTGTTAGTAAATTAGTTTTATTTAATAGTACTAAATTGGAATTGGTTTTATCTGTCATATATAAATTTCGATCTTCGGTTCTATTTTTTAATGCTTCAGCCACACCGCCAATCTTGACATCATTCAACCCAGCTGTATTACTCCAACCAGAATAGAGATCGTCATTAAAAAACATTAACCCTTCAGAAATGGCAGATTTTGTTAGGGCGGTACTTAACGTTGATGCAGCGCTTGCTGATGCGCTCCACGCACTTAATACACCATTATCAGAAATCTTCAATTTACGCAGATTACCTGACCACTTACTTGTTTGGTTTGGTGCAAACATTGAGTAATACACATACTCTTTATTTTTAGTGACATTACTCGTATTCGTTGAAGTTTCAACAGCTGTCACAACGCCTTGTTTGGCTCTCATATCGTCAATGGCTAAATTTAATTTATCACGCAACTGATTTGCATTCATCGCATTATAAAATTTACCACCTCCTCCCTCAGCTGTTTTTAACAGTAAATTTTTATTATCTATAGGAAGGTTCATCGTAGCCGCTGAACTTTCAATTAAGTTGCCATCCGTATCATATGTAGGCTCTATACTACCTAAGCCAATCGTATAAGTAACAATATGTTCCTTTTCAGGTGTTTTGTCATTAATATCATTATTAGCTAACCAATGGGATAACACAGGCAAATAATTCTTTTTACAATCATTTCCTATCGTAATGGCACGCGTTAGGTCTACACCTGGAAGAGACTTGATTTTACTATTCGCATCTTTATCATGATCATGATCTTTAATTCCCCAGCATTTAATCCAATTGAAAAAATTGCTTGTAATATCATGATATCCTGGTGAAACAATGATCACATAGGCTTTTGTTTGGCATGTTTGAGACCATTCTTTTAAAGGGTTTTTATATTTCCCATTGTCTTCAATACTCCTATCACGCATAGGCTTTGTTAATGTGGAAAATTTATTACCATATTCCATATTCTGACCGTACAAATACAAGTAACCTTCATACAAACTTTCACATAAAGCAGAACGATTTATTCTAGTCGTGAGAATATCACCGACACGATTACGTAGTAATGCTCGACTAGTTTCAGTATCATAGGGTTGAATGCCTGATATGATCCTACCGCCATGATTATTCGCAATCAGATCCCATAAACCCTTACCTTCATTCGAATTAAATATTTCTAAACCGATATCAACGTCTTCTGTGTTTAACATTAACTCATATATTATTTTTTTAGCTATTTGTAATTGAGACAGTGTAAAATTATTATTAGTATCTACTTTATTTTCTGTTTTTAATGCTGCCCATTTTACGAGGTTTTCTGAATATAAAGTTGTTTTATAACTTTCAATTGGTGGTTTATCATTATCATCATTCTCAATATCAATATCAATATCATTAAAACTAGTTTTATTTTTATCATAAGCTTTCCACCATACCTTTTTCTTAGGTATATTTAACCACCCTGTATATTGGTTCGCATTTGGAAAACCTTGTCTATCAGTATCTGCCGCATAACCATCAATTTCACCATCTGCTATATCCTTACGAGCTTCACTATTTGAATTAACCGAAAGCAGGACTTTATGTTCGAAACCAGGATTTTTAGGATCATTATTAACTAGATCCTGCTTACACTCGACATGTTCAGTAAAAAAAACATCGAATAATCCGCTACTGGGTTTTATTTTCGTCCAACTGTAAAGAGCTAGGTTTGAATTCCATTGCGTCAGATAGTCGCTATAAGCGCCTAAAGCGCTATCTAAATTACTTACTGCAGCATTACAGTTCATTTCCTCAACACGAATGAAGTTACCACTTCTTCCCGGAATCGTTTCTACAAAATCCTTATATTCTTTAGAAATATTAAATGGTATGGTCTTATCTTCACGACTCTGGTATGCGTTATACTCTGCAAGTTGCTTTTCTGCGGCGGCATGACGTTGCTTATTATAGTCTTTAGCACTGCTTTTTGTACTATCCTCTGCACTGTACTCTGTACTACCCCCTGTACTAAAATAAACTTTGTCCGCGCCAAACACGCTATTAACAAGTGAGTTACCAACTGTATCACTGGTTGGTGGATAAGCGATAAAAGGGTCATATACCTCAGGATATGGATAGCTGACTTTTTTTCTCATATGAGAAGAGGTATCCAAAATAATCAGTACTTGTGGTTTACTGTTAGCACCTGCTAATGCAGCTTGATAAATTTCACTTTCATCTGCGCTCACATTCATGGCGGTAGCCCCCAAAAGTGTGGCAAACATGGCGACACTAAGGCTTTTGGGGATGGTTTTATTGAAGTTCCATTTCATTGCTCTTTCCTATTGATTCTGTGCCGCTAAAAATGGTTGCTCTGCACCAGCTGTGATTGCTAATGGTTGAACACGTCGACTGTTATTTTGTGAAAAATCCATTTTCACAAATCGACAATTAATTAGGTTAACGCTCGACGCCTTTGCGCTTCGTTTACAATAACCTTCGCCTCGCTGAGTCAGCGCCACCGTGATATCAGGTGATTGGAGATTTCCCAATGCAGAACTTGCTGTTGCCGTCAGCCCCAGAATATCATTAATTAAATTAGGGTTACTCATCACTTCACTAAATCCGCCTAATAGCTCTTGTTCATTGGCTAATTTTTCTTGGGTTAAGCCAATCGCATTTTGTCCAAGTCGTGTCTCAGTAATAACCGCAGCAGCTAAAGAAGTAACTACAACCAATATAATTATGACGATAAATAAGGTAATTCCTTGCTGATTTTTCATTGCGTCATCGCCATCATGTTATTGATGATAACGACCGTTGTACTTAATAAAAAACGGCGATAGTTATCATCATTCGGTGGATCAAAAGGCATAAATCTGTCATTAAAATCATCATTGTTATTTAAGGTCAGATCTTTATTTTTAGCGCGCGCGAGTACATAAATGCGGGCTGCGACAATTTGATTACTATCCCACATTAACCTGGTAATGCCACTGCTCTCTATATAGCGATTAGCGCGACCATCGCCATTGCTATCAACGCCAAAATTAATGCGAATACGTTCAATGTTATTCACCACTAAATCATTAACAAATGCATTATCAATAAAACTAAAACGACTTAATCTGGAACCTTCTGAGGCGTGATTTTGTGTAAAGTAGGTATGGTGTATATAAGGGTATATATCAGCGTTTTCAATATTAGGGAGGGTACTACCTTTAAATGATGTCGCTTGAGAAGGTGAAATAGCTACATAGTTGCCATTAGTAATTACCGCACCAGAAGCGATTATGGTACCTCGGACACGTGCGATAAATAAAACATCACTATCATCCGTAATAGTAAAGCCAGTAGCAAGGCAACCTGCGGTACTTACATTCGCACCTGCCGAGATCCCACTAGTACTACTTGCAACACTTGCGGGTAGCATATTACAGCCTCCATCAGCAATAGCGGCAGTAACAGCAGACGGTACACCCGTAAATCCTTCCCCAGAAAACTCTGCCCAACTGTTAATACCACGCACGTCTTCGACTAATATCTGCAGCGCTAACTGTGCCTGCTGCTGTAAACTCGATACAGTCGAAGAGCGGTTAGCCGATACCTTCGTATCCACAAACATCGTGGTGATAGACATCATAAGCACTAAACCAATTACCATCGCAATCATCAGTTCAACTAAGTTAAAACCCGCTTGTTTCACTGTCATATCGCCCCCGAGATCAAACTGGTTAATACCACTTGTCGGCGATTGATTGCCGGATCGATTGCCTGACCACATTCAGCGCCATTAGCAGCTGCTGATGAGCTTGCTGCATTTTGAATCTGCCAACTCACCGCGAAGGTGACGGTTCCTGAGCCTGAGCCTAAACCTGTAATATTACGGCATAATGCCATATTATTGATTGACGCAGAGCTTGCTGCATTAGTGAGAATGTCGGTGATGACGGTGTTTTGGGCCGCGCTGGAATTGGTAGTAAGCCAACGGGTATCCGCGCGTAATTCTTCCAACGCTGTACGCGCAAGAAAAGAGGCTTGAATTTGCTTGTCTGTATCTGCTAATGATTTCTTCGCAATCCCTTGCAATGCCACTATGCCCAACAGGCCAACGGCAAGGATGAATGATGTGATCATCACTTCAATGAGACTGAATCCAGATTCCGTTCTAGATTGCATACTTAACTCACTTTAATAATTTGCACTTAAACATGTTACACAAATGTGCAATTAATGTAAACACAATGCACTTTCATTCTGTGAGACATAACGTTGAATTAGGTCAATAGTTCAATGAAATAGAGCCAAGGAAGGCAATACGAATAAAATAGTCAGTGTGAGTCAGTGGTATTAAAAGGGAATGGATAAACAAAGCTCGTTCAGTCGATAACTAAACGAGCTGCTTCGTCATGATGATTAATCTACTTGTTTGATACGTAATTCAGCAGGCACTTCAAATATCGTGTTTTCGGCACGACCTTCCACTTCAGTCACCAACTTGCCACCACAACTTTTCAACTTTTCAACCACTTGATCGATTAAGATCTTAGGTGCAGATGCCCCTGCAGTAACACCAACTTTCAACTTACCTTCCAATAGTACCGGATCAATATCACCAGCATTATCAATCAGGTAAGATGGTACACCAAGGTTTTCAGACTTTTCACGTAAACGGTTCGAGTTCGATGAATTTTTCGAACCAACCACAAACATAATATCCACCATGCCAGCTAATTTAGACACCGCATCCTGACGATTCTGTGTTGCGTAGCAAATATCATCTTTACGTGGACCCTTGATCTCAGGGAAACGTTCTCGCAATGCGTCAATGATACCAGAGCAATCATCAACTGATAATGTCGTCTGTGAGCTGAAAGTAAGATTCGTCACATCTTTTACTGTTAATGTCGCAACATCAGCAATCGACTCAACCAGATACATACCACCATCAGCATTATCATACTGACCCATAGTACCTTCGACTTCGGGGTGCCCTTTATGACCGATCAATACACATTCAATACCACGGCGACTGGCACGTGTTACTTCCATGTGTACTTTTGTCACTAGCGGACAAGTTGCATCAAATACCTTTAAGTCACGACGTTTCGCTTCAGCTTGCACTGCTTTTGATACCCCGTGCGCACTAAAAATAACCACACGACCATCTGGAACTTCATCAAGCTCTTCGACAAAAACAGCACCGTTCTCTTTTAGGCCATCAACCACATAACGGTTATGTACAACTTCATGACGTACATAAACAGGGGTTTCAAATAACTCAAGTGCACGTTCAACAATGCTAATAGCACGGTCAACACCAGCACAGAACCCTCGAGGATTAGCGAGTAAAATTTCCATCATCAACCTTATTTATTCTGCATTAATTTCTAAAATTTCAACTTCAAACGTCACGACTTGTCCAGCTAACGGATGATTAAAGTCGACAGTGACCGAGTCACCAATCACGTCACGGATCATACCTGGTAGCTCAGCGCCATCTGGCTGAGTAAAACCAACAATTAAGCCAACTTCCGCTTTCACTTCCGTAAACTTAGCTCGATCTAAATAGTAAATATTATCTGGATTCGGCTGTCCGAACGCATCTTCTGGTTGCAGTTCAAACTTGTTCTTATCGCCAACAGTTAAACCGAGTAAGCAACGCTCAAAATTAGGGGTTAAGCTGCCATCACCAATCACCAACTTAGCAGGCTTACCTTGTAGCTCGGTGCTATCGGCAACAGAACCGTCTGCTAAAGTAATAGTGAAATGCATGAGTACTTGGCTATCATCGCCAATTGTTGCTACGTTAACTGTCATTTGATGATTCCTTGTCGTTTTTGCTTTCCATAATGGCTTCCAAGATTAACATCGCGGCACCAATACAGATCCAGGTGTCTGCTAAATTAAAGATTGGGAAATGGCTTGAATCCCAATACACATGTAAAAAATCGATTACATAACCATGAATAATACGGTCATATAAATTGCCTAATGCACCACCTAAAATGAGCGCATAAGCAATGTTGCTCCAATATTGCTTGACTGATTGTTGCTTTAACCAATAAATCAACAAGCCAGAAACCGATACCGCGATCACGCCAAAGAACCAACGTTGCCAGCCACCTGCGTCAGCAAGCATGCTAAAGGCGGCACCATAGTTACGTGCATAGGTGAAATTGAATATAGGTAATACATTTACCGATTCACCTAATTGAAAATGACTGACTACAAAAGACTTGGTACCCAAATCAATAAAAAATGCAATAACGGCTAGCCACAGCCAAATTAATCCCGTTCTCTTATGTGTGCCTACGGTCATTATTATCCTTTGATACGTCAACGTAATGACGATAAATGTCATGCCACGACAGCATTATTATCACTATCAATCCAGCATCTTTAAATAGATTGTTAACAATCATATCATTTTCATGACATGGGTTAAGCTTTTATCCATAAAAAAATGCCTACTGTGTTTATACTGATTAAGCTAACCAGTACACAGTAGGCATTCTATGTGAACGATAATAACAACTTAATGGTTATTACCCTTCTTTACTCGCGCTGTACTTACACTCTGCACTTAGCATAAGCGTAATGAACACACTAGCGATTAAGCAAATTGACGTTTCTCGCCTTCACCTTCGATGTTGTCTTCACAACGCGCACAAATAGTAGGATGCGCTTCTGACTGACCTACTGTTTCGTTATAGTGCCAGCAACGCTCACACTTCTCAGCGTCACTCTTAGCAATGCTAATCCATAAACCGTCAATAGCGCTTGCTTCAACGCCTGCAGGCGCTTCTGTTACAGCAACAACGGTCGTGTTTGACGTCAGCAGTACGAAACGAAGTTCAGCACCTAATTTATCAAGATCAGCCGCTAATTCTGCATTCGCATACAGCGTTACGTCAGCCTGTAGTGAACCACCGACAACAGCATTGCTACGTGCTAGTTCAACAGTCTTGTTCACTTCACTACGAACCGCTT
Organism: Moritella sp.; assembly: GCF_013215705.1. Classification (GTDB taxonomy): domain Bacteria; phylum Pseudomonadota; class Gammaproteobacteria; order Enterobacterales; family Moritellaceae; genus Moritella. The sequence continues at coordinate 35,711 of NZ_JABSQR010000017.1, read as the reverse complement.
GTAGCTTGTTCCAGTAAGCGTTGTTCAGCTCAGCATCGTCTGCAAGTGGTGCTAGACCTGTGTACCATTCTTCAGTAAATACATACTCAGCACGTTCACCAGGCATTGCATTCCAAATTTCAAACGATGTGAAACTTAGAATTGGCGCAGTCCAACGAACCATGGCTTCTAAGATATGGAACATCGCAGTTTGACAACTACGACGTGCAACACCATCTGATTTTGCAGTGTACTGGCGATCTTTAATGATATCTAAGTAGAAACTACCTAATTCCATTGAACAGAATGTCATTAGCTTTTGCGTCACACTCTGCATTTGATAGCTTTCATAATCTGCTAGGATTTCAGTTTGTAGTGCGTGTGCACGACCCACAGCCCAACGATCCAATGCCACCATATCTTCTGTTGCGACAAGATCAGTTTCTGGGTTAAAACCTTCTAGATTCGACAGTAAGAAACGAGCCGTATTACGAATACGACGGTAAGCATCTGCACTGCGATCTAAGATCTCATCAGATACTGTCATTTCACCGGTGTAATCGGTACTTGCAACCCACCAACGTAGCACATCACCACCAAGGCGGTTCATTACGTCTTGCGGCGCCATTACGTTACCGATAGATTTAGACATCTTACGGCCTTTCGCATCGACCACGAAGCCGTGTGTTAATACTTCTTTGTAAGGTGCTTTACCGTGAATAGCCGTCGAGATCATCAATGATGATTGGAACCAACCACGATGTTGATCAGACCCTTCAAGATAAAGGTCGATCTCTGCGCCCGCGTATTCTTTACGTGCATCAACCACAGAGAAGTGCGTTGAGCCCGAATCGAACCATACATCGACGGTATCAGGTGCTTTGGTATAATTAACAGCGTCATCACCGAGGAGATCGGCCGGATCAAGATCCCACCACGCTTGAATGCCTTTCTGTTCAACTAACTTAGCAATATCTTCCATTAGCTCAGCTGAACGAGGATGCGGTTCTTGTGTTTCGTTATGCACGAATAAAGAAATTGGTACACCCCACGTACGCTGACGAGAAATACACCAGTCAGGGCGGTTAGTTACCATGCTTTCGATACGTTCTTTACCCCAAGAAGGTACCCATTGCACATTTTTAATTTCGCCCATTGCCGCATTACGCAGACCATTTTGTTCCATGCTGATAAACCATTGTGGTGTTGCACGGAAAATGATTGGCGTTTTATGGCGCCAGCAATGTGGATAGCTGTGTTTAATTACTTGGTGGTTTAGTAACGCACCTTTTTCGGTAAGTACTTCAATCACATTATCATTGGCTTTAAATACGTGTTGACCAGCAAATAACGGCGTATCTTCAAGGTAAACACCGTTGTTACCAACAGGGTTTGCAATTTCTAGATTATAACGTAGACCAGCCACGTAATCTTCTTGACCATGTCCAGGTGCAGTATGTACCACACCCGTGCCCGCTTCAGTCGTTACGTGGTCCGCTAAAATAGCCGGTACGTCGAAATCATAGAACGGGTGATTAAAGCGTAGGTTTTCTAGCGCAGCACCTGTACAAGTACCCAGCGTAGTAAAGCTTTCTGGTGCGAACACCGTCATGCAAGACTCAACTAAGTCAGTTGCTAGGATTAACTGCTGTGAACCCGATTCAGTGACCATATTAACTAACGAGTATTCAACGCGTTCAGCAAGTGCAACCGCGCGGTTAGCAGGTAATGTCCAAGGAGTAGTGGTCCAGATAACGGTTGATACTAAGCCTTCAACATCGCTACCAAATACCGCTTTCACTGCAGCTTGATCTTGCGCGGTAAAACGCACGTAGATAGCCGGTGATTTTTTATCTTCGTATTCAACTTCAGCTTCTGCTAATGCAGAACCACAGTCTGTACACCAATGCACAGGCTTAGAACCTTTTTGTAAATGACCGTTGGCAACGATTTTACTTAAAGCACGAATAATGTTTGCTTCAGTGTTGAAATCCATGGTGAGGTACGGATTCTGCCAATCGCCTAATACACCAAGACGGATAAAGTCTTGACGTTGACCGTTAACTTGTTTGGTCGCATATTTACGACATTCTTCGCGGAACTGTGCAGCCGTTACTTTACGACCTGGTTTGCCCACTTTCTTTTCTACCATCAATTCGATAGGCAGACCGTGACAATCCCAACCTGGAATGTAAGGTGCATCAAATCCAGACAAGCCTTTGGCTTTAATAATAACGTCTTTCAGGATCTTATTAACTGAGTGACCAATGTGAATACTGCCATTCGCATAAGGAGGACCATCGTGCAAAATAAAGGTTTTTTTACCTTTCTTAGCGGCACGGATTTTTCCGTATAAATCATCAGTCGTCCACTGCTTCAACATATTTGGTTCGCGGTTCGCTAAGTTAGCGCGCATTGCGAAGCCAGTTTTTGGCAGGTTCAGCGTTTTTTTATATTCGCTCATGTATCCTAATTCCGTTATTGGTATTATTAAAAATTAAACTGACAGGCCAAAAAAGGTTTTGGCTGCAATGACATCTCGTTCTATTTGCTGGCGAAGTACATCAAAAGATGCAAATTTCTGTTCGCCGCGTAATCTTTTCTTCAGGACAACCTCAAGCTGTTTGCCGTAAAGGTCACCATCAAAATTAAATAAATTCACTTCCAGTTGGGTACGTACGCCGCCAACTGTAGGACGTTTGCCAATGTTGGCAACGCCCTGTATCGCATCATCACTGATACCTAACACTTCAACTACATAGACGCCATTTATGGGATCTACGCAGCGTTTTAATGGGATATTAGCGGTCGGAAACCCGATAGTTCGCCCTAATTTAGCGCCGTGAGCGACCTTACCAAAAATACTGAATGGTCGGCCCAATAGTTCGGCGGCTAAATCAAGGTCGTCTTGTGCTAACGCGTCGCGGATCATGGTACTGCTCACGCGAGCTTGAGCAACGCTAAAGGTATCCATGCTCACCACGTCAAAGCCATACTTAGCACCAGCAGCTTGCAACATAGCAAAGTCACCCGTACGTTTATGGCCAAAACGGAAATCATCACCAACGACTAAATATTTAACACCTAATTTATTCACTAACAACTGGGTAATAAATTCATCCGCAGACAATGCCGCAAATTTACTATTAAAATTAACACATAATAGCTGATCGATATGTTGATCTTTTAATGCTGCGTATTTATCACGTAACCGTGTTAATCGCGCAGGTGCTTTATCGCCAATGATCATCTCTAGTGGCTGCGGTTCAAATGTCATCACCGTTGCTGGCAAATTCAATTGTTTCGCTTTTTCGATTAACTGTCTTAATACTGATTGGTGTCCGAGATGAACGCCATCAAAGTTACCGATAGTTAAAACACACCCTTGATGGTGTGGCTTCAAATTGTGAATGCCTCGAATCAGCTCCATGTCTTTGCCAACTATTCCACTAAAATGACAAATTATAACTTAGTCAACGCACAGGGTCAGCAACAATTTGTACTCAGTCAGTAATTTTAAAATGTCGCGGGCGTAAACCAAGTACCAATAAAGCCATAAAATAGCTTATTATAGCCAATCCAATTAGCCCTAGCAGGCATAAACTACTGTCTAACAGACCCCAGTCATACCACTGCTGCATGTCGGGTTTAATATATTGCACTAAACCAGCCATTAAGCCAGCCGACAAGAATAACTTGGCGATCACCTTGCCGGTAGCGGTATTAACCTGATACACACCTTGTTTGTGTAATCCCCAATATAACAACCCCGCATTTAAGGTCGCAGAGCCCGCCGTCGCCAGTGCTAAACCAACATAACCAAATGGGATCGCTAAAATGATATTAAAGCCCATATTACTGATCATCGCAATAATGCCAAACTTAACCGGTGTGCGGGTATCTTGGCGCGCGTAATAGCCTGGGGCAAGTACCTTAATCAACATGAAACTGAGTAAACCAGAGCCATAAGCCATCAAACTCATCGAGGCCATGGATACATCATTAGCACTAAACTCACCGCGCATAAACAACACTTTAAGCATGGGACTCGCCAGTACTATCATGCCCATCATCGCCGGAGCACCTAACAATAGAACCACCCTTACGCCCCAATCCATGGTTTGCTTAAACTCGCGATCTGAATTGGCAGAATGTGTTCGAGACAGCGCGGGTAAAATAACGGTCGCGATCGCAATACCGAACAAGCCAAGCGGAAATTCGAGTAACCGGTCCGAGTAATATAACCAACTAATCGAACCCGTCATTAAAAATGAGGCAATAAAAGTATCAAACAATAAATTGATTTGGCTTACTGATACCCCAAACATAGCCGGTATCATGAGTTTACGAATTTTAGTCACGCCAGGATCACGCCAGCCCCAACGCGGCTTTACTAACATCTTCTGTTTTGCTAAAAACGGGATTTGAAATAAGAACTGAATTGCACCACCGATGAATACCCCGATAGCGAGCCCTATTTCAGGCTGTTCTAGATTAGGTGCGATGAACAATGCCGCACCAATAATGGCAATATTTAAAAACACTGGGGTAAAGGCAGCAACAGCAAATTTACCCAAAGTGTTCAAAATTGCACCAGATAATGCGGTAAAAGTAATAAACCACAAATAAGGAAAAGTAATTTTTAGCATAAATGAGGCAAGTTCAAACTTGTGGGCATCGGGTCCATCATTAAGCCAATCAACAAACCAGCCAGCACCAAAGAGAATGGTAATTAATGGCGAACCTATTACCCCAAACAAGGTAACAATTGTCACCAAAACACCTAAGGTACCCGATACCGATGCAATGAGGTCCCGCACCTTTTGTTTATCACCAGTCTGTTGATATTCGGTCAGAACTGGCACAAAAGCCTGTGCAAATGCACCTTCAGCGAAAAGACGACGTAAAAAATTAGGGATCTTATTGGCGAAGAAGAAAACATCGGCAGCGGCACCCGCGCCCATTAAATTTGCAACAATAACATCTCGAACTAACCCTAAAATACGTGAGATCATGGTCATTGAACTGACGATAAGGCCAGATTTTATTAATTTATTACTCAAGAAATACCTTTTATGTCAATCAAGCCCTATTCGTCGGGCGCATTTGCTGCTAAAATATGTCCCACATCTTAACTGTCATTGCAGTTAGTTGCCAATATTTTGCTTGTTATTTACACAAAAAATATTGACAAATTTCGTTAGGCAAGGCATATTCCTCGCCTTTATAAAATTAACGTCTTTAGACATTTAGGAGTAGGACCTTGGCTAATATCAAGTCTGCTAAAAAACGCGCAATCCAATCTGAAAAACGCCGCAAGCACAACACTTCACGTCGTTCAATGATGCGTACACTGACTAAAAAAATTCTAGTAGCTATCGCTGCTGGTAATAAAGAAGAAGCGACTGCTGCATTTATTACTGCACAACCGATTCTTGATCGTATGGCTACTAAAGGCCTGATCCACGCAAACAAAGCTGCTCGTGTTAAGAGCCGTCTTTCTGCTAAGATCAAAGCACTTTAATTATTGCTTTAATACGATAATGAAAAACCAGCTTCGGCTGGTTTTTTTATATCTAAAATATAATATATCGCCTTAACCTGATAGACTTTTATACCCAAGTTACTTCAAGATACATCTTGAAGTAACTTGGGTATAGCCTATCCAGACGCTTCCTCTTCAATGTCTATCTTTTTTTCAGTTGTGGTCGCACAAGCAAGTAAATAATAACCAAATACAGCCGCCAACGTTGATCCCAGCAATATTCCTAATCGCGCCAGATCCGCCATCACCGGGTCAGTAAACGCTAATGATGTAATAAACATCGACATGGTAAAACCAATACCGCACAACACGGATACCGCGAAAACCTGTTTAAAGTTAACCCCCTCCGGTAACGTCGCAATTTTAAACCTCACCGCGAACCAACTAATACTAAAAATACCCAAAGGTTTACCAATAAAGAGTCCCAGCGCCACACCAATAGGCAGTGCTGAAGCCATATCCGTGAATTGAATATTGGTTAACGATACCCCGGCATTGGCAAATGCAAACAGTGGTAAAATTAAATATTTAGTCCAAGGGTGTAACCAGCACGCCAATGTTTTCGCTGGTGAATGCGGGTTCTCGACATCATTTTTATCATCTTTACGATACAGAGGAATAGCAAAACCAATCACCACGCCAGCCAAAGTCGCATGTACACCCGATTTCAATACCGCGACCCACAGCAACCAACCGATAATTAAATACGGCGTTAAAGTCATGATATTGTAACGGTGCAATAGCCATAATAGGCTAATACAGGCGCACGCTAAGCTCAGTGATAATACCGACATATCCACAGTGTAAAACAAAGCAATAATGATGATCACGCCTAAATCATCCATGATCGCCAGCGCTAATAAAAATATTTTCAAATTGACAGGCACCCGTTTACCCAATAGCGACAACACCCCTAATGCAAATGCAATATCGGTGGCAGCAGGGATAGCCCAACCTTTAACAGCTTCGGGATCAGCACTATTAAAACTCAAATACACCAGTGCGGGGGCAAGCATACCACCAGCCGCAGCAATAATAGGAAACAGGGATTTTTTACGACTCGCCAGCGCCCCTTCCACCAGTTCTTGTTTTACTTCTAAACCAATCAATAAGAAAAACATCGCCATCAGACCATCATTAATCCAATGACTGAATGATTTATTGATATCAATATCGGCCACACGTATTTGGATCTCAGTGTGTAAAAAATTCAAATACAGTTCAGAAAAAGGGGAATTAGCCACCACCATCGCTAATACTGCGGCGATGATAAGTAATACACCGCCTGATGATTCAGTGCGTAAGAATTGCGTTAAAGATTTATGCAAATCAGCCTCCTTGCTTGTTATTGGGTGTTTTCATTGAATAATAATCAAAAGCATCAATCACATAGATCTAGTATAGAAAGTTCACAAAGATTTAACCTTTAAATCGTTCAATTTAGCTATATTGGTATGCATTAATTATTTTTTCATCCTATCTAGGTAATTATTAATGCCCTTAAAAATCCAACCACCGCCATCGTTACCCGAACTCGAACAGTTAGAAACGCTGATAGCACTAGGGGGTAAACACCTGCATAGTCAAGTGTTAACCCATGTATCAGCTAACAACGCCAGCTATCCTGTGTATTCCGTGAGTATGGGTTCACAAGCGCCCAATGCACCGGTGATCGCCTTTATTGGTGGCATCCATGGTATTGAACGTATTGGTACACAAGTTATCTTAGCGTTGTTTGAGAGCCTCATTCGGCGATTGAAGTGGGACCAATCACTGCATCAAGAACTCAGTCACGTAAAACTGCTATTCCTGCCACTGATGAACCCGATTGGGATGCTTAATAATAGTCGCGCCAATGGGAATGGCGTCGATTTAATGCGTAACGCACCGATAGATGCTGTGGGCAGTGTACCTTGGCTGGTTGGCGGTCAACGTATTAGTCATATACTGCCTTGGTATCGCGGTAAAAAAGGCCAAGCCATGCAACCAGAATCACGGGTATTGGTGGAGCATATCAGTCAACAATTATTAACGGCCCCCTTTAGCATTGCGTTAGATTGTCATTCCGGTTTTGGTTTTAACAACCAGATCTGGTTCCCTTACGCCAAATCAAAACAGCCGATCCCACACCTTGCAGAAATATTTAAACTGCGAAAAATGCTTATTGAAACCTACCCACACCAAGATTATGTATTTGAGCCGCAAGCACGTAATTACATGACCCATGGCGATCTGTGGGACTACTTATACGACCGATCGCTGACACTCAACACCACCTTTCTGCCTCTCACATTAGAAATGGGATCATGGACCTGGATCAAAAAAAATCCACTGCAAATATTTCAATCCACGGGGATCTTTCACCCTATTCAACCGCACCGTATTAAGCGGGTATTACGACAACACCATGTCCTAATGGAGTTTTTAATCAAGGTAACTGGCTCTTATACTCACTGGCTCCCGCAACTAAACAAGGAAAGTAACCATGCCGATGCAACCTCGCTCTGGTATACCGAATAGTTTGATAACGTCATCAACGGATAACAAACCGACTCCAACCTGGTTATTAATACGGGGGTTATGCCGTCAACAGCTGCACTGGGAAGACTTTCCCGTTAAACTGGCACAACGACTTAATTGCCAAGTGTTTTGTGGCGACATTGCGGGTACAGGCACTGCATGGGAACAATTGACGCCAACCTCGATCACCGATATAACCCTGCAATTCAGGCTAGTATTTAGACAGCAGAACCCAGATATTAGTTACCCTATTCACCTACTAGGCATTTCAATGGGTGGCATGATAGCGACCGAATGGGCAACTATTTTCCCCAATGAAATTGATGCCATGGTGTTTATTAATACCAGTTTCAAACAATTCAGCCCGATCTATCAGCGCTTAAAACCCAATAACATCACGACGCTGATGCGCATACTGTGCAGCAATTCGTTACAACAAGAACAACTCATTTTAAACATGACCAGTCACACCCAACACCGCCATTTTCACAGTCATCAAGCATTAGCACAACGCTGGAGTGAGTATGCCCAGCAGCAACCGGTAAGCCGTCAAAACGCCTTGCGCCAACTGTATGCAGCAAGTCGTTTTAACCCACCGTCAACGGCACCAATTGAGCATGTTTTATTACTGGCAAGCACCCATGATCAACTCGTTGATGTGCGTTGCAGCACTGCCATCGCCACGCAATGGCATTGTCCAATCTATTATCACCCCACCGCAGGTCACGACTTACCTTTAGATGACAGTCCGTGGATCTGCGATAAAATATGGCACTGGCTCACACATCCAATCCCAAGCCGTCACTCAATTGCCATATAAAACCACTAAAAACGTCACATCAAGCTTCTATGCTAACAACCAACAATAATCTAAAGGATGAAGATTATGCTCAACATAGAAGCGGAAATAAACCAACGTTATCCGGATTTTTTGCAAAAAAAAAGTACCCGTCTCATTGCCAAACCTATACTGGCAACACTCAGACTGCTGTTCCATGAACGAGAATTACGTCAATTTGGTGAAACCTATGCTCATCTCACGGGTATCGAGTTTATCGAACAAGTATTCGAACATTTTAGCTTTAGCTATTCAGTACGTCCCAATGAGATAGAACGTATTCCGGCAACAGGTAAAGCAGTGATCGTCGCCAATCACCCCATAGGTACGCTTGATGGCATGGCGCTACTTAAAATGGTCAGTAAAGTCCGCCCAGACGTAAAGGTCGTTGCCAATGATATGCTTATGATCATCAAGCCCGTAAGAGATTATTTATTACCGGTTGATAATATGAATGGCGGTACGGCCAGCGGACGCTTACAAGCCATAAAAGACCATCTCAAAGATGAAGGGGTGATTATTATGTTCCCAGCGGGCGAGGTCTCTCGCATCAGCCCACAGGGAGTTAAAGACGGTAAATGGCGTAATGGTTTTTTACGCATTGCCAGTAGCGTCCAAGCCCCGATCATCCCCATTTATATCAATGCTAAAAATTCATTGTTTTTTTATACCTTGTCCATGCTCTCAAAACCGATATCGACCTTGTGGTTGATCCGTGAGATGTTTAAACACGCACACAACTGCGTCTCAATCCGTATTGGCGAGCAGATTAATTATCAAACCTATCAATCATTAGATTTACCCATTAATACCAAGACGGCATTATTTCGCAAACATTTATACCGTTTAACCAAAGATAAACCGTCGATTTTCAGTACCCAGTCGGCCATTGCTCACCCTGAAAATAAAGCCTTATTACGCAGTGAAATACATGCTTGCCAGAAAATCAGTGAAACCCGTGATGGTAAACAAATATACTGCTACCGCCATCAAGCAACCTCCACCATCATGCGCGAAATTGGTCGTTTACGAGAAGAGTCATTCCGACTGGTTGGTGAAGGTACTGGCGAGCGCCGTGATGTGGATATCTACGACAATTCTTATGTGCATATCCTCCTGTGGGATGATAAAGAGCTGGAGTTAATCGGTGCCTATCGTTTGCTAGAAACCAATAAAGTTGCTTTCGTTGATGTACAGCAGCAACTCTACAGCGCTACCCTGTTTGACTATCACGCGGCAATGAGTCCTTATCTGGCCGCAGGTATTGAACTCGGTCGTAGCTTTATTCAACCAAAATATTGGGGAACACGTAGTCTAGAATACTTGTGGCAGGGGATCATGGAATACATTATTCAGCACAGTGATTGCCGTTATTTATTTGGTACAGTAAGTATCAGCAACAGCTATTCTCAGCCAGCAAAAGAGTTATTGGTTTATTACTATCAGCACTTCTACGGTAATTCGAACAATATTGCCAGTGCCAGTATGCCATTCCGTTTGTCAGAAGAAACACGCTTACGTTTAATCGATTTATTTGCTGATTCTGATGCAGAAGAAGGTATGGCGATTTTAAAGGCGCAGCTTAATCATATGGGCTTTAGTGTGCCGACCTTGTTTAAACAATACACCAAGTTATGTAAACCAGGCGGAGTACAGATATTTGATTTTAATATTGATCCGAATTTTAATCATTGCATCGATGGTTTGATCGTATTAGACCTTACTCAGTTTACGGATAAGAATAAAAAACGTTTTAACGCACAAGCACTGCAACTCGAACACCCTTAACTACTGCTGATCTCCGCATTATCTTTGCTATCAGCGCAACGATAATGGCTTATCTTTGCTACATTCCTATTTGTAACCCCAGCGGATCTATGTAAAGATCCGACTCACGAAAATTAATGCACAATAATTAATGTATAACAATAAAAATAGGGTAGTAGTCGATGAAACAGTATCTTGATTTATGTACACGGATCGTGGAACAAGGTGTTTGGGTTGAAAATGAACGTACCGGAAAACGCTGTTTAACCGTAATCAATGCTGATCTCACTTATGACGTAGCGAATAATGAATTTCCATTAGTCACCACACGTAAAAGCTTTTGGAAATCAGCGATTGCCGAGATCATTGGTTACATCCGTGGTTATGATAACGCCGCAGATTTTCGGGCATTAGGCACCAAAACTTGGGATGCCAATGCCAATGACAACCCCGCTTGGTTAGCAAACCCACACCGTAAAGGTAAAGATGACATGGGCTATGTGTATGGTGCATGTGCGCGTAACTGGGTAAAACCACAAGGTGGCACCGTCGACCTACTACGTCAGATCATTGATGATCTATCCAACGGTATTGATAACCGTGGCGAAATATTAACCTTCTTCAATCCAGGTGCGTTTGAACTGGGCTGTTTACGTCCTTGCATGTATAGCCATCACTTCTCACTGTTAGGTGATACTTTGTATCTCAACAGCACCCAGCGTTCGTGTGACGTGCCGCTAGGACTAAACTTTAATATGGTGCAAGTACATGTATTGCTAGCGCTGGTAGCGCAAATCACCGGTCATAAAGCCGGTCAGGCGTATCACAAAATTGTTAACGCCCATATTTATGAAGATCAGCTGGAGTTAATGCGTGACGTGCAATTAAAGCGCGAACCATTACCGTTACCAAAATTACACATCAATCCCAAAATTAAAACCCTCGAAGATTTAGAAACTTGGGTAACAATGGATGATTTTGAAGTGACTGATTATCAGCATCATGATGTGATTAAATATCCATTTTCGGTGTAAATATATCCGTACATATTAAAATAAAAAAGGGTGTTAACTAATTTAGTTAACACCCTTTTTATTGTTTATCTGCATAAATAATTATTTTTTCTGTTTACCTGCAAACAGTGTCGGTTTTTTATAAGCCATAAACATAATTAACGCACCAAGGAAGATCATTGGTGTCGATAAAATTTGTCCCATACTAATCAAATCAAAATACAGCCCTAGCTGTGAATCTGGTTGGCGGAAGTACTCAGCCACAAAGCGGAAAATACCGTAACCGAATAAGAACAGGCCAGAAATAGCACCAACAGGTCGCGGTTTACGGGCAAATACTTGTAAGATGATAAACAGTAATACACCTTCCATGGCAAACTGATAGAGCTGACTTGGATGACGTGGTAAATCACCACCAGTGGGGAAGATCATCGCCCAAGGCACATCCGTCACACGTCCCCATAGCTCGCCATTGATAAAATTACCAATACGTCCTGCCGCTAAGCCAAACGGCACCATAGGCGCGACAAAGTCAGCGATAACAAAAAATGAACGCTGGGTTTTACGACCAAAATAAGCAAACGCTAACAATACACCAATCAGCCCGCCATGGAATGACATGCCACCGTCAGTGATGCGGAATAAATACATTGGATCATCAAGGAATAACCCAAAATTATAAAACAGTACATAACCGATACGACCGCCGAGGATCACACCAAGGAAACCATAAAATAATAAATCACCGACTTCGTCTTTATCCCAGCTACTACCCGGTTTCGCTGCTTGTCGATTACCCATCCAATTAGCAAATAAAAAACCAAGTAAATACATCAATCCATACCAATAAACATTAATAGGACCGAGGCTGATCGCAATAGGATCAATTTCTGGATATTGTAGATATGTCTGCGACATCATTAAGTTCCTGAGTAGAAGAAAGTGCTTGCCTACGCTAAGGCAATAAAGTTAAATCACACCTTACACCAAATACTAGCCACAACAAAGAAACCGCCGTCATCAAATCGGTAAAATAAGGTAAATAAAACCAAAGTATTAGGTAGAGAATGAGTATCTAAAATAGAGGAATAAAATAATCGCGTGGAAACATGAATAAGTAATGCCTTTGTATTGGATCGTACAGACAATTCAATACGCAGGCATTATTTAGCATTAACGTCGTTTACGTTTTACGTCTTTGCGTAAAAAGGGTAATGCCACGGGTGCAAACTCTTTCATTACACGACGATAGACGTCTTTTTTAAACGATACAACCTGACGAACTGGATACCAATAACTGACCCAACGCCAATCATCAAATTCAGGATGTCCTGTACATTTAAAGTCGATTTGACTGTCATCCGCTTCCAGACGCAGTAAAAACCATTTTTGCTTTTGCCCAATGCAGACCGGTTTACTATCCCATCTGACTAATCGTTTTGGTAATTTATATTTCAACCATGTTTTAGAGGTCGCCAGAATCGAAACATGTTTCGCTTTTAGCCCAACTTCTTCATATAGTTCTCGATACATTGCTTGCTCTGCAGACTCTCCATTATCTACACCACCTTGCGGAAATTGCCAAGAATGTTGCCCACAACGTTTAGCCCATAAAACTTGACCATCACGATTACAAATTAGGATGCCTACATTAAGACGATAGCCATCGCTATCAATCACATTAGCACCTTAAGGGTAGAACTTAGTTAACTTGATTGTTTCATATAAATCAATGAGCAGCAAATTTACACCCACAGTTTTGCTCAAGATCCATTTACAAAGGCAAAATATCGTCGATTTATCTCTAATTCAGAACTTCAGAGCGGCGTTGTTGAAACAACCCCCTTCTTTACAGAGAATCAAGTATGATCAATATCTTAAAATAAAACATGGGATGAAAAGAATATTTCTACCTTTAATTCCAATATAGTAGGCATTTACCTTACTCTCGATTGAGTAATAAAGCACCAATATGCCAATAATATCTCTTCTCACCCACAATATGCACAGTTATGCACATTACATGTGTGGAAAAGTAATTAAAACTGAGCTAAACAGTGCTATTTATCGCTGTTATCGATATTTATTAACAATATATGGCTATTAATCGAAAGTTATCCACCGTTTCTGTGGATAACCTTGTGAGGAGTTTACATTATTACCATTTAACATAATAAAACCATGATGAAATTATCCACAAGCTATTTTAACCACAATAAACACCTATTAAAACAACAACTTAAACACACGCTGCAGCATGAAACATCTAGGTAACATTAAAGTGAGACCTAAGTCTCACTTTGTATGGAAAACGACCGTTAACAGCTAGATTTAAAAATGTTATTCTGCTAAGTGAGACCTTAAGATATAAGAATTATTTGAAATGCCTGCAATTATAAATGAACCCCGAGATATCAATGAACTGATGTTCCGCGCCCACGCTATTGCCGGGTTTAACCTACAGCAAATAGCCGCATTGCACCAACTCTGCGTGCCTGATGATCTACGCAAACAGAAAGGTTGGATTGGACAACTGCTAGAACTGCATCTTGGTGCGACGGCAGGCAGTAAACCCATTCAAGACTTTCCAGAGTTAGGCGTTGAATTAAAAACCATACCAATCAACGCACAAGGTAAACCACTGGAAACAACCTTTGTCTGTGTCGCGCCCTTAACCGGTAACTATGGTGTTACTTGGCAAACCTGCAGTGTCGCCAATAAATTGAAGCAGGTATTGTGGATACCGGTGCTTGGTGAGCGTGATATTCCGGTGGCAGAACGTATTGTCGGTTCACCACTGCTCTGGCAACCCGATGAACTTGAAAACGCACAATTACAACAAGACTGGGAAGAATTAATGGATATGATAGCGCTCGGACAGGTGGAACAGATCACCGCGCGTCACGGTAAGTATCTACAACTTCGCCCTAAGGCGGCAAACAATAAAGTGCGTACTAAAGCCTACGGTAGCGAAGGCGAGATAATTCAGGTGCGGCCACGTGGGTTTTATCTCAAAAAGGCATTTACCCATCAGTTACTCAAAAAACACTTCAATATCTGAGCTACCTAAGAAATCAAAATGCTAAATCGCAGGCAAAAAAAAGGCCCGTCAGAAGACGGACCTTAAACTGCATGAAAAATGGATTATTTACTTTTACGTTTACCCAATTTTTCTTTAATACGTGCAGCTTTACCAGTAAGACCACGTAGGTAGTATAGCTTAGCTTTACGAACATCGCCGTGACGCTTAACAGTGATGCTTGCTACCACTGGAGAATGTGTTTGGAATACACGTTCCACACCTTCACCGTTTGAAGTGATTTTACGTACAGTGAATGCAGAGTGCAGACCACGGTTACGGATAGCGATAACTACGCCTTCAAAAGCCTGTAGACGTGATTTGTCACCTTCAACAACTTTTACTTGTACTACAACTGTAGCACCTGGGCCAAAAGTTGGTAGATCTGTTTTCATTTGCTCTTGTTCGATCTGTGCAATTATGTTGCTCATTTTCTATACCCTAGAATAAACTGAAAAACTCTACTTTAACTCGCGACTTTCGCGAACGATCTCAACAAGAATTTTCTCTTGCAGATCAGTCAGAGCTAGGTTACTTAATAAATCAGGTCGTCGTTCTAACGTTCGAGCTAAAGACTGTTTCTGTCTATATTGGCTAATTTTACTATGATTGCCACTAAGGAGAACCTTAGGAACAGCCAACCCATCTAACACTTCCGGTCGCGTATAATGCGGACAATCTAACAGACCATCTGCAAACGAATCTTGCTCCGCGGATGCCTGAGTGCCTAAAACACCCGGTATCATGCGTGAAACAGCATCAATTATCGTCATTGCGGCAAGTTCACCACCGGTTAACACGAAGTCACCGATAGACCACTCTTCATCAACTTCCGATTGGATGATACGTTCATCGATACCTTCATAACGACCACAAATAAAAATCATCTTCTCATTTGTTGCCAAGTCCAGTACGCCAGCTTGATCCAATTTACGTCCTTGCGGTGAAAGATAAATAACTTTCGCCTCACCACCTGCTGCCTGTTTTGCTGCATGGATAGCATCTCGTAATGGTTGAACCATCATCAACATGCCAGGGCCACCACCATAAGGGCGATCATCGACCGTCTTATGTTTATCGTGGGCAAAATCTCTTGGGTTCCAAGTTTGGAACTTAAGCAGATCGCGTTTTATTGCTCGACCGATGACTCCTTGTTCAGTGATGGCGTTAAACATCTCTGGAAAAAGGCTTATAACCCCTAACCACATACTAGCCTCCGCTGACAATGAGTCTTAAAAACTCGGGTCCCAATTAACAATAATTTTTTGAGCGGTAATATCAACACTGATAATTACTTGCCCATCAAGATACGGAACTAACCGCTCTTTTTTTCCGAAAGCATCTGTTGCATTGGCTTTAATTACTAATACGTCGTTAGAACCAGTTTCCATCATATCAGTGACTTTGCCTAACGTATAACCCTTGTCTGTCTCAACAGAGCAGCCAATGATGTCACGCCAGTAAAATTCATCTTCTAATTCAGGAAGTTGATCTGCGTTAATAGCAATTTCAGCACCCGTAAGGGACTGCGCTTCTTCACGAACATCAATACCTACTAACTTAGCAATTAAACCTTTGCCATGGCGCTTACAATCTTCAAGCGCCACTTCAACCCACTCGCCTTTTTGCTCGATGAGCCAAGGTGAATAGTTAAAGATCCCTTCAGGAATATCGGTAAAGGAGTTGATTTTCATCCAGCCTTTAATGCCGTAAACAGCACCAAGACGACCAACTACCATAGGTTTGTCAGTTGAACTCACAAGATCTCCTTACCTTAAGATAATTAAGCAGCTTTAGCAGCGTCTTTGATTAACTTAGCAACTGTGTTTGAAACTGTAGCGCCTTTAGCAACCCAAGCTTCAATTTTCACGTTGTCAAGACGAACACGTTCTTCTTGACCAGCAGCCATTGGGTTAAAGAAACCTAGCTTCTCGATGAATTTACCATCACGAGCATTACGGCTGTCTGTAACAACAACTGTGTAGAACGGTGATTTCTTAGAACCACCACGAGATAAACGAATAGTTACCATATCGTCCTCTTTATAAATTAAGTGTGTATTCCGGCCTTGCACTGACAAGACCCCATAGTGTTCAAATAGTACTCACGAATGAGACGATTCGAAGTCGCGCAATTTTACTCTTATTTTAATTAAAAGCAACCTTATTGTGTTTCACAACCACTTTAGTTAACGCTATTAATACTAGAAACAATCATTATATTGCGATTACGCCTATCCGGAGCATATTAGCAAGCATCAGCAGAAACAAAAAAGCCCTGCTATTAGTTAGCAAGGCTTGAGATAACATGACTATATAAAGAAGGGCTCTAGTACTGGGTGTTAACCAAACGGTCCTTTACCACCGCCCATACCACCCATGCCGCCGCCCATTCCTGGTGGCATCATACCTTTCATTTTACCCATCATTTTCTTCATGCCGCCTTTACCCGACATTTTTTTCATCATTTTTTGCATCTGAGTAAACTGCTTAAGCAGCTTATTCACATCTTGGATCTGGGTACCAGAACCCGTCGCAATACGGCGCTTACGAGAGCCTTTGATGATATCGGGACGTTTACGCTCTGCGGGTGTCATAGAATTAATGATCGCTTCCATACGGTTCGTTAATTTATCATCCATTTGGTCTTTAACCGCATCAGGAACCTGGCTCATGCCCGGTAACTTATCCATCATGCTCATCATGCCACCCATGCTTTTCATTTGCACAAGCTGGTCACGGAAATCTTCTAAATCAAAACCTTGACCTTTCTGAACTTTTTTGGCCAGTTTTGCGGCTTTGTCTTTATCTACGTTACGTTCGACTTCTTCGATAAGTGATAGCACATCACCCATGCCCAAAATACGAGATGCGATACGTTCGGGATGGAAAGGTTCTAACGCATCAATTTTTTCGCCCATACCGATAAACTTAATTGGCTTACCGGTGATATGACGAATAGATAATGCAGCACCACCACGTGCATCGCCATCGGCTTTGGTTAAGATGATACCCGTTAATGGTAACGTCTCATTAAATGCTGCTGCTGTGTTTGCCGCATCTTGACCTGTCATTGCATCCACAACAAACAGAGTCTCGATAGGGTTAATTGCCGCATGTAGATCTTGAATTTCCTGCATCATGTCAGTATCAACATGTAAGCGACCCGCAGTATCGACAATCACCACATCAATAAATGACTTACGTGCGTATTCGATTGCCGCGTTGGCAATATCAACTGGCTTTTGCGAGATATCACTTGGGAAAAATTCAACATCGACTTCTGCAGCTAATGTTTCTAGCTGTTTGATTGCCGCAGGACGGTAAACGTCCGTACTCACAACCAATACTGATTTTTTCTCACGTTGTTTTAAGAACAGTGATAATTTCGCTACCGTGGTCGTTTTACCCGCACCTTGTAAACCAGCCATCATTAATACTGCAGGCGGTTGCGCAGCAAGATTTAATGTTTCGTTAGCATTCCCCATTGCCGACTCAAGCTCAGCTTGCACTATCTTAATGAAGGCTTGGCCTGGATTCAGACTCTTAGATACATCTTGGCCTAGGGCATTTTCTTTCACATTTTTAATAAATTCGCGTACGACAGGTAAAGCAACATCCGCTTCGAGTAACGCCATGCGTACTTCACGTAGTGTGTCTTTGACGTTATCTTCAGTCAAACGACCACGGCCGCTGACGTTTTTCAGCGTGGCTGATAAGCGATCGGTTAAATTCTCAAACATGACGTTATCCGTTTTAAATTAGATTAAATTCAATTATTACTGATGATTATAACCTTATTTGAGGGCAAAAATCACACTCTCAAGGTGTGCTAGGTATTGTTTTATAAAAAAATAATATTTTCCTTTCCAAATAATGCATTTGAATATAGCTCTATAGATACAGCAAGCGTATACTGGACTGTATAATTATATATAAATCAACATTAAAGTGAGCCCTATGGAACTGTTTGCTCTTGGCGCTATTATTTTCTATATAGCTGCAATTTATCATTGCATTAAAGCCTTAACCGTAAAACAGCAGGCGAGTATACGTACTATTTTTACCTTAGGCGCAGGCGCGACACTTTGCCATCTATTCTGGATGGGCTTTGATATTGTGACGGCAGCAGGCATTAATCTGAGCATTGTCAATGTAGCTGCACTTATCAGTTTGCTGATCTCGATCATCATGACCCTGTCGATTAATAAATTTAAAATATTACCTTTATTACCTATCGTGTATGGCTTTTCAACCATTGTCATTACGATAAGCTATTTGTTACCAACAATTTACATTTCCAATTTAAGTGATAATACACCACTTGTTGTCCATATTATCGTGATCTTATTTGCTTATTCGGCTTTCATTGTCGCCAGCTTACTTGCCCTGCAAATGGCTTACTTAGATTATCAACTCAAGCACAAACGCCCAATCGCAATGCACCCAGCTCTGCCATCGTTAATGACCATAGAAAAACAACTCATCAGGTTATTAAGTATCGGCTTAGTACTGCTATCCGTGGCAATAGTGACAAGTTTTATGTTTTTTGAAGATACTTTTACCCATTCGCAAGCACATAAGACCGTCTTGTCAATTTTAGCCTGGCTGTTTTATTCTGTGTTACTCTGGGGTCACTTTAAACAAGGCTGGCGTAGTAATAAGATTGCTTTTGGTACACTATTTGGTTCTGTATTACTATCATTAGCCTATTTCGGTTCTCGTTTTGTAAAAGAGATCCTACTTCATTAATACATAAACATACTTATAACCACCATATATTAATTACTATACATACACTCGCGTAATCAAAGGATAACACTTGGACGACATATCAACAGGAACCTTATTTGGCCTCCTGACTATTTTAATCCTCATATCAGCTTATTTCTCTAGTTCTGAAACCGGCATGATGTCTCTCAATCGTTACAGGCTTAAGCACCTGGTTAAAAATAACCATACGGGTGCGAAACGTGTAGAAAAACTCCTCAACAGACCGGATCGTTTGATCGGTCTTATTCTTATTGGTAACAATCTAGTCAACATCTTGGCTTCTTCTATTGCAACGATTATCGGTATGCGCTTATTTGCAGAAAATGAAGCGCTTGGTTTAGCCGTGTCGACAGGTCTCTTAACGATCGTTATCCTTATTTTTGCTGAAGTAACGCCTAAAACTTTAGCCGCACTGCACCCAGAAAAAGTCGCTTTTCCAAGTTCACTGTTATTACGCCCGATGCTAACTTTGTTTTATCCATTGGTATGGCTGGTAAACATTATCTCGAATGGCCTGCTGCGACTCTTGCGCGTAAATATCAATCATAATGACAATGGTGCACTAAGCTCAGAAGAGTTTCGTACGGTGGTACATGAAGCGGGGGCAATGATCCCACAACGTCACCAAGATATGCTGATAAGTATTCTCGACCTTGAAAAAGTCACGGTGGACGACATTATGGTGCCACGTAACGAGATCATCGCGATTGATATTAATGATGATTGGGAAATTTTGTTACGCCAATTACGTAATATTTCACATACTAGGGTATTGCTGTACCGTGACACTATCGATGATGCAGTGGGTTTTGTGCATACCCGTGATGCACTGCGTCTATTACTCAAAGAACAATTAGATAAAACCACACTGTTACGTGCGGTAAAAGAGCTGTACTTCATTCCAGAGGCGACACCGCTTAATGTGCAACTATTAAAATTCCAACGTAAAAAAGAACGTATCGGTTTAATTGTAGATGAATATGGCGACATTCAAGGCTTAGTCACGCTAGAAGACATCTTAGAAGAGATTGTTGGTGACTTTACTACAACGATGGCCCCATCGGTGAGTGAAGAGATTCAGCCGCAACCTGACGGTAGCTATATCATTGATGGCACAGCAAACGTGCGTGACATTAATAAAGAAATGAACTGGCACTTTCCAACTAAAGGTCCAAAAACCCTCAACGGTTTGATTTTAGAATATTTGGAAGAGATCCCAGAGGCCAATATCAGTTTGATCATTGAAGGGCACCCGTTAGAAGTATTAGAAATTGAAAACAATGTGATCCAACGTGTTCGCGTGCAACCGGTAGAAAATAAGAAATCTCAAATAGCGCATTAACCGATGCCTTTATTCTTCCTTTAAACAAATTGTAGATAATAAAAAAGCACCTAATTAGGTGCTTTTTTCATTAATTTTTAAATTAATAAAAATTAATATTTATTTGTTTGCGTTTTTAACTGCGTCTTTCAATGCTTTACCAGCAACGAATGCAGGAATTGTAGCAGCAGAGATTTGAATTTCTTCACCCGTTTGTGGGTTGCGGCCAATACGTGCTGAACGTTCGCTTACTTTAAAAGTACCGAAACCAATTAGCTGGACAGCTTCTTTTTCTTTAAGACTTTCAGTGATTGCACTTAGGATCTCTTCTAGTGCTGCTTTAGCTTGTACTTTCGTTAAATCTGCTTTCGCTGCAACTGCATCGATTAATTGAGTTTTATTCATAAGAATGTCCTTTCTACTATTCAATAACATTAAACTGTTAAACACTGTATTCAAAAAAACCGTTGACCGCAAAGGATTTATCGCTTTAATTCAGTCAATTGCTGAGAGAATAGTCAACAAATGAGGTGGCGCTCACACTAATCTCACTCTATGTACAAAAAAACATCATAAAATAATCACTATTATTACCGTGACACCTTACCGAGCTTGCCCTGACTACCTGCGTTAGCGGCTGTTTAATGAGTTTGAAATCAATTAATCTAAGCTAATACCAATATTAGAAATACCGCCATTTTTAGCAAACTGACGAAGCGCCTTAATGCTATCAGGTGATTTCTGTACCGTTAATAGATCCAGTACCGCTTGCTGAAATTCAATTTCTGTTTTCATCAGCTCATCAGCGAAGATGATATCCTCGTCAAGTTCTTCACCCGCCAATGCTTCTAAATAACTTGCAACAGTACCAATAGAAACTCGCGATGCATTCATTGCTTCGTTCACATCCGGATCGGGGGCAACTAAACTATTAAAGGCACTGTTTAAAGTCACACATGCATCCAGTGCAGGGTAAACACCATACACATCAAATTTGTCTACATTGGGAATAATCGGTTCGAAACGATCAAATTGAATCGTAAAATTGATTTTGCTGTTTTTAACCGTTAGCGATTCCCAAAACAGATCTAATGATAAACGGAATTGCTTTGCATCACCGGTTTCACAAGCTTCAGAGAATAATTTGTAATTAGGAAAGCTGCGTTCAGCAAGTGCTGCAATAAAGCTCACTTTCTGCCAAGGTAATAATTTCATTAATTGCTGTTGGTAGTTTGCTTCAAGCACAAAAATAACCTCTTATTTATGGTTTTTATACCCACGTTACGTCAAGATCCTATATCAGAGACTAGCATCTTGACGTAGCTTAGGGATATTCTTTCTATAATAGTTAAATATTCTCAACGTCATGAAGATATTTATCTAACGCTATTTATCTAAACATAATTGCGACAGTCGTCTACTCGAGTTTTATCATTATCGATCCCAAGCCATGTCGATTCAACAACAATAAAGCATGAGGTATTTATCTCATACTTTGCGACTTTCATTATCGCTCAACAAACCACACGGTACTGTTTTTATATTATAAAATTTAGTATCTCACTATGAGTCCCGCTATTTATACTCGCTATATTAGTGAGATACAAGACAGACCAAACCAATCACACTAAATCGACGTCAATTCAAACGAAAAGATCAAGATCACAAATTCATTCCTGTAATCTAGTACTTAACATCAAACTTTAGTTCACTCATCCAATGCTAATATTTATTCATCAAGCAGCATACATCATTCACGGTTCATTACAGCGAAATGGCTCGGTCGGTTAACGGATTAATCAACACATTATCGCGCTAATAATTTACCGAATAAACGCTTGTCTAACAAACATTGCACCGCATAAAAATCAGGGATCGATATGAAACGTTCATTAATTATTTCAGCACTAACCTGCGCCATCGCACCAACCGCTTTTGCCTCTCAATTGTATTTTGATGCCCGTAACGATGCGATGGGTGGTGCTGGTGTGGCGTCGTCCGATTTTGTTACCGCTGCGTTTGTTAACCCAGCACTATTAGGTCAAGGTAAAACCAATTATATTGGCGTGATCTTACCAGCTATCCCATACAGCAATGATGGTCACGCTCGATATGCGCCAACCTCTTTTGGTGTCCAAACAGATACTTCAGATGCATTTTTAGGTGCCTTAGATAATGTTAAATCAGCACAAGATGCGTATGACAATAATACCAATCTACAAACCGGCGCGGCCTACGCCAGTGCCCTAGGTCAATTTGATGGCCAGCGCATGGGCATCAACGCTGGTACTAGCTTTGCGATTGCACTACCCAGCAGTGCATTGTCTGTGGCTTTTTTCGGTAACTCTTACATGACAAGTATCGCGACAGCAAAAGTAAGTCAAAACGACAT
Organism: Moritella sp.; assembly: GCF_013215705.1. Lineage (GTDB taxonomy): Bacteria > Pseudomonadota > Gammaproteobacteria > Enterobacterales > Moritellaceae > Moritella. The sequence continues at coordinate 12,485 of NZ_JABSQR010000017.1, read as the reverse complement.
CGACTTGGCAAATACGCAAAATTTGGGTGATCTTGATAGTAAAGTCAACTTGGCAGGCGTCGCAATTTCCGACCTTGGCCTTGCGCTATCAATGAATTGGGATGCAGATATAGCGAAAGTATCTATTGGTATATCACCAAAATATCAGCGTATAGATACTTACAGTTATAATATTTCGTTGAATGACGATGGTCTATCTGAGTTTGAAGATGGCTTCCTCGATGGATTAGACAAGCAAAGTCATTTCAACCTTGATGCCGGTATTGCGATCGATTTTTATGATACCTTCCGCGTGGCAATCAGTGGCCGTAACATGCTGAAGAAAAATCTAGAAATAGAAACCACAGCGTATAAAGGCATTAATCAGGCTGATGAGAAGATGATATTCACTTTAGCACCGTTAGTCACAGCCGGTTTTGCACTGCATCATGATTACGCGACACTGACAGCAGAAATGGATTTGAACGATGCGATAGGTTTCGAAAGTAACAGTAAATCTCGCTATGCACGCGGTGGCATTGAAGCGAACCTATTTGATTTCTTACAATTACGTGCCGGTATTCGTCATGACTTAAACGATATTCGTGACGATTTATATACTTTAGGTTTTGGTATTTCACCGATGAATTTAGTCCACATAGACCTAGCCGCGACGTTGAGTAAAAACGGTGCTTATAGCGTTTATCAGAACGGTAAAGTAAGTGATGGCGGTCTTAATGCTGCCAATACAACGGGTGACGACGCGGCCTATGGTATTGATGGTTTCGTATTACAAGTATCCGCTAAATTTTAAATTTAGCGGATGTTCATCACATAATATAATAACACCACATAAATCATCAAGATTGCCATATTTCAATACGTTATATTGATACATGTTAAAAGCACCTTTTGGAAGGTGCTTTTTTATTATCTAGAATCAATGAATACCCATCAAAAACAATATTTGTGTTTATCCTTAATAAGTACACTGGTCGATTTAGATAACGCCGTACTGCATCGAGCCCGCGATAACTCTCTCGAACTTGTAAGGATACGTCATGAAAAAGCATACGCTGTCGACACTCATTGTTCTCACCCTGTCTAGCGGTTACATATCCCCAATCAACGGTGCCCAACATTATTTTCAATCACGCAGTGATGCGATGGGTGGTACAGGTGTCGCATCCGCACACTACCTCAGTGCGCCCTTAATGAATCCCGCACTGCTTGCTCGCTTTTCACATACAGATACTCTCGGACTGTTACTCCCAACCATTGGTATCCAAATTACCGACAATGATGACGCGATTAATGGTATGAACCGCGCTTCAGATCTAATCGATGAGTTAAATCAATATACTTCAAACTCACTGCCAGCACGAATGACCGCCAATCAACTTGCCAATCAACTTGAAATGTTAGATAACACAACGATCCCGTGGCAAGTTGGCTTAGCCGGTGTATTAGCCATACCCAACCAGATTGTCTCTTTTGCCGTGTTTAGCAATACCTATCTTGATTTACAAGTGACTACCGATATCAATGACAGCGATATTGCCGTATTAAGAAGTCCAGATCCAACTGCCATTAATGACTTTGCCTCAACAATAACGCTACGAGGTGTAGGCGTCACCGATGTCGGGTTATCACTGGCCTCAAAATTCATGCTCGGTAACACCCCTGTTTATTTAGGCGTATCGCCTAAAATGCAAGCTATCGGCTTTTATCAATATACCGATAGTATTGATGATTTTGATGTCGGTAATTTAGAGGATGATGACGATATGATCTTTAATATCGATGCCGGTTTCGTTGTTGAACCAAGTAAATATTTTACCTTTGGTCTCGTGGCCAAAAACATGCTTTCGCAGCAAGTGACAAATACCGCAGAAACCCTTATTTATGAAATAAAACCACAGGTGACCACCGGTTTTGCACTACACAGCGCCTGGTTTACCGCGGCTGTCGATATTGATATTACCCAATCGCAAAGCCTGAGTAGTCAGGGACCGTCTAAATATACCCGGTTTGGGGCTGAAATGGATGTTGGGGGCTGGTTACAGTTGCGCGGAGGTTTCCGGTATGATGTCAATGCAAACGACAGTAATCAAGTTACATTTGGCATGGGCTTGTCTCCCTTTAGCACGTTTCACTTTGATATAACCGGCATGTTGAGTGAAGATGATACCTTTGGGTTTGTCGCGCAGACCTCATTTACCTTCTAATTCACCATCAATAAATATCAGGTAAAAAATAATGCGTGGTTTAATGATAAAAAGCATCATAAAAAAAGCAGGTATGTCGCCATACCTGCCTGCTATATCTATTCATTCAAATAGCGTAAAGCAAATCACTAAACGCTAGTTAATATTAGAATTAAAATTCATTTTCAACTTCAGGAGTCTTAACTTCAGCCACTTCGTCGCCTTTATTACCCAGTAGGTTAGCACGGATCATACCGTCAATTTCAGCAGCAATCTTCGGATTATCAGCAAGGTACTGTGATGCTTTCGCTTTACCTTGACCAATCTTGTCACCCTTGTATGAGTACCAAGCGCCGGCTTTTTCAATGAGTTTTTCTTTTACACCTAAATCAACTAGCTCACCATTACGGTTGAAGCCTTTACCGTATAGGATTTGAAATTCAGCTTGTCTAAACGGTGCTGCAATTTTGTTTTTAACCACTTTAACACGCGTTTCATTACCCGTGATCTCGTCGCCATCTTTAACCGAACCAATACGACGGATATCTAAACGTACTGACGCGTAGAATTTAAGGGCGTTACCACCAGTGGTGGTTTCTGGTGAACCAAACATCACACCAATCTTCATACGAATTTGGTTAATGAAGATACACATGGTATTACTCGTTTTTAAGTTACCCGTTAATTTACGCATCGCTTGCGATAACATACGCGCTTGCAGACCCATGTGGCTATCGCCCATATTGCCTTCAATCTCAGCTTTTGGCGTTAATGCCGCAACCGAGTCAATCACGATAATATCGACAGCACCTGAGCGGGCTAACATGTCAGTGATCTCGAGAGCTTGTTCGCCGGTATCTGGTTGCGATATCAATAGTTCATTCACATCAACACCCAATTTACCCGCATAAATCGGATCCAGTGCATGCTCAGCATCAATAAAGGCACAAACTTTACCTTCACGCTGTGCTGACGCGATAACTTCTAACGTTAATGTCGTTTTACCACTTGATTCAGGACCATAAATTTCAACGATACGCCCCATCGGTAAGCCACCAGCACCCAACGCGATATCAAGAGAAAGTGAACCAGTAGAAACAGTTTCTACGTCCATGGTACGGTTATCACCTAGCTTCATGATAGAACCTTTACCAAATTGTTTTTCAATTTGTCCAAGTGCTGCAGCTAAGGCTTTTTCTTTATTCGCGTCCATTTTATTCCCCTGAGGCATAATCGAGTATTTAATTTATAGGCATAAGTATACTGTTCGTTCATACAGTATCAAGCAATAAACGCATATTTTTTTAATTATTATGAGTGACGCATATTTACGTACAAAAAAATACAGTCGCCACCGTGCTTTAGCATTGTTATTATAGCTGCAACTATTATTTTCAAACCGAGCCGCTATGCAACCTAACTTTCTTGCACCTCAAGACTTAACCAATCACACCCCTATGATGCAGCAATTCTTTAAGTTAAAAGCTGAGCAACCAGAGATCTTACTCTTTTATCGCATGGGCGATTTTTATGAGTTATTTTATGATGATGCCAAAAAAGCGTCGCAATTATTAGGCATCTCTCTGACCAAGCGTGGTAAGTCAAATGGTAACCCGATCCCAATGGCAGGTATCCCTTACCATTCATTAGAAGGTTATTTAGCAAAGCTAGTACGTAGTGGTGAATCGGTAGCGATCTGTGAACAAATTGGCGATCCGGCAACCTCTAAAGGTCCAGTCGAACGTAAAGTGGTCCGTATTGTGACACCCGGCACGGTCAGTGACGAAGCGTTACTTACCGAACATAATGACAATTTATTAGCCGCATTATTCCAAGATGGTAACACCTTTGGTTATGCCACCCTGGATATGGGTAGCGGCCGTTTTCTGATCAATCAATTTAGCTCAGAGGAAACCTTACTTGCAGAACTACAACGTACCGACCCCGCAGAGCTACTGTACTGTGAATCATTGGAATCGGTGCAACATATTAATCACCTTAGAGGTCTACGTCGCCGCCCAGAGTGGGAGTTTGATTTACAAACTGGCCGCAGCGTTTTATGTCAGCAATTTGGGACCAAAGATTTAATCGCTTTTGGTGTCGAAAATGCGCCAGTGGCTCTATGTGCTGCAGGTTGCTTGATGCAATACGTGAAAGAAACCCAGCGTACTGCATTGCCGCATATCCGCTCGGTCAAGCTTGAACAAACAGAGCAAATGGTGGTGATGGATGCGGCAACACGCCGTAATCTAGAACTCACCCAAAACTTATCCGGTGGTTTTGACAATACCCTGGCAGAAGTACTGGATCATACTTCAACACCGATGGGCAGCCGACTATTAAAACGTTGGTTGCATCAACCAATCCGCGATAGCTTGGTGTTACAGCAACGCCAATCCAGTATTCAGTCATTACTCGACGTCGGTGCGTTAAACGAGCTACAACCGATATTACGCACTATCGGCGATATCGAACGTATCATTGCCCGTTTATCATTACGCTCAGCGCGTCCGCGCGATCTGGTACGGTTACGTAATGCCTTTCAGCAATTACCGGCATTACACACGCTACTGGCAGAACACGATGCCGAACACTTAAGCTCATTACAGCAATTAGCTGGTGAGTTCAGTGAACTGGAACAGTTACTGACGTTCGCCGTTATCGACAACCCGCCAGTATTAATCCGTGACGGCGGCGTGATAGCACCCGGTTATAACCAAGAATTAGATGAATGGCGCGCGCTAAGCAAAGGGGCGACGGATTATCTCAAAGCCTTAGAAGAACGGGAAAAACAACAAACCGGTATTCCCACCTTAAAAGTTGGTTATAACCGAGTACACGGCTACTTCATCGAAGTCAGTCGCCTACAATCGGATCAAGTGCCAGCAAGCTACATCAGACGTCAAACGCTAAAAAACACCGAACGTTACATCATTCCAGAGCTGAAAGAACACGAAGATAAAGTACTCAGTAGCCAAGGTAAGTCACTGGCACTAGAGAAACAACTTTATGAACAATTATTAGATAAGTTGTTACCGTATATTCCCGCACTGCAAGACAGCGCAGCGGCATTATCGGAACTGGATGTACTGTGTAACTTTGCTGAACGCGCAGAAACCTTAAACTACTGCCGCCCGACAATTAGTATCAAACCCGGTATCGACATTATCAATGGTCGTCATCCTGTCGTTGAGCAAGTGATGACAGAACCGTTTATTGCCAATCCCGTACAGCTTAACCCTGAGCGTCGCATGTTAATCATTACCGGTCCGAATATGGGCGGTAAATCGACTTATATGCGTCAAACAGCGTTAATCACCCTGATGGCTCATATCGGTAGTTTCGTCCCAGCAGAGCAAGTGACGACGTCATTAATCGACCGTATTTTCACCCGGATTGGCGCATCCGATGATTTAGCATCGGGTCGTTCTACTTTTATGGTAGAAATGACTGAGACAGCGAATATCTTACATAATGCTACCGCGAATAGCTTGGTATTGATGGATGAAATTGGACGCGGTACCAGTACTTACGATGGTTTATCATTAGCCTGGGCATGTGCTGAATACCTGACCAATAAGATCCAGGCTTATACGCTCTTTGCAACGCACTACTTTGAGCTAACCACGTTAGCAGAGAAGCATTCAAGTCTGGTCAATGTACACCTCGATGCGGTTGAACACGGTGACTCCATTGTCTTCATGCATGCCGTACAAGACGGTGCAGCAGATCGCAGTTATGGTTTGCAAGTTGCAGCATTAGCAGGTGTGCCAAAACCGGTTATTCATGCGGCTAAAGTGAAGCTGCATGAGTTAGAACAACTCTCACACCAACCAGTGGTGACAGGTAAACGTCCACCGTTGGAAGCAACGCCCGTTTCCCATCCTGTGATTGATGATCTGAGCGCCTTGAATATTGATAATATGACGCCACGTGAAGCACTCGAGGTATTGTACCGTTTAAAAGAACAACTTTAATTGCCCTACTGGAATTGTCGTTAGTTTAGTTTAAATAGTTCTCGGTAAATTAAAAAGCCCAAATTATCCAAGTCATGCAAAATGGCGGTTCGCTGGTTTGGGCTTTCTGTTACATAAGTCACCACACGCTCTAACGCCTGTCGCTGAGTCGAATAGATCCCCGCGATCACCCGATATTTAATTAGTTCGCCAGCCTGTGATACGCCCATGCTATCAATATGCGCCACCGCGATATATTCCGGTACCGCAGACAAGTGATACTCTTGCTGTAACCATTGGCTCAAATGGTACAAATCATTATCCAGTGCCCTGAATTTACTGCTCGTTTTACCCTTATTAAGCGCTAATTGATACGCATCCGTATAACTAAAACAATCATGTTCAGTAACAAGACGATGCATCGCATGACTCATTTCCCACGAGACATCAGCAAAGTCATGCTGTTTTAATCGTGAGGCTAGCTGCGATAAATGAATCGCTTGTTCAGCAAATGCAGTGTTAAATGATGCGTAAAAAATAGTTTCTTTTTCTGGCCTTGAACCCGATAAACCATGTATATCGGTTGGCAATACAATAAACTTAGCATCATCAGCAATGACAGGCAGATCACTATTAATAAAGAGTCTTGGTGTGGAACAACCCGTTATCAGTGATGCTAAACTAAGCGCTAATAACAAACTGCACGAAAAACGAATAAACGACATAACCGTCCTTAAACAATCCATGTTTGCAGAGGGTTACTAAAATACTAGAAACGTATGAATAGTATGACTGATTTTAATAAAATCAGCATAAAGGCTGAATGAAGTACTAAGCATTAAGACTAGCTTAAATTTAATGACTAACTACTCAATAACCATGCTTCCCAGCATATTATAGCCTAACTTTTTATAATCTAAACAACGCTTCAACAGATAAGCCTTGCTGGGCGAGTACCTCCCGTAGCCGTCGCAATGCTTCGACTTGGATTTGCCGAACACGCTCGCGGGTTAAGCCTATTTCACGCCCGACATCTTCCAGCGTTGAAGCATCATAACCTAACAGCCCAAAGCGCCTAGCCAGCACTTCTCTTTGTTTGGGATTCAGTTCTTCAAGCCAGCGGACGATACTGAATTTAATATCATCATTTTGGGTTCGGCTTTCCGGTCCATCACCTTTTTCATCCGATATAATGTCTAATAACGCTTTTTCGGAATCACCACCAATAGGCGTATCAACCGAACTTATCCGCTCATTCAAACGCAGCATTTTACTGACATCAGCAACCGGTTTATCTAATTTATCCGCAATGTCTTCAGCGGTGGGTTCATGATCTAGTTCATGGGCGAGTTCACGCGCAGCGCGAAGATAAACATTGAGTTCTTTAACAACATGGATGGGCAAGCGAATGGTTCGGGTTTGGTTCATGATGGCACGTTCAATGGTTTGCCTTATCCACCATGTTGCATAGGTTGAGAAGCGAAAACCACGCTCGGGATCAAATTTCTCTACGGCACGGATCAGACCCAGATTCCCTTCTTCAATCAAGTCTAATAGAGCCAGCCCGCGGTTATTATATCGTCTCGCGATTTTAACCACTAAACGCAGATTACTTTCGATCATACGTTTTCTTGAACTGGCATCACCGCGTAATGCGCGACGTGCATAAAAAACTTCTTCTTCTGCGGTCAACAATGGTGAAAAACCAATTTCCCCAAGATAAAGCTGCGTTGCATCTAAGCTTTTTACATCGTTAGGAATGAGGTGCTCATCTTCAAATATTGCCATCCTTGGCCGTGATTTTTTATCGTTGTCAGATACTTTATTACCTGCAACGTTTAACTTCTTTGCGTCAGTTATCTTGCTCATTACGGTTTGCCTCCTGACTGAAGTAAATAACTTATTAAGATTAGTCTAATAAATTAATTTCAGTCGGGCTTAACGCTTAGGCAAGTAGCGCATGGGGTTAACCGGTTTACCGCGATAACGGATCTCAAAGTACAATTCAGCACCTGAATTAGGACCCGAATTACCCATGGTTGCGATCTTCTGACCAGCCTTAACCCATTGCTGCTCTTTCACTAATAGCTTTTGGTTGTAGGCATACGCACTTAAGTAATCATCGTTATGTTTGATGATGATTAAATTACCATAACCACGTAAACCATTACCGGAATAAACCACACGACCATTTTCTGACGCGATGATATTTCGCCCCAATGAGCCGGCAATATTGATACCTTGCTGTCCTGATTTACTGCTAGAATAAGTGCGAATTAATTTTCCGGCAGCTGGCCAGCTCCATTTCAACTTATTATTACTCACCATCGCTTTGGGTTTCACCACCTTCACCGCAGGCTTGGCTTTTACCGGCGATTTACTTTTCACTGGCGGTCTATATTTAGCCGGAGCGCTTGTTTTTGCGGTAACCGTTTTGGTGATTGCTGGTTTAACTAATGGTTTTGATGGTGCCTTAACACTGGTTTTAGCGGTACTTTTATTGGCATTACTATTGGTTTTTTTAGCTATTTTCACCGGGGTCGGTTTTTTATACACTGGCGCGGGGATTTTCCCTTTCAGTTTTAATACTTGACCAGGGTAAATTTGATAAGGATTTGGGATCTGATTTAAGGCCGCTAAAAATTTGAAATCTTGCTTACTTCGCCAGGCAATTGCATACAAAGTTTCACCTTTTTTAACACGATAACTTGGCGTATTAATATACGATCTTAGTTCAATCTTATAACCTTGGACACTCGTGACAGGCGCGGGGTTATGATTGGCCGTAGTACAACCAACTAACTGTAGTAGCAGTAAATAACACCCGATACGGCACCATAGGTTGCACGCGCGTACATGATTTAATAGTCTCCTGACCATCTCTACACCTGACTCCCTGATCCGCTCTCCTGCGCATTTAATACCGATAATAGACTCACGCTAATTCACCTTGAACTAACGGTACAAAGCGTACATTTTCAACATTCTGACTGGTATAGTTATCGCCATTACGGGTAATAACTTGTAATACTTGAGATTCGACACCCAATGGCAGAATAAGTTGCCCACCATCCGTTAACTGCGTTAATAATGCTTGTGGCACTGCAGCAGGTGCAGCGGTTACTATAATCGCATCAAATGGCCCCTTACTTGGCCAGCCTTGCCAACCATCGCCGTATTTCATCATGACGTTATGTAGGTCAAGATTCTTTAACCTACGTTTCGCTTGCCACTGTAATGCTTGGATCCGTTCAACCGAATAAACACGCGGAAAAACCTGCGCTAAAATAGCCGTTTGATAACCCGAACCAGTGCCAATTTCCAGCACCCGTTGTGGATTAGTTTGCATTAACAGTTCCGTCATTCTGGCAACGATGTAAGGCTGTGAGATGGTCTGCCCTGCACCAATGGGCAAGGCCTGGTTGCCCCATGCTTGCAATGCAAACGCTTCTTCCACAAAATAGTCACGTGGCGTATCTTGTATGGCAGTCAATACACTTACTGCACTAATGCCTTGTTGTTCAAGCAACGATCTTATACGCAGCCCTGCTACCCCAGTATTACCAAGTTGGATCATACGGTTCCTGATTTAAGTTCTTGGTCAAAATGACGAATCACTACTTTTTCTTCAATCAATTCACGTACAATACTTGTCGCAAAACACCCTGATGGCAGATAGAAGCTCACCGTTAAGCTATCCTCAGCTAATTCATAACTGAAGTTTTGTGGACGCAATATTATCGCTTTGCGCTCCTGACGTAGACCTGCGGTAATGAGGCCGTCAAGCAATTCTGGATATTGCGTAATAACGCTGTTTTCAAATGCCAATGCGTCGTTCATTGCACTGCTGTTACCTTTGCCTACTAACGGGGCAGATAGTTGTAGCGCGCCTTGGGCAACACGTTCAATAATGTCGTCAGTTAAGGTTTCTTCCACAAAGAACGAATTAGACCCCTGTAAAATGAAGCAATCACCTGACAGCGCCGTTTGCCATTTATCTTGTTTAATACGTTCACTGACAACTTCGTTGAATATCAAACTGCGTGCAGCCGAAATATAAAAACTGCGCTTATTACGATCTTTTACTACGTGACCCGCAAACATCTCTTGTGCACGCACAATGTTATTACCGTTTTGACCAAATCGCTGTTCACCGAAATAGTTTGGCACGCCGGTGGTTTTAATTTTATCTAAACGCTCGGCTAATCCATCGGTACTGCTTAGGTCCGTTAATTTTAATGTAAATTGATTACCTTTTAATGCACCCGTACGTAATTTCTTGTTATGACGAACAATTTTTAATACTTTAATTTGTTCTGTTTCAATAACAGAAAAATCGGGGGTTTCTTTACCCGCCATGTGAATACCAAACCATTGTTCAGTAATGGCATGGCGGTCTTTAAGCCCTGCATAACTCACATCCTTACCTGAGACACCGGCCGCTTTGGCTAATGCCCGAGCAACATATTGGGTATTCTCACCGATCTTACGGATAGAGATGAAGATGTGCTCACCTTCACCGGTTAATTCAAAACCCAGGTCTTCAATAACCACAAAGTCGGCAGCTTCCTGCTTAATAAAACCTGTGACGCTAGGTTTGCCATATAGATATTCAAATTCAGGAAGCATTGATCTCTCCGCATTAGGATTAGTTTGCATTAATTGATTTTCACTTATTATATATTTTTCATTAACAGCACGACAGCTTCGCATGCCACGCCTTCTTTACGACCAGTAAAACCGAGCTTTTCGGTAGTGGTTGCTTTCACATTTACGGCTGATAATTCGGTTTCAAGATCGGCACTTAATACGGCGCGCATCGCTTGAATATGCGGCGCAATCTTAGGTGCTTGTGCAATAATGGTGACGTCTAAGTTACCAATGCGATAACCCAACTCTTTTACTTTACTAAATACGTCACGTAATAAAATACGACTGTCGATATTTTCAAACTCTGCAGATGTATCAGGGAAGTGGTGACCGATATCGCCAAGCGCTAAAGCACCAAGCAATGCATCGCAGATCGCATGTAAAGCGACATCACCATCAGAATGCGCCAAAAAACCTTGTTCATAAGGGATCGCGACACCATTAATCATCACCGGACCAGCATTACCAAATTTATGTACGTCAAAACCATGGCCAATTCTAAACATTATCTCTCTTCCCTATTGCTCTTCGTGCTTATTTTTCGCTATTGTTTTTCGTTATTAACGCTGCGTTAATTGCTGTAAAAACAGGGTTGCTAACGGCATGTCCTCTGGACGGGTTATTTTAATATTATCCGCGCGACCAATCACCATGTTAGGTGTAAACCCTAATAACTCAATCGCAGATGCTTCATCGGTGATATTGGCCTTGTCTGCCAAGCCAGTCGTTAACGCGTTAGTCAGTAACATCACTGGAAACATCTGTGGCGTTAACGCATGCCACAGTAGCTCACGATCGACAGTGGCAATAATGTTACCTTGAGCATCTGTACGCTTCATCGTATCGCGAACCTGACACCCTAGAATAGCACCATGTTTAGATGCTAGCGCACCAGCAATAAGACTGTCGATATCAACATGAGTTAAACATGGGCGGGCAGCATCATGTACCAACACCCAGTTATATGACTGACAGGCTTGCAATCCTGCTAATACCGAATCAGCACGCTCTTTACCACCATCAACGCGGATAATAGCCGGGTCATTGGCAATCGCCAGTTCAGCAAACCAATCATCTTCGGGTCCGAGAGCCACCACAACTTGGGCAATACGAGGGTGGCTTAATAGTGCCGTTAGCGTATGTTCAATAACCGTTTTGTCTTGCAGCATTAAGTATTGTTTGGGAATACTCGCACCCATGCGAGCGCCGACACCTGCGGCAGGGACCACAGCAATAAATTGTTCAGTCATCTCAGTAGCCTAGTGATCATCATTAATTATACGGTAGAAAGTTTCACCTTCTTTAATCATACCCAGTTCATTACGGGTACGTTCTTCAATCGCGTCGTAACCATTGCGCAGATCTAAGATCTCGTTTTTTAGCGCAGTATTACGTTCGATTAACACTTGATTATTGCGGTGTTGGATATTGACTTCACGTTCGATACGCTTGTAGTCCATCACGCCATTATTACCGACAATAAAATGATAGCTCAATAAGCTGAGAATTAAGATTAATACAAAATAAAGCAGGCGCATGACAATCATCCCGTAAATGAATCAGTTATTGTCACATATAATGCAGAAATTGGTTAGCGTATAAATAAAAAAACCCGCTTAAAAGCGGGTTTTTATTCTATTCAGAATTAACAGTTAAGCAAATTAAGCTTGACCCTTAACCTCTTTAAGACCGT